>CAWIRN010000001.1:0-33524 GCA_963838535.1 uncultured Solirubrobacterales bacterium
CCAGCCAAGGCACGCCGTGCCAGCCGGCCAGGGTCGGCACACAACGCCTCGCGGGCGGCCTCGGTTGGGAGACCGCCGCGGGCGGTTGGAATGTACCTGGTCAGATCAGGCTTGCCGCCGTAGACAGCGAGGCCGTAGACCACCAGGACGTACAGCGCAACCAGCGTCAGCGACCAGAACGGGTACGCCGGAATCGTCAGCATCGCCACGATCGCGGCGAGGCCGGCGACGACCATCCCGAACCAGCGCCCGAACTTATCGCCGCGCCAAATCGACGCTGCGGCGACGAACTCGACCACTCCGAAGCACATCGCGACCCAGCCCCAGGTGTTCAAACCACTGAGGATGTACGTTGCGTTGGCCACGAAGAAGTGCGAGCTCGAAACGGCCGCGATGCCCCAGATGATGCTGAGGCATCCGGCGAGCACGAACATGATCGCCGCGAACACAATCCAGCCGGCGCCCTGGTAGGAACGCTCCTGCGCCCATACGTAAACGTCGACTCATTGACCAGCGGCGCCTGCGTGCTCGAACCATCGGTCTTGAGGGCTGACATTTGTGCCTCCTTCCCGCTCGCTCCGCATGGACCGAGCCCCTTCGGTATTCAGCAAATCAGCACGCTGATCGTATGACTCGAGCGGATCGCCGCCATCCGTAGTCCTGAGCAGCCCTGGTTTCACCCGACTACGGATGCGCGTGCCAACGAGCCAGACCGGCCCCCCACGGGAGCGCCGCGCCGCTGTGTCAGCGCCGGTGAGAAAACTCGTCCACCGAAGGGAGCAACATGTCGGAAATTCTTCACAGATCCGTCGTTTGACTTCGAGACGCGATCTCTGTTCGGAGGCATCCACTACGGCGCCGGCGACATCGGGGAGATGCTGACCGCCGTTGCCAACATCAGCGATGGCGACGCTACGAGCTGGGTCACGCAATGGCGGGCGCTGGCCGAACGTATCCGAGGCGATCGGCGAGGCAAGCCTCAAGGCTGGGCACCGGGTCAGTGCGCGTCAGGCGTACCTGCGCGCCGCCGTGTACTACGCCGCCTCATTTGTGTTCGTGGATGGAACCGAGAACCCCGACGCGCAGCTGACCGTATTGTTCGCCGCACACCGCAGATGCTTTGCCGAGCACGTCGGTCTGCTCGACCCGCCGCGATCCCGATCGCGATCCCCTATGAGGACAGCGACCTGCCCGGCTACCTGTTCGTCCCGGCCGATGACCGGGCCCCGCGCCCGACCGTGATCTTGAACAACGGCAGCGATGGCCCGATGACATTCCTGTGGCCAGGACTGGGTCAGCCCGGCCTGGATCGCGGCTACAACACCGTGATCTTCGACGGTCCCGGCCAGCAGAGCATGCTGTTTGAGCGCCACGTTCCGTTCCGACCTGACTGGGAGCAGGTGATCACACCATTGGTGGACTTCCTCAGTGATCGTCCCGAGGTCGACGCGTCGAAGATCGTGCTCTACGGAGCCAGCCAAGCGGGGTATTGGGTGCCCCGAGCCGCGGAGTTGAGCACCGCCTGGCGGCACTCATCGCCGACCCGGGCGTGGTCGACGTCTCAACCTCATGGAAGGACCACATCCCCACCGAGCTGGTCGCCCTGCTCGACGCCGAGGACGAATCCGGATCAACGCCGCGATCGAAGCGGGCAGCCAGGAGATGTCGCCGGCGATGCAACAGGAGTTCGCGTGGCGCGCCAAGCCCTACGGCGACCAGCCGTCTGCCTACGCCACGTTCAAGACCGTCGAGCAGTACCGCCTCGGGGACCTCGTCAAGCAGATCAACGCGCCGATCATGATCACCGACCCCGAAGGCGAACAGTTCTGGCCCGGACAATCACAGCAGCTCTACGACACGGTGCGCGGACCCAAACTGCTCGCCACGTTCACCAAAGCCGAGGGAGCCGGCCTGCACTGCCAACCGATGGGACGCTCCCTGCTCGAGCAGCGAATGTACGACTGGCTCGACGAAATCCTCGCCGCGCTAACGGCACGGCAGGTCTTGCTTGGCGGCACGCAACCGCGCCCTGCTGGGGTAGCGTACGACCGACGTAAACGGACATACCTTGGCGAGCTCGGGAGTGCATCATGCCCTACACCGTGGATTTCAACAGCGTCTCGACCGTCGGTCTCGAGTCGTCGCCGGTCGCCCCCGCGCTCGCTGGTCTGCGGGCGAACGAGGCCCGCTACTTCAAGAACAAGTACGACCACGTCTTCACAGTGGAGTCTGCGAGCAACGCCAAGGCGACCATCGACTGGGTGCACCGGATCCTTAAGGAAGAGCGCGACATCGTCATCTCGTCTCGCCCTCTCGAGGCTACGAGCTTCCAGGTCGAGAACATCCGAATGGCCTACGTCTTCTACGAGAGCGGTCTCTCGATCAACGTGATGTACACGGTCGACGGCCCCGATAAGCGCGCTGTCGGGTTCAAGCTGTCCGACGGGATGGAAGTCCCCGCGGAGCTGGCCTCGCGGTTCAAGTTCGCGAGGCAGAAGTCGAAGCTGGCCGGAACCATTCGCGGTTCCTACTTCAACCTCAAGAACGAGTACTGAACTCCACAGCAGATCGAACTTGAGATTTGGATGCTGATGCTCGGCTGCGCGTATGTTCTTCATCCGGCCGATCCGCGTCGCGGGCTGGAGCTGGAGGATGGTCGACGCATTGCCCGCACACGTCCCGCCATTGCCGTCGTCCGTGTCCAGGTGATCGTCACCGGCACCGCGCCCGACTGGTCTGAGAAGAAGATCACGCCCGACGGGCCGGCGTTGATGTCGCCAGGGGGCGGATCACGCTGACGTCGGCCGGCATCGAGAACCTGACATCGTCGGCCAGGGTGTCGCCGAAATCTGTCGTCAACTGGAGCGTGTGGGTGGCGATCAGCCGGCTGCTCTGAAGCCGTCCAGGTCCGACGCGGAGAAACCGGGCTGGCCCGCAACCGTGGCGTGGCCGAGCACGGCGCCACCGCCACCTGGCCGCGGCTCTGTGACACCGCCCCAAGCCCGAGGGCGACGAACGCAGCGATCCAGGATGCGAGACCGACTCACATGCGCATCTTCGTGGCGCACCAGCGCGAGTCAACACCGTGCGAAGCCCGCTCGCTCGAGCTCGTGGAGTCTGCGTTCGCCGGCCCTCGGCCTTACGGGAGCGCGGGGTAACAGTCAGCCCAAACGTCAACCGTGATGGCCACGTTCGCGTTGTTCTGTAGGTTGACGGACTCGGCTTGGACCGGTGTTTGACCGATCGGAACTTCTGTCTCGCCTTCCGCTGTCACAACGAAATCGCCGCCGCTGCTACTCCATCCGCCGTTGATGAGCACATAGCCGGCCGGGCAGGACGCCTGTCCGCCTCCGGCCCCTCCAGCCGGCACGGGCATGGGTCCGGTGTCCTTTACTACGAGACGGCTCAGCGACATTCCAGTGATACCTGGGACGCCTTGCGGACCCGCTGGCCCCTTCGCTCCGGCGGGACCCTTCGGTCCCTTTGCTCCTTGCTGACCCTCTTTGCCTGCCGGTCCACGAATTCCCTGCGGTCCTTGGGGGCCAGCCGGACCTGCCGGTCCCTGAGTTCCACCGAGCGAAGTGCCTGCACTGTTTGAGCGGCTCGACGGGCCTGCGGGACCTCGCAGGCCTCGCGGACCCTGCCGGCCTGGCGGCCCTTGCGGACCCCTGCGACCTCTCAACTGGCTGAGCACGCTCGGCTGGATCTGGTCGGTGCTGGTGATGATGAAGCCTGTCGTCGCCGCAGCACTTCCACCAAGAACGACGAACAATGCGATCAGCGAAATGCCCATCGGGCCTAGCTGTTTGATCCTGCGTAGCACGTCTCCTCCTAGTTGAAGCCCTCGATGTATCGGCGCATTGAACGCTGGTTTCCGTTCATAACCTCCCACATTCGCAGCTTCTCGTGCGGAGGTTACGTTTCGACAACGCGATCGCGCTGCCGGCGGCTTCAGTTCGTCGGCACGACACGGCGCACGTGCGCGAGGACGCTGGTTGGCCACCAGCACGTCACCGCCTGCGTGAAGTCGCGGTCAGGCGGGCTGCCACAACTCGACCCGATTGCCCTCGGGATCGGTGACCCAGCCGAATCGACCGACACCCTCCATGTCCTGCGTCTCGTTAGCCACGTCCGCTCCCTTGGCGCGCAATTGCGCGAGCATCGCATCCAGGTCGCGGACCCGGAAGTTGAGCATGGTCTGCTGGGCGCGGGACCCGAAGTAGTCGGTCTCGGACTCGAACGTCGCGAACACCGTCAGCCCGGCTTCCTGACGCCACAGGCCGTTCTCATCGGCGTCCAGGCCTAGGCAATCGCGATACCACGCGCCCAGGGCCACCGGGTCGGCGGCCCGCACGAAGTATCCACCGATTCCAAGCACACGTTCCATGTCGCTATCTTGCCAGGACGCCGATCGGGCGAGCTGGAACTCGCCGTCGTCCAGACTGCCGTTTGTTCGCCAAGAAAGGGAGAAAGGCGCGATGTACGAGACCGGGTTCGCCGTCAAACGCCGACTTGGACCCGGAAGGCGACCGACGGCCGATACGAGCGGGAGGATGCGTACCCCGACAATCGCGGCTTCATCCGATGCCTCGTGATCAGGGGCGCCACTGACGATGCGACGCTGGCTCGGCTGTACTTCACCGGCGATTGGGAGAGCTTCGAAAAGGGAGTGCGTACCTTCGCCGGGGACTGGGTCAGCTTCCGAGAGCTGCGCAAGGCCAACGCGGCGACCGGTCTGGCCGTGTGCGACTACCTCAAGGAGCTCAGCGCCGACAAACGGGCTCCGCTTGGGTGAGCAGTACCCACGTCCGTTTGGGCCAGGGTCGGATCGCCGGCGGTGACCGCCGACGACCGACCGCGCCATCCCGCACTCCTGCCTCACCCCGTACTACGAGCACAGTGCTGCGCCCAGCCCGTACTCCCTCACGCAGCCGATCGAGGACCGCGCACTCGTCTCGCCGACCGCGCAACGTCAGCCCCCGACGGGTGCCCCGTCACTAGTTCACGGCATCCGTGAGCAGCCGGACAGCGCGTCGTGGTAACTCGTTTCTCCCCGAGGCTTCGCGATTGGACGGGCGCGCTCGAAGTTGTGGCGCACAGCGGGCCGCTCCGCCGCGCCCAGATCTCGTTCGCCGCGATGTGGGCGGGCGAGAGCGCGTTCATGGTCGCGCTCGCCGTCGTGGCGTTCGGCAACGGCGGCGTCGCGGCGGTCGGCGCGTCACGGCCGCCCGCATGGCGACCGCGGCGCTGCTCGCGCCGTTCCTGGCGACGATGGCCGACCGGGTTCGTCGTGAGCGAGTCTTGGTCTGCGTCGGAGTCGTCCGCGCCGCGATGCTGGGATGTGCTGCGGTGGTGACGGCTGCCGGGGGCCCGGTCGGCGGCGACCTACTGCTTCGCCGTCGTCGCCACGGTCGCCATGACGCTCTTTCGACCGGCGCACTCGGCGCTGTTGCCCGCGTTGGCGAAGTCTCCTCAAGAGCTGACGAGCGCGAACGCCGTTCGCGGCATGCTGGACTCGCTCGCCACGCTCGGCGGCCCGGTGGTCGCCGCCGTCCTGCTGGCGGCGAGCGGACCGGCCGCAGTCTTCGCCGCGTGCTCCGGTGCGTCGCTGCTGGCCGGTCTGGTCGTCGTCGCGCTTCGTATGACGCGCCGCCACGAGCGGCGACCAGCGGGCGGCGGCGGCCGCGAGATGCTCCAGGGCTTCACGACGATCGCGGCCGATCGCGCGCTCGGGCTGATCACGGGGCTCGGGGTGGTGCAGACGTTCACGCGCGGCTGCCTGTCCGTGTTCGCAGTGGTGGTGGCAATCGACCTGCTGCACACGGGAGATCCGGGCGTCGGTGTCCTGAATGCGGCCGTCGGAGCAGGTGGCGTGCTCGGCTCGATCTTCGCGTTCGGGGTGGTCCGACGTGGCGGACTCGCCAGCTGGTTCGGCGTCGGCGATCGCGCTGTTCGGCGCGCCGCTCGCCCTGATCGGCGTCGTTCCCGAGCAGGCGGCGGCGATCGTCCTGCTCGGCCTGGTCGGCATCGGCAACGCGCTGATCGACGTCGGCGGCTTCACGCTGCTGGCCCGGCTGGCGGACGAGACCGTCCTGGCGCGCATGTTCGCGGGCTTCGAGGCGATCCTCACGCTCGGGGTCGCGGCCGGTGGCCTGGTCGCGCCGCTGGTCATCGAGCTGCTCGGCATTCGCCTCGCGCTTCGTGGCGATCGGCCTGCTGGCGCCGTTGGCCGTGGCCGCCAGCTGGCCCGCGCTGCGCCGGCTCGATGCACGGATGCGTCGTTCGCGATGCGGACATCGAGATCTTGCGTGCGAGTTCGCATGCTGGGCTGCGCTCCCGGCGGCAACGATCGAACAGCTCGCCGGCCCGGCTCGAGCACGCCGAGTTCGCACCTCGGCAGACGGTGTTCCAGCAGGGCGAGCCCGGCGAGCGTCTTCTACATCGTCGAGTCCGGTCGGGCCGAGGTGGTCCACGACGGACGCATCGTCGCGATGCTCGGACACCGGCGACTGCTTCGGCGAGATCGCGCTGTTGCGCGACCAACCGCGAACGGCCACCGTTCGCGCATCCGCGGATACACACCATGCGCGCGAGCGTTCTGCAGCGCAACCCGTACCTGACCGCAGTGACCGGATATCCCGCCAGCTTGGCTGCAGGCGAAGAGGTCGTGACGGCCAGGCTTACGGCGGACGCCGAGCGGCGAGCGGCGCGCAGCGACGCTGACTGAGCCGGCTTGGAGCACGCCCGTGCGGCGGAGGTATCAGTGAGCGGGAGCCGTATCAGGTGGACGTCGCGGGCGGAGCTTGTACCGCAGCCCCCGGCCCAGCATGCCCACGGTCTCGCCGACCCGCCGCAGCGACGAGGGATCCGGGATCGGAGCGTGGGGCCCGGCGAGGTCCTCGATCTCCACGAAGTAGGTGCGCACGGGTCCGATTCCCTCGAGGTCCTGCGACGATCTCATGCACCGAGTGGTCGGACGGAGACATGCCGCCGGTCTGGTAGAGCTCCTCGGAGACGAGGACGTACTCGGACACCTGGACAGGGTTCTTGAGCAGGCGATGGACGAAGATCACGTCGATGCCGACGAGCTTTCGCCGTCGCTTGATCTTTTGGATTGCGACCTCGCCGACGTGGGCGACGAACTTCAGCTTCAGCTCGCTCGTCTGAGTGCAGCTCGTCGCAGGGGCACAGGTTGAGCTCGACGAGCCGCCGCTCCACGTGGAACGCGCGGTGCATGGCGACGACAGCGTCGGTGATGACGGCGACATCGCCTCGCCATCCAGTGGGTCGGCCTCGCGCGAGAGGAAGGCCGCGTCGCCTTCGATCTCGATCAGGTCGAAGTCGCCGGCCGCATCGACCACCCGCTTGAGCAGGCGCGTCGTGGCTGCCTCCGCATGCCCGAGGATGGTCCGGTGGGACTGCATGTACTCCGTGTAGCCGCCGATGTCGGCGATCAGGAGCAGCTCACGCCTGGTTTCCACGCGGGAAAGCTAACAGGACGGAATGGACTTTTCAGAGCCGACGCCTAAGAACCGGTCTCTCGAGGCGTGCTGCAGGGTGTCGCATGGATTGTGGGGAGTCGCCGAAGAACTAAGATGGCTCCAGGCTCCGTGTCCGCCCCTGAACCCGAGATAGCTGACCCGCCGGGCGAAGGCCACCCTGTTGGGAGCGGCACAGATGCGACGTACTCGCGCGTCGCCGAGTTGCCCGTTCAGATCGAGCATTGCGAGCTGTTGCCGTTGGCGCGCGACACCTCGAGCGGATTCACCAAGATCTCGATCGTCGTCCGGCTGACCGGGAATGGCCACGAGGGAGAGGGCGAGGACATCACCTGGGATCAGATCGATCAGATCGAGCAGCTTCGCCGCGCGGGCGACCTCTCGTGGCTGCGCGGGAGGCGCACCGTGGAGGAATTCTCCACGCTGCTGGGGCTTGCCGACCTCTTCCCGGTCGAGCCGATCCGCGAAAGCGCCCGCTTCTACCGCCGGTGGGCGTTCGAGAGCGCAGCGCTCGACCTCGCCCTACGCCAAAACGGGCTCTCGCTGGAGGACGCGGTCGGGCGGGTGGCGAAGCCCCTCACCTTCGTAGTGTCGACCCGGATCGGTGACCCCGCCAGCCTCGCCCCCCTGCAGGCACTGCTCAGAGTGGATCCCGGTCTGCATTTCAAGCTCGATCCCATCCCAAGCTGGGATGAGGACCTGCTCGCAGAGTTGGCGCGGCTCGGCTGCGTCGATGTGGTCGATATGAAGGGTCACTACCGCAACCTGAGCGTCGCCATGGACGCGGACCTCGACCTCTACCGTCGCGTGTTCGAGGGGCTGCCCGGCGCATGGATCGAGGATCCTGTCGTGGCCGACCACACCATCGAACTGCTCGACCGCCACCAAAACCGGATCACCTGGGACGAGCCAATCCACTCGGTTGACGACATCCAGGCATTGCCATGGCCACCCGGCATGCTGAACTTCAAGCCCGCGCGCTTCGGCAGCGTCCGCCGGCTGTTCGAGGCCTACGACTACTGCACGGCGCACGGCATCGGCGCGTACGGCGGGGGCATGTTTGAACAGGGTCCGGGACGTGGGCAGCTCCAATACCTGGCTTCGCTGTTCCATCCCGATGGCCCGAACGACCTCGCCCCCGTGGGGTACAACCTGCAGGTTGAGGCGGTCCATCTTCCGCGCTCGCCGCTCCTGCCGGAGCCACACCCCACTGGCTTCCGCTGGGGGAGCTACGACATGCGCCCCAGCGTCCGCGGGCCACTGCCGCCAGCAGTCGACCGGGGTTAGCCCCAGTCGCGGCTCGGGGGCTGGCAGGCCTCGGTACGCCTGCTGGCCCCAGCGACGCGCACTCGTTGCGCAGGCAGGGTGCTGGACATGTCACATACACGCCGTATTCCCCCTCACTCGGAACGGTCCGCAGAGGACCCGCCCGCCCCACTGGCACGGTTTGTCCGTGCGGCCGCGCGTGGTGCGTCACGCCGGCCAAGACTCACGATCGCCATGTGGTTGGCGCTGATCGCTGCGTGCGTCGTGCTCGGCTCGCTCAGCGGAACCCGCACGCTGTCGAACTCCGCCTCCGGCGTCGGCGAGGCCGCCCACGCGCAGGCCCGGCTGGCCTCAGCCGGGTTGGCCGATCCCGCCACCGAGAACGTGCTCGTGCGCTCGAGCTCCGCGACGCGGACTGCCGCGGTCGTGGCCACGCTGAGCCGGCGTGCCCGCAGCTTGCGCACGGTGCGGGCAGTGCGAACGCCGCGACAGACTGCGGGCTTGTCCCGCGCCGGGGGGCGCACCGCTCTGGTTGTGGTCATGCTGCGCGGTGCGGCGAGCGACGCCGACACGCAGGTGGCGCCGCTGGAGGGTCTGGTCTCCTCGGTCGCACACCAGTCGCCGGGCGTCAGCGTCCAGGAGTCCGGAGGCGCCTCCATCGACCGGGCCATGAATCAGATCGTCGATGACGGCCTGCACCGCGCCGAGCTGATCGCGCTGCCGATCACGCTGTTGATCCTGGTGCTCGCCTTCGGGGCGGTGGTGGCCGCCTTCGTGCCGCTGCTGCTCGGCATGACATCGGTCGGCGCCGCGCTGGGCGCCCTTGGCCTGGTATCGCATGTCGCGCCCAATGGATCGTCCACCGCGCCGGTCGTGGTGCTCATCGGGCTCGCAGTGGGCGTCGATTATTCGCTGTTCTATATCCGTCGTGAGCGTGCCGAGCGCCGCGCCGGAGCCGGCCCCGACGCGGCCCTGGACGCCACCGCCTCGACCGTCGGCCGCGCCATTGTCGTCGCCGGCATGACGGTCGTGATCGGCTTGGCGGGACTGCTGTTCACCGGCTTCGGCGTGTTCACCTCGATGGCGCTGGGAGCGATCGTGGTGGTGGTGATCGCGGTCATCGGCTCGCTCACGGTGCTGCCTGCGGTGCTCGCCCTGCTCGGCGAGCGAGTCGATCGCGGCCGGTTGTCGGGACGCCGCGATCATCGATCCGATCACGCCCGCCGTTCCCGTCTGACACTGTGGTCGCGGTTCGCGGGTGTGGTCACCGGCCATCCCCGCTTGGCGCTGGCGCTGGCGCTGATCGTTCTGGTCGGCCTGGCTCTGCCGGTCCTCGGCATGCGCACCGCCGCCCCCGGTGACCGCGACGCTTCGGCCCAGACACCGGTCCTGGTCGCCGAGCACGCGGTCGAGCAAGCGTTCCCCGGCTCATCGCAGATCGGGCAGCTGGTCGTCACCGGCCGCGGACTCGGCACTCCGACGTCGAGGGCTGAGCTGATGGCGCTCGGTCGCGCAGGCCGGAGGATCAGCGGCGGGCGTGGCGAGGTCTCGGTGCGCGTGTCGCGCACCGGCGAGACCGCCCTGGTCTCAATCCCGGTCCCCAGCGGCGACCTCACCGTCGCCAAGCGCAACGTGCAGACGCTGCGCAGCCGGTTGGGGCCGGCGACCGCGCGGCTGATCCCCGGAGCACGTGCCCAGCTCACCGGAGACGACGCCGAGAACGTCGACTTCACCCAACGGCTGTCGACGATCACTCCGCTGGTCATCGCGTTCGTCCTGGCCCTGGCATTTGTGCTCCTGGTCGGCACGTTCCGATCGCCGCTGTTGGCACTGTCGGTGATGGCCCTGAACCTCCTGTCGGTCGGCGCGGCCTTCGGGGTGCTGGTCACCGTCTTCCAGCACACCTGGGCCCAGTCGCTGCTGGGCTTCACGTCCGACGGCGCGGTCGTCAACTGGCTGCCCCTGTTCGCCTTCGTGGTGCTGTTCGGGCTGTCGATGGACTACACGGTGCTCGTGCTGGAGCGCGCCGCGGAGGCTCGCCGGGGCGGGGCAAGCGCTCGGGCAGCGGCGGCTGAGGCGCTGGGGTCCACCGGGAGCACGGTAACCAGCGCGGCGATCGTGATGGTGGCCGTGTTCGCTGTCTTCGCCACGCTCCCCCTGCTGGAGTTCAAGCAGCTCGGGATCGGGCTGGCGGCGGCGATCGCGCTCGACGCCACGGTCGTGCGGGCGGTGGCGCTGCCGGCCGTGCTCACGCTGCTCGGCGACCGCGGGCTGCACGGAGCCCCCGCCGGGCTCCGGCGGTCAGGACGCTCCCGGCGCGACGCCGATTGGGATCATCTGTCGGACGTGGCGATGCTCGAGGCGATCCATGAGTGATCAACGCCCCAGCGTGAGGGCTCGGCCGTTGGTGGAGCGGGCGGCGCTGCTGCCGTCCGCTCTACTGCTGGTCTTCACAGTGCTCGTGTGGATGCTGACCGGGGTCGGGTATTTCTGGCCGATATGGGTCGCGATCGGCCTGGCCATCCCGCTCGGGCTGCTCGGCGGCGCTCGCTGGGCCTGGCGGCACCCGCGGAACAGCGACCGCGTGCTGGCGGGCATCGAAGCGGCCGGCATCGTGCTATCGGCGGCGGTCGTGGTGATCTGGCTGGTGACGGGGATGGGCTACTTCTGGCCCGTGTGGGCCATGCTCGGCTTCGCCGCGCTGTGGACTCTGGGCTGGGTGATCATGCGGCCGAAGCAGCGTTCGCTGGAGGTGCGCGTCGACGAGCTCACGCGCACGCGTAGCGGAGTCCTGGACGTGCAGGCGTCCCAACTGCGGCGGATCGAGCGCGACCTGCACGACGGCGCTCAGGCCCGGCTGGTGGCGCTGAGCATGCAGTTGGGTCGCGCCGAGGAGCGACTCGCCGACAACCCAGAAACCGCGGCACTGGTACGAGCAGCGCGGGAGGAGGCCACGGCGGCGATCGCCGAGCTGCGTGATCTCGCACGCGGCATCTCCCCGCCGGTGTTGGCCGACCGTGGCCTCGAGGCAGCGGTGCAGTCGCTGGCCGACCGCACCGGAGCGACCGTTTCGGTCAACGTCGACATTCCCCGCCGCCCCCCGCCCGTGGTCGAAACGGCCGCCTACTTCGTGGTTGCGGAGGCGCTCACCAATGCGGCCAAGCACGCACCCGGCGCCGCCGTCAGGGTGACGATGTGGGCAGAGCACGGAGAGCTGGGGATCGTCATCGCCGATGACGGGCTGGGGGGCGCCGACCCTCACGGAGGCGGACTCACCGGCCTGCGCCAGCGCCTGGAGGCGCTCGACGGCTGGCTGCAGGTGACCAGCCCGGTCGGGGACGGAACGACGATCAGAGCGGTCCTCCCGTGCGAGTGGTGATCGTCGAGGACCTCGCGCTGCTGCGCGAGGGCATCATCGCCCTGCTGCAGGAGAACGACATCGAGGTCGTCGCGCAGGCGCAGGACGCGGACGGCCTGCTGCGGATCGTCGACGGCCACAAGCCGGACCTGGCGATCTGCGACGTACGCCTGCCGCCGACCTTCACCGACGAAGGGATCCGGGCCGCGCTGGAGGCACGGCGCCGCCATCCCGAGCTCGCCATCCTGGTGCTCTCGCAATACGTCGAGCCGGCGTATTCGGGCGAGCTGCTGGCCGCTGGCGAGAGCGGCGTCGGCTACCTGCTCAAGGAGCGGGTCAGCGAGGTGCGGACATTCATCGAGGCGGTGCAGCGTGTCGCCGCCGGCGGCACCGTCTTGGACCGTGAGGTGGTCAGCGCACTGGTGTCCGTACGCCACCGGTCAACCGCCGGTAGCCAGCTGGACGCCCTTACCTCCCGTGAGCGCGAGACGCTCGAGCTGATCGCCCAGGGGCGCAGCAACGCGGCCATCGCCCGCGAGCTGGTAGTCACGCTGGGAGCGGTCGAGAAGCACATCTCCAACATCTTCGCCAAGCTCGACCTGCCTGCCACCAACGACGATCACCGCCGCGTGCTGGCGGTGCTCACCTACCTGCGCGCCACCGCCTGACCCCAGGGAGCGGGACTAGGCGCTCGTCGTGAGGAGGTGTCCCTTGGCGGCGCCGTACTCCTCGGGGGTTATCTCCCCTCGATCGCGTAGCGCGACGAGCCGCTCCAGCTGGTCCGCGAGCGACGGAGCCGTGGTGGCCGGCGGCGGGGCTGGTGACTTCTGGCGGTGTCGACGTTCGCGAATAGCGTGCAGTCGTGACCCGATCGCCGCTCTCGCGTCACCTGGCATCGCGTCGGGGAACTCGACCGCGGTCTGCCGGCGCAGCACTTCGGTTCCGAGCCACGCAAGCAGCAGATACACCAGGATGCCGACCGGCGTTCCGGTCGAGGGGATCGGTTCCCAGATGAAGATCAGCACCATGACCACGGTTGTGATGGCGAAGGCCTCCCAGGTTCGCTCGCGCAGGAACGGAGCGATTGCGCGACGCGCGACCATCGCGACGCGTGCCGGGCCGGCGAACCAGGCCGCCGCCGCCGCTACCAGTCCGAGCAGGATGAACGCCCACGCGATCTGGCCGAGAATCCCCGTGCTGATCGTTACGACGGCGCGGACAGCCGGGCGCAGCGACGCGTCACTGACCAGCGAATTCGTGATCTGCGATTCCAGAATCGAGCGGCCAGCCAGCCCGATCACCCCGGCGAACACAAACGAGAAACCCGCCGTCATCAACGTTCGCCGTCTGTGACCGCGAGCGATGAAGATCGCCAACGCGTAGAGCAGCGGGACGAGGATCGTCAGCCACAGCGCGAGCGACCGCACCGCTCTGCCCCCGTCTTGCACGTACCTCAGCTGATCGGACCTGAACACCGTCAGGTGGGCGACCGACGGGGGAAGTCTTGTCCCGAGATCTGCCGGCAGCCCGAGCCGGCTCGATACTTCATTAACGATCGAGGCCAGGTCAAGCGTCACTACGCCGCCGTTGACTTTGACCCCCCCCTTGCCGCCGTTGACGATCGCGATGAAGGTCTGGTCGGCCGCACGGTTGGCAGTGGCCCACAGGCTTTGCACCTCGGGGCGGGTCAGAGCGAGCTCGACGCCCTGAACTGCCGGGCCTCGCAACGCCCCAGCAGCCGGGCCCGCGAGCGGCGCCAGCTGCGCCGGCAGCCCCGATTTGATCAGCCCGGGAACGTCGACGTTCGCGTACAACTGGTCGACGACGTAGTTAGCGGTGGCGCTGCGAACAGCGCGGTTCTGAAGCAACTGCGTGCTCGTCTTCTCCCAATTATCGGGGTTGAACAGCAGCCGGTTCGCCCACAGCGAGAGCATCCCCAGAACCGCCAGAACGGTCGTGAGCGCAATCAGCGCATCGACCATGATCAGCCGGCGGCCAGACACCGAAGATCCAGGCTGCGACCCGTGTGGCAGCTCGGCATCGGCGGGTGCTGCGCGATCCCCAGTCTGCGCGGCATCGCGAGAGCCGGCAACCTCGGCGGCGCCGGTCGATGAGACGTCTGGTTCCATGCGTCTCGGTTGCATATTTACGCGGCGGGGAGATCCGGCATCGTCCGAATGGGGTGAGTGAACTGCAACTGATACGGCTGGCGCAGAGCGGTGAGGCTCTCGCATCGTTACGGGTTCGTGACCTTGATCCCGTTCGTCACGCCCGCGACGCCAGACAGCCTCGACACGCCGTCGTAGACGGCGTCGCTCTGGAACTGGAAGCTGACGTCACCCTTGAGCGTGACCCAGCCGTCGTGCACCTTGACGTCGATCGAGTCCGAGGGAACCTCGGCGTCCCAGATCAGCGTCTGCAACGCCGCACCGCGGATCTCGTCATCCTCGCGGCGATCAGCCCCGAGCAGGTTGACCTTCAGGTGATTGATGACCTCGTAGACGCCCTCCACGCTGCGGGCATCGCGTTCCGCCGCGCGTCGCCCCGAGAAGTGCTCGACCCCAGCTTGAGGAGGGATATGCGCGAGAACACGGCCGACCAGGAGAAACCGTCGCGGGTCCACCGGACCACTGAGGCGGCACACGCTGGACTGGACGTGCTGCTGTCCGAGGCTGCCGCGGGCGGGCCACCCCGCCTCCTCGCCCCCGGTGCTGCGGTGAAAGTGAGTTACGGGCTCGCCCGCCATCCGGGCCGTGTGGCCTCGCGTGCCGCCAGCCTGACGTCCGAGCTGAGGCGAGTCGTCAGCGGCCGCGCTGACATCGCACCCCCGAGAGGCGACCGGCGCTTCACCGAGCGGTGCGATACAGCTTGCGCACGACCTCGCCACTCCCCCACGGCTTCCGGCGACGGTCGACACGGGCAAGTTCGAGGTCGGCCGCAACCTCGCGATTTCACCGGGCTCCCTCGTGCTGCGCACCGACGTGTTCGAGCTGATCCAGTACAAGCCCTCGACCGAGGAGGTGCGAGAGGTCCCGCTGCTGTTCGTGCCGCCGACGATCAACAAGTACTACGTCCTCGACATCGCTCCCGGCCGCAGCATGATCGAGCACTGCGTCGGCCAAGGCCAGCAGGCGTTTGCCATCTCGTGGCGCAACCCCGAGCAGGCCCAGGGCCACTTCGACCTCGACAGCTACGCGAACACGGTCGCTCAGGCGCGCGACGCGGCCGCGTCGATCACCGAGCAGAGCCACGTGCACGTGGCAGCCGCGTGCTCTGGCGGGATCGTCACGGCAGGGCTCCTCGGTCAGCTGGCGGCCAGCGGCGAGCTCGATGAGATCGCGAGCCTGACGCTGATGGTGTGCGGGCTCGACAGCGACACCGAGGGCACGATGTCCGCCTTTGCCAGCCGTGACGTCGCTGCAGCCGCGGTCGCTGAGTCAGCGCGCAAGGGTTACCTCGACGGGCAGGCGCTCCAGGGTGTGCTCACGTGGTTGCGCCCGAACGACCTGGTGTGGAACTACGTCGTGAACAACTATCTGCTCGGCAAGGACCCCCCTGCCTTCGACATCCTCTTCTGGAACCAGGACACGGTGCACCTGGCCGCGGGGCTACATCGCGATTTCATCCAGATCGGGCTCGATAACTCGTTCACGCGTCCCGGTGCACTCGAGGTGCTCGGCCAGCCGGTCGATCTCCGGCAAGTTGACGTGGATACGTATTTCGTGGCCGGACTGACCGATCACATCGTCCCGTGGGAGAGTGCGTACAACGGAGCGCGGCTGTTCGGGGGCAATCGGCGGTTCGTGGTGGCGAGCAGCGGTCACATCCAAGCTCTGGTCAATCCGCCTCCTGCCCCGGGCGCCGCATCCCGCGCGAGCTATCGCGTCGCCGACGCGCTACCAGACACCGCGGAGGAGTTTCTCGCCCACGCGCCGAGGCTGTCGGGGAGCTGGTGGTTGGATTGGGACAGCTGGCTGGAGGAGCGCTCGGGTGAGCTCAAGCCGGCGCCGAAGGCGTTGGGAAACCGCGCTCACAAGGCACAGGCGAAGGCGCCGGGGACGTATGTTCTTGCCCACTGAGCGAGGAAGCGGCGATCAAGGGCGACCTGCCGCCGTCTACCGGGTCGGCGCGGGCGTGCCCGAGGACCCGGGGTTACGTCGGCCGGGGTTCTGGCCGGGCCGCGGATCGGCTCGGCGCTGCTTCAATTGCTCGCTGACGACGAAAGTGCTCGAGGATGAGCACGCTGACCAGCGCGACGTATACGCACCATAGGGAGGTGAGTTCATCCACCCGCACCAGCGCGGCGGCAATCACGCCGGCCAGACTCACCACCCCGAACCAGCGCAGATAACGCCGGCTCGAGATCAGCGCGGGGCCACAGGTCACGAGGACATAGAGCACGCCGATGAGAAGGTCGTTCGGAGTATGCGTCGTGTAGTCGATGCAGCGGGCCTGCAGCTGTGCGCCTACCGGATAGGCGGTGACCTGCCACAGCAAGTAGAGGCCCAAGATCAGGCCGAGACCGACGAGGGGCCACATCCATCGCGCGCGCCGGCGGTCGGGCTCAAGCAGGGTGAAGCCCAAGGGCACCAGCGCGGGGAGGATCGCGTGCGCGAAAACGATGTACGCCTCCTTCGCGGTGTCACCCAATCCCGGGGAGGCCTCGCCGCGCAGGCCAAGCCAGACGAACCCCTCCACGAGCTGGTGTACCCCCAACAGCAGCGGCAGCGCACCGACGATCAGTTCGCGCCGCACGCGCACCCGGCGCAGCGTCTGGACCCCGACTCCGGCGATCACCGCGCCCGCGATGAAGTCGGCCTGCGGCGAGAAGCACATGGACCTCTGACCCTAACGCGACCGCGTCCAGGTGAGCGTAGGCCCATGGCAGTCGGGGCCCATGGTTCGTGACGGCAGCCCCATCTACGCGTGGTCCTACGGACCACATGCCGTCGCCTCTGAGGCGTGCCGTGGCTGATCGGAGACCGGGACTCTCTACGTCATCCTGAAGACGGTCGAGGCACACCTGCCGCATGTCTACGCAAAGCTCGGCCTCGCCGGACAGGGATCGCGAAGCCGGCTCAGTGAAGCGCTCGCCACGGGGAGGCTAGGTCCCTGACCGAGCGCGGGACCGATCGCCGCATTGTCAGCGCCTCGAGACGCTATCGGGCTAGCAGGGTGTCCAGCCAGTTGTAGGCGGCATCCCAGAACACGGTTGGTGCCATGCCTTCGCAGTGCCCCTCGGCCCCCTCGGCCTTTGTGAACAGGCGAAATGTCTTTGGGCAGCTAAGGCGGTCGTAAAGTACTCGGCCCTGGCCGGTTGACACGACATCGGTCTCGTTGTCGGTGACGAGCGTCGGGCAGGTGATCCGGGTGACCGTTTCAGCGTTGGTGTAGCGCAGCATGTCCTCGCAGTACGCGCGAACGGTCGATACGCCGTGCGTGGCCATGCGAGGCTCAAAGAGTGCCCTCATCCCGGGCTGCTCCAGCAATCGTTGAAACTTCTCGTCGGCAGCTGGGTCGTGTACGAGGTCCTTCAACGGGCCGAGCCGGTCGAGCAGGGCAGGGCCGATGTCAAACTGACCCGGATCGACGATCATCGCCGCGAGGCGATCCTCCCCCGCGGCGCCCCGGGGGGCGATCACCCCGCCAAACGAGCGACCGACGAGCACGATGCGTTGCGCATCGACTTCAGGCTCGGCCGCCAGGACGTCGAACATCTCGGGCACGACGTTTTCCCAGTCCGGGCGCATCGGCACCCGCTGGTCGTAGAGCATCCCTCCCTGACCAGGCCCGTCGACGGCGGCGAACGCGTAACCGCGATCGAGCGCCGCCGGGACTGACGCGTACAGCTCCTCGGCGGTTCCGTCGTAACCGTCGATGTGCAGGATCGTCGGATAAGGACCCGCGCCGGCCGGAGTGAACAGGTAACCCGACATCTCGCCGGTCAACACCCGGCCCGGGTGCTCAAATAATTCCAGTGCGGACCGGAACGCGGCGACACTTGCCGAGAAGGCCGCACGCAGCTTATCGGCATCGAGATCTTCGCGGTGAAAGAAGAACGCCTGGCGGAAGTATTCGGCCGCCCGCAAATACACGTTGCGGGCGCTGACGCTATGGCCCGCGCCACGGGCCTCGTCACCTCGTGCAACGAGAGCGCCCGCGAAGTCAGACCACGCCTGATGCCAGCTCTCCCGATCACCCGCAGTGATCTGCTCGGCGATAGCCAGGCACTCCCCGACGTTGGCCATGCCAGCGTCAGCCTTGCCCACGCTGCGCTGGAGTTGGCCGTCAAACGCTGCATCATCAAAGTAGAGCTTCACCAAGACCTCCGAGATGTATCGCTGATGGGCTTCCCCGCACACATCGCCCGACGCTGAGCGAGGACTTGTCGTGCTTCTGTCCGCGTGGTAAATCGCGCTGAAGTTCTACAGCGTTCGAAGCATGTGGGACGGCACCGTCACCCAGGGCGGCCGCCCATGATGTAGCGTCGGCCGATGTGGCGCAGATCCTGGAGGCGGACCGCTCGGGCCTGGACATGGTCGGTGTGCAGGACCATCCCTACCAGTGGCGTTTCTTTGATACGTGGACGCTGCTGGCGTACGTGGCGGGAAGGACCGAGCGCGTCCGGCTCCTTCCCGATGTGCTGAACCTCCCGCTGCGCCTGCCCGCGATGATCGCGAAGTCGGTGGCATCACTGGGCAGCTTGAGCGGCGGCCGAATCGAGTTGGGAATCGGCGCAGGCGCATTTTGGGACGCGGTAGCTGCGATGGGCGGCCCCCGCCGCACACCGAAGGAGTCCGTCGACGCGCTGGAGGAGGCGCTCACGATCCTCCGCAGCTTCTGGTCAGGCCAGCGCTCCGTTCGCTTCGAGGGCCAGCACTACCAGATCATCGGAGCGCACCCAGGCCCGCCGCTCGCCCACCCAGTCCGCATATATGTCGGGGCATACGGGCCGCGGATGCTGAGGCTGACCGGCCACCTCGCGGACGGCTGGCTACCCAGCCTCGGCGAGCACTACCTGCACCCCGGGGACGCACCGCAGGGCCACGCGGCGATCGACGAGGCAGCACGCGCAGCCGGCCGCGACCCCACCGAGATCGAACGAGCGCTGAACGTCATGGCCCTAGAAGGCGAGCCGGCCACGTGGGCTGACCAACTCGCTCGCATCAGCGAGGAGCTTCGCTTCTCCACGCTGCTGGTGGGCGTTCCGCAGGAGGATCCTGTCACCTTCGTACGGCGCCTCGGCGAAGACATCGCACCGCGTCTGCGCGAGCTGCTCGGCTGACCCCAAGGTCCCCACCAGCACAGTCGCCAAATGAGAGCGGGGTTGGGATTGCGCCCAGTTGGCGACTGAGCCAGCTCACCCGGGCCCGTCCCAACGCGCGAGATGGCCTCCTGAAGGTCAGATTTCTGACAGATTCGCCTGCATAAGAACCCAACCGAGAGCCCGAAAAAGTCGATCGGGACGTTCCACAGCTGGTGGCTGGGAAACGGCCCACAGGCCGAAAATAGGGGCTCCATTGGGACGTTGCCCAGGTGCTTCGGCTCCCGTGACATTGCCATCGGTACCGTCATGCGGTTCAGCTGCTGCTCGCTAGTCAGCCCACCAGTCGCGCTGGCCATCGACGTCTTCGCGCGGAGCCTCGCCGAGATTGGGCGCGCCGACCACGAGGATCTCGAGGCCCTCCGGCCCGGCCTCGTAGCCTCGCCACGTACCGGGCGGGACGCGCACCGCGTCCCATTCCTTGAGTTCGACGATCTCGGCGTCGACCTTCATCCGACCGCTCCCGCGCAAGACCACGTACACCTCCTCCCTTGAGGTTCCTGAGCGTGAACGGCACCATGCAATCCTACGCACAGCGGCGGTGGCGGCAGAGGCTGCGGCACCGGCGAATGTGTCTGGTCCCGGGAGAGCTGACTCAGGTCGGCGGCCAGTCTCCCAGCGGTCGGCCGATCTCCCACTCGTGCCCGAACGGATCGACGATCCGACCAAGACGCCACCCGTGTTCGTCGCTGACCGCAGCAATCTCCCGCGCGCCGACGTCAACCGCACGCCGAAGCACTGAGTCCGGATCATCGACGACCAGCAGGGTACGTCCGGTCGAGCCACCAATCGACTGCGGGCTGAGCCGCCCCATGTCCGGCGACGCGGCCGACAACCAGAATGCAGCGTCGCCCACCGCCAGGTGCACCACAATGTCGTCACCCTGACCCACGCGATGGAGGACAATCGCCCCAAACGCCGCTTCATAGAACTCGACGGCGGCGCTTGCGCGATCGACCCACAGCTCAGGCTGGATGTCGGTCACGGCTGGGAGAGGTCGGACATGCGTGGAGTCTATGTCCGACCAGTCCCGCGGACCCAGCATCGGGGGTCTCTAGCGGGCCTATTCCGTCCGGGGGCAAACGGCGCGGCTTCCTTGACGGTCTCGACCGAGAGCTATAACCGATCGCCGAGCGACAGCCTGCGCATGAGCGCGGCGAGCTCGCGATGCTGATAGGGGCCCGGCTGCTCGAGTCGCTCGATGATTCGCGTGCGGACCGGGCGGGGCATCGCCTGGGAGAGTTTGGCCTTGGCCTCCACGCGGTCGGCGCGAACCCTGAACGCGACGGTCTGCGCGGCGATGCGTCGAGAGAGCTCGAGGCCCCCGCCTGCCAATCGCCAGCGGCTGTCGCCGAGCGGGCTTTCATGGCGCTCGAGCGTCCGGCGCAGGACGTCGAACTTCTCGTCACCGTCCAGGGCTTGCGGTGTCCCGTGGACGTGGACCGAGAGGTGATTCATGGTGCTCGGGACGTCGGTCATCTCCGGGCGGTACCAGGATGCCGAGACGAATCCGTGCGGGCCCTCGAAGATGATCAGGGCCCGGGTTCCGGCCTCGATGTCGGCGCGCTGCGGGTCCGCACGCGCGAAGTGCCCCACAACGACAACCTCGTCCGCAGGCCCGTCCTCGAGCAGGAAGAACCCGTACGTGGCGCGCAGGCCCTCGCCTCCGCACGTGACCACGCGCCCCCACCCGTGCTCGGCGATGACCTGCCGGGCCTCAGCCTTGGCCATCGCGTACTTGGGCTGGACATGCACCAGCGCAAGACTAACCGCCGCCCGGGCGAGGATGGCCGTGCGCGACGACGATCTCCGACAAGATGCCGTTCTCGAACGGCATGACCCCCGCTATATCCCGGGAATCCCCTAGATCGGTCTGTTGTCCCGGGGTTCGGTGCGGTAGATCCTCGTCAGCGCTTGCGTGGTGTCGCCTTCCGCTGCCTCTTGGAACGTTGTTCGGCCCGGAGGGCGCCGCTTGCCGGCGCGTAGATGCTCTCGTGGCCATCGTCCCACCTGATCCGATACCGAGGCGACGGATCGCCCCGCAACACTTCCTCAACGACACCCGAGCGGGGCCGGCGGCTAGTTGACTCTGCCTCAACAACAACACGCTTACCGACCTTAAAGGCCATACCCACTCCCCGATTCGTTGGTGGAGTCGAGCATATTCGGCATCGGTGATCGCGACAACAACCAGGCACGATGTGGTTTCGCCTTGAGCCGGGCATACGACCCGGTCACCGCTGAGCGACGATCGCCCCCGTTGCTCTCGGCGACTGGCGCGTTCCTAGACTCATGGCGGTGCGACCCGTCTGCGTCGATCACATGACCCTTCCCGTCGGTGACCTCGAGCGCTCTGTCGCCTTCTACCGAGCGGCGCTGGTGCTCGGCATGGATTGGGTCGAGCGCACCATCGACGGATCGCCAACCTTCGGCCCGCCGGGCGCCGAGGACGTCAGCCTCGTGGCGGGTGGGCCGCTGGCGCCGCCGATCCACCTCGCCTTCGCCGCGACGAGCTACGAGCAGATCGAGGGCTTTCACCGTGAAGGCCTGGCCGCCGGCGGACGTGACAACGGGGCTCCGGGTCCGCGCCCCAAGTACTCCCCGGGCTACTACGGCGCCTTCCTCCTCGACCCCGACGGGCACAACGTCGAGGCCGTCTGGCACGCGCCCGACGAGGGCTGAAACCGAGGCGCACGACGAGAGCTGAAACGAGGTCGTGGCGCAGTGCTAAGACGGAGCGCTTCGCTGGCCCGCCACGAGCGCCGGACCTACGGACGCTAGGCGGCCGGCTCTGGCGTCTCAGTTCCCAAGGTCAAACTGGGCAGCACCCTAACCTCACGTCGATTATTGGCCCACCGCACGACCCGTCAGGGAACACGGCGAAGTTGCAGAGGTAGCGCGCCGAGTCGGAGCTCGGTGGCGATGGTCCGTGCGGACTGCGTCGTGAGGCCGGCGGTGATGTCGGCGCCGCCGCCCCCGGTGATGCCGTCTGGATACTGTGTGAACCCGATCGAGGGGACCGTGAGCAGGTGGCTATCGAGCGCCACTGCGAAGTGCTGATCGTACATCTGGCCGGCCGTGCTGAGGTTGGCGCCGCGGTGCGCGATCTGGGCGGTGACGCGCTGAAATGCGTTCTGCCCTGCCCGCGTGAAACCGAACTGGACGTCGGGCGCCCTGGATTGATCGGTGGCCGGGCGTGGGTTGGTGATCTCCTGGCCGAACAGCGCGACCTGATCGCGTAGGACGAAGAATTGCGCGCTTGGGCTGCTGAACCCCTGGTCTGGCCCGGTCTGGCTGGCCGCTTGGAGCACCACCGTACCCTGCGGGACAACCAGAACCTGGCCGTCGGCGCGGTTGACGCCGAGGGGCAGCTGCGCGACAAGGCTGTTGATCGCCTCCCGGCGGGAGGTGGCGGGCGCCTCATCGTCGGGGCCGGCCAAGAGGCAGTGATCGCCTTGAATCGGAATGGTGTGGTGGGCGCCGGCCACCGCCGCGCAGCCGGCGCTGCCGGGCGCGCCGAACATGTAGTACTGCGCCCCGATCCGCGACAGGTGCCGCGAGATCGGTGTCTGCGGCTGCTTGGCGGCTAGCGAGACTGCCGCATGGAGCGACATGCTGCCTGACCCGTTCCAGCCGGGCCCCGGCGGGCCGCCCTGACTGATTTCAAGCGCGGTCGCGTTGTGAGCCGCGAGTTGGCTGGCGACCGTGTGACCGTTTGGCGTCAGCGCGTTGGCCTCCCAGTCATAGAACAACAGCTCACCGCGCTCGGTGACGAGTTCAACGACCCGCGCCTGGGTGCTGCTGGTCGCGTTGGCAGAGGTCACGGCGATCCGGTCCGCGCCGGCCAGTGTGACGCGGTAGCCGCCCTGAACCGACGCCAGGCGTTCGCGCAGGATGTCAACCTCCCTCGCCATCACGGCTCGCGTGAGCGCCGGCGTGTGCGCCGTGGGCAGGGCTTGGAAGGTGAGGTTGACTGCGTTCGCGCTCGGCGCGGCGCGGTGGCCCGCGCCGCCTGATCTGACCAGCACCGCGACGACGGCCAGCACGACCAGTGTGCCGAGGGCCGGAACCAGCACCGGGCGATGGCGCGTCCGTGGCGGCGCGCTCATCACCTGGCGCAGAACCCTGTCGGCCTCCGCTCGCTCCAGCGGACCGGGCGCGACGGTACGCGCAACCGGATTGGCGTCAGACAGCGCAGCAATGACAGGGTCATCAGACGTCATGGGGTCCCCTCAATGATTGGCGAATGCGACGGTGAGTCAGAGGACTGCGCGAGGTGATCAGCGACGCGCTGGCGAGCGCGATGAAGCCGAACCCGAAACGCCGCCGCGCTACAACCGGCCGCGCGCGCCGCGCGGCCAGGGTCAAGGCCTTCCCACGCGACCAGCAAGAGCGCCTCGCGCTCACGGGCCGACAGCTCAGCCATCGCTGCCGCCAGACCAGCGCTCATTTCAGCCGGAGGCTCCCAACCCACAGTCGGGCTCCCGGCAAGACTCTGCAGCCGGGCGGTCAGCGCGCCTCGGCGACGGTCGGCGCGGTGCTGGTTTGCCAGCACGCGACGAGCGACCCCGAACAACCAGGGCAACGGATCATCCCGGACCGCATCCGGCCGGCGCCACGCGACCAAGAACGTCTCCGCCACGACGTCCTCAACCGCCGCGGACGGCGCCCGGCGAACCACATAGCTACGCACCGCCCAGTAGTGCGACGCGAACAGCCGCTCGAACACCGCCGCAGGATCCTCATGACCACCCATCCGACTCCCTATTGTCCGGCTGACCCCACTTCGTTACACCGCCGACACCGCACCGCACGCAGAGTCCGGCGCGCTTTCTGCAATCGGCTGAGACGTGAGGGCGTTACTTCGGTGTTACGGGCCGTTCCCGCACAACTGAGCGACCGACCAACTGACGGGGTCCGACGACGTGCGCAGCGCATACCGACCAGGACCGAACGGCACGGCGACAGCCTGACGGCGCTCGCCGCCGTGAGCTTGTGCATCGGGACTCGCCCTCGTGGCACTGAGGTGCGCCCGAGGGTGGCACTGTCGGTGCGTGGGTTAGGACGGTTGATGTCACAGACCCCCGCGAATTCAGCAACTAGCCACATATGAACACGACCGCGACCGCGAGTGCGAAGGTCACGATGCTCGGATGCTCACCAGCCGCCACGGGCACGATGCTCGGCGACTCTGGAGGCTCGGCGCTCGCCGAGTTCGAGCAACTCTATGTCAGCAATTTCGATGTTGTGATGGCTTATTTTGCTCGGCGTTGCGCCGAGCCGCAGGTGGTGGCCGATCTGACCTCGGAGACGTTCGTGCGCGCGGCCGGCGGCTTCGGCAGCTTCGATCCGGGCAGGGGCTCGGCGCGCGCGTGGCTGTTCGGAATCGCCGCCCACGTGTACGCACAGCACTGCGAGCGGTCCGCCAACGACCGGGATGCCGTCGCCCGGCTCGCCCGGCACCGGACGTTGGACGTGGATGAGATCGACGAGCTGACGGGCAGGATCGACGCCGAGCGCGCTGGCCGGGCGCTGATCGAGCGCTGCTCGCGGTTGCCCGCGCTGGAGCGAGCAGCGGTCGAGCTGGTGGACCTTTCGGGGTTGACGCCGAAGGAGGCCGCGGCGGCGCTTGGCGTCTCCCGCGTCGTGCTGCGCAAGCGGCTGTCGCGGGCGCGGACTCGTCTGAGAAAGGAGCATCACACCGATGAGTAAGTTCAAGGATCGCCTCTGGAGTGAGCTCGTGCGCGAGCACGGGGCTGACCTGGCACAGGTGAAGGGCCGGCGGCACAGCACCGGCGGCGGGCGCGCCCGCGCGTGCTGGCCGGCACGACCCTCGGCTTGGCGGGGGTGGGTACTGCGCTCGCGCTCGTCCTCACCGCGGCGAGCAGTTCGCCGGCGTTCGCGGTGACGCCCAACCGTGACGGCACGGTCCAGGTCGTGATCGAGCGGCTCAGCGGGATCAGCGGCGCGAACATGAAGCTGGCCTCGCTCGGGGTGAGGGCCAGGATCGTGCAGGTGGTGGCCGGCTGCAAGGCCGTGGTTCCGAGCGCGGCGCGGGCGGAGGGAGTGACCGTCACGCCCGCCGGCATGCGCGCTCAGCGCGTTGCCGCGGCCGGGGTTCGCTCAGGTCCGTCTGGATCCGCGGAGGATTCCCGCCGGCCGGACACTCGTGCTCCCGACGCTGCGGGCCGGTCAGATGATTCACATCGCTCGTGCGAATTGGGTTCGCGGAGCGGCTCCGCGCTTGCCTCCCGCCGCATATCCATCCGATGAGCTTGCGACCCGGCCACGGCCGCGGCGTGCAATGCGTCGCCCTCCCCGCTCCCTCGGGCAACAGCGGCAACAGCGGAACAGTGGGAACGAGCTGGCAAGGGCACCGTCAAACGGACCCAGATTCTGATTCCCAGCACCGTCGCAAAGGGCAACAGCGGCAACAGCGGGATCAGCGGTTGCCGCGCCAGCCCTCCGCAAGCGCCCACTCCACTGCCGAGTGCATCGGCCCGCCTCCCTCTGGCAACAGCGGCAACAGCGGCAACAGCGGGAACAGCGGGAACAGCGGGAACAGCTGATTCGCGCCCGGTTGATGCCATGTTCGCGCACCCGCCCGGCCTCCGCTGATCCGCGGGGGCCGGGCCGCGCGAACCGGTAGAGCGGCCCGAGCGTCGATTTCCGACAGCTCGCCCACCCTCGTCATGCTGGGAAGCCGAGAGCGGAAGCGCGTCGCGGCCTGATCGGCGAGCGTCGCGCGCCCCCTGGCTGCTCGTCGGCGCGGCGGTTGCCTGGAATCTGGTGAGCTCTGCGGGCGGAGACGCTCGCGGTGTCCTATCTCGACGACAGCTCTGTCCACGAGC
Source organism: uncultured Solirubrobacterales bacterium (assembly GCA_963838535.1). Taxonomy (GTDB): domain Bacteria; phylum Actinomycetota; class Thermoleophilia; order Solirubrobacterales; family Solirubrobacteraceae; genus Palsa-465. The sequence continues at coordinate 26,299 of CAWIRN010000001.1, forward strand.
AGATGGTGCGCTTCGCGACTCTGCAGCTCCGGAGCGGACATCTGCCGCTGACGAGCTGGTTCCCGTTTCTCGGATTGGGCTCGCCGCAGTTCCTGCATTACCAGAGCCTGCCGGCGATGCTCACAGGGCTGATCGGACTGGCCATGGGGCCCGACGCGGCGTTCCGTTGGACGCTGTACCTGCTCCTGTCGCTGTGGCCGCTCAGCGTGTATCTCGCTGCTCGGCTGTTCGGGACTGATCGATGGGCGGCTGGCGCGTCGGCGGCGATGTCACCGTTTCTGGTCAGCGCGACCGGGATCGGATACGAGCAGCACGCGTATGTCTGGGTGGGGTTCGGGGTGTGGACGCAGCTGTGGGCGTCGTTGACGCTGCCGCTGGCGTGGGGGTTCAGCTGGCGGGCGATCCGCGAGGGCCGCAACGTCTTTGCGGCGGTCGCGCTCGTGTCACTGACGCATCGGGCTGCATTTCGAGACCGGATACCTGGCTCTGCTCCCGCTGCTCCTGTGGCCGCTGGTCGCGGGCGCGCCGATCATCACGCGGCTGCGCCGTGCCGGGGTGATCGTCGGCGGTTCGCTGCTCGCCGCTGCGTGGGTGATCGTGCCGTTGATCGAGCAGCGCGAGTGGGCCGCGACGAACGAGATCCTTCGTGGGACCGCGCTGGCCAACGGCTACGGGGCCGGCCGCGTGCTCGGCTGGCTCGTCTCAGGCCAGCTGCTCGATCATGGACGCCTGCCGGTCGTGACGCTGTTCGCCGCGGTCGGCCTGGCGCTTGCGCTGCGCTCGCTGCCGGACGGATGCCGATGCGCGCGCGCTGGTGGTCGTGCTTGCGGCGTGCTTGCTGTTGTCGTTCGGCAGGGCCACGTTCGGAGCGTTGGTCGACGTGATCCCGGGCAGCGGCGACATCTTCTTTCGCCGGTTCATGATGGGCGTCCAGCTCGCCGCGCTGCTGCTCGCGGGACGCGGGGCCGCGTGGTCCGCGCGCTCGATCCGCACCGCGCTGCGATCGAGCGACCGTCGGCCGACGTCTCGGATGGCCACGCGACGGGCCAGCGAACGAACTCGCTCGCGCGATGATCGCTGCGGCGGCGGCGATCATGGTGCTCGCGCCGGCATGGCTGCAGCTTCGCTCCTACGACCGCCACAACGCCGCGGCGATCACCGCGCAAAGGCACGCCGACGCTACTCAGGGAGCCGCAGCTCGACCGGCTGGTCGCGGTGATCGAAAACGCCGGCGGCGGTCGCGTCTACGCGGGAATGCCGTCGAACTGGGGGATGGACTTCACCGTCGGAGCGGTTCCCGTGTTCAAGTATCTGGAGAGCCGCGATGTCGACGAAGTCGGGTACGTGCTCCGTACGGCGTCGCTGATGACCGACCCTGAGTACTTCTTCGACGAGCGCGATCCGGGCGATTACCGGCTGTTCGGGATCCGCTACCTGATCCTCCCATCCGGCTATGCCCCTCCCCTACCGGCCCGGCTCTTGCTGCGAGCCGGCCGGTACTCCCTGTGGACGATCAGCAATGCCGGTTACCTCTCGATCGGTCGGATCGTCGGCCGTCTCACCGCGAACCGGACCGACGTGGGCAGGCGAAGTATCGGCCTCCTGCACTCCAGGCTTGCGCAAGCAGGTGACTACCTCCGGGTCGCGTTCGGCCAGAGCGGTGGCTTGCGCCCTCTGCCTTCGGAGCCCGCGCAGCCCTCCGCCGGCACAGTGATCGCCGAGAGCGACCTTCTGGAGCAGGGCGAAGTGAGCGCCACCGTCAGAGTGCGCGAGCCCGGAGTGGTCGTGCTGAGCGCCTCCTCTGACCCTGGCTGGACGGTGAGCGTCGATGGTCACTCACGACACACCCAAATGGTCGCACCGGCGCTCGTCGCGACGACAGTACCCGCAGGGAGCCACACGATCGTCTTTCGCTACCACGGCTTCCGGGGCTACCCGCTGCTGTTCGCACTCTCCGGGCTCGCGCTCGCCGCGGTTCTCGGCGCAGCCGCGGCAACAAACGTCAAGCACCGTGGTCTCACTTCGGGATCGACCAACGGACGGTCTGTGGGCGGACTCAACGCTCGCGGAGGCCCAGACAGGATCACGCACGAGCGGTTCGCTGTTGCTGGCGCGCTTTGTACATGGCGTCGTCGGCCCGAGCGATGAGATCTCTCAGAGTGTCGCCTGCCCCGAGCTCCGCGAGCCCGAGAGTGAGGGCCGCGTGCTGAGTTGCGGCCAGGTCCGCGCTCACGAGCGAGAACCGCGCCGCTGCTTCTGCCGAGGACATGTCGAGCAGCCCGCAGACGAACTCGTCGCCCCCAAAACGAACGATCAGGTCGTAGGAGCGAAGATGAGTCCGGATCGAGTCGCTCGTCTCACGCAGGAGCCGGTCCCCCGCGGCGTGACCAAGCGAGTCGTTGGTGCCCTTGAGGCCGACGACGTCGAGGAACACAAGCGTGAATGGCTCGTTCGTTCGACGCGCCCTGGCGATGTGGCGCTCCAGCTCGACGATTCCCGCCTCCCGGTGCAACGCTCCGGTGAGCCCATCGATCCACGAGGCCGCCCGCTCTCGCGCCGATCGAACACGCTCACTCAATGCCGCGCTGCGGTCATCAGCCGCGCGTGCCCGGTCGCGGGCGGCCATCCGACGGTCACGCAACGCCGCGGCGCGGTCGGCAGCTGCTCCCGTGTCCACTCCGTACGCGTCTTCGTCGCGGGCCTCGGCACGTTCATCCCGAGCATCCGCTCTCGTATCGCGGGCGTCGGCAGCCCGGTCGCGCGCTTGGGCTCTCGCGTCTCGCTGCTCCGCTAGCCGGTCCCACTCCTCTTCACTGCGGCCTGCCTCCGCGGGATGGTGGAGCGCTCCCGCGTTAAGGACCTGATCATCCCTCATCACACCCGGGGCTACCCCAGCTCATGCCGACCCAACCAGCTAGCCGAACGTGAACACGTACGCCTCGGCGCCGCGTTCGAGGAATGTGATCTCAAGCGTCTGCTCGTGGACCGTGTCGTGTTGGCGTATGAGCTGGTACAGGCGGCCCTCCCGGAGCACGCCGGTTCCGTCCTCGTCGACGTCGACGCCTGCTGACGGGCCCGGAGCCTCGCCATCGAGCAGTACGCGGAAGCGGATCGGCGCTCGTGCTCCGGCGGATAGCACGAGATGCGCGTCGCGCGCCTGGAACCGGAAGGCGATGCTGCCACCCGCCTGGTCAAGGACCACGTTCTCGCTCCCGATCGTCCAGTCGCCGGCAAGCGCCCAGTGGTTGACGTGCAGCCGCTTGGGTAGCTGGTAGGCATTGGCCTCGAGCGTGGCACTGTCGGCTGGCGCGAAGCGCTCGCTGCGCCCGTAGCCCAGATATGTCTCGGGCGTCTGGAGATGTTTCCAGTCGGCTGCCGCCTCGACGCCGAGCCCTTCGACCGGGACGAGTTCGCGCTCGATGCCGAGCAGCCGCTGGATGAGGCGCTCCGATTCTTCGTAGCGTCCTTCGCCGAACTGCTGGTCGCGGATGATGCCCTCCGTGTCGATGAAGTAGAGCGCGGGCCAGTAGTGGTTGTCGAACGCGCTCCAGATCTCGTAGTCGTTGTCGACCGCGACCGGGTAGTCGATCTCTCGCTCTTTGATCGCCGGCCGGATGCGGTCGATCTCGTGTTCGAAGGAGAACTCCGGCGTGTGGACGCCGATCACGACTAGGCCGTCTTCGCGGTACGCCTGCGACCACGCGCGGACGTATGGCTCTTGACGCAGCCAGTTGATGCACGTCAGCGTCCAGAAGTTCACCAGGACGACGTGGCCGCGCAGCTCGGCGGGGCCGAGTGGCTCGGAGTTGAGCCACTCGGCCGCCCCGGCGAACGGAGGCATATGCAGCCGCTCCGACACGGTGTCTAACGTGGCGGCCGGAACCGACACGCCCTTGGCGCCGAGACCAAGTCGTCCAGCAGCCCGCACTCTTCCGCGCGGCCCCGCAGGCCGCTCTGCCCGACCGGTACCTGAAGACGGCCGACCATTCGCCGTGCCTGATCCTAAGACCCTAACCCCACGCTGTCGAATCCAAACCTAGCCGCTCAGACCACCATCGATTGAGAAGGTGTGCGACGTGACCATCGCGCTCTGGTCGGCCGCCAGATACAGCATTCCCTGCGCGATCTCCTCAGGTGTCGTGTGACGTCCCAGCGGCACGAGCGCATCGAAGACCTTCGCAGCCTCGTCACGAGGCTGACCGGTGGCCCGCATCTCGATGTCGTCCTGAAAGGCGGTCGACGTGGGACCTGGGTGCATCGTGTTCACGCGGATGCGGCGGGGCGCCAGCTCCTTGGCGGCCGAGCGCATCAGGCCGACTTGGCCGTGTTTTGCCGCGACGTACCCGGACAGCCCGGCGATTCCGATCAGGCCAACGACACTCGACGTGATGATGATGCTCCCGCCGTCGTTGATGCGAGGAATCGTGTGCTTGAGGACGTGGAAGGCACCGAGCACATGCACCTCCAGAGTCCGGGCGAATATGACGGACGGGTAGTCGGCGATCTCGCTCACGTCTCCGCTGATGCCGGCGTTGCTCACCACGACGTCGAGTCGCCCGAAACGATCCCCGCCTTCGGCGACGGCCCGGATGACGGCTGCCTCGTCGGTGACGTCCGCCACCGACGCCAGCGCGTCGGCCTCGCCGAGTTCCTCGACGGCCGACGCCAGCTTTGGCTCATCGATGCCGACGAGGTGAACGCGCGCGCCCTCTGCGATGAACAGGCGTGCCGTCGCGAGGCCGATCCCGCTCTCGCCGCCCGTGATGAGCGCGACCTTGTCTTGCAGTGCGGCCATGGAAGACTCCCCTCGATTGATCGTCGCTTCAAGGCAACTGCGATGCCGATCCTGACCGCGGCCGGTCAGCCGGTCAAGCAGGCCACGCGCGCCGCGCTCTGGCCTCGCGGTTCAGTTGAACGCTCCTTTTTCGAATTCGTGGTCTGGTCTCTCAGCCCGCGACGTGCAGCTGCTGGCTATCACTCACGGTGCTTGTTTCGCCTCGATCTCAGGCGCTCGAGGCGTATGCCGCCAGGGCCTGAGCGGCGTGCTCGTGCAGTGCCCTCGCGTCCTCCTCGGTCATGTGCGGGGCGACGTCGAAGACGACCTGCTTGATCTCGCCCGTGAACGCGAACGGGGCCTTGTCGGCGTAGCTGCGGTCGACGACGAGCCCGTTGTCGCGACCGATGTCCATGCCGGAGTAGCCAGAGAAGCGGCCCGGCACGGTGTGTTCCATCCGCCCGCTCGCGACCGGCCCGCCGTTGACGAGCAACGTCACCTCGCCGCCGGTCGCCGGCTTGGGCGCGTCGGCCGCGAAGACGAGCTCGACGTTGACCTCGCCGGTCGGCAGCGGCTGCTCAGCCGCCTGGGTGTACTCGAGCACGCCGAGCATCGAGTAGGTGTGCGTGAGCTTCCCATCCTGGACGAACAGCGCAAACCCGCCAAGATGGTCGGCCTCGGCGACGATCACCCCCTCCGCGCCGGCCTCGGGGACGACCAACTCGGCGCTGATCGTGTACGAGTGGTTGTAGATCCGCGGGATCATCCCGCTTGGGACGTTCTGGATGTCGCCGCGGAAGACGAACTTCGACTCCTGTGGAATCGGCGGGGCGATGCCGAAGAACGAAGTCATCCCGCCGAGCAGCGGTAGGACGTGGTTGCGCTCGGCCTCGGACCAGAACAACTCGCTGAGCTCCCGCACCTTCTCCGGATGGTCGGCCGCGATGTTCTTCGACTGCGTGAAGTCGTCAGGTAGGTAGTAGAGCTCCACAGGCTCGTTATCGGGATTCCAACCCGGGCCGAACTTGCGCAGCTTCTCCGGATCGAGGTCCCACGGGATTCGCCGCAACCGCTGTGCGAGAAGCCAGCCGTCCTTGTACATCCCGCGGTTGCCGAGGATCTCGTAGTACTGCTGCGTGTGCCGCTCCGGCGCGGCCGCGTCCGAGAGCGAGTCCGCGAACGTGACGCCGTCGAACGGCTGCTGCTCGACGCCGTCGATCGAGTCGGGCATCGGGATGCCCGCGAGATCGAGAACCGTGGCGCCGACATCGGTCACATGCGTGTAGTGGCTCCGAACCGCGGCCGCGTCGGCGATACCGCTCGGCCAGTGCACGACGAGCGGGTTCCGCGTGCCGCCGAGATGCGAGGCGACCTGCTTGCCCCAGTCGAACGGGGCGTTGCCGGCCCACGCCCACCCGGCCGCATAATGCGGGGCGAGCTGCTCGCCGCCCCACGCCTCGAGGCCGCCCTGCTTGAACAGCAGCCCCATCTGCTGCTCGGGCGTGAGCGGGATCCCGTTCAATGTCGTCAGCTCATTGAACGTGCCCGTGAGCGTGCCCTCCATGCTCGCGCCGTTATCGCCCCAGATCCAGATCACGACGGTGTCCTCGAGCTCGCCCATCGCGTCGACCGCGTCGACGATCCGCCCGATATTCCAGTCCGCGTTCTCGGAGTAGCCCGCATAGACCTCCATCTGGCGGGCGTACAGGCGCTTATGCGTCTCATCAAGCGAGTCCCACGTCGGGAACGCCTCGTTGCGCGGCGACAGCTCCGCATCGGCGGGAACGACACCGAGCGCCTTCTGCCGCGCGAACGTCTCCTCGCGCATCACGTCCCACCCCCGGTCGAACGCGCCCTGGTACTTGTCCGACCACTCGCGCGGCACATGGTGGGGCGCGTGGCTGCAGCCGGTCGCCACGTAGGCAAACCACGGCGTCCTCGGCTTCTCCGAGCGGATCCGGTGAAGCCAATCGATCGTCTTCTCGGCGAGATCGTCCTGAAAGTAGTACCGCTCTCCGTCCTTAGCCTCAGGGACGCCGATGATCTTCTGGTTCTCGGCGATCAACGGGTCGTACTGCCCCGCCTCACCGCCGAGGAACCCCCAGAAGTAATCGAACCCGAGCCGGGTCGGCCAGCGGTCGAACGGTCCTGAAAAGCCCTGCTGGTTATCCGGGGTCAGATGCCACTTCCCGAACCCTCCCGTCAGGTAGCCGTTCTCCTGGAGGATGCGCGGGAACGGCGCGCAGTCGCGTGGGATGGTCGCGTTGTACCCCGGGAAGGGGCCTGAGAACTCGCCGACCATGCCAAAGCCGACCCGGTGGTGGTTGCGCCCGGTCAGCAGCGCTGCCCTGGTCGGCGAGCAAAGCGCCGTGACGTGGAACCGGTTGTAGCGCAGCCCGTTCTCCGCGAGCCGCGTGTAATTCGGGGTCTGGATCGGACCGCCGAACGTACT
>CAWIRN010000002.1:0-34850 GCA_963838535.1 uncultured Solirubrobacterales bacterium
CGCGTGGCGATCCTCGATGTCGATGCTCTGCCCCACCTGGCCGAGGTCCGCGAGCTCACCCAGCAGTATCCCGACACCAGGCTGGTACTGCTCGCGACCCAACCCACGACGGCCGAGTGCTCGCAGGCGCTCGCCTTCGGCGCGAGCGCGTACCTGGGTAGGACCGCCCAGGCGCGTGATGTCCTCACCGCGATCCATCTCGCATCACGTGGGCTTCAGCTTATCCCGCGGCCCGCCCCCGACCCCGGCGGGTTGCCATCCCCGGCATCGCAACTGCTCACGCAGCGCGAGGCTGAGGTGCTCCCAATGCTCCAGCAGGGCAGATCCAACGCGCAGATCGCGCTTGCGTTGCAGGTCGGAGTCGAAACGATCCGTACCCACGCTCGCAACATCTACCGCAAACTCGGTGTCTCCTCGCGGCGCGAGCTTGCCACGCTCTCGCCTTCAGCCCCATTGAGAGACGTCGATCGGGTGACCGCGCCGCCGGCGCATCGGCGCAATGCGCCGGCCCGCGACCGGCAGCGGCGTCCAGGCGCACTTCGCAATTGACGACCAGTCTGAGGCATCCTCCGATTGGCGGACGTAGTCCAGTGGCTTCGCCGTTGCGGTGGATTACGGCTGACTTATGTGTCGTCCTGAGCGATAGTTGTCGTGGCTCGGTTCTCCGACCGGGCTCGCAGGAAAGAGCAAGCATCGCTCGAGAACGGCACCCCCGTCGTGAGGCGGGTCCGCAAAGCCACGGAACTCAATGAGTTAGCCGGGGCTACCGAAGGCGACGTTTTAGGTGAGGTGCTGCTCGCGATCCAAGGAAGGAAGCAGAGCACCAATGACTTCCCACCAACACTCCGGCGGCCGCCGGTTCAGGCGTCACACCGCATCCACCGGGCCAAACGGCACGGGTATCCGAGCGGTCGACACGCACTCAATCACTGCAATCGCGCAGCGGCCCGACGCAATTGGGACACGTTGGACGAAGGTGCTCTGCCTCGTGGCTGCTCGTGGGAGGCCTGTTGCTCGCGGGCTTGGGCCCCAGCGTCACGTCCGCGCTCGCGGCGTCGACGACGATGGTCAACCTCGGCCAAGCCTCGACCTACGCGGTGTTGAGCGGCGCCTCGGTCGGCAACACAGTGAGCGCCCCCGGTGCCCCGTACACGACGTTGCGGGGCGACCTGGGTGTCGACGTGAGCACGCAGCCGACCGGTTTCCCGCCGGGCGTGGTCACGGGTTCGGTCAACGTCGGCAACGCCGCCGCCGTCCAGGCGCACGGCGACCTCGTCACGGCCTACAACGAGGTCGCCGCTCGGACGGGCGGCACCCCGCTCGCGGGTGCGCTGGCCGGTGCGACGATCTCCCCGTGTCCCGGCTGCCCCCCAAGTCAAAGGTGACGGTCACCTGCCACGGAGGCGGCTGCCCGTTCGCCACACGGATATTCTCACCAAGCGCCAAGTCCCTCGCACTGGCGCCCGCGTTCGGCAACGCCGGACTCAAGCCAGGAGCAACCGTCCAGATCACGGTCAACCTCACGGACGAGGTCGGCAGGGTGGCGAGCTTCGCCGTACACGCCGGCCGGCCACCGACTCAAACGTCGCTGTGCCTCGTACCCGGGACCCACAAGCCGGCCGCGTGCGCCACCTCCTGATCGGCCCGGGTCACAACCCCCGCGCGCACTCGCCCCGACCAGGCGGCGCCCCGCCGACACGAGGCGTGCGCGACCGGCGCTCCTCCTGATCGACCACCACCTTGACGACCTCCCTGGGCTCGACGGTCTACGGAAACTGCTCAAGGTGCAGTTGGACTGCAGGCGCGATCCCGGCGATCACTTCCTCGGCGGCGGTCGAGGCGATCGGCTCGAGGTGGAGGACGTAGCGGCAGAGCGCCAGGCCGAGCAACTGGGTTCCGATGAGCGATCCGGGGCGCTCGGGATGCCGAACACCGAGCGCTGCGATGGGGGCGATGACGAGGTCGTTGAATTTCGATTGGAGCTGTTCAGCGACGGCGTCGTTGGTGACCGCGGTGCGCAGGAGGAACACGAGTGTGTCGTCTCCGGGGCTGCGCTCCCAGCGTTCTACGAAGTGGCGGACGATGGACTCGCCGCGCCGGGCTGCGGGCACCGGTATCAGGTTCGGAACCTCGAGGTCGGTCGTCGAGGCGGCGGCGAACAGCCCGGCCTTCGAGCCGAAGTAGCGCATCACCATCGAGGCGTCGATGCCGGACTCCGCGGCGACAGCCCGGATGGTCGTCTGCTCATATCCGCGCGCGGCGAACGCCCGGCGGGCGGCTTCGAGGATGGCTCGCCGGGTCGGCTCGGATCGCGGTCCCCCGGCGCCGAGAACCTCTGTCCGGCTTGCTGGGTCCGGCGGACGATCGGCGGCGCGTCGAGTCATGCGATCCAATATACGCGCCCGAGCCAACAGTCGTTTGCCAACGCCTGTTGACTTATCTCTGGTCGGGCTTTATGCTGGTGCCAACAAGCGTTGGCAAAGCCGAGAGTGAGGCCGCATAATGAACCAATCAGCACCGGTCCTTCGCCGCTACCGGGTCCATCTGGCGGTGGTCGCGGGCAACGTGGCGTTCGCTGCGATCTTCCTCGCGGTCGCCCTGAGCGGCTTTCACCAGCCACGTCCCCACGGCGTGCCGGTCGGGATCGTCGCCCCCGCCCCAGTCGCGCGGACAGTCCAGCGCGAGCTTGATCAGCACATTCGCGGCGGCTTCGATCTCACGTCGCTGGCGAGCGAGCGCCGAGCACGGCTCGCAGTCGAGCACCGCACGGTCGATGGAGCGCTGATCGTCTCGCCCCGCAGCGTCACTCTGCTGACCGCCGAGGCGGGCGGGATCGCGCCGGCGCAGGCGATCACCCAGGCGTTCACTGCTGTCGCCGCCAAGACCGGGCGGCCGCTGAGCACGATCGATGTGGTGCCTCCGCTGCGCGGGGACTCGCAGGCGCTGTCGTCGTTCTTCTTGATCATGTGCGTGCTGTTCCCGAGCCTGGCGACCGGCGTGGCGGCTGGTCATGCGTTGCGGCGCGCCGCGCCGGCTTCCCGGGTGGGGGTCCTGCTGTCGGTCGCCGCCGTGGCGGGCCTCGCCGCCGCCGGGATCGCCGATGGCATCAGCGGCTTGGGTCACTACTGGTCGATCGCGGGGATCGTGGCCCTGTTCTCGTTGGCGATATCGGCGACCACCGCCGCGGTCGGCCAGATCAGACCCCATCTGGCGGCACTGTGCGTCCTGGCCTTCCTGGTTGTCGGGATCCCGGTCAGCGGCGGACCACCTGACCTCGCCACGTTTGGCCCGAGTTTCCTGCGTTCCCTGCACTCGGGCCTGCCGCTCGGGGTCGCAGTCGACGCGATCCGCAACACCGTCTACTTCAATGCCAGCGACACGACCGGCCATCTCTGGGTGCTGGCCGCATACGCGTTCGGCGGTCTCGTGGCGCTCGGCCTGCTGATCGCCGTCACCCGGCGAGGGCTTGGCGAGCGGTCCGAGATGGACCCCGCCGCGCACGTGCAGTCGGGCGCCACGCGCCCGATGCGGGCCGGCACGCGGGTTCCGTCACTGGGGGTCGACGTCTCGACGCTGACTGCCGCCTACGGTGAGGCCTCACGGCGGGCGAGCAGCGTGGAGTCGTAGATGTCGATCGTCGTTGCGTCGCGGCTCACTGTCCGTGGTCGCTGCTCGACCACCAGGGCCTCAAAGTCATCCGGCAGGCCGGGCAGCAGGTCTGAGGCGAGGAACATCGCCCTGCGCCGGCTCGCGGTCAGGTGACCGAACGCCTCAGACGGCGCGTGGCCGACGACCAGCAGGTGCCCGCCGGGCGCGACAGCCTCGGCCAGCCGACGAGTCACCTCGACCATCCCACCGTCCGGCGGATGCAGGAAGTGAGTCGTGACCAGGTCGTAGGACCGGCCCCCGGCCGCGAAGGTCCGTGCATCGACCTGCCACCAATCTGTCTGGTCGGCGACCCCCGCCCGTTCCGCGTGCCGGGCCGCACGTGCCAGGCCGTTGGCGGAGAAGTCAGCACCGGTCACTCTCCAGCCCTGGCGGGCCAGCCAGATCACGTCGCCGCCCTCGCCGCAACCAACGTCAAGCGCGGTGCCCGCGGCCAGTCCGGTCACCTCGGCGACCAGCTGTGGGTTGGGATTCCCGCTCCAGATCTTCTCCTCGCCGGAGTACCTCTCCTCCCAGCTCGGTGAGTCGAACATCGCCGCCGCTGCCTCGTCGCTGGACTGACGCCCGTGTCGGTTAGGACTTCAGGAAGGCCAGCAGGTCAGCGTTGATCGTTTCGGCCTCGGTGGTGGGCATGCCGTGCGGGAATCCCGAGTAGGTCTTCAGCGTCCCGTTCTGCACCAGTTTGGCGGACAGTGGTCCGGAGTCGGCGTAGGGGACGATCTGATCGTCGTCGCCGTGCATCACCAGGACCGGCACCGTGATCTTCTTGAGGTCCTCGGTGAAATCGGTCTGGGAGAAGGCAACGATACCGTCGTAGTGTGCCTTCGCTCCGCCCATCATGCCCTGGCGCCTGGTGATCGTGCCCATGCGTTGACTGCCTCCGTTGATCTGGACGTTGACGCCGCTTCCTCCGAACTGGCGGCGCTAAACCTATCTCTCGCTTCGCCGCAGGTCCAGTGGCTCGGTCACCTTCCAAGCTCGACGATCAAGCACGCCGCATCTGGCTGACTTTCGGCCCTTGACCGGCGTCCGCCCCAACGGTTCACAAGCCCTTCGGGAACTGCTTGGGGAACAGATACGCCGCGATGGCGAGCGCGGGAGCCAGCGGTGTCGGATTGCCGAGGTCGTTGTTGTTGCCGATCAGCACGATGGTGGCCTTGCGGCTCGGCAGGTAGAACATCGCGGTGCCGTATCCGGCGATCGCGCCGTCGTGGCCGAGGAAGCCGTTGATGTCGGTGATGCCGAGCCCATAGCCGAGCCTGAGCTTTGGCGTCTTGGCCAGCACGCCGGTCTTCAGCTGCCGGGCGTGGGTGGCGGGCGTGAGCAGAGTGCCGGTGGCCAGCGCCTTGGCCCAGATCTTCAGGTCAGCGAGCGTCGAGATCATCGCCCCGGCGCCACCGGCGAAGGCAGGGTTGCTGTTGGTCACATCGCGCAGGGGAAAGTTGGGCTGGTTGATATACCCGTGGCTGAACGGTGCCGGCATCGTCGGAGCGCTCGGATAGCTGGTGTGTGTCATCCCCAGCGGGTCGAGGATCTGCGTGCTGATCAGCCTGCCGAGCGACTCGTGCGCCACCTGGGCCGCGATCGCACCGAGCAGGTAGTAGTTGCTGTTGTCGTACACGACCTTGGCTCCGGGGGCGAACATCGGCTTGTGGCGCTTGATGATCGCGAGCACATCCTTGAGCGCGAAGGGCCGCACCGGATTCATGTCGTAGGCGCGGATGACCGCAGCATCGTTGACGTAGTCGTAGATCCCGCTCGTCATGTCGAGCAGCTGAGCGATCGTGATGCGGCCGCCGTTCGGGATCCCCGCGATGAAGGTGCTGAGGTGATCGCTGAGAGAGAGCTTGTGCTGATCGACGAGCTCCAAGATCGCTGTGGCGGTGAACGTCTTACTGACGCTGGCGATCCGGAGGTGGTCGCTCAGCGTCAACGGAGCGCCGGTGGCCTGATCGCTCGTGCCGAGCGCCTCGACGAGACTTCCCTCGCCCGGCACCCACACGCCCACCTCCATGCCGGGCATGTTCGCCGCGCCCATGCCACTGATCGCGATCGAGGTGAGCGCTCTCCGGGTCGCGGCGCTGAACTGAGGCGCCGCTCCACGACGAGCAGGCGGAGCAATCGGTCGACCGGCGCCCGAAACGCTGCCCACCAGCCCCAGCGAAATGACGCCGACAATCCCCCCAACGAGCGCGATGGTTCTGGTCCGATGCACAGTGACCCCCTCGGATGATCAGCGACGTGCCGGGGAACCCTAGCGGGCAACACGTCGGTGGGGTTGGGCGGGATTTGGCCCACTTCGCCCCTCGGAAGGGCGGGCGGCCGCGACCGAAGTCGCGGCGCGCGGGGCCCGAACAGCGGAGTCGCTCGCCGGGGACCGAGCACGCGGTCGCTAGGGTAGGACGGCGATGTCCGTGCGGCTGTCAATCCTCGACTTGGCGCCGATCGGGCGTGGCGAGACCGCGAGTGAGAGCTTTGCCGGCGAGCGTGGCGCTGGCCCAACAGGCGGAGGAGCTCGGCTACGAGCGGGTGTGGTACGCCGAGCACCACAACATGCCGAGCATCGCGTCGTCGGCGACGAGTGTGTTGATCGCGCACGTCGGCGCCCACACGCAGAGCATCAGGCTCGGCGCCGGCGGGGTGATGCTGCCAAACCACGCGCCGCTGCTGATCGCCGAGCAGTTCGGGACGCTGGCCGCGATGTACCCGGGCCGGATCGACCTGGGCCTGGGCCGCGCGCCGGGGTCTGACCGGAACACGATGTACGCGCTGCGTCGCGATCCGGGATCGGCGGAGACGTTTCCCCAGGACGTCGTGGAGCTGCGGGGCTATCTCGCCGGGGACAGCGTCGTGCGGGGAGTCGATGCGGTTCCGGGCAAGGGCTCACGGGTCCCGCTCTACATCCTGGGCTCGTCGCTGTTTGGGGCGAAGTTGGCCGCGGCGCTCGGGCTGCCGTACGCGTTCGCGTCGCACTTCGCACCGGCGGCGCTGGATGCGGCGATCGCCGCCTACCGAAGCGAATTCCGGCCCTCCGAGCAGCTGGGGACAGACCGTACGTGATCGCCGGCGTGAACGTGATCGCCGCCGACACCACAGGCGCTGCCCAGGAGCAGCTGCAGGGCATCCGGCGCATGCGAGCCGTCAACCTGTACGGACGGCAACGTGGGCGTGAGAGACCTCGACATGACCGACGAGCGGGCCGACCAGCTGCTCGGCGCCGGGGCCGCAGCGCAGGTCGACGAGATGCTCACGTACACGGCGCTGGGGACCCCGCGCCAAGTGCAGGACTATCTTCACGGCTTCCTGGGCCACACCGAGGCCGACGAGCTGATGGTCGCCCACCAGGCGCCAACGATCGAGGGTCGGCTCCGGTCAGTCGCCCTGCTGGGCGAGGCGATGCTCAACGCATCCGCCGCCTGACCTACGCCGTCGCGATCGCGTCGGCGACAAATGCGGCGATCGCAGCGGTGAACTCGCGCCGGCTTTCCTCCCAGGCGTAGAACATGTGGCCGCCGTCGAAATGGCGGACGGTCAGCCGGCTGGCCATCTCGGCGTCGAGCCGCATGAGGTTCCGCAGCCGGTCGCTCGCGTAGTACGGCGTCACGAGGTCGTAGCGGCCGTGCGTGATGAAAGCCTTCATGTGCGGGTTGAGCGACATGCCGTAGCGGAAGTCGTCGGTGGCGCCGACGGGCGGCGTGAAGAAGTGCTGCGGCGCGTCGTTGCGCCACAACTCGTTCACCTCGTGGCTCAGCACCACGTACTCGCGATCGGTCTCCACGCCGATCTCCGATCGAAGCTGCCGGTTGATCGCCGTCGTGTAGGCGGGACCGATGCCGGCGAGCGTCGGGTCGGGACCGGCGAACGCCTCCCGATCGGGGAACGGATCGGTGGCGGTGATCGTCGCGTCGTACAGCCCGAGCACCTTCCGCTCGTCGCGAAGCAGCTCGCGCGTGAACGTGCCGATGGTGATGCGGCCCTCGGCGCGCGCGACCATCTCGGCGGGGAGCCCGATGAGGTCGGCGAGTCGCCCGAGGATCCGCTCGCGTTCGACCGCCGGCATCGACGCGCCACGCGTCAGGAGCGTGGCGTAGTCGCCGGTGGCGAACCTCTCCGCCTCTTGAAGCACGTCCTCGGGCGGCGTGCCGGCCGCGAACGCCCGCGAGCGACCGTGGTGCACGGCGGCGATCGCCATCGTCGGCACGAGGTCGACCCACCCGAGCACGTCGTAGTCGGTCGGCGACGAGCGATGCGAACTCGAGCGCCGGGGAGATCAGCACCGCGCCGCTGAGCCCGATACCCGTCGTCTCCTGCAACATGCGCACGAGCCGGCCGACGCGGTATCCGCCGTAGCTCTCGCCGGCGATGAACACCGGCAGAGCCCCACCGGCCGTGGCCGGAGAGCCACCGGCCCATGAACTCGCACAGCGACTCGAGATCGCGCTTGTAGCCGAAGTATTCCCGCGCGTCGCCGTCCTCGCCGCTCTCCTTCGGCTTCTTCTTCGTCCTTGCCGTCCTTGCCGTCGTCCTCGATGACGCGGCTGAAGCCGGTGCCGACCGGGTCGACGAACACGAGATCGGTGAAGGCGAGCCACGACTCCTCGTTCGAGACGAGCCGGGGCGGCAGCCGCGGCAGCGTTCCGTCGGCCGGAAACGCCACCCGCAGCGGCCCGACGGCGCCCATGTGCAGGTACGCCGACGACGCGCCCGGGCCGCCGTTGAAGACGAAGGTCACCGGACGGTCGCCATCGCGGTCCGCGACATACGAGACCGAGAAGATCTCCGCCGCCGGCTTCTCCTTCCTGCGCAGGACGATCCACTTTGCGCTCGCGGTGTAGTCGATCGACACGCCCGCCGCCGTCCACGTGGCGGTCGTCTCCGCCCCGGCGGGCGGCTCGTGGTCCGCCTTCGCGGCGGGCTTCTCGTCCTTCGCGCCGTCGTCGGCCATTCGTCGAGACGCTATCTCGAATCCCGCCTGGTTGGCGCACACCATCTACACAGCCCGCCAGCGGCAGCGGTCCTGCAGCTGCCTCGGCCCTGATCGAGATCAGGCCGGCGTGAAATGAGGCCGGGCTGTGCCCGTCGGAGGCGGCGTGCTCATCACGACTACGAACCAGGACTCGGCCGTCGCGCGCCCCCCGCGTAATCGCATCTTGACGCTATGATGCCAATATGTCGAAGGTCAGGACAACGCTGACGATCGACGAGGACGTCCTGAAGTGGGTGAAGATCCGAGCGGCCCGCACCGGCGTTTCCGATAGCGCGGTGATCGAGGAGTCGCTGCGGCGAGACCTGAAACTCGACGTGCTCGACGAACTGTGGTCGAAGGCAAGTCTGTCCGAAGCCGAGGCAACCGAGTTGGCGCTCAAGGCGCAACACAAGACCAGGCCTCGTCGACGGGGATCTGGTGCGCGCAGTCGTTGACGTCAACGTCCTGATATCAGCGATCCTGGCCTCGCGGGGAGCATCGGCCGAACTGCTGCGCAGCACACGCGACGGAGAGTTCGAGTTGATCGTCTCAGAGCGCCTGCTCGCCGAGCTCCAGCGGGCGTGTACCTACCCCAGGCTCCGCAAGCACATCCCTGTCGAGAGAGCCGCCGCCTTCGTCAGCTGGCTACGACACCACGGAATCATCGCTGAGGATCCGACCGGCCCGCCGCCAGTCCGTTCACCGGATCCCGATGACGACTATCTCCTATCGCTCGCCATCAGCCAACGAGCGTTCCTGGTCACGGCCGACCAGCATCTCGTTGGCCTCCGCGACGAGTTGCCCATCTATCCGCCCGCCGACTTCCTCCGAGCAACTACGCGTCCCCGGATAGACCCGCGAGCGACGACACCCCGCCGGCCCAACCGAAAGTCATCGCGTGCTCTCGGGCGGATACAGTCGCGGCGTGAGCGACGAGCTTCTCAGGCTTCTGCGCATTGACGAGTCTGACCTCGTCGCCAATCGCGCCGGCCGGATGGGCGAGCACCAGCAGGCGACGCAGAGGTTGAACGCCCGTCGTCTGACGATCGCCGCGGCCGGCGGCGGAACGCTGTTTGCGCTGTTTGCGGTGCTCCTCGTCATCCAGGGCGGCGCCTGGCCGCTGCCGATCGCCGTCGGAGTCGTCTGGGTCGGGATCTGTCTCCCGTTGGCCCGTGTGGCAGCGCGCGCAGAGACGGCGACCGTGTACTGCCTGAGCGGCCCGGTCCGGGTGCGCAAGACGACACAGGACGCCGGCTCCTCAGGTGTTCCGCATCACACGCTCTGGCTCGACATCGACGGGAGATCGTGTCTGCTGCCGGGGTCGGTCAGCTTTGACCTGGATCGTTGGCGATCTGCACTCGGGCCGGGAAGCGTCCGGGTCTATATGTACGGCGGGCCCAAGATCCCGAAGGTGGTCGGGATCGAGCCGGCGGTTGACTGATCGACTGGTCGATCCTGGTCGATCCTGGTCGATCCTGGTCGATCCTGGTCGCAGCCCCCTCGGATAATCCGCTCTGCGGCTGTTTGTGTGGGTCGGTCGAGAGGTTCGCAACCGTCCCCCGCACGCGGCGGACCGAGGGCTCCGACCCGGCCCGCCGGACACCGTGGCACGTACCCGCACCGCGGGAGTGGCACAAATCGCACTCAACTCCCGATTCACGTGGGGGTGTGTGTGTCAGCGTCCGCTCAGCGGGCCACATCGTCACGCCCCCGATCTGAGGGGATTGTGTGCACTTTTGTTCGCCCCCGCCCCGAACCGCGGAAACGGCGAACGCAAATGGGCGCGTGCGCTGTGTCTCCGTGGTCAGGTGAGGGTTCGTGGTGGGTCGGTTCGTAGCGAAGCAGCGCGGTCGGTCGTCGGCGGTCAACCAGAGTCGGCTGCTGGAGCGGGTTCGTAGCGGGGTAGCGCGGTCGGTCGTCGGCTGTCAAGTAGCGTCGGGCGGCTCGCGGTGTGCGCGAGGCGGTGCGGTGTTGTGGGAGTGGTGGGCGCTACTTGACAGCCGCCGCCCGCCGCGCTGGTTGGCCAGGAGGTCGGGGCGCTGAAGCGCCCGACCTCCGGGCAAGAGGAGCCGTCCGGTGCGGCTCTCATGGCTCCAGCGAGGCTGGATCAGCGGGGGACCGGCGATCGCCTTCGGATCGCTCGTCGAGTCGCCTATAGGAGGTTCTCCGCGCGCTGCGAGGGGTGACGGACACCCGGAAATCGTCACGGGATCGTAAAACACCTGGGGAACGTCCCAAACGAGGGCCCGTTTCCGGCGTTTGGGTCGTTCCCCAGCCCCCAGCTGTGAAACGTCCACATCGATCTTTTTCGGCCCTCGAATGGGTCGTTATACAGCCGAATCTGTCAGAAATCTGACCCCGAGGACCGCATTCCGTGCCGGAACCGCCTGCCCGGAACCGCCCCATGCGTCGGAACCGCCCCGCTGCGTCGGAACCGCCCCGTGCGCTGGAACCGCCCCGTGCGCCGCCGGCGGCGGACCGGACCGGCCGGCCGCGCCCGCCGAGCAACGACCTCCACGCACCATCGCGGCGCGAAACTGGGACAAATCCCGCCCAACCCCCCGAATCAACGAGGGGTTCGCACCTCAGAGCCCGCCGGGCGACGCAAATCCTGAGCACCCCTCCAATTCACGGGGGGCGAGTTACCTCTTGTTCGCTCGCGACCCCACCGCACGAGCACCACGGCGTCCGTCCCTTCTCTTGCCCGGAGTCGGGCGCTCCCAGCGCCCGACCTCCTGGCCAACCAGCGCGGCGGGCGGCGGCTGTCAAGTAGCGCGCACCACGTACGAAACACCGCACCGTCCCGCGCACAGCACCAGCCGCCCGACGCTACTTGACAGCCGACGACCGGACGATTTTTGTTCGCTTCCGCGCCACGCCACGGCCGCTCCGCGCACCAGACCCGCGGATACGGCAGGAGGGCCGTCTCTACTTGGGCGCCGCAGGCGGTCGCTGGGTGTCAGGACCTTGGTCGGGGTCTGACGAGAGCGCCTCGTGACTTGCCTCCCACCCGCACAGCACCGCGAGAACGAGGCTGATGGCGAGCGCCAGGCACCAGGCAGGCAGCCCGCTGCCGAGTGCGTAGAGGACGATCAGGGGCCCGATGGCGATCAGGTTCGCGTACGCGATTGAGCCGAGCAGGCGCAGACGAAAGGCCACCTGTCCGGCGAGGTACAGTGCGACGCCGCCGCACAGAGCCAGGCGGGCGGGTTGGCTGAGCGAAGCGTGTGCGCCGTGGGTCGCGAGCCGCAGGCCGGCGGCGAGCACGATGATGCCGGCCACGAGCAGGAGATGCAGATAGCTGTAGCTGTCAGCTGCTGCCAAGACGGGGTCGTGGTGGTCACGGAGTCGTTGCGCGGCGGCGACGGCGACCTGGTCGAAGTAGGTCCACCAGAGTCCGATCGTGATCCATACCCCGGCTGCGACAGTCGTGATCAGCGCTGCGTCGATCGGTCGCCCATTGGCGCCAACGCCGATCTCGACGATCGATTCGCCGAGGCAGATGATCACGAATGAGCCGTAGCGCTCTGCGAAGTGCGCGACCGCGACTTGTTGCAGACCGCGGAGCCGCTCGCGTGTCAGCCACGCCGGGCCGGCGTAGTCGATTGCGACGGCCGCGGCCCACAGCGAGAATCGCGCCGGTCCGTCAAGGAAGGAGCCGATGATCAGGAGCGTCATACCGGCGGCGACGGTGCTGGCAAACCCGGCGATCGCTTTCCATGAGGCCTGGCCGCGCCGCGAGGCGTCGGCGTAGAGCGCGAGATGCAGGAAGCGCACGGCCGCGTAGGCGGTCGCGAACAGGGTCGCGTGCGCGCCGAAGGCGTCGGGGATCGTCAGCCCAACGATGAAGACGGGAAGCAACGCGACGAGCAGCGCGGCGCGTAGCGTTGGTGAGTCCGCGTCCTGGGCGTTGGCTGCCCACACAAACGCCGACCACGCCCACCACACGAGCGCGAGCACCAGCATCGAGCGGGCAAACCCACCCCATGAGAGATGCCCGAGCAGCAGCGTCGTGACTTGCGTGACCGCGAAGACGAAGACCAGGTCCCAGAGCAGCTCCACTGGGCTGGTCCGCCGCTCCTCGCCCGCCGCGTTTCCGCTCGGCCGGTCCGGCTCAGGCTCTGAAACGGGGCCGACGCTCTGCCCGGCGGCCAACGCACCAGCGGGCTCTGGCATCGGCGGTGGAGAGGAGGATTCGAATGCAGCCACGGTGAGTCGCGACGCGCGGACGAATTACACCTGCTTTGGACGAGAGGCCCTGACCCGGTGGGCGGCGCCCGGCAGCGGCACCCGGCAGCGGCACCCGGCAGCGGCACCCGACACCGGCACCCGACACCGGCGCCCGACACCGGCGCCCGACACCGGCGCCCGACACCGGCACCCGGCGGCGGCGCCCGGCAGCGCCGCCGACGAGGCTCGACGGCAGCGCGTTCCTACGCGTACACCCCATCCAGCCACGACTTGAGTGCCGCCTCCCGCGCCGCCGCGTCGACGCCGTCCGCGAACAGGTGCGCGCTCATTCCGACGACGCTGCCGAAGTGGTTGCGCCCGAAGAAGCGGTACAGGCCGTCGGCCGTGCGGACACCGAGGAACGCCGGCGTCGAGTAGTCGATCACGCCGTCGAGCGGGCCGGCGTCGCCGAGCGACGCGTGGACCGCATCGCCGACACCGGCGTCCGGGGACATGCCCAGGGCGGCCCGCAGCGCATCCATGGCGTCCGGCCCTCCGGCGGCCTCGGGCCCCTCGATGCCGGCCGACGGCTGGCCGATATAGGTGACCGGGCGGCCGTTGAAGTGCTCGAGGTACTGCCCGAGCGTGTGGAGGTAGAAGTCCGTGTGGCCGTCGATGGCGTCGTACTGGTCCTCCCACTCGTCGGCCAGGATTCCGCTGTGGACGTAGCGCAGGTGCGCCGTGCCGCCGTCGCGAGCCTCGATCGCGTAGTCGAGGGCGTTGAACGTCCCGTCCGGGGATTCCATCCGGATGACCAGGCGGTGTGGCGGGTCCCAGGTGGTGATCGGCGCCCCCTCGGGCGGCGCGGCGCCGGCGGGGATCTCCATGCCCGTCGGGAACTGCCAGGCCGCGGTATCAGCGGTGATCGCGGTCCAGACGTCGTCCGGGGCGGCGGGCAGGTCGATCTCGCGGGTGATCTCGAATGCACGGCTCATGCCTGGGGCTCCTTGTGGTGGGTGATCGTGGGGTGCAATGCGACGACGAACCGGTGCGGGCGACCGCCGGCGGCGGCCTCGTCGTGGTACTTCGCGACGAGGCGGTTGACGGCGGCCGCCAGTTCGACGGCGAACGCGGCCCGGTCCTTCGCGGACGCGAAGCGCACCTCGCTGTCGATCCCGAGGGTCGCGAGCTGCTGGCCGGCTGCGCTGGCCCCGGTGATCAGCTCCCCGACCTCGCGGACCAGGCGACCCGCGACCGCAAGCAGCCAGCGCGCGGAGCGCTGGTCCGGCTCCCGGGACGGATCCGGCGCGACCGCCGACAGGGCGGTCGGCGAGATCACGTAGGACGCGGCCGTGGCCTGGAGCACGCGCTCGGTGCAGTTCCCCCTGCGCCGCTCCTCGACGAGCTCCACCAGCCCGTGGCGCTCCAGCGCCCGGAGGTGGTAGTTCGCCTTCTGGCGAGTCAGCCCCACGCGCGCCGCGAGCGTGCTGGCCGACCCGGGCTCGGCCAGCTCTGCCAACAGGCGGGCGCGGATCGGATCCAGCGACGCCTCGGCGGCGGCGGGGTCCTCGATGACGGTGACGTCGTGCATGGGTGCACTGTCTCACCGACGATTATATTTGTCAAGCGCGTTTTTATTGTCGGCCCCACCGGCCGCCCGCTGATCGCCGCGATCAATCGCTCTCAGCGAAGACCTCCAGGGCGATCTGATAGCTGTCAAACGCCCGCGCAGCGCCTGCGTAGGCCTCCAGATGGATGAACAGTTCAACCACCTCGTCCTTGGTGACGCCGTTATTGAGCGCGATGCGCAACTGACCACGCAACGGCTCGTGCGTGCCCAGCGCCGCGGCGATGGCCACCGAGATCAGGGCCCGGCTCCGGGTGTCCAGCGTGCCCGTCCTCGTCCAGGAATCACCGAAGGTGTGGGTCGTGGCCAGCCGCCGGAAGTCATCTCCGGCCTCCGGTTCGCCCTTGCCCCGCGGGAGATGCAGCGGCTGACCCAGCAGTTCAGCGGCGGTGTCAAGCGCCCGGCGGTACGTGTCGTCGTCAGTCATGTGTCGCTCCTGGTTCGCTTCGGTCGGTTGGCCCCGCCATCGTGCGGCGATGATGGCGTGATGGCGAAGGTGCTGACGGCAGTCACCATCGACCACGCCGACGGTATGCCCGGTCGGCGCCGTGCGTTCGTGGCCAGTGTCCATGAACTTGTAGACCACCGTGAAGCGTTCTCCGCCCGGTCATAGCTGGCATGCTCGCGGTGAGAACTCAAATGCTCGGAGGTGGGAGATGCCTGACCGCTACTCGCTGATCAATCTGGTGGAGGTCGAGGATGTCGCGCCCGCGAACGGTTTCGCCGATCGGTGGCAGGCGCGGGTCGCGCGCACAGCGCTCGGCGCTCAGCAGACGGGCGTCACGCACTTTCGCCTGCTGGCGGGCAAGCGCTCACCGTTCATGCATCGCCACGCGGCGGCTGAGGAGATCTACGTGATCCTCAGCGGGAGCGGACGCCTGAAGCTCGACGACGAGATCATCGACGTTCGGACGCTGGACGCGATTCGCGTCGACCCCGAGGTAGCTCGAGCATTTGAAGCCGGCAGCGACGGCCTGGAGTTCCTGGCCGTCGGGCCTCGCCATCCGGGTGATGGCGAGGCGGTTGACGACGCGTGGGTCAAGTGACGAGCAGCGGCTGACGCGGCGCCCGCCGCAAGCACCGCTCGCCTCGGTGTCGCTGGGCTCGGCGAGCGCGATACCTGCACTCGTTGACAAACCGGCGGGTGCGACGAGCCGCACATGGGAGGATTGCGCGCAGCTACTCGACAACGAGCCGCGGACGGTGGCCCCGATGCGCGACACAACCTGAGCAGGAGCAGATGCCGGCTGCTGACGTTGCAGCACAGACGGGCAGTGACAACACCGCGGTTCGCCCGTTTCAGGTCGGTTTTCCGGACGCCGAGCTTGCCGAGCTGCGCCGGCGAATCAACGCGACGAGGTGGCCGGAGCGCGAGACGGTCACCGACGACTCGCAGGGCGTGCCGCTCGCGATGATGCAGGAGCTCACGCGGTACTGGGGGACCGAGTACGACTGGGGCGCGTGCGAGGCGAAACTGAACGCCCTACCGAACTTCATCACCGAGATCGACGGGCTCGACATCCACTTCATCCATGTTCGCTCCGCGCATGCCGACGCGCTACCGCTGATCGTCACGCACGGGTGGCCCGGCTCGATCATCGAACAGCTGAAGATCGTCGAGCCGCTCACCGACCCCAAGGCGCATGGGGCGAGTGAGGGAGACGCGTTCCACCTCGTGATTCCCTCGCTGCCGGGCCTTGGGTTCTCCGCCAAGCCGACGAGCACCGGGTGGGATCCCGTCCGCACGCCCGTGCCTGGGCCACGCTGATGCAGCGCCTCGGGTACACCCGCTATGTGGCCCCGGGGCGGAGATTGGGGCGCGGCCGTCACACAGTCGATGGGCATACAGGCCCCTCCGGAGCTGCTCGGCATTCACTCCAACATGCCGGGTACGGCTCCAGCCGATCTCGTCAAGGGATTCGAGCTCGGCGACCCGCCGCCACCGAATCTCTCGGGAGAGGAGAGAGCGGCGTATGAGCAGCTGAGCAACTTCTATGCCAAGCACGTGGCGGACGCACAGATCATGGCGACGCGGCCGCAAACGATGTACGGACTGGCGGACTCGCCTGCCGATTTGGCGGCATTCATGCTTGACCATGGCGACGGCACCGGCCAGCCCGGGCTCGTCGAACAGGTCCTCCAGGGCAGCTACCAGAGCGAGCTCACGCGAGACGACCTCCTCGACAACATCACGCTCTACTGGCTGACGAACACCGGGATCTCCACGGCACGTCTGTACTGGGAGAACAAGGCCGACTTCTTCGACGCCAAGCCCATCACCATCCCGTTCGCCATCAGTGTCTTCCCCGACGAGCTCTACCAGGCCCCGCGGAGCTGGGCGGAACGGGCGTATCCCGACAACCTCGTCCACTACAACAAGCTCGACAGGGGCGGCCACTTCGCGGCCTGGGAACAGCCGCAACTCTTCTCAGCCGAGATGCGCGCCAGCTTCAGAGCACTGCGCACGTTGCCGACATAGGCGCAGCCTATGGCTGTCCTCGAAAATCGGTCTTGGACTTCTGGAGGCGTTGGGCGCATCATTTGCGACGCAGTAACTCTCCTCCCTCGAGCGCGCCCCGAGTCCGGCCTCATATCCCGCCGGTTCCGGGGCGTTCTATTTAAACACCCCTTCCGAACCGACCGCCGGCTCGGATGCCGGCGGGCACCCCGAGAGGGCCCATCGTCGAGGCGAGACCGTCGATCGGGCCGGGGTGTCGAGATGATGAAGCCGCAAATCGTGTCTGACGGATCCGAAAAACTGCCTTTACTAATAGAGTAAAGGAGTGGCTCGGATCTCAACCAAGAACCAGATCACCATCCCCATCGCAGCGCTGCAAGAAGTCGGGCTGTGCGCTGGTGAGCAGGTCACGGTCGAGCCCATCGGCGACGGTGAGCTGCGCATACGCCGCGCCACCGCGACGTTCGATGATGCGTTCGGGGCGCTCACCGGTTGCTACCCGGCCGGCTATCTCGATCAACTGGATGCCGAGGACGACCAACGGTGAGACGGCTCCTCGATGCGGACGTGCTGATCGGAGCGCTTGACGGCAACGACCGGCACCACCTTCGCGCCCGCGATCTGTTGACCAAGTGGCGCGACGATCAAGACGCCTGCGCCGTCAGCGTCGTGAACCTGACGGAAGTGCTCATGGCTCCCTCGGCGGATGTCGCGAAACTGGCCGTCGCTCGCGGGGCGATCGCCGCGTTGGGTGTCACTGTCCATCAGCCAAATGAAGCGATTGGCGTCGAAGCCGCGCGGCTGCGACAACGACACCCGATCAGCCTTCCGGACGCCTACTGCCTGGCCACCGCGAAACACACGAGCTCTACTCTCGCGTCCTTCGATCAGAAGATCCTCAAGGCAGCCAGGCGCGAGCGCGTGAAAGTCGCCTGAGCCCAACGACAACGTTCCCCTCACGCGATTGTCAGCAGCGGCCTGACCTCTCGGGCGAAGCGTGTGAGCTGACCGTCGAGATCGTCTCCGGGGGGCGCGAGCACGACCGTGTCTGCTCCCGCCGACGCGAGCCGTCTGACGGCGTCAGCGCACATCTCGTGATCTCCACACACGCTGATCGCGTCGGCCAGCGCCAGTCGCGCCGGGTCACTCGGCGCCAGCGGATCGGTCGCGCCGGCGGCGCGTCTGGCATGCGGGAACAGGTCTAACTCGAGCCAACGGTCGACGCCCGGCAGGAGACGGCGCCGAGCGCAAACCGGGTCGTCGTCGATGCTGAACCAGCAGTACACGACACACCTCAGAGCGCTGGTCGCCGACGTCTGGCCGATCGCCCATTCCACGAACGCCGGCCCGGACCCTTCGGGCAACAGGATCCCATCGGCGTGTCGACCGGCCACGGCCAGCCCCTTCGGGCCGGTGGTGCCGATCAGCACCGGTGGCGCAACCCGCGGCGGCTGCTCGAGCGCTACCGCGGAAAGCTTGACGTACGAGCCATCCGTCGTCACCGTCTCGCCGGCCAGCAGCTCGCGGATCGCGGTCGCGGTCTCAGCGAGCGCCGCCAGCCGTCGAGCGGGCAGCGCCCCGATCTGCTCCATCCATTCGGCCACCCCAAGACCGAGCGTCGCCTCGAACCGGCCCGGGTGGATCCGACCGAGCGTCGCGATCTCCATCGCCGCGATCGCCGGGTTGCGCACCGGCGCGGGCAGCAGCCCGACCCCGACCCCGATTGATTCGGTCACCGCCAGCGCCGTCGCGGCCATCGTCAGGCCGCCCGACAGAAAGCAGTCCTCGATCAACCACAGACTGTCAAAGCCCAGCTCCTCGACCCGCCTGGCAAACGCAGGCAGATCCGCCGGGTCCGCGGAGGCCGGAAAGACAACGCCAATGCGGTATGCGAGGTCGGTCACGGAGCTGCCAACAGGGAACTGATCGTCCAGGCGTCAGTGTGATGCTGTGCGGCGCCCCGGCGTGGCTCCATGACAGCACATCGCCGGTCAGCGTGAGGCCGGTCAGGAACGGACCTGAGCCGGGGAATGCGCCCAAGTCGACGCTATGCACGCCGGCATTGTCCGACGCCAGGATCTGTTCGGCGCTGCATGGCGTTGTGTCCGCGCAGCCGTCGAGAGGAGCGGGTGTCCAGGTGGACGGGCCGCCGGTCGGATCGGTCGAGGTCACGGCGTTACCGTTTGCGTCGACCGCGACGCAGAGCGATACCGACGGGCAGGCGATCGCGTTGAGCTGCGATCCGTTGTCGATCGTCGCGCTCGTCCAGGTTCCCGACGCGGGGTCGGTCGAGATCTCGAGCGCGCCCGCGGCGCCGACGGCGAGGCAGAGTGACGCGGAAGGGCAGGCGATCCCCCCGTTGAGGTCGTCAGCGACTGGTGTCTGCGTCCACGCCCCGGCGCTCGGATCAGTCGTGGTCAGGACATGATCGGTGGCATCGTCGACCGCGACGCATAGGGTCGTGGTCGGGCATGTTCCGGACGTGAACGGCGGGGTCCCGGGGCTGACGTGCCACGCTCCAGCCCCGGCCGCTGGCTGCGTTGAGGTGAACACGGTCTGCGCGGTGGTCGGCGAGGAGCCCTGGCCGGTGATGAAGCATTGCGGGAGTGTCGAGCAGAACACGGCCCGAAGCACATGATCGCTGCTGATCTGGGCGCTCGACCAGGCGCCGGGGCCGCCGGCCGGGTCTGTCGAGGCGACGACACCGTCACTGGAAGCGACGCACAGCGTGGTCGACGGGCAACTCAGGGCGCTGATCCCGCCGAGAAAGGAGCCGCTTCCCGACTGTGTGATCGACCTCCACGCGGACGCGCCGCCGGTCGGATCAGTCGAGGTGTAGATCCCGAACGGACCGGGCGCGACACATAACGACGCCGACGGACAGGCGACCATGAATGGTCCAGCCGCGGGCAACGTGGCCACCGTCGCCGGCGTCCACGCGCCGGCGATCGCGGACGGGCGGCTCGAACTGAACACGTCGAAGAAGTCGGTCGCGACGCAGACCGTGCTCGCCGGCGCACAGGCGACATCCTCCGCCGGGATCGCGAAGGAGCCGACCGGGTCGACCGTGTCCACATGCGCGGCAGACACGCCATCGCTGCCCAGCACGACGTGATCCAGACCCCCGTTTCGACAGAGGCCCGAGAGGGGGCTGGTGCCGGACTCGTCGCGGCAGTTGGCGCTCTCGCCGCCGAGCCGGGTTTGCCGGGAGCCGGTGCGCAGGTCGAACACCTGGACCGTGCTGCTCTGACCACCGTAGTGCGGGTCCACGAAGTTCAACACGAGCGCCGCGTACGGGGCGGCAACCACTGCGGAGGCGATGAAATCCGCGCCGTTCACGTCGTTGGAGTTGAACCGTTCGAGCAGCCGCTCGCGGCCGGTGGCCCGCAGACAGCCCATGTACGCCAGAGGCGGAGAGGAGAAATGGCCCGGGCTGACATGGAACACGGGCAGCCCGTCGCCGGTCACGATGGCGGCCCCGCTGCTCGCGAGGACCCTCGATCCAGGCGGCACCCGGCAGCCCGGCTTCTCGCCGGACGGCTGCGGCTGCCAATCGACCGAGACCGCCTGGATATTCCCGACGCGCGTGGCCGCGGGGTGCGCGCCCGCGCTGCGCACGATCATCAGCCGATGGTCGGGCGCGACGAACGCGACCCAGCGGCCGTCAGGCGAGAACGCCGGCGCGCTCCCCCGTACCAAACGCCGGACCCGGCCATCGCCCACGCGCATGATCACCACCCAGCCCCGCTGCACGGCGGCGATCTCGCTTCCACTCGGCGACCACGACGGCCCGGTCGCGATCCCGATCTTCCTCAGATGCCCCGGAACGCCCGCCCAGACCGCGCCGGCGCGCACGACCGCCAGTCGTCCCCCGGCTGACCACACGCCGTCGGTCGCAGCCCCCGACGGCCGCGAACGCTCGCGGATCCCGTCGATCCCATCGACCGCCACGCTCCCGTTATCAATGAACGAGACCACCGTGCCCGACGGCTCGAATGCCGGGTTCGGCGCCACGCCGAACTGACAGTCCAAGCACGACCCATCCGGGTAGACAATCCTGATCCCCGGCCCAGCGAACACCAGCGCACGACCGTCCCCGGACCAGCGCGGCCGTTGCGGCGTCCCACACAGCGGCTCAGCCACGCAGATCCGGCGCTCCCCGCGCCCGTTCGCAGCGACGAGCACGATCCCGCCGCCGGCGCGTGGCTGGACGGCCAGCAGTCCGTCACGGCCGGGAAATGCCGCTTGCGCCGACGCGACCACAACCATCAACCCCAGCCAACTCGCCCCCAGACCCGCGGCCCAGCGCCGCAGCCAACCCGCACCACTCCCACCCGCCCGCCCGAAGCAGCCACAGCGAGACAGACAGCGACCTTCCACACCACGAGCCGGCATCCCCATACCAACCCCAACGAGCCTCGCACGACAAAGTTGCTCCCCTCCACCCCACCACCGACCTTCCAGGCGCGATCGACGCCTCACAAGGCCATGCGCTCGGTCCACCAGTAACACGCAACCGGCGGTACTCCCGTCGCACGTCCGGCGCAAGAGTCGCTCGTAGTAGGTTGGGTGAGGTTAGGTCACGTTAGGGTGACTGATTAAGTAACTACCTGGATGGCTCGTAAAAAGCAGCTGGGAAACGTCCCAACGGAAGCCTCATTTTCGGTGGCTGGGTAGTTCCCCAGCCACCAGCTGGGGAACAGCCCAAACGAGTTTTTCGAGCCCTCGTTTGGGCGGTTAACCAGCCGCCAAGCTCGTGATCACTCCACGGGTATGAGTGGATATACGCGCGTCTATAGCGCGAGGTATCCGCCGTCAATGACGACGCTGCTGCCGGACATCATCGCCGCCAGGTCGCTGGCGCAGAACAGCGCGACGCGCGCGACGTCGTCAGGCACGCCGACGCGCCCCAGCGGATGGGAGTTGGCGAGCGCGGCCATCGCCGCACCGAACTCGGACTCGTCGACGCCCTTACGTAACTCTGCGACGCCTTCGGTCTCGATCATCGTCGGCGCCAGCGCCAGCACGCGGATGTTGTGCGGGCCGAGCTCGACCGCCAGGCTCTTCGTGAGCCCAAGCAGCGCATGCTTGGTGGTCGTGTAGTGCGCGATGCCTGCGCCGAAGGCGCGATAGCCATTGATCGAGCTCAGGTTGATGATCACTCCGCCCTCGCCGCGCGCCACCATGTGCTTGGCGGCGGCCTGAGCGCCCGCGAAGGCGCCGCGGACGTTGACCTCCACCACCCGATCCCACTCGGCGAACGTCAGCTGCAGGAACGCCGTGTTCGGGTAGATCCCGGCGTTGTTGACCCAGATGTCGATCCGACCGTGGCGCGAGACCACCCCGTCGGCGAGCGCCTCGACCGACGCGCCGTCGCGTACGTCGACCGCGATCGCCTCGGCGTCACCCCCGGCGTCGACGAGTCGCTGCGCCGTCGCTCGTCCAGCGTCATGGTTGATGTCGGCGACGACCACGTGGGCGCCAGCCTCGCCGAAGCGACGGCAGATTGCCGCGCCGATGCCGACGGCGCCGCCTGTCACGATCGCCACGCGCCCGTCCAGGCGCACCAGGTCGTCGAGAGCTCGGTCGGTCAGGTCTGGGATGGGCAAGGCTCAACCTTTCGTCGAATGTGGCGCGAACCCGTCTCGTGAGCCGACGCTAGAGTGGCCGGAGTTGATTGGGTGAGGCAGACCGGGCGCGAGGTAATGGCTGTCATAGCACCGTTTCGTATACCGCCGCGACTTCAGCCCAATCTCGGTACCGGCGGGCTGCTCGATCTTTCCGAAGGACATCTACGGCATCTCACGACGCTGGGCAGCGACCCGCTTCACAGACATCCGTTACTGGAATGAGCTCGACCGGGGTGGCCACTTCCCGGCCTTTGAACAACCCGAGCTGTTCGTCAACGAGCTCCGCTCGTTCTTCCGCCTTCTACGTTAAGCGCTGGCCGGCCCTCGATGGGGTGCTCGAGGCCGGTGTGAAGCGCGTCACACACACCCCACCGAGGTGCCGCCGGCGAGGACCTTGTGGAACCAGTGATGCGCGAAGGGCTCGTCGTTGAACGCGGGCACCTCGGCGTAGCCCGCAGAGCGGTACAGCGCGATCGCCTCGGTCAACGCCTGGTTGGTCTCCAGGCGTGTCGCAGAGGCGCCGTGTTCGCGGGCCACGGCCTCGAGCGTGTAAAGCAGGCGGCGGCCGATCCCGAGTCCGCGGACGGTCTCAGCCACCCACATGCGCTTGATCTCCGACGGGCGGCCGGCGTGATGCTTGACTGCCGCGCAGCCGATCGGTTCGCCGCGCAGGTAGGCAATCACGAACGCGCCCGAGGGTTCGCGCAGCTCATGTGGATGGGCCGAGATCCCCTCGGCGGGATCGAACCCTTCCTCAGACCGCCGGTCAAGCTCGGCGAAATAGGCCCGCAGGCACCGCTGAGCATCGCTGCTCGCGGGATCGACGATGTCGATGCGGACCATTGAGGTGGTGACCAGTCGCTCCACGGTGCCCATGGCCGCCACGAGCTCGCGACGCTGGCAGGTCGTCAGCGGAGCGAGGATCGAGCTCGCCAGCTCGTTACTGCTCGTGTCGAGGACCGCGCGCTCAGAGCGGCCGGCCGATGTC
Source organism: uncultured Solirubrobacterales bacterium (assembly GCA_963838535.1). GTDB lineage: Bacteria > Actinomycetota > Thermoleophilia > Solirubrobacterales > Solirubrobacteraceae > Palsa-465. The sequence goes on from CAWIRN010000002.1 coordinate 23,506, forward strand.
AGCCGAGCGACGCGGATCCGTCGGTCAGCGGGGCTGGGGGTGACATCGATCAGCCCGTCGGCCTCCAGACAACGCAGCAGACGGCTCATCTGACCGGAGTCCAGGTCCAGGCGAGCGCGCAATGCCCGCACCTCACAGCCCTCGACGCCCATCTCCCACAGCACGCGCGAAGCGCCCAGCGTGTGGTCTCGTGCAAGGTAGCGATCGTTGAGTGCCCCGACGCGTTGGGTGACCGCTCGATTGAAGCGGCGTACCTGGCTGATCATCGCTTCGGTCGGAGCATTCTCTGACATTTATCAGAGGATACCGACCACGACGCGCCACGCTATCGGTGGCCAGAGACTGTTAGGAGCCGGAGGATCTCCTCCTGTTGTGACTTGGCGACAGCCGACCCGCTGCCTGCGCGGCCGGTCGTCCAGCACGCGAGCTGCATGGCCGTCGATCCGTTGCCGTTGGTCGCGTGGAGATCCGCGCCGGTGTCGAGCAGCGCGCTGACGGCGGCTGCGCATCGATTGCGCACCGCACGGTGCAGTGGCGTTGTCCCGTTCTTGTCGACAGCGTTCGGGTCAGCGCCGAGCTCGACGAGGCACACGACGGTTTCCTGTTGCGCGACCGGGTTCCACCTCGCGGAACCCGGGCTGCCGTCGACCGCGTAGTGAAGCGGTTGCGCGCCGCGGCGATTGGCGGCCGCGACGATCGCGCCGGCGTGCACCAACTCGCGCACGAGGCCTGGTTTGTAGGCCGCCGCGGCAACATGGAGTGCGGTGTCCCCGGCGTACACGTGGTGGTCGATCTCCTCGAGCCAGCACTCCTCGGCGGCCTGCCGGGTCGCTCCGACAGCGAGGCGCGTCCATGCGAGATCCGGTGCCGCGGCGAGCAGCCTCGACGCTCGTGCCTGATCTCCCTGCGCGAGCGCCCGCAGCAACGTCATCAATGGCGCGGCATCGGCCACCGATCAACGGTACCGAGACTCGACGCGCTGTCGCGCCCGTGGCGGCCCGCCGACGCGCCCGGACTCCTCGTGAGCCGCGAGCCAGGGAGGCGGCATTGCTGGCTTCACGAGCGATGTCGCCTAGAGTCCCGGGCGCTCGCTGGCGCGATAGCCGCTACCACGGCGGCAAGCCCGGCGAACCCGGAAACGACTGGTGGGGAACGGTCACCGGATTCCAGCCCCCCGGATCACTGGACTTCCACCACACAATTCGGGTCAGCCAACTTAAGACGACGGTCGACGTGCACATCCACTATTCGTTCGAGCCGGAGGACGGCGGCACTCGGGTCACCCGGTGGCTCGTCCTGGACATCATCATGCCGATCGTCTTCCGTCCGCTGCGACGGCTGATCACCAGGAGCTTCGACGAGGAGAACGTGCGGACCATGGCGGCGGTCAAGTCGTATGCCGAGGCTCATCATGACGGCATCCCAGACGAGCCGCCGGCGCGTTGAGGCGACTGCAACGCGGATGCGGGCGCGCGCTGTCATGATCGTTGTTCGCTGCGAGTAATGGGCGAGGCTCTCGGGTCCGTGACATGGAGTCGCCCGATTGCTGGGGCAAGCCAACGCGCTCACGCGCAGAAAGAGGGTCGAATGGCACTTGGGTTTTACATCACTGGTAAGGGATTCACGCAGGACAGGTACGACACCACGTTGGCGCAGCTTGAAGCAGCAGGCGCCGGAGCCCCCGACGGGCGCATCTCCCACGTCGCCTTGGAGACAGATGGCGAGATACAGGTCTTCGACGTCTGGGAGTCCAAAGAGGCGTTTGAGGCGTTCGGGGCCACGCTGATACCGATTCTCACCGCGGCCGGGATCGAGTTGAACGAGCCGATGGTGGCCCGGGTTCACAACGAGATCAAAGGCTGACCGGCCACATCGCCTTGAGCCGGCCGAGAGGCACTCTCGGCCGGCGCCGCGACCGCCACCGCCTTTACGCTACCCAGTGGTAAAGTAAAGGCATGCCGCGAGTCTCGTCCAAGAACCAGGTCACCCTTCCCGTCGACGTGATGCGGTCCGCCGGACTGGCCGCAGGTGACGAGGTCACGATCCGCCGCGTGGGCGACGGCGAGGTCCTCGTCGCGGCTCGCGGATCTCGTGTGCGGCGCCACGCCGGTATCGCGACGGGCATCTACCACCCCGGCGAGCTCGACCAGCTGCGCGACGAGTGGAACCGCTGATCCTCGACGCGAGTGTCCTGATCGGACTGCTCGACACCGAGGACAGCCACCACGACCGAGCGGTTGAGGCGGTCGATCAGGCCGACCGAGCCGCCCACCAGCTCCTGACTCCGGCGAGCGCCTACAGCGAAGCCCTGGTCGCGTTCGCGCGAGCCGGACGTGTCAGCGATGCCCGCGAGGCGATCGCGGGCATGGGAATCATCGTGGTCCCGCTCACACCCCCGATCGCCGAACGCGCCGCCGGGCTCCGAGCCCGACACGACTCACTGCGGCTCCCAGATGCGTTCGTGCTCGCCACCGCCCGCGAGCATGACGGCGCGCTCCTCACATACGACGCGCGTCTGGCGCGGACCGCTCGTCGGCGCCGGAAGCCGTAACCCCGACTTCGAGGCTAGGAGACGCGATGTCCTCGGCTTGCCCGTGGTACCTCACATCGGCGGAGCGTGTTCGCCCACGAAGCTCACCATCTCGCCGGTGGCCTTGGAAAACTCGCGGGCCGTGCTTTGCAGGCATGGGATGTCGTTGAACTCATCGACCGGGATCCCGCCGAGGTCGTACCCTCGCTGGAAATACGGGACGCTGCGCAACCTGGCCATGACCTCGAAGGGGATCTGATCCCAGATCCGTGACTCGAAGCTCGGGGTACGGCATCGCTGAATGAACTCGGTGAGGAAGGCAGGGGGCAGCGTGAAGACAGCGTCGGCGCCGGCCGTGTGCTCGAGATGCCAGCAGTGGTCATCTCCGTCGACGACCGGACCCATCCGCACGGAACACATCAGCATCTTGCTGGGATACGCGCGCCGTCTGAAGATGCGCTGGGCCTGCTTGAAGACAGCAATGCCAGCCCACCGACGATCGGCCGCGGATATCTCGACTTCGCTCTGCGATCCCTGCGTGGTGAACTCGGGAGCGTCTTCCCATCTGGCGCTCATGTGGGTCACGACGGACTTCCAACCCGAGAGATCGATGTCACTCGCGCGCGCTTCCGTCAGTCCGGCTTGGACCTGTTCCGCCACGGCGACGAATTGGGGGATGGTGTATGCGAGCGTGCAGTTCGTAGAAATACCGCGCCGGGTCAGCTCGCGCAGGACGGGCATCCCCTCGCTGGTGCCAGGGATCTTGACCATGACGTTCGGGCTGAGTGCGGCAAGGTCGTAGGCCTGGCGAAGCATGGCGTTGGTGTCGAACGCAGAACGCGGATCGACCTGCGCAGATATATGCCCGTAGCGGAACCCGGATGACTCGTACAGTGGCGTCAGCGCGGCCGCCCCAAGACGGACTATCTCCTTGTACAGAGCCCAGAAGATGTCCTCCAAGTTCGCGTCGGGCTGAGAGGCACGGTGGGAGCCGATCCAGGCCGCCCAGCGACGCGGGTCGTCGCGCATCGCCGCCAGCGAGAGCGGCGGATTGGTGGTGACGCCACGGAACAGTGTCGCTTCAGGACGCTTTGGGTCCCACAGCCGGAGTAGCTCCTCAGCCAGTTCCCAGCGATCCTCGGGGGCCGCCGCGTCCAGCATCTGCGTGCGCCATGTTTCGAACACGAGCGGAGACGAATCCCACCAGATCTCCGTGCCGGAATTCGTTGCGGCGAACCGCTCCAGCGGGGAGCCGCTGAACGTCCTGTTGTCTGCGATTACCATCCTTGCGCTACCTCCTCGATCTTTCAATCAGTCTAGGGCGCTCGGCCTCGCGACCGAGGTCAGTCGCACGGTGTGGACGAACGTGGGACCGGCTGGCTTCGATAGATAGGCCATTCAGCCGATGCGCCGTTTCGACGTGCGCTGCATGCTTGCGCGGTCAATCTGACACGAGGGGGACCGGAGGATGCGCAAGCTAGTCGCGACTGTGGCCGTGGTGTGTGGGCTGGGGCTGGTAGTGCTCCCGTTCGCGCTCTCGCTGTTCGACCGGGCGCCCGCTGGAGAGCGGGTGACCAACCGGTTCCGCTCCACGCTGTCAACAAATGGCCTGCATGATCTGGCCGCCAACTTCGGGACGATGGGGGCGATGGTGGATCAATTCATCCACCAGGCCTCGCCGCAGCTCGCGCGCCAGCTTCATATGACTCAGGGTCAATACAACGCCTTCGTCGCCCAGCAGTTCCCCGCCGTCGCGGCCGGTGTGAAGGGGATCCCACCGCTGGTGGCCTTCGTAACGCCGGTCGCCGCTCAGCTCGAGGCGCTGAATCCGCAGTTCAAGTCGGTGGACTCGCTGCCGTTCCTGGGGTTGCCGTTGACCACGGTCCCGTGGATCCTGCTCGCCATCGGCGCCGCTCTGATCGGGCTTGGCGTGGTGATCTGGCGCACGCGGAGCCGCGTGCCGTTGATACTCGCGGCCGTGCTCGGCCTGGCCATGATCGTCCTGCCGCTTGCGCTCTCCTATCCGCGCAAGGCATCGGACGCGACGAAGGTCGCCGGGGTGGGGAAGGTTGCCCTGTCGCCTCAGGCGGCCGCGGGGGCGCAGACGGCCAACCGCCTGATCGACAACACCGTTACGCAGGTCAAGACCGAGATGATCCCCGCGCTCGCCCAGCGGCTGCACGTCAGCACGGCAGCGTTTGAGCAATCTCTGGCCACGAATTACCCTGCGGTGGCCAAGGGCCTCGCGGCGTGGCCGTCGATCAAGCCCGGCGCGGTCGATCTTGTGCGCCGCCAGGTCGCCAGCGTCAGCGACGCGGCGAAGCTCAACGGCCTCGATTTCACGCCGCTGCCCTGGTACATCATGGGCCCGGGAATCGCGTTGCTGCTCACCGGAGGCATCGCCCTCACGCTCAGCAGCCGCCCCGAGTCCGCGTGGACCGCCGCGCCCGGACGGCCGAGCACGGGCGCCGGGCCCGTATAAGTACCAGTCGGCGCTCTCTGGAGCGGCGGCGTCGGTTGCGAATCGCGGCGCCGGATGTAGGCCAGATGGAGTCCGCCGGTGACATGGGACTTCAAGCCCGACCGCTGCCATCACGGCTCCGGAGGTCGAGCTGCGAGAGCCATACGCGCCGGGCTGTGAATGCACTACTGAACAGCAGTCCGCGCGCCGCGCCGGCCTCGGCGTCGACGACCAGCGACCCTCGATGACCGGGCGCTCATCTGGTGGGCGCCCGAGGTCAGCGCGATCGAGCACGCCGAGCCTGGAGGAGTGAGCTGGACAAAGCGCAGCTCATCCGTGACCTGGTGGTCGACGTCGGCGGAGAAGCCGACCTTGTCGACGTAGAAGGCCTTCGCACGGTCGATATCCGATACCGGCACCTGGATCAGCTCAATCCGCATCTCGCGTGCCATGTGGATCTCCTTTCGGTCAGCGAATGGCTAAGACGTGATAGCCTCAGTTGATACTTCAGTCACTAAATAGTTTAGCAGCTAAATGATATTCGCGCCGTGACAGCGCGGAGATCGAAGCAGGCCCTGATTGCGGAGCTCATCCGCGAGTTCAGGGCCAGCGGTAACCAGGACCACGCGGTCGACAGCCTACGCTGCCGGTCGTCACTCGCGTGACCGAGACCGACCTCCACTGCCTCAACATCATCGAAAACAACGGCGGGCCAGTTGCGCCGCGCTGGCGACCGCATCCGGGCTCCGGCGGGCGCATCACCGGCTGCTCGACCGATCGAGACCGCCAACTTCCGCGCCGCGTTCGCGACGGCCGATCGCTGGCGTGTCACGGTGGAAGTCACACCCGCGTTCTACACGTCCGCCGAGCGCATCTGGAGCCCTCTGCGGCCGACTGGGAGTCGACACTCTCCAAGCGCTTCACGATCGAAGAACTTGACCGGATCACCGATTTCCTGCGCGCCACCAACGAGATCGGACGCCGACATCTCGACCGACTTCGCCAGATGCCATGATCACTGGCGGGTACGGCTGCATCGTTGCCATAAGGCACGCGCGAGCGCCGAGCTGACTTCCCGAGCCCTGACTTCAGGGTCCGGATCGATGCGCCCGCCGGACGCTCATGCTCGCCGCTTGGCAGACGTGCGAGTATCGCACCGGATTCGTATGCTCGAGCACCCACGCGAGGCTCCGTCCGGGCCTTCGGTAGAGCCGTCTCTTCGTTCGGCCTTGGCAGCTACCGGACGGCACGTTCGGTCCGGTGTACTACGTGTACGCGGCGGTCCTGGGTGGTCTTGCCGTGGACAGCTTACGCTGGATGCTTCGGCTGCCTCTGATCCTCGTCCAGCCCCTCACGGGCGTTCATCGCCTCCGGGTGGTCATGCATTCGCCAGCGAAAACCCCGGCGATATGCGACTGGCACAACTGGCCGCCGACACCGCGGCAAGGGCCGGTCGCGCTCTTCATCGTCGGCCTGTGGCTGCTGTGGGAAGTGTTCTCCGGCAAGCCCGACCACGGACCCGGCCTCACGTATGTCGAACGACTCGCGCTCGTGGACCTCGGTCCGCTGGTGGTCAGCGCTGCCGTGGTCACCTACATCACCTTCATACCCCAGTACTGGCTATCCGAGATCGTCAGAAAGCAACGCGACCGGATCCTCGACGAGCTCGGCGCCGAGCTCCCCGAAGCCGGACCAGAGAACCTGCTGAGCGATGACACTGAGAAGGTCATGGGCCTGTACGACAAGATCGCTGGCACAAGCACCGACACGACGGAGGCCCGGGTCATCGCCCGCCGTGTCATCGCAGTGATCGCCGTCCTCGCTCCCCAGCTGGTCGCGGTCGGAGCGAAGCCACCTCCACAGAGGTTGACGGACGGCGCCCGAGCGCACGACAGCCTCGGGCCACCGACGCCGAGACCACGATCGCGCAGACGGCGGAGAGCCTGCGCGACCTCGCCCCTACTGCTCACGGTTCAGCGCCGTCTGCAGGTCCTGCCAGACGTCGTCCAGATCTTCGCAGCCGGTGCTGAGCCGGATCAGACCCGGCGGTATGTGCTCCTGGCCGGGGTGCACGGCGCGGCGCTCCATGCACGTCTCCACCCCGCCGAGGCTCGTGGCGTGCCGGATGATCCGGGTCGCGCGGCAGGCACGATCCGCAGCGGCTGCGTCGACGAGTTCGAAGCTCACGATCGTGCCGAAGCCGGGATAGCGCACCCGACTGACCGCAGGGTGCTCGGCCAGTCGCGCGGCGAGTTGTTGCGCCGATGCCTGGGCGTGGCGCAGCCGCAGGGCCAGCGTCCGGGACCCGCGCAGCGCCAGGAAGCACTCAAGCATCCCGGGAGTGGCCCCGTTCAGACTCCGCGCGGCTCGGAGCTGCGCGAGCTCGGCCGCGTCGCTGGTCACCGCCGCGCCAAGCAACAGGTCCGAGTGCCCGCCGATCAGCTTGGTCGCCGAATGCACGACGATGTCGGCCCCCAGCTCCAGCGGGCGCTGGAGCAGCGGCGTCGCGAAGGTGTTATCGACCACCACCCGGGTCCCTCGCCCGCGCGGCGCGGCGCAGATCGCCGCGAGGTCCGCGACGTCAAGCAGTGGGTTCGAAGGCGACTCCAGCCACAGCAGATCCGCCACCGACGCTCTCTGCAACCAGCGTGGATCGGTCGCCGGCAGCCGTTCGACCTGCCACTGATGAGAACCCGCGCCCGCGTCGGCGATCCCGGCGACCCCTTGGTAGCAATCGTCGCCCATCACCAGGTGCGCGCCGGTCGGGAGCCGGCCGAGCACGGCTGCGCATGCCGCCATCCCTGACGAAAAGGCCACCGCGTCTCCCCCCTCAAGCCCACCGAGCATCGCCTCGAACGACTCCCACCCCTCGGTGCTCTCGTTCCGGGTGTACATCCTTTCGCTGCCCAGCACGTAGGTGGAAGCGGCAATCACCGCGGTATTGAGTGTGGCGCCCGGCACCGGCTCGGGGCGTCCAGCCACGATCGCCCACGTTTCCGGTTTCACCTCGTCGCGTCGCACCATCAGCTCACCACGCTGGTCGGAGAGACATCCAGCCTAACCGAGGCTCCGCGATCCGACCCAGAACGCTGCCCGAAGGGTCGTTTAGACGCCGACCGGTTCGCGGGTGCGGGTGCGCGTCACGAAGTCCGCCTCGTCAAAGCGCGCGAGCCGGCGCTTGAACGCGTCAGAGAAGGATGGCCACAGCGTGTGATTTCTCCCGTCAGGGCCGATGTACCAGCTCTTACAGCCGCCCTGATTCCAGACCGTGTGCTGCAGGCGCGCCTGGATGTCCTGGTTGTAGCGCTCCTCGACGTCCTCGCGAACCTCGACGCTCGCCAGACCATGCGCGTCCATCGTCTTCAACGCGTCGACGACGAAGCCGGCGTGCGCCTCGATCACGTTGATCATCGAGTTGTTCCCGAGCCCCGTGTTCGGCCCCATCACCATGAAGTGGTTCGGGAAGTTCGCCACCGCCGTGCCGAGGTAGGCGCGGATCCCACCCCCGTCGCTCCAACGCTCCTTGAGCGTGCGCCCGTCGCGGCCGACCACACCTGACGCGTGAGGCGGATCAAATACATGGAAGCCGGTGCCGAGGAGAATCGTGTCGAGCTCGACGTGTCGTCCGGTGTTCGTGATCACGCCGTTGGCCACAATCTCGCGGACACCGTCGCTGACCAGCTCGACGTTCGGCTCGGCGTAGGACCGGAGGTAGTCGTTGCTGAACATGATCCGCTTGCAGCCGATCCGGAAGTTCGGAGTCAGCCGCGCGCGAATCTCGGGATCCGGCACCTGCTTCTCAAGATGGCGGCGGGCGAGCCGCTCGACCCCTGTGAGCAGCCGCTGGTCGTGGACGAGCCCGAGCACAAGCCCCTCGGCGGAGTAGTACAGCGACGATCGGACCGCGCGCTGCAGCACCGGATAGCGCGCGAACAGACGTTTCTGAAAGTCAGAATGCGGGTGATCCAGGCGCGGCAACACCCAGCCGGGGGTGCGCTGGAAAACCGTCAATTTTGCCGCCTGCTTCTGGACCTCGGGAATGAACTGCGCCGACGACGCGCCGGTACCGATCACGCCGACGCGCTCACCGCGCAGATCATGATCGTGGTCCCAGCGGGCAGAGTGAAAGCACGCTCCTTGGAAGTCCCCTAGCCCGGGGATGTCGGGGTACTTGGGCTCGACCAGTCCGCCTGCCGCGGCGACGAGCACCTCGGCGCTCAGGGAACCGCGGCTCGTCTCGACACGCCACACATGCGCGTCCTCGTCCCAGCGCGCGCCTTGGACGTCGGTGCGGAACCGCAACTGGCCCTCGATGCCCCGCTCGCGAGCGGTGCGCCGCAGGTACTCGAGGATCTCCGGCTGCGGCGCGAACATCCTGCTCCAGTTCGGGTTCAGCTGGAACGAGTACGAATACAGGTGAGCCGGCACATCGCAGGCGCACCCGGGGTACGTGTTCGCCCACCAGGTGCCACCGAGCGCCTCGTCGCGCTCCAGCACCAAGAAGTCATCGATGCCGGCCTCGCGCAGCTTGATCGCTACGCCGAGACCACCGAACCCCGCGCCGATGATCGCCACGCGCACATCGCGCAACCCGCCATCAGAGCCGTTCATCTGCACCGCAGCCGCAGTCATGCCCGAGACGATATCTCTTCCCGTCCGCCCGCGGGCGATACCCAGTTCGGCCGCCTTCTTGCACCGGCTGCCGGTGTCGTGGAATGCTTCGGTGCGTGCCCTGGCAACCCGAGCTGTTTTCCGGCCGCGCGTTGGCGCAGATATGGGAGCGCCGAGCCGAGCGGGGTAAGCGCCGAGCCGAGCACCTCACGGCGGTGCCGTATTTCGACGGCTTGGTCGCCGGGGAGATTGACGCGCTGACCGGATCCTTTGCCGGGGAGCCGGAGTTGCACCATCCGGTTCGCGGTCGGATCAAGGGTACCCGCGCGTTCGAGCGCTACGTCACCGATACCCAGACTTGGCTCACCGAGCGCAACATCATCGTCGAGGATGTCAATTTCGTCATGACGCCTGGGCGCGGGGTCGAAGAAGTCCTCCTTCACCTTGACAGCGACAATGGACGCATCAAGCTTCCCGTGGCCCTCGCCGCCGACCGCGACGAGGAGGCCCGCATCCTCGAGTTGCGCGTGTACTACAGCAGTTGGCCGCTGACCGGCGGCCATGCGATCCGCCCGCCGGTGCTCCAGCCCGATCCCGACCTCCACGAACCGGACGTCATCGGCGAGTACCAACATGCGCTGAGCTCCGGTGACGTCGACGGTGCCGTCGCCGCCTTCGAGCCGGACGGTTACGTGCGCGAGCCCGCGGGCGATGGCTACGCGCACCACGGCACGTCCGAGCTGGCTGATCTCTTCACGCGGTTCTTTTCCAACGGTGGCGGCATCCCGCTCGAGCACTGCGCCGTCACTGATGACGGCCATGCCTGCGCGCTGGAGTACAACGTGATTGCCTGGGGGCGGACCGAGTTGCCACCCCAAGCCGGCATCGCCGTCTACGTGCGCGGCGAGAGCGGCAAGCTCGTCAGCGCCCGCATCTACGACGCCGCCGACCCGCCGCTGAGTGAGCCTTCCTAGGGCGTCGCTCCGTCGCCGCCCCGGATGACGCGCGTGGTGATCATCGGGGCGGGATCAGCGAGATCGAGGCCGACGCGCACGATCCCCGGCCGCGCTGACTGGGACGCGAGGGGCGGGTTAGCTTCCGAGGTACGCCAGCACCGCCAGCACGCGGCGGTGATCCTCGGCGGCCGGCGGGAGGTTGAGCTTCGCGAAGATGCTCGTCACATGTTTCTCCACGGCGCGCTCGGAGATGACCAGCGTCTCGGCGATCGCCCGGTTGCTGCGGCCCTCCGCCATCAGCGCGAGCACCTTGCGCTCGCGCGCAGTGAGCTCGGCGAGGGGGTCCTTGATCGGCGGCGCCCCAGCATCTCCGAGACGACTTCCGGGTCAAGCGCGGAGCCGCCTTCCGCCACTCTGCGGACCGCGTCGGCGAAGCGCTCCGGGTCCAGGACCCCGTCCTTGAGCAGGTAGCCGACGCCGGCCGCATCGTCGCCCAGGAGCTCGATCCGTATTCCTGCTCGATGTATCCCGGAGAGCACCAGCACACCGGTGCCCGGCAGCTCGTCGCGGATGGCCAGCGCCGCCTGCAAACCCTCGTCGGTGTGTGTCGGAGGCATCCGAATGTCGATGATCGCGATGTCGGGCTTGTGCGCTCTGGCCTTGCGCATCAGTGCCTCGCCATCCGCGGCCTGCGCGACCACCTCGAGCCCGGCCTCCTCGAGCAGGCGCACGACCCCTTCGCGAACCAGCATCGAGTCATCGGCGACGATCACCCGCACGGGATGCG
>CAWIRN010000003.1:0-24706 GCA_963838535.1 uncultured Solirubrobacterales bacterium
GGACGATGCTGGGCTCGAACCAGCGACCTCCGCCTTGTCGAGACGGCGCTCTCCCAGCTGAGCTAATCGTCCGGGGAGCGCTAAGACTACCGTGGAGCTGGTGTGCGCTCACGATGGATTGTGGTAGACCACCGTCGCGCGCCGCCCCGCGGGCCGCGCCAGTGGTCTCCGGAGCAAATACGGTCGACCGAGGCCATTAGCATCAGGGACACGATGCGTTATGAGCTTCCTGACGGAACCGAGCTGAGCCTCCCCGAGCACGCCACCGGCGCCGACGCCGCGGCCGCAATCGGTCCCGGCCTGGCTCGGGCCGCGCTGGCCGTCAAGGTCGACGATGAGGTGAGGGATCTGGGCCGGCCGCTGCCCGACGGTGACGGCGTGGCACCGTCGCTGGCCATCCATCACCGCTCGCGACGCCGACGCCCTGGCCGTGATCCGCCACGACGCCGCGCACGTCCTGGCCGCCGCGGTGCTCGAGCTCTACCCCGGAGTCAAGATCTCGATCGGCCCGGCGATCGACGACGGCTTCTATTACAACTTCGAGTTCCCGGAGGGCGTGACGGTGTCGGACGCCGACTTCGAGCGCATCGAGGAACGGATGCAGGCGCACATCGACGCCGACGAGCCGTTCGTGCGCGAGGACGTACCCGTCGCGGACGCGCGGCAGCGCTTCCGCGACGAAGGCCAGGATTACAAGGTCGAGCTGATCGATGACCTGGTTCGCGATGAGGGCGTGCAGACGGTCTCGCTCTATACCAACGGTCCCTTCACCGACCTGTGCCGCGGCCCGCACGGCCCGAGCACCAAGCGAATCAAGTCGTTCAAGCTGCAGTCGGTGGCGGGCGCCTATTGGCGCGGTGACTCCACCAAGCCGATGCTCACGCGGGTATACGGAACCGCGTTCTTCTCCAACCAAGACCTCGAGGACTATCTCGAGCGTCTCGAGCAGGCCCGCGCCAACGATCATCGCCGGCTGGGCCCGCAGCTGGGGCTGTTCACGTTCTCCGATGCGGCGCCGGGATCGGCGTTCTGGCTGCCGGCCGGCACCCAGGTGTTCAACTCGCTGGTCGAGCTCAGCCGGGAGATGGGCGCCCCGCGCGGCTACACCGAGGTCAAGACGCCTCAGCTTTACGACAGCTCGCTGTGGAAGACCTCCGGCCACTGGGACAAGTACCGCGAGAACATGTTTGTCACCGAGTCCGAGGGCCGCGCGATGGCGCTCAAGCCGATGAACTGCCCCGGCCACGCCGAGCTCTATTCGCTGCGCCCGCACTCCTATCGCGATCTTCCCGTGCGTTATTCCGAACCGGGCCCGCTACACCGCCGCGAGCCGAGCGGGACATTGCACCGGCCTGCTGCGGACGCGCAGCTTCGTCCAGGACGATGCGCACATTTTCTGCACCGAGGAGCAGATCCAGGAGGAGGTCACGGGGTGCCTGGAGTTCGCGTTCGCGACGTACGCGGTGTTCGGCCTTGACGTGCGCCTCGAGCTGTCCACCCGCCCCGATGAGCGGATCGGCGACGAGGCGCTCTGGGACCACAGCGAGGCGGCGCTCATCAGCGCGCTCGAGCACCATGGGCTCCCGTACGACCTGAACGAGGGCGACGGGGCGTTCTACGGCCCGAAGATCGACATGCACATCACCGATTCGCTTGGTCGCTCGTGGCAGCTGGGCACCGTGCAGCTCGACTACAACTTCCCCGCGCGCTTCGAGCTCACCTACACCAGGGGCCGACAACGCCGAGCACGAGCAGGTGATGATCCACCGGGCGCTGATGGGGTCCTACGAGCGCTTCATCGGCATCCTGCTCGAGCACCTGGCGGGCGAGCTGCCGGTGTGGCTGACTCCGGTGCAGGCGATCATGCTCCCGATCTCCGACCGCCACGTGCCATACGCACAGGGTGTCGGGGATGGCCTGTGGGAGGCGGGCATCCGCGTCGAGCTTGACGGCCGCACCGAGTCGATCTCGCGCAAGATCAGGGACGCCGAGCTGCGCAAGATTCCCTACATGCTCGTGGTCGGCGACCGCGAAGCGGAGGAGGGCACGGTGGGCGTGCGCGAGCACCGCCGCGGCGATCTCGGAAGCTGGTCGGCCGCGGCGGTCGCCGAGCGGATCACCGAACAGACCCGCGAGCGCTCACACGAGGGCTAAGCGGTCGTCACCGCCGCGACCCGATTGCCCGCCCCGGCGCGGGCGGCGCGAGCCCCCGCAAGCCGAAATTAAAAGTCCCCGCGCGTCCCGCCTGCGCCGCTATACTCGCTCTCGTTGATCCAGACTCATCACACACGGGCCGGCGGCGCTTCAGTTCACGGCGTCATCGCGAATAGTGCCGGTCCCCCGCAGGTTCGACCGGCGCCCGCCGGACCGGGATCTGACTCGGATCAACGACCGGATCCGAGTGCCTGAAGTCCGGTTGGTGGGCGAGGACGGGAAGCAGATCGGCGTCATCAAGACCGCCGAAGCGCTCGCGTACGCGCAGGAGCGCGATCTCGACTTGGTCGAGGTCGCCCCGGATGCGCGCCCGCCCGTCTGCCGCGTCCTCGACTACTCCAAGTACAAGTACGAGCAGGCCCAGAAGCTCAAGGCCGCCCGCAAGCATCAGCAGCAGATCACGATTCGGGAGATCAAGTTCCGCCCCAAGATCGCCCTGAACGACTATGAGACCAAGAAGGGGCATGTCCGCCGCTTCCTGCTCGGCAAGGACCGGGTCAAGGTGACCATCATGTTCCGTGGTCGCGAGGTCACCCACCCCGAGCGCGGTACCGCCCTGCTCAGCCGGCTCGCCGAGGAACTGGCCGACGTTGGAGTCGTGGAGCAGACCCCGATCCAGGACGGGCGCAACATGACGATGATGCTTGCTCCATCCAAGCACGTGCTGGCGGCAGCGGAGAAGGCCGCGGAGGCGGGTGGGAGCGACCGGCAGCAGACTGCGCCGGCCGCAGCAAAGGACGGGGCCAAGACCCGCTCGCGGCGCCTCGTCCGCGGCGGACTCTGCGAGCGACGGCCAGCCGGACGGTCCGAGCGCAGATCAGGACGATGCCCAGGTCCCCGAGGCCGTGCCAGCCGCAGCCCAGGCCCCCGAGGCCGTATCAGCCGCAGCGAGTGGTGGGGGGGATGGGCAGCAGAACGGCGCGGCCGACACTGTCTCGCCTACCCCGAGTGACGCTCCCGCCTGACGGGCAGCTGGTGCGACACGGTGGACGCGCTGCGGCTTGACGGGCAGCTGGTCCGACACGGTGGACGACGCTGCCGCTTGACGGGCAGCTGGTCCGATGGGTCGACGAGGCTGCCGCCTGACCGGGCAGCCGGTCCGACGAGGCTGCCGCCTGACCGGGCAGCTGGTCCGGTTGGCGTGGACGACGCTCCCGCTTGACGGGTGGCTGCGCCGTCGGGATGGCCGTCGCGGGCGCTGACCGGCACCGCTGAGGGAGAGCGCGGTCGGGTCGCGGGCGAGGTGCTGGCCGGACGGTCACTTCCGCTTGTGGGCGGTCTGCTTTACTCTCGGTCCCCATGCCGAAGATGAAGACTCACTCGGGAGCGAAGAAGCGCTTCAAGGTCACCGCGACCGGAAAGGTGCGCGGACGCAGCGCATATACGAGTCACATCCTGGAGAAGAAGTCGCCCAAGCGCAAGCGGCACCATGCTGAGCCGGCGGTCATTTCCAAGCACGACGAGCCTGGGTCAAGACCCTGCTCGGAGTGGGTCGGCGCAAGTCGACGAAGGGTTCGCGGGGGACTCCCGCGATGACCCGCGTCAACCGCTCGGTCCATGCCCGCAAGAAGCGGCGTGCGACGCTCAAGATGGCCAAGGGGTATCGCGGGGACGCGAGCCGCCATTACCGCGCCGCGAAGGAAGCGGTGCTCAAGGCCGACCAGTACCGCTATCGCGACCGGCGTAATCGCAAGCGCGACTTTCGCCGTCTGTGGATCACCCGCATCAACGCCGCGGCACGCCGAGCACGGCCTGTCCTACTCGCAGTTCATTCACGGCCTCCAAAGCGCGGGTGTCGAGCTCGATCGCAAGATCCTGGCGGACATCGCCGTGCGGGATGCCGACACGTTCCGACGTTGGCCGACCGCGCCCGCGAGGCGCTGGCGGCCGGCTGAAGCAACCGCCGCGCGACCAGCACCATCCCCGGGCGCCGCTCCATCGGAACGGCGCCCTTTTTAGTTCTATGACCATTACCAGTACCCACAACGAAAAGCTGATCCAGATCCGCAAGCTCCAGCAGCGGCGTCGCTGGCGGGAACGCGCGGGTCGATTCGTCGCCGAGGGCGAGGATCTGCTGGCCGCCGCCGATGCGGCCGGCTGGCCCGCACTCGAGCGCTACTGCGCCGCAGGCGCCGGCCTGCCCGGCGTCGAAGTCGAACCAGGGGTCCTGGCCTCGGTATCGGAGCTGGGATCGGGGACGCGGGCGCTCGGCGTCTACGAAGAGCGGTGGGCGCTCAGGCCGCACGGTCCCCTGTGCGTCTACCTCCACGGCGTCTCGGACCCGGGGAACATCGGCGCGGTGCTGCGCTCCGCCCAGGCGTTCGGCGCCTCCTCGGTCGCGCTCGGCCCGGGCAGCGCCGACCCGTTCGGTCCCAAGGCGGTCCGCGCGAGCATGGGGGCCGTGTTCGCGGTGCCCCTGGCGCGAGCGACCTCGCTCGCGGACCTCCCCGGGACCACGATCGCCCTGGTAGCCGGCGCCGGGACCCCCCTGGCCGAACTTTGGCGTTTGAGGTCCGAGGGGTCGACCCCAAACGCCGAGGTTGAGGCGAGCGAGGCGGGGGCGAGCGTCGCCGGGGTCCCGGTGGGCGAACTTGGGCGTTTGGGGTCCGGGGGGTGGACCCCAAACGCCAAAGTTGAGGCGAGCGAAGCGGGGGTCGATGTTGCCGGGGTCCCCATCGACGAACTTGGGTGTGTGAGGTCCGAGCCAGACGCCAAAGTTGAGGCGAGCGAAGCGGGGGTCGGTGTTGCCGGGGTCCCGGTGGGCGAACTTGGGCGTTTGGGGTCCGGGGGGTGGACCCCAAACGCCAAAGTTGAGGCGAGCGAAGCCGCGGCCAATGTTGCCGGGGCCCCAGCGGCCGAACCTTGGCGTTCTGGTTCCGGGGGCGAGAACCAAAACGCCAAAGTTGGCGAGGGTGGGGGTGGGGTCGCCGTTAGCAGGGACCGCGACGCGGCCGGCGTTGGTGCGGGAGGGAGCGGTGTGGCGCGGGTGGGGCCGGCGTTGGTGCGGGAGGGGCCAGCACGGGAGACTTTGGCGCGAGTAGGGGAGGGGTCACGCTGCTGATCGGGGCTGAGCGCGGAGGCCTCCCGGAGGAGCTGATCGCCGGAGCCGACCATGTTGCCCAGATCCCGATTCACAGCCATTCGCTGAACGCTGCGATGGCGGCCACGGTGGCGCTGTATGAGGTAACTAGGATGGCGCCGGAATGATCGAGCGGATCGCCCAGATACGGAAAGAGGCGCAGGAGGCGATCGCGGCGGCGCAGAGCACCCAGGCGCTCGAGGAGGCGCGGATTCGCTGGCTTGGACGCAAGGCCGAGCTGCCGAACCTGCTCCGTGGGGTGGCCGATCTGGCGCCGCAGGAGCGGGCGGCGACGGGCAAGGCGGCCAACCAGGCACGGCAGGCCCTGGAGGCGGCGATCGAGGGCAAGGCGGGAGACCTGGCGGCTGAGGAGCTGGACCAGCGTCTGGTGCAGGATCGCGTCGACGTCACGCTGCCCGCCGATCCGCTGCCGGCGATCGGCCGTCTGCACCTGATGACCAAGACGCGGCGAGAGATCGAGGACGTGTTCATCGGGCTCGGGTTCAACGTCGCCGAGGGCCCGGAGGTCGAGACCGTCTACTACAACTTCGATGCGCTCAACCATGCGCCGACGCACCCATCCCGGCTGCTCACCGACACCTTCTACATCCGGCCGGCGGCGGACATCTTCGATCCGGAGGCGCTGCTGCTGCGTGTCCACACCTCGCCGATGCAGATCCGCGCGATGGAGGCCCAGCCCCCGCCGATCTACATCATCGTCCCCGGCCGGGTATACCGCCCGGACTCTGACGCCACCCACACGCCCCAGTTCCACCAGATCGAGGGACTGGCCGTCGACGATGACATCACGCTGGGCGACCTCAAGGGGACGCTGCTGACCTTCGCCCGCGCGATCTTCGGCGAGGAGCGCCAGGTCCGCCTGCGCCCGCACTTCTTCCCGTTCACCGAGCCGAGCGTCGAGGTCGACGTGTCGTGCTTCCACTGCCACGACGGAGTCACCGCCGACGGTGAACGCTGCGGCTTGTGCAAGGGCACCGCCTGGATCGAGATTCTGGGGGCCGGGATGGTCGACCCGAACGTGTTCGAGCACGTCCGCGACTACGGCTACGACCCCGAGCAGGTCCAGGGCTTCGCGTTCGGGATGGGGATCGAGCGGATCGCCATGCTCAAGCACGGGGTGCCCGACCTGCGCCTGTTCTACGACAACGACATCCGCTTCCTGGAGCAGTTCGGGTGAAAATCGCTGGCGCGATTTCCATTGGGAGATTTGCTGGCGCAGTGAAAATCGCTGGCGCGATTTCCATTGGGAGATTTGCTGGCGCAAATCTTCCCGGCACCGTCTTCATCGAGGGGCTCGGCTGATGCGTGTCCCGCTCGAGTGGCTGCGCGAGTACTGTGACGCCCCGCTTGATGCGGCGGCGCTGGCTGAGCGTTTGGCGATGACGGGGACCGAGGTCGAGCGGGTCGAGCATTATGGGGTGGGGGCGCTCGAACGGTTCGTTGTCGGGAGGGTGCTGGAGGCGGGCCAGCATCCCGATGCCGACCGGCTCAGCGTGTGCTCGGTCGACGTTGGCGATGGCGAGGCGAGCCAGATCGTGTGTGGAGCGCCGAACGTGGCCGCCGGGCAGACGGTGGCGGTGGCCAAGCCGGGCGCCGTGATGCCCGACGGAACCCGACTGAAGGTGGCCAAGCTGCGGGGTCAGAAGTCTCACGGGATGATCCTGGCCGAGGATGAGCTGGCGATCGGCACCGAGCACGCCGGCATCCTGGTGCTGGAGCCCAATGGGCTCGAGCCCGGCATGCCGCTGGAGCAGGTGCTGCCGATCTCGACCGACGTGCTGGTGCTCGAGATCACTCCCAACCGCCCGGACTGCCTGGGGATCTATGGCGTGGCGCGGGAAGTCCACGCGGCCACGGGCGCGCCGCTGGCGCCGCCGCCGTGGGCCGATGACCCGGGCAGCGACGGCGAGCTCAGCGGGGTGACGATCACGGTGCAGTGCCCGGACCTGTGTCCGCGCTTCACCGCGCGGGTGTTCGAGGACGTGACCATCGGCCCGAGCCCGCTGTGGCTCAAGGCGCGGTTGATGGCGGCCGGGCAGCGGCCGATCTCCAACGTGGTCGACATCACCAACTACGTGATGCTGCTGGCCGGACAGCCGCTGCACGCGTTCGATCTCGATCGGGTGGCCGGCGCCGAGCTGACGATCCGCCGGGCGCGCGAGGGCGAGCAGGTGGAGACGCTCGACGGCCAGACGCGGACGCTCGACCACGACATGGTGCTGATCGCCGACGCGCAGGGCCCGACCTCGATCGCCGGCGTGATGGGCGGGGCGCGCTCGGAGGTCAGCGAGGAAACCACCCGAGTGCTGATGGAGGTGGCGAACTGGGACGGCGCGAACATCCACCGCACCTCACTCACGCTCGGGCTGCGCAGCGAGGCCTCGACGCGGTATGAGAAGCAGCTCCAGCCCGAGCAGGCGATGGAGGCCCAGGCCATGGCGACCCGGCTGATGATCGAGCTGTGCGGCGCCCGGTTGGTGCCCGGGACGATCGATGTCGGCGGCCCTGGGCCGGCGCCAATCGACCATCCACCTGCGCGACGCGCGGATCGCGGGACTGCTCGGCGCGCCGATCCCACGCGAGCGCAGCCGGGAGATCCTGACGGCGCTCGAGTTCACGGTCGCCGACGCGCCGGACGGCCTCGATGTCCAAGTGCCGCCGTTTCGCCGCGGTGACGTGACCCGTGAGGCGGACCTGATCGAGGAGGTGGCGAGGCTCAACGGGCTGGAGAACCTGCCCGCGACGCTGCCGGCCACGCGCCGGGCCGCCGAGGCGGCGCTGGCCGGCGGAGGCGGTGGTGGGGGGTGGCGCTGGCTGGAGCTGGCGGGGTGGCCGGTGGAGCTGGTGGTGGCGGGGTGGCGGTGGCCGGCGGAGCTGGTCGTGGGGCGGTGGCGGGCGGAGCTGGTCGTGGCGGCGCGGGTCGGCTGACGCCGCGCCAGCGGCTGCGTCGGGTGGCTGTGGATGCGCTGAACGCTCAGGGACTGCACGAGATCGTCGGTTGGAGTTTCGTCGGCCCGGAACTGGCGACCCGCCTGCGCCTGACCGATCGAGAGGCGATCGAGCTCGAGAACCCGATGTCGGGCGAGCAGTCGCGGCTGCGCACGACGCTGCTGGGCTCGCTGCTCGACGTCGCGCGCGGGAATCGCTCGCATGGCGCGGGGGTGGTGCGCCTGTTCGAGGCGGGTGCGGTGTACCTGCCCGGGCCGGAGGGACAGCGGCCGGCCGAGCCCTATCACGTCGGTGCGGTGCTGATCGGGCCGGTGCGTCCCCCGACGTGGCGCGAGGGCGATCCGCGCGCGGCGGACTTCTTCGCCGCCAAGGGGGTGCTGCAGGGGATGCTCGACACGCTGCGTGTCCCCTGGAGCGTCGAGCCCGCGGCGGAGCCGTTCCTGCATCCGGGCCGCGCCGCCCGGATCCTGGTCGGCGGCGAGTCGGCCGGCTGGGTCGGAGAGATCCATCCGCTTGTCGCGGCCGAATGGGGCCAGTCCGACCCCATAGCCGCGTTTGAGCTCGACCTCGACGCCGTGGCTGAGCGGGCGCCGCTCGTGACCCTGTACAAGGACGTGACGAGCTTTCCCGAGGTGCGTGAGGACCTTGCCGTGATCGTCAGCGACGCCGTCAGCGCGGCGGAGGTGCTCGACCTCGTGCGCCGCACCGGCGCGCCGCTGCTGGCCGGCGCGGAGGTGTTCGACGTCTACCGCGACGACACACGCATCGGCGCGGGCAACGTCTCGCTGGCGCTGCGCCTGTCGTTCCGGGCGCCCGACCGCACGCTCACCGACGAGGAGGTCGCCAAGCGGCGGGCCAAGATCGCCGACGCGCTGGCGCGGGAGCTGGGAGGGAGGGTGCGGGATGCCTAGCGTTGCCGTGTTCGGCGCGGCTGGCTACACGGGGGCGCTGAGCGCCAAGCTGCTGGACCGCCATCCGTCGTTTCAGCTGACCGCGCTCACCGCGCGGTCCGACGTGGGTCGCCGGCTCGACGATCTCTACCCGCACCACCGGGTGCCGCTGGTGCTCGAGGAGCTCGACCTCGATCGGCACGCCGCGGTCGATGCCGCCGTGGTGGCCTATCCGCACGGGGCCGCGGCCGAGCTGGTGGTGGAGCTGCGCCGGCGCGGCGTCCGCGTCGTCGACCTGAGCGCCGACTTCCGGCTGCGCGACGTAGGGGTCTATGAAGAGTGGTACCGCGTCCATCCCGAACCGGGGCTCGTCGCCGAGGCCGTGTACGGCCTGCCGGAGCGCTATCGCGAGGAGATCCGGGGCGCGGACCTGGTGGCCAATCCCGGCTGCTTCCCGACCGCGGCGGTGCTCGCGCTGGCACCGCTGGCGCGGGCCGGACTGCTGGAGGATGTGGTGATCGACGCCAAGTCCGGCGTCTCGGGGGCCGGACGCGCGGCCACCGAGAAGACCCACTTCGTCACCGTCGACGAGAACATCAGCGCCTACGGCGTGCCCCGCCACCGCCATACGCCCGAGATCGAGCAGGAGCTCGCGGCGCTGGGCCCCGAGCTCAAGGTGACGTTCACCGCCCACCTGCTGCCGCTGGACCAGGGCGAGCTCGTGTCCTGCTACGTGACCGCGCCGGGAGCCAACGGCGCCGATCTCGAGGCGCTGTATCGCGCCGAGTACGAGGCCGAGCCGTTCGTCGAGCTGGTCGCCACGCCGCCGGGCGTCCGCGACGTGCGCGAGACGAACATCTGCCGCATCTCCGTCCATCGCGACGAGCGCACCGGCCGGGTGATCGTGTTCGCGGCGATCGACAACCTGTGGAAGGGGTCCGCCTCGCAGGCGGTGCAGAACCTCAACCTGATGTTCGACCTGCCCGAGGGCGAGGGGATCTCATGAGCGCGACCGGAGCTTCTTCCGCTCCCGCTGGATCGAGCGTCCCGACCACGTGACCGAGCTCGATCCCGGCGGGCTGCCGCAGGGCTTCCGGGCCGCCGGGGTCGCGTGCGGCATCAAGGCGAACGGCGCACTGGATCTCGGACTGCTCGTCTCCGGCGCCGAGCCACGACCAGCGCGGCGCGGTTCACGCGCTCGGGGACGCTCGCGGCGCCGGTGCTGCTGACGATGGAGCGCTGCCAGCTCGACGGCGTGCGCGCGGTGGTGGTCAACTCCGGCAACGCCAACGCGGCCACCGGCCGGCCGGGGCTCGACAACGCGGCCAAGATGCAGGGCGCCGGGGCGATGGTCGCGGGAGTCGGGACGAGGCCAGGTCGCGGTCGCCTCGACGGGCGTGATCGGCGTGCCGCTGCCGATGCACGAGGTGACGCGCGGGATCGCCGCCGCCGCCCGCTCGCTCGCGCCCGACGGCGCGACCGACTTCGCCGACGCGATCCGCACCACCGACGCGTTCGCCAAGCGCGCCTGCCTGGAGGTGTCGCTGTCCGGCGGCACCGGTGACGCTGTCGGCGCAGGCCAAGGGCGCCGGCATGATCTCGCCCGGCTTCGCGACGCTGCTGTGCTTCGTCCAGACCGATGCGGCGCTGTCGCCCGAGACGTGCGACCTGCTGCTCGGGGTGACCGTCAAGCGCTCGTTCGAGCGGGTGAGCGTCGACGGTCAGCTGTCGACCAGCGACACGGTGCTCCTGCAGTGCAGCGGAGCCTCGGGCGTGCGCGTCGAGCCGGAGACCGATGACGAGCTGCGCTTCGGCGAGGCGCTCGACGCGCTGATGCGCCAGCTCGCGTTGTCGGTGATCCGCGACGGCGAGGGTGCCCGCCGGGTCGGACGGGTGGTGGTCCGCGGGGGCGATGACGCCGCCGTGCACCGGGTGGCTCGCGCGGTGGCGAACTCCCCGCTGGTCAAGACCGCGCTGTACGGCGGTGACCCGAACTGGGGCCGGATCGTCCAGGCGGTCGGAATGGCGATGCCCGGCAGGGCGCCGCTGGCGGTCGACATCGCGATCGAGGGCGTGCAGGTCTGCCGAGCCGGGGGGGTCGTGCCGCACGACGCCGACGCGCTGGCAACGGCGGTGCAGCGCGAGGAGGTCGAGTACGAGGTCGGCCTGCCGGGAGACGGGGCCGAGACCGAGCTGTTCTTCTCCGACCTCGGCCACGAGTACGTGACGATCAACGCGGAGTACACGACATGAGTGCAAGGCGCAGCCTCGGCCGCACGTACGTGACGATCAACGCGGACGACACGACATGAGCAACCGGCCCGCGCGGGACATCACCACACTGCTCGA
Organism: uncultured Solirubrobacterales bacterium; assembly: GCA_963838535.1. Taxonomy (GTDB): domain Bacteria; phylum Actinomycetota; class Thermoleophilia; order Solirubrobacterales; family Solirubrobacteraceae; genus Palsa-465. The sequence goes on from CAWIRN010000003.1 coordinate 11,503, forward strand.
GGCGCTGCCGTACATCCGCGAGTTCCACGGCAAGACGGTCGTGATCAAGTACGGCGGCGCGGCGATGACCGACTCCGCGCTCAAGGAGGAGTTCGCTCGCGACGTGGTGCTGCTCAAGTACGTCGGGATGAAACCGGTCGTCGTCCACGGCGGCGGGCCCGAGATCACCGGCTACATGGAGCGGCTGAACCTGCCGGTGGAGTTCGTCGACGGGCTGCGCGTGTCGGACGCCGCGACGGTCGAGGTGGCCAAGATGGTGCTGGTCGGCAAGGTCAACAAGGACATCGTGCTGCTGATCAACCGTCACGGGCAGCCCGCGGTGGGGCTGTGCGGCGACGACGGGCTGCTGTTCCGCGCCGCCCGCCAGGCGGCGCCGAGCGGACAGGACATCGGCTTCGTGGGCCGGATCGAGCGCGTCGACGTCAACGTGCTCAAGCACGTCGCGCAGGACTACATCCCGGTGGTGGCCAGCGTCGGCGCCGACCGCGAGGGCCGCTCGTACAACATCAACGCCGACGAGGCGGCGGGCGCCGTGGCGCGCGCGCTCGGGGCGTACAAGATCATGTTCCTGACCGACGTGGCCGGCTGGCTGCGCGATCCCGCCGATCCCGCGAGCGTGGTCTCCGAGGCGACCGCCGAGGAGGTCGAGGCCGCGCTGCCCGGTGTCGCGGGCGGGATGCGGCCGAAGCTCGCGGCGTGCCTGGACGCGATCGCCGGTGGCGTCTCGTTCGCCCACATCGTCGACGGGCGGGTGCCGCATTCGCTGCTGCTGGAGCTGTTCACCGACGCCGGCCAGGGCACGAAGATCGGCGGCGGAGGATGAGCCGGCCTCGCTGTCCGAACTGCAGGCGCTCGAGCGCGCGCACGCGATCCCGACCTACGTGCGCAATCCGGTCGAGTTCGTGCGCGGATCGGGCTGCCGGCTGTGGGACGCCGAGGGCAACGAGTACCTCGACTTCCTGGCCGGGATCTCGGTGCTGAACGTCGGCCACTGCCACCCGCGCGTGGTGGAGGTCGTGCGCGAGCAGGTCGGGCGGCTGACCCACGTGACCAACCTCTACTACACCGAGCCGGCGCTGCGGCTGTCCGCGCGGCTGGCGCGAGAGCTCGCTCGGCGGGAAGGTGTTCCTCTGCAACTCGGGCGCCGAGGCCAACGAGGCGGCGATCAAGCTCGTCGCGCCGCGCCCGGCCCGGGGGGAACGTGGTGGTGCTCCAGGACGCCTTCCACGGGCGGACCTACGGCGCGCTGTCGGCCACCCCGCAGGAGTCAAAGCAGGCGCCGTTCGCGCCGCTGGTACCCGGCTTCGTGGTCGTGCCCAAGGATCCGGACGCGCTGGTGGCCGCGGTCGACGAGGACACCGCGGCGGTGCTGCTCGAGCCGATCCAGGGCGAGACCGGGATCCACGTCCTGTCCGACGAGCTGCTGCACGCCGCGCGCGAGGCGTGCGACCGGACCGGCGCCGCGCTGGTGTTCGACGAGATCCAGACCGGGATGGGGCGCACCGGGACGCTGTGGGCCTACGAGCAGACCGGCGTCGTGCCCGACGCGCTGACCACCGCCAAGGCGCTCGGCGGCGGCCTCCCGATCGGCGCGCTGGTGACCGGCGAGCGGCTGGCCGACGTGCTCCAGCCCGGCGATCACGGCTCGACGTTCGCCGGCGGACCGCTGGTCGCCTCGGCCGCGCTGGTGGCGCTCGAGATCTGCTCCGATCCCGAGCTGCTGGCGCGCGTGCGCGCGCTCGGCGAGCGGCTCGCCGCCGGGCTGCGGGCGCTGCCGTACGCGCGCGACGGTCCGCGGGCGGGGGCTGATGCTGGCGATCGACGTCGCGCCGGCGAGTCCGCGCCCGAGCTGGCGCGGCGCGCGCTGCTCGAGCAGCGACTGGTCGTCAACGCCACCGGGCCCGGACACGATCCGCTTCGAGCCACCGCTGATCGTCACCGAGGAGGAGATCGACGAGGCGCTCGGCCGGTTTGCAGAAGCTGGCGCTGACGACTGCTCGAGCTCCTGCCCCCGCGACGGCGATGACGCTCACCGACGCGGCGGGCGATGACGCTGAGGCGCCGCCTCGAGCGCTCGCCGACGGCGCGGCCGCGCGAGATCGACCGCACGTTCTACGACACGTTCGACGGTCTGCTGCACGCCGGGAACTGTCGTGCGTGCACGAGGACGGCCGGCTGACGCTGGTCGACCCGGGCACCGGCGGCGAGCGGGCCGGCGATGACGAGCACCGAGCCGACCCAGCCGGCTGCTCGCGGTACGAGCTCGCTCGCCGGCCCGCTGCGCGACGCGCTGCTGCGGTGGTCGACGTCCGCGCGCTGCTGCCGCTCGCCCACGTGCGCAGCCAGGTCCGCCGCACTCGACGTGCTCGACGACGAGCGGCAAGACCGTCGTCCGGATGACGCTCGAGGAGCCGGCGCTGGTCTCGTTCGAGCGGCCGGCACACCGCCGCTGCGCCCGCGCCTGCGCCTCGCGGTCGTGCGCGGCTACGACAAGGAGCTCGAGCGGGTGCGCCACGCGCTCGAGCAGCGAGCTCGGCTTTCGGCCGGCCGATCAGCCGCTGGTCGACGAGGCGGTCCGCGCGGCGGGCGGCGCGCCCGGGCGGGATCTCGTCGAAGATCGACGTCGCGCTCAGTCCGCAGCAGCGAGCCGACGTGGCGACGGCGGCCGTGCTGCGCGCGCCTGCTCGAGGTGATGGAGGCGAACCTCGAGGGCACGATCGCCGACATCGACCGCGAGTTCCTGCACGACTTCCGCGTCGCGGTGCGCCGCTCCCGCGCGGTTCAGCGGGAGCTGCAAGGGCGCGTTTCCGCCGGCGGAGCTGGCACGCTTCCGGAAGGAGTTCCGCTGGCTTCAGGCGATCACCGGGCGACGCCCGCGACCTCGACGTGTACGTGCTCGAGTTCGACCAGTACCGCGCGATGGTGCCCGAGACGATGCGCGGCTGACCTCGATCCGCTGCTCGGCGTCCTGCGCGAGCGGCGCCTGGTCGCGCGCCGGAGATGGTTCGCGCGCTGCGCTCCGATCGTGCGGTAGGCTCTACGCGCGAATGGGCGAGCTTCCTGGCGAGCTGCTCGAGTCCGCGCCACAGGAGGATCGACCGGACGCGGCGCGGCCGATCGGGGAGGTGGCGGGCGAGCGAATCGCCAAGGTCTACCGGCGGATGGTGAAGATGGGCGACGCGATCGACGGCTCGAGCCCGCCGGAGGATTACCACGAGCTGCGCAAGAAGGGCAAGGAGCTGCGCTACCTGCTCGAGCTGTTCGGCGCTCCGCTGTACCCCGAGCGAGGTCGTCAAGCCGATGGTCAAGTCGCTCAAGGCGCTCCAGGACGTGCTCGGGCGCCACCAGGACCGCGAGGTCCAGGTCGCGACGCTGCGTTCGCTGTGCGACGAGGTGTCTGCGCTCCCGGGCGGGACCGCAGCGCTGATGGCGATGGGCGTGCTGGTCGAGCACCTCGGCGAGGACGAGCAGGCGGCCCGCGCCGAGTTTGCCCAGCATTTCGCGGAGTTCGCCTCCAAGTCTCAGCGGGAACTGGTGAAGGACACGTTCGAGTGAGCAAGGTCCTCGCCACCTACAACATCAAGGGCGGCGTCGGCAAGACCTCGGCGGCGGTGAACCTCGCCTATCTCGCCGCGCGGGGGGGCTCGCGGACGCTGCTCTGGGACCTCGACCCGCAGGGCGCCTCCACCTACCTGTTCCGGGTCAAGCCCAAGGTCCGCGGCGGCGGGCGAGAGCTCGTGCGCCTGAAGACCGACGTCGATGACGTGATCAAGGGCACCGACTACGAGCGGCTCGACCTGCTGCCCGCCGACTTCTCCTACCGCCACATGGATCTCGCGCTCGACTCCATCAAGCATCCGACGACCCGGCTGTCGCGGGTGCTCGAGCCGCTGCGCGACGAGTACGACTACATCTTCCTCGACTGCCCGCCGTCGATCTCGCTCGTCTCCGAGAGCGTGTTCGACGCGGCCGACGCGCTGCTGGTCCCGATCATCCCCGCGACGCTGTCCTCGCGCACGTTCGAGCAGCTCACGAAGCTGGTGCAGGGCGGCCCCCAGGTGCTCGCGTTCTTCTCGATGGTCGACGGGCGCAAGTCACTGCACCGCGAGGTGATGGAGGAGCTGCGCAGCAACAGCTCGAGCCTGCTCGAAGCCGCGATCCCCGCCTCGGCCGACGTCGAGCGGATGGGCGCGCGCCGGACCGTGATCTCCGAGTTCGCGCCGCGCTCCCGCGCCGCGCTGGCCTACGAGGCGCTGTGGGAAGAGGTCGGCCGCAGGCTCGGCGACGCGTCCTAGCGGCTCGGGGCCGCGCGCCCGTACCTTCGACTGACGCCTGAACCCCAGCCCGCACGGTCGCCAGCTACCTCGTGGATCCCTCCGACGTCCACCACGTGCTGCTGCTCTACAGCGGGGGTCTCGATACGAGCGTGATGCTGAAGTGGATCCAGGACCAGTACGACGCCGAGGTGTCGGCGCTGACGGTGAACCTGGGCCAGCCCGGCGAGGACTACGAGGTGATCAAGGGCAAGGCGCGGCGGCTCGGTGCCGTCGACTGCATCGTCGTGGACGCGCGCGAGGACTTCGCCCACGACTACGTGCTGCCGGCGATCAAGGCCAACGGGATCTACGGCGCCGGCTATCCGCTGTTCACCGCGCTCGGACGGCCGCTGATCGCGAAGCTGGCCGTCGAGCACGCTCGCGCGATGGGCTGCGACACGATCGCGCATGGCTGCACCGGCAAGGGCAACGACCAGGTCCGGATCGAGGCCACGATCGCCACCCTGGCCCCCGAGCTGAAGGTGATCGCGCCGGTGCGCGAATGGAGGATGGGCCGCGACGAGGAGGTCGAATACGCACGCGAGCACGGGATCCCGGTCAAGGGGGGCACGGAGGTCGCCCCGTACTCGATCGACGACAACCTGTGGGGCCGTTCGAGCGAGGGGCGGTGGATCGAGGAGCTCGATCATGCGCCCGACGACGACGTGTTCCAGCTCGTCACGCGCCCCGAGGAGGCGCCCGACGAGCCGGAGATCGTCACGATCGAGTTCGAGCGCGGCGTACCGGTGGCGCTGAACGGAGAGCGTCTGCGGGCTGGTCGAGCTGCTCGAGCGCGCCGCCGAGATCGGCGCCCGTCACGCGATCGGGATCGTCGACCAGATCGAGGACCGGATCGTCGGACTGAAGGTGCGCGACATCTATGAGGTTCCGGCGGCCACGCTGATGCTGCTCGCCCATCAGGAGCTCGAGCGGCTCGTGGGCACGATCCATCAGAACCAGTTCAAGCCGGCGCTCGACCAGAAATGGGCCTACCTCGTCTACGCGGGACTGTGGTGGGAGCCGCTGCGCAGCGACCTCGACGCGTACATGGAGGCGACCAACCGGCAGGTGACGGGAACGATCGGGATCAAGCTCTACAAGGGCTCCGCGCGTGTCGTCACACGCTCATCGCCGAACGCGGTCTACGACGCGCAGCTGGCGACCTTCTCGGAGTCCGGCGGCCTGTTCTCGCAGGAGGCATCGCCGGGTTTCATCGAGCTGTGGTCGCTGCAGTCGCGGATGGCGTGGCGGGTGAGGCACCGGGACGAGGGGTAGCATCACGGCCATGGACGATCGGCTCCTCGGCGTGATCCTGTGGCAGTTCGCCAAGTGGTGGTTGCGACGGCGGCTGCGTCACGTTGGCCGCAAGGCCGCCATCGCCGGGCTGTTCGGGCTGGCAGCCGTCGGTGTGGTCGCCGCGCTGCGACAGCCCGACAGATTGCCCGCCGGTCCTCGCTGAGCGCCCCCGGGCGTCGGTGCCTGCAGCGGATCTGTCGCGCTCGAGAGCCCCGGCGGTCTAACGTATCCGTATGTCCGACGCGGCTCCGCCCGAGCCACCGTTCGGCCCGCGGGCGCCGAACCGGGAGACCCACGCGGCCGGGGATCCCCGGTCCGGGCCACTGTCCGAGGTCCTGCTGAAGCAGACGGTGTGCGCGCTGCGCGCCGAACTCGACGAGCGGGCGGTTGGATCGGCGCAGCTGCGCGGGGCGCTGGCCGACGCACAGGCCGAGCTCGAGGCTCGCGCCGCAACGCAGGCGCGGCTGGAGGCCACACACGGTGACCTGCGTCGCGAGCTCCAGGACCTGGTGGGGCTCGTCGCTCAGGAGTCCGCGCGCCGCGCGCAGTACGAGTCCGAGGCTGAGGTCATGGCGGCGCGGGTGGCTGGGCTGGAGCAGGAACTGGCCGAGCGCGGGGCCGCGCTATCAGAGCTCCAGGTCAGTCTGGCCGCTGCCGCGGTCTCCCGGGACGCCGCGGTGAGCGAGGCGTCCGGTCTGCGCGTCGAGCTCGATCGGCTGGGGACCGAGCTCGCCAGCGCCCGTGAGCAGGCCGGGAGTCACGCCGGCGATCTCGCCGAAGCCCAGACGTTGTTGTCCGACGCGCGAGCGTTGTCGGCTCAGCTCCGCGAGCGCCAGGAGCCCGCGGGCGGAGGGGCGCCAGAGCGCCCGCCGGGTTAGCGTTAGCGGGGAGCCCGAGCGGCGACGCGGTCCCGGCGGGGAGGGGGCGCCAGAGCGCCCGCGGGGTTAGCCGGGAAGCCGAGCGGCGACACGGTCGGTCGGTCCGGCGTGTTCGATACGTCTGGGGCGTTGCGGGGGGGCGATCCGTCCGCCCAGGGTCGTACCGTCGGGCGCGATGAACGACCCGACCGGAGTGCAGTCTGCGCTCGGCATCGAGGCGGTCGAGCTGTTCACCGAGGGTGGAGGCCAGCTCACCGTGCGCGTCACCGGCCGCTGGCGCCGACGGCGCCCCGCGTGGAGCGGACAGCCGATGTTGCTGCTCGACGCGGCGGGGTCGCGACACCGGTTTCCGGCCATGCCCGAGCCGCCGAGCCTCACCGGGGCGGTTCCCGGGACGTGGCGGATGAGCTTCTCTGTGCCTGCCTCGTTCGCGGAGGAGCTGGGCGGGCGAACGTGGCTTCAGTTCGGCGCGGTCGTGGTGCCACTGCCGGTGGCCGTCGAGCCCTCAGGGTTCGCCGGGGCTGATTCGCTCAGCGCCGCGCCAGACCCCGCGCCCCACGAGTCCGAGCCTGCCCCGGGTGGCGACACGCTCTCTGCGCGGCGAGTGCGCAGCTCCGAGCTGGCCGCCGAGAGCGCCAGACGTCGCGCGGCGGAGGCCGAGGGCGCGGCGGCCGAGCTGGCCGCCCGGATCGAGGAATTCGAGCAGGAACTGGAGACCGCGCGCGAGGAATCAGAGCGCTTGTCGGCAGCGCTGGCCGAGCGCGAGCGAGCCGGCCGCGCCGCCGAGCAGCGAGCGCACGCCGAGCAAGCGCTGCGGCTGGACCTGGAGCAGGAGCTCGCGGCCCTTGAGCAGCAGAGCGCGCTCGCGCGGGAGGCGCTCGGAGACCTGGCAGCGGCCGAGGAGCGGGTGCGCGAACTCGAGCAGAATCTCGACCCGTTGCGGCGCCGCGCCGACGAGGCTGAGCAGCTCGCGGCGGCCGCGGCCGCCGCCCGCGAGCGCGCCGAACTCCGGGTGCAGGAGCTGTCCCGGCCCACCGAACCGGCCCCGCCGTCCCCGGCGGCGGTCGCGGCGTCCGAGGCCCGGAGCCTGTCGCTCGAGCGCGATCTGATCGCCCAGCGCGCCTCGGCGGCCGTGCGCCGGCCATCCGAGCCGATCAGCTCGCCTGGCCCGCCCGGTCCGCGCGGGGTGCCGGGTCCGGCCGGCCCGCCTGGCCCGCCCGGACCACCTGGGACGCCTGAGCTGCGCGTCGTGGCGCAAGCGCCGCCGCCACCCCCTTCGCTGCGCGTCGTGGCGGAGCCGCCCCCGCCGCCTGGGCTGCGGGTTGTGATGGAGCCGCCTGAGCACCTTCAGTCGGGGTCCGACGTCGAGCCGCCCGTGTCCGTTGAGCCAGGGTCCGAGGTGGAGCCGCCCGCGTCCCCGCAGCCAGGGCCTCATGCGGAGCGGCCGGCCGGCGCCGATGAGCTCCGACCGACGATCGAGGCGCTGCGTCGCGAGCTCGAGACCCGCGCGTCAGCGGAGGCCCGTCTGCGGGCGCAGATCGTCATGGCCCAGGGACGGCTCGAGGCGCAGGCGGCGATCGAGGGCAAGCTCGCGAGGACGCTCGCCCAGCTCCGAGGCGAGCTCGATGGGTTGCGGCGTGCGCTGGAGCGCGAGCGCGCCGCCCGCGCGCGCGCTGAGCGGCGCGCCGCCGAACTGGCCCATGAGCTCACCGAACATCGGCGGCGCTCGGAACATGCCTACGAGGCGATTGAGGATCTGCGGGGCGCCATGAAGGAGCTGCGCGCGCTTCAGGCGGCACCCGCGCCGACGCCCGACGCAGCCGGCCCGGTCGAGCCTGAGCGTCTCACCGAGGCGTTCTCACGGCTGCGCGCGAACACCGTGCCCACCGGCGGTGAACGTGCCCACACGGCGTGGCTGGCGCCCGTGTTCACCGCGTTGGCGCGCAATGACGCTGCGAGCGCCGGTCGCCTCCTGCTTGACCTGCTGCCGGCGCAGCGGGCGGCCTATCCACATCCGGTGGCCTACGACCTCGTGCTGGGCGAAGAGCGGGGGGTCGTGCAGGTGACGGTCCGTGACGGCCCGCCCGAGATCAGGCGTACCGACTCGGCCCGTCAGCTCGGAACGATCGACTTCCAGTTGGTCGGGAGCCCAGCGAGCATTGCGCGGCGGTTGACGGCAAAGGGGCTTCGCCGCCGCTTCGGGCGCCGGGTCGCCCGCGTCCGCGGCAATCGCGACGCGCTCGCCGCGCTGGCGGCGCTGGTTCACGCCTCGCTTGACCTGGGCGAGCTGGACGCTGCGGGGGTGCGGATGGCGCCGCCGATGGCGCTGACGGTCGTCTCGCTGATGATCGATCCGGCTTGGACCGCCGGTGAGCGCTTCACGATCGCCCACGTGGACGGCGAGGCCACGGCGTACCTCACCGTCAGCGACCGACGGCCGCCGACGGTGACCGCGGACGCGCCCGCGGAGCCGGCCACGACCACGATCGTGTGCCCGACGGACTCGCTGCTGCTCGTGCTGAACGGCCGCCGACCCGACGAGCTGGAGATCCGCGGCGAGGAGCGTCCGCTGGCGCTGCTGCTCGAGTGGGCGCAGCGCGCTCAGAGCGGCTGAAACCGCTGCGCGAGCTCCGCCAGAGGCCCACGGCGTCCGCCTCGATGCCTATCCTCGGAGGCGAGTCATGAGCGCCGCCTGCGTCAACCTCCACGTCCACTCCGAGTACTCGCTGCTCGACGGGGCGTGCCGGATCGAGAAGCTCGCGGAGCGGGCCGCATCGTTCGATCAGCCGGCGCTGGCGCTCACCGATCACGGCGTCATGAACGGCGCCGTCGAGCTGTTCACCGCCTGTCGCACGCATGGCATCAAGCCGATCCTGGGTTGCGAGGTGTACGTCGTCGAGGACCATGCCCGTCGCGCGCCGGGGCGGCTGGACCGCTTCCACCTCACCTTGCTCGCGTCGACTCCGACCGGCTACCGCAATCTCGTCAAGCTGTCGTCGACCGGTTTTCTCGACGGGTATCAGCGGGGCAAGCCGTCGCTCGACCTCGGGCAGATGGCCGCTCACGGCGAGGGCGTGATCGCGCTCACGGGCTGCCTGCAGTCGAGCTTCTGCCAGCACCTGCTGGCCGACCGCGTCGATGAGGCGCGCGCCTACGCCGGCGACCTGATCGACGTGTTCGGGCTCGACAACGTCTACTTCGAAGTGCAGAAGAACGGGCTCACGGCCCAGGACAAGGCGAACGAGGGGATCGTCCGGATCGCCCGTGAGCTGGGCCGGCCGCTGGTCGGTACCGGCGACGTCCACTACCTGCGCCGCGAGGACTATCACCACCACGCCGCGCTGCTGTGCGTGCAGACCAAGTCGACGCTCAGCCAGCCGAAGATCAGCTTCGACACGAACGAGTTCTACCTGCGCTCGAGCGAGGAGATGGCGCAGGCATTCGCCGAGTGGCCCGAGGCGATCGCCAGCACGAGTGAGATCGCTGAGCGCTGCAACGTGGAACTCGAGCTGGATCGTCAGCTGATTCCGACGTATCCCGTGCCCGACGGGCTGCCCGAGGGCGAATATCTGCGGTCGCTGGTGGAGCAGGGGCTGCGCCAGCGCTACGGCGCGCCGCCACCGGCGGCGGCGGTGGCGCGGGCGCAGTTCGAGCTCGAGGTGATCGATCGGATGGGCTTCAACGCCTACTTCCTGATCGTGTGGGACTTCGTCAAATACGCCAAGGACAACGGGATCGCGGTGGGCCCGGGGCGGGGTTCGGCGGCCGGCTCGATCGTCGCGTTCTGCCTGCAGATCACGGATGTCGACCCGCTGCGCTACGACCTGCTGTTCGAGCGGTTCCTGAACCCTGAGCGCGTGTCGATGCCGGACATCGACATCGATTTCTCGGTCCGCGGGCGCGACCGGGTGATCCGCTACGTGACCGAGAAGTACGGCAAGGAGTCGGTGGCGCAGATCGTCACGTTCGGCAAGATGTTCCCGCGCGCGGCGACCCGCGACGCGGCCCGCGTCCTCGGCCACGACTACGGCGCCGGCGACCGGCTCGCGAAGCTGATCCCGGATCCGATCATGGGGCGTTCGCCGAGTTTCGAGGAGTGTCTGAAGCTGGGCCAGCCGTTGCGCGCCGAAGTCGACCGCGACGGGACGGCCAGGCAGATCGTCGACGTGGCTCAGGGGCTCGAGGGGATCGTGCGCAACTCCTCGATCCACGCCGCCGCGGTGGTGATCGCCGACCGTCCGCTGACCGACATCGTCCCGCTGCAGATCGCCGACGCCGGGGCGGACGAGAACGGCGAGCGCGTGTTCCGCACGGTGACGCAGTTCTCGATGAAGCCGGTCGAGCAGATCGGACTGCTCAAAATGGACTTCCTCGGCCTGCGCAACCTCGACGTGATCGAGGACGCGCTGGACATCATCGAACGTTCGACCGGCGAACGGCCCGACATGGCCACGCTGCCGCTCGATGACGCCAAGAGCTACGAGATGCTCGCGCGTGGCGACTCGATCGGCGTGTTCCAGTTCGAGTCCGAAGGGATGCGCGACGCGCTCAAGAAGGTACGGCCAACCGAGTTCGACGACCTGATCGCGATCGGGGCCCTGTACCGGCCGGGGGCGATGGACCAGATCCCCACCTACGCACGAGGTAAGCGCGACCCCGACTCGATCAGCTATCCCGACGAGCGGCTGCGGCCGATTCTCGAGTCGACCAAGGGCGTGATCATCTACCAGGAGCAGGCGATGCGGATCGCCACCGAGATCGCCGGCTTCAGCGGCTCGAAGGCCGATGACCTGCGTAAGGCGATCGGCAAGAAGAATCGCGAGGCGATGGCCGGCTGAAGCCCGAGTTCGTCGCCGGCTGCCGGGCTTCCGGCACCAGCGAGCAGGTGATCGAATTGCTGTGGACGACCAACGAGCGATCGGCCGACTACTCGTTCAACAAGTCGCATGCCGCCTGCTACGCGCTGATCACCTATCGCACGGCGTGGCTGAAGGCCAACTACCCGGCTGAGTACATGGCGGCGCTGATCTCCTCCGTGATGGACACCAAGGACAAGGTGCCGTTCTTCGTCGCACAGGCCGAGCAGATGGGGATCTCGATCCTGCCCCCGGACGTGAACCTGTCAGACCACGAATTCGTGGTCGTAGACGGGAACATTCGCTTCGGCCTCGACGCGGTCAAGGGTGTCGGGTTTCAGGCTGTCGAGGCGATCAAACGAGCGCGGGGGGGCGCTGGTGAGGACGGCGATGGTGCCAACGGCGGGAATGGCCGAGCCGCGCTGTTCCGGGACCTGTGGGACTTCTGCGCGCGGGTCGACAACCGGGCGGTCAACAAGAAGGCGATCGAAGCGCTGATCAAGTGCGGGGCGTTCGGATCGACGGGCGCATCGCGCAAGGGGATGCTGATGGTGCTCGAGCAGGCCCAGGGGGCGGGCCAGAAGGCTCAACAGGACGCGCTGATCGGCCAGAGTTCGATCTTCGACCTCGACATGGGCCAGTTCGGCGACCCGGACTCCTCAGGTCAGGGGGTCCACGCTGATGGCTCGGCGGCCGTGGCGACGCCGAGCCACGCCCCGATCCCTGGCGCGGAGTTCGATCGCGCCGAGCTGCTGGCAGCCGAGAAGGAGTCGATCGGTCTGTTCGTCTCCGCCCACCCGCTGAAGGAGGTGGGCGCTGCGCTGGCCGCCCGGGTCGACTTCCCGCTGGCGGAGCTGTCGGGCCGCCGCGATGGCGATTGGGTGACGGTTGGCGGGATGATCACCCAGGCGAAGCGGATCCGGACCAAGAAGGGCGACTGGATGATGTTCGCCACCCTCGACGACCTGGAGGCGTCGGTCGAGATCATCGTCTTCGGCAAGCCGCTCGCGGCCAACGAGGGTGCGCTGGTGACCGACTCGATCGTGCTCGTGCGGGGCCGGGTCGACCACAAGGACCGTGACAAGACGGTCGTCGTGGCCCAGCAGGTGGAGCGATTCGAGCCCAGCCAGGACGAGGTGCGCGCGGCCCAGGGGCAATCCGCCAAGCCGGTCCTGCAGCCGACCGCGCTGCGGCTCCGTCTGGACGCGACCGCGCTGCCGGCCACGGTGCTCGGTGAGCTCAAGGAGCTGCTGGTGAGCTTCCCCGGCGAGTCGAACGTCGTGATCGATCTCGCCACATCGATCGGCCATCGCCGGCTGAAGCTCGGGCCGGGCTTCCGCGTGGCCCGCAGCGCCGGACTGCTCGCAGAGCTCGACTCGCTGCTCGGGTCGGCGCTGATCGGCGACGCCGCGATCACTCACGAGCCGGCGAGCGTGGCGGCGGCCGGCGGGTAGCGAAGCGGCCTTCGTGCCGCGGCGTGCACTCTGACCCGGCTGAGCGGCGTCAGCCGTCTGGTCGGTGCAAGCAGGGCAGACTCAGGGCGGTGAGGGGCACGTGGGACTAGGTGCCGACGCACGGGATGGTCTCCTGTGGGTCAGATTTCTGACAGATTCGGCTGTACAACAACCCAATCGGGGGCGCGGGACAACTCGATTGGGCTGGATCCCAGCTGGTGGCTGGGGAACTACCCACTCGCCGGAAACCGGGCCTCGGTCGGGACGTTTCCCAGGTGGCTTTGGGGATCCGTGCAGCTTCCGTGGGCACCGGCACCCTTCCGAGCGTTCGCGACCTGGCGGATGGGCTCGGCCAGCGCCGCCCCGGCGATCGTGTGTCATCAATCAAATTTATAGATGATTGA
>CAWIRN010000004.1:0-12616 GCA_963838535.1 uncultured Solirubrobacterales bacterium
ATCGTGATCGGGGCGCTGGTTCTCGCGGGCGTGACCAGCCTGCCCGCGGTGACGGTGGTGTGCGCGCATACCGGTCGTGGCCGGCGGCGAGCCCACGGCGCTCTGATCATCTGCGGCTACCTCGCTTCGTCACAGCCATACTCTTCACCAGATGATCACGCTGGGCGCCCCATCGGGTTCCGTCGCCGGCGGCAGCTCGATAGCCGCCGCGGCTCACCCCAAAGATCGCCGACCGGGCGAAAGCTGGGCGCTCATGTCGCGCACTGCGCGCGCGGTTCCGCGCACGCTGCCGCTGACCTTTGAACGACCGCCGGACCGCGGCCGATAGGTCACTCTCTCCTCAGTGATGCGCCAGCCCTGAGCGGCGGCTCGGAGCACCATCTCGAGCGGCCAGCCGGAGCCGCGGTCATGGATCTCCAGTCCGAGCAAGGCCCGGCGTCGAGCGGCGCGCATGGGGCCGAGATCGGTCAGGTTGGCGCCGGTGCGGCGGCGTAGCTCAAACGCGAGCACTCGGTTGGCCAAGCGCGCGTGCCGGGGCCACGCTCCAGGCTCGGGTATCCGAGCGCCGAGGCAGAGATCAGCTGTGCCATTGAGTACCGGGTCCGCGACCCGATGTAACTGTTGGGGATCGAATGATCCGTCGCAATCCATGAAACATACGACCGGCGACTCGGCGGCGAGCAGCCCGGCGAAGCAAGCCGCTCCGAAGCCTCGTCGCGGTTCGTGCACCACTCGTGCGCCGCACGAGGCTGCGATCTCCGCTGATCCGTCGCGGGAGCCGTTGTCGACGACGAGGGCGACGAAGCCGGGGGGTATGGCGGCGAGCACACCGGGAATCGCCTGTGCCTCGTCGAGGGCGGGCAGGATGACCTCGATCATTGACGGCAAGCTAGCGGTGAAAAGCTTACGCGGAGCGAAACACCGCTCCAGAGAGGTGGCGATCCGCGCCGGATCGCGTAGCGTGCCAATCATGATCCTCGTCACCGGAGGCGCCGGGTTCATCGGCTCGCATGTTGTCGATGACCTGCTCGACGCGGGACATGAGGTCAGGGTGCTTGATTCGCTGCTTCCGGCCGCGCACGCCGTACGCCCGGATTACGTGAACCCGAGGGCCGAATCTGTCGATGGGGATGTCGGGGATCCGGACGCGATGGGAAGCGCGCTTCGTGGGGTCGACGCGGTCTGCCACCAAGCCGCGATGGTGGGACTAGGTCTCGACATGCGTGACGTGGAGGACTACGTCCGTCAGAACGACCTTGCCACCGCTGTGCTGTTGAAACAGCTGGCGGCCATCCGATTTCGCGGGCGACTGGTGCTCGCGAGCAGCATGGTGGTCTATGGCGAGGGCGCCTACCGTTGTGCGGAGCATGGTCGTGTCGTGCCGATGCCGCGCGATCCGGTGGACCTCGCGGCAGCGAGGTTCGCACCGATGTGCCCTGAGTGTGGGGGCGAGCTCACCCCGATCGCGGTCAAGGAGTGCTCGGCGCTTGACCCGCGCAATGTCTACGCGGCGACAAAGTTGCATCAGGAGCATCTGTGTTTCGTGTTCTCTCGGGAGACGGGAGTTCCGGTGACCGCGCTGCGCTACCACAACGTGTATGGGCCGCGAATGCCCCGCGACACGCCGTATGCCGGCGTCGCGGCGATTTTCGCCAGTGCCCTGGCGGCGGGCAGGCCGCCGCGCGTGTTCGAGGATGGTGAGCAGTTGCGAGATTTTGTCCATGTTCGCGATGTCGCGCGCGCGAACGTGATCGCACTGACGCGGGCGGATCCGCAGCCGGGGGCGTTTAACGTCGCCAGCGGGACCCCGCGGACGGTCGGTGAGATGGCGCACGCGCTGGCCGACGCGGCCGGCCGGGACGCGCCACGCCCGCAGGTGACAGGCGAGTTCAGGCTCGGGGACGTGCGCCACGTGTTCGCGTCAGCGGAGCGGGCGAAGCGGATGCTGGGTTTCGCCGCGCGCGAGGACTTCCACGCTGGCATGGCGGAGTTCTCCCGCTCTCCGCTCCGGGCTGCCTAATCGGGCGGCGGCGCCGACGACCCGGCGAGATCGCCGGGCGGCACCTGGTTTGGGTCGGGGAGCGCTTGCTCCGGGTCTGGGGGCGCTTGCGCCGGGTCGGGCGCTGCCTGCTGCGGGTCGGGGGTTGACCGTTGCAGGTCGGGGGTTGCCTTCTGCGGCTCGGGCGGAGCTTGCTCCGGGTCGGGGGGTGTTTGCTCCGGGTCGGACGGCGGCCGCTCCGCATCGGTGCTCACCTGGACCAGCTCGGGAGCCATCGATCCGGCTCGGGCCGCCGCGCGTGCCACCGCGCAGGCGTAGACCACTCCCGAGACGGCGAATAGCACACCGGTAGCGAGCAACCATCGGGCCAGATACCCGCTCTCGGCGATTCCGCTGGCGGATAGCTCGGTCTGGTCCCCGAGCCCGAAGATCACCGGGAAGAAGGCAGCGAGCAGAAGGCCGCTGAGGATCGCCGGGATTCGGAGGTATGGCGTGGGGTTGACGAGCTCTGGCGCCGCCGCGTGTTGGGCACGGACGCCGCGTTTCCCCAGCCCACCGAAGGCGATCCGGTCCATCAGCGAGTAGAGCGGTAGGAGCACGAGGTCGTGGATTACGATCGCCGCCACGAACCACTCCAACACGTTGACGACGACGCGCGGGCGCTCGAACCAACCGATCACGGCGGCCGCGGCGATTGCGAAGCTCGCGAGCAATGCCAACAGATGAAGCGGGCCCGCGCCGTACAGCCCTCGAAACCGTTTGAGTGGGGTCATTCGGTCACTGGGTGGAAGGTCATGTTCGACACCCATTTGGTGCAGTGCACACCCGGCACCGCCGGGCTGATCACGCGCGCGGGGTAACCGTGGTCAAGCGAGAGGTCGTGGTCGTTGACCCGCAATGCCAGCAGCGACCGGTCGTCCGCCACTTGTTCGTGGCCCAGAGTCGCGTGGCCGTACGTTCCGTGTTCGAGCGACCGGCTCGTGACGGTGGCCGGCTGAGTCACGCCGGACAGTGAGGCGAGGTCGCGCAGCCGCACGCCGCTCCACTTCTGCGTCGTCGACCATCCCTCGACACACGCGATGGGCAGATCGTATGTGTGTTGGGGCAGCGCGAGCAGCTGTTGGCGTGATAAGGAGACAGTGTGTTCGCCCACCAGCGCGAGACGCCAGCTTGCACCGACTTTGGGGGCTGAGATACCGGCGGCCACCGCCGTCTTGTTGACCGGGAACCCCAACGGGCCCGGACGGACGCGCCCGCGCGGGAGCAGAAACGCCAACGCGCGGAACGGCCCGCCGAGAGACTGGCCCGCACCTTGCAGCAACAACAGGATCGAGCCGGCCCCTACCGTTGCCAGTAGCGCCCGGCGTGACATCGTCGCCGGCGCGGGTGACACCGCGACCAGCGAGGGAGCCTCCACTGGCGAACCCGGTGCCGCGACCTCCTCATCGCCCGCGTCCTCGCCTCGGATGCATTGAAACACGTCTGCGCGGGTCTTCAGTGACCGTCGCATAGTTCCGAGTTTGAGGGTCACGTGGGCCAGAAACGCCCCGATGAACACCCACGCGCCGTAGTAGTGAGCCTGGGTGAAGGAAAACCGGAACGCGTACCAGTACTGGATGTTGATGATGCCGGTGACGAACTCGAACAACGCACTACCAACCAGAAGGGCGAGCGAGAGCCGTTCCAGCGCGTGCGCGGGGCTTCGCACCGGGGGCCATTCGAACAGTCGCGGGATGACCGACCACAACTTCGTGAGCAGCACCGGGAACAGCGCCAGGCCAATCGAGACGTGTAGGCCTTGGGTGAGCGCGTACAGCCAGACGGGGCGAGTCGGCCACCCAAACAGGTAGAAGTCAAGCGGGCCGCCGATGTTGCGTCCGAGCGCGTTCCCGCCCAGCCCCGGCTGGTAGGCGTCATTTGACAGCAGTCCCGTGATGATCACGATCGGCAGGCCGATGAGCAGGACGAGCCCCAGGATTGCGGTTAGCCACGGCCCCCGTAGCGGACTACGCCAGAAGTCCGCCCGGAACGGCCCACGCGGGGGCTTCGACGGATCAACCTGGAGTAACCGCACTGGGTGAGGCTGGCACACGCAACGCGGCTTGAGAAGGGCCCTGGCGTTGGTTTAAGTCACCGTTCACAGCTGTCCGCTCGTCCCTTCGTCAATAGTGAACAGAGTCTTACGGAGACGATCGCGGGGTCGGGCTTTCGTTTTTCGTAGTAACGAGGGGTTTAGATTTGAGGAGTGAAGTCAATCGCGTTGCTGGTGATCGCCAAGGAACCGCTACCGGGGCGCGTGAAGACGCGGCTGTCTCCGCCGTGCAGCGCGGATGAGGCAGCCGGGTTGGCCCGCGCGTCCCTGCTTGACACGATCGAGGTCGTCGCCCGTACGCCGGCAGCGCGCAGGGTGCTCGTGTTCGACGGCGACGCTCGTCATTGGCGGCGCCGGGGGTTCGACCTGATCGCGCAGCGGGGAACCGGACTCGGCGAGCGCCTGGCCGCGGCGTTCGAGGACGTCGCGTCGCCGGCGCTGCTCGTCGGGATGGATACGCCGCAGCTGACCCCGCTGCTTCTGCTCGACGGGATGCGCGCGCTGGCCGACCCCGATGTGGACGCGGTGCTCGGCCCGACCGTCGACGGTGGCTATTGGAGCGTGGGGTTCAGCGCGCGCGTTTCGGGTGCGTTCAACGGCGTGCCGATGAGCTGTGAGTCGACCTGCATGAGGCAGCGCGCGCGGCTGGATGAGCTTGGGTTGCGGGTTCATGATCAACGGATGCTGCGCGACGTCGACACGATCGAGGACGCGCGCGTGGTCGCGTCCGCGGCTCCGCACACGCGATTCGCACGAGCGCTCGCGGCCGTGCGGTGATCAGCGCCCTCAGCATGTACGGCGACGGGCTGCGCGGGGGGAGTAACGAAGGCTGTCGTCACCGCGCGCGACTGGACGACGGTACGTCTGTCCCGCTGCCACTCGAGCGGTATCTGAGTCGGGCCGATGCGACTGACGAGCGGCTGCTGGACGGTCTCCTCGGCCCGGTCCTCGATGTCGGCTGCGGGCCGGGTCGGCACCTGCGCGCGCTGGCCGCCCGGGGTGTGTTCGCGCTCGGCGTCGACATCTCGCCGGTCGCGGTCGAGCTCGCGGTCGGGGCGGGGGGCCGCGCGATGGTCGGGGATATCTTCGACGAGTTGCCGGCCCGCGGTCGTTGGCGCAGTGCCTTACTGCTCGACGGCAACATCGGGATCGGCGGCTCACCGGTGCGGCTGCTGGCGCGCATCGGCGCGTTGCTGGACGACGCCGGGGAGCTGCTGGTCGAGCTCGAGCCGCCGGGCACATCGACCCGCTCGACGCAGGCTCGGCTTGAACGCGACGGCATCGCCAGCGCGTGGTTTCCGTGGGCTCGTGTCGCGGCACCGGCGATCGTGCCCATCGCCGGCGCCAGCGGCTTCCGGGCTAGCGAGATCTGGCCCCTGTCGGGGCGCTGGTTCGCGCGCCTGCATCGCACTGGTCCCGGTTTCGCCGAGGGTGGGCGGCGCCCGGACCGGCTGACCGCTCGGGTCCGCTCGGTACCGTGAGCTGGTGCCGGTTCTCGAGGCCCGCGGGATCACCAAGGCGGTCGGCCGCGGCCGGGCTCAACGACTCGTTCTGGACGGCGTTGCGCTCGACGTTGACGCCGACGAGGTGGTGGCGGTGCTTGGGCGCTCGGGCAGTGGCAAGTCGACGCTCCTGCATCTGCTCGGCGGGCTCGATCAGCCGGACGCGGGCGAGATCGTGCTGGCGGGCGAGAAGCTCACCGCCCAGGGTCCGCGGGCGTTGGCGAGGACGAGGCTTCGGCACGTCGGCTTCGTGTTCCAGTCGTTTCACCTGGTCGAGGAGCTGAGCGGAGCCGAGAACGTCATGCTGCCGGCACGCCTTCCCGGCGCGCCGGCCGGTGGCGAGCAGCGGGCCACGCAGCTGATCGACGAGCTCGGGCTGACGGCGGTCGCGGACCACCTTCCGCATGAGCTCTCCGGGGGTGAGCAGCAGCGGTTTGCCATCGCCCGGGCGCTGGTCAATGATCCGGAGCTCGTCTTGGCCGATGAGCCGACGGGCAATCTGGATGCGGAGAACGGGGCCGCCGTGCTCGCTCTGTTGCGCAATTTGAGCGGACGAGCCGTGGTGATCGTCACCCATGAGCCCGAGGCGGCCGGCATCGCGGACCGCGTGCTGCAGCTACGTGAGGGGAGGCTCGTCGCGGAGTCCGACAAGCTTGGGAGCCGGGCCGGCGACCAGCCCGCATCCCGGGCGATCCGCGGATCTCGCTCGTGAGAGCCTTGCTGGCTGAAATCCGCCGCGGGCTGCGGCCACGACGGCGCCGGGCGCTGATGACCGCGGTCGGGATCGCGCTCGCCGCGGCGATGTTGTCGGCCGCGCTGGTGATCGCCGACGGGCTGGGCGACGGCTTTTCCCGTGCGGCCCGGGCCGCAGACCTCCCCGACGTGATCGTCCGTTTCAACCCGCAGGCGCTCGCTCGTGTGAGCAGCCGGATCCGGGCGCTGCCGGACATCGCCGCCTTCTCGACGCGCCAGGAGTTCACCAATGTCAGCATCGCCGCCCACGGCCATAGCAGCGGACGGGCGTCGGCCGAGGTGGTCAGTGCGGGGCGCCGTGGGTACGCGATCGTCGACGGCCGGGACGTCTCATCGCGCTACGGCGAGGTGGTGGTCGAGCTTGGGTTGGCCCAGGCGTGGCACATCCGGCTGGGAGGCAGGCTCTATGTCCGGGGGGTCGGTCCGCTGCGCGTGGTTGGCTTTGGCGAGGCTCCCGACGACGTCGGCTATCCGCTCGCGGTCCCGCGGTTCTACGTTTCACAAGCGGGGTTCGACGCCCGGTTCGGGCCGGATCCGAACCCTCAGGTCACCGTCGCCGAGATCTGGCTGCGGGACCCCAGATATCTGAATGAGGTGCTGGTGCAGGCGCGAACGACGAGTTACGGCCTGCGCGGGCTGCGCTTCGTGACTCGCTCCGGGGTCCGCGTGCTGCTCGATCAGGCGGCCGGGATCGTGATCGATCTGCTCGTCGCGCTGTCGGTGTTCGCGCTCGCGACCGCCGGCGTGATGCTCGCTGCCTCCGCGCGCGCCGAGGTGCAGCGGCGGTTGAAAACGATCGGGATCAGCCGCGCGGTCGGGGCGTCGCGTGGCTATCTGGTGACCGTGCAGGCAGTCGAGGCGGCGACGGTCGCGATCCCCGCGGCGACGCTCGGGGTCCTGCTGGGTGCGCTCGCCACCGTGGGATCGAGCGACCGTCTGCTGACGATGCTGAACGAGCCTCCGGCCGGTTCTGGGCTGATTCTGCCCCTTGCCGCCGGCTGGGTGCTCAGCGTCTGTATCCCTGTGCTCGCGGCGGCGTGGCCCGCGTGGCGCGCGGCTGGACGGCCGCCGGTCGACCTGCTGCAGGGCGCCGGGCTGGCCGGCGGTCGCGGATCGCGCCGCCGTCGCGCGCGCGGTTCGCCGCGCGCCGGGCTGACTGCGCTCGGCGTCCGTCTCGTCGCCGCTCGCCGCGGGCGTCTCGCCGTGACCGTGCTCACGCTGGGCGCCTCGGCCGCGTTCGTGCTCCTGCTGCTCGCACTGGCGTCCGCGCTCAGCGCGCTGGAAACCGACCCCGGTGCGCTCGGGAAGCGCTACCAGCTGACCGCGTCGCTCCCTGCCACGAGCGTAGGAAGCGTCCGGCGAGTGGCCGGAGTCCAGGCCGCCGCGCCACGCTACGAGCTGCAGGCGGTCGACTCGTTCTCCCTCGGGGAGACGATCGACGTGATCGCCTATCCGCACGATCACACGATCTTCGAGGCGCCCCCGCTCACCGCCGGCCATAGGCTCAAGGGCATCGGCGAGGCCGAGGTCGGCGCCGGGCTGGCGGACGCGCTCGGCCTGAATCCAGGCTCGACGCTCGCGATCGCCCTCCCCTCGGGCGTCGAGCTGCGACTCCGCGTCGCGGGCATCGTCAGCTCGCTCGACCACGACGGCCGAGTCGCCTACATCCCGGCCGCCGCGCTGCTCAAGGCGGACCGCTCAGCGCCCGAGCAGATCGCGGTTCGCCTGTACCCACGCGCTGACGAGACGAAGGTCAGCGCTGCGCTCGCCGCGCTCGGTGCCCTCCCCACCGCGGCCAGTGGAGCGACCGCGCGCGGGGCGCCGCTCGTCGATACCCTCCGGACGCTCCTGCGGGCCGTCGCGATCGTCGATGGTCTCGTCTGCCTGTACGCGCTGATCCAGACCTGCGCGCTGACCGTCCAGGAGCGACGGCCAACCGTCGCGGTGTTGCGCGCGACCGGGGCCGGCCCCGCTGCCGTGCGACGGCTGCTGGCCGGAGTCGTGCTCGCCCTGGTGATCCCGGCCGCGGCATTCGGCATCCTGATCGAGCAGCTCGTGCTCGGGCCTGCGCTCGCCCACCTCGCCGCGAGCTACGCCACGCTCGAGCTCGCCGCCGGTTACGGGGAGATGGCCGCTGTGGTGGCCGGACTCCTCCTGGCCGGCGGCATCGCCGTGCTCTGGGTGACGCGACAGACCACACGTGAGACGGTCGTCGAGGGGCTCGCGGGAACATGACCAGGTGGATCACGCGCCGCCAGGCGCTCGGCGAGATGCTGGCGGGAGCGGCCGTGATCGCGGCCGGCTGCGGCACCTCGAATCAGCTGCGGCCGGACCCGGACGGCTCGACGCTGCACACAACCTACCGGGACGCGGAGGGCACCGGGGTGCTTACGCCTGTGCGTGGCGAGCCGCTCCGGCCTCGCACCGAGCTCGGTCGCCAGGCGCGCGCCGTCGGCCTTCTCGCCACGATTGCGCATCTCACCGACGCCCACGTACTCGATGCCCAGTCCCCCGCACGCGTCACGTTCCTCGATCGCCTCGGCCCGCCATTCCAATCGACCTTCCGCCCGCAGGAAACGCTGACGGCGCAGGTTCTGGCCGGAGCGCTGCATGCGATCAGGGCGCTCTCACCCGACGCGGTGATCCAAGGCGGCGACCTAATCGACAACGACCAGGCCAACGAGCTCGCCCTCGCACTCGCTGTCCTGGCCGGGGGCCGGGCCACGCCGGGAAGCGGTTCACCGGGCTACTTCGGTGTTCAGTCTGCCTTCGACCCTGACCCCTTCTACTATCGGCCCGACCTCGACGCGCCGCGCCACCCGGGTCTGCTCCAGGCGGCCACGCGCCAGTTCACCAGCCCCGGCGTCAGCAGCGCGTGGTACCCCGTCCTCGGCGACCACGACATCCTCGTCGCCGGTGAGATCGCACCAACCCCGCAGACACAGGCGCTTGCGCTGGGCAGCGAGGCGCTGTGGGATCTGCCGCCCGGGCTCACGACCCCACCCGGGCTCTCGGCCGGCCGGGACGCCACCAGCGGCGCCGGGTACTCGCCGGATGGCCCACCGAGCCCACGGCTCGTCGAGCGGTTCCTCGCGCAGGCACTCAGCGGACCGAAGGTCCGCGTCCCGCGTGACCCCGCCCGCCGCGAGCTCGATGCCAGCGAGGCCGTCCGCGGCCTGGCGATCGCCTCCCGGGCGCCCGCCACCGGGGCGCTGCTCGACTACCACGCCGACATCGGACCCCATATCCGTGCGCTGGTGCTCGACCTCGCCCGTCGCGACGGCGGCTCCGGTGGGCTCGTGCACGCCGGCCAGGCAGACTGGCTGGCCGGCAAGCTCTCCGCCGCAGGCGAGCGCTGGATCATCGTCATCTCCCACCAGCCCCTCACCAGTTCACAAGGCGCCCGGCAAATCCTCGCGCTCCTCGACCGCCATCCGCGCGTCATCGCGGCCATCTCCGGCCACACTCATCGCAACCGCATCGTCGCCCGGTCCAGCCCCGCGGGCGGCTACTGGCTGATCAGCACCGCCTCGCTGATCGACTATCCCCAGCAGGCGCGCGCGCTCCGCGTGCTCGCCACCGCGGACGGCGGCGTCGCGATCCAGACCTGGATGCTCGACCACACCCTCCGTGGCGAGCTCGGCACGATCTCGCGCCAGCTCGCCTATCTGGACGCCCAGGGCGGCCGACCACAAGGTTTCGCGGGCGACCGCCTCGACCGGAATGTGACGCTGTACCGGGCCGGCGTGCGGGTGTGACGCCGTCGGTCTCGGTCCGGCCGGCAGCGCGCCCGGCGTCCCCGCCCCCCTCAGCCGGGCGCCAACCCGGCGCCCTGCTCATGCGCCTGCTCGTCTGTGCCGCGGTGGCGGCGCCGATCGCGGCCTACCTGTGGGTGGCGCTCCACCGAGTCGGGTACCCGTTCGAGCTCGACTGGATGGAAGGCGGGTCGGTCGAGCTCACCGCCCGCGTCGCGGCTGGCCACTCCATCTACGCGACCCCATCACTCGGGTTCGTGGGATGGACCTATCCGCCCCTCTACTACTGGATCGCCGCCGCTGTCGCCAAGCTCATCGGGGTCGGGTTCCTACCCCTGCGCCTGGTATCGCTGACGGCCTCGCTCGTCTCGATGGCGACCCTCGCCTGGATCGTCATCCGCGAGACCGGCAACCGGATCGCCGGCCTCGTCGCCGCGGGGCTGTTCGCCGCCACGTTTCGCATCTCTGGGGCGTGGTTTGACACCGGGCGGGTCGACTCGATGTTCCTCGCGCTCACCCTGCTCACCGTGGCCTGGGGCCGGTGGGCTCGCGGGGTGCGCGGCGGGGTCGCCCTCGGCATGCTGGCCTTCCTGGCCTGCTTCACCAAGCAGACCGCATTGCTCGCGTTACTGCCCGCACTCGTTCTTGTCGCCGTCACCCGTCGCCGCGTCGGCATTCCCGCGTCGCTGACCCTGCTCGGGTTGGTGCTCGCTTCGACCGCAGTGCTGGATGCCGCGACCCACGGTTGGTACGGCTACTACGTCTTCAGCGAGCTGGCCCACCAGCCGTGGGCCCGCCAGGTGTGGCTCGGCTTTTGGCGCAATGACATCCTGCACCGCCAGTGGCCACTGCTGATCCTCCTCCTCGCCGGCGCCGTCACACTGACCTGGCACGCCCGACGGCCTCCCGCCCTCTCCTCACCCACGATGTACTACGCGGCGGCAGCGGCGGGCCTCATCGTCTCGGCCTGGGTCTCTCGCCTGCACACCGGCGGCTACGCGAACGTGCTGATGCCGGCGTACGCGGCGATCGCCCTGCTCGCCGGGCTGACGTACGCCGGACTGATCGACGGCCGCCACGGCCGCGTGGCCCTTCCCCTGCTCGGCGTCATGCTGGGCCTGCAGCTGGGCCTACTCGTCTACCCCATCAGCGCGCAGATCCCCACGGCCGCTGATCGCGCCGCCGGGGTTCAGCTGATCGCTCGCCTGCGGGCTCTCCCCGGACCCGTGATCGTCATCCGCCACCCCTGGTACGCGACGCAGGCAGGCAAGGGCACCTCCGCGCAAGCGGAGGCGATCGACGACGTGCTGCGCTCCGCCTCGACCCGGGGGGCGCGCGCGCTACGCGCATCACTTCGCGACGCGCTCGACACCGACAACGTTCACGCGGTCGTGCTCGACGGTCCTTGGGATGCGCGCCTCTTGGAACCCGAACTGACCCGCGACTTCCGCCTCGAAACGAAGCAGATCACCACGGCGAGGCTGTACCCGCTGACCGACGTTCGCACCGCCCCGACCTTGCTCTACCTGCGCGTCGGACCCGCGCGCCAGACACGCCCGGAGGAAAAGACTCATCGCGGGACCGAGGCGCGGCCGTTCTCACTCCACCCCGATTATCCAGGGCAAGTAGCTATTTGCGGTGCTCGGGATTGGGGCTCTGAGGGGTTCCGAGGTCCCAGTCGTTGGTCGAGTTGCCGTAGGCCGGGACTCCGCCACGGTCCTTCAGCATGCGGGCGAAGTGCAGGACGTTCCAGGAGAGGAACACCGTGTTGCGAGTCGTCCACGCGTTCTCCGGTCCGCCGCTTCCCTCGTCCAGGTAGGAGAGCCCCGGGCCCGCGCCTCCCCGTTCCAGTACGTGTCGGCCTGCGGTGGGATGGCCAGCCCGATGTGCTGGAGGGCGTAGAGCACCTGGGCATTGGCGTGCTTGCCGCCATCCTCGTTGCCGGTCGTCACCGAGGCGCCGACCTTCCCGTAATAGGACCACTGGCCCGCCGTGTTGACGTCCGACGAGTACGCGTACAGCCGCTCGATGATCTTGCGCGTGTACGAGCTCTGGTCGCCCAGCCAGATCGGGCCAGCGAGAATCAGGATGTCAGCGGGCTTGACGTGCTCTTCGTAGATCGCCGGGAACTCGTCCGTATCGAAGCCATGCTCGCGCATGTCGGGCCACAGTCCGGCCGGGATATCGTGGTCCGCGGTCCGGATCTCGGTGAAATCGACGCCGAGGCGTTCGAAGATGCCGCTGACGATAGACAGCAGTCCGCCGGTGTGGCTGGGCTCTGGAGAGCGCTTGGTCGTGCCGTTGAAAGCGACCGCGCGGAGGTCGTCGAAGCCAAAGGTGCAGGCGTCGCATTGCTCGTCGATGAAACGCTGGATGTTCTCGGGAAGGGCCACGTCGCGACACACTACAGCCTGACCTGGCGTGCTGTTCGAAAATCAGGACGCGGTGAATGCGGGGTCGTGCCAGTCGCGCGCCGGCACGAGCTGGTCGGCGGACCATGCCGTCGGTTTCCTGG
>CAWIRN010000005.1:0-164002 GCA_963838535.1 uncultured Solirubrobacterales bacterium
CGCGCCGAGGCCGGCCGCGACGAACGCCCATGCCGTCACCCCCTCCCGGGGACCCCAGCTACCGGCGCTTGGCAGCACCATCGCCGCCATGACGAGCAACGCGATCGGCAGCATCTGCGATAGCGGCGCGCTGACGCCGGCCGTCCGCGCAGCGATCAGGAAGGTGGCCGCGTGGCCGCCGACGCCCAGCGCAGATGCCAGCGCGATGCCCAGCCACGCCCTTCGGGCGAGCAGCCCGTTGCGGATGTCGCTGGAGGCTCCGCTCAGGAGGCGCGCCCACGCAGACCGAGTGACATCAGGTCGCGCCCGGGCCACGAGCACGACGCCGAGCACCCCGACGACGACCGCGATCGCCATCAGCGGCATGAACGAGTGCACGGGCGACGGCAGGACGAGGAGAACGAGCACAGTCAGGAGGACCTGAACGAGTTGCCCGGCGAAGCGTTCCCACGCGACCGAGCGCATTGCGCGGCCGACATCGTGCACGTCGCGACCATGGCTGACCCCGCGGTGTACGTCGCCCACGATCCCGCCTGGCAGCGTGGCGTTGAGGAACATCGACCGGTAGTAGGCGGCCACCGCAGCGGGCAGCGACAAGTCGACGCCGAGACCCCCGGCAACGATCTTCCACCGCCAGGCATAGGCCACCGTGGACAGCACCGCGAGGCCTGCGGCTGCCGCGAGCGCTCCGCCATCGATCGTGCGGAACCCGTTGAGGAACGGACCTGTGCCCAGGCGCCAGACCAAGACCGCGAACACCAGGGCCGAAGCCCCGAGGCGGCCCCAGGCCACCATCCTCCGGCTCATGGCGAGCTACCTGTGGCCGGCTGGGGTCCGTAGGCGGTGAGGAAGCGGTCGCGGAGGGCGCTCATCCGTAGGACCGGCGCGTGCGGGTTGGGCAGTAGGCCCGATTGCCAGTCCCAGCCTCCGATCCGCTTCAGGACCGATGGGTCGTGGGCGATGATCGAGATCGGGACGTCGTGACCGGCGTGCTGCCCGCTCACGATCGCCAATGGCTGCTCGTCACCCACAACGACGAGCACGAGGTTCTTCTTGCCGTAATGCTGGACGAATGAGATCAGCGCGTTCAACGAGTACTCGAGGGACCGGGCGTAGGCGGCCTTCACCTGGTTGGGGTGCCACCAGAACGAACTCGGTTCGCGGTACATGGGGATGCGGTTGAAGATTGAGCCATTGCCCAGGTCGTTCCAGGGGATCATTCGGGGGATGCGGTCCCAGGGCATGTGGCTCGATACCGTGTCCACCTCGGCGAACAGGGGCCGGTGGGGTCTTGCGAGCTCGAGGCGCTGGAGGGCGCCGAACATGTATTGGTCGGGCATGGGGGCGTAGTTGAAACCAGGGCCCCGGTAACCCATCGCGCGGCGGTCGTAGAGCTTGTCGTAGTGGTAGAACGAGGATCCCTCGGGCCAGGAGCGATCGTCCGCCGGGGCGAAGTTGATCGTCCGCCACCCGGCCCGGTTGAACGCGTCGGAGAGCGTGAAGCGGTTGGTGGCGACGAGCTGGTCGTAGCGGCGCTGGCTGTTGGCCCAGACGCCGGACTGCAGGGTGGAGTGCGCGAGCCAGCTGATCCCGCCGAAGCCCGGAGCGTTCACGAAAGCGCTGCGCGCGGCGAATCCAGCGCTCCGCAGCTGGTTGGTTCCCTTATTGAGTAACGCGTCGATGGCGGGGGAAAAGGAGGAGCCCTGGACCGAGACCCGCCCGTAGGACTCGACGAACACGAGGAGAACGTCCTTGCCGCGCAGGGCGGTCAGCAGCCGGCTGCCGGGCGTGTCGCGGAAGGGGTCGTGTTTGATCTGGTTGGCGAAGACGCCCTCGTCGTGGATGTCGGCCTGTACCGCTCCTACCTCGTGGGCGAGGTAGCCGGCGGCGCTCGCGGAGGCGATCGGGGTGTGGGAGAGGAGCTGGGCGCCGGAGACCGAGCAGAGCAGCCAGACGGCGCCGAGCCCGGCTGCGACGGCGAGTGACCGTCGGCGGTTGTCGGCCGCGAGGCGGGTGAGCCGAAACACGGCCAGGGTCATGCCGACGAGCAGCGCGACGGCGAGCGCCACCCCGCCGTACACGATCAGGTTCGCCTCGGTATGACCGAGGGCGGCACGCAGCGTCTCGATGCCGATCCCGGCGTCACCCGCGTCTCCGATCAGATCGAAGGGCCGGGCAAAGGCACTGAAGAACGCGATGTCGAGAATCTTCAGGATGACCAGCAGCGCGAGCGCCGGACCGAGGACCCCGGCCAGGATGCGTCGCGGGATGGTGGGCAGGACGGCGGCCAGCGCGATGAGCACGAGCCCCTCGATCGGGACCCTGAGGAACGCCGTCACTGTGAGATCCTGCGCCTGATTGGGCGCCACCAAGGCCGCCCAAACGAACAGTACGGCCAGGACCGAGAACGCGGCAGCGATAGTCCTGCGCAGTCCGCCGTGGCCCACTGCGGGAGCGGCTACCCCGACGTCGGAGCCCGTGGTGCCCTTCGCCTGCCGGTGGGTCCACAGCCACCAGACGTCGCGCCCGAACGACTCAGCCAGCAGGAGGAAGGCCCCGACCAGGATCGCCTGGTTCACCCGCAGCGGCAGGACAGCCGCGGCCGCGGTCGTCAGCACGATCCCCTGCGTCGCCGCCACCACCTTGCGCCAATAGCGCGGCGGCAGCCGCGCCCGCATCCACGGCAGCGGCCACCCGGCCGCGAGAAACGCATACCGTGCGGCGCCGATCGCGAGCACCCACACGCCGGCCGACCGTGCGACATACACGCTGAGAACGAGGATCAGGAACGCGTCGACCTCACCGTCGAACCACGCGCCCAACGTCGCGGTCGTCCGCGTCCGGCGAGCGACCCAGCCGTCCACGAAGTCGAGGGCGAGCGCCAGCGCGCTGATCGACACAAGCAGCGTGACCGAAGCGCGGTGGGCGAACGAGTCCGCGACCAACCCGGCAACACCCACGGCGAGCGACGCCCGGGCAAGCGTCACCCAGTCCGCGGCTCTGAGGCGGTTAGAGCCGTGGCGGGAGAGGCCGCGCGCCAAGGCCGCGTTCATGGTTACTCCGCAGATGAGTCCGATGGCCCACCCCGTGACGCTCAGCCCGACGGTCCCGCCGAGCACCGCCAGCAGCAACACCTGCGCGATCAGCCCGGCCAGCGGCCCGGCCTGAACCGCCCGCATCATGCGTCCAGAGCGCGGCGCCCTCAGTGGCTGGGCGCTTGCCTCCATACCCCCCATGACGCTGGCGGCAGACCAAGTCTTCCCAGCCCCGGGCTGTCATTCGCCGGACCGTGAACGACGGGAACCGGCGGCGAGGAATGCGGTCCCGAAGAACAACTCGATCCAGGAGAGATCAGCCAGCTCTTCCTGCATGGCTGCGCGGATCGCCTCCCACGGACGGCGCAGGATCCACTCATCTATGGACGCGAAGGGCCGCACTACCGCGGTCCCGACGTGCGCTAGCCACCGAGGCGTGTTGGCGGGAACCTTGAGATCGAGCACGACCCAGCGTCCGCCTCCGGACAGGGCCGCGGCGCCGTGGGCGATGACCTCTGCGCACTCGGGCACCTGCGACAGGGCGTACGTGGACAGGATCGCGTCGACCTCGGTTGGGAAGTCGAAGTCGGCCGCGTCGGCTTGCACGAGGCTGATATTGCTCCAGCCGTTCGTCTCTATCCGAGCCTGGGCCTGGGCGAGCATCGCGTCGGTCAGATCGACGCCGACGATCCGGCCGGCGGGACCGATCGCCTCCTCGATCAGCGGGAAGTTCAGACCCGTGCCGCATGCGATGTCGACCACGCTGTCACCCGGGCAAAGGCCAAGTGCCTGTACGGCCCGGAGGCGCTGCGCCCGCTGGGGATAGCCGGGCGCGGGATAGAACCGGGAGGTTATGTCGTAGTGCTTCGCCTTCTTGCGGTATGTCTCGATCAGGTGCTCTCGCGTACGGTCGATCTGGCTCACGGGGTGCTCCTCGATCCCGGTAGTGTCGCGGTAGAACCGCACGCCACCCTCCATCTAGGAATCCGAGCCGCCCGGCGTAGCGGACTCGACCGCAGCCTTGATTGCCGCCATCTCGCGATCGCTAACGCGCTGGATCCTGCCTTTGAGAATGCTTCCCGGGATCGCGCGCATGATGCCCCCGAGGTCGACCTCGATCCACATCTGGGCCTCGGTCTGCCTATCGCCCATCGGCTCGAGCTCCATTCCCCAGCGCGCCGCGGAAGTGCCCATCGGCCCGGCGAACTCCACGTAGCTGGGCGCCTCAACAGCGGTCACCTCCTGGCTCCGGTCGCGACTCGACCAGAGAATCCCCTTCGCCCGCTGGTCCACCCGCGATCCGGGCTGAAGCGGAGCCCCTCCGCGAACCCGACATTCGAGAACCGTTGGCGCCCACTCCGGCCAGCGTCCGACGTCACAGACATACGCCCACACCTCTGGGACGCTGCTGGCGATCGTTATGCGGCTCTCGGTCCTGACAGCCATCGCGCGTACCTTTTGTTGAACAGTTTCCGGTTGCGTCTCGTCGCCCGCGACGCTATATCCCGACTGAGACGACTGCAAGTGGCTCCGATGGCGGGATGATCAGGCGAAACAGTCAGGTCTTGAGCTCGCGGTCGAGGTGAACCTGTGGGACGTGGACCGAGCGGGCCAATCCGAGCCGAGCGGCTGAGGCTTGGACCGCGAGGGCGACTGCCGAGCTGTCGACGAGGAAGAGCACGTCAGTGATGCTCGGTTTCCGCGCATATCCGCTAAGTGTCGCCTCGAGCGGATCGCGGCCTACCCCGGTGAGCAGCAGTTGCACCGCGAGGCGGCCCGACGGAACGACAAGGACAAGGGGCAGCTGGGAGCAGGCGGCGCAAAGCTCACTTGGCACCGATCAGCGCGGTTCGCCCACGGTCAAATATCCCGAGCGCGCCGATCGAGCGAGCGCAGCAGCCTCCAGGTCCGCGCCGCTGAATGTTGCCGATTTCACAGCCGTGTCGTACCGGCCGAGGCCACGTCGCGACGCACGCGAGTTCCCGGCCCGGCACGGCCGCTCGCCAGCCCTTCCGCAGAACAGCACAGCATCAACTGCGCGCAGCCGAGCAGTTCCCAATCGACGCCTCGACCGGGGCAGGCGGATCAACGGCCAGCCGCCACGCGCACGACGTCCGCCGTTCCGGGACGCTCACCAGGACCCAGGGAACACGGCTGGGGAACACGGTGAGACGTTGGCCGAGCCTGTCGCGTTCCAAAACAGCTCAATTGCAGGGAATTCGACAGTACCCCCAGCCGGATTCGAACCGGCGATTTCCTGCGTGAAAGGCAGGCGTCCTGACCGCTAGACCATGGGGGCGGGCCTGATACTCATTGTAGGTCGCGCTGTCAGACGTTCCCCGTGCCGGCATCGTCGGCGGGCGCCTCGAACCCGCGCGCATCCCGTCGCGGCGCCAGAGCCGCCCAGGTTCTGTCGGATCAGGCAGAACGCACGGGTTATTCTCGGGGCCCGATCAGCCAGGGGAGCGAGGTGACGGCCGCCGTGCCGACATTCGGAATTTTCGACCACATCGAGGACATCCCGGGGACGGCGACGAGCCAACTGTTCAAGGACCGGCTGGCGCTGATCAAGATGGCCGACGAGGCCGGATTCGCCGGTTACTACCTCGCGGAGCATCACGGGGGCGATCTCTGCATGGCCCCGAGCCAAGAGGTCTTGATCGCTGCCGCCTCGCAGGTGACGAAGCACATCCGTCTCGGCCCGATGGTGAAGCTGCTGCCGATGCATCATCCGGTCCGGATCATCGAGGATATGTGCGTCCTCGATCAGCTCACCGAGGGGCGCCTCGACTTCGGCGTGGGTCGAGGCGCGGTGCCGATCGAGCATCATTGGTTTGACCGCGACTTTGCTCAGTCCCGGGAACGCTTCGTCGACGTGCTGGGGCTCATCGAGCGGGCGCTGAGTGGCGGCGAGATCTCGAGCGACGGAAGCCGGTTCTACGACTTTCCGCCGATGCCGCTGTCGACGAAGCCCTTCCAGGATCGGATCCCGTTCTGGTATCCGGGGAACCCGACGACCGCCGGGCGCCATGGGATGAGCCTGATGTGGCCCGAGAAGATCGACCAGGCGGCGTACGAGCAGTACATCGAGGCATGGCACGAGCACAAGGGCGAGGGCATCCGGCTCGACGGACCGGGGTCCGAGCCCCGCGTTGCCTACACGATGCTGCTGTCGATCGCCCCCACCGAGGGCGAGGCCCTGGACATCGCCCGACGCGGGATGGAGGGCTTGGTCCGCCGCACGCGCAACAGCCACCGGTTTGACCGCCTGGTCCTGCCGCCGGACGAGTGCGAGGCGGCCCAGGGCCCGCTGCGGGCGAGCATCGCCAACATGGAGGTGGCGATCAAAGCGGGGGCGGGGACAGCGGGGCAGATCGCGGAACGACTCGCCGCGCTGCTCGACGATGGCATGAGCGACTACATCTGCTTCATGCTGCCCACCGGAGACATGACGATGGGCGAGGCGATGCGCACTCTCGACCTGTTCACGACCGAGGTCAAGCCCCAGCTCGAGCAGCAGAAGTGGCCAGCGTGGGGAGGGGACTAACCGCGATGGGAGCGGCCTGCGCGACGACGCTGCCACCACTCGTCGATTGGGCCACTGAGCCACGGCGGGTTGCGACGTCTGAGGATCATGTAGATCGAAGGCAGGGTCAGCCCGAGGATGATCAGTCCGGTAACGACCTCGTCGCCCCAGTCGCCGTCGGCGATACCCAACCGGACCAGCACGAAACCGCCGATGGCAGCCACACAGACGACGGGCAGCTTCAGCGGACAATTGGGAAGCTCCTTGCGACTGTTGTACTTCCGCTGGGGAGCTCGGACTTTGGGGTGCCGTGCGGGCATTCCACGCCGAATTAAACTCGGACGGCAGCGGGTCAGGCTGTCGAGTGACTTGGGTCCCACCGCTCAGCCGTGGATGACTTGTCGGCGCTGTCATGCGAACATGCCGGACCATGGACGACAGCACAAGCCGGACACGAGTAGATCCCGAGGCGCCGGACCGGTTCGTCTCGCTGCGGCGAGCGCTGGGCGTAACCACGTTCGGGATCAACCAGATGGTGCTCCAACCCGGACAGCGGATGCGGATTCACCGCCACGACCGTCAGGAGGAGGTGTACCTCATCCTGGAGGGCAATCTCACCGTGGTGCTCGAAGCCGAAGAGGCCGAGCTCGCAGAGGGTGAGCTGATGCGGGTGGGGCCCCGCGTCCGTCGCCAACTCGTCAACCGTGGGCCGAATCGGGTGGTGCTGATCGCGCTCGGCGCCGATGGTGATCACGACAGCCGGGACGCGGAGGCGTTCACTTCGTGGGCCGAGCAGACCGGCGCGCCACCCAGGGATGTGCCGCTGCCTGACGATCTCCCCGCCGACGAGCTGCGCTCCTAAATCCACAACCCGTCGGCCCACGGCCGGATCCTTCTTTGGGCCGTGCTGAATAAGGGAGAACTATTCGGGCTTTCTCAGCACCGCCCGGCGCAGGAGCCTCTCCGGCCGCTGGGCCACGCGTCCGCCGGGCCACGGGTCGGCCGGGGTCACGGGTCCGCCGGGCCGCGCGGGGCCACGGGTCCGCCAGGCCGCGGGGCAACGGGTCCGCCGGGCGCGGGGCAACCGGCCCGCCGGGCCGCCCGGCCGCCCGGCCGCCCGGCCGCCCGGCCGCGAATCAGGTGCGGGGACGATCCCAGATAGCGGCCGCCTGGGCGTAAGCCGGGCGCGCCTCGCAGCGCTCGACGTAGGCCCGCAGCCGCGGCCACTCTGCCAGCAATCCCCGCGCGTGCGCCCCGCCGAGCACGCTCGCGCAGATCACGTCCGCCACGCTGAAGCGACCCGCGAGCAACCAGTCGCGCTCGCCGAGCTGTGACTCCAGCGCGGTCGCGGCCTGGGTGAATCGATCGCGCGCCGGGGATTCGGTCGTGCCTTCGCCGAGCTCGCCGATCCAGCGGAACAACGGTGCCTCGAGCTCGGTCATACCGAACACGACCCACTGATACACGAGTGCCCGCTCAGACGATCCGAGCGGCGCGATCAAGCCGCGTTCGGGGTGGAGGTCGGCCAGCTGCAGGCACATCGCCGCCGACTCGAACATTGTCGTGCCATCACCAAGCTCGAGCGCCGGAACCCGCCCCAGCGGGTGGCGCCCGAGATGTTCCGGAGATCGGCGCAGCGCGCCACGAATCTCGGTCCGTTCGTACGGGACGCCGAGCTCCTCCAGCAGCCACAAGACGCGGCTGGAGCGGGTTCGCGGCATGTAATACAGGTGAGGTGGGCCGGCTTCGTTCACAAGATCCTGACTGGGAGGGACTCAGCCAACGCTGGCTCGCAGCGCGTAGTGTCTCTGGACGAACCTCCCGTAACCCGAGTACGGGGTTCCATTGTAGTTTTTGATCAGCGCACCGCAGGTTTTCCAGGTGTCCCAGGTCCACGTCTCGTACCCAACGCCGTGGCGGTCGGCCCAGTTCATGAACGTCGCGATGAAGTGCGAACCGCAATCGGAGGCGTCGTAGGTCTCGCCAGTCTCACCAAAGATCAGCGGGACGACCTGGGTGATGGGTGACATGCTGGCGTCGAAGCACGCGGCGGTGGCGCAGAGGTTCTTACCGTAGACGTGCGCTTCCGCGACGATCTGGTTGGCCGGGTCCCGGGGACGAGATCTCAGCCAGCTAGACCCGCGGTACAGCGACCCGTTGGGCAACGTGCCGCACGAGTTGGCGTAGTAGAGGCAGGGGATCGCGATCACGCCCTGGTACCCCGCGCGACGCATCCGATTGACCGCCTGTTGCATCGGGGCGCTGCGGTAGTCGACATTGCCCGGCCCGAACGACGCCTGGTCGTCGCATCCAGTGCGCATGAAGCACGACCACCCAAGTGTCGTCTCTCCCCACGGTGACAGGATCACATCAGGGTCGTGCCTGAACGTCGCGGCCATCGACGTCCACATGGCCGGCGCGTGGTTCTCGTCCGGTGCATTTGGCTGATAGGTGGCCTGGTCACTCCCCGGCGCGCCCCAGATCAGTGAGAGCTCAGCGTACATCCCGTACTGGTGCAGGAGTGTGACGTAGCCGAGGACCGCGTCGCGGTATTTGGCACCTGAGTAGGCGGGCTTGATCCCGTTGATGCCGAGCCAGCAGTCCTCGTTCAGCGGGATGCGCACGATGTTCACGTGCCACAAGGCCATTGCCTTGACCGAAGCGGCGTTACTGGGACCGTCAAAGATGCCCCAGCCCTGGACACAGGCGTACTCGGTGCCCGATCGGTTCACCCCCCGAAGCTGAATCGGGGCACCGTATCCGTTGACCAGTTGGTGGCCCGACACCCGAATACCGGAGAGCATGGTCAACGACAGTCCGCGGCCGGCTCGGCTGGGGCGGCCGGCGACAACGGTTCGGGCACTCGAACTCGAACCGACGCCCAGGCCGAGTGCCAACGCGACGACCATCACGTACCCGCGGGCCCGCACTGAACTCATCGGCTCGCTCGCGCTGGGCAGCCAGCGTGCGCCAGAGAGCAACCAGATCCGCAAACGGTCACCGAATGACCGTACTCCTTGCTCGACGTGCCCGGAGTGAAGGGCACAGGCGCTCGGGC
This sequence comes from uncultured Solirubrobacterales bacterium, assembly GCA_963838535.1. Lineage (GTDB taxonomy): Bacteria > Actinomycetota > Thermoleophilia > Solirubrobacterales > Solirubrobacteraceae > Palsa-465. The sequence continues at coordinate 9,620 of CAWIRN010000005.1, forward strand.
GTGGGCCAAGTGCCGGTCGAGCACCTCAGCCGGTCGCGGTGTACGCGGCCGGCGCCTCGGCGTGCTGCTCGCCCAGACGACCGCGGAGCGAGTGGACGTCGCTGTAGCCGCGCGGGGTGACACCGAAGCGGCGGCGGAACTCGCCGATGAAGTGCGAAGCGCTCCCGTAGCCGACTTCCTTGGATACCAGTGCCACCGAGAGGCCCCCCTCGACGAGGAGCTCCCGAGCGCGGTCGAGCCGCATCTCCTTGACGAAGTGGTATGGGGATTTGCCGGTGACGTCACGGAACAGGTGGGCGAAGGCGGAGGGACTGAGGCTGACCTGCTCAGCCATGTCGGCGACCGTGAGCGGCTGCGACAGGTTGCTGCGCACGAAGGCGATGGCGGCGGTCACCGGGTTGCTCGCCGCCTCAGTGGCGGCGAGTCGCAGCAGCCGTGAGAGCTGCTCGCGCTGCAGCACGCGATAGACCATCTCCTGCAGGTAGATCGGCGCGAGGATCCGCCGGTCGGGCCCGGTGCCGGTGGCCTGCAGGAACCGCAGCACCGCCTCCAGCAGCGGGCGGTCGAGCGCGGAGACAAACGTCTCGTGCTCTGCTCCCCCGCGGTCGGACTTGCGGAACGCGGTCGTCTGGCGCTCGAGCATGTCGGCCGACACGCGCCGCACGATCGCGGGGTCGATCTGCAGCACGAAGGACAGGAAGGGCTTGCTCGGCGACGCCTCGAGAATCTCAGCCTCGAAATACAGGTGGCTGCCGAGAACGAGGTACTTGGAGGGGTCGTAGGCGAACGTGCGGCCTTCGGCGGTCACCGCCTTGCGGCCCTGCGCGACGATGCACAACGACAGGGACTGGATTTCCTCCCATGTCGGCCCGACTGGGGCGGTGAAGCGATAGATGGTCAACCCCGGCCACTGACCGGTGTTGGCGCCGACCGCGGGTGCTCGCGCGCCAAGCTCGGCGATCAGGTCCCCGGAGGCCAGGCGGCCATAGGCCGACTCGAAGCTGGTCATGCTCTCCGCTCCCTCTCTCCTCGCGCTGAGCCCCCGGCCTGCCCACGAGTCGAAACGAACGAGTCCGGTCCAGCGCCGGCCTACGCGAGCACTCCTGCGAGGGTAATGCGACGGTCCTGAGCAGGTTCCTCGGACAGGCGGCAGCAATCCGCACAAGTCCAGCAGGAGTCCAATACTCCACCGTTGACACGCCCCACCCGCTGTGGGAGGGTCGCCGGGCCGCCGCCATCACAGCGACCGAGGAGGGACGAGAGAGCATGGCCCGCATCGCCTACCTAGCCTCCAGCGCGCGGGAGATGACGCTCGCCGACGCGACGCAGCACCCGACCGGCCTGGCGAGGAGATCGTGCGTGTCCGGGGCAAGAGCGCACGGAACGGCCGACGGGATCAGCAGCCCGACCTCGCAGGTGCGGATCGAGCTGCTGGCCGCCGGGCTGCACGAGGTCGACAATGAGGCTGCGCCCTGACGATCGCCACGAGGCACCCGCGGGCCCTCTGGCCGACGGCCGTCTGGCCACAGAGGACGAGCCGGTTACGGTCGTCGCAGCCGGACGACCCGCGCGGGCCGGAGATCCGCGATGCCCTGCACGAGGTGATCGACCCGGATCTCGGCGTCAACATCGTCGACCTCGGCTTCGTGCGCGCGATCGAGATCGACGGTGACACCGCGGTGATCACGATGACGCTGACCTCCCCGGCGTGTCCACTGGCCGGCACGATGGAGGACCAGATCCGCACGCAGCTTGTGGCGAAACGGCGGATCGTGTCCGACATCCGCGTCAACTGGGTCTGGGCGCCGGCGTGGCGGCCAGACGACATCAGCGAGGACGGGCGGTGGCAGCTCGCCGCGATCGGCTTCAGCTTCTGAGCGACTCAGACAGGGAGCAGAGAATGGGATTCGTGGTCATGGCCACCTGGGTGGCGAAGGATGGGGAGGCCGGGCGCATCCGGCGCATCATCGAGGAGATGACCCCCGGCAATCGGGCCGAACCGAAGATGTTGCAGTTCCAGGCCCACGTCAGCGAGGAGGACCCGAATACGTTCGTGCTCTACGAGCACTACACCGATGCGTCCGGATACGAGGAGCATCGCAATACGGAGGCGTTCCAGTCGCGCGTGCTGGGAGAGGCGATTCCCAAGCTCGAGCGGCGCGAGGTCAAGACGTTTCAGACCTTCGGCCCCACCCAGGTCTAAGCGTCAGGCGGGTGGCTCAACCGACCGCGTGAGCGGCGGCTAACGGCGCACCGCTCGGCCTCGGCCCTCGGCCCGCTCGGCCCGCTCGGCGCATGGTCACCCGGGACGGCGCCCGGCGCGGCGAACTCGAACGGATCGCTGGGAACCAAGCGCGACGTGACGTCTCCGACGAGGTCGGACTCACCGTGGAGGTCCAGCTTGAGCACCGGGTGTCCAACCGAGAGGTCGAGGTCGGCGATGCGGATCCAGACGATGTTGGGGTCGAACGCGGACTCGAAGAAGTACAGGCCGGAGGTCAGGTCCGAGACGGTCCGCCAGAGCGTGGGCGCGATATTCGGCCGGTCCGGATCGGGAGTCCCGAACGGCTGCGAGGTATTGCGCATCACGCTGAGGATCTCCGCGACGGCTTCTCGATCCGAGCGTGGGGCGGGCAGGCCCCCCACGTAGTAGGCGGCGCGCACGAAGCGATCGGCTGCCTCGTTGGTGCCCGGGAGCGGCTCCGCGCCCCCAAAGCCCTCGAACCGCCGCAGGTTCTCCAACTGCTGGTCGAACGGCGGCGAGTTGGTGACCACGGTGAACGACGGATCATGGTGGATGTGCGTCCGGCCATCGAGGTACTCCACGACGGCCGAGTCGCCGCCGGCGTCGTCGAGTACCAGGTGCACCGTGATGTCCTCGCCGCTGACCGGGTCGATCTGCGCCACGATCTGCACCGGTGTCTGCTCGAGGAATGCGACGGCATCGGCCACCGTGGCGAAGTTGTCCAGGAAGTACTGCATCCAGATCGACGGCGCCAGCGCCGATCGGGCCGGATCCCGTTCGACGTAGTCCGACTCGGCCAACCACAGCAGGTGCGCCCCGAGTCCCGCATCATTCAGGCCATCGGAGGCGGCGATGTCGTAGGCCGTGGCGACGACGCTACCGAACCGTGCCGTCCAGGCCAGGCCGCCCGCCACCAGGCCGTCGCGCTCGATGCCAGCCGGCAGCGCCCAGATGTTCGTGCGCATGTCGTGCTGCCAATCCATGGTGCGGCCCACCAAGACCGCGCCGCTGGGGGTCGTCCACATCGCTCGGGTGCACACGGTGGCTTCCTTTGGGTCGTTTACACCGGTATCGACACCAACCCCTCAGTACACAAGCGGCCGCCGCCCGCGAGCAGTCTCACGCGGCGCGCGCGAGGTCAGCCGCGCCGCGGCGGGCTCGCCCGGGCCAGCCCGCTCACAAGCCCTCGCTCGGCAGCGACCAGCCGCCGAGGTCGAGGGGGGTCGCGGGCTCCGCGACGGCGCTCTGCTCGCGAGCGAATACATCCTCGCGGCCGTAATGACCGACCGCGTCGAACAGGCGCTTGGCGTGAAGCCCCCGGCGCAGGTCACAGTCGGCCAGCAGGATTCCCTCCTCGTCGTACAGCGGCCCCGCGATCACCTCGCCCGACCTGGGCTCGATCACGGCTGCGCCCCCGCGGCCAAACACCTCCTTGCCCTCCGGCAGCGGAACCGGAAAATCTGCGGGGAACGCGGTGGCGGGGATGAACTGTGGCACCGACACCACGAAGGCCCCCGACTCGATCGCGATGTTGCGCATCGACGCGAGCCACACGTCGCTGTCGTCGGCCGTCGGCGCGACCCAGATCTGGGGCCCGCCGCGATACACGGCGTATCGCGCCATCGGCATGCGGTTCTCCCAGCAGATCAGACCGCCCACGCGCGCCCCGGCGGCCTGGATGACCGCCAGGTCATCGCCCGCGCCAACCCCGTGGAACAGGCGCTCGTGGTGGGTCGGCATCAGCTTGCGGTGGCGGCCGAGCAGACCGGTCGGACCCAGGTAGACCAGCGTGTTGTACAGCGTTCCCGGTCGCTCGGATTCTCGCTCGTTCACGCCGATGACACAGAACAGGTTCCGCTGGCGACACACGGTGATGAGCCGGTCCAGGAGCGGGCCCGGAACGTCGACCGAGTTCTCCCACAGACGCTCCCACAGCTCATCCCAGCCCGAGAAGCCCGACGCATCCCGCGCCCACGCGTTCGACGGGTATAGCGGAACGAAGCACTCGGGCAAGACAGCCAGCGCGGCGCCGGCGTCAGCCGCCTGACCCAGCAGCTCCACCGCCTTCGCAACCGAGCCGTCCGCGTCCAAGATCGCCGGCGTTGCCTGGATCGCTGCGACGCGGACCGTCGGAAAAGCCACCACGCAGGCGATCCTAAACCCTTCCCGCGCAGAGAGCGAGTGAGCTGGACGACCCGGCTAGTCCCGTGGACGCGGCGGCGATTGCCAGCAGGCTCGCCCGTCGGTGATCAGGACGGAGGCGCGGCCCGGCGCTGGTTGCTCACGAACCCGCCGGGGCCACCTGATCGGCACGGAGATGCCAGACATCGACCTCGATGCGCAGCACAGGATTCTCGATCTGCCGCCACCGCCGCATTCCGAGCTTCACGGCCACGCGCTGGGAACGGTGGTTACCGGGATGGATGATCGAGATGATCTCCGGCTGCTCGAGCCGACCGAGAGCGTCATCGCGCGCCGCGGTCGACGCCTCGGTCGCCAGTCCCCGCCCCCACACCGCCGGGTCAAGCCGCCAGCCCAGCTCCGGCGCCGATCCGGCCGCCGACAAGAACGGCGGTACGAAGGCGAGGCCCGCGAACCCCAAAAACGCTCCCCGCCGATCGGGCTCCAACGACTCAAGTGCCCACGGACCAAAGCCGTGCTTCTCCCAATGGTCGGAGATCACTCCGTAGAAGCCGGCGATCGCCGCCGCGTCGACCGGACGATTGAGATACCGCGCCACCTCGGGCTCTCGGTTGATCCGGGCCATCTCCGGCTCGTCCTCGGGGCGCCAGGGCCGCAACAACACGCGGTCGGTTCTCAACTCGGACACTGAGGAGGAGTACCGCCGTATGTGATGTCCATGGTAGCGAACAGGTCGACTCCGTGGTCGGCCGCGTGGGCAACCAGTACTCGGCTGATCAGGCGGGCCAGCGCGGCGCGATCCGAGCGCGACAACGGGTCCAGCATCATTGAGACGTCAGCCTGGAAACACCTCGCGGCCTGAGACACGAGCGAGTGTCCGTGGTCGGTGAGACCGACCAGTACAGACCGTCGGTCAGTGGGCGAGGGGACGCGCATCACAAGGCCGCGACGCTCTGCACGGTCAACCAGCCCGGTGATGCTGGACTTGTCAAGGGCCAACAGCTGTGCCAGCTCGTTCATGGTCGGCCGGCGGTCCCTCAGCACGCCGAGCAGGCGCGTTTGGATGATCGAAAGGTCATGCTCGGCCGCTCGGCGCTCGAGCAGGCCGTGAATGACGAAGGAGAGCTGAGCCAACCCGTCCACCGGGGTGAGCTGCCCGGGCGCTGCCGCCGGCGCGGGCGTTCCGGTCGGCCGTGGTGTCACGTGGGCAGTGTACTTGCGTTAGTACGTGCCATCAACTAAGTTAGTACGTGACCCAAAGTAAATGTGCCCACAACGTCGGCAGCCCACAGAAGGAACACCCGCATGGAGAAGATGAACGCAGCAGTGGTGACATCGTTGACCGAGCCACCGCACTACCAGCGGTTCGAGGTTCCACAGCCGACGACCCCCGACGAGATGCTGGTTGACGTCCTCGCCGTCGGGCTGCATCCGCGCACCCGAACCGGCGCGGCCGGAGCCCACTACACCAGTGCCGGCACGCTGCCCATGATCCCCGGCATCGACGGAGTCGGCCAGCGGCCGGACGGCCAGCGGATCTACTTCGTGGCGACCGACGAGCGCATCGGCACGATGGCCGACCAGGCCGTCGTTGATCGGCGCCGGGCAATCCAACTGCCCGACGATGTCGATGTCGCGAAGGTGGCGGCCACCATGAACCCGGCCATGTCGGCCTGGGTGGCGCTGCGCCGCCGGGTCCCGCTCGAGCCCGGCCAAAGCGTGCTGGTCCTCGGCGCAACCGGTAGCGCCGGAACCATGGCGGTGCAGGTAGCCAAGCGACTGGGCGCCGGACGCGTGGTCGGCGCCGGCCGTGATCTCACTCGACTCAGCGCGCTCACCCCAATCGGAGCTGACGAAATCGTGCCGCTCACCGCCGACCTCGACGCGACGGCGAGCGCGCTCGGCGCAGCCGCCGCCGAGGTCGACATCGTGATCGACTACCTGTGGGGCAAGCCGGCCCACCAGGCCATGATGGCGCTGCTGACCGCACGAGCGGACCGCAGCCGCGCGATGAACTGGATTCAGATCGGTGCCGTCGCTGGACCGACACTCGAGCTGCCGTCGGTCGCCCTTCGCTCAGCGAACCTGCGCATCCAGGGCAACGGGCAAGGCGCCGTCTCGACGAAGGTCTATCTCGCCGAGCTGCCGTCGCTCGTCGACGAGATCAACGCCGGCAGCATCGAGGTCACGCCGCACACGATGCCCCTGGCCGACGTGGAGCACGTCTGGACCCGGGCCGACCCGCCTGGGGAACGCACCGTACTCGTGCCGTAGATCACCTGCACCTTGGCTCACAGCGAAGGCCCGCTTCCGCCGGCCTTGACAGCGGTCGATGGTGTGACCTCGGCGGGGTGCGCCCCTTGGCGGCACGCACCCCGCGCGGGATCTTCTGCCCCTACGTGCCGTAACGGCAGATCAGGCGCAATCGTCTCGCGAACTCGTGGTTTCTGGACTAACGTTGGGCGAGGCCCGCCCCGCCCCGCAGCCTCGGCGGATGTTCAGAGCGGTTCGCGAGGCGACGCCGACAAGGCCGACCAGCCGTTCTCGGACGGCGGGCGCTTGAGCCAGCCGGTTCGCCATGGCCACGGCACGTCCCGAGCGGGCGCTTGAGCCAGCCGGTTGGCTGTGGCCACGGCCCGTCCCGAGCGGGCGCTGGCCCTGTGGGTGAGCGTCTAGAACGCCTTAGACGTTTCTGCTTTCACCGCGTTCGCGCGCCCTCGCGCCAGTCCGCGCCCCCGCGTTCGCGCCTCAGCTGGCTCAAGTCCGTAAGAGCCCGGCGTTCTGGCCACAAGACCAGCCCGGGCGACTCTACTCCCAAGACGAGGCGATGAGCGAATTCTGGTCGAAAGATTTAGCCGGCTGTGGGAACTTCGTCTCGGCCGACGTGTCCCGATGCGCGCGACCGACCGTCCGTGAGGGCCTCGATGCCGAGCACGCCGCTGAAGTTGAGGCAGCCGACGGGTGACCCGCAGCCGGCGGCGCGCTTACCCGGCTAGGCCAGGCGCGCCGGATGGCGCAGCGTCACGCGAGTCGCGCGACAACCCAGCGAGTGAGAGGCGCTGTGGGCGACCGAGCAGCGGGCGCTGGGCGCGCGATGAGCGCTCTGATGCGCAAACGCACTGGAGGTAAAGACGCAGAACAGTCCGATGCAGATGGCGAGGGTCATGATTATCTTTCGCATAGGAGCTTGATCGGCCGCATCCGCGGCATCTGGACGAGCCTCAACGCCCAGGATCGAACAAACGTCCACCCACCGATCCTCACATGCCGCCGGGCGGCAATACGGGCTGGTGGACGAGGCGGTCCGGCTGGGCTGGGAGCCGAGCGGATCGTCACCGTCGACGGCGATCTGGGGACCTCCGGCCGGTTCTCGGATACGCAGGCGCGCGAGGAGTACAAGCAGGTGGTCTCCAGAGTGTGCCTCGGGGAGGTCGGAGCGATCTTCGGGCTGGAGATCTCCAGGCTGGCGCGCTCGAACGCCGAGACCGAGCGGCGGCTTGAGTTCTGTGCGCTGACCGACACCCTCGTGATCGACACTGACGGGATATATGACCTCAAGGACTTCAGCGATCGCCGGGCTGTTCGGGGCTTTCCAACAGACCGGCTCGGCGTTCGGTGCGGCTCTCCGATCAGCGACCCTGCTGAGATGCAGGCACCGGCGTTCGGGCGCACGCTGCCCCTTGGCATGGAAGCGGGAGTTGACCGGCGGACGGCGCTGACTCGGTGATACGCCGGCACCTTGGAGGCCACCAGCGGCGTGTACCTCCGACAGCCGCTGGCTGACGGTCTCGAAGACGCTTCTCGAACTCGTCTAGCGTGTCCGACCCGGCTCGGTCGACCAGCTCGGGGTGTTCGAGAAGCGGGCGGCCAGCCCGGCGGTGGTCGTACTCATGGCCGTGCGAGCATAGGATCAGGTTGCGATGGCGGATGTCACTCACATGCGGATCGACCAGCTCGACGCGATCGACGGTTTCTTGGACGGGTTCACGTTCCGCCGCGCAGGGATTGAGCTGGGCGTGACACCGTTCGGGATGTCGATCATCGACATGCCGCCGGAGACGACGGCTTACCCCGAGCACGACCATTCCTCGGAGGGACCCGGCAATCCGCCGCTACCAGCTCGGCCAGGAGGAGGTCTACATCGCGCTGCGCGGGTCGGCCGACGTAGAGGTCGATGGCCGCCGGTATCCACTAGACGCCGATCACATCGTTCGCGTCGGGCCGACCGCGCGGCGCAAGCTCCTGCCGGGGCCCGATGGCATACGGCTCCTGGCGATCGGCGGCGTGCCGGGCCAGGCGTACGATCCCGGCTCCACCCTCTGAGCGGTCAGCAGCCTGCGGAGGCGCACGTCGCTCCGGGCTCGGCGGATGTCCAGCCTGGAAGGACAGAGTCCGGAGCCTCCGCGTCGGCGACGTCTTTGCTGAGTGCGCTTTGGACGATCAGCAGCCGTTGCACACGGCTCGCGCGATTAGGGGGAGCCAGTGAGCGGCCAATGCCTCATCGCGCACGCGGGAGGTGCGATCACTGCGCGCCGCGCGTTAGTGGTTCGCCACTGGCGGCGGCAGCCGTTGCGTTTGCTTCCCAGAGGACCGCCGTAATCTGCGCGGTCACGTGCAGACGGTCGCGTAGTTCGAGGGGCTGAAAATGCTCTCCGTCGACTCGGTCTGTGTAGCCGGTCAGATCCAGCAGGCAGGCGCGCAGATCTGATTCGGTGAATTGGACGACCGCATGCGCGCCAGCGGTGGCGAGCGGCGCGAACCGTTCAACAAGCGCCGTCTGCTCACGCAGCGCCAGCACGTCCCCGGCGCTCGCGGTCAGATGGGCACGACGGCGGTCAAGCTGCTCTGAGAGCGCGATGAAGATCGCCCGGCTCGCGTCAGCCGTGACCGCGGCGGTGATCATCACCGAGCGGTGCTCTCCGTCGGCGCGGACTTCGAGGATCTGAATGGGATCTTCGGGCATGACCTTGGTATCGGTATCTCAGGTCCCGCGCTGAACCGTGGCAAAACGCGTTCGTGGTGCGGTCTGCCCGCAACGGGGCGCGGGAAAACGCGCGCTCGGGCAAGATCATCCAGGCGGTGAGGCCGACCCGCGAGCTCAGACGGCAACATGGTCGCGTTCGACCCCTGGGAGCAGCGACAGCAGGATCACGGTGCGGAGCCGCTGGGATCGCCCGGTCGCCGAGTCCGGGGCCGACGCGGAGTCGTTCAGCGTTGCCGTGTTGTATCGCTGGGCTGGCGAGGTGTGGTCGTTTCGCGCCCCGGGGGTCGGCGATACCGTGGAGGCGACGAAGCTGGGCTTCCGGGGCGATCATCGTGACGTGGCGGTCCAGATGCTGAAGGCCGAGGACTGAGGCCCCGACTGCCGGAGCGTGATGCGCGTCGATAAGTGGCTGTGGACGGCGCGGCTGTTCAAGACGCGCGCGCTGGCGGCGGAAGCCGTCAGGGGCGGGCGTGTTCATGTCAACGGGGTGGCGGTCAAGCCCGGCCATGAGATCGGGCCCGGTGACGAACTCGAGCTGACTCTCGGTCCAGTCCTGCGGACTGTTATCGCGCGCGGCGCGGCGGAGCGCCGCGTCTCGGCTGCAGACGCGGCGCACACCTGTAGAGGAGACGAAGGAGAGCGTCGCGGAGCGCGAGCGCCAAGCGGAACTGCGACGTCTTGCGGGGCCGGTCGATCGCGGCGGGCGGCCGACCAAGCGCGACCGCCGCCGCTTTGACGCTGGCCAGCGTTAGCGATCTGGGTGTAGCGATGTTGCCGACCTTGGGAGCGATCCGGAAGCGATTCACGCCGACAAGAGGGCGCCGAGCACCCGTGTCACCCCGGGCTCGGATGTCGCCGAGCAGCGGCTCGCCGGATCCCGGCGATGCCTATGCATCTTGGTCGCACCCAGCGTGTGCCCAAGATACGACGCTGTCTACGAGACCGCGTCGTGTTCTGGACGTGGTTCACACCGTTTGACAGCCGCGTTTGTGGGGTGGATGTCGGAACGCTTGAGTCTTTCGGGTTTGCTGCCGATACAGCGCTGGGCGGCCGTTAATCGAACCGAACGCGCTCGAGATCCTGGAACACACAGCTGATATCCGCATCGTGCCGTTGCCGATCCTGGCTAGGGGAGTCACGCTGGCTCTGCGAGTGACGGGCATCGCGGTCTTGTGCGCGATCGGCTTGGCCGCGCACGTTCCAGCCGCCGGCGCAGCGATCCCCTTCCCCGGCTGTTCGTGGCCGGTCGAGTCCACGCCGACCAGCGCCAACGTCCTGTACCCCGATTCCAACTCGACGTATTGGACGACGCCCTACCGAGTGAAGCCGGGAATGCGGATCTATCTCCGGGGGAGATACCCGACCGCTCGCTACTTCTCGATCCAGGCCTACGACAACAACGCCCAGCCCTACAGCGTGCGCGGGGTCGCCTCGTCGCTCACCGACTATCAGATCACCCCCAGCCATCGGACGCAACCCCTGGAGCGCCGGCGGCCGCGGCGACGGCGGCCACGGGGCGTTATGACGATCACGCTCAGATCGCTGAGCTCACGCGCGTCGACCGCGCTCCCCGGCACGCTGCGCAACACGCTGCCGATCGCTCCGGCCAGTCCGACATCCGGCGATCTGCCCTCGGACATCGGCTTCCTGATGATCCGCGTCTATCTGCCGCCGCAGTTGAACTTCAGCGTGGTGCCGCTGCCGTCGATCACGATCAAGGCACGCGGTCAAGCGGCGGTCACCCTCCCTCGCTGCGGCTCACGGCAGGGAACCAGGATGCTCAGATCGTCGGGGTTGGGGAAGCGGATCCTCAAGCTCGTCAGGGGCAACTCGTCTGCCCACACCGGCGCCGTGTCCGCCCGGCGCCACCGGCTGCCCGCCGAATCTGCAGTTCTTCGTGCCCCCATCGGGCAACGACATCCCCTTCCCGAACACAACCAGCGGATACGCGGCTGCATTCTTCACGCCGCAAGCCGGGAAGGTGGTGGTGATCCAGGCCAAGGTGCCGACCTCGCCGTTTGACTACCACGGCGGCGAGCGCCCGGCACCGTGGCCGCGCAACGACAGGGCACGATGGCAGGTCCGCTACTGGTCGCTGTGCAACTACGTCTACGCGAAGCCGTTCCCGGTCGTCGTGGCACCCGGGCCGAACGGGAGCACGCTCTACGGCTGTGCCGCCGACCTCCAGGTTCCGACCACCGGTCAGGGCCACGCGACTGTGGTGCTCTCCTACCCCGACGACCGGCCTTCGAATGCGACCGCCGCCAACGGGATCGCCTGGCTGCCGATGTCAACCAGCGACCCGACGGCGGTCGAGCAGGTCTCCTTGCGGAACATGCTGATCAGCACCACCTTCAAGCAGAGCCCCAAGAGCGCGACCGGCAACTCGGTCGCCGACGCAAAGCAAGCGCTGGGCGCCTACTACCCGCACACGGCGATGTGCGACGTCGCGACGTTCGAAACCGGCGGGGCCGCAGCGTGCCTGGACGAGCGCACCACCGGCCTCGGCTGACGCCCGTGTCGCGGACCAGACGCGGCCACAACCTCCTCCGTAAAGACGACTCGGCCCAACCGCCCGTTGCTGGACCGCCTGTCCGACGAGCGTCCGCGTTTAGGTTTAGGCGTAGCAGCGAAGGTCCCCGAGCGCCTCGGCGGCTTCGTTGGGCGCCGCTACGCCGTGCATACGCCAATGTGATCGCGACCTCCGGCCCATCCCCCTAATCCCACTGCAACCACAGTCCCGGCTGCGGGATCCACGGCCGCGTCCGCCGCCCATGCTTCTGGCGCCACCGCCGTTTCGCCTCCGCGACCGCCCGTCGCGTCGTGCGATACGACCCCCCATAGCCCATCGCCACCAGGATCGCGTGCGCCTTGTCAGCCCGGATCTGCGCGCGGGAGCGATCGACCAGCTCATCGATCTTCTCCGCGAACGGGTCCACCAACGGCCGCGAACGAGCCCGCACCGGCAACCCGCCACCCGCCTCCTCCCGCGCCGCGACCAACCGCGCGACCGTCTTGTGATCACACCCCGCCAGCGCCGCGGCGCCCCGCAGCGCGCCCGTCACGTCATACGCCTCAAGAATCTCCATCGCTTCCTCGCCTCTCTTCACGGCCGGCCTCCTCAGATCGCGCGTCAACAACAACGCGCGCTCGATTACCGGCGCCTCAGGACAGAAACGCGGGGAGAAACCGTGGCCACCCCTGGGGAGAAACGGTGGCCACCAGCGGGGAGATTCGATGGCCGCCTACGGGGAGCTTTCCATGGCCACCGTCACTCGTGCAGCACAGGGCCGATCGGGATCACCGCCTCGCGCCGCAGCACGATCTCAATCCGCCGCTCCCACGAGACAACATCCTCGTGCCGCAACCCCAGCGCCAGCCGACCCGCATCCCCGTCGACGCCAGCAACGCAAACAAGAACCGGTCGCGCAACCGCTGCTGGCAGTCGATCACCGCCGCGACCTGCTCCAAGCTCAACGTGCGCGGCAGCCGCTGCCGCTCGGGCAGCCGCACCGCCCGGCCCGCGGCCTACCCCAGGCGATCCCATGCAGGAAAGGCTTATAGCTGCCACGGCCTGACCGCGTGCGGACCACCAGATCCCGCCAGCTCGTTCCCGCGCCGCCCCCGGAACTCATGGAGCGACACCACCGCCGCCAGCATCCGGTTCACCGTCGACGCCGACCGCTTGGCCGCCACCTCGCTGATCACCACCACGTTCTCAGCCGGCCGCCGCGCCCACGCCGCGAATTCGCCCAGCCCCACGACCGACACCCGCTCCCACGCCACGTTCCGCTCGGCCAGATACGACCAGAACAAGCCAAGATCGCGCGCGTACGCCTCGACCGTGTTCGGCGAGCGCTCGATCCCGCTCAACCAACCAAGGAACTCGTCGATTTCCTCAACCGCACGGCCGTCCGGCCCGACCACCGTCCACGACTTCACGCCACTCAACGCCATCCGCACACGGCGGGCCACGAACCCTGATGCATCCCGCCATCAAAATGAACGTCATCCATGACGAACCACAAACAGATCAACGTCCAGACGGAACGCCGCCCAGACGTCGCCGACGTCGCCGACGTCGCCGACGTCGCCCCCAACCTCCCATAACGCCTCGAGCAGCCCCCTCAGGACACTCGTTGACGTCATTGACACCCGCGAAGGAAGCTCACAAGCGCCTTAAGCAGCCACGGCGAGGCGGTGACCGATCCGCACTGGATGCGGCAGCGCCGTGGCATCAGCGTGGTTGCCGTCGGCGGAAGATTGTCCTCGTCGTTGCGCTCTCGAAGATTAGGGCGCGACGCGCTGCGCGGATCCGTCCTCTTCGACGATCGCCTCGCGCAATGCCTGGTCGAATGAGCGTGGTAGGAAGTCGAAGAGCGCCATTCCGGACGGGTCTGTGACGGTCGTGTCGGTGGAGAGCCCTTCGATCAACGGCCTGGCAACGCCCGCGTCGACCGGTGTGATCAGGCCGATCCAATGCGACGAGAGCCAAGGTGTGAGCAGCGGCACCGGAATGCGTGGGCGTCGTCGCAACCCCAACGCATCGGCCATCCGGTCGAGCATCTGGCCGTATGTGAGTATCTCTGCCGAGCCGATCTGGATTTCACGGGAGCGCGTCTGGGGTATGCGAGGACAGTCGATCAGGTAGCGCAGCACATCGCCGATCGCGATCGCCTGCGTGGGCGTCGCCAGCCAAGCGGGCGCGAGCATCACCGGTAGCCGTTGCACAAGCGAGCGGAGGGTTCGGTAGCTCTCGGAGCCGGCGCCGACCACCATGCCGGCACGGAACCAGGTCAGCGGTGGTCCCTCGTCGCGCAGGATCTCTCCGACGCGGAGTCGTGATCGCAGATGCTCAGATCCAGGCCGATCGCCGAGACCGCCGAGGTACGCGACTCGGTCGATGCCGGTGTCGGTCGCGAAGCGGGCGAAGTTCGATGCGGCGAGCGCGTCGCGGTGTTCATAGTCCGAGCCGCCCCCGCGCCCCATCGAGTGAACAAGGTAGTAGGCCATGGTGTAGCCATCGCCGATCGCGCTCAACGAGTCCGCGTCGAGCATGTCGCCACGATGCACCGTGATGGCTGCATCAACGGCGACGCGGCTCGGGTCGCGCGCGACGCAACCGACCGGCTCGCCGAGCGCGTGCAGCGCGTTCACCAGTCGACTGCCAACATAGCCGGAGGCTCCGGTGACCAGCGCGCGGGCCATGCAGACGACGAGCATACGCTGCGCAGACACGTACACGGAATCAGGGTTGAGGGACCACACAGCCCAGTGTCCGATTTCATGGACGGTCTCGCCTCAATCGAGCGCCCGGGGCGAGGTCGGTTGCCTCACCGAGACCGCCTCTGGCACGATCTCGACGTGGCTTGGCCGTCCAACGCTGGCGCTCTCGGGACAGAACCGGCCACGTGGACACGGCCATACTTGGGCTCGTCTCGATGCGGCGCGGATCGCGCGGATCGCCGAACCCAGGGCTGGCGCGACGGTATGCAGAATCGTTTAGCTGCTTATGCAGAGCGACCACTCGGCGGAAGGCGCCTCTACTGCAGGGCTCGGAAGCTTCGGCCGCGGCGGTCCGATTGTCGGGTGTGCCGGTCAGGCCGCGGTAGGTTGAACTTCTGAGCGACGTTCGGGTTGCCATCGGGGTCCTGGATCAGTCCGCCGCCGATCGTCACTCCCGTGAGCGTCGCGCCACGAGGGATCTGCGGGAGGCAGAGATCATGCATGTTGTCGTCGTTGGCCACCTTCGAATGGTCGTGGAGATCTGCGACAGCGAGCGGGGCAATCGCGACGGCCTTGCCGTTCCGCAGTGTGTAAATCGCGCGGTAGGACGCGATAACCGGGGCGCCAACCTCAGCGCCGCTGGGGTAGGCCGTGAGCCCGTTGGACCACGACGACGCGTACGAAGGTCTTGCCGACCATGCAACGGTTGTGGTCACCGTGGTAGATCGCGGGGGTGAGCGTCCACGCGTCCACGATGTACGGGCCTCCGGACAGCGGGCTTACCGTGGCCTGTGGCAAGGGCGGGATCGGACGCCACCGAAGCGCCCCCGGGGCCTTGCCCTGCAGCGCTCCGACAATGCGAATCGCGACCGGCGTTGGGCCGTTCACCGAATCCCCGAAGTGCCGATCAGATTCACCGTCTGACGCTCGTCGGACTCGTTCGGCGGGAACTGAATGGCGCAGGTCGGGGTCGCGACGGTTCCATCGCTTCGCACGACCTGGAAGTCCGTGGTCTGAATCGATGACGGACGGATGAACACGTTGAACGTGACAGGGATATTGTCGAGACCCCGGTGGCCATTCGGACAACCGACCCCGTTGTCCGTGCCCCACGCTGCGCTCAGGATTCTCGGCGCAGGACGCGCGATCGAGCCGGCGGCGGTAGCCGTCATGGGCAACGCGCACACCAGGATTACGAGTCCTGCCAAGCGAGATCCGGGCAGACGATGCATCGACAGCCCCTGCATCGACATAAAGCAGCGCGAACGTGAGCCGATCCAGACAACGGCTCGCCAGAGCGTCACGGCAGAGCCGGATCCGGGGCCATCGCTGACCGCGGCGACCGGGATCACGGCAGTCGCGATCGGCATCAGCAACGCGCCCACCGCCCAACTGGACGGCGCGCTCCCGAGTCAATCGCGGCGAGCTGCGTAGGCATCGTCCCGATCCTGCGTCCCATTGCTGGAGCCCTGGTCTCGGCGGATTGGCTGGTTCATCGTCTCCGGCAAGGGCGAATGCCTCCGCGACCAGACGTCGCGTCCTCCCGGTGGGGCGCGTAGTGGAGGTAACGCATCGTGGACAGGACGTCGGCGTGGCCCATCCACTGCTGCACCCGGCGGATGTCGGCCTTGGCGATCATGCGCGTG
This sequence comes from uncultured Solirubrobacterales bacterium, assembly GCA_963838535.1. Taxonomy (GTDB): domain Bacteria; phylum Actinomycetota; class Thermoleophilia; order Solirubrobacterales; family Solirubrobacteraceae; genus Palsa-465. Next base: position 25,863 of record CAWIRN010000005.1, read on the forward strand.
CCAAACGTGTGGCAGATCGTGGAAGCGCAGCGGGCGCAGGGCGGCGCGGTCAAGCGCGGCCTTGTAGCGACGGCGAAGGGCCAAGGCATCGACGTAGGTGCCGACCTCGCTGGCGAACACCAGGTCGTCCTCGCCGATCCGGTGCTCGCGGCGGCCGAGTTGCGCCAGCGCGCTCGCAACATCGGGGGCGAGCGGCACCGAACGGACCTTGCCGGACTTCGGCGTCGTCAGCGCGCTGCCAGCCCACGATGCTCGCACGCGGATCGTGGAGCCGGCGAAGTCGACGTCACGCAACGCAACGCCAGCAGTTCGCCCATCCGCAGGCCGGTGAACGCAGCCGTCAGAAAGATGGCGCAGTCCATCTCCGACGCGGCGGCGCGGACGAGCGCCCAGACCTCCTCGGGCGAGAAGACGTGGATGTCGCCGCTCGGTCGCATCGGGTGCTTTCAACTCGGGCCAGCGGGTTGACCTGAATCGCCCAAACCATCTGCGCGCGGCGGAAGATGCCGTGCAGCTGGATCAGGAGCTTGTTCTTGGAACGGTTCGACAGACCGACAAGTGAGCGCCGCCAAGCCTCGATGTCCTCGGTCGTGATCGACTCGATCGGCTCCTCGCCGAACGCTGGCAGCAGGTGCGCCCGAAGCGCCGAGCGGTAGTCCACCAACGTCGACGGCTTGCGCTCGCGGTGCTCCTCGATGAACCGAAGCCACTCCGCCGCGGCAGCCGCGAACGTGACCCCGGTTCGCACCATCCCCGGCAAGGTGCCGCGCCGAGCCTGGGGACATATTGGGGACATGGTTGCCAGATCCCTCGGATCCTCACAAGCCAGAAATCACAGATTTGCAGCCACTTACCGATGCCGCCGGTGGGGATCGAACCCACGACCTTCGGATTAAAAGTCCGCTGCTCTGCCAGCTGAGCTACGGCGGCTAAGCCTGACGATCGCGCACCCGCTCGACCCGAGCGCGAACGCGGCCCGCCCCAGGGGACAACTTTACGCGTAGGCGACCGCCTCGATCTCCACCAGCATCCGCGGGTCGATCAGGCCGCTGACCTCGACCATGGTCATCAGCGGGCGGATGGCGGCGAACACGTCACCGTGGGCGCGCCCAACCTCATCGCAGCGGGAGATGTCGGTCACATACACCCGGGTTTGGATCACATCGGCCAAGCCGGCCCCTGCCCGGGCCAGCTCGTGCTCGAGCTTCTGCAGGATCTCGACCGTCTGCTCGTAGGGCGTCTCGCCGCGGACCACACCGTCGACGTCGACCGAGGTCGTGCCGCCGACCAGCACGAACTGACCTGCCCGGACCATCCGGCTGAACCCGAACTTCCCCTCCCAGGGAGACGGAGGATCGCCTGAGAAGCGCTCGCTCAATGGCGGAAGTGACGTCGGCTCGTGAACACCATCGCGGCACCCGCCGTGTCGACCGCCGCGATCACCTCGTCGTCCCGTACCGATCCACCGGGCTGGATGATCGCCGTGGCGCCGGCGTCGATCGCCAGTTGCGGCCCATCGGGGAACGGGAAATAGGCATCCGAAGCCATCGCAGCCCCGTCCACCCCGGAGCGGGCCTTTTCCAGTCCGATCCGGACCGAGTCAACGCGGCTCATCTGACCTGCCCCAACGCCGACGGTCGCCAGGTCACGCGAGAACACGATCGCGTTCGACCGCACGTGCTTGCACACCGTCCAGGCAAACGAGAGCTCGTTCCACTCGGCCTCGGTCGGGCGACGCTGGCTGACCACCCGCATCTCGTTGCGATCCTCGAAGTCGTGATCACGGTCCTGTACGAGCATCCCGCCGACGACCTGACGGAGATTCGGCTCGACGATGTTCGTGTCGCGACGCTCACGATCGTCGAGAATCCGCATGTTGGGCTTGCTCTGCAGGACCTCGAGCGCGTCCTCGTCATATCCCCGCGCGAACAGGACCTCGACGAACTGCCCCACCAGTGCCTCGGCCAGCTCGCGATTGACGCTCCGGTTCAAGCAGATCACACCGCCGAAGGCCGACATCGGATCGCACGAGAAGGCCCGCTGATAGGCCTCCAGCGGAGCCTCATTGACCGCGACGCCGCATGGATTGTTGTGCTTGATGATCACGCACGCGGGCATCTCGAACTCGCTCAGCAGCAGCCGGCCGGCATCGAGGTCGAGCAGGTTGTTGAACGAGATCGGCTTGCCCCCGAGCTGGGAAACCATCGACAGGACGTGTGTGCGAGCGCCGATCTGCTCGTAGTAGGCGGCGCGCTGGTGGGGATTCTCGCCGTAGGGCAGCTCGAGCACCTTCTGGTAGGCGCGCACGAGCAACGGCGGGAAGTCCTCGCGCTTCTCCTGGAACCAGCGCGCGATCGCCGTGTCATACCGGGCGGTGTAGGCGAACGCCTCGGCCGCCAGGCTCTCACGCGTGGACGGCGACAGGCGCCGGTCGGACTCGCGCAGCTCGGCCAGCACCGCGTCGTAGCTCTCGGGGCTGACCACGGCCGCGGCGAAGGCAAAGTTCTTCGCCGCCGCGCGAATCATCGTCGGGCCGCCGATGTCGATGTTCTCGATCACATCGCTCTCGCTCACCCCGCGCTGCGCCGCGGTGCGCTCGAACGGGTAGAGGTTCACGCACACCATGTCGATGAACTCGACATCGTGCTCGTCGGCCGCCTGCATGTGCTCCGGCCGATCGCGGAGCGCGAGCAGCCCGGCGTACAGCTTCGGGTGCAGCGTTTTGACGCGACCATCCATGATCTCCGGGAATCCGGTCAGATCGGAGATCGACCGCACCGGCACGCCGGCCTCGGCCAACTCACGCGCTGTGCCGCCGGTCGAGATGATCTCGATCCCGAGCTCGCCCAGGCCGCGGGCGAACTCGACGATCCCGGTCTTGTCCGACACCGAAAGCAGTGCTCGCGCGACCTGCCTCCCCGCCGTGGCAGGCACGAATGGATCCCCGGTCTGGGCGCTCTGCTCCATCCTTGACGACGACTTTACCGCCCGATGGCGACGCGTCGTGGGCCGGCCGCCCACCTGGCCAACCGGCGCGAGCGCTGATCAGCCAGACGGGGCCGGGGCCGGCTGCTACCGCGCGATGAGAACGCGTCGCGGGTTGGCGGCATCAAAGCTGACCGCCCCGCGCGCGATCAGCCGCACCGCCTCGGGCAACAGCTCGTGCTCGATGGGGTGCAGGTGCTCGAGCACCTCGGCCGGATGACGGGCTTCCGGCAGGGCAACGGCACGCTGCAGGATCACCGGGCCGCTGTCGACGCCCTCGTCGACGAAGTGCACGGTCACGCCGAACACCTTGACGCCATAGGCGAGCGCCTGCTCAACCGCGTTCAAGCCGGGGAACGCCGGCAGGAGCGCCGGATGGACGTTGATCACACGCTGGGGGAACGCGGCCAGGAACGGGCCACTCAACAACTGCATATACCCCGCCAGCACGATCAGCTGAGCGCCGTGCTCCTGCAGCCACGCCGCCATCGCGCGATCACGGGCCTCACGGTCGGCGAAGCGGCTGAGGGGAAACGCCTGCGCCGGCACTCCGGCCGCGTGCGCCCGGTGCATCGCCTGCGGATCCGGCTTGTCCGACGCGGCGGCGACGATCTCAACGCCGTCGCGGCCGTTGGCCCGGTCGAGCAGCGCCTGCAGGTTGGTGCCCACGCCCGAGGCGAGCACCGCGACGTTCACGCAGCCGACCCCGATCCGACCGCCCCGAACGAGAGTGCGACGACGTCCAAGCAGCCGCCCCCCGATCCGACCGGCGGCGGCGCCAGTGCGGCGAGGTTCATGCGGCCGCCCCCCGATCCGACCGGCGGCGGCGCCAGTGCGGCGAGGTTCATGCGGCCCGCAGCTTCGGGAACCGGCCGCCCGTCGAGCGCAGCGTGCCGGCCGTCAGCAGTTGGTCGACCCGCCCCAGTACGTCAGCCGAGCGGAGATGCGAGAACGCGCCGTAGTCCGGAAGCCCGTCGTAAGCGTGCGCGGCGATGACCTTGGATCGCCCGCCGCGCAAGATCTCGACCGCCCGCGTGCGGCCCACCGGAGGCCGGGCAGAGACGACAACCTCGATGATCGCCTGGTCGAGGTCCCCCGGCCGGCCGGGGCCGCGCCCATCGCCGAAATCACCCTCGACCCCCTGCTGGACCGGCGCCGAGGACTTCCCGGCCGATGCGGTCCTCCCTGGCGATGCGGTCCTCCTCCCCGATGCGGCCGCTCGATCCGCTGTGGTCCGCACCCGTGATGGACCCCGGGTCCTCGCGGACGAGGCCGGTACGGGCAGCGGCGCCGGGGTCACCGGCGCCACTCCCGGGACGCATACGTCACAACAGTCGACCGACGGTGCGGGTATTGATCGATCCCCGAAGTGGGCCAGCAGGGCGGCACGCCGGCATTGCGCGCGCTCGACGTATTCCCAGATCGCCCGGTACTGGCGCCAGCGCACCCGCTCGGCCTCGCGCACCGAGCCCAGGCACAGGGCCGCCGCGCGCCGATCCCAGTCGCCGATCTTCAGCCCGACGGCGCGATCAGGTGGCGCCGGCTGCGGGGCGAGCACGCCCGCGCGGGCCAGGTGGCCGATGATCGCGCGCACCACGTCGTCCTCGCCGCGCTCCCCGACGCTCCCGCGCCCACCGCGGTCTGCGCGTCCGCCCCGGGCTGCGCGCCCGCCGCGCTCGGTCACCAGCCCGACGAGGTCCGCCAGCGCCAGGTCGTAGCGTCCGTCGAGGCCGGCCCATTGCAGGCGCTCAGCCACGCGCTGCAGCGCCTCATCAGAAACGCGCCCCCGCTGGATGAAGAACACGTGCAGGCCCTTATCGCGCTGCTCGGCGAACAACAGGCAGCGCGCAGGACGGCCGTCGCGCCCCGCCCGGCCGGCCTCCTGGTAGTAGGCCTCCAGCGACCCCGGGACCGAGGCGTGGCAGACGGTCCGCACATTCGACTTATCGATCCCCATCCCAAACGCGTTCGTGGCGACGATCACGCGCGCTTCGCCCGCCATGAACCGCTCCTGCGTCGCCGCGCGGCGACCGCGGTCGAGACCCGCGTGGTAGGCGACGACGCCCCCGTCGAGCCCGAGCGCGCGATCCAACCCGTGGGCGAGCTGTTCACTGGCCCCCCGCGTGCCGGCATAGACGATCGCCGGCAGCGCCTCGGGCTCCGACAGCGCTGCGGCGATCCGTCGCTCCTTGTCCACCGCGCCCCGACATGCCACCACCGCGAAGCTGAGGTTCGGGCGGTCAAACCCGGTCGTCACCCGCACCGCGTCGCGCAGCTCCAGCCGCCGCGCGATGTCATCCGCGACGCGAGGCGTCGCGGTGGCGGTCAAGGCGATCGTCGCCCGCGCCCCCACCCGGCGGGCAGCGTCGGCGAGCGAGAAGTAGTCGGGGCGAAAATCGTGGCCCCACTGGGAGACGCAGTGCGCTTCGTCCACGACGAACAGGCCCACCCCGGCGCGCGCCATCGCCTCGGCGAACCGGGGTGCGGCGAACCGCTCCGGCGAGACGTACAGGAGCCTCAGCTCGCCGCCGGCGGCCCGCGCCATCGCCTCACCGTTGGCGGCGTACCCGCGCTGCGCGTTGACCAACTCGACGCGGCCCGGGGCAATGCGGGCCAGCGCCGACACCTGGTCCTGCATCAGCGAGACCAGGGGCGAGACGACGAGCGTCAGGTCGTCGCGCATGAGCGCCGGCAGCTGATAGCACAGCGACTTGCCAGAACCAGTTGGCATCACGACCAGCGCATCGCGGTTGGCCAGCGCCGCATCGACGGCCGCGGCCTGGCCGGGGCGGAACTGCTCAAAGCCGAAGGTCCGGCGTAACGCGTCACGAGCATCCATCGGGCGGCCGACGATACCGGTGCGATCGGCGGCTGCCGGGCAATCTCAGCGCCCAAATACAGACTTGTCGCAGTGGCGTTACAGACTTGTCGCCGTTGCGTCACACACGGACCCAGAGTCACCACAGGCCAGGGATGCGCGCCAGCGAACCGCGAATGTGACGACCGCCCAGTGATGCGGCGGTCACATCGAGCTCCCATCACCTGCAGCATTCCCCAAACCGCTCCCGGCGGTCCACGATTTGGGTGATCACACATGCCACGCATGAGTGATGACCCAAATCCACAGCCGCCGCCTCGGTTTGGGATCTGGTGCATGTGCGCCTCGCCGGTCTGCGGAGAGCAGCCGCGGAGCGCGGCGCGCCAACTCCGTGGAGGTTGACGCATGAGGCCGCCCGACGCGAACTTTGGCGTTCTGGGTCCACCCCTTGGACCCCAAACGCCAAGGTTCGGATTCCGTCCGGGCTGGCCGGCTGCGCGGCGCGGGTTGCCGGTCCAGACCGGCCGAATCGCCACGAACGCCGAGGCTGAATCGGCACCCCCGCTGCGCAAAGGCGCCGCCCCTCGGGAAGCAGTGTGCGTGTCGCCGAGCGCGCGCACGCGAGAGCGCGTCGACAGACCGGACGCCCATAGCGCAGCGCCGCGCACACGAGAGCGCGTCGACAGACAGGCGTGCTTATGGTGGAGCGGGGTGCCTGCGAGAGGGTGTCGCCCGCCGGCCATGGATGGCCGGCGGAATGGGCACGGACGACGCCGATTGAGGAGCACACGTTTGCGCTGCGGGCGTCGGCCACCGCGCACAACCCTTCGGCAGTGCCAGGCCCGCTTAGACCTTGAGCAGCGGGAGCTCGGGCTCGAGGGCGAACTTGCCCGTGGCCGCTTCGGTCCCGGCCAGCGGATAGTCGCCGCTGAAGCACGCGTCGCAGTGGGTGTCCCGCGTCGCGCCGACCGCCTCGTAGACGCCGGCCAGCGAGAGGTAGTGGAGGGAGTCGGCGCCGAGCTCGGCGCACACCTCCTCGACGGTGCGGCCGTGGGCGATCATCTCTTCGCGCGTGGACATGTCGATGCCGTAGTGGCAGGGATGCTTGATCGGCGGCGCCGAGATCCGCAGGTGCACCTCCGCCGCGCCGGAGTCGCGGAGCATCTGGACGATCTGACGGGTGGTGTTGCCGCGCACGATCGAGTCGTCGACGACGACCAGTCGCTGCCCCGCGACGACCTCCGGGAGCGGGTTGAACTTCAGCCGCAGCCCCTGGCGGCGCAGCTCCTGCCCGGGCTGGATGAACGTGCGGGCCACGTAGCGGTTCTTGATGAAACCGTCGTCCTGCGGCAGCCCGGAGGCGCGCGCCAGACCGCGCGCGGCGGCGTTGCCCGAGTCGGGCACGGCGATCACCAGGTCGGCCTCCACCGGGGCCTCGCGCCACAGGATCTCGCCCATCCGAGCGCGGGCGACCTGGAGCACGGTTCCGTTCATGCGCGAGTCGGGGCGGGCGAAGTAGATGTACTCAAACACGCAGAACGCCTGGCGCTCCGCGCCGGCGACGATCCGCGATTGGATCCCGCGCTCGGTCAGCGTCACCACCTCTCCCGGCTGCACGTCGCGCAGGTAGCGGGCCCCGATCAGGTCAAACGCGCATGACTCGCTGGCCACGCAGTAGGCGGGCCGGGCGTCGCCCTCGCGGTCGATCATGCCGAGCGCCAGCGGACGCAAACCGTGGGGATCGCGGAACGCCACGACCGCATCCTCGGTCATCACGACGGTCGAGAATGCGCCCTTGAGCCGCGGCAGGACATCCGCCACCGCATCATCGATCCGCTCTGCGGGATGGGTGGCCAGCAGCGCCGCGATGATCTCTGAGTCGGAGGTGGAGCGAAACGGGACGTCGCGACCGCGCAGCTCGCTGTGCAGCTCGACCGCGTTGATCAGGTTGCCATTGTGGGCCAAGGCCAGCGTGCGACGGTCGTCGCGGACGATCGGCTGGGCGTTCTCCCACTCCGAGGATCCGGTCGTCGAGTAGCGGACGTGGCCGATCGCCATATCCCCGACCAGCGAACGCAGCGTGTGCTCGTCGAACACCTGGGCGACCAGCCCCTGATCGCGGATGGCCATGATGTTGCCCCCGCGGGCGGCGGTCGCGATGCCCGCGGACTCCTGGCCGCGGTGCTGGAGTGCGAACAGGCCGAAGTACGCGAGTCGGGCAACGTCATGCTCGGGGGCGTACAACCCGAACACGCCGCACTCGTCGCGGGGCCCATCGCGCTGATCGTCGAGGGGGGGCATCCGCAAGGCCTCCAACCAGGCTAGCAACGGCCTCGCACGACGTTCCAGAAATCTCTGTGCGCTCTGGCGGCCCCGAGCTCGCGGCTCGCCCGGCATCCGGCCTCGCCGGCAAGCTGCACTACACGTACTCCGCGAGCCCAGACTCGCGGACCTCCCGCAGGGCAGAGACGGCCACGGTCAGCCGTCCGGCGATCTCAAGCTCGCTGCCGCCGACCCGGCCGATGATCTGAAAGCCGGCCAGCGCGTCCTCGTCGCCTGAGACGATGAACGCGCGTCCTGGGGCCTCTCCGAACAGGTCGAAGTCGCCGGGGAGCCGGATCGTCGCGCCGATCCCGCCGGCCACGCAGCATTCGGCGAGCGCGACGGCCAGGCCGCCCTCGGCGATGTCGTGGGCGTTCTTAAGCGCACCGGAGCTGACCCCTCGCCGGACCGCGGCGTGGGCATCACGGGCCGCGCGCTCGTCCAGCGGCGGAAGCGCTCCGGCGGGCACGTGGCCCTGCAGCTTGGCCAGCTCCGAGCCGGTCAGCGCCGGATTGAACGGCCCCACCAGCGCGATCACATCGCCGTCATCGACGAAGCCCAGGCGCCCCGCTCGGGCGGCCTCGGCGAGCCGCCCCACGATGCCGACCACCGGTGTGGGCAGGATCGGGCCGGCGGGGGCCTCGTTGTAGAGCGAGACGTTGCCGCCCACGACAGGCACCCCGAGCGCCTCACACGCCTGCGCCATGCCCTGCACCGCCTGCGAGAGCTGCCACGCGACGTGGGGCTTCTCCGGGTTGCCGAAGTTCAGGCAATTGGTCAGGCCGAGCGGCTCGGCCCCCACGCAGGCGAGGTTGGCCACGCACTCGTACACGGCCTCGATCGTGCCGAGAAGGGGATCGCAGGCCACCCGGCGGCCGTTGCCGTCGATCGAGACGGCGATCGCCGACCCGTCGGGCAGCGCGAGCACGGCCGCATCGGCATCGTCGGGACGGCGCACCGTACGCGACTGGACGATCGGGTCGTACTGCTCGAACACGGGGCGCCGCGAGGCGAGGTTGGGCGAGCGCAGCAGGGCCAGCAGGATCTCCGCCGGCGGCTCGCTCCCGGTCAGCGTCGCCGGGGAGCCGCCGTACAGCGGCGCGCCCGCCGGCGCGGGCTCGAGGTCGTACAGCGGACAGTCGTCCACCAACACACTGAAGGGCAGATCCGCCACCACGGTGCCGTCATCGAGCACCAACACGCGGTCGCTCGTGTTCACGCGCCCGATCGGTGTCGCGAGCGTCTCCCAGTGCTCGCACACGGCGATCACCGCCTCGACACGGTCGGGCTCGACAACACACAGCATCCGCTCCTGGGACTCGGAGATCATGATCTCGAACGGCTCCATGTCGGCTTCCCGCAACGGGACCCGGGCGACGTCGATCTCGAGCCCGACGCCCCCTTTGCTCGCCATCTCCGACGCCGAGGAGGTGATGCCGGCCGCGCCGAGGTCCTGCAAGGAGACCAGCAGGTCCCGGTCAAGCAGCTCCAGGCAGCACTCGAGCAGCTTCTTCTCAGCGAACGGATCACCGATCTGGACCGACGGGCGCTTCGCCTCATCGGTCTCGCCGAGCTCTGCGCTGGCCAGCACCGATGCCCCGCCGATCCCGTCGCGGCCGGTCAGCGCCCCGATCAGCACCAGCACGTTCCCCGGCCCGGCGGCCGCGGCGCGGATCAGGCGCTCGCGCGACGCCAGCCCCAGGCACATCGCGTTGACCAGGCAGTTCTGCTCGTAGCTGGGCTCGAAGTAGATCTCCCCCCCGACGGTGGGCACGCCGATCGAGTTGCCGTAGTGCCCGATCCCGGCAACGACCCGGTCGAGCAGGTAGCGCGATCGCTCAGAACTGGCCGGCTCGCCGAAGCGCAGCGAGTCGAGCACGGCGATCGGGCGCGCGCCGACCGCGAACACGTCGCGCAGGATCCCCCCGACTCCGGTCGCCGCGCCCTGGAACGGCTCGACCGCGCTGGGGTGATTGTGGGACTCGACCTTGAACGCGACCGCCAGCCCGCCGCCGACGTCGACCACGCCCGCGTTCTCGCCCGGGCCCATGAGCACGTTCGGCCCGGCTGTGGGCAGCCCCCGGAGCAGCTTCTTGGAGTGCTTGTAGGCACAGTGCTCGGACCACATCAAGGACAGCATGGCCAGCTCGACGTCGCTGGGCTCGCGGCCGAGGCGCTCGAGAATCAGCGCGTACTCGAAGTCGGTGAGCCCGAGCCGACGATGGCGGTCGGTGTCAGACGACGACGCGGTCGGCAACCTGGGCTCGAATCGACTCGAAGATCGTCAACCCGTCAATCGAGCCGGTCAGCGGATCCACCGCGTGCTCGGGGTGGGGCATCAGGCCGAACACGTTGCCGCGCTCGTTGCACACGCCGGCGATGTCGCGGATCGAGCCGTTGGGGTTCTGGCCGGGGGCGTAGCGCAACAGCACCTGTCCGGCCGCCTCGAGCCGGTCGAGTTCGTCCTCCGGCGCGTAGTAGCGCCCCGTCGTGTGCTTGACCGGGATCGACAGCCGCCGAGCCGCCGAGCCGGATTCACAGGCGCGGGTGAAGGCGCTGTCGCCGTTGACCACGTCGAGCTCGACCTGCCGGCAGACGAAGCGCAAGGAGAGGTTCGGCAGCAGCGCGCCGGGGAGCAGACGCGCCTCGCAGAGGACCTGGAAGCCATTGCAGATCCCGAGCACGAGCCCACCGTCGCCGGCGAACTCGGCCACCTCCTCCATCACCGGCGCAAACCGGGCGATCGCCCCCGCCCGCAGGTAGTCGCCGTAGGAGAAACCGCCGGGCACGATGACGGCATCCACGCCCTGAAGGTCGCGATCCCCATGCCACAGAATCACGGCGTCCCCCACCCGGCTGGCGGCCAGCTGCGCATCGACCTCGTCGCACGACCCTGGGAAACGGATGACGCCGAACTTCATTCCGGGAGCACTTCGTAGTCTTCGATCAGAGGGTTGGATAAGCAGTTGCTCGCACATCTTCGGAAGCTGGGCGGGGTCCTCGACGTCGAGTTCGATCAGGCGGCCGACGTGGACGTTGTGCACGCCGGTGAACCCCAACGCCGGCAGGGCTCGCTCCACCGCCTGTCCCTGGGGATCGAGGATCCCCGCCTTGGGCCTGACGAGCACCCGGGCGCGCATCAGGCCTCCGTCCGGCGCAGCCAGGCGTCGAATGGCTCGCCGGCGACCAACTGATAGGCCTCGATGTACTTCTCGCGCGTGCGGGCGACGACCTCGTCGGGGATCGGCGGCGCCGGGGGAGTGCGATCCCAGCCGGTCGAGGACGCCCAATCGCGGACGAACTGCTTGTCGAAGCTGGGCTGCGCACGGCCAGGCTCATACTGGTCGGCGGGCCAGAAGCGCGAGGAGTCCGGGGTGCAGACCTCATCCCCCAACGTCAGCTCGCCCTGCTGGTCGATCCCGAGCTCGAACTTCGTGTCGGCGAGGATGATCCCGTTCGCTCGGGCGTGCTCGGCCGCGTACTGGTAGAGCGCGATCGACACATCGCGGACCCGCTCGGCCAGCGCCCGGTCGCCGATCAGCGCGACCGCGCCGTCGAAGTCGATCGCCTCGTCGTGTCCGACGTTCGCCTTGGTGCTGGGCGTGAAGATCGGCGCGGGCAGTTGATCGGACTCGCGCAGCCCGGGCGGCAGGGCGATGCCCGACACGGTTCCGGTGCTCTGGTAGTCCTTCCAGCCCGACCCGCTCAGGTAGCCACGCACGACGCATTCCACGGTCAGCATCTCGAGCTTGCGGACCACCATCGCGCGCCCGCGCGCCTCCGCCGGGACGCCGTCGGCGACCGAGATCAGATGGTTCGGGACGATGTCGCCGGTGCGCTCGAACCAGAACGTCGAGAGGCCCGTGAGCACATTGCCCTTGTCCGGAATCGGGGTCGGATGGACGACGTCGTAGGTCGAGATCCGGTCCGACGCGACGATCAGCAGCGCGTCCTCGAGCGCATAGATCTCGCGGACCTTGCCCGAGGCGAGAAGGGGCAGGTCAGCGAGGGCATTCACTACCGCGATGCTAGCGCCTGGATCCGACGGCTCGCCCGGTTCCCGAGCGCTTATTCGCTCGCATCCCGCGGCCCGACGATCTCCCCCGCGGGCCCGACAATCGCGTCCGCCGGCCCGACGATCTCCCCCGCCGGGCTGACAATCGCGTCGGCCGGCCCGCCGATCGCATCCCCCGCGCCGGCGATCGCGTCCAACCGCCCCACGATCTCACCCGCGTAGCGGACGAACACGTCGTAGTCGAAGATCGCGTCGAGGTCGAGGCCCGAGCCGGCCGGATCGGCCGCGAGCAGGTCGCGCAGCGGCACGCCTTCGTCCAGCGCGCGTTGCGCGAGGCGCTGAACGATGCGATACGCGTCATCCCGCGCCACGCCAGTCTCCACCAAGGCCAGCAGCACGCGCTGGGAGAACAGCCCTCCGTGGGTCAACTCGAGGTTCTGGCGCATCCTCCCGGCGTCCACCACCATCCCCCGCACGAGCGCGAGCACGCGGCGCTGGAGATGATCCAGCAGCGTGGTCGAGTCGGGCAGGATGATCCGCTCGACCGAGGAGTGCGAGATGTCGCGCTCGTGCCACAGCGCCACGTCCTCGAGCCCGGCCTGGGCATTCCCGCGCAGCACGCGAGCCAGGCCGACGACCTGCTCTGACTTGATCGGGTTGCGCTTGTGGGGCATCGCGCTCGAACCCTTCTGCCCCGCCGCAAATGGTTCGCGCGCTTCGCCCACCTCGGTGCGCGCCAGGTGGCGCAGCTCGGTCGCGAAGCGCTCGAGGCCGGCTCCGGCCAGCGCGATCGCCTGCAGCAGCTCGGCGTGCCGGTCGCGCGCGACGACCTGGGTCGAGACCGGCTCGCGCTCGAGGCCCAGGCGCGCCAGCACGCGCTGCTCGAACTCGGGCGAGGTCGCGGCGTAGGTGCCGACCGCGCCCGAGATCACGCCGACGGCGACCTGCGCGAAGGCCGACTCGAGCCGGCGCGCGTTGCGATCGGCCTCGAAGGCAAAGCCGGCCAGCTTGATCCCGAACGTCGTCGGCTCGGCGTGGATCCCGTGGGTGCGCCCGACGCACAGCGTGTCACGTGTGCTCGCGCGCGCGCTCGGCCAGAGCCCCGACCAGCGCGCGAGCGTCGGGCAGGATGAGCTCGCCGACCCGCCGCGAGCTGGAGCGCGAGCCCGGTGTCGAGCACGTCGCTGGAGGTCAGGCCGTGGTGGATCCAGCGTCCCGCCGGACCCGCCGAGGCCGCCAGCACATCCACGAACGCGGCCGTGTCGTGATCGGTGACGCGCTCGCGCTCGGCGATCGCCTCCACGCTGAACGTCGCCCCCCGGATCGCCTCGAGCTCGTCCGGGCTCGGGCCCTCCATCTCCTCGCAGGCGGCGACCTCGACTTCGCGCATCGCCTCGAAGTGCGCGTGATCTGACCAGATCTCGGCCAGCTCGGGGCGGGTGTAGCGCGGGATCACCGGCGGACGGCCACCGGACCGGGCGCGTCGGCTACGTGGGTTCCGGCCGTACGTACGGTGGCGACCACTAGGCCACGCGCGGCTCGGCCGCCAGCGCGATCCGTGCGGTTCCGGCCGCCTGCAGGATCGTCTGAAGCAGGCCGGGGAAACGCGCCTCGAGGTCCGCGCGCCGGAGCGTGTTGACGCGCGCGGTGCCCTGCTGGCGCTGATGGATCACGCCCGCCTCGCGCAGCACCTTGAAGTGATGCGTGCAGGTCGACTTGGTCACCGGGAGCGCGAAGCTCCCGCACGTGTACTCGCGCTCGCCGCGGGCCAGCTCGGCGACGATCATCAACCGCACCGGATCGCTGAGCGCGTGCAGCACCGCGCCCAGTTCGAGCTCCGTGCGCGACGGATGGGCGATCTGGTCGGTGGCCTGGAGTGACATCGTGAGCTTCAGGATAGTACGACGATCATCGTACGTTTGCTATCGTACGGTATCCATCGTACAACGGAACGTCCACCGAGGAGCCCAGATGACTCACGCAATTCGGACTCCCAAGTCCCACACTCCCCCTCAGCCCCGCGTTCAGCGGGGCGCTGCCGCGGTCGTGGCACAGTACATCCGCGAACTCGCCGCCGGGGCGCAGACGTCCTCGGCCCTCCCCCGCCCGACAGCGCTCGGGCAATGCTGGGGCTGCGCCTAGCCGGCTGAGCCACCCGGCTGCGCGGCCGCCGGAGGACCGGCGCGCCGCGGGGGCGCGAGGGCGGCGGTCAGGCCGACAGGATCCGCGCCGCCAGCACGGCGGCGTTGCGGGCGCCGTCGACCCCGACGCAGGCCACGGGCACGCCCGGGGGCATCTGGGCGATCGAGAGCAGAGCGTCGAGGCCGCCCGCGACCGAGGTCCGGCTGGTCAGCGGGACCCCGATGACCGGCAGCTCGCAGTGCGCGGCCACGACGCCCGGCAGCGCCGCCGACAATCCCGCGCCGGCGATCACCACGCGCAGCCCGCGGAGCTTGGCATTGCGCGCGTAGTCGGCGACCTTGTCCGGCTCGCGGTGCGCCGACATGACCCGCACCTCAGAGCGGATACCGCGATCGTTGAGCTCCTTCTCGGCTGCCTCCATCACCGGCAGGTCGCTCTTGGAGCCCATGAGGATTCCCACCACCGGCGGGTCGACGTCGAGGTCCTCGAAGGCGGCCTCCGCGGCGGCCACCGCCTGCGGTTGCTCGCCGGCCGCTGAGGCATCGGGCACAACCTCGGGCGCATCAGGCAGGGCCTGAGGGGGCGCATCCGGGAGCACCTGAGGGGGGGTCTCTTCGCTCACGCGGGCTCCTGACCAACCGCTCGCAGGGCGATGTCGCGGCGCAACTGCTTGCCGGAGAACTCGATCATGTCGGCTGCAGCATAGGCGGCGGCGCGGGCGGCGGCCGGATCGTCGCCGAGCCCGGTCACGCTGAGCACCCTTCCGCCGGCGGTGACGATCTCGCCGTCGGGCGAGCGCGCCGTCCCCGCGTGGGTGACCGACACGCCCGCCGGGATCGCGTCCAGGCCGCGGATCACGTCACCGCTCGACGAGGACGCCGGGTACCCGCCGCTGGCCAGCACCACGCTGACCGCCGTCTGCGGCAGCCACTCCAGCGAGACGCCGTTCAGGCCACCCGGCACGATCGCCGCCTCGAGCAAGGTGAGCAGATCGGATTGCAATCGAGGCAGGATCGCCTGCGTCTCGGGGTCCCCGAAACGGACGTTGAATTCCAGCACCTTGGCCCCGCCGGGGGTCATCATCAGCCCGGCGTACAGCACGCCGTGGAAGGCGATCCCGCGCCGGGCGAGCTCGTCGAGCACCGGCTGGTGCACGGCGGCGCAGATCTCCTGCGCACGCGCCGCGTCGACCGAGGGCACCGGCGAGTACGAGCCCATGCCGCCGGTGTTCGGGCCCTGGTCCCCGTCGAAGATCCGTTTGTAGTCCTGGGCGGAGGCGAGCGGGACCGCGGCCTGCCCGTCGCACAGCGCCAGCAGGGAGAGCTCCTCGCCTTCCAGATGTTCCTCGATCAACACCCGCTCGGTGCCGAACCGGTGCTCCACCAGCAGGTCCTGGAGCGCTTGGCGCGCCTGCTCCGGGTTCTGCGCGATCACCACTCCCTTCCCGGCGGCGAGCCCGTCGGCCTTGATCACCGTCGGGTAGCGCCCGATCGCGTCCAGACCGGCCTGCGGATCGGTGACCACCGTGTAGGCGGCGGTCGGCACCCCGGCCGCGGTCATGATCTGCTTGCAGAACTCCTTCGATCCCTCGAGCGCGGCGGCGGCGGCAGTCGGGCCGAAGCAGCGAAACCCGGCGGCGGCGAGCGCATCGGCCACGCCCGCCACGAGCGGAGCCTCGGGGCCGACGATCACCAGCTCCACGCCTTGCTCGCGCGCGGCGCGCACGACGCCGTCCACGTCCTCGGCGGCCACGTCGAGCAGCCGAGCGTCGCGGGCGATCCCGGCGTTGCCGGGCGCGCAGAGGATCTCCGGGGCGCGGGGCGAGCGCGCGAGCGCGTGGACGATCGCGTGCTCGCGCGCCCCCGCACCGAGCACCAGCACACGCGGGCCGCCGTCCGCGCGTGCCTCCGGCGCCGGGCCCGCCGGACTGCGGCTGGGGTCAGATGGCGCCAATGAAATCGTCGATCGGGATCGCCACCAGCGTCTCGTACTTGCCCGTCCCGCGCGAACCCAGCTCGAGCGAGACCCGCGCGATCGTCTTCTCGTCGGGTGCCTCGATCACGTTGACGAAGTCGAAATGACCGAGCGTCGCCCATTGGGCCTTGACGGTGGCGCCGAGCTGCTCGACCTCGCGGTTGACCTCGCGGATCCGCGCCGGGTTGTTCTTGATCGTCTGCACGCCTTCCGGAGTGAGCGTTGTGAGCATGATGTATGTGGGCACCTGCACCCTCCTACTCGTGGTCGGTCGCGATGATGCCCGACTTGTATCGGATCTCCGCCCCGAGGGGTGGTGATCAGGCGACGGCCGGTGTGGCCGTCGCCTCCGTGCTGCTGCGCGCGCTCGAGCACGAGCTCACCGCTCACCGCGTCCACCCGTACGGTGTCCCCGGCCACGAAGCGACCCTCGAGGATGGCCAGCGCCAGCGGGTCGACGAGCCGCTTCTGGATCACCCGCTTGAGCGGCCGGGCGCCGTAGGTCGGGTCATAGCCCAGGTTGCCCAGCAGCGTCCGCGCGTCATCGGTCAGCTCCAGCTCGATCTCCCGGCCGCGCACCAGTCCGACGACCCGCGCGACCTGGATGTCGACGATCTCGACGATCTGCTCGCGGGTCAGCGATGCGAACTCGACGATGTCGTCGAGCCGGTTGATGAACTCGGGCTTGAAGTGGCCCTCGACACCCGCCCGTCCGCCGGGAATGTTCGAGGTCATGATCAGCACGGTGTTCTTGAACGACACCGTCCGGCCCTGGCCGTCGGTCAGCCGCCCGTCGTCCATCACCTGCAGCAGCGTGTTGAACACGTCGGGGTGGGCCTTCTCGATCTCGTCGAGCAGCACCACCGAGTAGGGCCGGCGGCGCACCGCCTCGGTCAGCTGACCGCCCTCCTCGTAGCCGACGTAGCCGGGCGGCGCACCCACGAGCCGGGACACGGCGTGCTTCTCCATGTACTCCGACATGTCGATCCTGACCATCGCGTCCTGGGTGTCGAACATGAACTCGGCCAGCGCTCGCGCCAGCTCGGTCTTGCCGACGCCGGTCGGGCCGAGGAACAGGAACGTGCCGATCGGGCGATCGGGGTCCTGCAGGCCCGCCCGCGAGCGCCGCAGCGCACTGGCCACGGCGCTGACCGCCTCGTCCTGGCCGATCACGCGCTGGTGCAGCCGCTCCTCCATGTGGACGAGCTTCTCGATCTCGCCCTCCAGCAGCCGCGAGACCGGCACGCCGGTCCACTTGGCCACGATCTCGGCCACGTCCTCGGCGTCGACGACGTCCTTGAGGAACTTCGGTGTGCTGCCGGACACCCGCTGCTCGGCCGACTCGGCGGCCGCCAACTCCTTCTCGAGCTCGGGGATCGTCCCGTACTGCAGCTCCGCCGCGCGGCCGAGATCGGCCTCGCGCTGCGCGCGCTCGAGCTCGATCCGGGCCTGCTCGAGCCGCTCCTGGAGCTCCGCCACGGCCCCCAGCGTCTCCTTCTCGCGCTGCCATTCGGCATGCATCGCCGAGGAGCGCTCCTGCTCCTCGGCCAGCGCGCGCTCGAACTGCTCGCGCCGCGCGATGGTCCCGGGATCGTCATCGTCGCCCAGCGACTGCAGCTCGATTTCCAGCTGCATGATGTGCCGGTCGACCTCGTCGATCTCGGTCGGCTTGGAGTCGATCTCCATGCGGATCCGCGAGGCCGCCTCGTCGACCAGGTCGATCGCCTTGTCGGGGAGGAAGCGGTCGGCGATGTACCGGTGGCTCAACGTGGCCGCCGCCACCAGCGCCGAATCCTGGATCCGGACCTTGTGATGCACCTGGTAGCGCTCCTTGAGTCCGCGCAAGATGGCGATCGTGTCCTCGACACTCGGCTCGCCCACGTACACGGGCTGGAAGCGGCGCTCCAGCGCCGCATCCTTCTCGATGTGCTTGCGGTACTCGTCGAGGGTCGTCGCGCCGATCGCGCGCAGCTCGCCGCGCGCCAGCATCGGCTTGAGCAGATTGGCGGCGTCGACGGCGCCTTCCGCGGCGCCGGCACCGACGATCGTGTGCAGCTCATCGATGAACAGCACGATCGCTCCCGCGGCGTCGGCGATCTCCTTCAGCACCGCCTTCAGGCGGTCCTCGAACTCACCGCGGTACTTCGACCCGGCGACCAGAGCGCCGATGTCGAGCGAGATCACGCGGCGGTCGCGCAGGCCCTCGGGGACGTCACCGGAGACGATCCGCTGAGCCAGCCCTTCGGCGATCGCGGTCTTGCCGACGCCCGGCTCGCCGATCAGCACCGGATTGTTCTTGGTGCGGCGCGACAGGACCTGGATCACCCGGCGGATCTCGTCATCGCGGCCGATCACCGGATCGAGCTTGCCCTGGGCGGCGGCGTCGGTCAGGTCACGGCCGTACTTCTCGAGCGCCTGGAACTTGTCCTCGGGATTCTGGTCGGTCACGCGATGCGAGCCGCGCACCTCACCGAGCGCCTTGAGCAGCTCGTCGTGAGTCGCGCCGGTGGATCGCAGGGCGTCTCCCGCCTTGCCCGGATGCGCCGACAGTGCGAGCATCAGATGCTCGGTCGAGACGTACTCGTCCTTGAGCTCGCGCATCTCGTTCTCCGCGGCGCGCAGGATCTGGACGAGCTCGCCGGAGCCGCCGGCGGGCTCTTCACGGCCGCCGGTCGTGGTCAGTGCGGGCAGCGCGTCGAGCGCCGGGCCCAGCAGTTGGCGCACGGCGCCCGGCTCGACCCCGAGCTTGCGCAGGAGCGGCGCGACAACGCCGGCGTCCTGCTCCAGCAGGACCGCGAGCAGATGCTCGGGCGTGGTCTGCGGATTGCGGCGCCCATCAGCCAGCCGTTGCGCGGCCTGGAGCGCCTCCTGGGACTTGATCGTAAGACGGTCTGGTGTCAATTGAGCTCCTCTAAAAATCTTAGTCGGTAGGACTAAGATTATCGCACACAAAGCATGCTCGCGCAAGCATTCTCCGGTGGGGGTGCGCGGTTAGCCGGTGATCGTCAACCGCTGTGTGACGCTGCGCTTCTCGACGTTGTCGCCGGCGTCGAGAATCACTCCCTGCACGCTCGCCACGATCCGCTCATGAGCCGCCAGCGCGGCCCGCAGCGTGCTTCGCTGGCCCGCGGAGAACCGGAGTCCAATCGTCTTGGAGCCCTTGGACCGCAGCAGGTAGACGTTGGATTGAATCGCGATCGGACGCGCCCGGCCGGCCGTCACCTCAGCGGTGGACTTCATCAGGCAGCGTCCGCTGCAGGCCACGGTGGCCAGCAGCTCACGCCGGCGGATCGGGCTCTGGTGCCCCGGCAGCGACAGTGCGACGTCGACGATCTTCGGCTGCAGCTGGGTGGCCAACTGGGCGAACGTCGACACGTTGACGCTGCCCCAACCCGAGGCCTGGTCGTAGCCGACCGCCGCCGTGCAGCAACCGAGTGGCTCACCGTTGCCCCCGGCCAGGAAGGGGCCGAGGTCGTCGTTGCCCTGGGTCACGTCGTAGAACACGGTGGCGGCACTGCTCGAGGCAC
Organism: uncultured Solirubrobacterales bacterium; assembly: GCA_963838535.1. Classification (GTDB taxonomy): domain Bacteria; phylum Actinomycetota; class Thermoleophilia; order Solirubrobacterales; family Solirubrobacteraceae; genus Palsa-465. The sequence continues at coordinate 45,646 of CAWIRN010000005.1, forward strand.
CGAGCGAGTAGAACAGCGAGTTAGCCAGACCAAGGTCCTGGCGCCCATGCATCCGCAGGTCCTGATCGACCAGCGCAATGCCTCCTGCCAGCAGGGGCGTGGCCGCACTGGTTCCGCCGACCGGAACCCACGGATTGCGGTTGCCGTCGGTGATGCAGTCTGCCTTGGCCGAGCAGTAGATGGCATACCCGGGAGCCACGTCGGCCAGCATCGACACATCGGGCACCGCGCGGCGGTTCGGCTTGACCGACGGCGTTCTGGTAGGCCGGACGCCGGAACAGGCCGCTCAGCCCACCGCCGCCGGCGCCGAGCTGCACCGGAGCGTCATTCCACACCGGCTGGCCGAGAATCTGGTTACCGGGATTGAGCGCGACGTTGGTCCCGCCGACGCCCGTCACCCACCAGGACGAGGCCGGGTAGCTGACCGCCAGCGCGTCGCACGGGCCCGCTCGGCTGGTCACAGGCCGACGAGCCCGAGTCGCCGCTCGAGGCCAGGAGCGTGATCCCGCTGGCCGCCGCCAGGGCGAGTGAACCCTCGGCAGCGGTGATGGCCTTCGGGCCGACCGTATCCCACAAGGCCGGTTCGCACACGCCGAGCGAGGCCGAGATCACCTGCGGCTTGCTGTGGGGGTTCTGCAGCGGCGCCGTCAAGGACTTGAGCACATCGGCCGACCCGGGGTTGGATTCGTACACATCGACCGCCTTCAGGTTGGGGGCCGCGGCATCGAGCACCTCGAGGTCGAGCGTCGATTCGCCCCCGGGAGGCAAAGCCCGGCCAATGCCCACGCCAAACGCGTTGACGTCGGGCACGGGCAGGCCGAAGCAGCGCGCGAACGTGCGGACATCCGAGTAGCGGAAACCGTCGATCTCGATCAGGGCCACCCGCTCCCCTTGGCCTCCGAGGCCGGCCTGACGCAGCGGGGAGTATTGAAACGCGTTGAGGTACTGGTTCGGGGTGAAGCCGGCCGTCGCCACCGCCCCGGCGCAGCCGGTCGGAGTGCCGGTGCGCGGCACGTACCCCGAGGCCTGCTGGGTGCCGGTGCGGTGCGATATCGGTGCCGGCGCGGCGCGCGCGGCGTGCCGCCAGTTCGTCCCCAGCCGCGTGTTCGCCGCCCACAGTGGCTGGGTGTCGAGTCCGACCACGCCGGTGACCAGTCCGCTGAGCGGCGCGGGCACTCGCGCCGCGGCCGTCGGAGCGACGAAGCGCGGGCCGTGGGCGGCGCGGAACCGCGCCAGCGGCGTCCCGAACAGTCGCTGGGCCAGGCCGACGGTCATCGTCGCGTCGGCGAACAGGCCGGTGGCGTCGATCTTCACGCCGGTGGCCCCGCGGCTGCGCAGGTAGGCCGTGACCCGCCGACGCGCCCTCGGCGAGGCGCCGAAGCGGTGGGCCAGGGCGGCGACCGATTCGTACTGTCCGTACTGCGGCGAGCCCAGCGTGGTGACGGCCAGCGCCTGGCGCTCGAGCCCCGCCACGTCGGCCGTCAGCGGCAGGACGAGCGCGAGCGTCTGGGTGGCCGGCGCTGCGCCCTCGCGCGTACCGTGCACCACCGGACCGGCCACGCTGGAGCGCGCCCCGGCGAGCAGGGCGGGGCCCGTCGCCAGGTGCGCCACAGAGACAGCGCCTCGGGCGACCGGCGCAGTTGCGGCGGCCGCGGCCAGAGCAGCGACGCCGAGCCCGCAGACGAAGCGCCCAAGCGTGCGCGCAGTCCGTCGCCCATCCCTGCGTCCCATGCCGCAACCTCTGTTTCTAGCCCTCGTCAGTGAGCGGCCTCTGGAAAGTCCGTGCACGGATCGTCGCACATGCGTGGAGCGGGACCGCCAGCGCTGGCGTCAGGCACCAGTGCTCAGTGGTCGGCGTACGTGCGACGGCGACCACTAGGTCGCGCGCCGGGCCCTGATCCCGAGCCCGCGCAGATCCGCCCGGCGGACCAGCGCGCCGCCACGCGCATAGGGGACGATCTCGGCGCGCAACTCGCTGCGCAGGGCCTCGAGCCGCTGAACCTCGGCCTTCAGCTCACCGGCGCGCTTCTCCAGCGACGCCACCTTGCGCGACATCGACTCGAGCTGCTCCTCGAGTTCGAACACGCGCTCGACCCCGGCCAGGTTCATCCCCAGCTCTGCCGTCATCTCCTGGATGCGCCGGAGGCGTTCCACGTCCTGGTGGGAGTACAGGCGCGTCCCCTTCGGCGAGCGCTTGGGCTCAATCAGGCCCCGCGACTCGTACATCCGCAGCGTCTGCGGATGCATGGCCGCCAATTCGGCTGCCACCGAGATCATGAAGACGCCGCGGTCGGTCGACACCTCGACCCGGGCGCTCGAGATGCGCACCCGCTGGGAGGCCATCAGGCCGCGTCCTGTGTCGCGCCACCGGTCCCGGCTTGCGCGAACAGCTTCGCGCGGGGATCGCCGTTCATCACCTCAGACAGCTTGTCAACCGCCTCGGTCTGCTCAGGCGACAGCGATGCCGGCACGTCGATCACGAACCGGTAGCGGATGTCGCCGCGGCCCTTCCCGCCGAGCTTGGCCGGGCCCTCGCCGCGCAGGCGCTGGACCGTGCCGTGCTGGGTGCCGCGCGGGACGCGCAGGCGCTTGCTGCCGTTCAGGGTCGGGACCTCGATCACCGCGCCGCGAATCGCCTCCGGGATGGTCAGCGGTACCTCGACCTCGAGGTTGTCACCGACCCGCTTGAACACCGGCGAGTCCGAGACCCGGGTGATCACGTACAGGTCGCCGGGATCGCCGGTTTCCCCGCCTGGCCCGCGCAGCGCCGGCTCGCCCTTTCCGGCCAGCCGGATCCGGCTGCCCTCGCGAACCCCGGCGGGAATGTTGACCCGCAGCCGCCGGACGCTGCGCTGAGCACCGGTCCCTCCGCAGGTGGGACAGGGATCCTCGATCACGGTGCCCGAGCCGTGGCAGTTCGAGCACGGCTGCGAGATCGAGAAGATCCCCTCGTTCTGAGACTCGACCCCGCGGCCGTTGCAGACCGGACAGACCTTCGGTGTCGTCCCGGGCTTGGCGCCCGAGCCGTGGCAGGTCGGACACGGCTGCGACGTCGGGACCGCGAGCGGAACCTGGGCGCCGTTGACGGCCTGGTCGAAGCTCAGCGACACCTCTGTCTCGAGGTCGCGGCCCCGAGCCGGGCGAGCCCGGCCGCCGCGCACCCCACCGCTGCTCCGGCCGCCCGACGCGCCACCGCCCGCACCCCCGAACAGGTTCGAGAGGATGTCGCTGACCCCCCCGAACGCACTCGGATCGAACCCACCCGGCGCGCTGAAGCCACCGAACGGCCCGGTGCCGCGGTCATACGCCTTGCGCTTGTCGGGGTCAGACAGCACGTCATGCGCCTGCGAGACCTCCTTGAAGCGCTCCTCGGCCTTCTTATCGCCCGCGTTGCGGTCAGGGTGGTACTTGCGCGCCAGCTTGCGGTAGGCCTTCTTGATCTCCTCGTCGGAGGCGTTCTTGCCCACTCCGAGGACCTTGTAGTAATCGGATCTGTCAGCCATCGACTGTCCCTCGTTATCCCGCCACGAGGACGCGGGCCGGCCGCAGCACGCTGTCGCCCAGCCGGTACCCGCGCTGGTAGACCTCGGCCACCGTGCCGGGCTGCGCTCCCTCGACCAGCTGTTGCGCGACCGCCTCATGATGCTGGGGATCGAACGGCTCACCCACGGGCGAGAACGGCTCGATGCCCACCCGCGCCAGCGCGGCGATCACGTCGGCATGCACGAGCTTGATGCCGGACACCAGCGTCTCGACGCCATCCGCCTCCACGCTCTGCGGTCCGCCCGCCTGACCATCACGCGACGCGGCGGAATCAGCCGCGCCCGGCGGCCCACCTGCCGAACCGCTACGCGACGCTGCTGAGGCAGCCACGCTCGGCGGCCCACCCGCCGGACCGCTGCGCCACGCAGCTGAGTCAGCCGCCGCCACCGCCCGGTCGAGATTGTCAACCGCCGGCAGCAGCGCCAACGCGAGCTTCGCCACCCCACGGTCCTGCGCGGCCGCAGCCTCACGCGCCGCCCGCTTGCGGTAGTTCTCGAAATCAGCCTTCGTGCGCTGGGCCAGCTCCAGATACGCATCAGCCTGCTCAGCCCTCGCCACCAAAGCGTCCAGATCGACCTCAACCTCAGATTGACCGTCCTGGATGGCGTCATCGACACCGGGCTCTTGAGGCGAGTCAGCGGCATCGGGCGCCCGCTCCTCGCCAAGCACAGACGATGAAGTCACGGGCTCGGGCTTTTCCGCGGGCGCAGACGCGCCCCCGGGCTCCCGCGCCTCGTTATCGACAGAGTCCGGGGTCGGACCCGCGGCCGAGGCCATTCGCGAAGCGGCCTCGGCCGCGGGTGCGGCCCCGGGCTCAGAAGCCCGGGGACCGCGCACCGCCCAAGCGGGGCCGCCATGGTAATTGCGGTTTGCCGGCATCGATTTATCGTCCCTCGTCCACTACCTCGGCGTCGACCACGTCCTCCTCGGCGTCCTCGGCACCCGCCGCGCCGTTGGTCGACGAACCGGCTCCATCAGCGCTCGCCTGCTCCTGAGCGCGCTGGTACATCGCCTCCGAGACCTTGTGGAATGACGACTGCAGCGCCTCGGTCTTGGCGTTGATCTCAGCGGCATCCTCGGAGGTGAGCACGTCGCGCACCGCCTTGATCGCCGCCTCGATCTCCTCCTTGGAGGAGGCATCCACCGTCTCGCCGAGATCCTTCAGCTGGCGCTCGGCCTGATAGGCCGCGTTCTCGCCGCCGTTGCGGGCCTCCGCGAGCTCGCGCAGCCGCTTGTCCTCGTCGGCGTGCGTCTCGGCGTCCGAGACCATCCGCTTGATCTCATCGTCGGACAGGCCGGAGCCCGCCTTGATCTCGATCTTCTGCTCCTTACCGGTGCCGAGGTCCTTGGCCGACACGCTGAGGATGCCGTTCGCGTCGATGTCGAACGCCACCTCGATCTGCGGGATACCACGCGGGGCCGGCGGGATGCCGGTGAGCTGGAACTTGCCCAGCGACTTGTTGTACGTCGCCATCTCGCGCTCGCCCTGGAGCACGTGGATCTCGACGCTCGGCTGGTTGTCCTCTGCGGTCGAGAAGATCTCCGACTTGCGGGTCGGGATCGTCGTGTTGCGCTCGATCAGCTTGGTCATCACGCCGCCCTTGGTCTCGATGCCCAGCGTCAGCGGGGTCACATCGAGCAGCAGCACGTCCTTGACGTCGCCGGCGAGCACGCCGGCCTGGATCGCGGCGCCAACCGCTACCACCTCATCGGGGTTGACACCCCGGTGGGGCTCCTTGCCGGTCAGGTCCTTGACCTTCTCCTGGACCGCGGGCATACGGGTCATACCGCCGACCATCACGACATGGTCGATGTTCGCCGCGCCCTTGTCCTTGGCGTCATCCAGGGCCTGGCGGACCGGGGCGACGGTGCGGTCGAGCAGCGCCGAGGTCAGCTCGTTGAGCTTCGCGCGGGTCAGGCGCATGTCGAGATGCTTCGGGCCGCTGGCGTCAGCGGTGATGAACGGCAGGTTGATCTGGGTCTCCTGCGTCGTGGAGAGCTCGATCTTGGCCTTCTCGGCGGCCTCGTAGAGGCGCTGCAGGGCCATTGGATCGGCGCTCAGATCGATCGCCTGAGACTTCTTGAACTCGGACACGAGCCAGTCGACGACCGCCTTGTCGAAGTTGTCGCCGCCGAGGTGGTTGTCACCGGCCGTGGCCTTGACCTCGAACACGCCGTCGCCGATCTCGAGCACCGACACGTCGAAGGTGCCGCCGCCGAGGTCGAAGACGAGGATCGTCTGATCGGCCTCCTTGTCGAGTCCGTAGGCGAGCGATGCTGCCGTCGGCTCGTTGATGATCCGCTTGACATCGAGGCCCGCGATCTTGCCCGCGTCCTTGGTCGCCTGGCGCTGGTCGTCGTTGAAGTAGGCGGGAACGGTGATCACCGCGCTGTCGACCGGCTCGCCCAGATACGCCTCGGCATCGGTCTTGAGCTTCTGCAGGATCATCGCGCTGATCTCCGGCGGCGAGTGCTGCTTGCCGCCCGCCTCGACCCGCGCGTCGCCACCCGGGCCCGAGACCACCTTGTACGGCACGATGGACTCCTCCTCGCGCACCTCGGCCTCCTTGCGGCCCATGAAGCGCTTGATCGAGAAGACCGTGTTCTGAGGGTTGGTGACCGCCTGGCGCTTGGCAACCGTACCGACCAGTCGCTCACCACCCGACGTGAACGCCACGACTGACGGGGTCGTCCGCCCACCCTCGGCGTTCTCGATCACCGTCGGCTCGCCGCCCTCGAGCACTGCCATGCACGAGTTGGTGGTGCCGAGATCGATTCCGATCGTCTTTCCCATATGTGTTCTGCTCCTCTGAAGTCGAAAAAATCTTAGTGCGATCGTAGCAGATCTGCATGGGATATCGACGGGCCGGGCGGCGTCGCCATCGGTACTTGGGCCGCGTCCCGGCGTGCGTCGGGGCCGCGTCCCGAGCCGGGAGTCGGGCCCCGCCGGCGGGAGCCCCCGCTCACAACGAGTCGGCGCTGGGGCACATGCGAGCCGGGCCCCCGCTCAGAACGAGTCGGCGCTGGGGCACATGCGGCGCAGGGCACAGCCCGGGCAGTTGGGCCGGCGTGCGTGACAGGTACGGCGGCCGTGGCGGAGCAGGTTCAGATGTAGTTCCAGCTCCTGCCCCGGCGGAGTGATCGCCAGCATCGTGTCGTGCAGTTCGACGAACGGGGCACCGGAGCGGAACAACCCCAGGCGGGTGCCGACGCGCGAGACATGCGTGTCGACCGGGACATCGCGCATCCCCAGCGCGAACAGCAGCACGCACGCCGCCGTCTTGCGTCCCACCCCCGGCAGCGTGATCAGGTAGTCCTGCGCGTCGGGCACGCTGCACTCGGGCAACCAGTCCAGCGACAGCTCACCACCGGGCGCCGTGTCGGTGATCGCCCGCAGGATCGCTCTGATCCGTGCCGACTTGACCTTCGAGATCCCACCCGGCCGGATCGCCGCCTCGATCTCGTCCACCGGGGCATCCCTGACCTCCTCCCAGGTCGCGAATCGCTCGCGCAGGGCCAGATACGCGACGTCGCGGTTGCGGTCGTTGGTCGACTGCGACAGGACCGTCAGCACCAGCTCCGCCAGCGGATGCCCGTGCGGCGGCGCGAGCGGGATCCCATAGACGAGCCGCAGCCGGTCGCGGATGGCGCGGACCCGCGATGCCCGAGGCCTTCTCCAGGCTCGATCCACGCCATCCGCCTTCACGGCCGGCGACCGCGCCGCGTCGAGACTCCCAGAGACCCTCGAGCCTGGCGGCCGCTCGGGACTCCGGCTCGCCTGACCGAACGCCGCCCGCTCGGTAGCCCGGCTCGCCTGACCGAATGCCGCCCGCTGGGCAGGCAGCCTCGCCTGACCGAGGTTCTCCGCCCGCCGGACAGCAGCCTCGCCGGACCGAATCCCGCCGCTGGGCAGGCGGCCTTGCCTGACCGAGGTTCTCCGCCCGCTGGGAGGGTGACGATCGACAGAAGTGTCAGGGATCTGACAATCACCTGGGAAACGTCCCAGAGGAGGCGTCGTTTCGGGCGAGTGGGTCGTTCCCCAGCCCCCAGCTGTGGAACAGCCCAAACGACTTTTTGGGCCCTCGATTGGGTTGATATACAGGCAAACCTGTCAGAAATCTGACCTTGAGACCACCAGCACAGCCCTCGAGCCGGGCGCGCCCATCGATCGGGTCGGGACCGCCGCGCCCGCCATCGCTCGGGTCGGGACCGCCGCGCCCGCCCGACCGGTCCCGCTCGCCCGTCCGGGATGGGGCTTAATCGAGGGCTCCCCATCGTTCGCAGGCCCGCGCCGCCGCGCTCACCGCATCCCCGAGGGCGGCGGCGACCGCCGAGGGATAGAAGCCGCTCAGGGCCAGCTTGGCCAACAGCGTGCCGGTGAGCACGTCGCCGGCGCCGATCGTGCTGAGGACCCTGGCTCTGACGCCGGGGACATCGGCCCGCAACGCCCCGCGCAGGATCGCCCCGTCGGCGCCCAGGGTGAGCACGACGATCTTCGCGCCGGCCTTGATCAGCGCCAGCGCCGCCCGTTCGGGATCCGCTTCGCCGGTCAGCAGCTCGGCCTCTGTGGCGGTCGCCCGAAACAGCAGCGCCCCGGGTACGCACGCGTTGACGCTGGCCGCCGCATCGGCCCGTGAGGACCAGCGATGCAGACGGAGATTGGGATCGCAGATCACCGGTCGCTCGAGCTCCAGGGCCACCTCCCGCGCTCGCATGGTGACCGCGCGCTCCTCGGCGCCGACCAGCGTGTTCGAGCTGATGAACAGCGCCGCCGAGTCGTGGACCGCCGCGTCAACCCGATCGCCCAGCGCATGCACGACGGTCCCGACCGCGTCGCCGTAGATCTGATAGGTCGGCTCGCCGTCGGTGTCCACACGGACCAGCGCGATCGGCGTCTGCGCGCCGGGGATCAGCCCGAACAGCCCGACCTCGACTCCCTCTCGCTCCAACCGTTGTCGCAGCCAACTCCCCCATGCGTCCTCGCCGGCGCCACCGGCGAGCGCGATGCGGGCCCCGGCCCGGGCCGCCACCACCGCGACGTTGGCGACGGCGCCGCCGAAATGAGGCACGAACGCGTCCGCCTCGGCCAGCGACTCGATCGGCGCTTCGCAGATCAGATCGACGAGCGCTTCGCCGAGGCATAGGGTGCGCGACGGCCGAGCGGGTTGCCGTTGTCGGGGAGTGCTCACCAGCCGGGACGTTATCCTCGGCTCGGCGTGCGCGTCGACGAGCAGACGATCCAGGTCGGCGGCGCTTCCGTCTACTACCGCAGCGCTCCGGCGACCGGCGGTACGGTGCTTTTCCTCCACAGCACTCCGACGAGCTCGGATGATTGGACTCCCTTCCTGGAACGCAGCGGAGGGATTGCGCCCGATCTGATCGGTTTCGGGCGCTCCACCAAGGCGCACAACCTCGAGTATTCCTTCGATGCCTACGTCAACTTCGTCGAGGAACTTCTCCACACGCTGGACGTGGATCGCGTGCGCGCTGGTTGGACACGGCTGGGGAGCGGCGATCGGCCTGGTGTTCGCCCAGCGCCACCCCGAGCGGGTTCAGAGGCTGGTGGTGTGCAACGCGATCCCCTTGTTCGACTCGTTCCGCTGGCCGTCGCTCGTGCGCTGGTTGCGCCGCCCGGTGATCGGCGAGCTGCTGATGGGCGCGACCAACCCCCGCCGGCTGGCCAAGACGCTGCGCCGGGGCTGCGTGCGCCCGGACGCCTGGTCTGAGGAACGGACCGCCGCGGTGTGGGAGCAGTTCGATCAGGGGACGCAGCGCGCGACCCTGCGTCTGCTGCGTTCGGTCGACGAGCGCGGCCTGGCCGCCGCCGGTGCGCAGCTGGCCGAGCTCGACCAACCGGCATTGGTGGTGTGGGGAGCGCGCGATCCCTGGCTGGACCCGGCCTTCGCCGATGCCTATGCCGCCCGGCTCCCGCGCGCCTCGCTCGCGCTCGTGGCCGACGCGGGCCACTGGCCGTGGCTCGACCAGCCCGCCGTGATCGACCGCGTGGCGGAGTTCCTCGATCCATCGCCCGAACCCGGCGGATCTTCCGCAGGCCCGGCCCGATGAGCTCACTGCTCACCCCGCCTCGATTCAGCGGCCGCCCAACCGGCGAGCTGCCTGCCCCGCCTCGCTCAACCGAAACCGGTCGGCACGATCTCGCCAAACGGATCGCACCGACGCTGATCGCCGCGGTGCTCGCGGCGATCTACGTGATCGTCTCCCCGCCGAGCCTCGACCTCGCCGCGCAGCTGCTCCGCGCTCAGCTGTTCAGAGCCGAGGGGTTTGGGATTTGGAATAACTGGTGGTACTCGGGCAGTCACATCCTCAGCTACAGCGTCCTGTTTCCCGCGCTGTCGGCGGCGCTCACTCCGCAGCTCGCCGCCGCGATCGCCGCAACCGGGACCGCCGCGCTGTTCGAGCCGCTGGCCCGCCGTCATTTCGGCCCCGACGCGTGGCTGGGAGCCGTCGTGTTCGGGGCCGCGACCTCGGTCAACCTGTACACGGGCCGGCTGGCTTTCGCGTTCGGCGCGCTGCCGGCGATGGGGGCGGTACTGGCGCTCGACCGGGGCCGGTTCAAGCTCGCCTGCGTCCTGGCGCTGCTGGCGGCGCTGTTCAGTCCGGTCGCCGCACTGTTCACCGCCGTGGTGGCCGGAGCCTATGCGCTCGGCGCCTGCGCCTCCGAGCGGCGGATCCGCCCGGCGCTCGGTCCGGTCGCCGTCGCGTGTGCCGCGGTCGCGCCGGTCGGCCTGCTGGCGATCGCGTTTCCCGAGGGAGGCTCCGAGCCATTTGCCTTCAGCACGCTGTGGCCGATCTGCCTGCTGGCGATCATCGCGCTGATAGCGGCGCCGAAGGACGCGTTGACATTGCGCGCCGGGGTGCTGCTGTACACGCTCGGGACGATCATCGCCTTTCTCGTGCCGACGCCCGTCGGTAGCAACACCGTCCGCCTGGGCACGTTTCTCGCCGCGCCGCTCGCCGCGCTGCTGTGGTGGCGGCGCCGGGTCGTGCTGTTGCTCCTCATCGCGCCATGGCTGCTCTACCTCGAATGGCAGGCACCGGTGCGAGACGTGTCAAGCGCGAGTGGCGCCCCGTCGGCGACGGTGGGCTACTACCAGCCGCTGCTGCGCTTTCTGGACCGGGAAGCGCTCCCGCCCGCGGCGCCGTTCCGGATCGAGATCCCCTTCACGCGATTCCATTGGGAGTCCTACGTGGTCGCGACGCACTTCCCGATCGCGCGAGGCTGGGAACGCCAGCTCGACCTCAACGACAACACGATCTTCTACCGCGGCCGCGTCACCGCCGCGAGCTACGCGGAGTGGCTGCACCAGAACGCGATTCGGTTCGTCGCCGTCTCCGATGCTCCGCTCGACGTCTCCGCGCAGGCCGAGATGGCGGTGATCGCGCGCCGGCCGTCCTACCTGCGTCTCGTCATGCGCAGCGCGCACTGGCGGGTGTACGCCGTGACGCCCGCGACGCCGATCGTCCAGGGCGTGGCGACGCTGGCCGCCATGGGCCCGGACTCGTTCACCCTCCACGCTGACCGTCCCGGCAAGGTGCTCGTCCACGTGCGCTTCACCCCCTACTGGGCGCTGACCCAGGGATCGGGTTGCGTCGCGCCGGCGGGCCCCTTCACCAAGCTGACGCTCAGGCGGGCCGGCGTCGTCAAGCTCCAGACTCGCTTCTCGCTCACGCGCATCAGGGCCCACTCGCCGCGCTGCAATTGAGCGCTGATGGAGACCCGACGGTCCCGGTCGATAGGATTCTGCGGTTCGCCATGCAGCGTCAACTTCGTTTCATCGAGGCGCGGGTCCTTCCGCGCGGCTGGACCGACGTGGTCCGGCAAGTGCTGTTGTTCCTGGCCGCGTACCTCGGCTACCAGGCGGTCCGGGGGCTGACCGACACCGGCAGCGTCTACAAGCCGTTCGGCGATGCGACGAGGGTCATCGACACCGAACGTCTGCTGCACGTGTTCATCGAACCCAGCGTCCAGACGTGGGCCGCGAACGCGCGCTGGCTGATGGACGTCGCCGACTGGTCCTATCTCAATGCGCACTACTTCGTCACCCTCGGCGCGCTGGTGTTCATCTACCTGCGGCGTAACGACTCGTTCTACTTCGTGCGCAACACGTTCATTATCGCGATGGCGATCGCGCTCGTCGGGTATACGGTGTTCCCGACCGCACCGCCGCGGCTGATGCCGGAGTGGGGCTTCACCGATTCGATCTCGCAGTTCCTGGGGACCTTCCACGTCGACAACGGTCCCGAGAAGGCCTTTGTCAACTTCTACGCGGCGGTTCCGTCGATGCACGTGTGCTTCTCGGTGCTGATCAGCGTCCCCATGTCCCGCTTGGTCCGCCGCTGGCCGGCCAAGGTGGCGTGGAGGTTGTACCCACTGTGGATCAGCTTCGTGGTCATCGCCACCGGCAACCACTACCTCACCGACGTGATCCTCGGCGCGGCCACCGCGGGCACGTCGATGCTGCTCGCCGCCAAGCTGCTCGCGCGGGCCAAGCCTGACGCCTGGGCGTTCCGCCAAGTGACCGCTTAGTCGTGCCGGAACAGACGAAACCGGCCGCAACGCCGAGCGGGCGTCAGCGGCCGGATCGCGCCCGCGCGCGGCGCGACGGGCCGCGGACCCAGGAGCTGATGCGAGAGCGGCTGATCGAGTCGCGCCTGACCCCGAACGCGATCTCGCTGACCGGCTTTGCGCTCAACCTCGCGGCCGCGGCTCTGGTCGTTGACCGGCAGTTCTTTCTGGCCGGCATCGCCTTCATCGTCGGATCGGTGATGGACACGCTCGACGGACGGTACTCGCGGATGTCGGGCAAGGGCACGCCGTTCGGCGCGTTTCTGGACTCGACGCTCGACCGCCTCGAGGAGGGCATCGTGCTGATCGCCGTCGCCGCCTACTTCGCCTCGCTGCACGACCAGGTGGCGGTCGCCGCCGTCGTCGCCGCCGTGCTGGGCTCGCTGATGGTGTCCTACACCCGCGCTCGCGCCGAGGCGCTCGGACTGTCGTGCAAGGTCGGATTGGCCACCCGGCCCGTCCGGGTGGTCATCCTGGCCATCGGGCTCGTGTTCGCCAAGGGCGCCTCGATCGGCAACTTCGAGTTGCTCGCCCCCGCGGTCTATGTGCTCGCCGCACTGACGGTGTTCACGACGATCCAGCGGATCCTGCACGTGCGTGGGCAGCTCAAGCCTGCGGGCTGAGCGACGCCCTCTCGGTGTAACAAACTCGTCGCCACGGACTACCCTAGAACGTCGTCTGCGCCGCGAGCCCGCGCGCCGACTCAACTTCCAGAAGGGAACTCTTCACAGTGAGCAACAGCAACGGTTCCACGAACGGCGCCGCGCGCTACCAGCCCGACAAGGTCCGCGTGGCGATCATCGGCGTCGGCAACTGCGCCAGCTCGTTCGTGCAGGGCGTGCAGTACTACCGCGACGCCGATCCCAGCGAGCCCGTACCCGGACTCATGCACGTCGACCTCGGCGGCTATCACGTGCGCGACATCGAGTTCAGCGCCGCATTTGACATCGATGTCGAGAAGGTCGGCAAAGACCTCTCGCAGGCGATCTTCTCCGGTCAGAACAACACGCTCAAGCTGGGTGACGACGTCCCCAACCTGGGCGTCGAGGTGATGCGCGGCATGACGCATGACGGCCTCGGCAAATACCTCAAGGAGAAGATCACCAAGGCACCCGGCCCGACCGCGGACATCGTCGAGGTGCTCAAGCAGACCCGCACCGATGTCGTGGTCTCCTACCTGCCCGTCGGCTCCGAGCAGGCGACCAAGTGGTACGTCGAGCAGATCCTCGAGGCGGGCTGCGGGTTCGTCAATTGCATCCCGGTGTTCATCGCCCGCGAGAACTACTGGAACAAGCGCTTCAAGAAGGCCGGCCTGCCGATCGTCGGCGACGACATCAAGTCCCAGGTCGGCGCGACGATCGTGCACCGAGCGCTGGCCCGGCTGTTCCACGATCGCGGCGTGAAGCTCCTGCGCACGTCGCAGCTCAACGTCGGCGGGAACATGGACTTCTACAACATGCTCGAGCGCGAGCGGCTGGAGTCCAAGAAGATCTCGAAGACCAACGCGGTCACCTCGATCATGGGCCACACGCTGCCTGCGGACGATGTGCACGTCGGTCCATCGGATTACGTGCCGTGGCTCACCGACCGGAAGTGGGCCCACATCAGGCTCGAGGGGCAGGCGTTCGGCGACGTGCCGCTGATCGCCGAGATGAAGCTCGAGGTCTGGGACTCGCCCAACTCGGCCGGGATCGTGATCGACGCCGTTCGCTGCTGCAAGCTGGCGTTGAACAACGGCCTCTCCGGCCAGCTGGACGGGCCGAGCTCCTACCTGATGAAATCGCCGATGCATCAGCGCCCGGACGACGAAGCGCATGAGTTGACCGCTGCGTTCATCGCCAAGTATGCGCGCACGGCCACGCCGACGCCGGCCAAGCGCAAGACCAAAGCCACCTCGTGACGGCGGGACCGCCGACGCGGTCCCCATAGAATCCCGCTCGTGCCCGCGGCTCGACGCGCTCGCTTTGCCTGATCCGGCGCGCGCCGCGTCATCCGGCGGCCTCGCGATCGCTCAGGTCACGCCGTTCGCCTGGGAGGCGAGCAACGAGGTCAACCAGTACGTCGCGCGCGTGTCCGATGAGCTGGCCCGGCGGGGTCACCAGGTCCTGATCATCGCCCCGTCGGAGTCGAGTGCGCTGGTGCGCGACAGCCGCCGCGCGATCCGCGCCCGACCGGAGACGCTGCTGGCCGACGCGCAGGACGGTCCGCGCGTGGTCGGGGTCGGTGAGGTGCTCCCGTTCTCGCCCGCCCGCCGGCGCGCCGCCTCGCTGCCGGTGGACGTCGCGCGCACGATCGAGGAGGCGCTCAGCGTGCTCGCGCTCGACGTGGTGAATGTCCACGAGCCGTTCGCACCCAGCGCCTCCAGCGTCGCGTTGCGCCACTCGCGGGCGCTGAACGTCGGCAGCTTTCACGCTCCCACCGAGCGGATCCTCTCGACCCAGCTGACCGGACCGATGTCGCGGCGCCTGTTCGCCCGCCTCGACGCCCGCACCGCGAGCTATGGGGCCACACGCAGCCTGATGCAGCGCTTCTTCCCCGGCGATTACCGCGTGATCACACCGGGAGCGGATCCGCCCGCCTCGCGCCCTCAGCGCGCGCCCGGGCAGGTTGAGCTGGTCATGATCGCCACCGAGGAGCGCGCCGCGCTGCGGGCGTTCCTGCGCGCGCTGCGGGCGATCCCTCCCGCGCTGGACTGGCATGCGACCGTCTTCTCCCCGCGCCCGATGGCGCCGCCGGCCACGCTCGCCCGCCGGCTCCGCGAGCGTGTCTCGTTCGTCGATCCGCAAGACCAGACCGCGGCGCAGGCGTTGGGCGGCGCCGACATCGCCGTATTGGCGTCCGAGGGCATCCGGCCGATGCCCGGGACACTCGTGCGCGCGCTCGGGGCGGGCGTGGTTCCGGTCGCCTCGCGCCTGCCCGCCTACGAGGAGCTGCTGGGCGACGGCGAGCGCGGTTTCGCCTTCGAGCCCGGCGACGTGGAGACGCTGTCAAGCCACCTGACGCGACTGATCGGCGAGCCTGGGCTGCTGGAGAGCGCCCGCGCGGGGGCGGAGAAGCTGCGCGACACGTTCGGCTGGCCGCGGGTCGCCGAGGAGCTCGAGCAGGTGTACGCAGAGCTCGCCGCCCGCCGTCAGGATCCCTCGGGAAACCAGCGGATCCGCGCCACGTTGGCGGCGCGGCCCCTGATCGACGTCGACCTCCACATGCACACCGACCACTCCTACGACTGTGCGACCCCGGTCGAGGTCCTGCTCGCCGAGGCCCGCGCCCGCGGTCTCGGCGCGATCGCGATCACCGACCACAACGAGATCTCCGGTGCCATGGAAGCACGCGCCAAGACCAACGGGGTCAAGGTGATCGTCGCCGAAGAGGTCAAGACGGGTGAGCAGGGCGAGGTGATCGGGCTGTTCATCGAGGAGAAGATCCCTCGCGGGATGACGCTCCAGGAGACGATCGCGGAGATCAAACGCCAGGGCGGGCTGGTCTACGTACCGCATCCGTTTGACCGGCTGCATTCAGTGCCCGACTACGAGCATCTGCTCCAGGTGATCGATGATCTGGACGCGATCGAGATCTTCAACCCACGGGTGGCGATATCCGAGTACAACGAGGAGGCGGTCCGGTTTGCGGCCAAGTACCGGATCCCCGCCGGGGCAGGCTCGGACGCGCACGTCCCGCAGGGGCTCGGCTCGGTCCGGATCCGGATGCGGGACTTCGACGGTCCCCAGGAGTTCCTGGAGTCGCTGCGGGACGCCGACATCGTCCGCAATCCGGCCAGCCTGCTCTACGTTCAGGCCTTGAAATTCCTCCAGACCAAGGCCATGCCGGGGGCGGCTCGGCGGGCCTCCAGGGACCGTCGCGTGCGCCGCGCCACCGGCCGAGATCCACGCAAGTCCTGATGCACTCGCAAGGACAAGCTCGTCAGCCGTCCAATCCGGGGGGAATGCCGGCGACCGACGACGAGATCAGAGAGAAGTACCTCGAACGGGCGATCCGCGAGCTGAACGCCTTCTCGCGCCGGCTCCAGACCTGCCCGGACTGCCCGCGCGGCCAGCTGATGCCCGTACTCGGCTCCGGCCACCCGCAGGCCGACATCTTCATGATCAAGCATTCGGCCCGGCCGGCCGAGGTCGAGGAGGGCGTCGCGTTCTACGGCCGCACCGGTAACGCTCTGATGAAGTCCCTCAAGCGCCTGGCCATCGACCCGCTGGCTGTCTACGGAACGCTGTGCGTGAAATGCCCGGTGCCCGATCCGGTGATGGCCGACCCCGCCTGCGTGGCGCGCCTCGCCGAGGAGGTGGCGATCGTCCAGCCCAAGATCGTGGTCGTGATGGGCCCCGACGCGCTCGCCGTCCTCAACGATCTCGACCTCCCCCTGTCCCGCGAGCTCACGGCCTCGCCAGGCGAACTGCAGCAGTTGACGCCCAGCATCGAGGCCCTGTACGTCCCCAACATCGACGAAGCGCTCGACGAGGAGAGCGCCAAGCGCGAGTTCTGGTCGGCGTTCCGCGTGCTCGGTCAGTGGTGGGCCGACCTCCCGCCCTACTGATCGATCGATCCCCAGCGCCCCGGCTCAGGCCGCCCACGCCGCCGCACAGGGCTCTGACCGCCCCGCCGGCCTCTCCGACCCGGATCACGAACAGGCTCACACATACAACATGAACACCGAACAACCAAACCGGCAGGCTGCGCGTCTGGCGCTGACCGCCTGAGCTCAGGCGCGGAAACGTCCCAACGGAGCCCCATTTGAGCCTCCGGATCGTTCCCCAGCCCCATCCCACCTGCACGATCTCCCAAAGTGCGTCAACCGCAACCGATTCGGGGAATCGCGCATGCCCACCATGTGCGATTTCCCGTACCCGCGAGCCGATCCTCAGTTTGGGGTCCTATGCAGGCAAACCTGTCAGAAATCCGACCTTGAGGACGCCGTCCCATCGCCGTGCAGGGCCGCCCGGGCCTGCGCCGGGTGGGAGGTGGGTCAAATCTCCCCCAGCCCCTCTGTTTCCGGGGGGTTCGTGCGTGAGAGCCCGCTGGGCGACACGAATCGTGAGCACCCGCCGATTCACGGGGGCTGGTGAACTTCTGGTCGCGCCCACTCCGTTAAACTCGGGCGATGAGCCTAGACGAGCCGAGTCAGGTCGGTGACCGCTGCGAGGAGTGCGGGGCGAAGTTGACGGCAGCCGAGCTACGAGACGTGATGGAGTCAGGTGGTCCGGCCCTGTGCTCGATTCACGCCGCCGAGGACGAGCCGGGCCTCGCCGCGGCTGAGCTCGACGAGCTCTGAGGCCCTGACATCGGCGCTGCTGGGGCCGAACCCGCGGCGCGCGGAGTTTCGCTTGCAGCGCTTCATCGCCGTCCCGGCCGGGCTACATCGCGAGGATGATCTTGCCGAGCTTGCCGCCGGCGGCGAAATGATCGTAGGCCTCCTCGGCCTGATCGAGGGGATAGGTGTACGCGACGAGCACCCGGACCGCGCCCGACGCGAGCAGAGGTAGCACGGAGCGCTCGAGCGCGCGGGCGGTCAGTGCCTTCTCCTCGACGGAGCGGGCCCGGAGCATCGAGCCGTGGATCCGGGCGCGCTTGGCCATCAGCTGCCCCAGGTTGAGCTCACCCTTGGCGCCGGCGCTGATCCCGATCACGGTGATCCGGCCGTGGGTGTTGAGCGCGTCCAGGTTCTCGGCCAGGTTGGGCGCGCCGACGAGCTCCAGGATGACGTCGAACGGGCCGTGCTCGCCGAAGCCCTCGGGGGCGATCACCTCCGCCCCCAGCGCGGCCACGCCGTCACGGAGCTCTGGGTTGCGCACGGTCGCGGTCACGCGCGCGCCGGCGGCGTGCCCGAGCTGGATCGCCGCGGTCCCCACACCGCCGGCGCCGCCGTGGACCAGCAGGTGCTCGCCGGGCTGTAGCTCCGCCTGCGTGAATACCGCGTCGTGTGCGGTCGTGAACACCTCGGGCACGCCGCCGGCCTCCAGCCACGACAGGTTCTCCGGGACCGGCACGAGGATGCGCTCGTGGACCACCGCCAGCTCCGCCTGGCCGCCCCCGCTGACGATGCCCATCACGCGGTCGCCCTCGGTGAAACGATCGGCGCCCGCCCGCTGGCCACCACCGCACCGGCCAGCTCGAGGCCGGGGATGTCCTTCGGGGCGCCGGGCGGGGCGGGATACCGTCCGCGCCGCTGCATCATGTCCGCGCCGTTGAGCCCGGCGGCATGGACCCGCACGAGCACCTCGCTGGGGCCGGGAGTCGGGTCGGGACGGTCCTGGACCCGGACCTCCCCGTCGTGGATCGTGACAGCACGCATCAGGCGGGGAAACTCTACCCACGCTTCGGTACCGCCACGAAATCAATCCGTGCCGGAGCCAGCCCAGCTGCGGGGGCGCTCACGCCGCCGCGCGATCCAGAACCGCGACGCACTCGATGTGCGGGGTCTGCGGGAACATGTCGACCGGGCGCACGCGCCGCAGCGTATAGCCGGCCTCGACGAGCTGGGCCGCGTTGGGCGCGAGCGTCGTCGGGTTACAGGACACGTAGACAATCCTCCGGGGGAGGGCCTCGATGATCCGGCGCACGACCTTCTGCGACAGTCCGGCGCGCGGGGGGTCGACGAGGAGCACGTCCGGGCGCCCGGCCTCGCGCGACGAGCTCGCGGAGCGCGAGGCGCACGTCCCCCGCGAAGAAGCGGACGTTGTCAACCTCGTTCATGCGGGCGTTGGCGATCGCGTCGGCGATCGCCGCCTCGGACAGCTCGAGCCCCCACACCTCAGCCACGCGGGGAGCCATCAGCAGGCCGATCGTGCCGATCCCGCAATACAGGTCGAACACGCGCTCGAAGCCGCGCGGCTGCGCGTACTCGATCGCCAGCTCGTAGAGCTGCTCGGCCATCTCGGTGTTGGTCTGGAAGAACGCCTGGGCCGAGATGCGAAAGCGCATCCCGCCCAGCTCCTCGAGCAACCGCTCGGAGCCCAGCAGGCGCTCGGTTTCGCCACCTTGAGTGGTCTCGCCGACTCCGGACTGGCGGGTCCATAGCAGCCCGTCCAGACCAGCGCCGGCGAGCGCCAGCGATGGGCGGTCAAGCTCCCCGGGGCTCGTCACGAGCCGCACCTGAAGCTGGCCGGTGCGCCGGCCCTCGCGCACGACGAGGTTCCGCAGGAAGCCCTCGCCGGTGCGGCGATCGTAGGCGGGCAACCCCTGCGCCCGGCACCATTGCACGATCGCCTCCCGCGCCTGATTCGCCGGGCTCGGAGGCCAGCCGGCAATCGGTGATCTCGGCGATCTGATCCCAGCGCCCGGCCTCGTGAAAGCCGCAGACCAGGCGTCCGGCGGGATCGGTGCCAAACGAGTACTCGAGTTTGTTGCGGTAGCGCCAGGGAGCGGTCGCGGGGAGGATCGGCTCGAGCGCGAATCCGTCCAGGTGGCCGATCCGCTGCAGCGCGTCCTCCACCTGCGCCTGCTTGATCTCGAGCTGGCGTTCGTAGGGCAGCACCTGCCAGGGCGCGCCGGGGTGATCGGCCAGGGGCGCGATGCGGTCCGGGCCCGGTTCGAGGATCTCGATCACCCGCGCCTCGGCGTACGCGCGTTTGGACTTGCCGACCACCGCCCGGACGCGGTCGCCCGGGACCGCCCCCGAGACGAACACGACGTAGCCGTCGAGCCGGGCGACGCCGGCCCCGCCGAAGGCCAGCGAGTCGACCGTGAGTTCGAGCTCCGCGCCGCGTTGGGGACGCGTTGCCTTAAGGATGTCGATTCCACGCCACTTAGCATGGCAGGCCATCGCCTGAGGGCTAGTCCACTAACAGTTCGAGCAGCGCCTTCTGGGCGTGGCGGCGATTCTCCGCCTGGTCCCAGATGCGCTGGCGCTCGCCGTAGAGCAGCCCCGCGGTGATCTCCTCGCCGGGATGGGCAGGCAGACAATGCAACACGATCGCGTGCGGCGCGGCCAGTGCGAGCAGCGCCTCGTCGAGCCGGTAGGGGGCCAGGGCGCGCCGGCGCTCGTCGGCCGAGTCGGGATCATCGCCCATGCTCACCCAGACGTCGGTGTAGACGACGTCGACGTCCTGCACGGCAGCGCGGGGGTCGTCGGTCAGGATCGCGCGGGCAATCGGCGCCAGCGCGAAGCCGCGCGGCGAGGCGACGCGCACTTCGACGCCGGCCAGGTCACCGAGGATGGCCAGCGACCGGGCGACGTTGTTGCCGTCCCCCACGTAGGCGAGCTTGAGTCCCTGGAGCCTGCCGAACGTCTCACGCAGGGTCAGCAGGTCGGCCAGCGCCTGGCAGGGATGATGGCCCGCGGTGAGCATGTTGAACACCGGGACGCTCGAGTGTTCGGCCAACTCGGCCACGAACTCGTCGGGCCCGGTCCGCACCCCGACCGCGGCCGCGTGGCGCGAGAGTATGTATGCGGTATCGCGCACCGACTCGCCCCGGCTCAGCTGCAGATCCTCGGTGCGCAGCACCATCGGGTGGCCGCCGAGCTCGGCGATGCCGGCCTCGAACGAGAGACGCGTGCGCGTCGAGGGCCGCTGGAAGATCAGGGCGACCGTGCGGCCGACGAGCGCATTCGAGCTCAGCGGAGACGATTTCAGCTCGGCGGCCCGCGTCAGCAGGCCGTCGAGCTCGAGGGCGCTCAGCTCCGAGCCGGTGAGAAAGTGGCGAGGCAAGCGCAGCAGTGTACGTTGGCGCTCATGCGGTTGCGCGTGCTGACGTGGAATCTGATGCACGGGCGCTCGGTGCCGCCCGCGGGCCGCGAGCTGTTCGATGAGTTCGCGTCGGCGCTGGCGGGCTGGGAGTGGGACGTGGCGCTGCTCCAGGAGGTTCCCCCGTGGTGGCCTGCGCTGCTCGGGGTCCGGTTGGACGCCGAGCACCGGCAGGTGCTGACCTCGCGCAACGGGCTGCTGCCGCTGCGCCGCACACTGGCCATCCGCTGGCCCGACGTGGTCAAGTCAAACGGCGGCGGCGCCAACGCGATCCTGTTGCGCGAGGACCGCGTGATCGAGCACCGCACGCTGCGCCTGTGCCGGTTCCCCGAACGGCGCTGGGCGCACGCAGTGCGGCTGGCCTGTGGCGTGTGGGTGGCCAACCTGCACGCGACCGCCGATCACGGCGCAGCCGCACTCCGCGACGGTCGGCGCGCCGCGGCGGCGACCCTGGAGTGGGCAGCAGAGGAACCGCTGGCGCTCGGCGGCGACTTCAACCTGCGCGAGCTGTCGCTCGACGGACTCCAGCGCACGGGCGGGCACGACGTCGACCACGTGTTCGCGGCCGGGCTGGACGCGATCGCGCCGGCCGAAGTGCTCGACCGCGGCCGGCTGTCCGATCACGCGCCGGTGGCGGTCACGCTCGAGCGTCGGATCTAAATCACCTGCACGATCTCCCATACCGAGGGAGCACGGGCCGAACTTGGGAGATCGGTCATGCTGGTCATGCGCGATTGCACGGATCCGGCACGTGCCACGTGGTTTGGGAGATCGTGCGGGTGCGAAGCCTGGTTTTGCCGGCCGCTGACGGCCGTCGAGGCGCGGACGCCGCGTGGCACCCGCAAGCTTCGTCAGGCCAGCGTTTTCCGCCGACGGCGAACCAATTCGACGATTCGCGCGGGAGCTGTGGCCGGCGACCCGCAGTCAAACGGTGGCTCGGGGTCGTATTCGATCCCGAGCTGGATCGCCTGAGCCAGCTCGTCACCGGCGATCCGCGCGGCCAGGGTCAGCGCCATGTCGATCCCTGCCGACACCCCCGCAGCAGTCATCACCTTGCCCTGCTCGACGACTCGGCGCGCGACCGGCGTGGCCCCGTAGGAGCGAAGCGTCTCGAGCTCGAGCCAGTGCGTGGTGGCCGGGAGCCCGTCGAGGATTCCGGCCGCCGCCAGCAGCAGCGATCCGGTGCAGACCGACGTCGTCCAGAGCGAGCTCTCGTGCGCGGCCCGGAGCCAATCGAGCATCGTCTCGTCGGTCATCAGCGCACGCGTGCCGAAGCCTCCCGGCACGACGATCACCTCTGGATCGGTCATCTCGTCGAACGCCCGGTCGGCGGTGAGCGCGAGCATGCCGTTCTCGGTCCGCTTACCCCCCGGCTCCGCGGCGACGAAATGCACGGTGGCGTCCGGCAGGCGCGAGAGGACCTCATAGGGGCCGACCGCGTCCAGCGCGGTCAGCTGGTCGAAGATCGGAATGGCGATGTTCATGACGCTGCTCTCCTGATCGGTATCACTGCGGCGGTGGAAAAACGGTCCCGGTAGTCGCTCGGGCTGACCTTCAGCCGGCGTCCGAACGTGCGGCGCAGCGTCTCCACCGTGCCCAACCCGCAGCGCTCGGCGATCTCCTCGAGCTGGAGGGAGGTCGTCTCGAGCAGCATCCGGGCTCGTTCGAGTCGCAACGACTCGACATACGCCGCGGGCGTTTGGCCGACCTCGCGCGAGAACACGCGGGCGAAGTTGCGTGGGCTCATGAAGCTGCGCTGAGCGAGGGCGCCCACCGCGAGGTCCTGATGGAGGTGGTCGGCGATCCAGTCCTGGAGGTCGCGCAGCGAAGCACGGTCAGCGGATTGGCCCCTGAGCCCGGCGCTGAACTGCTCCTGGCCTCCGGGGCGGCGAACGAACAACACCAGCGAGCGCGCGACGTCAAGCGCGGCGCGACGGCCTGCGTCCTCCTCCAGGAGCGCCAGCGCGAGGTCGATCCCGGCCGTCACCCCCGCCGAGGTGTACACGTTGCCGTCGCGGACGAAGATGGGATCGGATTCGACCGCGATCGACGGGTATTCGCGCTGGAGCGCGTGGCACGCGGCCCAGTGCGTGGTCGCGCGGCGACCGTCCAACACTCCGGCGCGGGCGAGCAGGAACGCCCCCGTGCACACCGAGGTCACGCGCCGCGAGCGTCGCGCGGCCAGCCGCAGCCAGGCGACGAGGCGTTCGTCGGACACCGCCTCGCGGATGCCCTGACCACCGGCCACGAGCAGCGTGTCGATCTGGCCCCGGCAGCCCTCCAGCGAGCTCCGTGGGGACGAACTGCAGCCCGCTCGAGCTGACGATCGGAGCGCCGTCGCCGGCCACCAGCTCGATCTCGTACGCGCCGCCTCCAGCGGCTCGGTCGGCCTGTGAGAACACCTCCGCCGGGCCGGTCACATCGAGTGCCTGCACGCCGGGGAAGCTGACGATGACCACGCGCCGAGATCTGCTCATGCGGGGGATGATCGCGCGGGTTCGCCTTGGCCGCAATGCCAATCACCGGACGATTACTGCCAGGCTGGGTGACCCTCTGCCAGACCGCGCGACCCACTAGCCGCGCGCGGCGCGGAGCCCGAAGCCGCGCAGCATCAGGAGCGCCTTGCCGCCCAGCGACCCCCGCCCCGGCAGGATGCCGAGCTGGGTGGCGACGTCGTAGACGTCGAAGAAGCCGCGCACGCGCTGCAGCCAGTCCCGGTCGAGCTGACAGTAGAAGACACAGTGCACGACGACGAACTTGTTGGTCGCGGGCACCCCCTCGAGTGGGGCCGTGTGGGTGGCCAGCAGCTTGCACGGCGCCGCGACGAACCGGCCGTTGGTCAGTCGGTCGCCGGTCCGCTCCAGCCGGGCGTCAGGGAAGGCCGCCCACAGGCGCGATGCGTGGGCGGCCAGTTGGTCGACACCCACGAGCGGCTCGTCGGTCAGCGGGTCCTCATAGTGGACCCCGGCCGCGCACAGCTCGGCGAATGCAGCCGGTTGCTTGCCCGACCATGCGGCCTCCCAGCCGTCGATCAGCTGATCAACGGTCATTCGGTCAGGCCGGGAACGTCGAACACGGGCAGCCCGTCCTCGGGGGTGGACGCCTCGGCGTACCGGCGATGCGGGATCCGCCCCGCACCGCGGGCGAGGCGCCCGGACTCGACCGCCAGCCGGATCGCGCGCGCCATCGCCGCCGGGTCGTGAGCACGGGAGATCGCGCTCGCGCACAGCACGCCGTCGCACCCCAGCTCCATGGCCAGCACAGCATCCGATGCCGTACCGATCCCCGCGTCGAGGATCACCGGCACGCCCGCCCGTTCGATGATGATCGAGATGTTGTACGGATTGCGGATCCCCATGCCGCTGCCAATCGGAGAACCGAGCGGCATGACCGCGGCACAGCCGACATCTTCGAGCCGGCGCGCGAGCACCGGATCGTCGGTCGTGTACGGCAGCACCACAAAGCCATCGTCGACCAGTGCCTCGGCAGCCGCGACCAGCTCGACCGCGTCGGGAAGCAGCGTGCGGTCATCGCCGATCACCTCGAGCTTGATCCAATCGGTCGCGAAGGCCTCCCGCGCGAGTTGGGCCGTCACGATCGCGTCGCGAGCGGTGAAGCAGCCGGCCGTGTTGGGCAGCACCTGCACCCCCGCGGCCTCCAGCACGTCGAGGATCGAGCCGCGCGCCCCGGGATCCAGCCGCCGCAGCGCAACCGTGCACAGCTCGGTCGCCGACGCCCTCAGCGCACGGGTCAGCAGATCGTGACTGGCGAAGCCACCGGTGCCGAGGATCAGGCGCGAGCCAAATTCGCGGTCGGCAATCCGTAGCGGCTCACTCACCGGGTGTCACCCGCCTCCAATCGCGGTGACGATCTCAATCCGCGCTCCATCCTGCAACTCGGTCTGCGGCCACCGCCCGCGGGTCACCACTTCGCCGTTGAGCGCCACCGCGACCCCGCGGGCCCCGAGTCCCACATCGAGCAGCTCAATCACGCTGGCGACAGTAGCGCTGGACGGAAGCTCGCGCCGCTCTCCGTTGACCACCACGATCACGTCGGGCTCCCGACCGGTGGGCTCGTGAAACGTCCCGGCGCGAAGGCGGCGGCCAGCTCGGACAGCGGCTCGCCGGCCAGGGCGCTGACCACCAGCTCCGCGGTGATCGGCGCCAGCAGGACGCCGCCGCGTCGATGGCCGGTGGCCCAGTACAGCCCCTCCACGTCGCTGTGGCCGATCACGGGCAGATTATCCGGCGTGCCCGGCCGGAGCCCCGCGGAGCATTCGTCGATGACCAGCTCCGAGACGCCGGGCACGAGCTCGATCGCGTCGCGGAGCAGGTCGAATATCGCCCCGGCGGTGACCGTCGTATCAAAGCCGCGCTCCTCCATCGTCCCGCCGATCACGTACCGACCGTCTCCGCGCGGCACGATGTAGACGCCGGCCCGGCGCACCACGCGCGACAGCAGCCCCGGGCCGGCGGGATCATGCAGCCGCAGGATCTGACCCTTGACCGGACCGATCGGGACGCCGGCGTGGGGCGGGATACCGGCGATTTGCGTCGACCACACGCCGGCCGCGATCACCACCTGATCGCACTCGACACGCTCGCCGTCGCCCAGCATGACGCCGCGGACGCGGCCATCAGCGACCACGAGTTCCGCCGCCGGCGTGCGCTCGCGCACCTCCCCACCGGCCCGACGGACGGCTGTGCTCAGCACCTGCGTGAGTTTGCGCGGGTCGATCGCGTGGTCATCGGGCACGTCGAGCGCGAGTCGCAGCGATGGCGCCAGCGCGGGCTCGCGGCGGCGGGCCTCGCTCGCGCGCAGCCGCTGCACCCGGAGCCCGAGACGTTCGCGCAGCTCGAGCTCGCGCACCAGCGCCTGCGCCTCGTCGCCGTCGCGCGCCGTCAGGAACGTTCCGCAGGGCGTGTAGCCGACACCGGCCACTCCTGCCGCGCTCACGAGGTCGGAGACGAACGATGGATAGGCGCGCGCGCTCGCCTGCCCCAGGGCCAGCAGCGGCTCCTCTCCCGGTGCCGCCTCGGCGATCGGCCCGAGCATGCCGGCCGCCACCCACGAGGTGCCGCCGCCCGGCTCGCCGCGTTCCAGCACCGTGACGTCCCGGCCGGCCTGGCCGGCGCGCCACGCGATCGCGAGGCCGATCACGCCGCCCCCAATCACGACCACGCGGGATGCTGCTCCGTTGCTGGATGACACGAAAATCCTCCCTCCGCCGGCATTACCCGGTTCAGGTTCAAACGGTCGGCGGATCCAACCTCCGCCCTCTCAGCCCGTCAGTAGGGCTCCCGTTAGCGTCAATGCTAGCGCCGCGGTCCTGACACACTGACGGCGTGGCCGCGCTGCGCGATCGACTGACCCACGCCCGCCTGTACCTCGTGTGCGGCGAGGCGTCGGATGAGTTCCTCAGGGCCGCGCTGCGCGGCGGGGTCGACATCGTTCAACTACGCATGAAAGAGCGCCCCGAGGCGGAGATCGTGGCGGTGGGGCGACGCTTCGCCCGCGCCTGTGCCGCGCACGACGCGCTGTTCATCCTCAACGACCGGCCCGACCTGGTCGCGGCAGCGGGGGCAGACGGCGTCCACGTCGGACAGGACGACACTCCGGTCCCTCAGGCACGCGCGATCGTCGGCCCGGATCGGCTCGTCGGCCTGTCCACCCATTCGCCGGCGCAGATCGACGCGGCGGCCCGCGGCGGCGACGACGACGGCGTCCGGGGGCGCCACGTCAACTACATCGGCGTCGGCCCGGTCCACGCGACCCCGACCAAGCCCGGGCGTCCGGCGGTGGGCCTCGAGCTCGTGCGCTACGCCGCCGGCCACGCCACGGTTCCGTTCTTCGCGATCGGGGGGATCGATCCCGGCAACCTGGCCGGAGTGCGAGCGGCGGGCGCCGGGAGGGTCGCGGTCGTGCGCGCGCTGACCGAAGCGGCCGATCCCGAACGGGCCGCGCGCGAGTTGCGCACGCAGCTCGAGGCAGACCCCAGTCCTGAGGGGGTGCCCGTTGGCGCAGCGTAGCCGCAAGCGTGGGCGACGCCGGCCTGCGCCCACCCCCGCCTCGCCCTCGGTTGATCCGCCGGTGGGCCCGCCGCCACCGTCCGCTTCGCCTGCGTCCGCCTCGCCGGCGGGCCCGTCACCCGCGACCACGCCGCCGCTGAGCCGCTCGGCTCAGCGCGATGCCGACGTGCGGGCCGTGCTCAGACCGCTCGAGCCGGGCGAGCGCCCGTGGCCGGTCGTGATCGGGGCGATCCTGGCCGGGCTGCTCGGGGCCATCAACCTGATCTCATATCTGGCCGGCGTCAAGATCGACGGTAAGCACCCAGCCCCCGGTGGAATCATCGTCTTCTCCGTGCTGATGCTGGTGTGCGCCGTCGGCATGTGGCGACTGTGGTACGGGGCGGTACTCGCCTTCATGGCCCTGCTGGCCATCATCGCGACGATCTTCACGCTGCTGTTCGTCGAGGCCAGCAACCTGCTCGGCTTTCTGGTGCCACCCGTGGTGATCGCAGGCAGCGGCTTCCTGTTCTTCAAGCTCGTGCGCACACTGAGCCGGATCCAGATGCCCAGATACCCTGGGCGTTAGCGGCGCGATGCGGCGGCCGCCCGCAGCGACCCGGCGGGCCCAGCTTCGCGCACGACGTGAGATAGGCTGAGCAGCATGCCCGACTCCACTTATGACTGCGTGATCATCGGTTCAGGACCCGGCGGCTACGTCGCCGCAATCCGAGCTGCGCAGCTGGGGATGATGACCGCCGTGATCGAGAAGGACAAGGTGGGCGGCCGCTGTCTCAACTACGCGTGCATCCCCGCGAAGGCGGTTCTGCGCGTCGCCGACGTGCTGTCTGAGGTCCGTGACGCCGGTGAGTTCGGGATCTCCGTCGGCAGCATTGAGCTCGACTACGCCGGCGTCACCGCACGCCGCGAGAAGGTGGTCAAGACGCTCACCAGCGGCGTCGCGGGCCTGTTCAAGAAGAACGGGGTCGAGCTGATCGCGGGCGAGGGTGCGCTGGCCGGCCACGGCAACGTGACGGTCGGCGACCAGACGATCGCCGCCAAGACGATCGTGCTCGCCACCGGGTCGGTCAAGCGAGCGATCCCGGGCGCTGAGTTTGGCGGTCGGGTGATCGGGACCGAGGAGGCCTGGGCGCTCTCCGAGCTGCCGGCGACGATGGCCGTGGTCGGAGCCGGCGCGTCGGGCACCGAGATCGCCTCAGCCTATGCACGGCTCGGCGTCGAGGTGCTGCTGTTCGAAGCGCTCGACCGCGTCCTGCCCACCGAGGATCCCGACATCTCCAAGGTGGTCGAGCGGGGCCTCAAGCGACAGGGCATGAAGATCCACACCAACACGCTGGTCAAGAACATCGAGTCGGCCGCATCGACTGTCACCTTCACCTATGGCGAGGCATCGGGCGAGGCCGACTGGCTGGTGATCGCCGCCGGGCGGGGCGCAGACATCGAGGCGCTGGGACTCGACGCCGCCGGCGTGAAGCTGGACGCGAGCGGCCTGATCGAGGTGGACGGCGCGCTGCGCACAAGCGCCGCCGGTATCTACGCGATCGGGGACCTGGTCCGCGGCCCGGCGCTCGCGCACAAGGCGTCCGACGAGGGAATCATCGCGGTCGAGGACGCGGCCGGCCTGGAAACGCATCCGATCGAGTACGTGGACATTCCCCGCGCGACCTTCTGCACCCCCAACGTGGCCAGCTTCGGCCTGACCGAGGCCCAAGCGCGCGAGCAGGGCTACGACGTCGTCATCGGCAAGCTCCAGTTCGGGGCGGTGGGGGCGGGCACGGTGTACGGCGACCGCGCCGGGATGGTGAAAATCGTCGGTGAGAAGAAGTACGGAGAGCTGCTCGGTGGTCACATCGTCGGCTCGAAGGCGACCGAGCTGATCCAGGAGCTCGTCAACACGCGTGCGCTCGAGGGCGGCTACCCCGAGGTCGCGCGCTTGATCCATGGGCACCCCACCATGTCCGAAGCGGTGATGGAAGCCGCTCGCGCCGCCGACGGCTGGCTGATCCACGGCTAGCCACATGCTCGAGGTGAGCGGGCCAGTGGCCAGGGCGCAGCCGATCTTCTACTACGACCTGGGCAGCCCGGCTTGCTATCTGGTCGCCGAGCAGATCATGTCGGGCCTCTCGGTCGTGCCCGAGTGGGAGCCCGTACTGGGAGCGCAGATCGGCGCGCTCGAGCCGGCTCCCGACCGGGAGTCGCTCCAACGAGTGGTATCCGAGTGCGGCCTGCAGCCGCTGCGCTGGCCGGCCCACTGGCCACCGGACGCGCGGACTGCGATGCTCGCCGCGACCTACGCCAAGCGCGTCGGGCGCGCCGTGGCGTTCTCGCTCGCCGCGTTCCGCCAAGCCTTCGCCGGCGGCCAGGACCTGAGCAGCGAGAACACCGTGCTGATCGCGGCGGCGGCCTGCGAGATGCATCCGACGGCCGTCCTGAAGGGAATCGGCTTACGCTCGGTCGGCGCGGCGCTCGACGACGCGGGGGCCCGCGCGCGGGCCGCGGGCGTCAGCTCGCTCCCGGCAATCCAAATCGGTAGCGCAGTATTTGACGGCGATCAGAGCATCGAACGGGCTGCCGATGCCCTCATGGCATATCGATGAAGGCCAATCGCGCGTTTCGCCTGATCGTGTCGCGAGAGGGCCGGGAGCCGGCGTTCCTGGCCGACGCCAATCGACTGGACCGGATCGAGGTCGTCTCGATCGACGATGGCGAGGCGGTCCTGTACTGGGATCTCCCCGCCAAGCAGGCAGCCAAGCTGACCAAGGCGCTGCGCGCGGATCTCATCGGGCTGGAGGCCGATGAGTTCATCGCCGCCTGGGACGGGGCGGACGTCTCCTCCAACCCGTTGCCGTAACCCGTAACCCACCCCTCACCGCCACCTCGACACGGCCGCGAGTGGCGCCGCCAGCGGCTATGTTGATGGTCGTGGACCGGTCAGCCCTCTCTGGCGAACCCGCAGGGCTCTCGGGTGACGCCGCGGGGCTCAAGGGCGAGACCCGTATCGAAGAGCCGACCCGAACTCAGCGCACGATCGTGCGACGAACCGCCGAGGCGAGGGCCACGGTCCCCGACCTCGAGTTGGATACCGACGTCGACATGGAGTCCTGCCTGCGGCTCAGCACCGACAACGGATACTCGGTCACGGCGATCCTGGTGCGGGCCTGTGCGCTGGCCCTGCGGGACGTTCCGCGCGCCAACTCCGCGTACCGCGACGGACGGTTCGAGCTCTACTCGCGCGTCAACGTGGGCGTCGCGATCGAGACCGAGGACGCCTACGCGGTGCCCGCGGTGCTCGACGCCGATCGCAAATCGCTACCCGAGCTGACCGCCGAGCTCGAGACCCTGACCGGTCGCGCCCACCGGGGGGAGCTGACGCCCCCGGAGCTCTCCGGCGTCACGTTTACGCTGACCAACTTGGGCGACCACGGCGTGGCGCGCAGCAGCGCGATCGTCACTCCGCCACAGGCCGCGGCGCTGGTCGCCGGAGCGATTCGCAGCGTGCCGGTACTCCGCGATGAAACGATCGTGGCCGGCCGCATGATCACTCTGACGCTGGGCTGCGACCACCGGATTCTCTACGGCGGCCGGGCCGCGCGGCTCTTGCGCGGCATTTCCGACCGCCTGCGGGAGGGACGGTTGTGACCGACCGGCTCGAGCAGACGGCGCAGCGGATCGCCGCACAAGGGCATGGATCCCTGGTCGCCTACCTGCGCCCGGCCTTCCAGCGAACCGCGGCGGCCCACGCGCGCGTCGTCGAGCTCGACGCCGAGCAGCTCGAGCGGATGGTGCAGAGCGCGGCTGAGCGGGCCGACGGGCTGCTGTGGCGCCGAGCGCTGGCGGGAGTGGCGAGCGAGGAACTCGGTATCAGCCTCGGGGAGGCGCTCGGGCATCCCGCCGTGGCCCGCGCGCAGGCGATCGCGGGAGCCCCGCCATACACGGTGCGCCCGCGGCGCGACCGGGCGGCGGGACGGCCAGCGCCCCCCGGTGGTGACGGCGCCGCGGCGGCTGAGGGCCCGGGGGGCGAGGGTGCCGCGGGGGATAGGGGCGAACGCGGCGGGACGACGGTGCCCGAGCTGAGTGATCTGGTCCCGGAGGCGATCCGCGTGCGCGCGGTTCACCTGGGGGGAATCGAGGGCCTGGGTGGCGACGAGGGGACCCTCGAGCTGCGGTTCTCAACCGCCGGGCTGGACATTCTCAGCGCGGACAGCGACGCCGTGCTCGGGCGGCTCGGCTGGGCGGAGATCCAGGGGCTCGACTTGCCGCAGCACCGGGGGCTGCGCCGGCGCCGCCGCTCCCCACCTCAGCTGGTGCTCCGCACGCGCCGCGGCCAGGCGAGCTTCGAGGTCCCGGGGCTGACCGAGGAGGAGCTGCGAACCCACCTGGCGCCCATGGTGCAGCGGGCGGGGGACTAGGCAGGCTGGCGCTGGAGTACGCGGATGTCGTGGGCCAGGTCCTCGGGCGTGAGCTGATCGGCGGCGAACCCGACGCGCTCGATGCCGCGCTTGTCGATCAGGAGCACGAACGTCGAGTGGTCGATCTTGGGCGTCACGGGCTCAATCGCGTAGGCGTGCCAGACCCGGCGCATCGCGGCCAGGGGTCCGTTGACGAACGCGAGCCGACCGGTCATCTCGTGCTGGGCCAGAAACGCGCGGCGGTTTCGCACCGTGTCCTGAGCGGGCTCCACGCTGACCCCGATCGTCGGCACGTTGCGCCCGTCGCCCGGAAGCTCGTTCAAGGCACCCTTGATCTGCTCGACCATGAACGGGCAGGTGTCGTGGCACAGCGAGTGGATGAAGGTCAGCACGACGACCCTGCCCCGGTACTGAGACAACGTCACCCGGTGCCCGTTCTGATCGGTCAGCGAGAAGTTGGTGGCGCGCAGACCGGGCGGCATCGTCGGCCCGTCGAAGGGCGAGCTGGTGGTCACCGCAGCCTGAATCACCCGCGCCGGCCGATCCGTGAGCAGGACGATCGCGATCGCGGCCAGCAGCCCGACCAAGACGAGCAGCAGCACGCGCTGTGCGGTGGAGCCCGCGACCATGAAGTCGACGATTCTTGCACGGGCCGTCCGGCGGGACGCCGGCGACCGGCCGAGCCAGCGAAAATCCCGTGGATGAGCCAAGCGGCCGCGCTGGCCGAGCTGCTGCGCCCGGCGATCGGCGACGAGCGTGTGCTCGCCGCGATCGCGGCGATCCCGCGTGATCGATTCGTTCCGGAGGCCGAACGGGCACCGCGCATACGAGAACGTGGCGCTACCGATCGGCTGCGGGCAGACGATCTCGCAGCCGCTGGTGGTGGCGCGGATGCTCGAGCTGTTGGAGCTGACGCCGACCGACCGCGTGCTCGACGTCGGCACCGGATCGGGCTACCACGCCGCGCTGCTGGCGCTGCTGGCCGGCGAGGTGTGGACGATCGAGCGCCACGGCGAGTTGAGCTCGCGCGCGCAGCGAGACGATCGCCGAGCTGGGCATCGAGAACATCCGCTGCGTGATCGGCGACGGGTTCGTCGGACTGCCCGATCACGCGCCGTTCGACGCGATCAACGTCGCCGCCGCCACCCGGAGGGCCGTTCCACCCGCGCTCGAGGAGCAACTCGCGCCGGGCGGTCGGCTCGTCGCGCCGGTCGGCGGCGCGAGGCAGTATCTGGTCCGCGACCCGCCGAACCGAGGCTGGACTGCGCCGTCAGCGGCTCGAGCCGGTGCGGTTCGTGCCGCTCGTGCGCGATACCAACGGCCGTGGCTAGGAGGAGCACCGGGCTCCGTACGCCGTTGTCACGAAATTCATATTAATAGAAAATTGATTAACAACTAACTAGTCCCCCACAGAGCCGTCTGACCCTCAGGGGGCGGACCACCCAGGCGTGAGCGCATCACCTCGACCGCGACCGGGTTCTCGTCGACCAGGACGAACCGCCGGCCGAGCGTCTGGCAGACGGCGCCGAGCGTGCCGGAGCCGGCGAACGGGTCCAGGCACCAGCCGCCCGGGCGCGAGGAGGCGGCCACCAGGCGCCGCAGCACGCCCTCGGGCTTCTGGGTCGGGTAGCCGGTCTTCTCACGGCCGTTGGTGGGCACGATCGTGTGGAACCACACGTCGGTCGGCCGCTTGCCGCGGGCGGCCTTCTCGGCGCTCACCAGCCCCGGGGCCATGTAGGGCTCGCGCTCGACCGCATCGGCGTCGAAGTGATGCGCACCGGGCGTCCGCACGTAGACGAGGATCGTGTCGTGCTTGGCCGGCCAGCGACGGCGCGGCTTGGCGCCGTAGTCGTACGCCCAGATGATCTCGTTCAGGAACGCGTCGCGACCGAACAGCTCGTCGAGCAGCAGCTTGCAGTAGTGCGCCTCGCGGTAGTCGATGTGGAAGTAGAGCGTGCCGTGCGGGGCCAGCAGCGCGCGAGCCCGCTCCAGCCGGGGGTGTAGGAAGCCCAGATAATCGGCGAACTCGTCGTCGTAGCTGAGCGACTGCAGCAGCCGCGATGTGTAGCGCCGACCCCCGAAGCCGAGGCGGTTGCCGCTCGGATCCGCGGCGACCGACAAGGTGCGGCGAGACTGAGCGCGGCCCGTGTTGAACGGAGGATCCAGATACACGAGGTCGAACGCCGCATCAGGCAGTTTGTCCAGGACCAGGGCGTTGTCGCCCGCGATCACCAGGTCGTCGTCGAGGACGATCTCGTCTGCGACCGTTTGTATGCGCACCATAAAGTCACCGTATCGCCGACGTCGGCCGGCAGCGCCCGAATCGATAGGATCGTTCTGTGTTCTCTGAACGCATCAGGGGTCTGCGGGGCTCGGCGAAGGCTGGCCGCGTCACCCGGTACACGATCGGATCGATCATCGCTCTGGCGACGAGCATCGTCGTGTTCGCCGTCCTCTACGTCGCCGGCGTCGGCACCACAGCGTGCTCGATTGCGGCCTTCGTCGCCGGCGCGATCCCGAACTGGATCCTCAACCGGCGGTGGGCCTGGCGCGTCAAGGGTCGCGTCTCATTCGGCCGCGAGATCGTCGGCTACATCGCGGTGTCGATCACCGCGCTGATCGCCTCCTCGGCGGCCACGGCCTGGACCAACGCCCGCGTGCAGTCGATTCCGGCTCACCACGGCGTGCGCGTGATCCTGGTCACCGCGTCATACGTCGCGGTTCAGGGCATTCTGTTCGCGCTGAAGTTCGCCGTCTACGAGCACTGGGTGTTCTCGGGCCGCAGCCGCGTGCGGGCGGCGTTGCGATCCCGGCGCCAGGTGTGGATGGCCGCGCGGGCGAATCGCACCCCGTAGCCGAAGTTCCCACCCTTCTTGGTCCCGGTGGCGTGCGTTCCGCGGTCGCGCATCGTGGTCGGCACCTCGGCCAGCCGGAATCCGTTCAGCGCGGCGCTGATCATCAGCTCGGAGGCTTGGTACTGGGGCTGCTCCAGGGTCACCGCCGCGGTCACCTCGGCCCGCATCGCCCGTAGACCGCAGGCCGGATCGGTGATGCGGTGACGGACGAGCACGCTGATCAGCGCGCCGAAGGCGATCACACCGGCGTGGCGGACGCCATCGGTCGTGAGCTCATTGCCGAGGCGACGCGACCCCGACACGAAATCCGCCTGGCCGGCCAGGATCGGCTCGATCACCCGCGCGAGCTCGAGCGGCTCGTACTGGCCATCGGCATCGATCGTGGCGATCACCTGGGCGCCCCGGACCCGGGCGAGCCAGTATCCCAGCCGCAGCGCCGCCCCCTGACCACGGTTGACCGGTACGTCGCAGACGAGCGCGCCAGACGATGTCGCCTGCGCCGCGGTGGCGTCCTTGGCGCCGTCGACGACGACGATCACCTCGGCCTGCAGGCCGGCGGCTTCGGGCGGGAATCTCACCGATCACCTCGGCGACGGTCGGTTCCTCGTTGTAGGCGGGGATCACCACGGCCAGCGGCGCGCCGAGGCCCGGGGGGTGAGCGGCCAGAAATGCCGCGGCGGCGGTCCGCTCGGCGGGTTCGAGGCTCGCCAGCTCCAGCTCGATCGAGGACGGCGCGGAGTGGGTGGCGGTCACTGAGCCGCTCCGAGGACCGGGGCGGGCGGCTGCACATCCGCGGTTGACCATTCCTCCCACACGCCGGCCACTCCGTCGGCAAAGCTGAAGCGCGGCGCCCAGCCGGCGCTCTGCGCGCGGCTCGAATCGACGATCACGGCCGGCATCTCGCCGGCTTTCGCCGGCCCGTGGCGCACCGGCAACTCGGCCCCGCTGACCGCTCGCACCTGCGCGACGACATCGAGCACGGACAGCGAGGTACCGGTACCGATCACCAGCGGACCGTCCCAATCCGGGTTGAGCAGGGCCAGGCGGGCGGCGGCCACGACGTCGCTGACGTGCACGTAATCGCGGACCTGGCGCCCGTCGCCGTAGATCTCGAATGTCGTCCCCAGTCGGATCGCCCGCATCAATCGCGCGACGATGCTGTCCTTGGCCTGCATCCCGGGCCCATAGACGTTGGTCAGCCGCAGGCACGTGCAGCGCAGGCCATAGGAGGCGGTATAGGCGGACATCAGCATTTCGGCCGCCGCCTTGGTCGATCCGTACGGCGTGAGTGGGCGCAGCGTCGCCGCTTCGGAGATCTTGGGGGCTTGCATCGGCCCCGTCACGGCGTTGGTTGAGGCGAACACGAGCGACGTGGCACCGGCGGCCCGCGCCGCCTCGAGCAGCGACGCAGTGGCGGCGACGTTGGTCTGGTAGGTGAGCTCCGGCTGCTCGAGCGAGCGCAGCACAGAGGTCACGGCGGCCAAGTGGACGATCGAATCGATGCCGCCCTCCAGCGACGCGATGAGAACCTCCGGGTCGCCGAGATCCCCGACCACGATCTCGACCGATGGATCGGGATGGGGTTTGAGGTCGACCACACGGACGTGGGCGCCGTCCGCCGCCAGCACCGAGACAACGTGGCGGCCGATGAACCCCGACCCTCCGGTGACGAGGATCCGGCGCCCGCTCAACCCTCCCGTTGCGGTGCTGCTCACTTCGCCTGCGCCAGCTCGCTCGCGGTCTGCGGCAGCTCGCTGGTGGTTTCCGTCCAGCGCACGGTGGGCATGATCGCCGCGCTGTCGACCCGGTCCTTGTAGCGCTCGACGACCTCGAACAGGTGGTCGATCAGCGTCATGCTCAACAGCGTCGGCTGCAGGCCGAGGTCCTCGAGCGCGCGGTGCTTGACGTTGTAGTAGTGGTCATAGATCTCGACGCGCGGATTCTCGACCTGCTCGATCGTGCATTCGCCCGGGTACTCCTCGGCGATCGTCTCGGCGATCTGACGAACCGAGAGCGTCTCGGTCATCTGATTGAAGACGCGGAACTCGCCCCGGTCGGCGGGGAACTCGGAGGCGATGCGGATGCACTCGACGGTATCGACGATGTTGATCAGGCCGCGCGTCTGCGAACCGTTGCCGTAGACGGTGAGCGGATGCCCGAGCACGGCCTGGATCACCATCCGGTTGAGCACCGTGCCGAACACGCCGTCGTAGTCAAAGCGCGTGGCCAGCCGCGACATCGAGCTTGGTCTGCGCCGTGTCCGCGCCGTAGACGACACCTTGGTTGAGGTCGGTGGCGCGCATGCCCCAGATCCGGCAGCCAAACTCGATGTTATGGCTGTCGTGGACCTTCGAGAGGTGGTAGAAGGAGCCGGGACGCTTGGGATAGAGCATCCGGTCCTTACGGCCCGTTGTGCTCGATCTCGAGCCACCCCTCCTCGATGTCGATGTTGGGCTGGCCGTACTCGCCCATCGTCCCCAGCTTGACGAGATGAATGTCGCGGTCGATGTCCGCGATCGCGTACATCACGTTGAGGTTGCCGACCACGTTGTTGGTCTGGGTGTAGACGGCGTGCGCCTGGGAGATCATCGAGTAGGGCGCCGCGCGCTGCTCGGCGAAGTGCACGATCGTGTCCGGATGAAAGTCCCGCACCATGCCGTGGACGAAGCTCGCGTCGCACAGGTCGCCGATGTAGCTCTTGATCGTCTTGCCGCTGATCTCGGCCCAGGCGGCCAAGCGCTCGTCCAGTGAGGCGATCGGAACCAGGCTCTCGACCCCCATCTCCACGTCGTAGCCACGACGGGCGAAGTTGTCGTTCACCGCGACTTCATGACCCAGGGCGGAGAGATGCAGGGCAGTCGGCCACCCGAGGTATCCGTCACCGCCTAGAACCAAGATTTGCATACAGAGGCTCCAATACCTTCACTCGATTGAGATCTTCAGCGTTCTCGCGCTTGAGGCGGCCCGTCAGTCGGCCAAACTGAATGATCGCTGACCTGCGAGCGCACGAGAATAACCGACCGGCCACACGGAAGTAGGCCCGCCGTCGCGGAAGGTTACGCGATTGTTATCCGAAAACGTCGATGAAGGGGCTCATCGGCCCAGGTGCGGCTGGTACGTTCGTCCCCGGTGGCAGACCTCGTTGCGCCCTGCTGCTACGTTCGTGACCTCTCGTGCCCGAGCAGCGCTCTGCTGCCGGATTGTCGCCTCTTGTGACCGAGCAGACCCTACAAGCACCGCCACCGATCCGGCACCCGGTCGCAGCGGAGCCCGGCTCAGACTGGCGCCGGTCGGCCACCCGGATGGTCTACCGCTACCGCTGGCCGCTCGGCGCCGTCGCTCTGCTGTTGGTCTCCACGCTGATCGTCGTGTGGGCGCGTGCCCGGCCCGGGTACGACCCCTACGGCTGGCTGGTGTGGGGGCACCTGACGGTCCATCTGAAGCTCGACACCAACGGTGCCCCATCGTGGAAGCCGCTGCCCTACCTGTTCACGGTTCCCTTTGCCCTGGGGGGCCACCATGCGCTGTGGCTGTGGATGATCACCTCGGTGGCGATCTCGCTGAGTGGAGTCGTATTCGCCTGGAGGGTGGCGTTCCGGCTCGTGGACGCGGCCCCGGAGCGGCGTTACGCGGCCTACGCCGCAGGGCTGTGTGCCGGGGTGGCGCTGCTCGGCATCTCGGACTATGGGCATTCGATCCTCAGCGCCGAGTCCGACACGATGATCGTCTCGCTGTGCCTCGCCGCCGTCGACTGCCAGCTCTGCGGTCGGTTCCGCTGGGCGTTCTGGCTCTGGGTGCTGGCCGCTCTCGGCCGGCCCGAGGCATGGCCGTTCCTGGGTCTGTACTCGCTGTGGGCCTGGCGCACACTGCCAGCCATGCGTCATCAGATCGTCGCCGGGATCGTGGCCATTCCCGTGCTGTGGTTCGGGATCCCGGCGCTCACCTCCAAGAGCCCGTTCTCGGCCGCGTCACTGGCCGAGCGCTCCCCCCGCGAGCTCCACGGCAACAAGATCTTCGGCACGTTCGGCCGCTTTCTGAGCCTCAACGCCGCGTCGATCAAGATCGCCGCGCTGATCGCCACCGGACTCGCGGTGCTGCGCCGCGACCGGGCAGTGCTGATCCTGGCCGCCGGGGTCGCGTTATGGGTGCTGGTCGAGGCCGCCTTCGCGTTGCATGGCTGGCCCGCCGTCCCGCGCTACATGTACGAGGCAGGCGCGGGCGCGTGCGTGCTGGCAGGCGTATTCGTCGGACGCGTGATCCATGACGGCCCGGGTGTCCTCGCGCGCTGGTTCCCGGGCGCGTCGCCGGCCCTGGGCGGCTGGGCAACCGTCTTCGTGCTGGTCGTGTTCGCCGGCTCGCTGCTCCCGGCCGCCCGGTCCCGGGTGCGCGTTGAGCGTGCCGACCTGCAGAGCCAGCGGGCGCGCACACACGAGATCAACCTGCTGTCCGGCGTCGTGGCGCGTCTCACCCCGGCTCGGATCCTCGCCTGCGGGCAGCCGAACATTCCCATCGCCTTCCAGAGCATCCTGGCCTGGTACCTGGGCAGCAACGTCGGCCAGCTCTACTTCAGCGCCAAGGCCGAGCGGCTGCACCCCCATCCGATCGTGAACATGTATCCCCACTCCTACGGCTGGCAGGTCTTCCCAAGCCACACGCAGAACGCCACGCAGGCCGCTCGCTGCACGGGCCTCACACTCCGGACATGAGTTCCGGCCCCCGCGGCCTGACTCGCTCGCGCCGGCCGAGCAGAGGCGTCAGGAACACCCGGCTGGTGCTCGCGGTCGCCGGGCTGGCGTTGGTCGTGGCGGTGCTCGTCTCCACGCTCGGGGGAGGCGGGGTGACCCGCCCGCCGCTGCCCGGCGCGGCGCGGGGGGCCCATCCGGGGGATCCGTTTTCCTATGTGGCTGCCCACCAAGCCGACTTCGTCGCCCGCGCGACCGCCGGCAGCGCTCAGGTGCTGTTCACCAAGAGCCCCGGCGGCGCGATGGCCACGGCGGCCCGCGTAGCCGCGTTTCGCCCGCTGGTCGATCGCGCCACCGCCGGCACGGGCATCGACCCGAACGTGCTGGAGGCGCTGGTCTTCGTCGAGAGCGCGGGACGCCCTCAGATCATCGCCGGCTCCGATCCCGCGGCCGCGGCCGGGCTGACTCAGATCCTCGCCCAGACGGGTCAGGCGTTGCTCGGCATGCACATTGACCTGGCGCGCAGCCGCCAGCTGACCAGGGCGATCGACGCGGCGGACGCCAACGGTCACACCGGGCTGCTGGGGCGGTTGGTGGCCCGGCGAGCGGCGATCGACGACCGCTTCGACCCGCGCCAGGCGTTAGCGGCGACCGTGCGCTACCTGCAGTTGGCCGAGCGGCAATTCGGGCGCCAGGATCTCGCCGTTGTCTCGTACCACATGGGGATCGGCAACCTGCAGCAGGTGCTGCGTGACTACGACGGCGGCCGGCCGGTGCCCTACGCGCAGCTCTACTTCGACAGCGCGCCCGGCCACCACACCGCCGCCTATGATCTGCTCGCCGGGCTGGGCGACGACTCATCGCTGTATTACTGGCGCGTGCTCGGGGCGCTGCAGATCATGCGCCTGTACCGCACTGACCGCCCCGCCCTGGACAGGCTGGCCAACCTCCAGACCGCCGCCGATTCCGACGCCGAGGTCCTGCATCCGCCCGATCACACGCAGTCGTTCTCCGATCCGAGCGCCCTGGCAGCCGCCTACCAGGCCCGCACGATCGTGCCGCTGCCCTCCAATCCGGCGAGCCTTGGACTCGCCTACGACCGCGGTATGGGGTCGCTGGGGCACAAGGTCGGCGCGCCGGCGGCGCTGTACCGCGGCCTCCGGCCCGCCGCCCTGGACCTGCTGATCGAGCTCGCTGCGCGCGTGAAAGCCTTGTCAGGCGGCGCCGCGCCGCTGATCGTGGCCAGCACCGTCAGCGACCGCCGCTACCAGCAGCAGCTCGGGGTGATCGACCCGCCGGCGACGACCGGGTTCTCCTTCTCGATCGCGCGTCGGTACATCAGCCGAGCCCAGGCCGGCGCGTTTCAGGCGATGCTCGACCGCCTGCAAGCCCTCAACCTGATCGCCTGGGCCCGCGAGCCGGCGACGATCGAGGTCTCCGTCGCCTCCGATGCCAGCCGCGCAATTCGCGGCGGGCTCTAAATCTAAACCGCCTCGCGCTCGCGCTCGATCGCCGGCGCGACGGCTCCGGGCTCGGTGGCCGTGGCCGTGGCCGAGGCCGAGGCCGAGGCCGTGGCCGAGGCCGCGATCGTCTCGGCGATCCGCGTCTCGTAGGCGGCGCGGGCGGCGTGGTCGGGGTGGGCGAGCACCTGATCGCCCTTGAGCAGCCGGGTCACCGCGTCGATCGCCCGGCGCGGGATGAGCGCCTGCAGGCGCACGAGAACCGCGAACGACCTCGGAACGAAGACGTCGAACCGGCCGCTCTGGAGCGCCTGCACGATCGCCGTGGCGACAGCTTCGGGCTCGACGGGTTTGAAGCCCCGGGCCTCGGCCAGGCCCGACCCGAGCTCGGTGTTGACCACCACGGGCATCACCAGGCTGACCTCGATGTCCGTGTGGCGCACCTCCGCCCGGATCGCCTCGCTGAGTCCAACCACGGCGTGCTTGGTGGCTGAATACGTGACGCCACCCGGGAAGCCGACCTTACCGGCGGTTGAGGCGATGTTGACCAGATGGCCGCGACCCCGGGGGAGAAAGCGCTTCAGCGCGAGCTTGGAGCCAAAGATCACCCCGTTGAGGTTGATGTCGACCATCAGCGCCGCGGTCGCGTCGGGTTCATCGACGAACGCGCCGATCGGCATCACCCCGGCGTTGTTGATCAGGACGTCGAGCGGGCCGAGCTGCGTCTCCACGGCCTGGAGGAACGCCTCGAAGCCCGCCGGGTCGGTGACGTCGAGCGGTAGGCCAACCGTTCCGCCGCCCAGCTCCTGCGCGGTCCGCGCCGCGCGGGGCGCATCGATGTCGCCGATCGCGACCCGCGCGCCCTCGGTGATCAGGGCCGCCGCGGTCGCGCGACCGATCCCGCGGGCCCCGCCGGTGATCGCGACTACCTGGCCGACAAGCGACCGTGGGGCTCTCGCCATGAAACTGCTCTCCTCGTTGTGGTGCGGTGGCCTGTCAGACGGTATCGGCCGGATGACTATCCTGCGATAGCGATGCGTGATTTCGGCTACGACGGCCAGCGGCTCGCCTACAGCGTCTATGGGGATGGCCCCCACACGACGATTCTGATGCCGGCGCTGCTGCTGTCGCAGAAGATGCAGGTCCCGCTGGCGCGCGCGCTGGCGGCTCGGGGCAACCGGGTGGTCACGTTCGATCCACTCGGTCACGGCGCGTCGGACCGTCCGCGCGACATGTGGCGGTACGGGATGCCCGAGTTTGCCCGGCAGGCCGTCGCGCTGCTCGACCATCTGGAGCTCGACGAGGCGATCGTCGGCGGGACATCGCTGGGGGCCAACATCACGCTCGAGCTGGCCGCGCTGGCGCCCGAGCGCCTGCGCGGCATGATCCTCGAGATGCCCGTGCTCGACAACGCGATTCCCGCGTGCGCCGCGGTGTTCACCCCGCTGCTGTTTGCGCTCACGTTTGGTGAGCCGGTGATGCGGGCGGTCGCGCTGGCGGCCCGCAACGTGCCGCAACGCGGGATGCCGTTCCTGGTCGGCATGTGGCTCGACTGTCTGGCTCAGGACCCCGGTCCCAGTGGCGCGGTCCTGCAGGGCATCATCTTCGGGCGCACCGCCCCGCACCGCACCGAACGCCGCACCTTCACGGCGCCGGCGCTGGTCATCGGGCATCCGCGTGATCCCGTGCACCCATTCTCAGACGCGGACATGCTGGCCTCCGAGCTTCCGCACGCCCGCCTGATCGATGCCGATTCGATCATCGAGCTGCGCCTGAACCCCGAGCGCCTGACGGCGCAGATCGCGGACTTCGTCGACGGCTGCTGGAATCAGCCGGTGGCAGCGACAGCCCGCCAGCGGCTTCGCGCCAACCCCGGGTGATTGCCCCAATGGAATCGGCGCCAGCCGATTCCACTTCCACGCTAGCGTGGGGCCGGTGGGCCCGGCGGCTGCACGATGTCCCGGCCCGTCGGGGTCATCTGTGCGTCGAGCTCGAGCTGCCAGAAGTAGCGGGTAAAGCTGACCCCGGAGCGGAACGCCCCGACGTGGGGCTCGACCGACTCCCCGCGGGCCATCCGCACGATCAACTCGGGGTACGTGCGGCCCGGCAGGGCGGCGTACATCGGCGCGGGAAACGCCCCACCGAAGCGGGTGTTGACGTCGGTGATGCCCAGCCCGATCTCGCGGTCGCGGAAGACCTGCACGGTGCAGGGTCCCCGCACCCCCAGCGCTTGCACCACCCGCTGGCCGAGCGCGACCAACTCCTGATCCGCGATCACCGTGCCCTTGATCGACTCCCCGCCCCGCGATTCGATCATGGTGCGCGGGATCGCGTTGAGACACCGTCCCTGCAGATCGGACAGGCAGTCGATCGAGAACTCGGGCCCATCCATCATGTGCTGGATCATCGTCGGCTCCTGCACATAGTCGACGAAGAACTCCGCCGCCCGGCGGT
Source organism: uncultured Solirubrobacterales bacterium (assembly GCA_963838535.1). Lineage (GTDB taxonomy): Bacteria > Actinomycetota > Thermoleophilia > Solirubrobacterales > Solirubrobacteraceae > Palsa-465. Next base: position 88,358 of record CAWIRN010000005.1, read on the forward strand.
CATCGGCACGGTGGATCGAGCGCGCGCCGGAGCCCTGCCGCGGCTTGATCATCACCGGGTAGCTCGGCACCGGCTCCCCGGGTAGGACCGTGGGCGGCGAGGGAAGGCCGAGTCGCCCGAGCAGCAGGTGGGTCTCGTACTTGTCAAAGGTGCCGCGCGCGATCTCCGGATCGGGCACGAACGCCGGCAGCTCGCCGGCGCGCCGCGCGTGCGCGAGCACCTCGATGTCGAGATCGGTGAGCGGGACCACGGCACCGACGTTGTGCTGATCGCACAACGCGCGCAGCGCGGGCACATACGCCGGGTCGTCGATGCGCGGCACCGAACAGCGATGGTGCGCCGCGTACTGAGCCGGAGCAAGCGGATTGGGGTCGGCGGCCACCACCGTCGCGTGCTGGGCGAACGCCGCGACGATGTCGTAACGCTTGCCGACCCCGGTCAGCAGGACGCCTACGTCGGGGGCAGCCATCCGCCGGTCTCTCCCTTGTACAGGCCGCTCCCGCTCAGCACCATGTGGACGGTCCGGGCCAGGATCTGCAGGTCAAGCCGCAGCGACCGGTGCTCGACGTACCAGAGGTCAAGCTCGATCCGTTCTGACCACGGCAGCGCCGCGCGGCCGTTGACCTGCGCCCAGCCGGTGATGCCGGGCTTTACCGCCAGGCGGCCGCGCTGCCGGGCCGTGTACTGCGCGACCTGGCCCGGGAGCGTCGGGCGCGGGCCGACGATCGACATCTCCCCGCGCAGCACGTTCCACAGATTTGGCAGCTCATCGAGCGAGTAGCGGCGCAGCAGCGCACCCAGCCGGGTGACGCGCTGGTCGCCCTCACGGATGGCCAGCCCGGCGCCGGTGAACTCCGCGCCGTCGACCATCGTTCTCAGCTTGCAGATCGAGAACAGCTCGCCGTCTCGGCCGACGCGCGCCTGGCGGTAGATCGGATCGCCCCGGGATTCGAGCCGGATCGCCAACGCCAGCACGGCGATCAGCGGCGCCGAGAGCACCGAGCCGACGAACGCGATCACGATGTCGAGCCCGCGCCGGATCACCGCGTTCCCTCCGCGGGTTCCCATCCGGCCGGCGTCCCGTGGCGCAGCCAATCCCACAGACCAGCGGCCAGAGAGGCCGTCGTCAGCACGTAGTAGCGAGCGACCAGGAACGGACGCGCGGGGATGACCGAGGCGAGCGCCGCGGCAATCAGCACCGCGAGCTGAACCGCCGCCGCCGCCGCGTATACCCAGCCGTGGCCGAGCAACGCGATGCTGGTGAGCAGCGCGATCACATGCAGGAACGGAGACACGTAGCGCAGGACACGGTGCGAGAAGATCATCAGGGCATACAACGGGTCGTAGCCACGCGGCGAGAGCATCCCGCCCCGCACAACGATTGGCCAACCATGGCTCATCATGCGGCGCTTGCGGGCGAACTCGCCCTCGATCGTCGGCACCATCTTCTCGCGTGCGTGGGCCTTCGGAGCGTACACCGCGCGCCACCCGCGTTTGACCATGTTGAACGGGAACGAGAGGTCGTGGCCCATGATCGGATCGACGACCAGGTAGGCCTCGCGGCGCGTGGCGTAGATCGCCCCGTTGCCGCCGGTCACCGAGCGCAGCCGCGATTCGAGGCGGCGCACGGCCATCTCGTAGCGCCAGTACAGGCCCTCCTGATTGGTGCCTTGCTGATTGACGAACGTGACGTCGCCGCATACGTAGCCCACCAGGGGATCGGCGAAGGGAGCCACCAGCGCGCGCAACGCGCCCCGGTCCCAGAGCACATTGGCATCGGAGAAGGCGACGATGTCCCCCGCGGCGTGTTCGACCCCGGCGTCCTGGGCGCGGATCTTGCCGCCGCGCGCGAGCTCGAGCACGACATCGGCGCCCGCGTCCAGCGCGCGTTGAACCGTCGCGTCGGGCGATCCGTCGCAGGCGACAATCACCTCGAGGCGGTCCGGCGGATACTCGAGCGCCCGGAGGTTCGCCACGCGCTTGGCGATCACCTCCTGCTCGGCATACGCCGCCACGATCACCGACACGCTGGGCGGACCGGGTGGCAATGGAGGGGCCGGCAGCAAGGCCGGGGGACCCGCTCCGAGACGCAGCCGGGTCAGCAGCGCGAGCAGCACGGCATAGCCGACCTGGGCGTAGAGCAGCAGGAGGGCCGAGGCCCAGAACAAGATCACCAACGCGGTCACGGCGGCGCCATTGTGGCGCAGGGGAGGCCTGAATCCGCCGCACGCTCGCGCCTGGCCCGAGCTCCATCAGGCCGACGCGTGCTGGAGCAGACCGACAAGGGCTCGACCACGGTTGGTGTGAGCGGATTCCTCAGACTGGCTGGATAATAGTTGTGTGAGCAACTATCTGCTATCGTGTTGGCCATGGAACTTGGTCTTGCCACCTTCGCCGACCTCAGCTCGGGCGTCAGCCCGCAGCAGCGGATGCGTGATCTGATCGAGGAGGCAGAGCTGGCCGATCAGCTCGGATTCGACGTGTTCGCGATCGGCGAGCACCACCGGCCGGATTTTCTCGTCTCTTCGCCCGCCGTGGTGCTGGCGGCGATCGCGGTGCGCACCGAGCACATCCGCCTTTCCAGCGCGGTGACCGTGCTCAGCTCCGACGATCCGGTGCGGGTATTCCAGGACTTCGCGCACGTTGACCTGCTGTCCGGAGGGCGGGCGGAGATCATGGCCGGACGGGGATCGTTCATCGAGTCCTTCCCGTTGTTCGGCTACGACCTCGATGACTACGACGACCTGTTCGCTGAGAAGCTCGAGTTGCTGCTCGAGTTGCGCAAGTCTCCCCGGGTGACCTGGTCCGGGGCTCACCGTCCGCCGCTGACCGACGCCGGCGTGTGGCCGCGCCCGGTACAGGACCCCTTGCCCGTGTGGGTGGCGGTCGGGGGCTCCCCGCAATCCGTCGTGCGCGCCGGCGGCCTGGGTCTGCCGCTGACCCTGGCGATCATCGGGGGGCAGCCGGAGCGCTTCGTGCCGCTGGTCGAGCTCTACCGGCGCAGCGCCGCCGCCGCGGGCCACGACCCGGGTGAGGCGAAGGTCGCGATCAACACGCATGCCTTCGTCGCGCGACACGACGGCGCAGGCCGATGCGGCGTTCGCCCCGTCCTATCTGGCGATGATGAACCGGATCGGACGCGAGCGCGGGTGGCCGCCGTCGGGACGACCTGAATACGAAGCGCTGCGCTCCCCGCGCGGGGCGCTGGCGGTCGGCTCTCCCGACCAGGTGGTCGAGAAGCTCCTGTTCGAGCACGAGCTGTTCGGACACGACCGGTACATCGCACAGATGAGCGTCGGCGCGGTGGCGCACCGTGACGTACTGCGTTCGATCGAGCTGTTCGGGACCGAGGTGGCTCCGGCCGTGCGCGCCGAGATCGCCCGCCGCGAATCAGACGCAGCCACGGCGACTCAGGCCGCCTGAGCTCCGGTCACCTGCACCATTCTCCCAAACCGCGGGCCCGCTCGCTCTCCCGGGCGCACCAGCGACTCGTAGAGCGCCAATGTCTGCCGGGCGGCGTGGTCCCATGAGTACGGTCCGGCGGCCGCGACACGGGCCGCGGCGGCCAGCCGCGCGCGGGCGGCGGAGTCCTCGATCAAGCCGGCCAGCGCTCGACGCAGCGCGGGCGGATCGTCGGGCGCCACGAGCTGGGCGGCGCCGGTGGCGGCCACCTCGGGGAAGCCCCCGACCTCGGTCAGCAGCGCCGGCTTGGCGAACGCCAGTGCGGTGGCCAGCACACCGGACTGGTCGAAGCGCTCGGTGCGCGAGTAGGGGAGCACCACGATGTCCGCGCGGCGAAAGTAGGCGGGTAGCTCGGCGTCAGAGACGAATCGCGGGACGAACCTGACCCCGGGGGAGGCGAGCGCGGCCAGCGGCTCGAGCGGCATTCGCGGACGCCCGACGATCCACAGCTCGGCCCCCTCCAGTCCGCGCCACGCCTCGAGCAGCGTCTGGAGCCCCTTGTACGGGCGCAGCAGTCCGAAGAACAGCACGACCGGCCCGGTCACGCCGATCAGCTCGTCCGGGAGCGGCGACTCCGTCGACTGGCGGGTGAGGTGCTCGAACGCGCCGTGATGAATCACGTGCACCTTGGCGGGATCGACGCCCAGCGCGTGCACGAGCTGACCGCGCCCGTAGTCGGAATGGACCACGATCGCGTCGACGGCGTTGTACAGGCGCCGTTGTGCCGCCGCCTGGCCGGGGCGCGGCTCGCGCGGCAGCAGATCGTGGGCGGTCAGTACGGTCGGGCGGTCTGGCAGCAGGTACGCATCCAGCCATTGCATCGTGAGCCACTGAAAATGCGTGACGGCGGCCGAGCGGGCCGCGCGGCGGTAGCGGAGCATGTCGGGCACGTGCTCGACCAGCTTGCCGGCCCGCCGGAGACGGGAACCGGGAGCGCCGTGGGCATGCGTGTAGAACCGCTCGCGGACCGCGTAGCCGTGAGCCGGCGGAACCGATCCGTAGGCGAACCGGCTCGTGATCAGCTCCACCTCGGCGCCGCCGCGCGCCAGGGCCGCACACAGCGCGTGGTCGTAGGCCGGCGTGAACGCCGACGGATCGACGACGTGAACCCGCATCACGGCTCGCCATCGTCCGGCGAGCGTCCCGCGAGCGCGGCCAGCCGGCGAGCCGCCGCGTGCGCATCCTCGCCGCCGAGCGCGTGCACCCGCGCGCCGGCATCCCGCTGCAGCCGCAACGCGGCCGGGGCCAGCGCGCCGAGCCCCGGCTCGCCCGGCCGGCGGTGAATGAGGTCAGCGGCGCAGCGGACCGGGTGCCGAGCGGCCAGGCGGGCCAGGGCGCCGGCACGGGCGGCGGCGCCGTCGTCCTCTCGGTACTCGACCGCCACTGCGCGGGCCACATCGACATCCACGGACTCCGGCCGCGCGACCGCCTCCACCCGCGCTCGCTCGAGCGTGCGGGCGAAATCGGCCAGCGGATCCCCTCGGGCCGGGAAGCGATCGGCGACCAGCACGACCCGGGCCGACCCGTCTCCGTCGAGCCAGGGGCTCTGACGGCCCGCCAGGGGCCGGTTGGAGAGCGCCAAGCCGGCCAACTCCTCGGCGCCGAGCCACGCGTCGAGGACGCGGTAGCGGCCCCGCTGCATCCGTCCGGCCGGGCTGGAGGCATCGGCGGTCTGCGAAGCGATCGGTCGCGGCTGGGCGCGGCCGCGTCGAGCCAGGCGCCAAGCGCGACCGCCCGCGCGGCGCAGGGCCGGCTCCGGCTCGAAGCCCTCGTAGCGGCGGCCCAGCCAGGCGCGCCCGGCCGCGTACCCGCGCCATTGGCGTCTCAGCTCGCTCAGCGTCTGGCGGTAGCGATGCTCGACGCGGGCCTGCGGGCGGAGCTCGAGTCGCCAGCCCGCCCGCTGTATGCGCCAGCTGAAATCCGTGTCCTCGGCGGCCCGCATGCCCTCGTAGAAACCGCCGACCTGTTCAAACGCCGCCCGCCGGACGAGCAGGTTCGCCGCGACGGCGCGTGGCAGGAAGGGGTGGGCCAGATGCCTCTCCTGACTGAGAAAGCTCCGTGCGGCACCGTACTGAGCGGCCAGCGTGGCGCCATCCGCGCTGGGCACGACCTCTCCCGCCAGCGCGCCCACGTCGGGCTCAATCGGCTCGGCGAAGTAGGCGTCGATCAAGCTGCTGGGAGCCAGACAGTCGGCGTCGAGAAACAGGATCCAGTCGCCCTGAGCCCTCCCGGCCCCCACGTTGCGGGCGTGTGCCGGGGAGCGCTCTGAGCGCGCCTGCACCACCTCGACGCCCTCGGCGTCCGGCGCCGCGGCGGAGTTGTCGGCGAGGATCAGCTCATCGCCGGGCCTCGTCTCGAGGTCGAGCAGGGTCTGCAGCGCGAGACGCGCGGAGGCCTGGTCGCCCGCAAACGGCATCACCACGCTGACGGCCGGCCGGCCGGCCTCGGGAGGCGCCGCCGATCCTGCTTCGCTCTGGCTGCCCGCTTCGGTGCTCATCAGGCTGACTCTCCCCCGGCGGGCGAGAGGGAAAGGCGCCGCAGGCGACCGAGCATGAGACGCAGCTGCCCGATCTCCTGCGGATGGGCGAACCCGGTCAGGTAGAGCACCAGCGGGATCATCGCGAAGACCGCCGCGCGGGTGAGGAAACCGACCAGTCCGTGGGTGGGCAGCAGCAGATCGCCGAGCACCGACAGGGCGCCGAACACGACCGCCAATTGGGCCAGTCGCCGCCATTCGAAGGTCACCCTGAAAGCCCGGCGTGTGAGCAGGTACATGGCCGTGAGCATGACGATATACGCGCCGCACAGAGCCATGCCGGCCCCGGCGATGCCCAGCGGCGGCACGAGCACGACGATCAGGACAATATTCGCCAGCAGCCCGGCGAGCGAAGCGGGAAAGTTGCGCGTGGTGACTTTGGCCCGCCCGGCGATGACCAGGAACACCACCCAGAGCCCGTACAGCGCCCAGCCCAGCGCCACCCATGGCAGCGCCCGGTAGGCACCGAAGTACGCGGGCGCGGTCAGCAGCCGCAGGACCCAGCGTCCCAGCAGGGCCAGCCCGACGACCACCCAGCCGCTGACCAGCAGGTAGTAGGTCGTCACCAGCCCGTACAGGCGGGCGGCCTCCGCGTCGTCGCTGACCGAGTAGGCCAGCGGGGGCCAGGCGTACTGGAATGCCCGCACGATGATCGCCACCGCGCCGGCGAGCTTGATCGCGATCGAGTACAGGCCCGCCAGCGCGGGACCGCGGTGGTGGTAGATGTAGTAGCGGTCGACGATGCTGAGCGCGTACACCGACGCTTCGGCGGGCACGGTCGGCAGCCCGAACCGCAGCAGCACCGGCAATCGCTCCGCGCCGGTGCGGCGGGGCAGGAGCCGATCTCGCATCGTCCACCACAGCGCGAGCAGTACGAGGGTCGACGCGCCGTAATTGCCCAGGAGGAGACCGCGGGCTCCGTCGCCCAGGCCGACCACCAGCACCACCGAGGCGACGATCGTCATCGCCACGTTGCTCAGCGAAGCGATCGCGTAGGTGCGCAGCCGCTCGTCGACGCGCAGCAGCGCATAGGCCAGCTCCAGGTTCGTGAACGTCCACAGTCCGAGCACGGCGATCCGGAACGTCGTCGGGTCGCGGTAGCTCAGGACGATCCGTGACAGCGGCACAGCCGCCGCGAACAGGATCACCGCGGCAATCGTCGTCGCGACGAGCAGAAACCCGACCGCACGACGGGCCAGCGCGTTGCGGCGCCGGGGGTCCTGGTCGACGAAATAGAACCGCAGGAAGGCCTCGATCATGCCGAAGCGGACCACGATGCTGATGAAGATGACGCCGTTGGCGAGCAGCTCGACCACGCCGTAGCCGGCCGGATTGATGTACCGCGTGTAGACGGGCAGCAGCAGGACGGCGATGAACTTGGAGACCACATCGGCGACCTGGTAGGCGGCCAGCGAGAACACCAAGCGTTTGAGGTACGCCACCACGGCGGCTAACGGTACGGGTCGCGCCGGTGGCGCCATCGACTCGGGGATCGATCAGCGTGAATGGCGAGGCACGGTCAACCCGACAGGACCGTCCACAGTCGCGCAACGAGCTGCTGCGCGTCGCGGTTCCGGGCCAGGCTCGCGCCGAAGCCGGGGAGAGCGATGTAGACGACGATGCCCCGCCCGAGGTTGTAGCCGACGATGCTGGGCGCTGAGGCGCTGGTGCCGGCCGCGGAGGCGATCTGCGTGGGTGGGGCGAGCGCGGGAATCGGCTCGTACGACGGGTAACCGCGCCACACCCCGGAGGTGCCCGAGAAGATGTCCAGTCCGTCGCTGAGCACAACGATCGGAACCCGGTTGCCGGTCACCACGGCGCCCGGACGCGCTCCCAGCGCGTCGGTCCGGCGCCGGCCGGTCGGGTGGATCGCCCGGCCGGCGGCCACGGTCACGCCGCGGCGCAGCGAGTCGATCCCGAGCGAGAGCAGATGACCCCCACCCTGGACGTAGGAGCGCAGACCCGCGCTGGTGGCGTCGGGCAGCCAGCGTTCGGACCCGGCCAGCACGACGCCCGCGTGACCGGCCAGGCGAGGGCCGACGCCGTCGATCAGTCCCAGATCGGTGGTCAGGTCGTAGGGCAGGTGTGACCGAGTGAGAAAGGACAGAAACGCCGCCTGGTTGGCGAAACCGGCCGGCAGGCCGTCGACCAGCGGACGGGCCAGCTCGATCGGTCCGCCGTCAGCCAGCGTGTTCGGCACCCCGTTATCGTCATCGTCGACCGGGTTCTGGCCCTGCCAGGTGAGCGCCGGCAGCACGACCAGTATCGGCGCCGGCCGCGACCGCGCTGCGTTGACCACCAGCGGCACCGCCGTCTGGTGCGAGCCCGAGTGAACGCTCAGCTCGTACAGTCCCGCCGTGCGCGGCGGTACGCGCACGCGCAACTGCGGCGAGCTCGAGACCCCCGCCGCGAGCGGCGTCGCCGACCCGGCGAGCCGGAGGGCCCAACGATACGGCTGGCCGGCGGCTTGCACGCCCACGAGCGCGGTCGACCCGGCCGCGACCGGTGCCAGTGGCGGCTGCGCCGCGAGATAGCGAACGCTGACGCCGGCGTTCGGCGTCGAGCCCGGCGCGGGGGGCAGCTGTGACGGGAAGCGTCCGGTCGTGCACGCCTGGTTGATCACCGCGAAGCCGACCAGGTACGTGCCCTGCGGGGCCGGCCGGCCGTGGATCTTGCCGTCCCAGATCGCCTGGGTGCCATGCCACTGGGTGATGAAGCTCTTGACCAGGCGCGGCGGGCCAGGCAGATCGGTGCGGTAGATCTGCACCGTGCCGCCGCGCCTCTGGTTGCCGGTGTAGTGGATCGTCACCGCGGTTCCGTTCTGGGGGATCAACGAGGGCGTCACGTCGGTGACAACCGGATCTGGTGTTCCGGTCAGCACCGTGACCGGCTCGGCTCCCGCCGAGTTGGAGATCTCGACCGAGCGACCCTGGTGGATCAGGCTGACCCGGATGTAGTAGGTCCCGGCGGGAGCGACCGAGCCGTTGTCCTCCCGGCCGTTCCAGCGGAACAGACCGTCGGGATTGCGCACGTCCCGGCGCATATGCCGTCCCGAGGCCAGGGTCCGGACGATCGTACCGTTCTGATCCACCATGTACACGTCGACGTCATCAGAGCGGTGCAGGAGGTAGAAGGAGATCCTCATGAACCGGTGGTTCACGCCCTGACACGTGCCCCCGTTCACCGGATTGATCACCGCCGGATGCGGTGACGGGCTCCCGGCGATCAACGGAGTCGTGACCTTCAGGTGCTGCGTGATGAAAAACGCGGCGCTCGTCGCCACCACCAGCGCGACGAACGCCGCGACCGGCAGCCGACTCACAGGGGGACCACCGCCACGTTCGGCACATCGAACAGATGGAACGCATCGAGCCCGCGCGGGTCACGAGCGCACAGCATCACCCGAATCGAGCCGCCGTGACAGACGACCAGGGCCGGTAGCTCGCCCGCGTGGTGCACATCGCTGAGCGCCGCGGTCACCCGGTCGGACTGATCGCGCAGCGACTCTCCGCCGGGGAAGCGAAAGCCCTCTCCGGCCCGCCGCCACGCCGCGTAGCGCTCAGGCTCCTCGCGCTCGATGTCGATGAACCGTCGCCCCTCCCACTCGCCCCGGTTGGCTTCCCGCAGCCGCGCGTCGAGCCGGGGAGCCAATCCGATCCGGGCTCCGACGATCTCGGCCGTTTCGCGGGCCCGGCTCAGATCAGAGCACCACAGCGAGCGGATCCCCTCCGAGGCGATCCGCTCGGCCAGCTCGCCCGCTTGGCCACGGCCGGTGTCGTTTAACGGCGTGTCCGTGAAACCCTGGACACGGATCGGCTCTCGATTGTCATTGGTCTCGCCGTGACGAGCGAGCAGGACTCCGCTGAGGTTCATGGGCGAGGGGCACGCAGGCGGCGACCACTAGTCATCCACGTAGTCGACCGCGGTATCAGAGCGCAGCCCGAGCCGGATCGTCTCGAGCGACAGGACCTCCTGCGGGGCGATGTTGCCCAAGTTGACGTCGGGGCCGAACCGGCGCACGAACCAGACCTGCTGGTCCTTCCGCGGGGCCTCGAACAGGATCTTGTCCGGCGAGACGGCATGGGCTATCTCGTCGATCAGGCCCATCCGGACTTCGCCGTCGTGGCGGAAGATCCCGACGGTCCCGCTCTCGCGGGCCTCGGCGATCACCTTCCACGCGCCCGCGGCAAGCTCGGCCTCGATCTGCTCGACCCAGCGAAACGGCGCCATGATCCGCGTGTCGTCTTTGGATCCGACCTCGGACAGCACCACGAACTCCTGGGCCAGCCGCTCGATCAACTCGAGCTTGCGGTCGTGCTCCATCGTGATCGTCCCGTCTGAGATCTCCAGATGGCCGATGCCCAGCTCGTGCACCCACGCGATCAGCCGGTCGAGCCTGCCCTGCGCAATCGCCAGCTCGGTGAGGGTCCCGCCCAACACGACGGGAATCCCATGATCTCGGTAGCGGTCGAGCTTGGCCTGGAGATTCCCGGTCGCCACCGCCGTGCCCCAGCCCAGCTTGACCAGGTCGACGAAATCGCCCGCGACCTCGATCATCCCGTCGACCTCGGACACGGAGAGGCCGCGATCGAGTACGTGCGTGATCCCCTGCTCTCGAGGCTTGGCGCTCCGGTCGGGGAGGTCGAGCAGATCCAGCATGTCCGGGGAGACCCCCTACGCCGTCGACGCCAGGTCGGAGCCCACGGTCACGATCACGTTGGCCGCACAGGCCGCGGGCGGCGGACAGGCCACCGCCTGGTTGCTCTGATCGACCGGCTGGACCGAGGCGGAACCGAGCTTGAGCGACGCGGCCACGGCCAGGGCGTCCTTGCGGTGGCCGGGCAGGTAGCCGACGACGGTCGCGGTTTGGGTCTGATCAGAAGCGGTGGCGATCGTCCCCTGCTTGAACCCGGCACTCCCGAGCCGCAAGGCGATCTGGTGCGCCAGGTTGGCGGTCGCGGTCCCGTTCAGCACTGCGACCGTCACCGAGGCCGGCCTGAACGGCGCCGGCCGCGTCCGGTGCTTCGGCGCCGGCGCGTTGCTCGTGCTCGCCGCGGTGCTGGCGGGGTGTCCGCTGCCGCCACTGGAGGTGACGACCAGCAGCACGGCGACCACGGCCACCACGCCGAGCAAACCGATCGCCACCAGAAAGCCTCGGCTGGCCCTCGAGCGCCGCGTACGCGCAGGAGCCGCCTTGCGCGGAGGCGGGACGGCGGCCGGGCGGCCGGCGACGGCACCGGTTGGGCGGGGAGCGCGCTCCGGCGCGACACCGTTGGCACCGCCGGCGGTGGTCGAGGGTGGTGGCCCCGTCGCGCCGTCGGCATTCGCAGCCGGCGCTCGCTCCGCGACGCCGGGGCTGGCAAACGCGGTCGCGGTGCCCATCGTCACCCCAGCCAGCACTGCGGTGCCTTCGGCGGCGGGAATCAATCTCGTGGCGGCCGTCAGCGCCGGCGCTCCGACACCCGCGGGCGCAACCGGGACTGCCGCGAACGGCGCGGCAGCCGCGGGACGTGAGAAGCCCGCCGGAGCGGGAGCGGGAGCGGCGGCCACGGCGCCCGGCGCCGGCTGCGCCCGCGACAGCGCGGCGACATTGAGCTCGAGCTGTTGCACGCGCTCGGCGGCGTCATAGCTCTGCTCGCGCAGCGACTTGGTTTCCCGCGCCTGGGCGAAGTAGAGCAGGACAAGAATCGCCAAGCCGATGATCGCGGCAAAGCCGGCATCTGCGCCCACCGAGTTGATGAAGTGGTGAACCGAGAAGGCAAACGGAATCGCTCCCATGATCTGAGCGGCAGTCTAAGGGGCGATCCCGGCGCCTTCGCCGCCGGCCTTCGTCATGCGGGCGCCAGACAGCGTTGAGACGTGTTCCGCAAGCACGGCCGCGTCGCCCTCCAGCACGAGCAGGTTGATCTCGGAAAACGTGTGCTCGACCCACACGGGGTCGAGCCGATCATGCTCGGCGCGGACGATCTTCTGCGCGGGGGTCGGCTGGGGACGCTCGTAGACGTTGAACAGCTCCTCGTGGAATTTCTCGCCCGGCCGGGCTCCGACGATCTCGATCGCGATGTCCCGTTCGGGCTCCAGTCCGGAGAGCCGGATCATCGTCTCGGCGAGGTCGATGATCCGCACCGGCTGTCCCATCTCCAGCACGAACACCTCACCGCTGGCCTCACTCAGCGACCCCGCGCGGATGATCAGCTGGACCGCTTCGGGGATCGTCATGAAGTAGCGACTCATGCGCGAGTCGGTGACGGTGACCGGGCCACCGGCCGCGATCTGGCGGCGGAAGATCGGCACCACCGACCCTGACGAAGCGAGCACGTTGCCGAACCGGACGGTCGAGTACTTGGTGCCTGGATGCTGGGCGGCCGCCGCCTCCACCGCCCACTCGGCGAGCGCCTTCGACGCCCCCATCACGGTCGCAGGCTTGACCGCCTTGTCGGTCGAGACGAGCACGAAGGTGCCCACCTTCGCCTCACCGGCGAGACGGGCGACGAGCCGGGTGGCGAGCGCGTTGTTGCGGATCGCCTCGACCGGATTGCGCTCCATCATCTCGACGTGCTTGTAGGCGGCGGCGTGGAACACGACGGCCGGTCGATGCTCGATCAGCACCTCGCGCATCCGCTCCTCCTCCTTGCAGTCGGCGAGCACCGGCAGGGCCGTGCGGATGTGGCGATCCTCCTCCAGCTCACGGAGGATCTCGAACAGGTTGTCCTCCGCGTGGTCGACGAGCACCAGACGCAACGGCCCGACGCGCGCGATCTGCCGGCACAGCTCGCTGCCGATCGACCCGCCCGCCCCGGTGACCAGCACGACCTGCCCCGCGAGGTAGGCGCCGACCCGCTCGAGCTCCTCCCGCACCGGCTCGCGGCCGAGCATGTCCTCGACTCTGACCTCGCGCAGCTGTCGGGTGACCTTGAGCTGTCCCGAGCCGTCCTTGAGCAGTTCGAACACCGTCGGCGTCGTGCGAACCGGGATCCCGCGCGATCGACACGCGGCCACGACGCGCGCCCGCAGCGTCCCCGGCGCTGACGGGATGGCGATCACCACCTCGTCGGGCTCGGTCTCGTCGAGGATGCGCTCCAGGTCGTGGGCCGACGTCGTGCCCAGCACCTTCAAGCCGTGCTCATCCTTGCTGCCCTGCTTGCGTGGGTCATCGTCGACGAATCCGACGGGCCGCAGTCGCAGCTGCGGGTTGCGCACCAGCTCGCGCACCACGAGCCGGCCGCCCTGGCCGCCGCCGACGATCAAGACGTCTCGCGCACCCTTCCCGACCCGGAAGCTTCGCACGCGACCCTCGGCGACCAGGTGCACGAGAAAGCGGGCGCCGACCAGGAATGCGAGCGTGAGCAGGAAGAACAACGAGATCACGCTGGCCGGCAGCGAGACCGGATTGGACACCAGCCGAACCGTGAGCTTCTTGCTGATCACGAAGTGCGCTCCCGTATCGACCGGATGCAGCAGCGTGATCGCGCCGACGATCACGAGCGTCGCGACGATCACGCCCTTGATCACGGCCTCATAGTCGCGTTGGCCGACGAACGTCCATAGACGTTGATAGAGCCCAAACGACCCGAGTACGACCAGGGACACCACGACGACCCATGGGATCGTGACCTCGAGCAGCTTCTCGTAGCGAGCGGGAACGGAGTCCTCGAATCGCAACCGGAAGGCGAGGAAGTAAGCAAGCGCGACCAACGCACCGTCCACCAGCAGTTGAGGGAGCGCATGGCGGTGAACGGGAAAGGCCGCGGATCTGAGCCGCCGGCGCATCGGCGGGAATTGTAATGCCGACCGGTCAGGGATCGATCGGCGGGTGGTTAGGCAATCATTGGCGCCGGTGGCGGCGATCAGCAGCGGGCACCACGGATGCCGTGTCCACGTGCATCGCCGCCCAGCACGCAGACCCGTTGTGGCAGTGCTCGATCGCGAGCAGGTCGCCGTGGAGCACGGCGACCTGCGAGGAGGTCAGCCTACCCGCGAGATTGTGCAACTCGAAGGGGTCGGTTTTCAGGTTGTACAACTCGCGCTCTCCGTCGTTGTATTCGACGTACAGCAGGTCGTGGGTGCGCATCGCTTCGTAGGTCCTGGGGTTGCCACTGGAGGGCTGCTGGAAGTCGGGATCCGTCTGGCCCAGATCGGGGCCGTGATGTTCGACGAGGATCGCGTTGCGCCAGTCGGCCGGCGACTCGCCGTCCAGCAGCGGCAGCAGGCTGTGACCGTCGCTCGGGAGATCGGTGCCTCCGATCGCAGCGAACGTCTTCGCCAGGTCGATGTTCTCGACCATCGCGTCGCTGCTCTGACCGGCCGGGACCCCGGGGCCGACCACCACCAGCGGCACATGGATGTCAGTCTCGAACGCCGTCATCTTGCCGGGCGTCAGGCGATACTCGCCCGTGTGCAGGCCATTGTCGGAGCTGAACACCAGATACGTGTCGTCGGTCACTCCGTTGGCGGCCAGCGCCGACTCGATCCGCCCGATCAGGTGGTCGACGGACTGCACCGCCTGCGCCCGCAGGCGGAACGCCCGATTGATCTGGGTGATCTCGGCCCGGGTCAGCGGCCGATGGCCGGCCAGCCAGGACGGCGGGTCGGTAGGCAGCACGTTGAAGTTCGGCGGCTCCGGGGCTTGCAGGCCCGGGAAGTCCGCCGCGTCGCGTGGCGCCGGGGTGTACGGCGAGTGCGGCGCGAAGGTCGCCAGCTCAAGGAAGAAGGGATCGCCCGCGGCGGCCGATCGGTTGATGAAGTCCACTCCCTTCCCCGCCAGTACATCGGTCAGGTAATCGGACGGCTGGTCACCATAGGACTGCAGAACCCCGTCGTGATTGAGCTCATAGTTGAACTCGGGATACCCCCAACCCGCAACGTCCCATTCGTTCCAGCCCGGCGGAACGTACGTCGGGGCGACGTTTGGGTCACCGCCGCGCTTCTGCAGGTAGCCGTTCAGATACTTGCCCATCAGCGCGGTCTGGTAGCCGGCGCCTTGCAGAGCTAGGGCAAACGTGTGGCGTTCCTCCCCCCGCTCGTAGAAGACATGGAAGCCCCCTTTCCTCCCAACGTTGCTGAACACGTCGGTGTCGTGCGGGAAGTTGCCGGTGAAGATCGACGAGCGCGACGGGCAGCACAGCGAATCGGACACGAAATAGTTCCGAAAGGTCAGCCCCTGGTGCTCCATGTCCTGCACATGAGGCATGTACTGCAACAGGTTCATCGAGAGGTCATCGGTGAGGACGAAGACGATGTTCGGGCGCGTGGGCGCCGCCGCCTGCCGCAGAGCGCCCGGATGGGCTGGACGCGCCGGACTCGCGGCCTGGATCGAGCCGACGAAGGCACCCGCCGCGAGGCTGACGAACGCGACCGCGAGCACTGCGCGGCGCAACCTCCCCCCGCGCATCAAACCCACCAACTCAGTGCAACGATGGACACCGGCCAACAAACACCCCTCACGATCGATAGTTCCGGCTGTGCCGTCCCGAGCGCCGCCCGCGCTCGCGTGAGTCACTTGTGGATCAGGACACCCTGGGGGTGCTTCGCGGTCGGTACGTACAGCGCGTTCATGTTGGCGCAGGCGGCCTGCATCGCGGGCGCTGTGTGCCACGGCTGGATCGCCCAGCCGTTGCGCAGTGGCGTGAACAGGACGATCGGATAGGTCTGGCGCATCTCGAACTTGGGCCGGTGCCCGACCTTGCCGGTGTTGAGCTTGGTGTACCAGGCCATGATGCTCACGTACTCGACGTTGGTGACCGGCCGGCCGCACGCGCGTACGTGCTGGTAGCCGCCCAGCGCATTGAGCGTCGCGGAGAGCTTTTTGATCTGGACCGTGCGGGCACGCTCGTGCAGGACGTCCTTGTGCTCCGCGCGGGCTCGCGTCAGCGCCCCCGGCAGCAGGCTGAGGACGAGCAGGGCCACCACGGGCACCCCGATCCAGCTCGGCCAACCCGGCCGCAGGCGCGCAGCGTCGACCAGCAGCCAGCCCACCAGCACGCCGGAGAGCGCGATCGTCACGCCCGCGGGCTCGAACAGATAGCGCGGGACCCCCGGCCAGCCATGCAGCGCGAAGGCGATCTCGACCACCACCCACGCGACCGCCCCCGCCCCGAGGATCAGGACCGTACGGTCGCGCCGGAACGCTGCCCAGATGACGGCGGCCAGCGCCGCCAGCTGCACGGGCAGGTAGGTCAGCGCGGTGAACCGGTCGATCGTGCCGATCACCTTGTTGCCGTGCAATTCCCGCGGGGACGCGAGCGCCAGCTGCCCGGCGATGTTGGGACGGTGATTGGTGATCGTGGGGACCCCGAACCACAGCAGCGGGATCAACGCCAGGCCGGCGTAGATGAACCAGCGCATCGAGGGAATGCTCAGCCAGGCCCAGATTGCGTAGAGCCCCACGAACGGCCACACCTCGGGACGGCCCAGCGCCGCCAGCACCCCGAGCGCGAACGCCCAGCGATGATGGCCGCAGAGATGGCAGTCGATCGCGGCCAGGCACACCGTCACCAGCATCGGGTCAGACTGCACGCTCAGGACGTAATGCATGTAGTCCTGGATGCCGAGCAGCGCCACGCCGGCGAACACCCCGGCGGCGATCGCCGCGTAGCGATGCTCGCGGTCGGCGTTGGTCAGCCGGTAGGCGATCCGCCCGGCGAACACGCAGCCGCCCAACGCGCTCGCCACCGACGTGACCATCCACAACCACAACGCCCAGTGACCGAACAGCGCATACGGGACGTTGAACAGATAGGTGAACGGCTTCCACGACGGCGCCCCGCCGAGGTCAAGCGACAGGTGCAGCGTCTGATACCCCCACACCAGCCAGCCGTAGGGGTCATATCCCGGCCGCGTGTTGGTCAGACCAACCAGCACGGCAGAGAACACGACCACACCAAGCGCGACGAACCACCACGGGTACCGGGCGACGAACGACCACGCCCGGCCCGGACCAGAGGTCCCGGACGACCGGCGATCCTCCGCGGTGAGGATTCGTGGCGTCTCTAGCGTGGTGTCTGACACGAGCAGTGACGGAAGGTACCAGCCGTGCGCGTCCCCCTCGCCGTCGCCCCGGACGGGGGCGGGCGTGGCCGCGCTCGGCACCCGGCGCCGTCTACCGGCCCGTGACGGGGCTGACGAGCAGATCGGTGAACAGCCCCGGGTCGCGTCGCACACGCTGCACCGACGCGCCCGCGGGGGGCCGTTTGACGAGGTCCACCTGGTCGGCGCGAAGCAGCCGTCGCAGCCGTCCTTCGGCGAGCAGGCGCTCGTCCACGGCCCCCAGGCGCCCCTCGAACAGCGTGTACACCGGCGTCCCCAGCGCGACCGCCTCGCGATTCATGGTTCCCCCGGCCGAGACCACGAGGTCGGCGTAGGCGATCAAGGACTGCGCGTCGACGGCCTGCGTCGGGACGATCAATCCTCCGGCCCGTTGCAGCTCCGAGCGCTGCTCCTCGGTCCGGGGCAGGACGACCACCTGCCCTCCCCGCAGTCGGTTGAGCACCGCGGCGAACAGATCGTTGGCGAAGCGGTGGTACAGGGACACCTCTGGTGCCGTGCGCACGACAGCGATCGGGTGGGCGGCATCGAGGCCGAGCTCGGTGAGCACCGCGGCATCGGGCTCGAAGTCGGACAGGTAGTACTCCTCCTTGAGGCCCGGGTACTGTCGCAACTTGTGGCGAGCCCCATACCGGTAGAGCCGCTGCGGCGGGATCGCCTCGGGCACCAGCACGGTCTGGGCGAGTCGACAATTCACGTTGTGCTGGACGGTCGCCCACTCGTAGTCGAACGTGGTCGCACAGCGAACGCGAAGGCTGGCCGCCGCGACGGTGATGTCGTTGGAGCCATGGCCGAGAGCGAGGTCGAAACGGCGCCGTCGCGCCCATCGCGCCAGCTCGACCGACCGGGCCACGAGGCCCCAGGCCTTGGCAGGGACGCCCGCGCCCCGATGGCGCCCGATCGCGGTGTGCGCGATCCCGAACCGCTCGCACAATCCGAGGGTTTGCGCGAAATCACGTGCGGTCACCTCGACCTCGTGGCCGCGCTCGCGCAATGTGGCGATCACCGGCCGCATCACGAGCACGTGCGGAGAGTTCGTGAGGTCGACCCAGACCTTCACGAAGCCAGCGCCGCCGCGACCGCGGCCACGACTTCTTGCGCCTGCGCCTCCCGCAGCGCCGGGCTGATCGGGAGGGCCAGATTCGTCGCGGCCAGCTCGTCGGTCGCCGGGAGCCGGGGCATATCGCGCACGTACGGCGCCATCGCCGGCTGCCGGTGCAACGGCCGGCGGTAATAGCCGCGGGCCTCGATCCCCGACGCGTGGAGCGCGGCGCTCAGCTCATCGGCGCGAGGCTCGGTGACGACGTACAGGTGCCAGGCCGGGTCCACGCCGTCGGGCACCGTCGGGAGGCTCGCGTACTGCTCCAATCCCGCCTCGACATAGGCGCGGGCGCCGGCTCGGCGCCCCTCGGTCCACCGATCCAGGTGTGGCAGCAGCTCGCGCAGAATCGCCGCCTGGAGCTCGTCGAGACGCGAGTTGTAGCCGACGTATTCGAACGTGCGCTTGTCCCGCGAGCCGTGGAAGCGCAACGTCCGCGCGAGCTCGGCCACCTCGTCGTCGCTCGTCGCGATGGCGCCTCCATCGCCAAAGCAGGCGAGGTTCTTCGATGGATAGAAGGAGAACGTCGCGGCGTCCCCGAGGGAGCCGGCGCGTCGCCCGCGCCACGTGGCGCCGGCCGCCTGAGCCGCGTCCTCGAGCACCGGCAGACCGAATTCGCGGAGCTCGGTCACCGGCGCGGGGCAGCCGAACAGGTCCACCGCGACGACGGCCTTGGTGCGCGGCGTCAGGGCGGCACGGACCGTCTCCGCGGTGACGTTGCGCGTGCCATGGTCGACGTCGCAGAACACCGGCTGGGCTCCGGCGTTGACCGCCGCTTCGGCTGTGGCATAGAAGGTGAAGGACGGCAGGACCACCTCGTCGCCCGGACCCACGCCAAGCGCGCGCAGCCCGATCGTGATCGCGTCCGTCCCGTTCGCCACGCCCACCACGTGACCCACGCCGAGATAGGCGGCGAACTCTCGCTCGAACGCCTCGACCTCCGGCCCGAGGATGTAGCGCCCGCGCTGTACGACCTCGGTGATCCGGGCGCTGATCCCGGGAAGCAGCGGGGCGAGGGGTGTCTCGGTGTCGAACAGCGCGACGGCCATCGCGCCGACACCCTACCGATGCGTCCCGCCACGGCCGGTATCTCCCGCTACGCTTGACCGCCTTGCTCCTCGCGTTTGGCTCCTTGACCGAACCGCTGGTTCGACTGGCAACGCACCTGATCGCCAGCCTCGGTCTGGGCGGCGTCGCGTTGCTCACACTGAGCACCGGCGTGGTCGGCCTGCCCGGGACCGAGCCGACGATGCTGTTCGCCGGCTTTGACGTATTTCAGGGCAACCTGACCCTGCTGGGGATCATCGTCGCGGGGTTGATCGGCGACATGGCGGGAGCCTCGATCGCGTACGCGATCGGCTACTACGGCCGTCGCGAGGTGCTCGAACGCCAGGGTGCCAAGCTGCACATGAGCCAACGCCGGCTGAACCGGGCCCATGGCTGGTTTGAGCGCTTCGGCGCGCCGGCGATCTTCGTCTCGCGCTTCATTCCCGTGCTGCGGGCCGCCTTCCCGTACGCGGCGGGAGTGGCCGAGATGCCGTTCTGGCGCTTCTTCATCCTGGCCACGCTCGGTTCGATCGTGTGGATCACCGGACTCGCCGTGCTCGGACGGGAGGTCGGCAGCGACTGGCAGACCTGGCGACACCACCTGGAGTACGTCGATTATGTGGGCGCGGCGCTGTTGGTGCTGGCGATCGGCTATCTGATCGTTCGCCATCTGCGCTCGGACCGCGATGACTCCGGCGCCCCGCACTCCCTCAGCGTGCCCGAGGGCGAGCCGGCAGATGTCGTTGCGGATTGAGGTGGGGCCATCCATCGGCCAGCTCCCGACTGAGCTCACGATCGGCCAAGCGCTGGCCCTCGGGGCGCTGCATGGGCCGGCCGAGCTGCTGCCGATCTCGTCCTCAGGTCACGTGGCGCTGATCCCGTGGCTGCTGGGGTGGGACTACGATCGCCTCGACGGCGAATTGCGCAAGTCCTTCGAGGTGGCTCTCCACGCGGGTACGGCGGCGGCGTTGCTGATCACCCTGCGCTCCGAGGTGCACGAGGCCGCCCGCGGAATGAACCTCCGGCTCGCCCGGCTGATTGTGTTCTCGTTTGCCCCGGCGGCCTTGGTCGGCTACACGCTCGAGCGCCCGATCGAGCGCCATCTCGGCACCCCACCCACGATCGCCGCCGGGCTGATCGGCGGCGCGGCGGTCATGGCGTGGGCCGACCGAGCACCGCAGACCCGCCACTCCGAGCAAGCCGGAGCGTGGGACGCGCTGTGGCTCGGCGCAGCCCAGGCCTGCGCGTTGATCCCCGGCGTGTCACGCAACGGGGCGACGCTGGCCGCGGCGCGCCTGCGTCGGTTCACCCGCGAGGATGCGAACCGGCTCTCGCGTCACGTCGCATTGCCGGTGATCGCAGGGGCGACGCTGCTCAAGACGATCCGTCTCGGCCGTCGGGGCCTGCCGCCCGGAACCGCCGTGCCATTCGCGGCCGGGGCCGCCGCGTCGTTCGGCTCGACGCTCGGGTCCACCTGGCTGATCCGCCAAGTCGAACGCGACCGCTCGCTGCTCCCCTACGCCGCGTACCGGATCGCGCTCGCGCTGGTGGTGATCCGGCGCCTGCGAGCGGACGGCTGGTCCTGGCGCGCCGGCGCTCGGGGTGATCCGGCCTATGCAGGAGAATGAGGGGGTGAGCGTCGATAACGCCTACGCAGCCGCTGGGGTGGATACTCACGAGGCTGATCGCGGCGTCGGCGCGCTGGTCGATGTGCTCCGCGGGATCGACCCCGGTCGCAGCCCGCTCGCCGTGCCGCTCCCTGGGCATTACGCCAGCGTGCTCCGGGTCGCGCCCGGACTCGGGATCGCGCTGGCGACCGACAGTGTCGGATCGAAGGTGATCGTCGCCGAAGGGGCCCGCCGGTTCGACACGATCGGGATCGATTGCGTCGCGATGAACGTCAACGACATCATCTGCGTCGGAGCCGAGCCGCTCGCCCTACTCGATTACATCGCGGTCGAGCAGGCGGACGCTGAACTACTGGGGGCGCTCGCCGTGGGCCTGCGCACCGGTGCCGAGCTGGCCGGGATCGAGATCCCGGGCGGCGAGGTCTGCCAGCTCCCCGAGGTGATCCGGGGCCACCCCTCGCCCTACGGGTTCGACCTCGTGGGCACGGCGTTCGGAACCGTGGCGCTCGATCGCATCATCGATGGCCGCGCGTGTGCCCCGGGTGATGCCGTGATCGGCCTGCCGGCCTCCGGGGTGCATGCCAACGGCCTCACACTGGCCCGCGAGGTGCTGCTGCAGCGCGCAGGTCTGTCGCTCGACACGAGCGTGCCCGAGCTGGACGGCGCGAGCGTCGCCGACGCGCTGCTGGAGCCGACGACGATCTACGTGCGCGCGATCCTCGAGCTCCTGCGCAGCGAGGTGCCCGTGCACGGGCTGGCGCACATCACCGGGGGCGGGCTGCTCAATCTGCTCCGGGTCGGCTCGGGCGTCGGATACGAGATCGCCGAGCCGCTGCCGGTTTCGCCGATCTTCGCGCTGATCGCCGCTGTGGGTGAGGTGTCAGCGGCCGAGATGTGGGAGGTGTTCAACATGGGGTGTGGCTTCTGCGCGATCGTGCCGGCCTGCGTGTGCCGGCGATGCGGTGGCGCTGCTGGCCAGACATCATCCGGGCACCGCTGTGATCGGTCGGCTCAACGATCACGCGGGGCGTGTCACCGTGCCCGGGCTGGGCCTGCACGGGGACTCGTCAGGCCTGCAGGCCGCCCCGACCCCCGAGCCAGGCCGGACATCTCATAGCTGAACCAGAGGCTCTCCCGGAGCCGGTCTCCGAGCGTGTCCAGGGTCGGCGGCGGCGCTCCGACACACGGGTGGGCAGGATCGGTGTAGTAGTAGGTATGGACGATGGCGATGTGGCGCAAAATAGAGGGCGACAGATGACCACGCTGCTCGGGACCAGGCTCAACGGCCGCTACCGGTTGGAGGCGCGCATCGGTGCGGGGGGCATGTCGACGGTGTACCGAGCGCTCGATGAGACGCTCGAACGCTCGGTCGCGGTCAAGCTGATGAACCGCGAGGTGTCGACCGACTCAGACCAGCTTGAGCGGTTCCGGCGTGAGGCACGTGCGGTCGCCCAGTTGTCCCACCCCCACGTCGTCGGCGTGATCGACGCCGGCGAAGATGAGGGACGCCCCTACATCGTGTTCGAGCACGTCGAGGGCGAGACGCTCAAGGAGCGGATCAGAAGACTGGGACGGCTGCCCATCGCCGAGGCGGTCGCGTATGCCATCGAGATCGCGCGAGCGCTCGGCGCCGCCCATGCGCGTCACATCGTCCACCGCGATGTCAAGCCCCAAAACGTCCTCATCGACGAAGAGGGATCGGCCAAGGTCACGGACTTCGGGATCGCGCGCACGCTCGACGAGGAAGGCCTGACCGCCGACGGCCGCGTGCTCGGCACGACCGACTACGTGTCGCCCGAGCAAGCGCTCGGCCAGTCGGTCACCGGCCAATCCGATCTCTACTCGCTCGGGGTCGTGCTCTACGAGATGCTGACCGGTGAGGTCCCCTTCAAGGGCGAGAACCAGGTCGCGGTCGCCATGAAGCACGTGCGCGAGGCGATCCCCGACGTCCAGACCAATCGCCCCGAGGTCTCCTCGGCGCTCGCCGCGGTGGTCGACACCGCCACCGCCAAGCATCAGAACGACCGCTATGCCGACGATGCCGAGCTGATCGCCGACCTGGAGGACGTGCTCGCCATCGAGACCGCCCGAGCCGGCAGCGCCACCGGCGAGGTGACGACCGTTCTGCGCACACTCCCGTCGGGCACCCAGCGCCGCGTGCCGTTCCGGCTCCGCCATCCCGCGGTCGGCATCCTGCTGGCGATCGTGATCGTGGCCGCGCTGGCCGGCGGCGCGGTATGGCTGGCGCATCGCACCCATCACGGGGTGGGGAAGCTGCCGCAGTCACCCCCCACGGCGGCGCCTGCGCTCACGCAGGTGCAGGTGTGCGACTCCTGCGCCCACGACTACAACCCGCTCGCCCCCGTCGGTCCGAAGACCCAGCACCCCGACGAGGTCGGGCTGGCCATCGACGGCAACCGCAACACCGCCTGGACGACCGAGCAGTACTACGACGGATTGCAGAAGGCCGGCGTGGGCATCTACATCGACACCAAGCCAGGGGTGGCCGGGCGTGAATTGGTGATCGATACGGCCACCCCCGGCTACAACGTCGAGATCTACGGTCGCGCCACGCTGCCCAACCCGCAAGTGTGGGATCCCGCGGCCCCCGGAGGCTGGACCAAGGTCGGCAGCGCCACCAACATCCGCAAGACCCAGCAGATCAAGCTCAACACCGGCACCACGAAGTACCGCTACTACCTGGTCTGGATCACCAGCCTCGGCAACCACAACCAGGTCGCCGTCAACGAGATCGCGCTCTATAAATAGCCCGGCCGGATGCCGGGCTGTGGTGATTGCGGAGCCGGAGGCGGTTAACGGCGATCTCGTCCAGCTCGCTGGTCAACCCGATCCGACCGCGCACCGCCTCGGCGTCGGCGCGATCGAGCTTCCCGCCTCTCACCGCCCGCGTGAGCGAGCCCTCGATTCGTTGCTCGGCCGCCTCCAGGCTGGCGTCGTCCACGTCGCGCAGCACGACGGGGAGCCCCGCCACCGCTGCGGCCTCCGCTATGCCTGATCCCATGAAGCCGGCGCCGACGACCGCGACGCGTTCGATCTCAACCGTTGGGTTCACGCCGCGGCAGCTTACATGTCGGCCGGCCCTCAGAAGCGGTAGCGGCGCTCGGCGTCGTAGCGCTCGAGCGCGAGCTTGACCAGGCGGTCCAGCAAGTCCGGGTAGGCAATGCCGCTCGCGGCAAACAACGAACCGAACACGCTGGTCTGCGTGAAGCCGGGCATCGTGTTGAGCTCGTTGACCAGCACCGTGTCGCCGTCGACGAAGAAGTCGACCCGCGCCAGTCCGCGGCAGCCAGTCCGCTCGAACGTGGACACGGCCAGCTCGCGGACCCGTTCTCGTGCGGTCGCCGAGATGCGCGCCGGGACGATCAGCCGCATGCCGCCGGGCGAATACTTCGCCTCGTAGTCGTACCACCCCCGCTCGCCGGAGGCCAGCATGATCTCGCCCGGCTGGGAAGCGACCGGCTGACCGTTGCCGATCACCGAGCACTCGACCTCGAGCCCGCTGGCGGCGGCCTCGACGATCGCCAGGGGGTCGTGCGCGAACGCCGTCTCCAGCGCGTCGGATAGCTCGTCCGCAGCGGCCACCCGGGCAATCCCGACCGAGGAGCCGAGGCGCGCGGGCTTGACGAACACCGGCAGCCCGAGCTCGGCGAGCGCCCGCTCGGCGGCCTCGGGGTCCGCGCGATAACGCTCGATCGGGACGGCGCGGTAGTCGACCTGCGGCAGGCCGACCCGAGCGATCAGATCCTTGAAGAAGACCTTGTCCATGCACAGCGCCGAAGTCAGCACACCCGCGCCGACGTAGGCGACGTCCAGACACTCGAGCAGCCCCTGCACCGTCCCGTCCTCGCCGAATGGGCCGTGCAGGACCGGAAACACGACGTCGTGACCGTCGAATCCGGTACCGGGCTGGAGCGAGATCTGGCGTCCGTCCCGGCGCCAGATCCCGTCGCTACCGATCTCGATCATCGCAACGTCATAGCCCGCAGCGTCCAGGCCCGCGGCGACCGACGCCCCGGAGGCCAGCGAGACCTCATGTTCCGAGGAGCGCCCGCCGGCCAGCACTGCCACGCGCAGAGCGCTCATGGCGTCGTCGGGGTCGTCGGGGTCGTCGGGGTGGTCGTCGTGGTGGTCGTGGTCGACGATGTGGTCGGCGTGGTCGTGGTGGCGGTGTTCGGGGGCACGAACTGGCCGATCACGATCGCCACCGCACTGTGCTTCTGGGCGATGGTGCCCGGGTCGGGGCTCTGCGAGATGACGACGCCGTTCTGGCTTTGCTTGGTGACGTCTTGGGTCGTGTGCGAGACCCGGAACCCGGCCGCGCCCAGCGCATTCGACGCGGCGGCCAAGCCCTGTCCCTGGACGTTGGGGACCGAGGCGGTCGTCGGGGCCACGGCAATCACCAGGTTCACGGTCGAGCCGGGAGCCACCGACAGGCCGCCGGCCGGACTCTGGGAGATCACGCTGCCAGCGGTGATCGTGCTCGAGGTCTGATTCGAGCTGCTGACGTGGAAGCCGGCCTGGCTGAGCGCCGCCGTGGCGCCGGCCTGGGTCTGTCCGCGGACGTCGGGAACGGTGACCTGCGGCTGCCCCGAGGAGACGAAGATGGTGACCCGCGTACCCACGGGCACCGACTGTCCACCGGCCGGGGCAGTGCCGATGGCCTGGCCGTCCGGGAACTGAGTGGAGGTCTGCTGCACCACGCGACCGACCTTGAGCCGAGCCGCGGTGATCATCCGCTTGGCCTGTCCCAGCGGATACCCCTCGACCGAGGGCAACGTCACGTTCCCGAGCCCCTCAGAGACGGTCAGGGTCACGGTGGTGTTCCGATTCGCTTTGATCCCGCCCTGTGGGTCCTGATGGAAGACGACCCCCGCCGGGACTGAGCTCGTGGCGTTGATGATCGCCACGTCGAAGCCGGCGTTCTGGACCTGTGCCGTGGCGATGCCTTCCGCCTCGTTGATCACCGTCGGGACCACCTCCTTGGTCGGGCGGGTGAGCAGATAGGCGGCCACTCCCGCCCCGGCCAGCAGGAGCAACGCCAGCAGCACCCAGAGCCACACGCGAGATCCGCGCTTGCGCTCGCCCGGGGGCTCCGACAGCGGAGCGCCGGTGCCGTTTCCCCCCGGGCCCCCGTAGGCGGTCGCGGGAATCTCGGGGATCAGGGCTGCAGCCGCTGCCCCGCCAAACGCTCCGACGCCCCCGGCGGCAGCGACCGCGGCCATGCTCGCGGTGTGTTGACCCCCGGCCCCCGAGCGAATCACCGCTCTCGCGTGCTCCAGCGCCGTGATGAACTGATCGGCGTCGGCCGGCCGGTCGGCGGGATTCTTGTTGAGCGTCCACAGCACGACCTGCTCGAGCTCGGGCGGGACGCTCGGGTTGATCTCGCTCGGGCGGCGGCGGCGCCTCGGAGACGTGCTTGAGCGCGATCGTGACCGCCGAGTCGGCGTCGAACGGCACTCGCGCGGTCAGCAGTCTCGTACAGGACGACGCCGATCGAGTAGAGATCCGAGACCGGCGCTGACCGGGTGGCCCTGGGCCTGCTCGGGGGACAGGTACTGCGCCGTGCCCATGATCGAGCCCGTCTCGGTCATGTCCGACGCCCCGGCGCGGGCGATCCCGAAGTCGGTCACCTTGGCGTGATCGGCGTCGTCGATGATCACGTTGTGGGGCTTCAGGTCGCGGTGGATGACGCCGCGCCGGTGGGCGAACCGCGCCGCCTTGAGGATCTGGATCGTGATGTCGATCGCCCGGACCGGGTCCAGCGGCGCCTCCTGGCGGATCAGCTGCTTGAGCGAGCGGCCCGGCAGGTACTCCATCGCGATGTAGTAGGTGTCGTCGTAGCTGCCGCGGTCATAGACGCTGACCACGTTGGGGTGCTGCAGCCCGGCGGCCGCCTGCGCCTCGCGGCGGAAGCGCTCGACGAAGTCCGGGTCGTCGGCGAAGCGGCGTGCAGCAGCTTCAGCGCCACCTTGCGGCCGAGCTGCTCGTCCTCGGCCAGGAACACGTCGGCCATGCCGCCCGCGCCCGAGCCGCGAGAGGACCTTGTAGCGGCCGTCGATCAGCGTGTTCGGGGGCCGATCTCGAGCATCTGACGCCGGCTATTGACCTTCCGCCAGCAGGGTCTGCACCACCGCCTTGGCGATCGGCGCGGCCACGGTGCCGCCGAAGCCGCCCTGCGTGCGCTCGACGGTGACCGCGATCGCCACCTTGGGGTTCTGGATCGGGGCAAAGCCGATGAACCACGGCTGAGTCAGGTTCGATCCGGCCACGCCGACCGAGGCCGTCCCGGTCTTGCCGGCGAAGGCGATCCCCGAGCCCAGCTGCGCCGGGGTGCCGGTGCCCTCGTCGACGACCTTCTTCATCATCTGCGCGATCTCGGCGGCGGTCGAGGGCTTCATCACCTGGTTGTAGACGCTCGGCTTGATCGTCTCGACGGTGCGGCCGTCCGGGATCGACCACCGTGGTGGCGAAGTGCGGCACCATCAGCTTGCCGCCGTTGGCCACCGCCGACGCGACCATGGCCATCTGCAGCGGCGTCACCAGCAGGCCGCCCTGGCCGATGGCGATCCGGCCGATGTCCTCGTTGGGGCTGCCGGGCGGGTACGGGCGTGCCGTTGGGCGCGTAGGGTCGGCTCGTGTTGATCTCGTTGGGCGGGTAGTCCAGCGGCGGCTTGGAGTAGAAGCCGAAGCGCTTCATGTACTTGGTCATCGTCGCGCGGCCCAGCGACTCTCCCACCTGCGCCCACACCGTGTTGACCGAGTAGGTCAGCGCCGTGGTCAGATCGATCTGGCCGAAGCTCTGGTTGTTGTCGTTGGACAGCGGCACGCCGGAGATGGTCACCGGCGAGTGGCCGTTGACGATCGAGTTCGGGGTGTACTTGCCGCTGTCGATCGCCGCGGTGGCGGTCACGACCTTGAAGGTCGAGCCGGGCGGATACTGGCCCTGGGTGGAGCGGTTGAAGGTCGTCGCGGCCGCTGCAGGGCGCGTGCGGGTGGTTGTCGTCGTAGCTCGGGTTGGCGTACATGACCTTGACCGCGCCGGTCTGCGGATTGAGCGCCACCACCGAGCCGGCGCGCCCGGCCAGCTGCTGCCCGCGCCATCTGCTGGGCCTTGGGATCGAGCGTCGTGTAGACGTCGTCGCCGACCCGCTGCGTGCCTCCGAGCGGGCCGAACACGGACGCTCAGGCCGGTCTGCATGCCGCGCAGCTCGGGGCCATCGAGACAGCTCCAGGCCCGCGGCGTCGCCGGCGGCGCGGTCCGAGTAGCCGACCGGCTGAGCGAACAGCGAGCCGGTCGGATACGTCCGCCTCCAGGTGCTCTGCCGCGCGCCGGACCGAGCGCGCCAGCACCGTGCCGTCGTCGGCCAGGATCCGGCCCCGCTTGATCCGCAGCTGATCGATCAGCGTGCGCACGTTGAGCGGGTTGTTGTTCAGCGCTCCGGCGTCGAACACCGTCCACCGCGAGGTCCATCCGATCAGCAGCGCGAACAGGACCACGATCGACCGCGAACAGCTGCACGATCGGCGCGTTCACGACCGCATCGACTCGCGCGCAGCCGGCCTCCGCGCGCGATCGGACACGAGCAGCAGCAGCGCCAGCAGCACGAAGTTGGCGACGATCGACGAGCCGCCGTAGGAGATGAACGGCAGCGTCACGCCGGTCAGCGGGATCACGCGCGTGACGCCGCCGACGATCACGAACACCTGCAGCGCGAACACCGCCGTCAGACCGGTGGCCATCAGCGTCGAGAACGAGTCGCGGGCCAGCATCGCGGTCTTGAAGCCGCGGGCCACGAACAGCAGGTAGGTGAGCAGCACCGCGGTGGCGCCGAACAGCCCGAGCTCGTCGGTGATGACCGCGTAGATCATGTCGGTCTGCGGCGCGGGCAGCAGCGGGGCGCCGTTCGGGCATCGTCAGCACCGACTCGCCGAACCCCTGCCCGAACAGGCCCCCGGCCGCCTGCGCGAAGATCGAGTTGGCGAGCTGGTAGCTGCCGCACGGATCGTTGTAGAGCGTGCGGGTTGAACGGGTGCAGCCACGCGTCGACGCGGTCGTTGATGTGCTGGATGTGGCCGCCCAGGTACCACGCGCCCGAGCGCGAACGCCAGCAGCCCGACGACCACGAACGACAGCCGGTCGGTGGCCACGTACAGCATCGCCAGCAGCGCGCCGTAGAACATCAGCGACGAGCCGATGTCGTGCAGCAGGACCAGGATCACCATCGCGACCCCCCAGATCACGAGCACCGGGCCGAAGTGCTTGATCGGCGGGATCGTGACGCCGAGGATCCGCCGCGCCCCGACCACCAGCACCTGACGGGTGTCGCGCAGGTAGCTGGCCAGGAAGATGACCAGGCCGATCTTGGCGAACTCGGTCGGCTGGAACACGAACAGCCCGGGGATCCGGACGCCCAGGTAGGCGCCGTTGACCTGGTAGCCGATGCCCGGGCAGCTCGCGGCAGCAGCAGCAGCCCGAGCGAGACGACCACGATCGTGTAGCGGTAGCGCTCGAGCTTGCGGTAGTCGCGGAAGACGACGATCGTGACCGCGAACAGGATCAGCCCGAGCACGAACCACTGCGCCTGCTGGCGGGCCAGCGTGGCGTCGATCCGGTAGACCATCACGAGCCCGAAGCTGGCCAGCAGCGCGACCAGCGGGAACATGTAGGGGTCGGCGTTGGGCAGCGTCATCCGGATGAAGACGTGCCCGGCCAGGCACAGCCCGAGGAAGATCGCGCCGTAGGTCAGCGAGACGTTCGGAGAGCGCGTTCGAGCGCTGGATGAAGACGCCGGCGAAGCCGGCCGTCACCAGCAGCGAGGCCGGGATCAGGCCGAACAGCTCCCGGTTGCGCGCGCTCATCGGCGCGAGCTGGCCGAGCTCCGGCTGCGCGCACCAGGCTCGATCGCGTCCGCCTGCGAGCGCAATCTGGTGGTTGAGCAGCTGCTGGCGGCGGTCGGCCGGCACGATCGAGGCCGGCACGCCGGAGACGTAGAACGTCTCGTACAGGTGGACCCCGACCGGCAGGTCGTACGGAAGCCCGCGGTAGATCGTCACGATGCCCTGCGGGTTGGTGCCGATGAAGAACAGCTGCCGGCTGGCCAGATAGCCGCCGCCGCCGACCAGGAACAGCACGATCACGATCGCCAGCAGCGCGGCGACCGGCTTGGCGTAGCGCGCGCGCCGTCGCCGCGGCCCGGCTCGGCGACCGGGTCGGGCTGCCCTGCCGGCGGGCGAGCGGAACCCGGCGTCCGGGCGCTGGCCGGCGCGGCGCTGCGGCGCCGTCAGCGTGGCGCTCGGCGCGACCGCGGACCCGGACGGGGTCGGCGAACCGGGCGCCGGCTCGAGCTCCGACGACCGTGGGCTCCTCGGGCTCAGAGTCCTCGCCGACGTCCTCGAGCCGGAACAGGACCACGGTGATGTTGTCGCGGCCGCCGGCGTCGTTGGCCTCGTCGATCAGTCGCTCGGCCGCGTCGTTCAACGTGGACGCTCGGCGAGGACCGTCCGCGACCACTCCTCGCTGATCATCGACGTCAGCCCGTCGCTGCACAGCAGCACCACGTCGCCGGCGCGCACCGGATAGGTCCAGGTGTCGACCTCGACCTCCGGCTCAGGTCCGAGGGCGCGGGTGATGATCGATCGCTGCGGATGCTCGGCCGCCTGCTCCTCGGTCAGCTTGCCCGCGCCGCACCAGCTCCTCGACCAGCGAGTGGTCCTGGGTCAGGCGGGTCAGCTCGCCGTCACGGAACAGGTAGGCGCGACTGTCGCCGACGTGCGCGATCGCCAGCTCGGCGTCGTCCAGGTAGACCGCGGTCAGCGTCGTCCCCATGCCGGCGCGCTCGTGCTCGGCGCGCGAGATGTCGTAGATCCGCCGGTTGGCCGCCCGGACCCCGTCGGCCAGACGCTCCTCCGGGCTGCCGTACTCGGGCAACGCCTGCTGAAAGGCCTCGACCGCGATCCGCGAGGCGACCTCGCCGGCCTGTGCGCCGCCCATGCCGTCGGCGACCACGAACACGGGCGCGCGCGCGAACGCGCTGTCCTCGTTGTCGCGGCGCTGGCGCCCGGTGTCGGTCTTCCAGGTTGTCTCGGCTGCGCGAAGCATGGGTCAGGCGGTGCTGGGGCTCACTAATTGCAGGTAGGAGAACTCGCAGTCGCCGATCCGGATCCGGTCACCGTCGTGCAGCGGCTGCGGCCCGGTCAGCGGCTCGTCGTTGAGATAGGTGCCGTTGGTCGAGCCGAGATCCTCGATCACCACGACGTGACCTTCGCGCGAGATGCGTGCGTGGCGCGAGGAGGCAAACGGATCATCGAGCCGGATCTCGACGTCTCCGCGGCCGAGCGTAGCGCCGTCCATCAGGTCGTAGGCGATACCGGTCTCGTGCCCGGCCGCGTGCTCGACGAGCAGCCGGGGCTCGAACCCGTCGAGATCATCGAGCCCGGCTGCCGCGTCGTACATGCCGGTCGCATCCGGGGACGGCCCGCGGTCGCGACGGCGACGACGCCGCCGCGCCCGCGCCGCAGATCACGCAGCGCGCTCCACGCGACCCACATCAGGAACAGGTACAGCACGACCAGGAAGCCGAACTTCAGGCCGACGGAAACCGGCTCGAGCACTGGGCGGCCGCCTCCTACTCCAGCTCGAACGTGATCAGCGACGTGCCGAGCTCGATCTCGTCGCCGGGCTTGAGCACCTCCGGCCCCTCGATCCGGCGACCGTTGAGGCGAGCGCCGTTGGTCGAGCCGAGATCGCTCAGCACCCACGAACCGCCGCGCGGACGGATCTCGGCGTGCGTGCGCGACACGTTCGGGTCGTCGAGCATCACGTCGCACTGGCGGCTGCGCCCCAGCGTCGCGCCGGCCGGCCCGACGACCAGCCGCTTGCCGTCGATCATCAGCAGCGCCGTCTCGTTCCGGCTGCGCGCGCGCTCCTCGAGCGGCTCGGCGACGCGTCCGGCGGTGCTGTAGATCATCGTGCGTCCGGACTCCTCACCCGCCGCGTCGCGATCGGGCTCCTCGCCGGACTGACGACCCGGGTCTGGATGCCGAACTCCCCCAGCCCGAGCCGGTCGTCGGTCTCGAACTCGATCACCGGCCGCGACATCAGCGCCAGGCGCTCGCGGCGCGCGTGCTCGAGCAGATAGCCGGCCAGCTCGCTGGCCAGCGCCTCCTCGTAGTCGGCGAACCGCTCGCGGTCCCGAGGCGACAGATAGACGCGGTACTCGTTCGGGACGTACGTGCGCGAGACCGAGAACGACTTGTGCTCCTCCATCTCACGCGCCAGCTTGCGCGCGATCTCGACCGGGCGTACCTCGGACCGAAAGGCACGGCTGAACGTGCCTTCGACGAGGCCGGCGATCTTGCTCTCGAGGCTTCTGAGGACACTCATGGGACGCCCTGGGGGCTGATCCATGCTACGCAAGTCCCGCCCGAGGGCCGGCGGATTGACGCGCGTCGCGCCAGATCTTAACCGCTGACGGAGCGAGCGCCACCGCCGCGCCGGCCACCGCGCCCCAGACGGCGCTGCCCGGAGTGCCAAGGCTCCGGGCGCCGTGGGTCAGCCCGAGGGCCAGCGTCGTGGCCAGCACGAGCGCCACGGACCACCCGGCGACGCGCAGGGCGTCGCCCGCCAGCGACCGACCCCGGACCATCCCGGGCAGCGCCAGCGCGGCGAGCGCCCACACCGGTGCGGGCGCCAGCGCCCCGCGTTGACCAGCGGCCACAGGACATGGTGGATCGTCTCGTGCAGGGACCCGGTCCACAGATTCGGCGCCGGGGTACCCGGCGGCGGGGAGAGATACAGCACCCGGTCGGCCAGCGGGGCGGCGATCAGGAGCCACACCCAGCCGGTCAGCCCCAGCGCGGCTCGGCGCCAGCTCGTCCCGGCCCGAGCGGCCAGCGCGGGCCAGGCGCCGGCCAGGCCGATCAGCCCGAGCGCCGGGGCGCCGGCCGCCAGCGGCCAGGTGCTGCCTCGAAGCGGCAGCAGGACGACGGGCAGCAGCGCCCCGATCAAGACGACCAGCGCGACGCCGACCTGGTGCTCGAGCGCCGCGGCCAGGCAGAAGATGGCGGTCAGCGCCAGCCAGCCGGCCCGCGGCAGCACCAGCGTGACGGCCCCGGCGAGCACGGCCGACGGCGGCGGGGCCGAACGGCGGCGGGCTGAGCACATGCGAGCAGAGCCAGGCGGCCAGCCCGGCTGTGGCCCCCGCTGCGAGGGCGCGGGAGAGCCACTCGCTCGGGCCGGCGGCGATTGGAGCGGCCTCGCGGATGCGACGTCAGGCTCGCGGGCGAGCGGATGCCCAGGGGACGGTGGGGGGAGGGACTCCCATTGCTGTGTGCGCTCCGAGGACGGCGGGGCGGGATCACGCTGACGGGCGCGCCCCGGAGGCGGGGTCGCCACCACCCCCGGGTCGTCCTGCGCCTGATTGCGAGCCGCGACCAGGGCCCGGCGCAGTTCGGCCATGCTTCCCCGCTCGCGCGGCCGGGGACGCAACGCGAGATCGACTCCCTGCCCGAGCTCGCGCGGGAGGTCGCGGCGCTGGCGGCGCAGCGGCGGGAGGTGCGCGCCGAGCCGGCGCGCCCGCTGGGCGGCCGTCCCGGGGCGGACGGGATTCACGCCGGTGAGCGCCTCGTAGATGACGAGCGCCAGCGAGTAGAGGTCTGCTGCCGCCCCGGCCGGCAGGCCTTCGGCCTGCTCGGGAGCCATGTAGGCGGCGGTACCGACGACATCGCCGGTCCGGGTCAGCGAATCTCCGCCGACGACGCGGGCGACGCCGAAATCGGTCAGCTTCGCGATCTGCGCCGGGGTCGCCGGCCGATCGGGGATCAGCACGTTCGACGGCTTGACGTCGCGGTGGATGACCCCCTGCGTGTGCGCGTGCTCCAAGGCGTCGCACAGCGCGATCGCGATGGCGACGATGTCCTGATCGGACAGCCTCCCCTCGCGCAGCAATTCCTGGAGCGTCGGGCCGCGCACCAGCTCGGAGACCAGATAGGCCCCCTCGTCGTCGACGGCGGCCTCGTAGAGGGTCACGATCCCGGGGTGCGCGAGCCTCGCCGTGGTTCGAGCCTCGCGCTCGAAGCGGCCGCCCACGATCCGCTCGCGCGGCAGAATCTTGATTGCCACATCCCGGTCCAGGCGCTCGTCGCGCGCCAGCCAGACGGTGCCGAAGGCGCCCGCGCCGAGCCGGCGCTGAAGGCGATAGCGATTCAGCACGAGTGGTGTGCCGCCGCTGGCTGAATCGTCGCGCCGGGCACCTGGTGACGGTGGATCCGCGGCACCGGGGTCCCGGCGGCGCGTCGGGAGCTGGCTCGCACTCATAGTGGGCCTTTCCACGTCCCGACGCCGGTCCCTGCGGCGGTCCCGTCGCGGAGCAGTCACGCCATACCGCTTGCACGAGGGCTTGCGTTTTTACGTTTCCAGCCGAGTCGGCGGTCATACTCGGCTTTTCACAGTTCCGGCAAGGAGCGATCAAGCTTGTCGTTCTTCGACGAAGCGGACGAGCCTCAAACAGCGCGTCGCACGGCCTCTCGGACGGCGCCATCCAGAAGTCGTGGTTCGGGGTCGGGCCGGCGTCCACCGTCAGACCGCCAGTCGATTCAGGTCCGCCGCGGCATCGCCGCCGTCGGACTGTTGATCGTCGTGGTCCTGATCGCTCTCGGCGTCCACAGCTGCCAGGTCAGCGCGCGCAACAGCTCGCTCAAGGACTACGCAAATAATGTCTCGTCGCTGATCCAGCAGTCCGATCAGACCAGCACACGGTTTTTCGGTGTGCTGTCCAGCGGCGCGAGCTCGAGTAACGCCACCAACCTGCAGAACCAGATCAACCAAACCCGAGTCCAAGCCGACAACGAGCTCAGCCGCGCCCACGGCATCAACGTGCCCAGCCAGGTCAAGGGGGCACAGCAGAACCTGATTACGGCGCTCCAGCTGCGCAGCGACGGCATCGGGAATGTCGCCAGCGAGATCCAGCCCGCCCTCGGGACATCGACGAGCCAGGACGCCGTCAACGCGATTGCCGCGAACATGGCTCGGTTCTACGCCTCCGATGTGCTCTACAAGGACTACACCGCTGCACAGATCGCCGGCGCGCTGAACGCGGCGCACATCGCGGTGGGCGGCGCCGACGGCGTGACGATCAATGCCGGGCAGTTCCTCCCTAATGTGCAGTGGGTCAACCCCACCTTCGTCGCCAGCCAGCTGCATGTCTCGCTGCCCAGCTCGGGCGCCAACGGCGGCAAGGTCGCTCCCGGGCTGCACGGTCACGTGCTCGACTCGGTCAGCGTCGGCGGAACCACGCTGCAGACGGGATCGACCAACGCCATCCCCGCCAGCCCGCCAGCCACGTTCACGCTCAACTTCACCAACGGCGGCCAGAACACCGAGACCAACGTGGTCTGCAAGGTGACGGTCAGCGGGACCAGCGACAGCGGCCAGACCATCGTTCCGCAGACGACCGCCGGTCAGAAGGTCACGGCTCAGGTGACGCTCAAGTCCGCGCCGCCGAAGGGCACCTATACGGTCGTCGCGACCGTTGAGCCGGTGGCCGGCGAGAAGAACACGTCGAACAACTCGCTCTCGTTCCCGGTCACGTTCCAGTAGGCCCTCCGACGATCCGCCTATCCTTTCCTCGGTGCACGGTCTCACGAGCACCACGGGCATCGTCGCGATCGCCGCCGGCGCAGTAGCGGTCGTCGCTCTGGGTCTCAGTGCCGGTTTGGCGATCCGGCTGCGGCGCGTCCGCGCCGACCAACGCACCGTCCTCGGCGACCGCCAGCGCGACCTGGTGGCTCACGCGGCGGCACTGCAGTCGCAGTTCGAGGCTCTCAACGACTACGTTCAGGACGTCGCGGCTCGGCTCGACGGCCGCGTCGGAACGGCCGAGCACCGCATCGACGGCGCGATCGCGTACCGGTCGCTGGTGCGCTACGACGCCTACGGCGAGATGTCGGGGCGTCAGTCAACGTCGATCGCTCTGCTTGACGCGACCCGTTCGGGCCTGGTGCTCTCGTCGATCCACCACCGCGACCAGGCCCGCTGGTACGCGAAGCAGGTCCGCGAGGGACGCGGAGAGCTCGAGCTGTCACCTGAGGAGGACGAGGCGATCCGGCTCGCGGTGGAAGGCGGCGGCAGCTACCCGTCGGCGGGGTAGTCATGGGCAGGCTGATGCGGGTCGGCTATTTCGGGCCCGAGGGTACGTTCACGCAGGAGGCCCTCGTCGCGGCGACCGACGGGATGGAGTTCGAGCTGGTGCCGCTGGCCACGATCTACGACACGGTGATGGCGGTCCACGATGGCGTGGTCCAGCGGGCACTCGTCCCGATCGAGAACTCGCTCGAGGGTTCGGTCAACGCCACACTCGACGCGCTGGCGATCGAAACCGAGGATGTGCGCATCGTGGGCGAGGTCGTGCACCCGATCCGGCAGTGCCTGATCGCCCGAACCGCGCTCGAGCTATCGGACATCGAGGTCGTCGTCTCCCATCCCCACGCCAGCGCACAATGTGCCCGCTTCATCCGCTCACGCCTGCCCGACGCCCGCGTGCTGGCCGGCAGCTCGACCGCCGAGGCGGTCCGCACGGTGGCCGCCGAGGAGCAGCCGTGGGCAGCGATCGGAAACCGTCTCGCCGCTCGGCGCTACGGATGCCAGGTCCTGCGGGCCGGCGTCGAGGACGTGCCGGGCAACGAGACTCGGTTCGTCTGGCTGGGACGAACCGGCGCGCCGCCCGGGGGCCCGGCGACGGTGCAACCGCCGCTCGGCCCGTGGAAGACGGCGATCGTGTTCTGGGGCGTCGGGTCGGAGGCGCCCGGGTGGCTGGTCGCCTGCCTGTCGGAGTTCGCCGACCGCGGTGTCAATCTCACCCGCATCGAATCGCGGCCGCGCAGGCAGGGACTCGGTCGGTACATGTTCTTCGCCGACCTGGAAGGCCGTGACTCCGAACCTCACGTGGCGGCAGCCCTGGAGGGTTTGCGCGCACACGTCGAAGGCCTCCGCCGCCTCGGTTCATTCCCCGCCGCGTGAGCCCGGCGGAGCCGCGCCAGCACCGGCCGTACCCCCGCTACACTGGCGCCTGCACGGCCATGGCTACTTCAGTACCACCAGCGCCATCGGGGTCCGTGCCGCCCTTAGAGCACCGGCGGCACGGGCGTGAGGTCGGCCGGGTGCTCGTGTTGAATGCGACGTATGAACCGATCAACGTGTGCACGGTTCGTCGAGCCGTGGTGCTGCTGCTCAAGGAGAAGGCCGAGATCATCGAGCGGGCGGAATGGCAGCTTCGCTCCGCCACCGCAACGATGGTTCGTCCGGTCGTCATCAGACTCGTCAGCTATGTCCGGATCCCGCGCGACACCCATCGCCGGAAGATCACCCGCCGGGCCGTGTTCGCCCGCGACAACTGGACCTGCCAGTACTGCGGCTCCCGCTCAAACCTGACCGTGGACCATGTGGTCCCCCGCTCCAAGGGTGGCCCGTCAAGCTGGGAGAACATCGTTGCCTCGTGCGCCCCATGCAATCGCCGCAAGGGCAACGCGCTGCCCCGTCAGGCCGGCATGAAACTGACCAAGCAGCCGCGCACGCCCAGCCCACACGTATTCATCCAGGTCGCGAGCCCGACAATCCCGACGGCCTGGCGAGCCTACCTAGCCGCCTAGCGCAACCGTCACGAGCACCCCGCGGCGCGTGAGCGCCTAAGCCGCGTACCGCTGCGCCGCGCGCGCCCGGGCCTTCGCCGCCTCGACCTCGCGGTCCTTCGGCGGCGCGGAGGTGACGAGCTCGTCCAACAGCTGCATCGAGGCCGCGGCGACGGCCTCGATCGCGCGCTCAAAGGCGGCCTCGTTGGCCTGCGACGGCTTCGTGAAACCACTGATCTTCCGCACGTACTGCAGCGCCGCGGCGCGCACCTCATCGTCGGTGCTCGGCGGATCAAAGTTATGGAGCGTTCGGATATTTCGGCACATGCCACAAGGGTAGTTGCTCCGGCCGGTCGCGCCCCGTTTCAATCACGAGAATCGGCGCCCAGAACGCACGAAGGGCGCCGTCGACACCGGCGCCCTTCGTGAACTATCGGCTGCTTCGTATCCGGTTGAGCAAATTGCTGCCGGAGGGACTACTCCCGGCACTCAGAGCCGGCGGTGTCGCGGGGGGACTCCGCTAAGCGGGGTCAGCCTCCGACCTAGCGGCCGGACACCTCCAGGGTCCCGCAAAAACTGTCAGACAAGTTCGGACCACCTCCTTTCTCTGGTGGCCCCAAAATATAGCGAAGGTCGGCGACACAATCCCACCCACGCGACCCGCGCTCATCGTAGGCTCGGCGGATGCTCTCGCGCCAGCGACGCGAGGGTCGCGTGGGCGGGTTTCGTGTCGCTCTCGCCCAGCCTGGGCGCCCCGGGTTCACGCCGCTTCCTTGCAGCCCAGGCGCCCAGGACGCTGCCGCTTCGGGCAGCGCGGGCGCCCAGGGTCCATACCGCTTCCTTAAAGCCCGGGCGCCGAGTGTCCATTGCGCTTCCGTGCCGCTCGGGCGCCCGTGCGAGGCCTACCTTCCGAACCGGACGCCCGGGTCAAGCGCGAGCGCCGGGAGGTCGCGTGGGCGGTACGGGCTCCTGCTCACGCCTGCCTCGCGTCGTTGGCGCCCTGCCCCGCGCGGAGCCAATCTAATCAGCATCGGCAGGCGTGAGCAGAGCCCGTGGCGCTCACGCGTGTGCTGCGCGCGGGCGCCGCGCTACCCCTCGTCGTCGTCCTCCGAGAGCGGCGTCTCGCCGGGCTCGTCAGCTTCCTCGACCGGCTCGATGGTGACGATCGGGTCGTCGGCCTCCGTCAGTATCTCTGCCTCCAGCGCAGGGTCGTCGTCGATCACGGTGGCGGCGGTGGCGGCTTCGGATTCGACGACGAGGGCTACGGCGCTGACTTGGTCGTCGTCGCGGATGTTCATGACGCGGACCCCTTGGGAGGCGCGGCCGTAGCGGCTGATGCCGCGGACTGAGATGCGTTGGACCATTCCGTTCTGGGAGATGAACACGAGCTCCTGGTGCTCGCGGACGACGAGGGCCCCGGCGAGGGCGCCCTTGTTCTCGGTCAGCATGATCGTCTTGACGCCCATCGTCCCCCGGCCCTTGACCGGGTAGTCGGAGATCGGGGTGCGCTTGCCGTAGCCGTTCTCGGTCACGACGAGCAGCTCCTGGTCGTCGCGGGCGACGTCCATGGCGAGGACGGCGTTGCCCTCCTGCGAGACGTTCATGCCGATCACGCCGCTGGTGTCGCGACCCATCGAGCGGACGCGCGTCTCGTTGAACCGGGAGGCCTGACCGGAGCGGGAGACCATGATGATGTCGTCGTCACCGCTCGTGCGCCGGACCGCCATCAGCTCGTCGTCGTCGCGGATGTTGATCGCGATGATCCCGTCGGCCTTGATCGGCGTGTTGTAGGCGAGGAACTCGGTCTTCTTGACCAGCCCGTTGCGCGTGGCGAAGACGAGGTACTTCCCCTCGCTGAAGTCGCGCGTCGAGAGCACCGACTGCACGCGCTCGCCCTCTCGCAGGGGCAGCAGGTTCACGAGCGCTCGGCCTTTGGCCGTGCGTGAGGCCTCCGGCAGCTCGTAGACCTTCAGGCGGTAGATCTTGCCGCGGTTGGTGAAGAACAGCAGGTAGTCGTGGGTGGAGGAGACGAACAGGTGCTCGATGTAGTCGTCGTCCTTCATGTCCATCCCGGTCACGCCGACCCCGCCGCGGTGCTGCTGACGGTAGGTCGACAGCGGCAGCGACTTGATGTAGCCGGAGTGCGTGATCGAGATCACCATCTGCTGGTCGGCGATCAGGTCCTCGATGTCGATCTCGCCCTCGGCATGGGTGATCTCGGTGCGGCGCTCGTCGCCGTAGGCCGCGGCGATCTCGGTCAGCTCGTCCTTGATCAGGCCGTTGATCCGCGGTCTCGTCCCCGAGGATCTCGCGCAGCTCCTTGATCCGCTCGACGAGGTCGGCGTGCTCGCGCTCGATCTTGTCGGCCTCGAGCGCGGTCAGCCGGCTGAGGGTCAGCTGCAGGATCGCCTGCGCCTGAATCACGGTCAGCTCGAAGCGCTCGACGAGCCCGCTCCGCGCCGCCGCCGGATCAGGTGAGCGGCGAATCAGCGCGATCACCTCGTCGAGGTTCGCCAGCGCGATCAGCAGCCCCTTGAGCACGTGCGCGCGGTCCTCGTCACGGCGCAGCTCGAACTGCGTGCGGCGGATGATGACCTCGCGCTGGTGATCGACATAGTGGCCGATCACTTCGCGCAACGAGAGCGTGCGCGGCACGTTGTCGACCAGCGCGACCATGTTGACGCCGAAGGTCGCCTGCATCGGCGTGTGCTTGTAGAGCTTGTTGAGCACGACCTTGGGTATCGCGTCGCGCTTGAGCTCGATCACGATGCGCATGCCGTGACGATCGGACTCGTCGCGCAGATCGCTGATCTCAGAGATCTTCTTGTCGATCACGAGGTCCCGGATCTTCAGGATCAATCCGCCGTCGCCACCCTTGCGGACCTGGTAGGGAAGCTCGGTGACGATGATCGCCTCCTTGCCCTGCCCGATCGGCTCGATGTGCGCCTTGGCCTGCACGCGGACGCGACCGCGCCCGGTGGCGTACGCGTCACGAATCCCCTCACGGCCCAGGATCGTCCCGGCGGTCGGGAAGTCGGGTCCCTTGATGTGCCGCATCAGACCCTCGACATCGATCTCGGGGTCCTCCAGATAGGCGACGGTCGCGCCGATGACCTCCCGGAGGTTGTGCGGCGGGATGTTGGTCGCCATCCCCACCGCGATACCCGACGCGCCGTTGACCAGCAGGTTCGGGAACCGCGCGGGGAGCACGACCGGCTCCTGCCGGGTGCCGTCGTAGGTCGGGATGAAGTCGACCGTGTCGGAGTCGAGGTCACGCAACATCTCGGTGGCCAGCCGGTCGAGCCGCGCCTCGGTGTAGCGCATCGCGGCCGCGCCGTAGCCATCGATGTTGCCGAAGTTCCCGTGCCCGTCGACCAGCGGATAGCGCATCGAGAAGTCCTGCGCGAGGCGCACGAGCGTGTCGTAGATGGAGGCGTCGCCATGCGGGTGGTACTTGCCCATCACCTCGCCGACGATCTGGGCGCACTTGACGTGTTTGCGGCCGGGCTGCAGCCCGAGCTCGTTCATCACGTACAGAACCCGCCGGTGGACGGGCTTCAGGCCGTCGCGCACGTCGGGCAGGGCACGCCCGACGATGACCGACATGGCGTAATCGAGATACGCAGAGCGCATCTCCTCCTCGAGCCCGCGGGGCTCGATGTTGCCGCCGCCAATGGTGTCAATCGCCGACATCGCCTACACGTCCAGGTTAGTGACGAGGCGGGCGTTCTCCTCGATGAAGGCCCGCCGAGGTTCAACCTGGTCACCCATCAGCATCGAGAACACGTGGTCGGCCGAGGCGGCGTCCTCCATCGTCACCTGGACCAGCGTCCGGGAGGCGGGGTCCATCGTCGTGTCGCGGAGCTCGTCGGCATCCATCTCGCCCAAGCCCTTGAAGCGGACGTACTCAACGCCCTTCTGCGCGACGGTCAGAATCGCCGCCCGCAACTCCTCGAAACTGGCTGCCTCGACCGACTGCTCGCCCAACGTGACCTTGAACGCGGGCGAGCCCGCCAGCGCGGTCAGCTCAGCGTGGACGTCGGCGAGATGCTGGTACTCGTTGGCTTCCAGCGCCGCGCGCCGGACGCGGTGGGTGCTGGCCAGGCCAGTCTTGGCCTCGATCGTCCGGACGACGAGCTCGATCGGATCCTCGGAGAGCAGCTCGGTCTTGTAGGGCTCGCCGTTCTGTGACCCCTTGCCGATGTGGCGCAGCAGTCCGTCGACGTCGGTGATCTGCTCCTCGAGCAGCCGGCCCTCGTGCACGAACGAGACGATCCCGTGGCCGTGCGCGGTCCGCAGTGCCGACGCCCACCCCTCGTACTGCTTGAGCAGGCGCGAAAAGCGCTTCCAGCGCGTGTCGGTGAGCTTGAACTGCGTGTTGAAGCGGTCGAACACGTGGATCTTCTCGAACTTGTCTCCGAGCAGGATGTCCTCGAGTTCGGACTCGCGCTCGATGTAGCGGTGCTTGCGTCCTTGACGCAACGCGTAGAGCGGTGGCTTGGCGATGTAGACATACCCGGCCTCGATCAGTGGCTGCATCTCGCGGAACAGGAGCGTGAGGGCGAGCGTGCGGATGTGCGCGCCGTCGACGTCCGCATCGGTCAGCAGGACGACCTTGTGGTAGCGCGCCTTCGACAGGTCGAACTCATCGCGTACGCCGGTGCCGATCGCGGTGATCAGAGCCTGGATCTCGGTGTTGGCCAGAACCTTGTCGATGCGGCTCTTCTCGACGTTGAGGATCTTGCCGCGCAGCGGGAGGATGGCCTGCGTGTTGCGGTCGCGCGCGCTGACCGCGGAGCCGCCGGCCGAGTCACCCTCGACCACGAACAACTCGGCCAGCGATGGGTCTTTGACCGAGCAGTCGGCAAGCTTCCCGGGCAGCGTCGAGTTCTCCAGGGCAGACTTACGCCGCGTCAGGTCGCGCGCCTTGCGGGCAGCCGCGCGGGCCTGGGCCGACTGCACCGCCTTGACCAGCACGTTCCTGGCGTCACGCGGATTCTCCTCCAGGAACTCGGCCAGCCGCGCGTTGACGATCGATTGGACGAAACCCGCCATCCCGGGGTTCCCGAGCTTGGTCTTGGTCTGACCCTCGAACTGCGGATCGGTCAGCTTGGCCGAGATCACCGCGGTCAGGCCCTCGCGCACGTCCTCGCCGACGAGGTTGTCGTCCTTCTCCTTCAGGAAGCCCTTGTCCCGCGCGTACTTGTTGAGCACGCCCGTGAGCGCAGAGCGGAAGCCCGAGAGGTGCGCGCCGCCTTCGATCGTGTTGATGTTGTTGGCGAACGAGAAGACCGACTCCTGGTAGGAGCTGTTCCACTGCATCGCCACCTCAACG
The DNA here is from genome assembly GCA_963838535.1 of uncultured Solirubrobacterales bacterium. Lineage (GTDB taxonomy): Bacteria > Actinomycetota > Thermoleophilia > Solirubrobacterales > Solirubrobacteraceae > Palsa-465. The sequence continues at coordinate 131,152 of CAWIRN010000005.1, forward strand.
GCCCCTTCCTCGGCTTCGCCCGACAGGGAGATCACATTGCGGTGGATCGGCTCCTTGTTCTCATTCAGATACGCGACGAAGTCGACGATCCCGCCCTCGTAGCGGAACTCGGCCCGGTGGCCTGCGCCGCGCAGGTCGACGATCGTGATCTGGAACCCGGCGGTGAGAAAGGCTGTCTCGCGCATGCGCTGCTCGAGCGTCGTGAAGTCGAAGTCGAGCGTCTCGAAGATGTCCGCATCGGCCAGAAACGTGATCGTCGTGCCGGTCTCGGTCGTCGCCGGCCCTCTCGTCAACTCGGTGATCGGCTTACCGCGCGCGTACTCCTGCGTCCACAGGAACCCATCGCGCCGCACCTCGACCGTCAACTGCTCAGACAGCGCGTTGACCACCGAGACGCCGACCCCGTGCAGCCCGCCGGAAACCTTGTACCCCCCGCCGTCGCCGAACTTTCCGCCCGCGTGCAGGACCGTGAGCACCACCTCGAGCGCCGGGCGCTGCTCTTTCTCCATCACGGCGACCGGAATGCCGCGGCCGTCGTCCGCGACGGTTACCCGGCTGTCGGGGTGGATCGTGACCGACACCGCGTCGCAGTGCCCGGCCAGCGCCTCGTCAACAGAGTTATCCACAACCTCATAGACGAGATGATGCAAACCGCGCAAGCCGGTCGAGCCGATGTACATCCCGGGTCGCTTGCGGACGGCCTCGAGTCCCTCAAGGACCGTGATGTCCTGCGCGTCGTAACTGGATTCGGTTCTAGGGCGCAGTGCGGCGCCGTCGTCATTCGCCAACGATCCTCCGATGACATCGAGACGACCCGAAATCGCGCATCGTGCGGCGGGGCGGGTCGTCGGAAGTTTGTGCCACTGAGGATAGCACAATCAGTGCCGGAAACTGGGCCTCGCGGACCATGGTTTTACCTGCAAAACGCGGGTAAAAAGCACGACTGAGCACCCTACCGGGCGTGCCCGACGGCGACGCACCGGAGCCGCTTGACCCGACCACGCCGGACCGACGCATTGAGCCGCTCGACGATCTGGGGCGCCATCAAATCCAGCTCCTGCGCCCAGACTGAGGCCGCGCAGGAGATGGTCAGCACGCCACCACGCTCTGCCGTGGGGCCGGCCTGGGCCGCGATGACCGTCCCGACGGCGTCTGGCCACGCGCGCTGCACGTCAGCCAGCAGCGTGTCCGGGGCCAGCTCCTGAGCGAGTGCGTCCAGCGCAGAAGCGAGCGGCCGGGGACGCGAGCGGTAGGCGGTCACGCCGCGACCACGGCCGGCCGCAGTACGCCCCCGGGTGCCACGGCGAGACGGCTCACGTCACTCTCGCCGGCGCCCGGAACGTGCTCGAGGTCGGTTGTCGTGATCACCGATTGCCCGCTGCTGCTCCGCAACAGCTCCGCCAGCGCGCAGCGGCGGTCTTGATCGAGCTCGCTCATGACATCGTCGAGCAGCATTAACGGAGCCGTGTGCCGGCGCGAGGCGATCACGTCACGCTCGGCGAGCAACAGCGAGAGCAGCGCCAGCCGCTGCTGACCCTGCGAACCGTACGCGCGTAGATCACGCCCGTCGCGCAAGGTGGCCACGTCATCGCGGTGAGGGCCGTGTCCGGAGAAGCCGCGCTCCAGGTCACTGTCGACGCGCTGGGCCAATTCGGCGACCAATTCGTCCGGCTGCGTGGCCCGCGAGCGCGGTCGGTAGAGGACCGCCGGGTCTCCGTCCAATCCGAGCGCCGCGCCGAGCCGGCCAAACGGCTCCGCCAGAGCGGCGATCGCGGAACGCCGATCGTTCATCAGAGCGATTCCGTGAAGCGCCAATTGGGTGTCCCAGGTGGCCAGCGAATCGCGGGACGCAGACCCCGACCGGATTCGCCCGATCAAGGCGTTGCGCTGGGCGAGCGTCTGCGCATAGGCCCGCCGCGTGAGCACCCTGGCCGGCCACATGGCCGCGACGAACTGATCGAGATGTGCCCGCCTCAACGATGGTGGGCCTTTGATCAGCTCGAGCCGATCGGGCAGGAACACACTGACCAACGGGCGCTGCGCAACGTCGAGCAGTCGTTCGACCGCCGCTCCGTCCACCCGCATCCGCTTGGGCTCGCCGGGCGCGAAGCCGACCGCCAACTCGTGCGCTCCGTCCTCTCCCTCCGCATCGATCACGACTCGAGCTGCGCCGGTGCCGAAGCGGACGATCTCGCGTTCGTTCGTGGTCCGGCACGAGCGCCCGGTGCACCCGAAGTAGAGCGCCTCCAGCAGATTCGTCTTGCCGGCTCCATTGGGGCCAGAGACCACGGTCAGCCCAGAACCGAGCTCCGCCACGGCCTCGTGATAGCCGCGAAAGTCCCGGACGCTAATGCGCAGGACGCGCACTAGCGGCGCCTCGCGTGGCCGACCGGCCCGCCTCGCCTCCCGCCAGCCACGCGTCGACCCCTAAACGTTGAGTCGAATCGGCATGATCAAGTACTGAAAGCGGCTCTCGTCAGCCGCCTCGATCAGGCCCGGGCGAAGCGGACTGATCAGCTTCAACAGGACATCGCCCTGTTCGATCGCCTCGAGACCCGCGCGCAGGAACTCTGGATTGAAGCCAATCTCGAGCGCTTCGCCGGCGAAGGCCACGGGGAGCGATTCAAGCGCTTCGCCCACATCAGGAGTCTGTGCCGACACGGTCAGCTCGCCTGACGTGAACGCGAGCCGCAGCGGTGCGTTCTTCTGAGCCAGCAGGCTGATCCGTCGCACGACCTCCGTGAGTTCGCTGCCGTCCAGACGCAACTCGTGCTCGAACGTCTCAGGCAGCAGTTGGCGATAGTTCGGGAACTGACCGTCAATCAAGCGCGAGGACAGGATCACTCGCCCGAGCGTGAACAGCACCTGGTTCTGGCGCACGCTGACGCTGAGTTGATCGTCTGCGGCGTGAGTCACCAGCCGGGCCAGTTCCTGCAGCGCACGCGCCGGCACGTTGACCTCGAAGGCCGACGCCAGCGGGGTCTCAAGCGTCGTCTGCTTGACACTCAGCCGGTAGGAATCGGTCGCCACCATCCGTAGCTCGCGCTCGGACGCCGACACCAGGATCCCGGTCAGCACGGGCCGTGTCTCGTCACGAGACGCCGAGCCGGCCACTTTCAACGCGGTCGAGATGAACGCTTCGGCGGGGAGTTCGACAGCCGAGTCCGCGTCAGGCTCTGGAAACGGCGGAAAGTCCTCGGTCCTCAACGTTCGGATGTGAAATATCGCGTTACCGGAGATGAGCTCAACGTCCTGCTCCGCGGCGCGAAGCTCAAGTGAGGTCTGCGCAGCCGGTAACGAACGGACGACGTCGAGCAGGAGACGAGCAGGGAGGACGACCACGCCGTCACGCTCGACCGTGGCCTCGAGCGGAACGCGCAGGCCGACATCCATGTCAGTCGCCCGGAGTTCGGAATTCGGGCTGGACGCGAGCAGTTGTACGCCGGAGAGTGCTTGGATCGCGCTGCGGGTTGAGGCGACCCTGCTGACTGTCTGCAACTGTGCGAGCAGAACGTCGCGCTCAAGTGAGATCTTCACGGTGAATACCTCAGAAGGAAGATAGAAGTCATAGGGCGAATAGAAGCTGTGGAGAAGTACGCAATCACACGCACATAGCGGAAAGGTTCTCGCCGGAGGGCGACAGGCAAGTCTGTCAATAGTCGCGGTCGGCTTGGCGTGTGCGGACTAGCTGCTCGAGCTCTTGTAGCTCGCCGGCGGCTTGTTGGTCATGAACCAAGCGGTCCGACACGCGTTTACAGGCATACAGGACGGTCGCGTGGTTGCGCCCGCCAAACGCGTCTCCGACGGCTTTCAGCGAGGCGCCGGTCAGCTCACGCGCGAGATGGATGGCCATCTGGCGCGGCCATACGACCCGCGCCGCCCGACTGGCGGAGATGAGCTCGGCCACCGAGAGGCCATGGTGAGCCGCCACCGTCGCCTGAATCGCCTCGATCGACGTCTGAGAGGACGCGGCGGGCCCGTACATGCTGTCGAGTACCGCGGTGGCCAAAGCGACGTCGACGGGCTGTCGCGTGAGCGAATGGTGGGCCACGATTCGGATCAGCGCTCCCTCCAGGGTGCGGACGTTGCCCGTGATTCGCTCGGCGATCAGATCGAGGACCGCCGGATGGGCGATCTCGATGCGGTCGAGCGCGACTCGCTTGCGCAGAATGGCCACGCGGGTTGCGTGGTCGGGCGGCTGGATATCGGCCACCAGGCCGGACTCGAACCGTTCACGTAGACGCTCCTCGACCGTGATCAACTGGCGCGGCAGCCGATCGCACGTGAGCACGAGCTGACGGCCGGTCTCATACAAGGCGTTGAACGTATAGAAGAACTCCTCTTCCGTCTTGGCTTTGCTGGCGAGAAACTGGACATCGTCGATCAGGAGGACGTCGACACCTCGATACGCGTGCTTGAAGGCCTCCAGTGACCGCGAGCCGAGTGCGGCGATGAAATGATTGGTGAAGCTCTCGACGGTCGTGTAGCGGACCGTGGCGCCGTCCCCAAACGCACGCACGTAGTTGCCGATGGCGTGGAGCAGGTGGGTCTTGCCCAGTCCCGGGGGAGCGTGGAGAAAGAGGGGGTTGTAGGCCTGGCCGGGTAACTCGGCGACCGACAGCGAGGCCGCATGAGCCAGTCGGTTGCCGTCCCCGATGATGAACTGCTCGAAGCTGTAGCGCGGGTTGAAGGTGGCGGGCGGGTCGCTCGGCTTGGGACTGCCGGATCGCCCCGATTCGCTCCCTGCGGGCTCGAGCTCCGCGGCGAATGCGACCCGGGCGGGGCAGCCGAGAATCTCCTCCGCGCAGATCTCGAGGATGCGTCCAAAGCGGGTCGAGACCCACGCCTGCGTGTCCGCCGGGGCCTCCAGCAGCAGGACGTGCCCGTCCCATGCCTTGCATTCGAGCGGCGCGAGCCAGATCTCGTACGTCGATTCTCCGACCGCCCGCCTGAGTTCGGCGCGGATCGTCTGCCAGGCAGGTATTGGCTCGGGTTGGGCGGCCAGCGCCAAGCGACTCCTCCCCGGGAGCGTTGAGGTCGACGATTCGTGAGGCCGAGCAGACGTCGCTCGGGTCGGCGAATATACCAGCGGCAATCTGAGCCGAGCGTGCGTGGCGGAACTGTTGGCGCAAAGCGCGAGAAAAAGCGAAATGCCGCTCTCGCGGGGCCGTCCGAGTGCCGTGATAGCGGAGTGACGCGGCGCGCTGCCGGAGGCCTTCGCCCCCTGCGTATACTGGAGCGGTCCCGGAATCCGGGCGGTGAGCCATGAAACGCACCTACCAGCCAAAAAAGCGCAAGCGCGCCCGTGCCCACGGGTTTCGCGGTCGTATGCGTACGCGCGCAGGGCGCTTGACGCTGAAGCGGCGGCGCGACAAGGGCCGCAAGCGCCTGACCGTCTGATGCGTGTCGCGCCTGGGTCCGGGCCGAGGCCGGGACGCGCAAGGCTCTCGCGTAGCGCAGAGTTTGACCGGGTCTTCCGCCACGGCCGTTCCCACGCGGGTCGTGAACTCGTCCTGTACGTGTTCCCGCGTCGTGCGCTCGGTCCCCCGAGGCTCGGCCTGTCGGTATCTCGGAAGGTCGGCGGCGCGGTCGAGCGCAATCGGGTCAAGCGTCTCCTGCGCGAGGCGTTCGCGCTTGAGCGGCCCAGACTGCCGGCGGGCACGGACGCAGTCGTGGTCGCGCGGCAGGGCGCGTGGCAGCTGGCTGAACGGGAGGGGCTGGCGGGCATCCACCGGGCGCTCTCGGAATTGGTCGGGCGTGTCGGCGGGTCAGCCGTAGCCGATGAGAAACCGCTCGCGTCTGAGCCTGAAGCGAGCTATGACGGGATCCCCCGATGAGAGCGATGCGATGGCTCATCGTGCTTCCGCTGCGCGCGTACCAGCGCCTGCTCTCGCCGTTGTTTGGGGCCCGCTGCAAGTACTACCCCTCGTGCTCTGAATACGCGGCGCAGGCGGTCGAGGGATTCGGCATACTGCGCGGGCTTGTCTTGGCCGGCTGGCGGTTGCTCCGTTGTAACCCCTGGAGTCATGGAGGGTTTGATCCGATCGAGGCCCAACGCTTGTTCAAGCGTCGGATGCCGGCCCAGAGCGCCTAACCATGTACCTCGTCACCGCCAACATCTTCCAGCCGCTGATCGACGTCTTCCAGTCGGTGCTGATCTTCTTCCACGACCATTTGCTGGTCTCGTGGGGCTTCTCAATCGTGCTGCTGACCATCTGCATCCGGGCGATCATGATCCCGTTGACGCTGAAGCAGTTCAAGTCAATGCGGGCGCTGCAGACGCTGCAACCGGAGATGAAGGCGCTGCAGAACAAGTACAAGGACGACAAGCAGCGCCAGCAGCAGGAGTTGATGAAGTTCTACAAGGAGAACAAGGTCAACCCGCTTGGGTCGTGCCTACCGCTCGTCGCGCAGCTCCCGGTCTTCATCTCGCTCTTCTACATGCTGCGCAAGAGCCTCCGCGGTGATATTTGCCCAGGAATCCAGCATGCCTACCAGGCGATTCACGGGGCCGGGGCCACAACGCCCTGCGGTCCGCACGGCGGCGCCGGATTCCTGTTCATCCCCGACTTGACCGACAAGGCCAGCGGCGCGGTGCTGGTGGTCTTGATCCTGTTGTACGTCGGTACTCAGCTCGCGTCGAGCTTGATGATGTCGAGTCCGACCATGGACGCAACGCAGCGGAAGATCATGTTGTTCATGCCGCTGGTGTTCGTCTTCTTCGTGATCAACTTCCCGGCCGGCGTGCTCGTCTACTGGATCACGACCAACACGTGGACGATCGGACAGCAGTACGTGGTGAAGAGACGCTTGGGCCCGGTTAAGGTCCCGGCGGTGGAGGTCCCCACCTCTGCGAACGGCGGTGGTGGCGGCGGTACTGGCGGCGGCGGGTCGCGCGGCGCCGGCGCAAAGGCGGGCGCCAGCGTGTCTGATGCCCCAGCGAACGGGGCGGCGGCCAGCGGGGGTATCGGTGCGCTCCTGCGCAGCAAGGTCAAGCCGGACAAGGAGGCGGTTGCCGTTGCGACGCCCAAGGCTGCTGGCCCGCCCCCTCGGCCGCCTCGCAAGAAGAAGAAGCGCTCCGGGCGCAGGAGGTAGCGTGGGGGTGCCGGTGCCCGACGCGGGCTCGCGCGTGCGCGAACTGCTCGAGCGGATTGCCGCTGCCGCTGGCGTCGATGCCGTGGTCGAGATCACCGAGGACGCGGACGGTGTCACGGCCGTCTACGTCGGCGAGGATCTCGGCGTCCTGATCGGCCGCCGGGGTCAGACGATCGACGCGATTCAGCACCTCGCCTACCGGTTCGCCATCGAGGGAGACCAAGAGCGAAAGCGGGTGATCGTGGACGCTGCCGGCTATCGCGAGCGGCGGGCCATCGCGTTGCGCGCTGCGGCCGATCAGGCCGCCGAAACGGCGATCCACGATCATCGGACCGTGTCGTTGGAGGCGATGAGTCCCCTGGAGCGCAAGGTCATCCACGAGCACCTCAAGACTCGTCATGACGTTGAGACGTACAGCGAGGGCCAGGAGCCGGCCCGGCGCCTGGTCGTCGCGCCGCTGCTCGACTGAGCCCCTGGGGCGCGACGCCTGGGGCCTGAGACACCGAGCGTTTCACGTTTTTATTGACGGTGAAACAGCGGGATGCGGTAGAACGTTGCCTGTGACCTCCTTGTCCGCATTCGAGCGCGGCGTCGTGGCCGGGCTGCTGATCGGGGAGGGCTCCTTCGGCGGTGACGGCAAGCAGCCCCAGGTGACGCTCCGCATGCACGTCCGCCACGAAGCTCTCTTCCGCTGGCTGGTGGCTCGGTTCCCCACGACGCGGCTGTACGGCCCATACCACCACGGCGGACGGTCGTATTACCAATGGATGGCCAGAGGCCCGGCGCTCGTCCACGAGGTTCTCCCTCTACTCGAGGAAGACATTCAACCTGGGATCGACGGTCATGCCGCGGCCCGGCTGGACGCGATGTGCCAGCGTTACGCCGGATACATCGAGCGCGAACGGGCACGGCGGGAACACTCAGGATGAGTCGGATTCAGCATCGTCGGCCGAGCAGCGCGGACCGGATCGCCGCCATCGCCGATCGCTACGAGCTCCCCGCATCGGCTGCGGGCAAGCTCGGCCTGCTGCTGGAGCGGGTGACCGAGGACCCATTCGCCCCCACCAACCTGTTGGAGCCTGCGAAGGCGATCGACGATCACCTCGCCGACTCGCTGGTGGCGCTCGAGCTTGAGCAGACGCGCTCGGCCGCGACGATCGCCGACCTCGGCGCCGGCGCCGGTTTTCCCGGTCTACCGCTGGCGATCGCGCTGCCGCAGGCCAAGGTCGTGCTGGTCGACAGCAATGCACGAAAGTGCGCCTTCATCGAGGGCGTCGTGGAGACCTGCGGGATCGCCAACACCACCGTCGTGCACGCACGCGCGGAAGCGTGGCCGGAGGGCCTCGGCCGCTTCGATCTCGTCACCGCGCGGGCGCTGGCTCCGCTCGGTGTCGTCGCCGAGTACGCCGCGCCGCTGCTGCGTGTGGGCGGGGCGCTGCTCGTATGGCGAGGCAAACGGGATGCTGAGGCGGAAGCGGCGGCTTCACGAGCCGCGTCACTGCTCGGCTTGGCCGTGCGCGAACCAGAACGGGTGCATCCGTATGCCGGCGCCAACCACCGCCATCTCCAGCTCATGTTCAAGGTGAGCCCTACTCCGGACGGCTTTCCTCGGCGCCCGGGGATGGCTCGCAAGCGGCCGCTCGGCGGGCGCCAGGCAACCCGTCCATGAGCCGTCTGACCGCGCGCACCGATAGCTTCAAGCCCACGATGGGGACCGTCTACGCGATCGCCAACCAAAAGGGCGGCGTCGGAAAGACCACGACCGCAGTCAACCTGGCCGCGTGTATCGCCGAAGCGGGGTACGCCGCGCTCTTGGTCGACATCGACCCCCAGTGCAACGCCACCCTCAGTCTCGGCATCGGCAAAGACCTCTCGCCGACCGTCTACGACGCGCTCGTGGGTGGCACGCCGCTCGCCGACGTGGTCGTGGCGACCTCGATCGATCACCTCTCGCTGGCGCCGGCGGGACCCGACCTCGCCGGGGCAACGGTTGAGCTGCCGCGTATCCCCGGGTCGGAAACCCGGCTGCAGGAGGCGCTGGAGCCGCTCCGGAATCGCTACGCCTTCACGTTGCTCGACTGTCCGCCGTCGCTCGGCCCGCTGACCGTCAACGCGCTGGTCGCTGCGGACCGCGTGATCGTTCCGGTCCAGGCCGAGTACTTCGCGCTCGAAGGATTGGCCGGGCTGCTCGACACGCTCTCGTTGGTGCAGCGCGAGTTGAATCCACGTCTCACCGTGGCTGGGATGCTCCTGACCATGCACGACGGGCGTACCCGGCTGGCGCAAGACGTCGAGCGCGAGGTGCGCCAGCACTTCCCCGAACTGGTGTTCGATACGGTGATTCCCCGCAACATTCGGATCGGGGAGGCTCCGAGCTTCGGCAAGCCGGTGATCCATCACGACCCGCACTGCGCGGGCGCTGACGCGTATTTCGAGCTCGCAAAGGAGGTAGCCGCTCGTGGCTGAGGTACAGAGGGGGATGGGGCGCGGGCTGGCGGCGATCCTGTCGGCGGCCCCGAAGGATGACCGGGAGGAGTTGCGCCAACTCGCCGTTGAGGTGATCGCTCCCAATCCCCAGCAGCCGCGGCGCGAGTTCGACGAGGGAAGTCTGCTGGGGTTGTCGGAATCGATCAAGGCCCGGGGCATTCTGCAGCCGGTACTGGTGCGACCCCTCGCCGGTGGAAGCTACGAGCTGATCGCCGGCGAGCGCCGCTGGCGAGCCGCCCAGTTGGCCGAGCTCGCGACGATCCCCGCGATCGTGCGCCATCAGGACGACGCCGCGTCGCTCGAGCTCGCGCTGATCGAGAACATGGCCCGCGAGAATCTCAACCCGGTCGACGAGGCGCGGGCCTGCGCCGGCCTGGTCGAGGAACTCGGTCTCACGCGCGAGGAGGTTGGCTTGCGGGTCGGCCGCAGCCGCGTCGCGGTGTCGAACCTGATCCGGCTCCTTGACCTGCCCGACGAGGCGCTCGAGCTGATCGAACGTCGGGAGCTGAGCGAAGGCCACGGCCGCGCGCTGCTGCTGGCCGAGGATCACGCTGAGCGGCGCCAGCTCGCTCGAGCCGCGGTCGAGGCCCGCTGGTCGGTGCGTGAGTTGGAGCAGCGAGCGCGCACATCGGGCTCCGATCGATCCGCACGGCCGCCGCGCCGCCGACGGGGGGCCGCTTTGCACCCGGACCAGCAGGCCGCCATCGCGCGCATTGCCGATTCGCTCGGCGCCGCGCTCGGGTGCGAGGTCGAGGTGACCGTCGCGTCAGGCGGCGGCTACCACGCCCAGCTCGGCTTCGAGTCGCTGGAGGAGGCGCTCGACCTCGTGGGGCGGCTCCGTGTCCGCTCGGCAGCCTGACGCGCGCACGCATCAGGCGTCTCGCTAACCGTGCGGACGAAACCTCGCTCTCGCCGCGACCAACACCGGTAGAATCGCCCGGCTGGAGCGCCGCCCTGTCGCGGGCGGGGTTGACGGTCACGCGCGAGCGAACGTCGGTCGAGCAACACGAGGGCGATTAGCTCAGTCGGTTAGAGCGCTTCTCTGATAAGGAAGAGGTCCCAGGTTCGAGTCCTGGATCGCCCACTGATGATTGCCCTGCAAACCGGCACTTTTCCGGCGGCGGATCGATGCGCACGGCGTGCTCGACAACGCGGCGAGGGTGCATCTGGGGTGCAGTTGCGACCTCTTCCTTACCACGTGGACGGGGAGTCGTCGTCCACGACGTTCAACGACCGCGCCGCGGGTCGACCGTGCTTGACGGACCAGAAGGCCGGCTGGTGCGGCGACGAAGGGCAGCCCGACGCCGGCGGGTCGGCTAGCCGACACTAAGCCAACACCTCGACGCCGGCGTGCGCGCCTTCCGCGCAAAGCAGGCCCCGAAGGCGCAGCTGGGCGATGCCCGTGCCGAACTCGAGGCAGGTGTCTCGTTAGCGGCCCGCCCGCGGGTGGCTGCTAGAGGCGGACGGTCGGCTGCCCGACATCCGAGAGTGCCGAGCGGAGCTGCTTGCGGGAGCTGATCCCGAGTTTGCCGAACATCTTGGTCAGGTGCCACTCAACCGTGCGTGGACTGAGAAACAGCTGGGCGCCGATCTCGGGGTTCGTTTGCCCGTCGGCGGCTAGGCGCGCGACCTGCACCTCCTGCGGGGTGAGCTCGTCGAGCGTCTCAACGGTGCGCTTGCGTACCGTCTCGCCGGTGGCTTGCAGCTCGCGGCGGGCGCGCTCGGCGAACGCGTCTGCGCCCATGTCCGCGAGCATCGCGTGAGCGATTCGTAGCTGCTCGCGGGCGTCGACGCGGCGGTGCTCGCGGCGCAGCCATTCGCCGTAGAGGAGATGCGCGCGGGCCAGCGAATGGGATCCAGGGGTATGGATGCGCGACAGTCGTTCGATCGCTTCTTTGTAGAGCCGCTCAGCGGTGGCTCGGTCGGCAAGCATCGCCGCCGCGCGCGCGTGGGTCCCGAGCGCCCAGTTCGTGCCCGCCGCGTGCGCAATCTCAGCGAGTTGGGTGAGCGGACCCATCGCGCGCTCCGCTTGGCCGCTGCGCACGGCAGCCTCGATCAGCTCCGCCAGCAGCCAGATCGGCTGCCCCAGCCCGGGCAGGTCCGCGGCGGCCCGCTCGCCCGCGGCGAGGGCGTCGTCGTAGCGGCCGAGTGCGTTGTAGCGCTGCGCGCTGCCCCAGTCGTTGGCGGCGACCCAGAGCCCCTCGCCGCGTCGCAGCACGTCCTGCCGGCGCGCCTCCATGAGCGCCACGGCCTCAGCGTCCTGTCCGCGCCAGCTCGCCAGCGTTATCGCGCTGCGCTGGGTGAGGTGACTGCCGGTGGCCTCGACGACGGCGTCCGCCTCGACGGCCAGGGACATAGCCATCCCGATCCTCCCGGAGAACAGCTCGACGACCACCCGCTCGGTGAGCGCGACGGGCAGCACGGAGAACGCGCCGGCGCGGCGTGCGAGCTCGAGATGGCGTGCGGTGAGCTCGTCCCACGCCTCATCGTCGGCCAGCGCCCGGGCGATGCGGCCGGCCGGCCATAGCCAGCGCAGCTCGTCCTCCTCAGACAGCGGCTCGTCACGGAACGCGCGGAGCGCGACCTTCAACGCCGGCGCCCCCGCAACATAGCCCTCGCGGGTGAGGACGGCCAGCCCGTCCAGCAGCACGTCGCAGGCACGGGTAGAGGGCTCCCAGTCAGCCGCCAGAACGGCGGCCGCAACCTCGCGCGCATCGCCTCCACGCACCAGACGATCCGCGGACAGGGCCGCCGCGAATGCCTCGAGGTATGTCTCGCGCGCAAGCCTCGGATCCAGCGGCTCGAGCCGCTTGGCTGCCTCGAGCAGCAACGGCGGAGCGTCGCGGCCCCGCGTCATCGCAAACGCGATCTCCGCGTGCAACAGCTGAGCACGCGCCTGCTCAAGGTCGTCCAGGGATCCTGCCTTGGCGACCGCCAGCAGCCGCAGCGCCGCATCGCTCGCGCCGGCCTGATGCTTGCCCGTTGCGGCGAGCAGCGCACGCTGCGCCCGGCGCCTCGGATCGGGCGTCAATTCCACGGCGCGCTCGTGAAATGCCGCCCCCGCCGCCAGGCCGCCTCGCGCCCGCGCTCGACCGGCCGAGCGCTCCAGCTCGGCGGCGACGTCCTCGTCGAGCCCGGCCGTCGCATGCGCAAGGTGCCACGCGCGACGATCCGGATCGACGTCGGCATCGGTGGCATCGGCCAGCGCCCGGTGAACGCGCTGTAGCTCCTCCGGCGCTACCGCAGCCTTGATCGCCGAACGCACGAGCGGATGACCGAAGCGCACCTGCGCGCCGAAATCGACCAGTCCCGCGGCGGCGGCCTGCGCGGCCGCGTCGGGCCCGATACCGAGCTGCGCGGCCGCCCGCCACACCAACACCGGATCTCCCACCGGCTCTGCCGCGGCGACGAGAAGCAACAGCCGCGCCGAGGGCGGCAGCGGCCCCAGCCGCTCTGTGAAGCTCTGCTCGATCCGCCCCGACAACGCCGCCGGGGCATTGGCCAGTCCGAACCCGCCCGCGAGCTCGGCCGGCGTCCAGCCACGTGGCAGCTCGAGCAGCGCCAGCGGGTTGCCGCGCGTCTCGGCCACGAGACGATCACGCACGCGCTCGTCAAGCGGACCGGTGACCACGGTCGCGAGCAACTCACGCGCATCACGATCATCCAGCCCACCGACCGCGAGCTCCGGCAGCCCCTCGAAGAGCCGCTCGCCGCTCGGCTCGCGCACGGCGAAGACCAGCGCGACCGACTCCGCACCGAGGCGGCGCGCGACGAACGCCAGCGCCTGTGCCGACGCTGCGTCGAGCCACTGCGCGTCGTCCACGATGCAGACGAGGGGTCGGTCTTCCGCGACGTCGGAGAGCAGACTCAGGACCGCCAGGCCGACGAGGAACCGATCCGGCAGCATCGCCGTCGCGCAAACCGAACGCGCTGCCAAGCGCATCGCGCTGCGGGCCGGGAAGGCGCTCGACGCGATCCAGGAACGGCGCGCACAGCTGCTGCAACCCCGCGTACGCGAGCTCCATCTCCGACTCGACTCCGGCCGCCCGGGCGACGGCGCATCCTGACGAGTGCTGCACCAGATACTCGAGCAACGCGCTCTTGCCAACCCCGGCATCCCCGCGCAGCACCAGCGCCCGGCTTGGACCCGCGCGCACGCTCGCCACCAGCTGATCCAGCGCCGCGCACTCGCCGCGCCGACCAAGCAGCCGCCGCGCGGAAACGGTAGTTGACATCGCCACGCCAGCGTAGGGGCGGCACCCTGCGTTGGCAACCCCGGCGCCGACGGCCCGTGACCACGGGATCGGGCACCCCCGGGGGGTCGAACCCGGGTGCCCGCCGGGCGCGACGAACAGGCGCGCAGAGCACGCTTCATGGCATCACCACCGCGAAGACCAATCGAGGTCTCCGTACAAGCCAGGAGGTAGCCATGAGCGCCACTGAAGAAGGCACCACAAGCCGCGACGCGAGCGTCGGGCGGGTCGACATGAAGCTCGAGGTCCAGATCATCCCCGTGTCCGACGTCGACCGATCCAAGGAGTTCTATGAGCGCTTGGGTTGGAGGCTCGACGACGACGTCGCCCCGATGGAGGGCCTTCGCATCGTCCAGTTCACACCCCCAGGCTCGGGTACCTCGATCACGTTCGGCCAGGGACTCACGACCGCCGCGCCCGGCGCGGCCGAGGGCGGGCTGATCGTCTCCGACATCGAAGCGGCACATGACGAGCTCGTCGGCCGTGGCATCGAGGTGAGCGACATCTGGCACGGCCCGCCGTTCCCGGTCGAGGCGCGCCAGCCCGGCCCCGACCCCGAGCGCGCCAGCTACGGATCGTTCTTCTACTTCAAGGATCCCGACGGCAACACGTGGATCTGGTCCAGGAGGTCACGACCCGGCGCCCCGGCCGGATGAACCCCACTGAGACGGGCTACGTATCCACGGCGGACCTGGAGAGCGCGCTTCGGCGTGCCGAGGCCGCCCACCGCGAGCACGAGAAGCGCACCGGGCGATCGCACCTGTTCCACCGCTCGGACCAAGACAAGAACTGGCTCGCCTGGTACGCCGCCTACATGGTGGCCGAGCAGGCCGGGACGGACCTGCCTTCGTAGACGGTCCCGCGCTCGCCCCGGCCGCCGCGGCTGCGGCAGCCGGGGCAACGCGGCAACGCGGCAACGCGCAGGATGCGGATTGACCGTCAAACCCTTCCCGGAGGAACCTGAAATGAGCACAACCGACAATTGCCGCAAGCACCTGGTCGGGTGAGCGCGATGGATTTCCTTGTCGAGTTCGAGATCAACGTTCCCGAGGGAACTCCGGAGACCGAAGTCACGGCGCGCGAGGACGCTGAGTCGGCCGCCGCAGCCAAGCTCGTGGACCAAGGACACCTAGTCCGGCTTTGGAAGCGGCGCGTTGCCCCCGGCGAGAGCAGGCCGATCGGGTTGTACCGCGCCGAGAGTGAAGGCGAGATGGACGGCCTGCTGCGCGCGCTGCCGCTCTACGAGTGGATGCGCGTCACGGTCACCCCGCTGGAGCCCCATCCGAATGATCCGGCGGCCCAGCAACCGCTTCTCGGTCGCCGACAGGAACCAACCGTGAGCAGTCATCTTCCCGAACCTCGCCTGACCAAGGTCTACCGGTTGGAGGCCACTCTCGCCCCACCGCTGGAGCTCGGGGAGACAGCCCAAGGCCACCGGCGTATCGTGGCCCTGACCGGCGGCACATTCAGCGGTCCGGAGATGAGCGGCAGGCTGCTCCCGGGCGCGAGCGCCGACTGGCAGATCATCCTCCCGGACGGAACCGCGCTCGGCGACATCCGCTACGTCCTGCAGACCGACCGCGGGGATCTCCTCTACGTCCAGTCACGCAGCATCCGTCACGGCAGCCCGGAGGTGCTCGCGCGCCTCGGGCGTGGAGAGGACGTCGATCCGAGCGAGTACACGTTTCGCACCTCAACCGAGATCGAGACGGCAGCCTCCGATCTCGACTGGTTGAACAAGGGCGTCTTCATCAGCGTGGCCGGCCGCCAGGCTGCCGGCGTCATCTACGAGACCTACCTCGTCGGATGAGTGCAGCGCCGAAGCCCGTCGCGATCATCACCGGCGCCGATCGAGGGATCGGCGCCGGACTCGCGGCCGCGTTCCGCCGTTGCGGCTACGCGGTCGTGGCCACCTCGCGATCGATCCCCGCCTCCCGCGACTCCGACCTCCTCACCGAGCGAGGCGACATCACAGACAGCCGAGACTTCCCGTCGCGTGGTAGAGAGGGCGCTCGAGCGATTCGGACGGATCGACAGCCTGATCAACAACGCCGGGTGTGTACATCGGCAAGCCCTTCCCCGACTACACGACCGATGACTTCGCCACGATCATCGCGGTGAACCTTGCCGGGTTCTTCCACATCACCCAGCAGACCATCCGGCAGATGCTCACCCAGGGCAGCCGGCCACATCGTCAACATCAGCACGAGCCTCGTCGACCACGCCGACAGCACAAGACCGTCCGCGCTGGCCTCCCTAACCAAGGGCGGGTTGGTCGCGGTGACCCGATCGTTGGCGATCGAATACGCCGCTCGGGGTGTGCGTGTCAACGCGGTCTCGCTCGGGGTGATCAGGACTCCAATGCACGACCCCGCGACCTACGAGGACATGGGGACCCTCCACCCACTCGGCCGCGTGGGCGAGATCAGCGACGTTGTCGACGGGATCCTGTATCTCGAGCGCGCCTCTTTCGTCACCGGCGAGATCCTGCACATCGACGGCGGACAGAGCGCTGGACATTGACCGCCACTCGATCCATGCGATTGCTCAAGCGCAGTGGCCCGCGAGCAACCCCACCCATAACGGCCACAAACGCGAAAGGAAGGCACCATGCCATTCGTCAAAGTCGGAACGGAGAACACCGCCGACATCAAAATCCACTACAACGATCACGGCTCCGGCAAGCCGATCGTCCTGATCCACGGCTACCCGCTGGACGGCAACTCCTGGGAGCGCCAGGAGCGGGTGCTGCTCGCGAACGGATACCGCTGCATCAGCTATGACCGTCGCGGCTTCGGCCAGTCGAGTCAGCCGACGTGCGGCTATGACTACGACACGTTCGCGGGCGATCTGAAGGCGCTGCTCGACCATCTCGCGCTCGACCAGGACGTCGTCCTTGCCGGCTTCTCGATGGGCACCGGCGAGGTAACCCGGTACCTCGGTACCTACGGGTCGGCCGGGGTCAGCAAGGCGATGCTGCTCGGCGTGATTCCACCGTTCTTGCTGCAGACCGAGGACAACCCGAAGGGCGTGCCGGGCTCGGTGTTCGAAGGCATCAAGCACGCGATCGTGGCTGACCGGTACGCGTACTTCGACGACTTCTTCGCCAACTTCTACAACACCGATGTGCTGGCACCGGAACGGATCGGGGACGCAGCGCTTCGGGCGAGCTTCAACGTCGCCGCCGGAGCGTCCCCCTACGCATCCTATGCATGCGTCGACACATGGCTGACTGACTTTCGCGGCGACCTGCCCAAGATCGACGTGCCGACACTGGTCGTCCACGGCACCGCGGACCGAATCCTGCCCTTCGAGGCGACGGCCGCGCGACTCAGAGACGAGAACCTGATCGCCGACCTCACGGTCGTCGAAGTCGAGAACGGCCCGCACAACATCGGCTGGACCCATCCCGAGGAGACCAACGCCGCGATGCTCGAGTTCCTCAGCGGCGAGGCCAAGACCGGCACCGTGCCGGCCGCAACCGCGCCGTTGGCGGCAACCTCCGCCTAGCTGCTGTCGGGGCAAGGGTGGCCGCCACGTAGCGGCCACCCTCCGCGCCAACGGAACGCTCTCGGAGCGCGAGTCGGAGATACACCGTCCAGGACCCGCCTCTTCCTTGGCAACCGAGCAATCGCCGATCTCGCGGTCCCCGCTTCGCCCGCAGAAACGAGGCGCGGTAACTCTTTCGCCCCAGTAATCGACAGCGACGCGGTCGCTGACTGGCTCCAGAGATAGACGAACCGTGACTGCTCGACCCGCCAATCGGCTGAGCCCTGCTCGCGTTGCGACAGGCAGCGGCGACATTCTCGTCGTGGCGCGAAAGCAGGGCAGAGCCGCCCCCTTGAGTTGGTCTCGCAATTCGCCAGAAGCGCGCATTTGGTGCCTGCTGAGCGCCGCTGGTTGGCCGCTAGCGCCGATGGCTCGCTTGGTCGGTGAGCCGCCGCTCCGCGCCGCTCGCTCCAGGTAGCGGCTTTGGGATGTCACACCGCGACTACACGCACCTCTGGGTGGTCGGCGAGGAGGGCGCCTAGATCGGCGGGATCGCTGGTGAGCAGGACGCATCGCGCGGCGTCGTGTCGGGCCTGGGCGGCGAGCGCGGTGGCGCCGACAAGCGCGTCGATCGTGGCATCCGAGCCAGCGTTACCGAGCAGCCTGCCGGCCGTGCGAGCGAGCTGCTCGTCGGCTGGCAGCACCTCGGCGGCTTTGACTACGCGGTTGACGGCGGCATCACGGGGTCGCCCGCGGACGAGCTCGGCGAGTGTCACCGCTGATATGACGAGGTCCGCGTCGAGCTCGCGCGCTCGTTGAAGCCACGCCTGGACCATTCGGTCGTTGCTCGCCGCCTTCGACACGCCGTCGGCGTCGAGGACGAGCAGGTCGGTTACTCGGGCGGGGGCGCGTCTGCGTCGTCGCGCCCGGGCCACAGGTTTCGCACCTCCTCGAGCAGGTGATCGTCAATCGGGCCGTTGGCGGCTTGCATCTCGACGAGCAGGTCGGCGAGCGCATCGCGCTGCAGTTGCCGGCGTACGGCTTCGTTGACGTACGCGGACACGCCCCGGCCGCCGACCCGATCCCGGGTCTGCGCAAGCACGTCCGCGTCGAGGCTCATGGATACCTTCGTCACCGCCATGCAGTAATCCTACTTCAAGTAGGAAGAGATGTCTGGATGTGGATGAGGCGGTGGACACGACCGATGTCGCGAGCGTTGCCGCCTCTCCGCGGCGTATCCTGGGTCGAAATGTTTCGCTCGCCCGCAAGGCCTCTTGCACCGGCAGTTCGAGGTCGTCGCGCTCGCTCATCGGCGCGAAATGGCGCACGCGCGGATGTGAGCAGGGCGGCCTTGTACGAGCAGGCCGTCGGGCTAGGTGCCAGTCGGCATGCGAACGTGCCTGAGACGTCTCACGACGCGAGCGACTGCGCTGCCGACGCAGGCGGCAGGCCGGGGGTGCAAATTGGGTGCATCAGATTGTCAACTGCAGTCGTCTCAGGTCGCCTCGCCTCTCCAAGAATCGGGCAGTTTGCAGCATCTTTGACGACTGGAGGCGACTGGACGTTGCCACTGACCTTCTCTGATAAGGAAGAGGTCCCAGGTTCGAGTCCTGGATCGCCCATTAGCCGCATTTGCAGGGAGAACGCGACCTCCCGGCCTTGCCTCTCAGCCGAGTTCCCGCACCGCTACGGGAACTCTGGCGGAACTCCAGATCAGCCCGGGCGGCCGCGATCAGCGCGTCGAGGTCGGGATAGTGCTCACCGGCGATGGAGTCGATGACGTGGGCGGAGGTCCGAAGGTGTAGAGCGCCGCCGTGTCCCATACGTCGCGCGGCCTCGGGCACCGTGAACCCGCAGTAGTGCAGGGCCGACCGACGCGTGGGCGTGGCGCAGCGTATAGGTGGTGGCGTCCTCGATCTGCCCGCCGGTCGCCGCCTTGACCGCGGACGTAGGCGCTTGGCTCCCCATAGCCGAACCGCGTTGGCGCTCATCGCTCCGACAGTCGGCTCGTTCTCGCCGGGCTGACCCGACCGCAACCGCCACTCCCGCAGTTCGCGCGCCGTGGCGGCTGGTAACAACAGCGTGCGCGTGCGCATGGCCGTGCGCTTCGTGTGCGATCGACCGACGACAAACGTGTTGTCGCTGATCGAGGACCACGGCACGGAGCGGATCTCCAACGGCCGCAACCCAAGGTGCCCGCCCAGCAGCGCGATAGCACGATCGCGGCCATTGAAGCCGGCGATCAGGCGCTCGAGTTCGATTGGCGCAAGCGCCCTAACCTCGTCGGTCGCATCGGCCGGAACCTTCCGCAGTCCCCGCGCCGCGTTGGCGCGTAGGTGGCCCTGCTCGACGGCGATTTGAAGGATGCCGCTAAGTCGGGTTAGAACCTCGCGCACGGTGCTCGGTGTGGCGCCACGGTCCAACAGGAGTCGCTGGTGCTCGGCCAGCCGCACAACATCGATCGTGATAAGCGGCTCGTCGGGGCAGCTCTCCTAGATGTGTTTGAGCGCCCACGGTATTTTGCGCGGGTCGGCTTCGCCAGCGTCGCGGCGTGGGCGCGCCATGGTCCGCGCACGTAGCCGTCCAGCGTGATCGCCTCGCGGTCCAGTTCCGCGGAGCCTCGGGCCAAGCGCGCGGCGGCGCTTGATATCGGCGTCGAACGTGATCGCGTCGCCCTGGCGGTCAAACGTGCGGGTGCGCTGTTTGCCAGCGATCCGATAATTGCACCCGGAACCGCTTGCCCTCTTTGTGGATGCTCATAGCTGCCCCTCTTTCGCTTGGACGCGCTCGCGGCGCTTCCGGCAGGTTCCGTTGTGGACTTTCGCGTCCGGGCGCTTCGCCCACATCGGCTTACCGCAGCCGTCGCAGGCGCCGGGGCTCGAACATCATTTTGATCGCGGCTTCGACGGTCGGATCACCGGCGCGCACGCGGCGGGCGAGATCGCGGCAGTGGGCGCTACAGGTCAGTCGGTCATAGCGCCCGCCTCGGAACGCCCGCCGGCAGATCGGGCATTCGGTCCCGGCCCCGGCGATGTGTACGGGGTTATTGACGGCTTTGTCGAGCCGTGTCGACACCTTCGCCTGCAACCAAGGCGTAGTCATCGCCCGCGGGTTAGCCGTCGGCGGTCGACCGGGCGAAGGTGTCGAAAGGCGCGCGTCGCGCTGCTCGAACGTTTCGACTTCGACCGGCGTGCCCTGCCCGCGGCGGCGACGCGGTCGGCGGCCAAACTCGGGGAACCGTCCGGGGCGGCGGAACTCGTCAAGGTCGCCCCGCTCAGCTTCGGTCAGTTGGCGCGGCTCGCCGCGGTCCTGGCGGATGACGTCCTCCATCTGGGTCCGCGAACCGCGCTCGACACGCTCCAACATCTGGTAGTCGGCGAGCGCGCGGCCCATGCGTTCGACCAGTTCGACGGGAGAACATCGAACCTCGGCCGCGAGTTCGATAGCCGCTTCGGCCAGCCGGCAACGCTCGCAGCGATCCCCGTCGAGCATGTCGTCCAACCTAGTCCATCCACCGCAGCTTTCGCACCTCATGGTGTCGGGATCAGACGGACTCATATCCTTGTTATAGCCCTTTCGACGGGTTTGTCAATTGGTATCGACGGAAAAGGTTGGAGGGTAGGGGTATCGCCTACTCGCGCAGAAAGTCGTAACCGCCCCGGACCGCGCGCCTACTCGGTGCCGGCCCGGCGCCCACCCGGTCAAGCCGCTCGATGTACCCGCGCAACTCGTCGGCGCGAACCATCACGCGCCCGTTCTCGATCACCGCCGGCAGCGACCTAGTGGCGATGCGCCGACGGATCGTGCGCGGCGAGCAATCCAACAACTGCGCCACCTTCGCGACCGACAGTAGCGCCGGGACGCTGAACACCGCACCGGGTTCGGCCGGGCTCATCATCAGTCGCCCACCTTCCCGGCACGCCACTCATCGACCGCCTCTAACGCTTCGGCGGCCTGTTCCTCCCACGCGGGGTCGTCATTAGAAAAAGTCCCCTGGAGATCGCCCACATCGCCCACATCGCCCAAAGGCCCGTCCCCATTGGCGTTTTCGGTGGGCGATCCCTGGGCGTTCCCATTCTCGGATCGCCCATCGTTCTGCGCCGCGACCGTGGTGATCGAGAGGATTCGCCTTGAGTCCTCCTTCCGCGGGAAGGTGACGATCACACCATCGACGCGTAGGTTGGTTTCGATACGCGCCAGCGCCGCGCGCATCCCCTGCCCGCTCTGCGGAAAGCCGCCGGCCTTCGTGGTGTCCTGGTTCTTGGCGCCGGCCAGCTCTTTGACCTTGACCATCAGTTCGGATGCCGTTCCCGAGAACCCGAAGCCGGCCGCCACGGTCTTGACGTGCTCGGCTATCGGGGAGTCCTCCAGCGTGGCGCGGTTCGCGTCGGTCCGGTTCTGCGTGTACGCCTTCATGAATGCGCCGGCGTCGAACCCCAATGCGACTTCGCACGCCGTCGCCCACTTGGCGAAATCCGCCATGCGCGGCAGCTCGCCCAGGTCGACCGTGGGCAGATTGCGGATTCCGGCCGACACCGCATCCAGCAGCGCGCCGAGAATGCCTGGTCGCGCCAACTCAAACTTGGCGTCGAACTCCTCTTCGGTGCGCCGGTTCTTGTCCTCGATCTGTGGGTGTTTGATCAGCACCGCGCGGTCCAGCGCATCGGCGCTGGTCACGACCTCGGTAATCCCGTTCAGTGACACCGGGCGCTTGGCGGTGAAAATGACCTCCTCATCATCGGCGTACAGCTCCCGCGTCCCGAAGCTCGAACCGGTGCTAAGCCGGCATAGGGCGTCCGATTGCGCTTGGCTTAGATTGCTGACGTTCTCGAACGCCAAGACGTGCGAATTGCGCGCGGCGATCATCAGGTCGCGCTCGTTGGCGGCCTGCGTCCGGAGCTCCAGCTCGCCGGGGTCGACCAGTCGTTTCATGACCCGCGCGACCGTGCTCTTGGCGCTGCCGTGCGGGCCGCTGCTCACCTGCATCGGGTACGGGCCGCGTGGGTTGTACGCCATGACCAGCACCCCGGCGACCAGCACCCGGTCCTCTTCCACCACGTTCAGGAACGGCCACAGGTCCGCGATATCGCCGCCACGTTCAGGGACCGGCAGGGCTTTCATTCCGCGGGGGCGACGGAACAGGACCGGCGGGTTGGTGGTCAACGTCCAGTCGTCGGCGGTGATCTCCACGGCGGTCCAATCCGCGTCCCCGAGATCAAGGTAGATCGCGCCTTCGTGTTCGGCGACGCGCACGAATACCTGACGTTCCGGGCCCTCGTATAGCGCCTTGCCGTCGAGCACGGTCAACGCGTCCTGTAGCGCCTGGGAGCCCGGCGCCTTGGATTTCTCCTCGTAGAATCGGCGCGCCAGCCAAGCGCGGAACCCTTTGGATCGCAGCCCCCACGTTTCGCGGTGGGCGCCGCGCGGGACGGTGGCATAGGTGGCCTGGTTTGAGTCGTGGAACAGGTCAGCGACCGAGGCTAGTTCCACCAACTGCGTGGCCTGGGATTTGGAGCCCCCGGCGTCCTCCTGCGCGGCATCCTTGACATTCTCACGGTCGGCATCGGTGTACCCCATGGCTAGACCCTGAAGAACCGGCGTAGATGTTTGACGATCACCGGGAAGTCCACCCGGGTGTCAAGTTCCCACAGGTCGGCGGCGAGCGTGAACACGTCGCCGCCGCGCTCGCATTGGTAACAGAACCAACCACCATCGCCGGGGTACACATGAAACGACGGGGACCAGTCCGGGTGAAACGGACATTCGATTTTGCCGTTAGACCCCGGTGCCTTTCCGGTCAAGGCTTCTACGTAGACCTCGGTGGGTATGTGCGCCAGCGAGTCCCCTTGCGGCCCCTTCGCCAGCCTGGGCCACAACGTACCCGTGGCGCGGGGTTGGAACCAATTGGTTCCAAAGGCGCCGTGGGCGCCCGGAACGCGTCAGGGACCGGTGCGGGCTCCACCGTCCACGGGCGCAGCTCGTCCACCCACTCGTAACTGACACCGGAACTGTGCCGGGAGCCCGGAATCAGGACGTAGCCGTTGGGCATGCCCTTGATCTCGCATGCCCGTACCGGGCACGTCCTGGCCGGGACGGTCGGGCAGCCCCCCGGCGTGGTAGACGTGCATTCCGCGCACGCCCGGGAGGCTGTGCGGCGCTTCTATGTCCGGTTCGGGTGCCACCCCGGACCTGGCCGCCGGTCGCCCTCCTAGGCCGTGGTCGACCACTACTCCGCGAGGGTCACCGCCGCGGTGGGCATCTATATCGACCACCGCCACCTTGTTGGTCGCCACCGCCCAATTCGCATGGGGATAGCGGTGATTCCAGTACAACAACTCGCGCCTCGTCGATGGTGGCGTTCTTGACCCCGTGCGGAACGATTGACGCGATCGGGTGCTTGCCGGGGTGCCTACAGTCGGCACCTTCCCGGCAACTGCAATGCCCGTCAACGGTGACCGCGTGGGTTGGGAAAACGGGCAGCCCGTGGGCGGCGAAGTCCCGTGCGCTGTCGAACGCGGCGCTCACCGAAGCACCCCGCGGCCTTCGAGGTGGCGTCTGGATTGGATGCAACATTGTTGCGGTGAGTTTGGGAATCGGATTGGGTTGTGGCGCGGCGAGTTGACGTCGCTGGCGCGGCGCACTTGGTGCTCGCTCAGGGCGTCGTTCAGCTCGATCCGGAGCGGGCGGTGTTCGACGGGATGCTCGCCGGGTGGGAGGCGCAGCAGCGCAGCCGGTTGTTGAACGAGTCGACGATCACCGGCCGCTTGTGGCTGGTGCGACGGTTCGCCGAGTTCACGAACGAGTACCCGTGGCGGTGGCGTGCGCAGGATGTGGAGGGGTTCACGACGTCGTTGCGGTCGAGCGGGTCGGCGCATTCGACGATCCGCGGCTATCACCGGATCCTGGCGTTGTTCGTCGCGTTCGTGTGCGATCCGCGGTACGGGTGGGTGGAGGAGTGCGAGGAGCGCTTCGGGCAGGCGCCCGGGTTGATCTGCCATGAGTGGAACACGGCGGCGCACGTGTCGGAGTTCGAGGGCCGGCCGGGGCGTCGCGCGTTGACTGGCGAGGAGCTGCAGCGGTTCTTCGATTACGCCGATGAGCAGGTCGACCGGGTCGCTGCGAGCGGGCGGAAGGGGACGTTGGCGGCGTTTCGGGATGCGGCGTTGTTCAAGGTCGCCTATGCGTGGGGGCTGCGCCGCCGGGAGCTGGTGATGCTCGACGTGGCGGATCTGCACCGCAACGCGCAGGCGCCGCAGTTTGGCTGCTGTGGCGCGTTGCATGTGCGCTGGGGGAAGGCGTCGCGGGGCAGCGCGCCGAAGCGGCGGATGGTGCTCTCCGTGCATGATTGGGCGGTGGACGCGTTGGCGGCAGTACGTCGAGCAGGTCCGCGACGGGTTCGATCCGGGCCGGCATCCAGCGTTGTGGGTGACCGAGCGGCGCGGGCCGGGTGTCGCTGCGGCACGTCAACGCGCGCTTCGCCGTCTATCGGCAGGGCGCCGGCCTGCCGGAGGAGCTCGATTTGCACTGTCTGCGGCATTCGTACATCACGCACTTGATCGAGGCGGGCTATCCGGAGCGGTTCGTGACCGAGCAGGTCGGGCACGCGTACGCGGCGACGACCGCGATCTACACGGGCGTGTCGGACGACTACAAGAACCGGGTGCTCGCGAAGGCGCTTGGGGGAGCGTTCGACGCAGAGGCCGTGGCGGGATGACGCGGAAGATGGGCGTGCGCTGGCACCTGCGCGAGGTGATGGCCACGCGCGGCATGTTCTCGACCACGGATCTGATCGCGCCGTTGGCCGAGCGTGGCGTTGAGCTCTCGCGCGAGCAGGTTTACCGGCTGGTGACCCAGCAGCCCGAGCGGCTCAACGTCTACACGCTGGCGGCGTTGTGCGATCTGCTCGACTGTCAGGTTGGCGATCTGATCGAGCCGGTCGTCGAGCAGCAAGCGCAGCGCAAGCGGGCGGCTGGCGCCGGTGAGGCGAGCGCGCAGAAGCGGGTCCGTGAAGGGCTGCGGCCGGTGCGGGCCCGGATCGTCGATCCGGACAAGCCGCCGAAAGCCTCCTGATCGCGTTGCCGCGCCCGGGTTACGTGCGTCCGGTGGAGCGGTGCACCGTCTGCGGGGTCAATCGCAGCGGCCGGTCGTATCGCACCTGCCGGCGGATCTGCACCGAGTGCGCGGGGCGGCCGCACGCCAGCTGCGAGACGTGTGGCCGTGACGCGCCGATCCCCGAGCCCGGCGCGGCCGCGTGTTGCGCGCACTGCGCCAGCGGCCTAGCGGCGGCGTGCGTGGTGTGCGGCGAGTTGACGATCGCGCGCAACCGTGAGGGCAGGCCGCGGTGCGAGAAGTGCTACCTCCGCCCGACCGGGACGTGCGGGCGGTGCGGGCGAGTCCGCGCGATCGTTCGCAAAGCCATCGACGGCGACCCGGACCTGTGCGCGATCTGCTGGACCGGCCCTACGGTCGCATGCGCGAACTGTGGGCAAGTCCGCCCGTGCCGTGGCGAGCGGCGCGGCCGGATGCTCTGCAGCAAGTGCGCCCCGGTCGCCGCGCAGCGGTGCGCGCACTGCCGGCGGGAGCGGCGGCCGACGGCCCACTGGCCCGAGGGCCCGGTGTGCAGCACCTGCTATCACCGGGCTCTGTCGGCGAAGGGCACCTGCCCGGCGTGCGGGCACACACGCCGGTTGCTTCGCTACCCCGGGTTCACCGAATCGGTCTGTCGCGACTGCGCGGGCGCCGCGGCCGATCACGTCTGCCGTCAATGCGCTGCCGAGGAAGCGCTCCAGCAGCGGGGACTGTGCGGACGCTGCATCCTTCACCAGCGTCTGACCGAGCTGCTCGGCGACGAGCCGCAGCGCGCCCGCGTCGGCCTCGACGGACTGTTCGACGCACTCCACCGCGCGCGGTCGGCGAAGGATACGCTGCGGTGGCTGGCCGACAGCCCCGCCACCGCGATCCTCGCCAAGATCGCCAGCGGCGAGCTGCCATGCAGCCACGAGACGCTGGACGCACTCGATCCCAACCTCGCGGTCACGCACCTTCAGCATCTGCTCGTCGCCACCGGCGCGCTGCCCTCGCGCGATCCAGCGCTCGCGCGGTTCGAGCGCTGGATCGAGCGACTTCCTCTCCGCGGAGCGACGCGGCGCCGGAGCTGCGGACGTTCGCGTACTGGATCGTGCTGCGCCGCTGCCGGCGCACCAGCCGTCGCGCGCCGCTCGGCGAGGGCTGATCAACAGCGCGAAGGTCGAGCTCAAGAGCGCCGCCGCGCTGCTCGACTGGCTCGCTGACCGAGGCACGCCCCTTGCAGACTCGTGCAGGCCGACGTCGACGCGTGGCTCGCCGGTCCTCGCCCGGACCGGTACGTCGCCCGGTCGTTCGTCCGCTTGGCGATCGGCCGCGGGCTGATGCCCAAGCTCGAGTTCCCGGCAGGTCGCAAGAGCGCCGCCACGCCGGCGGTCGCGGTGCACGATCGCGTCGCGCTCGCGCGGCGGCTGCTGCACGCGGAAGGGATCGAGACTCGCGATCGCGTCGCAGGCGTGCTCGTCGTCGTGTTCGCGCAGCCGGTGACACGGATCGCGAACCTCACAGTCGATGACGTCGCGATCAACGAGCAGACCGTCGCGATCCGGTTCGGTGCAGACCGCGATCACGCTCCCGCAGCCGCTCGCTGATCACCTCCGCGAACTGATCGCCGAACGCCAAGAGCGGGCCGCTGCCGCGCTACCCAACCCCGCCCTGGCTGTTCCCGGCAGCTCGCCAGGTCGCCCGATCGGTCGCGCTGTCGCTCAGCCGCCGGCTCAAGCGAGTCGGCGTCGATTGCCAGCGCGAAGGCTCGGCGCGCTCGTCGACATTGCCGGAGAGATCCCCGCACCCGTCCTCGCCGAACTACTCGGAATCGGCATCCTGACCGCAACGAGGTGGGCCGAGATCGCAGGCCGACCGTGGGGCGACTACCCGGCGCTCCGACAGCAATGAGCGAGCTCGCCGACGTCTGGGATCGTCGCCTCGGCACGCGCGAGCGTGCCGACATCCGCGACGAGCCCGAGCTCGTTGCCGAGGTCCTCAGAGCATGGACGCCGGACGGGCTCGAGCTTGACGTGCGGGCCGGCTCGGAGTTGCACCGCGATCCGCGGGAGCGCCTGATCCTGACGCTATCCGCAGGGCTCACAACCCAGGGTCGCGGCGGCGGGCACGGCAGCGTCGAGCGACAGCTCCTGCTCGGATCCGGTATCGCCCGGCACATCAGGCTGGAGCTGTACTTGCCACACCACGCGCCCGCAAGCCAAAACGGCGAAACGATGCCGATCAGGCCGCGCTCGCCCTACGACTTGGTGATGCCGTCAGCAGCGCGACTGGTCTCGAGATCACCGTCAAGCCGGGGGCACGCCAAAGCTTCGCATTCACCGTCGTTGGCGCCGACGCAGCGCGGACACTTGCTCAACGGCTCGTGGCACACGAGGTCGATTCGTCAATGACGACGTAGGCGGGTGAACGGAGGGGAGTGATCACGTGCATGGCAGACGCAGGTCTAGCGGTCGGCCGGGGAGGGTGCGGGGATGCCGCGAGACCGTCGGTCGGGCTATAACGACAACCAGCAGCTTTCCTTCGAGGCCCTCTGGGCAGAGCCCGGACCCCCGCGTAATGAACAAGTACGGCCGCATGGCGATACGGCACTGGGAGAAGACCGACCCGGACCGCTTCCAGCAGATCCCGGAGAGCGACCGGGAGACGTTCTTCACCGAGCTGGGCGAGCGGACGGAGATGGAGATCCAGCAGCTCCAGGACCAGCTGGCGGGCCCGGACCCGGCGGGGGAGAGCTATCTGGAGAAGGTCGGGCGGCTGAACATGGCCCGCCTGCAGGCCGAGGAGCGGGTGCTGGCCGAGCTGATCCTGATCCCGCCACCCTCTTCGAGCGGGCAGGACGAGGGGAACGAGCCGGCGCGCTGGCATCTGGAGATGATGCGCGACCGCGCCCGGCTGCGCCAACAGGACGAGTAGCCGCCGCCCGCTTCACGCCGCTCGCCGCCGACGGCCAGCTCGCTCCGAGCGGCGCCCGCGCCGGCGTGCAGGCGAACCTCGAGGCCCTGCGCCTTCTGCGCGTCCTCGAGCACGAGCAGCGACCGGCTACGCGCGAGGAGCAGGAGCTGCTGGCGGCGTGGTCGGGGTGGGGCGCGGTCCCGCAGCTCTTCGACGAGCAGCGCGACGAATGGGGCCAGGCGCGCGCGCAGCTGCGCGAGCTCGCCGGCGAGCACGGCTATGAGGCGGCGCGGCGCACGACCATCAACGCCCACTACACCGACCCGCGAATCGCCGCCGCGATCTGGCGGGCCGTCACCGCACTCGGCTTCACGGGTGGTGGGGTGCTGGAGCCCCGGAAACGCGACCCAGAAGCACCCGGCCGCCCCGTTCTCCAGCTGGGGCTGGTCGTGACCCCCGTACTCAGCGCCGAGGCGGTCGAGAAGCTAGGGCAGGACGTCGAACGTGGGCTGAACGCGCGCTACCCGGACATCACCTGGGAGGTCGCGACTGTTCGTGACACGCTGGTGACCGCGCCGACCCCGCTCAGCGAGATCGTCGACGCCGCGCGCTCGCGGCTGCTCGACGAGGACTGGGACCTGGTCGTGCATGTGACCGAGCTGCCGCTGCGAGTCGCCCGGCGGCCTGTGCTCACGCACTCGAGCCGGGCCCACAGTGCGGCGCTGGTGTCCCTCCCCGCGCTCGGGCTGGGGCAGTCCACGAGGCGTCTGGTCGAGTCGACCGTCGAAGCCGTCGGGGTGTTCGCGGGGGACACGCCGCAGCGGCGGGGGCGGGACGGGCATGGCCACTCGCGCCGCGTCCGCCGGCGCCTGGTTCAGATGGCCGCCGAGATCGAGAACTCCGATTCGCTCGACGCCGTCACGCTGCTCCAGCGGGTCGTCACCGGAAACATGCGCCTGCTGCTGGGTATGGTCCGAGCCAACCATCCGTGGCGGCTGATCACGCGGCTTTACCGGGCGGCGATCGGAGCACTCGGCGTGGCTGCATTCGCGGTAGTCACCTCCGACGTGTGGCGGATTGCGGCGACGCTTGACTCACTCCGGCTGGCGATCGCCTGCCTCGCCACAATCGCGACGGCGGTGGCAACGCTGATCGCGGTTCGCGATCTTTGGGAGCGGGCGAGGGATCGCCGCGTCCGCGAGCAGGCGATCATGTTCAACCTGGTCACGGTGATCACGATCGCGATCGGGATACTCGCCCTGTACGCAGTCGTTTCGGTGCTGAGCCTCGCCGCGGCCACCCTGCTCATCGATCCGTCGGTGATGACCGGCCAGATCAACGCGCACTCTAACTATGGCGACTACATTCGCCTGGCGCTGCTGGCCGGCGCTCTGGCAACCGTCGGCGGTGCCCTCGGCGGCACCCTCGAGACCGACGACGCGGTCCGCGAGGCTGCCTATACCCAGCAACTTGAAGACTGAGGGTTGCTGTGTCGCCGGCCCTCGGCGGCGACCGCTTGGCTTTCGGCCGCAGGTTCACTCGGCCCCGAGGCGGGGATCGCAAATGCGCGATCGAGCCGCTCAAGCTCCTCTGGTCGTGCCTTCGCTGCCACATAGCGGTCGGTCGTTGACAGCTTCGATTGTCCGAGGGAAAGCGCGGACGAAAACGGCATCTGACGTTCGAGCGACGAGGCTGCCGGCGTCGTGACCCCATTAGGCGTCAGGCACGCCCGTCGCACCGCCGCCGCTCACGACCGCTCTCAACATTCAGCGGTTGCCGGAGCGGACGATCGGATCGGCGACGATCCGCGGCTTGGGCCATCCAGTCCGGATGATTGCTCGTAGAGGTCATCGCGACGGGCGGCGACCGTCGTGGCCAAGGTGTCCTGAGCCCGGGCTTGTCTCCGCCGAAGCTGCTCCTTCTGCCTCGAAGTGACAGCGCCGCTGCGCATGGCCGCGCTCAGCATCGCGCTGTCGCTGATCGTCCATTCCTGCAGTCGCGTCTGTGCCATGTCTGCATTCGAGTTGACGCTCGAGCACTGTCGCGGTTGCGCGGCTCTGGCTGCTGCTAGCAGTCGTGGCCTGACGCAACGCAACATCCCTCAAAAAGTCGTGATATCGCTCGGTGTATGCTGGCTGCGTCAGCCTTGAGAAGGGGTTTGAGATGACTGTTGCTGGACCGCTCTTTGAGTCGCATGCCGAAAGGGGTGGCTACGTGTGGCGGGGCGCGAGCGTACGTTGGCTGGCTTACCGGCGGACGGTTGGGGGAGGCAGCCCGCGCAAATTTGACCGGAATGTGATCGGTCCCGCCCGCGTGTATCCGCGAGTGCGGGCGGCTACGATCGCGGGGCTTATAACGCTTTGCGCGCTGGCTTCGTCTTCCGCGTCGGCGGCGCCGTTGTTCACGCCGGTGAACGGCTCCCCGTTCGCCACGGGCGCCGGCACGCCCGGCCCGGCCTCAGTGGCGTTCAGCCCAAGCGGGGGCCTGCTCGCGACCGCCAACAGTAACCACGCCACCGTGTCAGTGTTCTCGGTCGGCACGGAGGGCGTGCTGAGCCCAGTCAGTGGCTCCCCATTCGCCACCGGTATCGCTTGCGCACCTGGTAACGGCGATGTGTGCACCGACCCCGTTTCAGTGGCTTTCAGTCCAAGTGGTGGGCTGCTCGCGACCGCCAGCGACGTCGGCGAACGCACAGTTTCCGTGTTCTCGGTCGGCTCACGGGGCGCGCTTACTCCGGTGACCGGCTCCCCATTTGCCACGGGCATCGGCAGCAGCCCGCGCTCGGTTGCGTTTAGTCCGAGCGGGACGCTGCTCGCAACCGCCAACCTCCAGAATGACACAGTTTCTGTGTTCTCGGTTGGCTCGGGCGGCACGCTGACGCCGGTCGGAGGCTCCCCCTTCGCCACCGGCAGTCAGCCGAATTCGGTGGCGTTTAGTCCGAGCGGGACGCTGCTCGCGACTGCTAACGCCAACGCCAACGCCAGCACGATCTCAGTGTTCTCGGTCGGCTCGGGCGGCGCGCTGACACCGGTGACCGGCTCCCCATTCGCTACCGGCGCCGGCAGTGCTCCGGTCTCTGTGGCGTTCAGTCCGAGCGGGACGCTGCTCGCGGCGGCTAACTTCAGCGGCGGCAACGCCGGCACGGTGTCGGTGTTCTCGGTCGGTCCAGGGGGTGCGCTCACACCGGTAAGCGGCTCCCCGTTCGCCGCGGGCAAGGCTCCGGTCTCTGTGGCGTTCAGTCCGAGCGGGACGCTGCTCGCGGACGCCAACGTGCAGGACGACACGGTCTCGGTGTTCTCGGTCGGTCAAGGCGGCGCGCTCGCACCATTAAGCGGCTCGCCGTTAGCGACCGGCGCCGCTCCGAGCTCGGTGGCGTTCAGTCCGAGCGGCGGGCTGCTCGCGAACGCCAACTTCGCCGACGCAACGGTGTCGATGTTCAGCTCCGGCCCGAGCGCCGGCGACCAAGCCAAGGCGCTCGTCACGGCGTCCACTGGAGTCGGACCCGGCAAAGCTCTGCAACGGAAGGCGCTCGGGATCCAGGCTGCGGTTAGCGGCGGGAACAAGAACACGGCATGCGTTGGCATCACGGACTATCTGGGGCTGGTAAAGGCGCAGACCGGCAAAAAGCTGACCAAAGCACAGGCCGAAGAGCTGACCAACCTAGCTAAGACCCTGGCCGCAACACTCGACTGCTGACGCGGCGACACCAGGAAGGGTACGGTCAACGATCTCGCGCCGACACCTCTCGACCACAGCTTCGCGGCATATCGATGTTCGAGCACCGCGATCCCTGCCCTGACCGTTCGCGCGTGAGAAAGGACGCGGCGCCTGCAAGCGAGTCGTCATCGCTTCCCTTTCGGGCTACACACAGCGACCTCGTGGCGGGACGCGAGACTGGCGGATCCGCCCAGCAATTCGAAAGCCGGCGCGATCCAGGAGCGCGACCTGGTAGGGCCCGCGTTCGGCCAGGGCGCCGCTCCGTTACTGCAAGCAGCAGTCATCCTCGAAGCGGCCACCTCGGCTAAAGCAACAGTCGGCACTCGAAACGCGGCGTCGGCTGCAGCGCGTGAAGGACTCGCCGATCGACCGACAACGCAGAGTGCTGCGTTCCATGCAGACTCGACAGTAGGACGACGGCCGCGCCGGTCACACGGCGCGCTGCTGCTTTTGCGCCTGAATCCAGCATGCTCCGAGCGCCAGAGTTCGCTGGCGCAGGGATCGAGAAGCAATCGCGATCGCCGCGGCCAGCGGGGAGCCGGTCAAGGCGCGTCTGGACCCGCAAGGCGCACGTACCGCGCGAGCGAAGTCGTGTCTTCCTCGCCAACGCGGAGACGGTGATTGGTCAGGTTGGAGCCTTCGTGGTTGCGGAGTCGCGGACGAAGCTGATCAAACGCGCGCTGAATCGTCGTGTCCTCGGGCCGGAGGACCGCGCGTCGAACGACGTGCGCTACGCAATCGGCGAGCTGAAGACCAGGTCGCTCAGCGGAGTTCTCAAACCTGAGGCCGTGCTCGAACACGGCGTTGAGGTCGAAGCCGGCAATTCGTTG
>CAWIRN010000006.1:0-252682 GCA_963838535.1 uncultured Solirubrobacterales bacterium
GCGAACCAAAAGTACTCTCGGCGATTGCGCCCGGTCAGCGTCCCGGACGTGTACCACCACTCCTCGCCGAACCCCGGGTGGGCCCCGTGGTCAGCGGGGAGCACGACCGGCCGCACCGTCGGAGCTGAACTGGCCCTCGCGGCGCCCGAGCAGGCGGCGGCCAGGGACAACGCGAGCGCGACCACGCCGCATCGCCTTGCGAGCCTCCGCCACCGTGGCCGCATGGCCGGAGGCACTGACCGGCGGTGCTCGCCCGTGTGGTCGGGGTGGATCTCGTCAGGGCGTCTCGATGTGTCGCGGATGGGGTGGCGGCTCGCCATTATTCCGTCATCCGAAGAATCTGGTCACGCCGTCGGTTGAGACCCGCACCGATTTGTTGGCGCAGCGGCGCCACCCACCGCTGCTGTTAGCCCGCGTTTTGTGATTTCACGGCATTGCGCGCGTTGCAGAGGATCTCGTCCGCGCAGCTCGTCGGTGAGCTCCAGCTGAGGTCAGCGCGATGACTGCCGGCGCTCCGGCCTGCATTGCGTGACAAATCGCGCTGGGCGGTCGTGATTTTCCGGCTGGTTCAGCTCAGGCGTGCATCAGCCGGAAAATCGCGTTTGGGCCCTGGCGATTTGTCACGTGATACAGGCCCGGCGCGCCCGGCGCGCCCGGCGCGCCCGGACGCGCTCTTCCGGCGAGCCAGAGCAGATTTGCGCCTGGCGGCCGAGGCGTGGTTGAATGGTCGGGATGCTCCGGATGCGAGGGCGCCGGGTTGCCGCGTGGTTGGTGTCGTTCCCGCTCATGGTGGTGGGCTCGCAGGTGGCGCACGTGTTCGCGTATCGGTGGGTCTACCCGAACGCACACGTGCGCCTGAGCGAGCTGCTGGCCACGGGCCACAGCTACATGGGCTCCCCGTCCTACGCGCCGATGATGCTCGGGTTCGTGTTCGCCTCCGAGCTGGTGGCCGCCGGTTGTGTGCTAGTCGGCGCTCTGCGGCGCAGTCGGCAGCGGGCGGTGCCGGCCTGGGCGTTCGCGCTGCTGCCGATGCTGGGGTTCACGTTGCAGGAGTTCATCGAGCGGTGGCTGTCGGGCAGTCCGTTTCCGTGGTGGATGGTGCTGCAGCCGACGTATCGCGTCGGGCTGCTGCTCCAGCTTCCCTTCGCGCTCGTCGCCTACCTCGTCGCGAGGCTGCTGTTGCGCGCCGCGCATCGGGTCGGGCGAATTCTGCGCGGCGCCGTCGCTCGGCCTGCGCTGATCCGCGTGTCGCTTCGTTGGGTGGTACTCGAGGTCGATCGACCTCGCCGCAGGGTGCTGGCGAGCGGGCGTTCAGGTCGCGGCCCTCCGCTGACCGCTGTAGCGGTCAGCGCCCTGGCCTCGTAGAGCCACACGCGTGCGCACCGTCGCGCCTGGTCTGAATTGCGCTCGGAGTCCGAGCGTGGTGTTTCGCTGACGAGACGCTCGGCGTCGCCTGTCGCTCCGACGGGTTCGGTGGCCTGGCCGCAGTCTGGCCTGTGCCTGTTCAGAATCCAACCGAAGGAGTCAATCGTTATGAGTACGTATTCCGTCGAGGCACGGCGTCGTTAGGCGTCGCCTGGTCATCCTGCTGGCAGCTGGTCTGGGCGCGCTGGTCTTCGCGACCGGCGCGTCGGCCCACGCGCGCGTCAGTCCGCCGGTGTCGGTGTCGGGAAAGCTGCAGCTCTACAGCCTCGCGGTCCCGACGGAGAAGGAGAACCTCACCACGAGCAAGATCGTCATGACAGTACCCGAGGGCTTCGGGATCGACTCGTTCGTGCCGCCGCCGCCGGGCTGGACGCAGCAGGTGCAGCAGACCGGCTCGGGCGAGAACGCTGTGGTCACGAAGGTGACCTGGACCGGCGGCAAGACGCCGACCGGTGAAGATTCGCTGTTTCAGTTCCTCGCTCAGCCGGCCTCGAGCAAGACCTACACGTTCCAGATCCAGCAGACCTATTCGGACGGGTCGATCGTCGACTGGTCAGGGCCGGAGTCATCCGCAGCACCCGCGCCGACGATCGAGGCCAAGGCCACCCTGGGGGGTGGCGGCGTGTCCGTGCTGACGATCGTCGCGTTGATCGTCGGGTTGCTCGGTCTGGCCGCGGGCGGGTTCGCGCTGGTCAGCGCCGGCGGCTCAGGGAAGCAGCGGTCGCTGGCATGACCCCCCGGGGGCGGAACGTCGCGGCGCTCGCCGCGGTCGCGATCGCCGTGGTGCTCTGCAGTCTGGCCGCGCCACCCCGCGCGTCCGCGCACGCCTACCTGGTCAAGACCGTTCCGGCGGCCAGCGGGGTGCTCGACGCTCCGCCCCGAACCGTGCAGCTCACCTTCGACGAGGCGGTCGAACCCCGCTTCGCGATCATTTCGGTCACCAACGCGGCGGGCAAGCAGCAGACGATCGGTCGGGTCACCCGATCGCCGGCTAACCCGGACACGCTGGTCGTGCCGCTGCGGCCGAACCTTCCGCAGGGGTGGTATCTGATCTACTGGCGGGCGATCTCCGTCGACGGCCACCCAGTGCAGGGTGCGTTCACCTACGCGGTCGGACCGAACCCGGGGCCGGCGCCGCAGTTCCCGGTTCCGAGCATCGCCGGATCGGCGACCTCGTTGAACCTGCTGATCGCGCGGTGGGTGATGTTCCTCTCGGTGATGTGCGCGATCGGCCTATTCGTGTTCCGGATCCTGATCGCACGGCCGGTGCGCCGACGCGCGCCGGGGACGAGCCTGCGGGCCGTGTCAATCGCGTTCGTGATCGCCTCGGTGATCGGGCTGCTGGCCATCCCCGTCTACCTCGATTTCGCGACCGCGATCGATTCGCTGCGCTCGGTCTTCGATCTCGGGGCGCTCGTGCCGTTGTTTCGGGTGACGGCGTTCGGACGCGGCTACGTCGACATGATTGTCTGCTTCGCGCTGTTCTGCCTCGCAGCCTGGATCACGTTGTGGCTCGACCAGCCCAGTCGAGAGCACCGGTCCATCGCCGAGTTGGTGTCGGTCACCGGCGCGCTGCTCGCCGCGGCGTCGGTGCTGCTGATTCCGGGCACCGCCGGGCACGCTGCGCAGACGCCCCCACGGGGAATCTCGGTCGTGCTCGACTGGCTGCACTTGATCACCGGTTCGGTGTGGCTCGGCGGGCTGATCGGACTGCTCGTCCTGTGGGCCAGCCTGTCGGCGGCGGGGCGGGTCGCGGGCCTGTCGGTCGTCGTGCCACGGTTCTCGAACGTCGCCTTCGTGTCGGTGTTCCTCCTGCTGGGCACCGGGACCTGGGCGACGATCAACCACATGCCGGCCCTCGACGCGCTGTGGCTGACCGGCTATGGCGTCGCGATCCTGGTCAAGATCGGGCTGCTGATCACCGCCATGGCGCTTGGCGCGTTCAATCTCCTGCGCACCAAACCCCGCCTCGCCGCGGCCCGCGAGCACCCCGAGCTGGGTGAGCCCGCCGTGGGATTGCTGCGGCGGACGATCAGCGGCGAGGCGCTGCTGATCACCGCCGCCGTGTTCGCGGCGGCCGTGCTCTCGAGCCTCGCGCCTCCGCCCCCCGCGTTCGCGCTGCAGAACTCAGCGCTGGCCAACGTTGGGCCCGGACGGGTGCTGGCCACCGTCAAACAGGACGGATACGTCCTGCAGGTGGTGGTCTCGCCCAACAAGGCCGCCGCCCCCAATTCGTTCGCGCTCCGCATCACCAAGAACGGACGCCCCGTCCGTGCCGCCAACGTGACCCTGACCTTCAACCACACCGAGATGCAGATGCCCCAACAGGAATACCAGCTGACCGAAACCCAACCCGGCCTCTACACCCACGCCGCCCCCGCGCTCGTGATGGTCGGCAAATGGGCGCTCGCGTTCCAGATCGCCCCCAAGAGCGCGCCGCCGTTCAGCGCCCTGATCCTCGACCAGGCCGACGGATGACCCCACCCGAACCCCAACCGACACACATCCGGCTGCGGTTGCTGGCGAGCGTCGTCGCGCTGGCGGCCGGCGTGGCGGCAGTCCTGATCGCCATTCTGCTGCTCAAGAGCGCGCTCGGCTGAGCTGGACCGACGCTCACGCGGACCGACTCCCGGCGCGGGCCCACGGCTTCGATCAGTTCGTTGCAACCCTCGTGCGTGTGCTGCCGCCCGGGGTCGTGCTTGTGCGGGTGTGAGTGCACGTGGTCACCGTGGCTGTGCTGATGCTCCTGACCGTCCTGCGGCGCGTGCCGCCCTGGCCCGCCGGCGTTGGGCCCGGTGGCGCTGGAGGGGGGGCGCCGGCCCTCGGGTGGGCGTTGGGTCAGACAGGCGGGACACAGGCCGACGATCGGGAAATGGGTGAATCGCGCCTGATAGCCGAACTGCGCTTCGATCTGCTCGCGGACCGGGTCGAGCTGCTCGGGGGTCAGGGTGCGGACGGCGCCGCAGCGCTCGCAGGAGAGGAACTCCCGCTCGCCCCGGCCGACCAGGACATACAGTCCGGGCCCGTGACCGAGGTGCACGTGGCGGGCAAGTCCGTGCTGCTCGAGTGTCTCGAGGTTGCGGTACACCGACGTGACGTCGACCCTCAGGCCGTGGGCCAGGTGCTCGGCTGACACCGGACCCTCGGCGGCGAACAGCGCCTCCAAGACGAGCCGACGAGGA
This sequence comes from uncultured Solirubrobacterales bacterium, assembly GCA_963838535.1. Lineage (GTDB taxonomy): Bacteria > Actinomycetota > Thermoleophilia > Solirubrobacterales > Solirubrobacteraceae > Palsa-465. The sequence continues at coordinate 4,608 of CAWIRN010000006.1, forward strand.
GTGGTCAGCCGTAGGCCTCGCTCGCGTAACGCGACGACGGCGTCGGCCAGATCGGTGAAGGCCAGCCGCGGGGTGTCGGGAGATGTGGTCATCGCAGCGCCTGCACACGGCTCCGCATGTCACGTCCCGTGCGAACGCTCGCAGCGCCGAGCCAGCCTGAGTGTCCCGGCCGGATCATATCCCGGCGCGCGTCGGCCAATATTGCCAGTCGCTTGCATTAGCGGGACGGTAGCGATAGGTTCGCGCGCACACTGGGACCCCGTCGCGTGGTGGTCTGACCTCGAGCGAGGAGTGTTGATGGAAGCGGCGACCGTGAGGGCCGCGCAGAAGCCAGGTCTGCGCACGTTCTGGGCGGCACTCGACGCGTCCCAGCGGCGAACGCTGTGGATGATGATCCTGGTCGTCGGAGGCCTGCACGTGATCGGCTTCGTGACGCTGATCGCGCTCGTCGCACCGAGTCACTTCAGCCTCGGCGCGTCAGGAACCTTCACCGTCGGGATCGGCGTGACCGCGTACACGCTCGGGATGCGCCACGCGTTTGACGCCGATCACATCTCCGCAATCGACAACACCACGCGCAAGCTGATGAGCGAGGGCAAGCGACCGTTGAGCGTCGGGTTCTGGTTCTCGCTCGGCCACTCGACGATCGTGTTCGCGCTGACGTTCCTGCTCGCGGTCGGAATCAGGTCGCTCGCCGGACCGGTGAAGAACCACGGCTCCAGCCTGCATCAGGTCACGGGCTGGATCGGCGCGCTGGTGTCGGGCACCTTCCTGTACGCGATCGCCGCGATCAACCTGATCATCCTGTTCGGGATCGTCAAGGTGTTCCGCGAGATGAAGACCGGCAAGTACAACGAAGCCGCCCTGGAGAAACAGCTCGACAGCCGGGGGTTCATGAACCACTTCTTCGGTCGCCTGACCAAGACGGTCACCAAGCCTCAGCAGATCTATCCCGTCGGGGTGCTGTTCGGCCTGGGATTCGACACCGCGACCGAGGTCGCGCTGCTCGTCATCGCCGGCAGCGCTGGAGCCGCGGGGCTGCCGTGGTACGCGATCCTCTGCCTGCCCGTCCTGTTCGCGGCCGGTATGTCGCTGCTGGACTCGCTCGACGGCTCGTTCATGAACTTCGCCTACGGCTGGGCGTTCTTCAAGCCGGTCCGCAAAGTGTTCTACAACATCACGATCACCGGCCTGTCGGTCGCCGTCGCGCTGGTCATCGGCACGATTGAGCTCGGCGGGCTGATCGCCCAGCACCTCAACCTCTCCGGCAGCTTCTGGAACTGGTTCGAGAACATCGACATCAACTTCCTCGGCTTCCTGATCGTCGGGATGTTCGTCGCCACGTGGGCGATCGCCGTGACCGTCTGGCACCTGGCCCACATCGAAGAACGCTGGAGCGCCCACCTCGAGCAGGGCGGCATCGGAGCCGAGGAATAGGTGAGCAGCCACAGTCACGCCTGATCCGGCACGCACCGTCGTCATCCAGGCGGACGACCTGATGCCCGAGCCCGCGCAGTGACCGACCGCGGCGCAGAGCCAGCGGCGATTCGCCGGCGGATCTAGACTCGGCGCCACGGTCCCCGGCAAACGAATCGGAGCCTCAGTGAAACTAGTGGAGCTGAAGGAAAAGCGCACGCTGTCTCGGGAGCAGGCGGCCGCGCGCCTGCGGGCGATCGCCGACGAGCTGGCGTCCGGCAACGACCTCGTCATCGAACAGGACCACATACGGTTCGTGGCCCATGTCCCAGACCAGGTCGATCTCAAGCTGGAGTTCGAAATCGAGGACGACGGCACCGAGCTCGAGATCGAGTTGACCTGGTGACCCGGCGGGCGTCCGGTAGGCCGCGCAACATGCGGGAGTGGTTCATCTTTCGCGCATGACCGAGCCGACCTCCACCGTAGATAAGCCGCCGGGGGACCGTCCGCCGCTGCCGCCCGCCGGGATGCCGCGCGACGAGGGGGGCTGGCAGGTCGCTCCGGCACCCGACGGCCGTGGGATGCCCGAGCAGCACAAGCCGACCCCCCCGCACCGGTTGCGGGTGTTCTGGATCTTCGTCGTCGTACTACTGGCCGTGAACTGGCTCTCAGTGCTGCTGCTGCAATCGCCGAGCCAGCCGCGGGTGAAGGTCCCGTTCAGCCCCTATTTCCTCAATCAGGTGGACGCGGGACAGGTCAAGTCGATCACCTCGCGTGGGGACACGATCCAGGGCACCTTCACGACCGAGCTCCGCTACCCGCCGAACGACACCAAGGCGACGCCGACGACGCTGTTCTCGACCGTGGTGCCGACATTCTGGAACAACGCGGCGCTGACCAGCCTGCTGCGGGACAAGGGCGTCCAGGTGAATGCGAAATCCGCCTCCCAGAGCACCTCGTTGCTGGCCGAGATCCTGCTGGGCTTCGGCCCGACGCTGCTGCTGGTCGGGCTGTTCGTCCTGATCGCGCGGCGTGCCCAGGCCGGCGGCGGGATGGGCGCGCTGGGCAATTTCGGCCGCTCGCAGGCGCGCCGCGTCGATCCGGCGAAGATCCGCGTGATGTTCAGCGATGTCGCCGGGATCGACGAGGCAAAGGCCGAGCTGACCGAGATCGTCGACTTCCTGCGCAGCCCGGGGCGCTACGAGCGTCTCGGCGGCCGGATGCCGCATGGGGTGCTGTTGTCCGGTCCGCCGGGCACCGGCAAGACGCTGCTCGCGCGCGCTGTCGCCGGTGAGGCACGCGCGGCGTTCTTCTCGATCGCCGCTTCGGAGTTCATCGAGGCGATCGTCGGTGTCGGCGCCTCGCGCGTCCGCGACCTATTCGCCAAAGCCAAGGAGGCCGCACCGTCGATCATCTTCATCGACGAGCTCGACGCGATCGGACGCTCCCGCCAGGGTTCGATCTCGGTGACCGGGGCCAATGACGAGCGCGAGCAGACGCTCGATCAGATCCTGACCGAGATGGACGGGTTCGACAGCAACGAGGCCGTCGTGGTGCTCGGCGCCACCAACCGGCCCGAGGTCCTCGACCCGGCGCTGCTGCGTCCCGGGCGCTTTGATCGCCGGGTGGCGGTGCAGCCACCGGACCGCACCGGACGACGGAAGATCCTCGAGGTTCACACCCGCTCGATTCCCCTCGCCGAGGACGTCGACCTCGAGCAGATCGCCGCCTCGACGCCCGGGATGGTCGGCGCGGACCTCGCCAACCTGGCCAACGAGGCCGCGCTGCTCGGGGCGCGACGCAACCACGACAAGGTCCAGCTCGCCGACTTCACCGACTCGCTGGAGAAGATCTTGCTCGGCGCGCCGCGCGGGATCGTCCTCGATCATGACGATCGTGAGCGGACCGCCTACCACGAGTCAGGCCACGCGCTGGTCGGGATGCTGACCCCCGACGCCGACCCGGTGCGGAAGATCTCGATCATCCCCCGCGGGATGGCGCTCGGGGTGACGCTGTCCACGCCCGACTCAGACCGGGTCTCCTACTCGCGCGAGGATCTCGAGGCGAAGATCAGAGTCGCGCTCGGCGGTCGCGTGGCCGAGGAGATCGTCTTCGGCAAGATCACCACCGGGGCGGAATCAGACATCCAGCAGCTGACCCAGATTGCCCGTCAGATGGTCGGTCGCTGGGGCATGAGCGAGAAGATCGGGCCGATCACCGTCCTCTCCAGCGAGAGCGCCGGGCCATTTCTCCCTGGGGCCAGCGAGACCTCGCAGGACACCCAACGGCTCGTCGACCAGGAAATCCACCGCCTGGTCGAGGAGGCCCATTCCGAGGTCACACGGCTCCTGACCGATCACCGCGAACAGCTCGACAACCTCAGCCACGCGCTCCTGAAGGCCGAAACCCTCGACGCCGCCGAGGCGTATGCCGCCGCCGGGGCTCCGATGCGCGCCGCGGAGCTGGAGCCCGAAGCCAGCGCCTGAGCGCACCCAATCGAGGTAATCGCTTGATCGGGGCGCGCGCCCCGGTTAGCGTGGTGGCGTCTAAGGAGGAGGAGCATGACCAGCATTGCCATCGTCGGGGCCGGGGTTTCGGGTCTTCACCTCGGTCTGTTCCTGCAGCAACACGACATCCCGGCCACCATCTACACCGACAAGACCGCTGAACAGCTCGCCGCCGGGCGCCTGCTCAACACGGTGGCTCATCACCATCACACACTCGAACGCGAGCGCGCGCTCGGAGTCCACCACTGGGACGCCGATGAGTACGGCTATGTCTGCCACCAGTACGCGATCACCGGCCTCCCCGAGCCGGTGCGCTTCCGTGGCGACTTTGATCATCCCTCGTCGATCATCGACTACCGGCTCTACCTGCCGCGCCTGATGGAGGACTACCAGCAGCGCGGCGGCGCGCTCGTCGTCGGGCCGATCGATGCGACGGTGGCCGAGCAGCTCGGGGAAAATCACGATCTCGTCGTCGTCGCGGGAGGCCGTGGCCTGGGCGCGATGTTCGCCCCCCGGCCCGACAAGTCTCCCTACGACCGGCCCCAGCGGCGGCTGTGCGCCGGTATTTACAGCGGGATCAGCTACACCGAGCCCAAAGGGGTGGGCGTGCACCTGTCCCTCGGCCACGGCGAGCTGCTCGAGCTGCCCATCACCTCGCGTGAGGGCTTCGCCACGGCACTGCTGTTCGAGAACATTCCCGGCGGAGACCTCGAGGTCCTGGCCGACATCAGCTACGGGGACGATCCGGCACGGTTTCACCGGGTCGTGCTCGAGACGCTCGCGCATCACTACCCGATGTGCTTCGAACGCGTCGATCAGGCGAGCTTCGAGCTCCAGGGGCCGACCGATCTGCTTCAGGGCGCGCTGACGCCGGTCGTACGGGAGGACTACGTCCGCTTGAGCAGCGGGACCTACGCCCTGGCCATGGGGGACGCCCACTGCCTGGTCGACCCGGTCAACGGCCAGGGCGCGAACTCCGCCTCGTACTCGGCCTTCGTCATCGGCCAGGCGATCCTCGACGACTACGCGCTCGACGAGCGCTTCTGCCAGCGGGTGGGGCGTGAGCGGCAGGCATTCGTGCACGCCGTCTCTGATTGGACGAACATGATCCTCAACCCCGAGCCGCACGTCGTCGAGCTGCTCGGCGCGATGTCGCAGAACAAGGCGCTGTGCGACGCGTACACCCAGAACTTCAACCATCCCGACCGCCAGTGGGATGGGCTGGCCACGCCGCAGCGCACCGCCGCGTTCATCGCCCGCTACACGGCCGATCACCCGACGTTCGCGATCTAAGCGCTGCGATCTCGCGCGTCACGGATCGCGGTGACGAACGCCTCCGGGGCCTCCAGCGGCGAGAAGTGTCCGCCGTGCAACAGCAGCACCGGCGCCCCCGCGCCTGAGCGCTCGTAGGCCAGCGAGAAGTCGTCCACGGGCTTCGTGCGAGGCACTTGGCCGATCCTACCCGTGCTCGCTGTCGCGTTCGCGCCCCGCTTGACCGGGACCCAGCGCGAACCAGGGACGGGAACCGAGAAAAAAATCGCGGGCCAGCGTGACTTCTGGGTCCGGTCGAGCATCTTGTCAGTGCAAGCCACGTTTCTCGGCTTCGCGGAACGAGCGGCTCGGTGACCTGACCCGAGTCCTCCGTTAACGAACGTCTACCTGGGCTAGTGGAGAATATGACCGACCAAGATGATCGACATTTGATCACCAGGCGTCAGAGCCTGGTGGTGATCGGCGGGACCAGCGCGAGCCTGCTGGTCTCACCCGGCGCTGCGCTCGCGGGCCGGCGCAAGCCGAAATTTCGCTTTACGCCACGGCACCTGGACGGGAGCGCGAGCAACCTCGCACATCCGGCCTGGGGCAAGGTCGGAGCGAAATACCGCCGGCTGGCTCCGGCGCGCTACGCCGACGGCATCGGTGCGATCGTCGATGGGCCCAACCCGCGATACATCAGCAACCGGATCTTCAACTCGCTCGGAGTCGACCTGTTCTCCGAGCGCAACGTCAGCCAATGGGTATGGGTGTGGGGCCAGTTCTTGGATCACACATTCGGCCTCGCGGAGGGGGGAACCGAAGACGCGTCGATCCCGTTCAGCTCGAGCGATCCGCTGGAGCGCTTCACCAACACCCTCGGGCCGATCCCGTTCACGCGCAACGCGGTCGCGCCGGGCACTGGCACCAGCCCGTCCAACCCGCGCCAGCAGGTCAACACGGTCAACTCCTACATCGACGGCTGGCCCCTGTACGGCGGCTCGCACGAGCGCCTGGCCTGGCTGCGCTCCGGGCCCGACGACGGCAAGGCGCGCGGGCGAGGCGGGAAGCTGCTGCTCCCGGGCGGATATCTTCCGCACGCGAGTGCCCGCGGAGACGTGGCCAAGTCGCCCACGATGCAGCTGCACGGCAGGCTGACCGGCAATCCTGGGGGCGCGGTGGTCGCCGGAGACGTGCGGGCGAACGAGAACGACGAGCTGACCGCTCTGCAGACCCTGTTCGCGCGCGAGCACAACCGGATCGTTGGACTGCTCCCCCGCCATTTGTCCGCCGAGGAGAAGTTCCAGATCGCGCGACGGATCGTCGGCGCCGAGGAGCAGTACATCACCTACCACGAGTTTCTGCCCGCCGTCGGGGTGAAGCTTCCGCCCTACCGCGGCTATCAGCCGCACGTCAACACCGGGCTCTACGACGAGTTTGCCACCGTCGGCTATCGCGCCCACAGCATGGTCAACGGCGAGGTGCACATCAACGTCGAGGCATCACGCTTCACGGCGGCCCAGATCGCCACCTTGGAGGCCAACGGCGTCGCGGTGACTCCGTTGCCCGGGACCAAACCGCCGCAGCTCCAGCTCGACATGACCCAGAACTCGGCGTTCTTCAACCCCGATCTCGTGCCGTTCATCGGCCTGGGGCCGATTCTGGAAGCCCTCGGCAAGGAGCCGGGTTACAAGAACGACGAGCAGATCGACGATTCGCTGCGAAGCATCCTGTTCCAGGTCCCGACAGCTGGCGTCGCGGACCCGGCCGCGTGCTTCAGCGACGCGACCACGGCCGGCTGCTTCCAGGGTGTCGTGGACCTCGGAGCGATGGACATCCAGCGCAGCCGCGACAACGGGACGCCGACCTACAACCAGCTGCGCGAGGCGCTCGGCCTCCCCGGGCGGACCTCGTTCACGGAGATCACGGGAGAGGTGACGGAAGAGCTCCCGCAACAGTTCGGCGCCAGCTCGCACGGGGGCGTGCAGGCCCGGGGACACGGCCGCGGCTTCACGCGCGGGTTCGCCATCGACAACCCCCAGATCCTCGCGTTCACCCAATTGCTCGATCTGGACGGCAAGCCGATCCCGTCCGGAGCGAGCACCCGCGCCGCGTACGGGACGCGGGCAACGACGCTGGCGGCGCGCTTGAAGGGGATTTACGGCACGGTCGACAATGTCGACGCGTTCGTGGGCATGGCCTGCGAGCCCCACGTCTCCGGCACCGAGTTCGGCGAGCTCCAGCTCACCCTGTGGACCAAGCAGTTCGCGGCGCTGCGCGACGGGGACAGGTTCTTCTACCGCAACGACCCGGCGCTACCAGAGATCCACCGCCGCTTTGGCATCACCTACAAGCACACGCTCGCGAAACTGATCGCGCTCAACACCGACGTCGCCCACTCGAGTCTGCAGCCCAACGTGTTCTTCGCGCCGCCGTCTGCGTTGGCCACCCAAGCGGTTGGCGACTAATCCGCGTCGGGGGATCACGGCCTGCACGTCGCCCGAGAACCGAGTCTTACGCTGGTCCGACACGGATCTGACGTCGTTCTTACACACGATCGCCATGGTCGCGCGGCGGTACGCCCGTGAATCCCCGATTTCACTATCAGGCCACCGTCGCCCGGCCCCTGCGGCGATCGCCGAGCGACGCGCGCCTGGTGGAGCTCGCACGCAACGGTTCAGAACCGGCGTTCGAGGCGATCGTCGCCCGCTATCGCCTCCCGCTCGTGCGCCACTGCGCGCGACTGGTCGGCGAAGCTGACGCCGAGGACGCCGCCCAGGACGCCCTGGTCAACGCGCACGCGGCGCTGCTGCGCGGGGCCGCCGTGCGCCAGCTCGCGCCGTGGCTGTACGCGATCGCCCAGAACGCCGCCCGGAGCTGTCTGCGCGCACGCGCGGCGTGCCCGTCGAGCCTTTCGTGCGATGGGCGCTCAGCCGGTCAAGTGGAGCCGATGCCGTCGGCGGGGCAACCCTGTCGGGTGCCTGCGTCCTGGGCGCCAAGGTGTGCGTCGTCGCGCTGATGCCAGCCACCGTCGCGCTCGTACCGTCGCCGCCGACGCCACCACGCCACGGTCACGAGTCGCCAGCGGCCGGCCAGACCGGGGATCCACGTACGCGCCGCCTCGACGGGGTCTGCGGCCACGCGGCGCGCCTCGCCCGGGAACGGCCACCGCTCAACGCAACACACCGCGGCGATCCACCCGACGCACAGTGAACCCAGGCAGACCAACCCACCCGCCACTCCCGTCAACCCCCAACCGCCCGGGGCGTCCAACGACTCGCATACATTCCGCACGCCCAGCCACGTGTACCCGCCGGTGATCGCCGGCCGCGAGCACTCCGCGGCGGGACCCGGCGCGACCCACCCGACGGGGGTAGGCGCCACGACGCACCCGACGGGGCCAGCGGCCCGACACGGGCGGCGGGAGCGTGGGAACCCGGCGCGCCCCACCCGTCATCAGCCGCCGATGTAGGACATCTCGATCTTCGGGACCGGGCCGGTTTCGGCGGTGCGGGCTTCGGAGTAGCGGTCCGCGCGGGCAGCCCAGATCACCCGCAGGCGCTCGGCGATCTGCTCGTCACCCGACCCGTCGCGGAGCATCGCCCGCAGGTCGTGGCCGTGGTTGGCGAACAGACAGGTGTGGAGCTTGCCCTCGGCGGACACGCGGGCGCGGGTGCAATTGCCGCAGAACGGCTGGGTGACCGAGGCGATTACGCCGACCTCGCCGGCCCCGTCGCGGTAGCGGTAGCGGTTGGCGACCTCGCCGGCATAGTTGGCCGCGACCCGCTCCAAGGGCCAGTGGGCCCGCAGCGCGTCGAGAATCTCCGCGGCTGAGACGACATCATCCAAGCGCCAGCCGTTGGTCGTCCCGACATCCATGTACTCGATGAACCGCAGGATGTGGCCGCTGTCACGGAAATACTCGGCCATCGGGACGATCGACTCGTCGTTCACGCCCCGCTTGACGACCATGTTGACCTTGACCGGGGCAAGCCCAGCAGCCGCGGCGGCTTCGATCCCGTCAAGCACCCGCGCGACCGGGAACCGGACATCGTTCATCGCGCCAAACGTGTCGTCATCGAGCGCGTCCAGGCTGACCGTGACGCGCGTGAGGCCGGCGCGCTTGAGCGCCGGGGCCTTGGCCGCAAGCGCGGACCCGTTGGTGGTCAGCGCCACATCGGTGATCCCCTCGATCCCGGCGAGCATCTCGACCAGCCGCTCCAGACCGCGACGCAGCAACGGCTCCCCGCCCGTCAGCCGAACCTTGCTCACGCCATGCCCGGCGAACACGCGCGCCAGCCGCGTGATCTCCTCAAACGACAGCAGCTCCTCGCGGGCCAGGAAGGCGTAGTCACGCCCGAACACCTCTCTGGGCATGCAATACGTGCAGCGAAAATTGCAGCGATCGGTCACCGAGATCCGCAAATCCCGCAGCGGACGCTCCAGCCGGTCGGTCGGCGCGGGCGCCACTATGCGACCGACTCGATGACGACCTGCCGCCAGAGCGGGCTCGGTTGATCCTCCAGCGCGAGCACCCGGTCGTCGAACAGGCTGCAGACATCGAGCGACTCGCATTCACACGCGCTGGTCATCTCCAGCCAGCGCCGCATGGCGTTGGCCCGCGCGATCAGCATGTCGATGTGACCCAGCTTGCGCTCGGCCAGGCGACGGAGCCGGTCGTGCGCGAGGCCGCGCTCGGCGCCCAGAAGATCGCGAATCTCGTCGAGCGTGAACCCCACCCGCTGAGCGACGTCGATGATCCCCAGGCGCCGCAGGACGTCCTGGTCGTAGCGTCGCATTCCTGAGATGCGTTCAGGTACCGGCAGCAGCCCAACCGATTCGTAGTAGCGGATTCGCGATGTGCGCATACCTGCCCGGCGTGCCACCTCGCCAATCGTCAACCTCGCAACGTCGCCCACATCGTCCTTTGCCGCTCGACTTCAACCCAAGTTGAAGGACGACACTAGCAGCGCGCCAGCCGTCCGCCCGCTATTGGTCGGTCGGCTTGGCGGCCGGCTCGGCGAGCGCGCGCAGCCCGGCGAGATCCTCGTCGGTGAGCCCTTCCGCGAGGGCGACCGCCGCGATCGCCTCGTCCAGCTGGCGGGGAGCGGTTGCTCCCACCAGCGTGCTGGCGGTTCGCCGGTGGCAGAGAGTGAACGCGACCGCGAGCGTCGCCGGCGTCGTGCCCAGGCGCTGGGCCAGCGGCACCAGCTCGGCTCCGACCCGGAGCCCCGCCTGCAGTCGCGGATCATCGAGCTCCGCCACCAGCCGGCCGGGCGTGCCGGCGGCCGCGTACTTGCCGGTCAGGACCCCGCCGGCCAGCGCCGCTGAGGGGACGAGCGAGGTCCCGCCGGCGTCGAGGGCGGCGGTCATCGCGGGATCCTCGACCCACTCTGTGCGGACCAGGCTGTATGGGAGCTGCGCCGCACAGGGGGGTGAAATGCCGAGGCGCGCCGCCTCGCTCACGCCCTCCTGTAGGGCTCGCGCGCTCCAGTTCACCACTCCCCACGCCCGTACCCGTCCGGTCGCCAGCGTCTTCGCGATCTCCTCCACAGCGACCGGGACCGAGACCTCGTCGGGCAGCGTGGACGAATAGAGGAGGTCGAGCCGCTCGAATCCCATCCGCTCGAGCGATTCCTCCAGTTCCTGCGTCGCGGTCTGCCGCGGCCAGAACTCCCACCACAGCTTGTTGGAAACGACCGCCTCGTCGCGCGGCCAGCCGACGGCACGGAACAGCTCGCCGAACAGCACCTCAGAGAATCCGCTCCGCAGGGGCGCCCGTCCGGTCTCATCGTCATAGCGCGCGTCGTCGAGAAAGTTGATCCCGCGCTCGCGCGCGTGACCCAGCACCGCCTCGGCCGCCGGGCGCGGCATACGCTCGAAGGTCCGCCACGACCCCAGGGCGATCCGGGACACCTCGAGCTGTGAGCGTCCCAGGTCACGGTGGGGGAGTTCGGGAGCGGCCGCCATTGCTGCTCAGATGTATACCGAGACGAGATTGACGCGGGAGCACGATGCGGCGCGGTGATCCGTTCGGTGGCCGTGTCCGTATGAATGTCATGCCTGCGCGCACGCGTGGGTCGCGCGGGCATCAGCCCGGAAACTTGATCCAATGCAGGGACGCCTCACATGTTTCGACCACCCCTCAGCCTCCGTCAACCCCGCCCCGCGGATCTGCGCACCCTCGCCGACGAGGATCTGATGCAGCACGTCCACGACGGCGACGCGCGGGCGTTCGAGGTGATCTTCGACCGTCACGGTGGTGCTGCGTTCTCACTCGCCTACCGGATGTGTGGGCGGCGCGCGATGGCCGAGGACGTGGTCCAGGAGGCGTTCCTGTCCCTGTGGCGCAGCGGCGCTCGCTACGACCGGGCGCGCGGCGGAGTGCGCTCGTGGGTGCTCAGCGTGGTCCACAACCGGGCGGTCGACGCATTCCGGCGCGAGGTCGTCCGGGACAGCCGGGATGTGCGCGACGACACCATCGCCGAGCGGATGCCGGCTTCCGAGCGCACCGACACCGAGGTCGAGCGCCGTCATGAGGCGCAACAGGTGCGCAGCGTGCTCGACGAACTTCCGCCCGACCAGCGTCAGGTGATCGAGCTTGCCTACTTCGGCGGCTTCACTCACAGCCAAATCGCCGAGATGCTCAAACTGCCGGCGGGTACCGTCAAGGGCCGGATGCGGCTCGGGTTGACGAAGATGCGACTTGCTCTCGGCGACCCTTCAGGGTTGGCGCTATGACGGGAGTCCTGTCATGAGCGAGCACGACGTGACACCCGAGACCCACGATTGCGGCGGCGACGCGGCGGCCTACGCGCTCGGCGCTCTCGAGCCGGCGGAGGTCGAGGCGTTCCTCCGGCACCTCGACCGCTGCATCGTGTGCCGTGACGAACTGGCCGCCTATCAGCAGGTGGTCGACGTGCTGCCGATGACTGCGCCGCAGTACAAGCCGTCGCGGCGTCTGCGCCGCCGCGTCCTGCGAGCCGTGCGAGACGAACCGAGGCCGGCTCCAGCGGCCGCATCTGCGCCGTCTCGTCGACCGGCTCGGTCCTGGTCGTCCTTCCCGCGTCCCGTCCTGGCGCTGGTGGTCGTGCTTGCCCTCGTCGTCGCTGGGATCGGGGGTGCCGTGATCTCATCCTCGGGCGGCGGCCACACTCGCGTCATCCAGGCCAGCGTCGTGGGTTCTCCTGGAGCTGCCCAGCTACGGGTGAGCGACGGGCAAGCCAAGCTGGTCGTGAGGCATATGCCTGCGCCTCCCGCGGGCCACATCTACGAGGTCTGGCTCAAGCGCGGCGGAAGCGCTCCCTCGCCGACCAGCGCCCTGTTCAGCGTCACCACCGACGGCGCAGCCGACGTCGATGTACCGGGCAACCTGAATGGGGTGAGCCAGGTGCTGGTCACGCCGGAGCCTGCGGGGGGCAGCAGCGCGCCGACCCACACACCGGTGATCGTCGCCCAAGTCACCTGATCCCGAGGGGCAGTGCTGATTAAGCGCGGATGGTGCGGGGTTTTTCAGCACTGCCCCCCAAGGGAGTGGTTGACTGCGCGCCGCCTGCGAGGCGGCGAGGGGTGCGACACAAGAGGTCACGGGACGGGCGAGTGATCCGATTCGGCTGCCGGCCCGTAGGAAGGTGGGCCTGCGCACACGTCAACTGATCGGAGCCTCACATGTTGGGATTGGACAACCCAATTCACATCGCTTTCATTCTGGTGGTGCTGCTGCTGGTGTTCGGGGCTAAGCGGCTGCCGGAGATGGGCCGTTCGCTGGGTACGGGTCTGCGGGGCTTCAAGGAGTCGATCAGCGGCGAGCATGATCCGACCGCGCACCTGGCCGCCGCTTCGACCACGACGCCGATGACGGTCAGCGCGCCGGTTGCAGCGCCCGTGAGCACCGGAGCCACGCCGGCCCACACGACGCAGCTGACCCCCGCGAGCGTTGTCACGCCCGGGACCGTGGCCGAGCCGGTTATCGAGGGCGTCCCGGCCGGACCGGTCGCTTTATGAATGACAGCCCGAGGGCGAGGCGGCTCCCATGAAGATTGCCATCGTCGGCGCCGGCATCTCTGGTTTGGTGGTGGCCCATCTGCTGCAGCGCGAGCACCAGATCACCGTGTTCGAAGCCGGCGCGTACGCCGGCGGCCACACCAACACGGTCCGGGTCGACACCCGCAACGAGACGCATCAGGTCGACACCGGGTTCATCGTCTTCAACAACCGCAACTACCCGAATTTCGAGCGCCTGCTCGAGCGACTCGGCGTCGCCTCCCAGCCGTCGACGATGACGTTCAGCGTCAGCGACGGGATCGGCGACTTTGAGTACAACGGCGGCTCCCCCAACGGCCTGTTCGCCAAGCGCGCGCATCTCGTCACCCCGTGGTTTCATCGCATGGTGGCGGACCTGGCCAAGTTCAATCGCGCGGCGCGGGCGTTGCTGAACCACGACGGCGAGGGCCCTGCGCTCGGCTACTGGCTGGAGCAGCAGAGGTTCTCGCGGCCGTTCATCGAGCGCGTGATCGTGCCCCAGGCATCGGCCGTCTGGTCGGCGGATCCGCACCAGATGTGGGCCTTCCCGGCCCGCTTCCTGGCCGAGTTCTTCGACAATCACGGGATGCTCTCGTTCCGCAACCGCCCGCGCTGGCGCACGGTGCGCGGCGGTTCGGCTCGCTACGTCGACGTGCTGAGGAGCGAACTGGGCGACCGGATGCGCTTGCGGACGCCCGTCGAAGCGGTGACCCGCGATCCCGACCACGTGACCGTCAAGCCGCGCGGCGGCGAGTGGGAACGCTTCGACGAGGTGGTGCTGGCCACGCATTCCGACCAGGCCCGAGCCCTGCTGCGGGACGCCACCGACCGCGAGCACGAGATTCTCGGGGCCATCCCCTATCAGCTCAACGAGGCGGTCCTGCACACCGACGTGGCGATGCTGCCGCGGCGCCGGCGTGCGTGGGCCAGTTGGAACTACCACCTGCTCGCCGAGCCGCAGGCCCGCACGGCGGTCACCTACCACATGAACCGCCTGCAGTCACTGAAATCAGAACGCCAGTTCTGCGTCACCCTGAACCGGACCGAGAAGATCGATCCCGCACAGGTGATCCGGACGATCTCCTACGCCCACCCCGTGTACACGAGCGCCGGGGTCAAGGCGCAGGAGCGCTTCGCCGAGATCAGCGCGCAGCACCGGACCCACTTCTGCGGCGCCTACTGGGGCTGGGGGTTCCACGAGGACGGCGTGGTCAGCGCCATCCGGGTGGCCAAGCGGCTGGGGGCGACATGGTGAGCGCCTCCTGCATCTACGAGGGCACGGTGCGCCACCGCCGGCTCGAGCCGCGACACGAGTTCGACAACCGGATCGCGCTGGCCTACGTGGACCTCGACGAGCTGCCCGGGCTGCTGGGCGGCCGGCTGATCGACCATCGACCCGGCCTGCTGCGGTTCCGGCGCCGGGACTACCTGGGCGATCCCCGCGTGCCGCTCGATCGCGCGGTGCGCGACGCCGTCGAGGCGCATGGCGGCCCGCGTCCCGCGGGCCCGATCCGCGTGCTGACACAGCTGCGCTCATTTGGGCACTGCTTCAACCCGGTCAGCTTCTACTACTGCCTCGACGCCGGCGCGCGGCGAGTGCAGAGCGTGCTGGCTGAGGTCACGAATACCCCCTGGGGCGAGCGACACTCGTATATCCTGCGCGCCGACGATGGGGACTCGCGGGTGCTCCGCGGCGGCTTCGTCAAGGAACTACACGTCTCACCGTTCATGGGCATGGACCACACCTATGCGGCTCGCGCGAGCGCTCCGGCCGAGACACTGTCGGTCCACATCGAGAGCCTGCGAGCCGGCAGGCCCGTGTTCGACGCGACGCTGGCGCTCGAGCGCCACGAGCTGACGCGAGCCTCGGTGGCCCGCATGACCGCTCGCTATCCGTTTGCCACCGTGCGCGTGCTCGGGCTGATCTACGCCCACGCGGTCGCGCTCAAGGTGGCGGGCGCCCCGGTACACCGCCATCCCCAGGCCGGGCGAGCATGAGCGCACCGGTGTTCCGTGCCCTCGCCTCGTTGCTGTTGCGCCGGATCAGGATCGGAAGCCTGATCGTGGTGGAGGGCGAGCAGCGGCGCACATACGGATCCGGTGCGCCGACGGCCACCTTCCATGCGCGCTCACCGCGCGTCTGGCGGATGCTGCTGCGCGGCAGCCGCGGGCTCGCCGAGTCCTACGCGCAGGGGCTGTGGGACTCCCCCGATCTGGTCGCCGTGATCAGGCTCGCGGCGCGCAACGCGTCGATCCTCGACCGCCTGCGGGCCCTGGTCTCGCCCCTCCGGGCCCCCTTCCAGCGCGCCCGGGCCGCGCTCAGCCGCAGCACCAGGCGGCGCAGTCGCCGTGATATCGCGGCCCACTACGACCTCGGCAACGAGCTCTTCCAGCGGATGCTCGACCCGACGATGAGCTATTCGTGCGCGATCTTCGAGCGTGACGGGATGACGCTGGAGGAGGCGTCGCTGGCCAAGCTGGAGCGCGTCTGCGAGAAGCTCGACCTTCGCCCCGAGGACCGCCTGCTCGAGATCGGGACCGGTTGGGGCGGCCTGGCCACCTACGCGGCGGCGACGCGGGGCTGCCAGGTCACCACCACCACGATCTCCCGCGAGCAACACGATTACGCCGTCGAACAGGTCGCCCGCGCGGGGCTGACCGACCGGGTGACCGTCGTGATGCAGGACTACCGCGACCTGCGCGGGACCTACGACAAGCTCGTCTCGATCGAGATGATCGAGGCGGTCGGCTGGCAGCGGATCGGCACGTTCTTCGCCCAGTGCTCTGAGTTGCTCGCTCCCAACGGCGCGATGCTGCTGCAGGCGATCACGATCGACGACCGCGCCTACGAGGTCGAGAAGGCCTCCAGATCGTTTGCCAACACGTACATCTTCCCCGGCGGTTGCCTGCCCTCGCTCGAGGTGATCACGCGCAACGTGGCGCGGCGCACCGACCTGCAGACCGTGCACCTCGACGACCTGACTCCGCACTACGTCGAGACACTGAGACGCTGGCGGCAGAACTTCGCCGCCAACGCGGAGTCGCTGGACGGGCTCGGCTACGACGAGCGCTTCCAGCGCCTGTGGACGTTCTACCTCTCCTACTGCGAGGCGGGGTTCGCCGAGCGGCGCATCTGCAACCTGCAGCTCCTGCTGGCCAAGCCACAATGGGCGATCTCCGCTCGCCCGGTCGTCCGCAGCGCCGCGATCGTGGCCACCGGCTGAACGCTTCCGGCGACGACGGATCGACTGCGGCTGACGATCGCTCGGCGCGCTCGCCGCGCGGCTCGGGCCGCCCCAGCCGGGTCACCGGCTCTGACCGCTCCGCCGGCCCTCTCCGACCCGACACGAACAGAGCCCATACACATGAACACGAACGTCGACCAACCAAACCGGCAAACGACACGCGTGTTGCGCTGTTGACTCCCTGAGGTCAAGCTGGGGAACGTCCCAATGGACGCCTCATTGTCGGCGTTCGGGTCGTTTCCCAGCCCCCAGCTGTGGAACAGCCCAATTGAGTTTCTTGAGTCCTCGATTGGGTGGTTATACAGCCGAAACGGTCAGAAATCTGACTTGAGACCATGCGTGGCGTCAGGACCCCTGGCGCGCGCCGCCCAGCATGGCGCCGCGCATATCCGCCACAGGCGCCCTCGGCCGACCGCGCTACCGGGCGGCGAACCACTCACCCCCTGCCCACGGAAACGTCAAGAGAGAGCGAAACAACACACATTAATATTAATTCTCGGTTTCGTCTTGCAGCACTCGCTGGGCGATCGCGAATGCCGCGTTGGCCGCCGGCACGCCGGCGTAGACGGCGGTGTGGAGCAGCACCTCGCCGATCTCGGCGGCGCTCAGGCCGTTGCGGCGGGCGGCGCGGACGTGCATTTCGATCTCGTTCTCGCGCCCGAGCGCGGTCAGCACAGCGAGCGTGATGCAACTGCGCGTGTGACGGTCGAGTCCGTCGCGCGTCCACACGCCCCCCCACGCGTAGCGGGTGATGAAGTCCTGGAATGGGGCCGTGAACTCCGTGGTCCGCTCCACCGCTCGGTCGACGTGGTCGTCGCCGAGCACCTCGCGGCGAACGGTCATCCCGGCGTCGAACACAGGGTCGCCCATGCTGTCTCCTTCCGAGGCCGTGGTTAGCTGGTCAGGTGGTCGGCGATCAGGGCGGTGACCTCGGGTGCCCGCTCCACGCTCGATAGATGGGCGGCCGGGTCGAGCACCTCCAGCCTCGAGCCCGGGATGGCGGCGGCGATCGCCCGCGCGTGCTCCGGTGGAGTCGCCGGATCCTGCTCGCCGGCGATCACCAGCGTCGGCGCCGCGACCCCGGGGAGCCCGGGACGCAGGTCGAGCTCGCCGATGGCCTCGCAGCAGCTCGCGTAGCCCTCGGCGGGGCAGGCCGCGACCATGCGCCGGTGGTGGGCCACCACGCCGGGGTGCTCGCGCGCGTAGGCCGGGGTGAACCAGCGTTCCAGGACCGCGTCGGCGACCACCTCGGCGCTGCCCGCCGCGCGCACGGTGGCGGCGCGCTCGTGCCACCCGGCGGCCGGCGGTAGGTACGCGGAGGTGCAGATCAGGACCAGCCGGTCGATCCGCTCGGGCGCGTTGATCGCCAGCCACATGCCGACCATCCCGCCGATCGAGAGACCACAGTAGGAGACACGCGGCAGCTCCAGGGTGTCGAGCAGGGCCAGGACGTCGCCGCCGAGCTCGTCGATCGTGTACGGCCCAGCGGGCACCGGCGAGCTCCCATGCCCCCGGTGGTCAAAGGCGACCACGCTCCAGCGATCCGCGAGCCCGCGCACCTGTGGATCCCACATCGCGAGTGTCGTGCCCAGCGAGCCGCCGAACACGACGGGTGGCGCGCCGGCCGGCCCCGAGACGACGTGATGCAGGGCGCAAACCGTCATCGAGAGTGCGCGAGCAGCGCTCGATCGATCAGCTCTGAGGAGGCACCGAGATCGAGCTCGGGCCCTGCGCCTCCGGCACCCCCGCCGCGGCGAGCCGCTGGAGGTTCTCGCCCATCCGCCCCGGGTCGACCTGCAAGCTGCTCGAGCAGGTCCCGGCGACCACGCGGTCGCGGAGCCGACGAGCCTGAGCAGCTCGGACTGGGTCCCCCACTCGGCCTGCCAGGCGCCGGCGGCGCGCTCGTGCTCCTGCTCCATGCCGGCCAGCATCGTCGCGACCAGCCCCGGCACGCCGCTGGTGCAGGCGAGCACCGACACGCGCCGCGACCGGGTTGTGCTTGTGCGCCATCGCGCTCGACGCACCGCGCGCCGGATCGCCCCGCCCTCGCGCACCTCGCCGACCTCCTGTCTGGGCGAGCAGCGTGACGTCGCGGGCGACCTTCCCGAGCACCCCGGCCAAGCCCGCCGAGCGCGCCGGCGAGGCTGGCCGGACGCGACCGCGGATCGTGTGCCAGGCAGCACCGGGTCGGCCAGCCCGAGCTCGCGCCGCCACGTCGGGCCGCGATCGCCGGCGCGACGCGTGCCCACCGGCCCACCCATCTGCACCGCCAGCTCGTGCACGCGCACCGCGGCCGAGCCGCGCGCCCGCTCGTCGATGCCCGACCATCCAGCCGGCCGCGCGCAGGCCGAACGAGATCGGCAGCGCCTGCTGCAGCAGCGTGCGGCCCGACCATCGGCGTCGAGCGGTGCCGCGCCGCGAGCCGCGCCGCGGCGTCGGCCGCGCCGGCCGCGTCGTCCAGCAGCGGCTCGAGCGCCCGCTGGGCGAGCAGCATCGCCGCGGTGTCGAGGATGTCCTGGCTGGTCGCGCCCGAGATGCACGAACGCGGCGGCAAGCTCATCGCCGACCGCCGCGCGCAGGGCGCGTGACCAGCGGCACCACCGGGGTGGCGTGCCGCGCCGCCTCGCGACCGATCGCGGCGGCGTCGAAAGCGCTCGGCGCGGCAGGCCGCGGCGATCGCATCGGCGGCCTCGGCCGGAATCAGGTGCTCGCGCGCGCACGCGCGCGCGAGCGCCGCCTCGACGTCGAGCATCGCCTGCAGCCAGGCGGCGTCGCCGGTCACCTGCGCGGCGGCGTCCCCGCGCGCGTAGATGCCGCCGAACAGCCCGCCTCACCCGGCACGACGACGCTTCCCCCGCCGCCTCAGACGGCAAAGAAGACGGTCTCCCCGCGCCCTGCAAGGCGGATGTCGAAGCCGGTAGCCGTCGGCGGCCGGCTGCGCGATCAGCGTGCTCGCGGCGGTCGGCCGGCACCCGCGCGCAGGACCGGATCGGCGGCGTTGGCGTCTGCCTCGTCGGCGAAGTAGATCCGCGTGACGCACCGGTGCAGCATCCCGCGCGCGAACACCGAGACGTCGATGTGCGGGGCCTGCAGAGCTCCCGCTCGGGGCCGGGCACCGGGCCAGGCTTGACGGTGAGGATCTCGAAGCTGCCGTCGCCGTCCTCGTAGCCGCAGCGGGCGAAGCCGCGGAAGCCCGTCGAGCCCCGAGCGGCCGCCGTACCCGTGCAGGTCGGCGAAGCGGCCCGTCCGGATCCGCCTGCCAGGTCTCGATCAGGTTGTCGGGCACGGGCTCGCCGGCGCCGTCGTAGACGATGCCGGCGATCCTGATCGCCCCCGGCGTCCCTTCGGCGACGGCGCGCGGGCCCTCCGCCCACGGCAGCCCGATCGCGAAGTACGGCCCGACGGTCTGCGACGGGGTGGTCGGAGAAGATCATGGCGCCTCCTCGAACGGCGTCGCGCCCGGGCCCGCGCAGGTAGATGTCGAACTCGTACGCGAGCGCCCAGTTGGGCTCGGTCCCGTGGATCGAGAAGCGCGAGATCATCCGCTCGCGCGCCCCCTGGTCGCGGAACCGAGTTGAAGATCGGGTCATAGGGGAAGAACGGGTCGCCGGGGAAGTACATCTGCGTGACCAGCCGCTGGGCGAACGCGCGGCCCAGCAGCGAGAAGTGGATGTGCGCGGGGCGCCAGGCGTTGTAGTGGTTGCCCCACGGGTAGGGGCCCGGCTTGATCGTCAGGAACCGGTAGCGTCCTTCGGAGTCGGTCAGGCAGCGCCCGGCGCCGGAGAAGTTCGGGTCCAGCGGCGCGGGCCAGCGGTCCCAGCGGTGCAGGTAGCGGCCCGGCCGCGTTGGCCTGCCAGATCTCGACCAGCGTGTCGCGCAGCGGCTTGCCCTCGGTGTCGAACACGCGTCCGCTGACCGTGATCCGCTCGCCGATCGGCTCGCCCTCGTGCTGGACCAGTGAGATTGCTGTCGTGCTCGCCGAACGCTCGCACGTCGCCGAACCGCGGGCCCGGTGATCTCGGTGATCGACTGCGGCAGGTAGACCAGCGGCTGCCGCGGGTGACGCAGCGCGGTCGACTTGTACGGCGGATAGTCCAGCGGCGGATGGGCGTCCTGCGGGTTCGCGCAGGTAGGAGCCGGGCGTGTCGGACAGGGGGGTGTAGATGGCTTGCGGCTCGGTGGCGGGCTCGGTCATGTCAGGCGCATCCTTCCAGGATTCCCGCCATGCAGGGGCGCGGTCGCGCAAGCCGGTCGCTCATCGGCTGAGCAGTTCGCGCAGCGCTGACAGTTCGCGATCGGTCGGGGAGGATGTCACACGCAGGCGCTCGGCGACCTGTAGCTCCCAGCCGGTCGCCTCCCGCACCCTGTCCACGTCGACTCCCTCGTGTATCTGGGTCAGCGTCAACTCGTCGCTCTCCGGGTCGGGCTCGAGCACGGCGAGGTCGGTGATCACCGCGGTCGGGCCGCGGCCCCCGAACCCGAGCCGCTCCCGGCATCCGGGGCCGTCGCCATAGCCCACGGTGGTGCGGAAATCGAGCGCCTGCACGAACGTCCGTTGCGTGTGGGGCGCGATCACCACCACCTCGCGGCAGCTGGAGGCGATCTCCGGCGCGCCCCCCGCACCCGGCAGGCGCGTCCGGGGATGCTCGTAGTCACCAATCACGGTCGAGTTCAGGTTGCCGAACCGGTCGACCTGCGCCGCGCCGAGAAACGCCATCTCGATGCGACCCGGCCCGATCCAGTAGTTGAACATCTCCGGCACCGAGACGATGGCGTCCGCTGTCTCGGCCAGCTCACCGTCCCCGATCGAGAGCGGGATGTGAAACGGCTTGGCGCCGATCGTGCCCGACTCGTAGACCAGCACGAGCTCGGGGTTGTGGACCATCCGGGCCAGGATCGCCGCCGTGCTCGGCCGGCCGACGCCGATGAACACGGTCTTGATGTGCTCAAGCCGTCGCGCCGCGACGACCGTCTGGACCTCGGCCCGCGTCACGTCGCTCACCGCGCGGGCACTCCGTCCAGGACGTGCTCCTGCATCCAGTCGGTAAACGCGACGCGGTCGCGGCTCACCTCGTCCCAGAACCGGTAGAAGTCGTTGTCGCGGGCGGTGATCCCAAGGCTGTAGGAGGGGCGCGAGCCCCCGGGGGCCTCGGCCACCGCGTCGATCACCCACGTCGGGATCACCACTCCGCCCGGTCGGGGCTCGAGTCGATCGACGATCTGCTCTACCGTGACCAGCGAGCGCTCGGCGGCCAGCACGGCCTCCTTCTGCACGCCCGGGATCCCCCACAGCTGGACGTTGCCGTGGCGATCGGCCTCCTGCGCGTGGACGATGGTCACATCCGGTCGCAGCGCCGAGACGGCCGCGAGGCGCTCGCCGGTGTACGGACAGGTGATCGGCTTGACGGTCGTGCGCGCCTCCAGATCGGTACCCGCGTAGCCGCGCATCACCGCGAACGGCAGCCTGGCCGCCCCGGCCGCGTAGCGGTTGGCCATCCCGGCGTGGCTGTGCTCCTCGAGCTCGATCGGCCGGGGCCAGTCGTGCTCGATGGCATCCCGGAAGCGGTGCAGTGAACCGACGCCCGGGTTGCCGCCGTAGGAGAACACCAGCTTGCGCGCCGCGCCCAGGCCGATCATCTGGTCATACAGGATGTCCGGCGTCATGCGGATCAGCTCCAGCTCGCGGCGTCTCTGGCGCAGCAGCTCATGGCCGGCGGCGAACGGGATCAGGTGGGTGAATCCCTCCAGCGCCACGGCATCGCCGTCGTGGACGAGGTCGGCTACCGCTTCGGGCAGCGTGGTCAGCTCAGCCATGGGCCAGCTCTGCCTGCACCGGCTGCCCGAGCGGCAGGCCGACGTAATTCTCCGCCAGCGACGTGGCCGCGGCGTTCGAGCTGCAGACGTACTCGCAGCTGCGCTCGCTGGAGCCGCCGACCGTAGGCGTCGTCGCCCGGGTCCCGATGCAGCATCGTCGTCATCCACCAGGAGAAGTGCTGCGCGCGCCACACCCGTCGCAGGCACCGCTCGGAGTACTCGTCGAGCCCGGCGTCAGAACCCGAGCCGAAGTGGGCGATCAGCGCTTGCGCGAGCACCGTGACGTCAGCGAACGCGAGGTTGAGCCCCTTCGCGCCGGTCGGCGGCACGATGTGCGCCGCGTCGCCGGCCAGGAACAGCGACCGGTAGCGCATCGGCGCCGCGACGAAGCTGCGCATCGGGGTGATCGACTTCTCGAGCACGGCCCCTCGCGGAGCGACCATCCCGTCGCTCGCCAGGCGGATGTGCAGCTCCTACCAGACGCGATCATCGGACCAGTTGGCCGACGTCGTCATTGGGGTCGACCTGCACGTAGAGACGGCTGATGTGTCGGCGAGCGCATGCTGTGCAGGGCGAACCCGCGCTCGTGGTACGCGTAGATCAGCTCGTCGGTCGACGGCGCCACATCGGCGAGGATCCCCAGCCAGCCGAACGGATATTCGCGCTGCCACTCGCTGAGAACGCCCGTCGGGGATGCTGGTTCGGCACACCCCGTGAAAGCCGTCGCAGCCGGCGATGAAGTCGGCAGTGCAGCTCATGCGCGCTCCCCTCGTGCACGTAGCGGACGACCGGCTCGCCGACCTCGAGCCCGTGCGACGGACACGTCGCGACACTCGAACTGCAGCGGAGCGTCTGACGCCACCCGCGCCGCGATCGAGGTCCTTGACCACCTCGGTCTGCCCGTAGATCGTCACCGAGCGGCCGTCGGTCAGCTCGCTCATCGGGATGTGATGGCTGGCGCCGTCGAAGCGCAGGTAGATCCCGCCGTGGACCAGGCCCTCGCGGTCCATCCGCTCCCCCACTCCGGCCTCGCGCAGCACCTCGGTGGTGCCCTGCTCGAGCACCCCGGCGCGGATCCGCGCCTCGATGTACTCCCGGCTCCGCGCCTCGAGGATCACCGCGTCGACGCCGTGACGATGCAGCAGGTGCCCCAGCAGCAGGCCCGCCGGGCCGGCACCGATGATCGCCACCTGCGTCCGCTCGGGCATCACTCTCGTCGGGACGATAGTCGTTCGACCCTGCCCGAGCCGTCATTAACGTCCCGCGAACTAGGTGGTCTCCACCGTACTGAGGAGGGCGACCACATGCGCTCATTGCGGGCTGCCGAGCTCCTGGATGTGGTCTGCCTCGGCGGCACCGCGGAATGGACGCGTGAGGCAGTACTGCTCCAGCGTCGACTCGGCCACTCCCTCGACTCCCGGCGTGTCGGACGCCTCGCCCCGGGTATGCGGGTCGTCGGCGAAGCCGCCGACCTCGACCGAGTGCTGGGGAGTCCGGTATCCGGAGATCCCCTCGAGGTGCAGCTGCAACGCCCTGCCGAGCGCGTCGAGCCGCGCGGCGATGATCGGCTCCTCGTTGACCGAGTAGTTCGTGCCCGGAGCCTGGAAGAATCCGAACTCCCCGCCGTGGGCCACGAACGGAGTGTTGACGCAGCCCCCCGACGGTGGGGAGACTCCGCCGGACGAGTTGGACTGGTCGGCCGCCGCGCCGCCGGAGGTGGAGACCGACTGGGCGGCGGCCGCGGCGGCGCGCTGCTGGAGCACGGCCGCGTCGTGCGCCAGCCGCTTCTTCAGGGCGGTCAGCTCCCCGGTCTTGCGGGCGCGCGCCCGTTCATAGACCAGCTCGCGGTTGACGATCGACAGTTTCAGCTGCGCCACCTCGTCGCGTTCGACCAGCACGGCGGCGGTGGCGCGCTGGCGGCGGGCCTCGATCTGGGCCAAGCGGACGGTCTGGGCGGCCACGGCCACACGGGCTGAGTTGACCTGCTGCGTCGCGTTTGCGTTCTGGTGCTCGATGGCTTTCAGGTTGCTGAGACCGGTCAGCAGCTCGTTGAACCCGTGCGCGTCGACGATCACGTTGAGGACGTTCGGCGGGGGCGACTCGTACTCCGCGAGCAGTTCGGCTGCCAGCACCTGACGGTCGTGCGCGTACTGCGCCCGCAGTGCCACCAGGCGAGCGCGCGCCGCGGTGAGCTGGCTCCTGACGCTCGCCAGCAGCCGTTCCTGGACGGCGACGCTCTGCTCGATCGCGGTGAGCCGGGTCTGGAGGGAGCTGATCGTGCCCTGGAACCCCTGGATCTTGCTCGAGTCCGCCCGGATCGAGGACTGCAGCTGGGCCGCGCGCCCCTGCCCGGCCGCGATGCTCCCCTGAAGGTCGGCGGAGCTGGAGCCGGCCGGAATCACCGCAGCCAGGGCTGCCAGGAGACCAACGAGGGAGATGCGACGAAGCGTGAGCAGGCGACTCATGGTGGTTCCCCGCGGTAGGCGGCGATTGCTGCACGTGACCGGAAGGACCGTTGTTGGCCCGGCGGCGAAGCTAGCAAGGTCGTCGGTCGGCACGCCATCTTCTCCTGCACGTGCAGTGAAAGTTGCAGTGGCGAGAGCGGCAGCGTGCCATCAATTGGTCCATGCCGCGCCGCTCGATCGCCCACGCACGACGTCTTGCGCCGATCGGCGTGCTGGCCCTGCTCGCGGCGCTGCTGGAGTCGGTGCGGCGGCTCGAGGCGGAGCGCCGCCGCCTGGCGCTCATTGTCCGCGACGTGGGCGAACGGGCCGACCACGAGCGACGGCAGAGCGAGTTCGTCGCCACCGCGTCGCACGAGCTCCGCAGCCCGCTGACCTCGATCAAGGGCTTCGTCGAGCTGCTGGAGCGCTCTCCGGAGCAGATGTCCGAGCGCCAGCGGGAGTTCGTCGACATCATCCTGCGGTCGACCGACCGGCTCGTCGACCTCGTCAACGACCTGCTCGACGTGGCGCGGATCGACGCGCATCAGCTGGAGACCAGCCACGGCCGATCGACGTCGGCGAGGCCGTCCACGAGGTCGCCGAGCTGATGGGAGCCCGGATCGCCGACAAGCAACAGCAGCTCGTCGTGTACGTCGCGCCGGCGCTGCCGCTCGCGCTCGCCGATCCCGGCCGGGTGCGCCAGATCGTCGCCAACCTGCTGACCAACGCCCACCAGTACACGGGAGCGGGAGGCCGGATCGAGATTCGGGCCGAGCCGAACCGCGCGTGGGTCCGGATCGTCGTCACCGATTCGGCGCCGGCATGACCCAGGAGGAGGTCGGGCGGGTGTTCGAGCGCTTCTATCGCGGTGCCCACGCGGACGCGCCGAGCCCCGGGACCGGCCTCGGATTGTCGATCGTCAAGTCGCTGGTGGACCTCCAGCACGGCGAGATCGAGGTCGAGAGCGAGCCGGGCCGGGGGACCACGTTCCGCGTGCTCCTGCCGGCCGCGCTCAGCGGACGTGACGCCGGCCGCTCGCTCGAGGCCGTCCGCGGGCGCCGAGTGCTGATCGTCGACGACGAGCCGGACGTCGCCGAGCTGATCGCCGGCCAGCTCGGCGCCGCTCGACGTGCAACCGCGATCGCGACGAGCGGCGAGGCGGCGCTCGCGGCGCTGCGCCGGAGCACTTCGACGCGGTCACGCTCGACATCCTGATGCCGGGGATGGACGGCTTCGAGGTTCTGAGCGAGATTCGCGCCGATCCCGAGCTGCGCGCGACGCCGATCGTCTTCGTGTCGGTGTTCTCCGGCCGCCAGGAGCTCGCCGGCGAGTGGGTCGTCACCAAGCCGATCGACGCCGACGAGCTGCGCGAGGTGCTGGGCGCCGCCGTCCTCGCGGGTCGCTCGCGCGTGCTCGTGGTCGGCCGCGAGAGATGCGGGCGGCGCTCGAGCCCGGGCTCGACGAGCTCGGGATCGAACACGACTGGGAGACGAGCGGGCCCGCGGCGGCCGCGGGTCTGCGGCGAGCGCCGTTTCGAGGTGGCGCTGGTCGACGCCGGGATCCGCAGCCCGCAGGCGATCCTGCAGGCGCTGGACCTGCGCGGACGCCGGCTGCGCCGGGCGGTGATCCTGTTCTCCGATGGCGGCACGCCGACGCCACCGGGAATCGAGCGGCTCGGAATCGAGGTGGTACCGGTCGAGCACGCGGCGGAGGCGCTGCTCGACGCCCTGCGCGGTCGCTGAGAGCTACGCTCCGGTCAGCGATGGGGACGAGGACCGAGACGGAGCTGAGTCCGAGATCGACCGCTTGCGCGCGGAGCTCGCTGCGCCAGGAACGCGAATCGGCCGACAAGGAGCGCCAGCTCGAGCGCTACGCCGCCGACCTGCGCGAGACGTTCAAGCAGGAGCGCGCCCGCTCGCAGGAGCTGCAGCCGCTCGTACATGGCCACCGTGAGGGCGCTGTCGAACGCGGTCGAGGCACGCGACGCGTATACCGGCAAGCATGCCGAGCGCGTGGCCGCCTACGGGATGGAGATCGCGCGCGCGCTCGGCGTGCCGATGGCCGTACGCCCGAGATCGAGTTCGGCTTCCTCCTGCACGACGTCGGCAAGGTGGCGATTCGCCGACGCGATCCTCTACAAGCCGGAGCGCCTCACCGAGGAGGAGCGGGCGGTGATGCAGCAGCATCCCGCGATCGGAGCCGAGATCGTGCGCGACATCGAGTTTCTCGGCGAGGCGGCGCAAGTCGTGCGCTCACACCACGAGCGCTGGGACGGCGCGGGCTACCCGGACGGCCTGGCCGGCGAGGCGATCCCGCTCGCGGCGCGCGTGTTCGCGGTCGCCGACGTGCTCGACGCGCTCACCACCGACCGCCCCTACCGACCCGCCGTCGACGCTCGCCGTGGCACGCGAGATGATCCAAGCGAGTTCGGGGAGCCAGTTCGACCCGCGCGTCGTCGAGGCGTTCATGGCGATCCCCGACGAGACGTTCATGCGCATCGCGCCGGAGATCAGATGACCCGCGGGGTCCTGATCGTCGACGACGACCCGTTCATCCGCAAGCTGATCGCGACGACGCTCGAAGACGTCTCCGAGTTCAACCTCCACGAGGCTTCGGACGGGCTCGAGGCGGTCGAGGTGGCGCGCCGCGAGCGTCCGACACTGGTGTTCCTCGACGTCGACATGCCGCGCCTGAACGGAATCGAGGCCTGCCGGCGGCTGCGCGCGGAGCCGGCGACCAGCGGCGCGACGATCGTGATGCTGACCGCCGCCCACGGCGACGGGTCGAGCGCGAGGCCGAGGAGGCCGGCGCCGACCTGTTCCTGACCAAGCCGTTCAGCCCGCTCGATCTGCTGCGCCTGGCGGTCGACTCAACTCGGGAGCGAGAGGCGACACGCCTGTTCGGGGCAGACGAGCGATAGCGCTTCACGCGACCTCGGCGTAGTGCGGCTGAGCCGTGGTCCGCTGGCGGCCGGGGCCGTACGAGATCTTGATCAGCAGGATCGTGTTGACCGACGAACGGCGATCGCGAAGCCGATCGTCCAGCGGTTCAGGTTGCGCTCGACCAGCGATCCGCCGCCGAACGGTCCCGCGCCGGTGCCGACGCCGAACGCGCCGGACAGCCCCGCGTCCTTGCCCGAGTGCATCAGGATCAGGAAGATCAGCACGACGCAGAGGACGACCTGCACGAAGTTGAGGATCGTGTCATGGCGGCGATGGTAGCTGGTCTCAGTCTGCGCCGGTGGGCGCGATCGAGCGCGCGCAGGATCTCGATCGCCTCGGCGCGCAGCGTCTTGTCGATCGCCTGGAAGTCCTCGTCGGACAGCTTGCCGGTTCGGTGATCGAGCTCGGCGTCGCGGATCTCGCGGTACTTGGCCTCGCGCGCGGCCTCGAGCTCGGCCAGCCTCCGTGGTCGATCGTCGGCCGGTCCGCCGCCGCTCGCCTGACGCCGCAGCGGCGCCGAGACGAGGAGCACGACCGCGCCAGGACGACCATCACGATCAGGAAGTCCATCGACGGCGAGCGGTTAGACCAGCTCGCGCGCCGGGACGCGGCGAACCGGTGGCGAGCCGCGACGCCGCGCCGCGGCGCGGTAGGCGGCGAACCGGCGGCGCGGACGGCGCGGACCGACGGCGAGCGACCGGAGCGCATGGCAGCGGCCGAGCAGCGCGATCAGGCCGCCGATCCGGCGACGATGATCCGCGCCGAGCCACAGCCACGTGACGAGCGGCGAGACGATCAGCAGGAACGTCGACCGGCCACGGATGGTCGACGAACCGCTGCGGTCGAGCTCGGCGATCCGCTGGTCGCGCAGCGTGAACAGCGAGCCGAGCTGACGCCTGCGCGCTGGCGCGGCCGGCATGCTTGGCCGCCGCGGTCATCGCGCCGGCGAACGATGCGTCGCCCTTGGTGATCAGCGCCTGCAGCGGCGCGAGTGTTCGGAGTTGACGACGGTCCAGATGTCGTGCGTCAGCCCGGCGTCGAGCCCGATCCGGCTCTCGTCCGCGACCGATTGAAGAAGCGGCCGATCACGCCCAGCGTCGGATCCTGGACGGATACAGCCCGTAGGTCGTGTGCAGCGTGGTCACGTGGTGGCCGCCCTTGGAGACGCCGAGGACCGCGCCGAGCGAGATCTTCTGGGCCGACGCGGTGGCGGTCGGCCGGACGTAGCGGATCGTGTAGCCGTCGATCTTCGCGCTCTGACCCGGCTTGATCGTCGCGTAGCGCGAGTGCTGGAACGACGTCGACGCGGCGACGCCGATCAGCGCGACGGCCAGCGCCGGCGTGGACGATGTAGCCGCCGTAGCGGCGCCGGTTGCGGCGCACCAGCGAGACCAGCGCGACCGGCGCCGGCTCGCGGGTCATCGCGCGCCGGGCCCGGACGCCGCGCGAGAACTCCTGGCCGACGGAGGCGAGCACGAACGTGCCGCAGCCGAACATGGCCAGCGCGAACCCGTGCGGCCGACGCCGAGCGCCAGCGCCAGCAGCCGACCAGCGGTCATCAGCGTGACGGCCACCGGGAAGGTGAAGCTGCGGCGCAGCTTGGCGAGGGTCACGCGGCGCCAGGCGATGATCGGCCCGATCCCCGGACAGCAGCACGACAATCAGCGCCAGCGGCACGACGAACGGGCGGAACGCCGGCGGGCCGACCGAGACCTGGGTGCCGGTGATCGCCTCGGAGATGAGCGGGAAGAACGTGACCCAGAAGATCACCAGCGTCAGGGCGACCAGCAGCAGGTTCTGGAACAGGAACACCGCTTCGCGGGAGATCAGCGAGTCGAGCTGAGCCTCGGAGCGCAGGGCCTCTCGTCGCTAGATCACCAGTCCGATCGAGCTGAAGACCATCACCGCGATCAGCAGCACGAACGAGATGTTCAGCGTCGGGTCGCAGACGAACGCGTGGATCGAGGAGAGGATCCCGGAGCGGACCAGGAACGTGCCGACGATCGCCATCGTCCCGGTGCCGAGGATCAGCGACACGTTCCAGATCTTCAGCATCCCCCGCTTCTCTTGGATCATGATCGAGTGGATGAACGCGGTGGCCAGCAGCCACGGCATCAGCGCGGCGTTCTCGACCGGATCCCACGCCCAGTAGCCGCCCCACCCCAGCTCGGTGTAGGACCAGCGCGCGCCGAGCAGGATCCCGATCCCGAGGCACAGCCAGGCGGCGAGCGCAAACCGCCGGGTGACCTGGATCCACTCGGCGTTCAGGCGGCCGCTGATCAGCGCGCCGATCGCGAAGGCGAACGGGACCGTCAGCAGCGTGTAGCCGGAGTAGAGCATCGGCGGGTGAATCATCATCGTCGTGTGACGGAGCAGCGGATCGAGCCCCGCGCCCTCGGCGGGCGGTTGGGACGCGGTCGCGA
This sequence comes from uncultured Solirubrobacterales bacterium, assembly GCA_963838535.1. Lineage (GTDB taxonomy): Bacteria > Actinomycetota > Thermoleophilia > Solirubrobacterales > Solirubrobacteraceae > Palsa-465. The sequence goes on from CAWIRN010000006.1 coordinate 34,672, forward strand.
ACGGGTTGGCGAAGAACACCGTCAGCGCGGTGAAGAACGCGGCGAACCCGAGCAGCACCGCGGTCGCGTACGGGACGATCTCGCGCACGCGCCGGCGCGTGAGGAACAGGGCCAGGCTCGACCACAGCGACAGCAGCAGGACCCACAGCAGCAGCGAGCCCTGCTGGGTCGACCAGACGGCCGCGGCCTTGTAGAACGTCGGCGTGGTCGTGCTGGAGCCGCCGGCGACGATGTTGTAGGAGAAGTCCGAGCGCAGGAACGCGGACATCGAGGATCACGAACGCGCAGGTCATCAGTCCGGCGAGCGCGTACATCGAGCGCCGACCGGAGTCGACCCACTCGCTGCGGCCGGTGCGGGCGCCGTAGAGCGATGCGCCGATCCCGTAGACCGTGACGCCCAGCCCGAGGATCAGCAGCGCCCGACCGACGAGGGCCATCTCAGCGGCGCCGATTCGGGATCGGAGCCATCACTACGCGGCCGCCGCCTGGTACTTGGACGGGCACTTGGTCGTGAGCGAGTTCTGCTGGCCGATGAAGTCCGAGCCCTGCTTGTGCACCGTCACGAGCACGCCACGGCCGGCGGCGAACGGATCGGGCACGATCCCGCTGTAGCGCACGGGAACCGAGAGCTTGAGCTTCGGATCGCGCACGCGGAACAGCAGCTCCTGGCCGTCGCGGTGCACCGACCCCTCGAGCACCGTCCCAGCGAGGATGTACGACTCCCCGGGCTTGGCCTTGCTGGAGCAGCTGAGAGGCGGTCACCTCGTCTCGCCCGGCGCTGAAGCTCGTGTAGATCAGCGCCGACGCCAGCAGCAGCGCGACGGTGAGAGCGATCGTGAGACGGATGGCACGCTTGCGGCTCGGATCCATTCGCGGGCGCATTCTCCCACACGGGCTTGCCCGCCGACGCCGAACAGCAGCGTCGCCGCGACCGCGGGGCGCCCGATCCCGGACGATTAGGTTCGTGTTAGCAACCAGGAATTTAAGTCAGAAAGCGAAACCAATGGACGGCAAAGCCGTTACTCCTTTATGAACGTGATAGCGAGATCGAGATTTGGCGCGGGTAAGAGCCGCCGGCAGCGCGAGCTGCGGCCGAGCCGCAGCACGGGCCGGGGCGAGGCGTCCAGCGCCTCAACGGACCCCCGGGCGACGACCCAGGACCCGGCTCCTGCGCCGGCCCCCGGACGACGGCGTGAAGCCGGGCCGCCTCAGGATCAGGCGATGTACAGCTGTCAGTGCGGGTTGGTGTTCGCGGCGTCGGTATCGACGTCCGTCGGTTGCCCGCAGTGCGGCAGCACCCAAGCCTGGTAACCGAGTCGACGCCCAGCCCACTGCCCGGGCGGCGGAGGAGACGTGAAGCGAGCAGTCCTAATTGGTCTGGTGGTCTGTGCTGCGCTCGCGTCGTCGACGTCCTCCGCGATCGCTTCGGTGGCGCGGGTCAACTACCCGGGGCTCGAGCACCTCCACTTCGCGGCCGGCCCCTATACGGTCACGCCGGGCGCGAACCTGATCCTGCTCGACTACAACCACGTCCCCAAGCCGAGCCAGGACGGCTACATGGTCCGGATGGCGCCCAACCTGCGCTACGCGTTGCCCGGCGGGAAGTGCTGCGGCACAGTGCCCCGTGTCGACGTGATCCATCTGCACCACGGCGTGTGGCTGAGCAACGGAGCGCTGGGGCAGGGCGAGGGCGACGCCTACGGCAACAGCTTCTATCCGTTCATGGCCGCCGGCGAGGAGAAGACGATCTACCAGTTCCCGCAGGGGTTCGGCTACCCGGTGAGCGCGAGCGACCTGTGGGTCCTGAACTACATGATCCACAACCTCACCGCTCATGCCGCGAAGGTCTACATCACCTACGACATCGACTTCGTCCCCGCCGGCTCGCCCGCTGCCTCGAGCATCACCTCCGTCCATCCGATCTGGATGGACGTCCAGGACCACCACCTCTACCCCGTGTTCGACGTGCTGCGCCACAGCGGCCGGGACGGGAGGTTCACCTATCCCGACATGGCGCACGATCCGTACGGCAGCGGGCCGCCGCTGAACGAGTTCACCGTCGACCACCCCGGGACGCTCGTGGCGACCGCGGGGCACCTGCATCCCGGCGGCCTGTATGACGAGCTTGATCTGATCCGTCCGGGGGTGACACCAGCCGGGGGCGCGGTCCCGGGGACCGCGCCCAACTCGGTGCGCCTGTTCCGCTCAGATGCTCACTACTGGGACAAGCTCGGGCCGATTTCGTGGGACATGGCGATGACGGCCACGGCGGCGGATTGGCGTCCGCAGATCAAAGCCGGCGACGTGCTGCGGATCAGCGCGACCTACGAGACGCGGCGCGCCTCGTGGTACGAGTCGATGGGGATCATGGTCGCGTGGGAGGCCTGGGACGACCAGAGCGGAGTCGATCCATTCCGGCACCAGATCGACGAGACCGGGCACGTGACGCACGGGCACCTGGCCGAGAACAACAACCACGGGGGCGCGTTCTCGCTCGGCGTCAATCTCACGCGGTTTCCCACCTGCTTCACGCACAAGGTGGTCATCGCCGAGTTCCGGTACGACCCCGGCGACTTCACGGCCTCAGGCGCCAGCCGTTGCACGCCGACGATCCGCCAGGGTCAATCGTTGACCTTCGTCAACGGCGATGCGAGCCCGCTGTCTCCGGGGAATCCCCTCCACCCGTCCGCGGCTTACATGGCATCGATCTTCCACACCGTCACCGCCTGCCAGAACCCGTGCGGGCTGAACACCGGCATCTCCTATCCGCTCGCCAATGGAGCAGGGGGCTACGACTCGGGGCAACTCGGCATCGGAACACCCGCGGTCGGCAGGCTGACGTGGAGTACGTCCAAGCACCTCCGGCCGGGCACGTACACGTTCTACTGCCGAATCCACCCGTTCATGCGCGGGGTGTTCCGGATCATCCAGTAGGGCCACATCGCGGATCGACGGTCGCGGCTATGTGGCGCCAGCCACATCACGCGAGCCAAATCGCGCCACCGTTGGCCCGCCATTTGGCGCCAGCCATCTGGCGCCAGCCAAATCGCGCCACCGTTGGCCCGCCATTTGGCGCCAGCCAAATTACGCCAGCCAAATCGCCCCACCGTTGGCCCGCCATTTGGCGCCAGCCAAATGGCGCCAGCCAAAATCGCGCCAGCGATTTTGGCCTACCAGCGGGGTCGGTAGCCGGTCACCAGCTCGTCGCCGGCCTTGCGCCAGGCCGGCTCGACGTCGTAATGGCGACGGATGGCCAGCCTGCGCAGGCGAGCCAGCACCGGGCCGTAGGTGAAGCGGGCCCCGGTCGCCGCGAGCTTGCCCAGCGGGTTGGCCTCCATGAACGGCATGAACTTGTCGGGGAAGCCCGGCATCGTGCAGGCCATGCAGATGCCCCCGACGTTCGGGCAGCCCCCGACACCTCCGACCCAGCCCCGGATCGGGACGTTGCACTTCACGACCGGACCCTTGCAGCCGAGCTTCACCAGGCAGCCGCGGCTGTCGGCCGGTGAGGACGCGAACTCGCCGTGCTCGGCGTAGCCCGCGCGGCCACAGCCCTCCTGCACCGTGCGCTCAAACAGCCATCCCGGGCGCCCCTGCTCGTCGAGGTCGATCGGCGGGCCCATGCCGACGAGCTGCATGGCCAGGTACAGCAGCGTCTCGGTGATGTTGTCCGGCTGCACCGGGCAGCCCGGTAGGTTCACGATCGGGAACCCGCGCCGCGAGAGCCAGTGCGAACCGAGGTAGTCGCGCAGCCCCATCGCGCCGGTCGGGTTGTTGCGCATCGCCGGGATGCCTCCGAACGCGGCGCAGGTACCGAGCGCCAGGACGACCGCGGCCCGGGGAGCGAGGCGATCGATCCACGTGCAGGTCGGAATCGGGTCGCCGGTCTCGGGGTCCACGCCGAAGGCCGCCCAGTGTCCATCGCCGTTGATCTCCTCGTTCGGGACCGCGCCTTCCAGGACGAGGATGAACGGATCCAGCTTGCCGGCGGCGGCGTCAAACCAGGCGCGCATGAACTGCTCGCCCGTCTCATAGGCGAACAGCGGGTTGTAGACGATCACCGGAGGCAGACCCGGGATGCAGCCTCGCATGAGATCTTCGAGACTGGGGCTCCTGGCCGCGGTCATCGAGACCGTGTCGCCGTCACAGCCCAGACCGCTGGTCATCCAGATCACGCTGACCGGGCCGCGCTCGCCCGCCGCCGCTCCAGCCGCGGCGTCTGCGAGCACTGTTATACGCCTCCCCGCGGGGCCTGGGCGAGCGCCGGGCTCATGCGCCCGAGGCCAGGCGCCGACGCGGCGAACTCTCGTCCCTGGCCAGCCGCTCTCGTAAGGGGCTGGTCCGCTCGATCAGGCACTCGAGGTGCTGCTCGAGGCTGCCGTGCAGGTGCCAGTCCCCGGCCGCGCCGGTCACCAGTCCACACTGGGCCAGACGGCCGAGGGCGTGAGAGATCGACGGCCGCTCGGCACCCACGACCTGGCCCAGCATGCGATGGGTGAGCGGCAGCGACAGGCGGATGCCGGCAGGCTCCACGCGACCCCAGCGCGCTGCCAAGTGCCAGAACAGAAGCGCGAGGCGGACCTCGAGCCGAGGCTGGCACATGATCGCCCGCAGCGCATCGACATCGGCGATGCGCCGACCGGCGCGCCGCAGCAGCGCCTGCATGACCTGCGGCCAGGGCCGCATCCGATCGGCGAACTCCGCGTCGAGCAGCGCAAACCGCGTCGGGTACAGCGCCCGCCACGTATCGGTCCGCCGCAGCAGGTCGTCCGGCCGGCGGATGTCGGGTTGCAGGAGGTCGCCGGTACCGACGAGCTCGGTCGCGGTGCGGTTATCCACCCGCGCGTCGACCCCCATCAGCCCGTCGAGGATCAGCAGTCCGGGGCCGCTGCCCGCCGCCTCGAACCACGGAGCGAGATCACACTCGCCGACCTCGGCATCGAGCACCTTCACCGTCGCCAGCTGGCGAGCGGCGACGCGCATCCGGACGTCGAACTCCTGGGCGAGGTCATCGTCGGCATCGAGCAGGTAGGTGTACAACGCCGGTGACTCGGGCGAGCGGGGTCGGCGCTCGTCGTCACTCGGCCACTGCTGCGACGGTTGACGGACGGTCTCTCGGTCTTCGCTGGAAATGCCGAGCGCCTCTCTCTAATCCTTCACAAAGCAGCTAATCCCTCACAAACACCGGAATCTGCCCTGAGATAGTACGCCTCCGGCCCCCGTCCGATGCGGTCCGCGACGCTCGGTAATCCTGCTTACACAGCCGCGCGTAACTGCCATTACCGAACACCACATGCACTGCGCCGTGCGTGATAGAACCCCGGCCGTGTGCTTGGCGATACCAGGCCAAATCTTGGAGATCGTTGACGAGGAGAATCGTCTCGCCAAGGTGGATGTCGCGGGCGTGAGGCGCAACGTCAACATCGGGTTGCTCGATGAGGACGGCGGCGGAGTCGGCCCGGGCGATTGGGTACTGATCCACGTCGGCTTCGCGATCTCACAGGTCGATGAGGAGGAAGCCCGTGCCACGCGCGATCTGCTCGAGCGCATGGGGGCCGATTATGAGCAGGAGCTCGAGGAGCTGAAGGCCAGCGTGATCGAGTGAATGCCGCACCCGCACCGGCACCCATCTGCGGCTCGGAGCACTGCATCACCTGCGGCGATGACGGGATCCCGATGACGGTGGTGCGCATCGACCCACAGCGCGGCCTCGCGCTGTGCGCTGCCGCAGACGGCGCGCGAGCCAGCGTGGAGACGGCGCTGGTCGAGCCGGTGTCACCCGGCGACCACCTGCTCGTGCACGCCGGTACGGCGATCGCGTGGCTGTCGGCGGGCGACCGCGTGGTGGCGCCGTGAAGTTCGTCGACGAGTTCCGCGATCCGGAGCTCGGGCCGCGCGCTGGCCGGCGAGATCCTGTCGCTCGTCGAGCCCGGGCGCCACTACAAGCTGATGGAGGTATGCGGCGGCCACACGCATTCGATCTACAAGTACGGCGTCGACGACCTGCTGCCCGCCAACGTCGAGTTGGTGCACGGACCCGGCTGTCCGGTCTGCGTGATCCCGATGGGCCGCGTCGATGACGGGATCGCGCTCGCCCACGAACCGGACGTGATCTTCACGTGCTTCGGCGACATGATGCGGGTGCCGGGTTCGCGCGGCAGCCTGCTCGAGGCGAAGGCCGCCGGAGCTGACATCCGGATGGTGTACTCCCCGCTCGACGCGCTGCGGATCGCCAAGCAGAACCCCGATCGCCAGGTCATCTTCTTCGCGATCGGATTCGAGACGACGGCACCGTCGACCGCGCTGACGCTCAAGCGGGCGCGAGCCGAAGCGGTACCCAACTTCTCGGTCATGTGCAGCCACGTGACGATCGTGCCGCCGCTGCGCGCGCTGCTCGAGTCACCGGATCTGCGGCTCGACGGCTTCATCGGCCCCGGGCACGTCTCGACGGTGGTCGGCGCGCGGCCGTTCGAGTTCATCCCCGCCGACTACGGCAAGCCGATCGCGATCGCCGGCTTCGAACCGCTCGACATCCTCCAGGCGATCGTGATGATCCTGCGCCAGCTGTCCGAGGGCCGGTGCGAGGTCGAGAATCAGTACACCCGGGTGGTCCCCTACGAGGGCAATCTGCGGGCGTTGGAAGTGATGGCCGAGGTGTTCGAGCTGCGGCCGCACTTCGAGTGGCGCGGGTTGGGGTTCATCTCGCACAGCGGCCTGAAGCTGTCCGAGGCCTACGCGGATCTCGACGCCGAGCGGCGCTTCAGCGTGCCCGGCGTCCGCGTCGCGGATCCGAAGGCATGCCAGTGCGGCGAGGTCCTCAAGGGAGTCATCAAGCCGTGGGAATGCAAGGTGTTCGGCACCGCGTGCACGCCCGAGCGTCCGATCGGCACCTGCATGGTCTCCTCAGAAGGCGCCTGCGCGGCGTACTACAACTACGGCCGGTTCGCCCGAGAGCGAGAGGTCGTATGACCCAGCTCGGACGGTGAACCGCGGGTTCAGCGCGAGAGCGAGAGGTCGTGTGAGCAACCCCGCCACCGTCTCGGAGCGCGAGCAGAAGATCCTCGGGATCATCGAGACCGCGCGGGGCAAGCGGGCGAAGTTCCGCGACAGCCACATCACGATGGCTCACGGAGCGGGCGGCAAGGCGACCCAGACGCTGATCGAGGGCTCTGTTCGTGCCGGCGTTCGGCTCCGACACGCTCGGGGCGATGGCCGACGCCGGGACGGTGGAGGTCGACGGCGTCCCGCTCGCGCTGACCACCGACTCCTACGTGGTCAAGCCGCTGCGCTTCCCGGGCGGCTCGATCGGGGAGCTCGCGGTCAACGGGACGGTCAACGACCTGGCCGTGTCAGGCGCGCGGCCGCTCGCGCTGAGCCTGTCGCTGGTGCTGGAGGAGGGCCTGTCCGCCGAGGACCTGCGCGCGGAAGTCCAGGCGATCGCCGATACGGCGCGCGCGGCGGGCGTGGAGATCATCGCCGGGGACACCAAGGTGGTCGAGCGCGGTCACGCGGACGGGATGTACGTGTGCACGACGGGAATCGGGCGCCGGGACCCGCGCGCCACGCTCTCGCCGGCGGCGCTGCGCCCCGGTGACCGGATCCTGCTCTCGGGCTCGATCGGCGAGCATGGCACCGCGATCATGCTCGCGCGCAACGAATTCGAGCTCGACGCGTGCGATCGAGTCCGACACGCGCTCGCTGTGGCCGGCCGTCGATGCGCTGCTCGGCGCCGTCGGGCCTGATCTGCGCTGCCTGCGCGACGCGACCCGCGGCGGTGTGGCGTCGGTGCTGAACGAGCTCGCCCGCGCCTCGTCGGTGGCCATGATCGTCCGCGAGGGCGACGTTCCGGTCCAGCCGGCGGTCGCCGGAGCAGCGGAGATCCTCGGGATTGACCCGATGTACGTGGCGAACGAGGGCAAGCTGGTCGCGTTCGTGGCGCCTGAGTCGGCTGAGCAGGCGTTGCAGGCGCTGAGGGACGTGGATGGTTGCGAGCAGGCGGCCGAGATCGGCGAGGTGCGGACCAAGCCGCCCGGGATGGTGTTGGTGCAGACGAGCTTTGGCGGCAGACGGGTGATGGACCAACTGGTCGGAGACCCGCTGCCGCGGATCTGTTGAGAGCGAGAGGAGACGGGATGTCAGCGACGGCGTTTGCCGATCACAAGAAGACCGAGCAGGTGACCGCCCATGTGCTCTGGATGACGACGGGTCTCAGCTGCGAGGGTGACTCGGTGGCGATGACGTCCGCCACCAACCCGAGCCTCGAGGACATCATCCTGCAGGCCATTCCCGGGATGCCGAAGGTCGTGGTCCACAACCAGGTGGTCGACTACGCCAACGGGCAGGACTACGCCCAGGCGTGGTTCGATGCCGAGAAGGGCGAGCTGGACCCGTTCGTGCTCGTGATCGAGGGCTCGCTCGGCAACGAGGAGATCAACGGCGAGGGCCACTGGACCGGCTTCGCGGTGAACCCGCAGAACGGCCAGCCGATCACGATGAACGAGTGGATGGATCGGCTCGCGCCGAAGGCCGCCGCGGTCGTCGCGATCGGGACCTGCGCCACCTACGGCGGCATCCCGGCCATGAAGAACAACCCGACCGGCGCGATGGGCGTGCCCGACTACCTGGGCTGGAGCTGGAAGTCGAAGGCCGGCCTGCCGATCGTCTGCATCCCGGGCTGCCCGGCCCAGCCGGACAACATGACCGAGGTGCTGCTCTACCTCGCGCTGCACCTGGCGGGGCTCGCGCCGGCGCCCGAGCTCGACGAGGCGCTGCGCCCCAAGTGGCTGTTCGGCCGCACCGTGCGCGAGAGCTGCAACCGCGCCGGCTTCACCGAGCAGGGCGAGTTCGCGACCGAGTACGGCTCCGACCACCGCTGCCTGGTCAAGCTCGGCTGCAAGGGCCCGGTGGTCAGGTGCAACGTGCCCGTCCGCGGCTGGGTCAACGGCATCGGCGGCTGCCCGAACGTCGGCGGCATCTGCATGGCGTGCACGATGCCCGGCTTCCCCGACAAGTTCATGCCGTTCATGGACGAGGACAAGTGGGGCGCGGCCGCGCGAACGATCATCCAAGTTCAGCGTACGGCCCGATCGTCCGCTACTTCCGCCACCGCACATCAAGACAAGTACGACGTCGAGCCCGAGTGGCGCCGCAGCGGCAGGACGCTCACCACCGGCTACGCCAAGCGGTGGTAACGCGACCAGTCATGCGGTGAACCCTTCGAATATTCCGGCCGCAACGCCGATTGAGGAGATAGACAGATGGCGACTGAGACGCCCTCGCAGCAAAAGGTGATGGTCAAGGAGATGTCCTGGGATCCGATCACCCGGATCGTCGGGAGCCTGGGGATCCACACGGAGATCGACTTCACCAACCAGCAGGTGCTGAAGTGCTACAGCACCTCGATGATCTTCCGCGGCTTCGACATCTTCATGAAGGGGATCGACCCGCGCGACTCGCACTTCATCACCAGCCGCATCTGCGGCATCTGCGGTGACAACCACTGCACGTGCTCGTGCCTGAACCAGAACATGGCGTACGGGGTCAAGCCACCGGTGCTGGGCGATCTGGCGTTCAACCTCGCCGAGACCGCGGACTACATCTTCGACCACGCGATCTTCAACGACTGCATGGCGAACGTCGACTTCTGCGAGCAGATGGTCAAGGAGACCAACCCGTCGCTGCTGGCCACGGCGGAGAACACCCCGGCTCCGGGCCGGGATATCCACGGATTCAAGACGATCGCGGACATCATGCGTTCGCTGAACCCGTTCACCGGCGAGTTCTACCTCGAGACACTGCATGTCGCGCGTTACACGCGTGAGATGTACTGCCTGTTCGGCGGGCGTCACACCCACCCCTCGACGATCATGCCGGGTGGCTGCAGCGCCGACATCACCCACCAGACGTGCACCGATTACTACGTGCGGCTGATGCGTTACTTCGACTACGTCAAGCGCAGCGTGCCGATGCACGACGACCTGTACGACTTCTTCCTGCGGGAGCTGCCGGGGTACGACATGGTCGGCTACCGAGAGACGAACCTCGTCAACTGGGGCTCGTTCGACGATCCCGACTACGTCGACTACTCCTACGCGAACATGACCGAGTGGGGCCGCAAGCGCTACATCACGCCGGGCATCGCGATCGGCGGCGAGCTGATCACCACCGACCTCGTCGAGATCAACCTGGCGATCCGGATCCTGCTCGGATCCTCGTACTTCGATTCGTGGCAGAACGAGCCGACCTATGTGACCCACGACCCACTCGGGAACCCGGTGGACAAGAATCACCCGTGGAACAAGGTGACACTGCCGCGGCCCCAGAAGCGCGACTTCACCGACAAGTACACGTGGGTGGTCTCACCGCGGATCTACGACAAGCGGACCGACACGCACGTGTGCTGCGACACCGGCGGCGGGCCGTTCGCGCGCCAGTGGTGCACGGCGAAGGCCGGATTGGTCGACTTCGGCTACGCCAAGGCGACCGGCCATTCGATCCAGATGGTGCTGCCCCGCTCGCCGAACATGCCCGAGATGGAGCTCGAGTGGCACGTGCCGGAGAAGTCCAACGCGATCGAGCGCGACCGCGCCCGCACCTACCACCAGGCCTACAGCGCGCTGATCGCGCTGCACTGCCTGGAGCGGGCGATCAAGGAGGTCCAGGCGGGCCGCACCAAGAGCTGGAACAACTTCAAGGTTCCGGATGATGCGGTCAGCTGCGGGTTCCACGAGGCCGCTCGCGGTGTCCTCTCGCACCACATGGTGATCCGCGAAGGCAAGATCGCCAACTACCAGCCGTACCCGCCGACGCCGTGGAACGCCAGCCCGCGCGATGTCTACGGGACTCCCGGACCCTACGAGGATGCGGTGCAGAACACGCCGATCTTCGAGGAGAACGGCCCCGACAAGTTCAAGGGCATCGACATCATGCGGGCGGTCAGGTCGTTCGACCCCTGCCTCCCGTGCGGCGTGCACATGTACACCGGCGGCGGCAAGGTGACCAAGGTGATGCACACGCCCACGGCGATGGCCTAGCCATGGATACGGCCGCGGCTCTCCCGACCGAAGGGCCCGAGCAGCTCGTCACGGCGGTGCAGGACCTCCAGGCGCGGCTCGACGCCGCGCCGACGGTCCCACGCGGGCGGTGGCCGAGGAGCTCATGTCGGCGGTGGTGCAGCTGTACGGCGCCGGACTCGAGCAGATCCTCGCCGCGCTGTTCGCGGCCGGCGGGCCCGGCGAACGCATCGCCGCCGGATTGGCGGAGGACCCGCTCGTCGCGACGCTGCTGCTGATCCACGACCTGCATCCGGTCCCGCTGGCTGACCGGGTGCACGGCGCGCTGGAGAGCGTGCGCCCGTACATGGAGTCCCACGGCGGCAACGTCGAGCTGCTCTCCCTGGAGCGGGGAATCGCGCGCATCCGCCTGAAGGGGAGCTGCTCGGATTGCTCGGCCTCGTCGGTGACGCTCGAGCTGGCCATCAAGCAGGCGCTCGAGGAGGCGGCGCCCGACCTCGAGGGCCTCGAGGTCGAGGGGGTGACGGTCCAGACGGCCGGCGGCCCCGGGCTGCCGATGGTCACGGGGACGGCACCGGCGACTCCGACCGGGATGGAGCTCCCGGTCGTGATGTCGGCCCCGACGATGCAGCCCCCCGCGCCATCGTGGTTCGAGGTCGCGGCGGTGGGCGAGCTCGCCGACGGCTCGATGGCCGCGGTCAACGTCGCCGGGAGCGACCTGCTGGTCGCCAACGTCGAGGGCACGCTGCTGGCCTACCGCGACCTCTGCGCGAACTGCGGCGCGGCGCTCCACGATGGCCGGCTGTCCTCCGGCGCTCTCGCCTGCCCGAGCTGCGAGCGGTCGTTCTTCCTGCCCCGCGCCGGACGTTCGATGGACGACGAGCAGATCCAGCTGGAGCCGGTACCGCTGCTACGGGAGCAGGGCCACGTCAAGGTAGCCCTGGCCCTGTGAACGGCAACGGCAGTAATCCGGACCGGCCCGCCCGGCGGCTGGTGGCCGATGCCGTCGCCGCGCGGCGACGGGCCGATCTCGTCTCAGGATTGCGCGGGCTGGCGCGGGGCGGGAATGCCCGCGGCGGTTCGCTCGCGGCCACCGCGCCGGCAGACGGCGTCGAAGCCGGCGCGGTCGCGACGACGGACACGGAGCTGTGCGATCTCTGCGGGATCAGCATTCCCGACGATCATCGCCACCTGCTGCACCTCATCGAGCGCCGGATCGTGTGCTCGTGCGAGAGCTGCTGGGCGATGCGCTCGGGTGAGGGCGATTACCGGCCCACCGGCAACCGGACGCTGTGGCTGCCCGACCTGGACGTGCCCGACGACCTGTGGGCGAGCTTCCAGATTCCGATCGGCCTCGCGTTCTTCATGGACTCGACGGTCACCGCGTGCGTGGTGGCGTTGTATCCGAGCCCGGGCGGGGCGACCGAGAGCGAGCTGCACTTCGAGTCCTGGAGCCGGATGCGCGCGCTCAACCCGGTGCTCGAGGGCCTCGAACCGGATATCGAGGGGCTGGTCGTGAACCGCCTGGCCGACCCTCCGGCCTACGCCATCGCACCGATCGACAAGTGCTACGAGCTCACCGGCACGATCAAGGCGCACTGGGAGGGAATCTCCGGAGGCTCAGAGGTCGAGGCGGCGGTCGCGCGGTTCTTCGCGGGCCTGCGCGCCACGGCGGTGCCGGCGTGAGCGTCCAGTCGCCAGGGGTGGGCACCGAGTCCACCCCAGCCGTCCCGCCCGATCCCGAGTTCGCGATCCTGGGCGCGCGTACCGTGCGGTACGCCGCGGCACCGATGCTCGCGCTCGACCTGCAGGTCAGCGAGCCGAGCGGCCGTCAGGTCTACATGATCGCGCTGACCATCCAGCTGATGATCGAGCCGGCCCGGCGCCGCTACGACGACGCCACCCGCGAGCGCCTGGTGGAGCTGTTCGGCGCCCCGGAGCGCTGGGCCGTGACGACCCGCAGTCTCGTGTGGGCAAAGCTCGACGTCCTCGTCCCCGCGTTCACCGGCTCGACGACGGTCTCGGTACCCATCGCCTGTCACTACGACCTCGAGCTCGCCGCCGCCAAGTACCTGCACTCCCTGCCGGACGGCGAGGCGCCGCTGGCCCTGCACTTCAACGGCATGGTCTACTACCCGGCCGAGGACGGGGGCTTGCAGATGGTCCTCGTGCCGTGGACAAAATCGATCGACTTCCGGATGCCGGTGTCGGTGTGGCGGGAGACGATCGAGCACTATTACCCCAACACGGGGTGGGTGGCGCTGCGCTCCGAGACGCTCGAGGCACTGCAGCGGGAGAAGCTCGCCCGCGGCCTGGCGACGATCGATGCGTGTGTCGAGCAGATGCTCGGCGAGGCCCGTCGTGCCTGACTCCGCGTCGGCCTTGGAGCAGCTGGTCGACTCGCTGCTCTACGAGGGGTACGCGCTCTACCCGTACACCCCGGGGGCGACCAAGAACGCGACCCCCACCCCGTTCGGGATCGTCTATCCGCCGGTGTACGCCGACACGCTGTCCAGCACGTTCGACCACCTCGAGCTCCGCTGCGTGCTGCAGGCGCCGGCCGACGCCGTGCTGAGGGCCGAGGTCCGGTTCCTGGCCGCCGGCGGGCGAGCGCCACCAGGCGCAGGCGCGTCGGGTCGAGATCGCGGGCGCCATGGTGGGCGCGCTGGCCGCGGTGCCCGCCGAGAAGCAGGCGCGGGTCGAGGGTGAGCCGGGGACACCGCCGCTGGTGGTCGGGCTCAGTCTCGGAGCCGTCAGGCTCGACGGCGGCGACTACGAGGTCGTGCTCAGAGTCGAGAACCGCACGCTGGTGAGCAGCGGGCTCGACCGCGCCGGCGCGCTGGCCCGCTCGCTGCTCTCCACCCACCCCATCCTGCGCGTCACCGGCGGCCGCTTCATCTCGCCGCTGGAACGCGGCTCCGGGAGCGTGAACACCTTCCCGGTGCTCGCCACGCCGGCCGACGACGCGGTGCTCGGCGCCGCGATCGTGCTTCCCGACCACCCGCAGATCGCGCCCGAGAGTCGCGGCGGACTGTTCGACTCGACGGAAATCGAGGAGGCGCTGCTGCTGCACGTCCATGCGCTCAGCGATGCCGAGCGCGAGGAGATCGAACGCCAGGACCCGGCGGTGCGCGAGATGGTGCAGCGCGCGGCGGCGAGCACTCCCGCGGACATCATCGCCCTGCACGGCCGCGTCACCCTGCGTGATCCGCAGACCGACGAGCCGCCGACCGAGCCGCCAGGACTGGTCGACCCGCGGGCGGGCGAGGAGGTGGCCGAGGTCGATGGGGTCACGTTCCGCCGCGGCGGCAAGGTGCTGATCAAGCCCGGCCCCGACGCCGACCTTCAGGCGCGCATGCTCGATGGGCGCACGGCGACGATCGAGCGGATCTTCACCGACTACGGCGGCAAGACGCACCTCGGCGTGACGATCGACGACGATCCCGGTCAGGACCTGATGCGCGACACCGGGCGATATCCTGTTCTTCTTCGGACCCGAGGTGGAGGTGATCGAATCATGAGCTCAGACCGTGTTCGGCGGATCCTGGTCGCCGGGGTCGGCAACGCCTGGTTGCGCGACGACGGCTTCGGTGGCGAGGTCGCCCGCCAGCTCGCGCAGCGCGAGATGCCCGACGGCGTGGAGGTGATGGACGCCGGCACCGGCGGTCTCGACCTCGCCTACGAGGTGATGCGCGGCTACGACGCGCTGGTGATCCTCGACGTCAGCCGCCAGGGCGGCGAGCCGGGCACGCTGTACGTGATGGAGCCCGACGAGCAGTCGGTGGCGGGCAGCATCGAGGACGGTGAGATGATCAACCCGCACGCGATGGATCCGCAGACGATGCTGCGCTTCGTCAGGTCCGCGGGCGCGTGGCCGGGCAAGGTCGTCGTGATCGCCTGCGAGCCGGCCGACGTCGAGGAGATGGGCTGGGGCCTGTCCGACCAGGTCAAGGGGGCGGTGGAGCGCGCGGTCGATCTCGTCGTCGAGACGATCGACGAGCTGCGCTCCGACGCGGGCTACCTCGAGCCGGTGCAATCCCACCGCGTGGAGTGAGCGGCATGCACGAGCTGTCGCTGAGCAGCGCGATCGTCAACACCGTGGTCAAGCACGCTGGTGGAAGGCCGGTGAGCGTCGTCAGCCTGCGGGTCGGGCGTCTGCGTCAGGTCGTCCCCGACACACTCGAGTTCTATTTCGAGTTCGTCGCGCGGGACACGCTGTGCGAGGGGGCGCGGCTCGAGCAGGAGGTCATCGATGCGCGCCTGCGCTGCAATCCCTGCGACGCCGAGTGGGCGATCGAGATCCCCGCCTTCCGCTGCCCGACCTGTGGCGGCAGCGATGTCGCGATCGCCAGCGGTAACGAGTTCGAAGTCGAGTCCATCGAGGTTGGAGCCGCCTCCGGCGGCCTGGCGAGATCGCCCGGCGGGCGATCTCGGAAAGGAGGCCGAATGCATCGCACCAAGGTGAAGGGGTCGCCTGCGGCGACCTTGCGAGATCGCCCAGAGGGCGATCTCGGAAGGAGGCGGAATGCATCGCACTAAGGTGAAGATCGTCGAGGAGGCGCTGGACGCCAACAACACGATCGCGGCCGCCAACCGCGCGGACTTCGATCGCGCCGGGGTCAAGGTGGTCAACTTCATGAGCGCTCCGGGAGCGGGCAAGACAACGCTGCTCGAGCAGGTCGTCGGCGATCTGGACGGCGTGCGCGTCGGCGTGCTCGAGGGCGACGTCCAGGGTTCGATGGACGCCGATCGTCTGGCCAGCCTCCACGTTCCGGTGATTCAGCTCAACACCGACCCCGGCTTCGGCGGCGAGTGCCACCTCGACGCGAACATGGTGCGCTCGGCGATCCCGACCTGCCGCTCGACGAGATCGACCTGCTTGATCATCGAGAACGTCGGCAATCTCGTCTGCCCCGCCGAGTTCCGGGTCGGCGAGGACGCGCGAGTGATGGTCTGCTCGGTCACCGAGGGCGAGGACAAGCCGCTCAAGTACCCGCTCATGTTCCGCACCTGCGAACTCGTGCTGATCAACAAGCTCGACCTGCTCCCGCACCTTGACTTCGACCTGGATCAGCTGCTCTACAACATCGATCAGGTCCATCCCGATGTGGAGCACATCGTGCTCAGTGCGCGGACCGGCGAGGGCGTCGACGCCTGGCGCGACTGGCTCCTGGCGATCGCGGCCCGCGAGGAGGCGGTTGCGTGAATCCGGCGGCGCTCGCCGCGGACCCGGCCGGACGCGTGCAGGCGCTGCTGGAGCAGCGCACCGAGGCCAACACCGAGTTCTTCGATGACGTCTCGGAACGGCTGGCGCGGCTCTGCCACCTGATGGCCGAGCGGTTCGCCCGTGGCGGTCGCCTGGTCGCCTTCGGGCGCTCTCCCTCGGCGCGATCGGATGCGCGCCATGTCGCGGTCGAGTTCGTCCACCCGGTGATCGTCGGCAAGCGCGCGCTGCCCGCGCTCGGCTTTGCCGGCGAGGGCGGAGACCTCGCCGCACAGGTCGACCTGATCGCGCGCGCCGACGACATTGCGATCGCCTTCGGCGTCGGCGAGGACGCCGACGACGGACAGGCGGTGCGGGCGGTCGGGCTGGCCCGGGCCCGAGGGTGTGTGACGATCGCATTCTCGCCCTGCGGCGCCGAGTACGAGTTCGTGCCGCCGACCCGGGACCGCTACGTCGCGCAGGAGCTCGTCGAGACGCTCTACCACGTCCTGTGGGAGCTCGTCCACGTGTTCTTCGACCACCGGGGGCTGCTGGCCGGCCGCGACGCGCGCCGCACGCACGACGCCGGGGCATCGAGCTTCCTGTACCCGTTCCTGGCCGAGCGCGAGCAGCAACTCGAACCGGTGATCGACGACGTTCGCCGCTCGGCCCTGATGAAGGCACAGGAGATCGGCGCGCTTCGCGCGCAGACATTGGGCGAGAACGGCGAGGCGCTCGTGAGCGCCGCGACGGCCCTGCGGGCGAGCTTCGAGGGTGGCGGTACGCTGCTGGCGCTCGGCAATGGCGGCTCGGCGACCGACGCGATGGATGCCGTCGCCGATTTCCGCTCGGCCGACGCAGGCCGCGCGCGCCGGGCAGCGATCGATCTGACTGAGGACGCGTCGATCCTGACCGCGATCGCCAACGACATCGGCACCGACGCGATCTTCTCGCGTCAGGTGATCGCCTACGGGCTGGCGGGTGACGCGCTGCTAGCGCTGTCGACCTCGGGCAATTCCCGCAACGTGATCGAGGCACTTGCGGAGGCGAGACGCCGGGGCTTGCTGACGATCGCGATGGTCGGCTACGACGGGGGGCGGGTAGCGTCCGAGGCCCTCGCCGATCACGTGGTGATCACCCGCTCGGAGCATATCCCCCGGATCCAGGAGGCCCAGGCCAGCGCGTACCACGTGTTGCGGGAGCTGGTGGGGTGAAGGTCACCGCGCCCACCGGGCGCCATCCGCCGGTTCCGGGGGGTCGTGGCGTGACCGTCACTGCGCGCCCGCGCACGATCCACCGGGTGCGAGTGCGGGTGCGCGGCACCGTCCAGGGCGTTGGCTTCCGCCCCTACGTCTACCGGCTGGCGGGCGAGCTCGGTCTGAGCGGTTTTGTGCTCAACGACGCACACGGGGTGCTGCTCGAGGTCGAGGGGAGCGCCGACGCGATCGAGACCTTCTTGGCGCGGCTCGAGCCCGACGCGCCACCGCTGGCGGTGCTCGAGTCGGTGAGCACGGAAGCGCGCCCGCCGACAGGCGCCGACGGGCTTCGCGATCCGGCACAGTCCCCAGGGCGGCGTCGCCGACGCCCCGGTCACGCCCGACAGCGCCACCTGCTCGGCGTGCCTGGCGGAACTGCGCGATCCCGGCGATCGCCGTTACCGCTATCCGTTCATCAACTGCACCAACTGCGGCCCCCGCTTCACGATCGTCCGCGGGGTCCCCTACGACCGTCCACTCACCACCATGACCGGCTTCGCCATGTGCCCCAGCTGCCGAGCCGAATACGAGGATCCCGCCGACCGCCGTTTCCACGCCCAGCCCAACGCGTGCCCGGAATGCGGGCCGTCGGTCAGGCTGCTCGGCGCCGACGGCCAACTCCTCCGGGACCGTGGGTCCCGGATCCAGTCGGGACGTCGGTCGATACGGATCCCATCGGGGTGTCGGCCGGTAGGATCGCGTCTGTGAGTCGGCAGGAACGGATCCGCTTGGGCCGCGGGCGAGCCCAGACGCGATTGGAGCGGCTGCGGCCGCGCTGCGGGACGGCGCGATCATCGCGATCAAGGGGATCGGCGGATACCACCTCGCGTGCCAAGCCAACGACGAACGGGCCGTGGCACGGCTGCGCGCGCGCAAGCACCGTGAGGACAAACCGTTCGCCCTGATCGCGGCCTCGATCGAGGAGGCCGAGCTGCTCGTATCGCTCGACGAGCACTCACGCGCGTTGATGACCGGACCGGAGCGGCCGATCGTGCTCGCCCCGCGGCGGCCCGGGGCGCCGGTCGCCGACGCCGTCGCGCCAGGGGCGCGCGAGCTGGGCGTGATGCTCCCCTACTCACCGCTTCACCACCTGCTGCTGGCCGATGTCGGTACGGCGCTGGTGCTCACGAGCGGGAACGTCTCGGACGAGCCGATCGCGTACCGGGACGAGGACGCGCTGGAGCGTCTGCGCGACATTGCCGATCTGTTCCTCGTCCACGATCGACCGATCCAGACGCGCACCGACGACTCGGTGGTGCGCGGGCTGACCGTGGCGGGGAACCGGCGCGGCGTTTTCCTGAGACGCTCGCGCGGATACGTGCCGGGCAGGCTGCCGCTGCCCGACGGGGGGGCTGAGCGCCCGCTGCTGGCGTGCGGTGCCGAGCTCAAGAACACGTTCTGCGTGGCGAAGGGGGGCCGCGCCTGGGTGAGCCATCACATCGGCGACTTGGAGAACTACGAGACCCTGTGCTCGTTCACCGAGGGGATCGAGCACTTCGAGCGGCTGTTCGCGGTCACGCCCGAGGTGGTGGCGCACGATCTGCACCCTGAATACCTGTCAACCAAGTACGCGCTCGATCGCGCCGGGGTGCAGCTGATCGGCGTCCAGCACCACCACGCCCATTTGGCGGCCTGCCTGGCCGAGCACGGAGTGACAGGTCCTGCCGTAGGCGCGATCTTCGACGGAACCGGATACGGCAGCGATGGCACCGTGTGGGGTGGGGAGATCCTGTACGGCGACCTGGCGGAGTTCCGGCGCGCCGGCACACTCCACCCGGTGAGGCTCCCGGGGGGCGCGCAGGCGATCCGACAGCCGTGGCGCATGGCCTGCGCCTGGCTGAGCGCCGCGGGCGAGGGTACGCCAGACCTCCCCCAGCCACTGGCCGAACGCGTCGATCCGGTCGCCTGGCGTCAGGTAAGCCAGCTCGTACAGAGCGGTCTGCGCTCGCCGATCACCAGCAGCATGGGTCGCCTGTTCGACGCTGCGGCGGCGCTCTGCGGACTCCGAGCCAGTGTGAACTACGAGGGTCAGGCAGCGATCGAACTCGAAGCCGCGTGCGACCCAAACGAGCACGGCGCCTATCCGATCATGCTCAACGCCACGCGCGACCCGGGCGCCCACCCGAACGCGTTCGCTGGCGAGAGCTCCCCGGGCGGTCACGGACCCCGTCTCGGCCACCGGGACGATCGCGAGAGTGGGGACAGCAGTGAGAACGGGGCCCGTAGTGAGAATGGGGCCCGTAGTGAGAATGGGGCCCGTAGTGAGAATGGGGCCCGTAGTGAGAGTGGGGCCGGTAGTGAGGACCATCTGATGGTGATCGACCCCCGCGAGACGATCAGTGCTCTCCTGGCGGACCTTCGCCAAGGCACGACTGTGGGCGTGGTGGCCGCCCGCTTCCATGCCGCGCTGGCGCTTGTCACGGTCGATGCGTGCGCTCGGGCCGCCGCGTCGCATGGCACCGAGATCGTCGTCCTGTCCGGCGGCGTGTTCCAGAATCGCCGGCTGCTCGAATCGGTCAGCGCCGGCCTGCACGCAGCCGGGCTACGGGTGCTCGTGCCCGAGCGGCTGCCGGCCAACGATGGTGGGATCTCCTATGGTCAAGCCGCAGTGGCGGCACGGCGCTGGGCGGCCGCGTGACTGACCAGGACCCCCGCGTCGAGGAGATGCTGCGCCAGACGGTGTACATCCGCGGGGCCAACCGACCATTCGGCGAGCTCACGCTCGACGACGCGCGGGCACGCGCAGACGAGTTGCGCGCCGCGACCGGCTGGGGCCCGACCGCACGCGTAGCGCCGGTCGCGATGGCATGGCGCGAGCTGACGATGGCAATGGAGCGCGCTGCGGTCGGGACCGTGGCCGAGCTCACGCCGGAAACGGTCCTCGAGCTCGCCCCAAAGCTGTGGATCGTGCCGCCGGGCGGGAGCCTGCTCTAGCTCTCCCCCCGTCCCCCGAGGGTGTTGCTTCGTGAGCTTGGTTGTTTAGCTCAATCAATCATCTATAAAAATTTGATTGATAGCTTGACGATCGCTGGGCGGCGCTGGCCGGAGCGATGCGCGAGGTTCGTGCACCCTCGGAAGGGTGACGGTGCCCGTGGAATCTCACGGGAGCCGCGGCGCCTGGGCAACGTCCCAACGGAGGCCTCATTTTCGCCGGCTGGGTCGTTCCCCAGGTGGTTGTTTTGGGTGGCGATCAGCCGGTCGGGGCCGGGGCTGGTGAGGTTCGTGTCTGAGCAGTAGCCAGCGTCGGCGAGGATCAGTTCGATCTCGTTCGGGATGCCGGCTGCGGTGAGCGTCTGGGCGAGTCGATCGTTCATCGGCTGGTAGAGCTGGACGTCGCCGCGGTCCTGGCTGACCTCGCAGGCGAGCACGATCTGTTGGGGGTTGACGATCGCTTGGGCGTTGTAGCCCTGCACCCAGCCGTTGTGGGTTTTCATGATTCGGCTGTCGGGATCGGTGATGTTCGCCCGCCCGGCGGTCTCGCGGGCGGCCTGGAGGGCCGCGCGGGCTGCCGCGAGCCTGTTCTGGGCTCGCGCGAGCGTGTCGGCCGCTCGCTGGATCCGGCACGGCGGCGGGGCTGGGAGCTTCTCCCCGCGCGCAGCGGCCTGGAGCTTCGCCGCGCGCGCGGCCTGCATGCTCTGCAGGCGCTCGCGGGCGACGGCGAGGTCGGCCTCGGCGCGCGCGAGCGCAGCCAGCGGCTGCGCCGTGGGCTTGCGGCCGGTCACCTGACGGCCGTGCTCCGCTTCCACGGCCGCCGCGTGCGCCTGACGCGCCGCCTCCGCGGCCGCGGCGGCGTCCTCGGCCTCGAGCACCGCCAACGCCGCCTGCAAGCGCGCGAGGCGACCCGCGGGACAGGAGATTCCAGCGACCGGTTCCAAGCCCGCCAGCGGATCGGTTCCGCGCGCGGGCGGCTCGTCCTCGCCGGTCACCGCCATCAGCTTCGCGACCTCCCGCCGGATCCAGGTCGCGTCACGATTGCGATCCAGCGACGCGTCCGCGGCGATCTTCGTCCCGTCCAACGCGACCACCGAGAGATCCGCCAACCCCGCCGCCGCGCACAACCGCAACCCCTCCACGAACAACCCCTCCAACGCCCGCTCGTGCTCGACGACGAACCGCGCGATCGTCGCGTGATCAGCCACCAGCCCGCCGCAAATCACCCGAAACGCCGCATCGGTCCGGCACCCCCAGCTGTGGAACATCCCGATCGACCTTTTTGGGCGCGCGATTGGGTTGCTATGCAGCCGAATCTGTCAGAAATATGACCGTCCGGCACCATTGTGGTCGGAGGGCCCCACCTCGCGCGCCGGACACCGATCCACTCGCCCGCCGAGCACGGGTTCACGCAGGTCCGTGGGCCGAAGTGGGCCCAAATCGTGTTCACCTGCTCCGTTTCTGGGGCTGTGCGCGTCAGGGCCCGCTGAGCGGCATACATCCTGCGCACCGCCCCTGATTTCACGGGGGTGAGTGAACTCCTGTTCGATGCGGCCCCGCGGGTTACATCCACTTCTGCGCACCGATGCGCGTCCTCCATCACGTCCACCGTGGCTCAGGCGTCGACCGGGTTTCGGCACGCTCGTCGTGGCTACGCTCCGGGCGCGCCGAAGGTCGACCGCAACGAGCGACTGAGCTGCCGTGCGCGGTCGGTCCCACGACGCCCCGCCCACGGATGCGGCCCGATCGCCCAGGGGTGCCAGCCGAGCGTGCCGTAGTGCTCGCGCAGCAGCGCCTTGAGCTCGCCTCGGTGCTCGCCGCACGCGTAACGGTGGGGGCCGTAGATGCCGCGCCCGTGCCAGGTCAGCCACTGACCAGGGTCGGCGTCGACGTACTCGCCGTGACGCAGGTCGAGCAGTTGGCGCTCGAGCGATATCTGGGTCTCCGGATCCGGTCGCGCGCGGCAGATCTCGCACTCGAAAACGACCACCACGGTCATCTGGGCACCGTAGCGCGTGGCGGAGCCGCTGACTAGCCACGACAAGCCGCGTGCCAAGCTGCTACGAGCGCGTGACCAACGCGCTACCCCGCATGACCAGCGCGGCCAGCCGGTTGGTCAGCGGACAAGCCATTGACCAGCCCGCCCAGCCGATTCGTCAGCGGACAAGCCAGTGACCAGCGCGGCCAGCCGATAGGTCAGCGGACAAGCCAGTGACCGGCGCGGCGAGACGTTGCGGAGACTCCGGGGGCTCGCCTTGATGGCGGCAAACGTACACAGTCGCCTATGCCATCGGCTTTAATGCTAAGAGGATGGCTATAACCGTCACTCAACTCACGGCCTTCCTCGCGGTCATACGCGGCGGCTCGGTCACCGCGGCCGCAGACGAGTTGGTGGTCACCCAGCCATCTGTGTCGTCGGCCATCGCTGCCCTGGGTCGGGAGCTCGGATGCGACCTGTTCGAGCGGGCGGGGCGAGGCATCAGGCTGACCGAGGCGGGAAGCGCGTTCGCGCCGTTCGCGGCGGATGTGATTGGCCTGCTCGACGACGGCCGCCAGGCCGCGCGCGAGGCGGCTGCGGTCGCCTCGCGCCGGCTGCAGATCGCGGCGGTGACAACCGCTGCCGAGTCGTTCGTCCCGCCGCTGATGCGTGCCTTCGCCGACGGGCACCCCGACATCGAGCTGACGCTCGACGTCGGCAACCGCCAGGAGGTGCTCGACCGGGTTCGCGCCCATGCGGTCGACGTCGCGATCTCCGGCAAGCCGCCGGCGGACGACCGGCTGATCGCAGAACCGTTGACGGACAACGAGATCGCGTGCATCACCGCGCCGGAGGATCCGGCGAGCACCGGTGGGCCGGTCGAGGCGCTCGCGCTGGCTGAACGCGTGTGGCTGCTGCGGGAGCCCGGCTCGGGAACGCGTGCCCTCAACGAGCAGTTCCTGGCCGAGCGCGGCCTGACTCCGGACACGCTCACGCTCGGCTCCAACGGCGCGATCAAGCAGGCTGCGCGCGTCGGCCTGGGCATCTCGCTGCTCTCGCGCGCCGCGGTCGAAGCGGAGCTCGCGTCCGGCCGGCTCGGCGAGATTCGCCTCAACGATGGACCGGCCCCCCGGCCCTGGTACGTGCTCCGCTCCGCGATCGGTCCTGCACGCCCGACGGTCGATCTGTTCGTCGCGTTCGCGCGGACAGCATCGATGAAATCACCTGGCTAACAGCCCAATCGAGGGCTCCTAAAACTCGATCGGGTCGTTTCCAGCTGCCGCCGGTCCCCATCAGCACGTCCGCGTCGCCGTCGGGCAGCGGCGCCGCCAGTGCTCCGGCGACGTCGCCGTCCGGGGGCGTCATGACGGCCGCGCCGGCGTGGCGCAGCCGCTCGATCAGCCGCTCGTGGCGCGGCTTGTCGAGTACGACGACCCGGAGTTCGCAGACAGGCTTGCCCAGCGCGCCAGCGGCCCGTTCCAGGTTTGCCTCGGGCGGCTGCGTGATATCGAGCGCTCCCCGCAGCGCCGGCGGCCCGACCAGCTTGTCCATGTAGAACGCGGCCGCGAGCGTGGCCATCGTTCCCGGCGCGGCAAAGGCGATCGTGGCCAGCGAGCCGGGCAACCCCTTCGCGCATAGCGTGGTGCACTCGAGTGGATCGACGGCGATGTCGAACTCGAGACCGCCCGACGCACCGAGGCGCTCTCCGTCGCACAGCATCGGCGCTTCATCCTTCGCGCCTTCGCCGGCCACGATCGTCCCGACGCCCGGCGCGCGCCCCAGCGCGACGCGCATCGCCTGCGTCGCGGCCCTGTCAGCGCCCCTGCCGTCGCCGCGGCCGATCCAGCGCTGGCACGCGATCGCCGCGCCGCGAGTGGCCTCCAGAGCAACCGGTTCGAGTTCCGCGAGCGAACCCAGCGTGATGCGGGCAGCGGCGCGCGGATCCTCGTGAAGCCTCGCTTCCATTGGGTCGAGGCTAACCGAGAAGCTATCGACAAACCAACGAAAGTTGCCTCCGACCCATAGTGCTGAGGCTTACGGTAAGCGGGTACGCAAACATAAAATAATATCTATACTAATACTAGCTAAACACAACTTGACCTCTATGGATCGTGGCCGTACGGTGTGCCCAGGATTCAATCGAAAGGGCTCACCTGACATGACGCTGACGGACGACGTACACACCACTCAGAAGAGGGACCGCTGGGCCGCAGGCGTCACTCCCTACGCGGAGATGGGCTACTGGGACGCGGACTACGAGCCGAAGGACACGGACATCCTGTGCGCGTTCCGCATCACCCCGCAGCCCGGCGTCGACCCGATCGAAGCGGCGGCCGCCGTGGCCGGCGAGTCTTCGACGGCCACCTGGACGGTGTGCTGGACCGACCGGCTGACGCCGCACGAGCACTACCAGGCGAAGGCGTACCAGCTCGATCCGGTGCCCGGCATCGACGGTCAGTACATCGCCCGGATCGCCTACGACATCGACCTGTTCGAGGAGGGGTCGGTCGCCAACCTGACCAGTTCGATCATCGGCAACGTGTTCGGCTTCAAGGCACTGAAGGCACTACGGCTGGAGGACATGCGGATCCCACCGCATTACCTCAAGACCTTCCAGGGCCCGCCGCACGGAATCGTCATGGAGCGCGAATACCTGGATAAGTTCGGCCGCCCACTGCTCGGGGCCACGACGAAGCCGAAGCTCGGCCTATCGGCGAAGAACTACGGGCGCGTCGTCTACGAGGCGCTGCGCGGCGGCCTCGACTTCACCAAGGACGACGAGAACATCAACTCCCAGCCGTTCATGCGCTGGCGTGACCGCTACCTGCACGCGATCGAGGCCGTGAACCGGGCGTCTGCCGCCACCGGCGAGATCAAGGGCCACTACATGAACGTGACCGGCGCCACGATGGAGGATATGTACGAGCGCGCCGAGTTCGCCAAGGAGATCGGCAGCGTGATCATCATGATGGACCTCACGGTCGGCTTTACGGCGATGCAATCGATGTCCAAGTGGGCGCGGCGCAACGGGATGCTGCTGCACCTCCATCGCGCCGGCCACGGGACCTACACGCGGCAGAAGACCCACGGCGTGAGCTTTCGCGTGATCGCCAAGTGGTGCCGCATGATCGGCGTCGACCACATCCACGCGGGAACCGTGGTCGGGAAGCTCGAAGGCGACCCCAACATGATCAAGGGCTACTACGACGTGTGCCGCGAGCGCCACAACACAGTCGACCCGCTCACCGGCATCTATTTCGACCAGGACTGGGCCTCGCTCGCCCCTGTGATGCCGGTCGCTTCCGGGGGGATCCACGCCGGCCAGATGCACCAGTTGCTGCATTACCTCGGCGAGGACGTGGTGCTCCAGTTCGGCGGCGGAACGATCGGCCACCCGATGGGCATCGCCGCGGGCGCCACCGCCAACCGCGTGGCCGTCGAGGCGATGATCAAGGCGCGCAACGAGGGCAAGGACTACTACTCCGAGGGCCCCGACATCCTCAGGGACGCGGCTCGGGGCTGCCCCGAGCTCGACGCCGCGCTCGAGGTCTGGAAGGACATTACGTTCGACTTCGAGTCGACCGACACCCCCGACGCCGTGGCGACCGCCACGGTCAGCCGCTAGCCGCGGGAGGGAGCGAACGATGAGAATCACCCAGGGAACGTTCTCGTTCTTGGCGGACCTGACCGACCGCGAGATCGAGGCGCAAATCGCCTATGGGCTGCAGCACGGCTGGGCGATCATGGTCGAGTACACCGACGATCCGCATCCCCGCAACAGCTTCTGGGACATGTGGAATCAGCCCGAGTTCGACCTCAATCCCGACGAGGCCGACGTCGCCATGCGCGACGTCCACGCGTGCCGACAGGCGTATCCCAACCACTACGTGAAAGTGGTCTGCTACGACAGCACGCTCGGGCGCCAGACCTCGCGGCTCAGCTTCATCGTGAACCGCCCGGCGCAGGAGCCGGGGTTCCGGCTCGAGCGCCAGGACAAGGGCGATCGACAGATGCGCTACACGATCCAGCCCTACGCGCAGCAGGACCCGGTCGGACGCCGGTACGGGAACGACGGCGACCTGTCGAGCACGCGCGATCCCGCGGCCGTGCAGAACGCGACGCCGGGCCGGGACTCACCGTACGGCGTCCCGGCCAGCAACGGAATCGGGATCGCAACCGATGACGGAATCGGTGAGTCCTGATGGCGCCTCGCGGCCTCGACACCACGGGCCGGCCGCTCGACCCGAGGGCCGACCACGGTCCAGCCGGTCGCGCCCGCGGCATGGGCACGGGCGACCACGGGTCGCCATCGTTCTCTGACGAGTTCGGCGGCCGGGTGGTACGCCCCGCCCCGGGAGCGAGGGCGGGTTCGGCCGTCGCGTCGGTGGACTTCTCGGCCGCCGTCTCCGACGGTGAGGCCGATCTGCAGGCGATCGTGCGCCAGTCCGGGGTCCACGAGGTGCTCGAGGAGATCAACCGCGAGCTGATCGCCCTGGCGCCGGTGAAGCGCCGGATCAGCGAGATCGCGGCGCTGCTCGTGATCGACCGGCTGCGCGAGGAGATGGGCCTGCGCTCCCAGCGACCGACGCTGCACATGAGCTTCACGGGCAGCCCCGGAACGGGAAAGACGACCGTGGCCCTGCAGATGGCCAGCATCCTGCACCGCCTCGGCTACATCGAGAAGGGGCACCTGGTCTCGGTGACCCGCGATGACCTGGTCGGTCAGTACGTCGGTCATACCGCGCCGAAGACGAAGGACGTCGTCAAGCGCGCGTACGGCGGCGTGCTGTTCATCGACGAGGCCTACTACCTGCATCGCCAGGAGAATGAGCGGGACTACGGGCAGGAGGCGGTCGAGGTCCTGCTGCAGGTGATGGAGTCAGACCGTCAGAACCTGGTCGTGGTGATGGCCGGCTACCCAGACCGCATGGAGGAGTTCTTCCAGGCCAACCCCGGGATGGGCTCGCGCGTGGCGCACCACATCCACTTCCCCGACTACGACGTCGACGAGCTCGTGGCGATCGCGCAGCTGATGGTCGACCGACAGGGCTACGTCTTGAGTGAGGACGCCGTCGGCGCCCTGCGCGAATACATCGCGCTGCGGGTACGGCGGCCCCGCTTCGCGAACGGACGCAGCGTCCGCAACGCAATTGAGCGGGCCCGGATGCGCCAGGCCACCCGACTGTTTCGCTGCCGCCGGAAGCTGACACGGTCGGACCTCGTCACGATCGAGCCTGATGACATCCTCCAGAGCTCGGTGTTCAGCGACACGACAGAGGAGCCCGCGAGCGAGGGGCGCGGGACACTGAAGGTGGGAGCCCATGCCGGCGCCTAGAATCCCCAGCCCACTGACAGCCGCCCCGCGCGCATCGCTCAGGAGCGAGGAGACATAATGCCGCGCCCCATCATCCTCGGCGTCGTCGGCGACTCGGCGGCCGGAAAGACCACCATCACTCGTGGCTTGGTGCGCGTGCTCGGCGAGGAGAACGTCGCTCATATCTGCACCGACGACTACCACCGGTTTGGTCGCCAGCAACGGGCGGAGCTCGGGATGACCCCGCTGCATCCCGACTGCAACTACCTCGACATCATCGCCCAGCACCTCGCCCACCTCCGGGCCGGCGACGCGATTCTCAAGCCGGTCTACCGCCACCAGGACGGCACCTTCGGGCCGCCGGTCTACGTCCATCCGGAGCGATTCACGCTGATCGAAGGCCTGCTCGGCTACTACCTGCCCGAGATGCGCGCGGTCTACGACGTGCGCGTGTTCCTCAACCCGCCGGAGGAGCTGCGACGCAAGTGGAAGGTGCAGCGGGATTGTTCGCGGCGGGGGTATACGACCGATCAGGTGCTGGCCGAGCTCGACCGACGTGAGGCCGACTCAGAATCGTTCATCCGTCCGCAACGTCGTTACGCCGACATGCTCGTTTCGTTCCTCCCGCCGGCCGGCGATGGCGGGCAGGACCAGATGCATCTCGACGCCGAGCTGACGCTCTCCGACGGGCTGCACCATCCCGATCTGACCTCGTTCGTCAACGGCGAGCCCGACGGGCTGACCCTGGTCGAGCTGGGGAACTCCCGGGTGCTGCGAATCGCCGGGCGGATGGATCCAGACCACGCAGCGGCGGTCGAAGAGGCGATCTGGGAGCGGATGCACTTCGCCACCCATCTGCGCGCGCGCCGCCTGGGCGAGTTCACGATCGGCACCGACCTCCACCGCTCAGAGTCACTCGCGCTCGTGCAGCTCTTGATCCTCTACCACCTCGTCACGGCCAAGGCGGCGGTCGCGCTGGGCGGCTCCAGCGCGCGCAACGCAGACGAGCTGCCGCGGCCGTCGCTGACCGCGTAAGTCAGGCCGTCGTCCCGAACTGCCGGGACGACGGGCCGCGTCCTACTTCGCCTGCGGAAGCTCCTGGGAGAGCTCGCCGAACAGGCCCATCACCTGACCCAGGGCCTCCCCGGTGTATGCGGTCACGACGCCAAGGTTGTCGACGATCGAACCGGCGCGAGCGATGACCCGAAGAAAGTCGACGCTGGACCGGAGTGAGTCAAGGGCTGCCACTTCGCCACGGACGATGAAGAAGCCGGCCAATTCGCCACCGTGGGGAGAGAGCAGAAACGGCTCGAAGCTGTCGATCCGACCATCCTCCTGGAGCTTGGCGTAGTAGGCAACGGTTTCCTGGAAGACCGACAACGCGAGCTGCTCGCGTCCGCGCACCACCTGACCCCAACCCACGAATAACACGTCTCCAGCCATCGGCGTCCCTTCGTCTCTGATGATGTTAGGTGTGACCCTAACCAGACGGGGGTCTCATGTCCACCGTCCGTGCCCAGCCCGTGCCAACCTGAGGGCGAGGGTTTCTGACCCGCGACCTGCGATCCTCAGGGTGATGACCGAGCCCACGCTGCCCGGCGACCAGCTCCCGAGCCCGACCCGCACCGTCACGCTGAGCGTCGGATGCGAGTTCGAGCTGCACACCGTGCAGCCCGTCCCGGCCGTCCTGCAGATCGCCCCGCGCCAACAGTCGGGCGTGCAGTTCCACCGTGAGCAGTGGGATACCAGCTCAGATCATCACGGCTACATCGACCTGTATGACAATCGGTGCGAGCGGTTCACGATCGACGCAGGCCACTCGCGGATCGCCTACGCGGCGGAGCTGCTGCTCACCGACCCGGCCGACGTCATCAAGCCGGATGCGCGGGAGACACCCGTCTCGTCGTTGCCCGACGAGGCCGTGAGCTTCATCATGCCGAGCCGATTCTGCCTGCCCGACGAGCTGGGTCACCAGGCGTGGCAGCTATTCGGTGACGTGGCGCCAGGCTGGGGGCGAGTGCAGTCGGTGGTTGACTACGTCCACGGCCACCTGGAGTTCGTGCCCGGGGCATCGAACCCCTGGACGACCGCCGCCGACGCGTACCGCGCGGGACAGGGCGTCTGTCGCGACTTTGCCCATCTGGCGATCACGTTCTGCCGAGCCCTGAACATCCCGGCGCGCTACGTGTTCGGGTATATCCCGGATATCGACGTGCCTCCGCCGGACGAGCCGATGGACTTCGCTGCCTGGTTCGAGGTGTATCTGGACGGCCGCTGGTACGCCTTCGACGCTCGCAACAACACTCCGCGCGTCGGCCGGGTTGTCGTGGGGCGTGGCCGCGACGCGATCGACGTCGCCCTGATCACGTCGTTTGGCCCCGTCACGCTGACCGGTTTCTCGGTCCGCGCCGACGAGATCACCCCTGCCGCAGGCTAACTCCCGCCCGCCTCGGGTCGGGCGTCGCCTCAGATGAGGTCCTGCCGGCGGCGCCTGAGTATCTGCTCGTGCTCGCGCACGTCGCGGAGTCGGCGAGCCTCCTTGTGCGCCACCTCGTTTTTCTGGGCGATCTCTTTCCTGAGATCGTTAAACGCCGCTGCCGACGTCGATCGTCCGGGGCCCGGCTCGTGAGATTCCTTCGCCATGCGCTGCAACTCCTCTGGCTCCCGATGGAGATACGGCCACATGAGAATGGAGAGCACGACACTCAGCGGTGGAGGCTGCCTCTCCAGTCTACTCGGGCGGCCGGCTGAGCGGACGATTTTGCGGCCCGGTCCCTAAAGTATTCACGGTCGTCCACCGATATTCAGAGCATGTCTGAGGCTGTCCCGGTGGGCGAGAGCCTGTCCCAACTCCACAACGCGGAGTTGCGCGGGCAGTGGGAGCAGACCTTTGTCAGCACCACGCGAGGGATCACGATCGTCGATCCGGCCACCGGGATCATCGAGTCGACCAACCCCGCGTTCGCCGCGATGCACGGCGGAACCGTCGAGGACTTCATCGGCCAGCCGGCGGTCAACGCGCTGACCCCGGACGCGAAGGCTCAGCTCGGCGGGGTGCTCGAGACACTCAATCGCGACGGTCACATCACCATGGTGAGCGAACACGCCCGACTGGACGGCAGCACATTCCCGGTGGCGTATGAGGCGATCACGACCCGCAGCCTGGCCGGAGACGCGCTGTACCGCATCGCCTGGTACGAGGACCTCACGCAACGGCGCGCGGCCGAGGGTGCCCGTCGTGAGGCGGACGAGATGTTCGAGGCGGCATTTGCCGACGCCCCCAACGGCGTGGCGCTGATCGGGCTCGACTCGCGCTTCCTGCGGGTCAACTCGGCCCTGTGTGAGATGTTCGGTCGCTCCGAGGCGGAACTGGTCGGCTCTGAGACGATTGCGTTCTCTCATCCGGACGACCGCGAGGCAACGCGCGCCGCGTACGCGAATCTGGGCACGGCGAAGGCGCCGGTGTCAATCGAGAAACGCTTCGTCCGGCCTGACGGGACGATCGTCTGGGCGTTCTGCCGAGGGACGGTCGTCCACGACCTGCACGGGAAGCCCCGCTACATCGTCACTCATTTCCTGGACTTCACGGGGCGCAAGCGCGCCGAGGAGCGCCAGGCGGAAGCTCATCAGCGGTTCGAGACGGCCTTTGCCGAGGCCCCGATCGGCATGGCCTTGGTGGCGCTGAACGGGCGTTGGATCAGGGTCAACCGGGCCCTCTGCGACCTGACCGGGTATGCCGAGCGGGAATTGCTCGAGCTGAACTCCCGAGACATCACGCACCCCGGGGATCTGGCCGCGGACCTGCGAGCGGTGCGGCGGCTCCTCGCCGGCGAGATCGATCGCTACCGGATGGAGAAGCGGTATCTCGCCGCCGCAGGTCGCGAGGTGTGGATCAACCAGGCGGTCTCGCTGGTCCGCGATGCGGCGGGAAAGCCGATGCATTTCATCGTTCACGTCGAGGACATCTCGGAGCAGAAGCGCCTCGCAGCGTCGCTGCAGCGCCTGGCCGACCACGATTCGCTCACCGAACTCTGGAACCGCCGGCGGTTCGGGGAGGAACTCGACCGTCAGCTCGGCCGCTGCCACCGCTACGCCGAGCGTGCCGCATTGCTCCTGGTGGACCTTGACGGCTTCAAGCAGGTCAACGACAACCATGGCCACCGAGCAGGCGACGAGCTGCTCAAACGAGTGGCCAGGGCACTCCGGACCCGTCTGCGCCGAACCGACTCGCTCGCGCGTCTGGGCGGAGACGAGTTCGGGATCATCCTGGCCAACGTCACACCCGATCGGGCGATGGAATTGGCGGCCGCGCTCCGCGAGGTGGTCAGTACCGCCGGAATCGACGTGGACGACACCCAGGTCCGGGTGACCGCCAGCGTCGGTGTGGCCCCGTTGGACGAGCACACCGCCAGCGACGAGGAGGCCCTCGAGCAGGCCGACACCGCGATGTACCGTGACAAGGCGGCCCGTGGTCATGGCCACGGACGCCGACTGGCGCCGCACAGCAGGACGTAACGGGGCTTCCGCCACGCCACGACCCCGGCGATCAGCCGAGCACGGCGAGCACACCCCGACCGGCCGCGAACTCCAGACACTGCCGGCGCCCCGCGAGACCGAAGCCTGAGAACACCACCGAACCGTCGGGCGCCAGCAATGACCAGCCGTCACCGGTGGCCCGCAGCGACAGTCGCTGAGCGGAGACAGTGTCGCGATACGGTTCGGGATCGAGTCGCAGTTCGATGGCCTGTGGTCTGTGCGCTGTCGCGTTCATCCTCTGACAGGTTCGCTCACCTGCGTAACCGCCACCTGTGTCGAGGTTGTGAAACGCCTAAGTTTCGGCGCGCTGCTGCTCGTTGGGTCGGGCGTGGGGAACGCCCCAACCAAGGGCACGCTGCGTGGGACCGACCGACCACACCAGCCCGCGGCGCATCGCTCCACGCACTCCCGCCCGGCGAAGTGGGACAAATCTCACTCAACGGTCCCATTGGCAGGGGGTTCGTGCGTCAGAGCCCGCTGGGCGACACAAATCCTGAGCACCCCTCCAATTCAACGGGGTTGAGTTAACTTTTGTTCGCCCCGGCCCCGAACCCGGGGAAACGGCGAACGCAAATGGGGCGCGTGCGCGGTGTCTCGGTGGTCAGGTGAGGGTTCGTGGGTGGGTACCGGCGTCGGTCGTCGGCTGTCAAGCGGCGTCGGCTGCTGGAGGGGTTCGT
Organism: uncultured Solirubrobacterales bacterium; assembly: GCA_963838535.1. Classification (GTDB taxonomy): domain Bacteria; phylum Actinomycetota; class Thermoleophilia; order Solirubrobacterales; family Solirubrobacteraceae; genus Palsa-465. Next base: position 67,579 of record CAWIRN010000006.1, read on the forward strand.
GGCGGGGTAGCGCGGTCGGTCGTCGGCGGTCAAGTAGCGTCGGCCGGCTGGTGCTGTTCGCGGGGCGGTGCGGTGTTGTGGGGAGTGGTGGGCGCTACTTGACAGCCGCCGCCCGCCGCGCTGGATGGCCAGGAGGTCGGGGCGCTGAAGCGCCCGACCTCCGGGCAAGAGGAGCCGTCCGGTGCGGCTCTCGTGGTTCCGGCGACGCGGGATCAGCGGGGACTGGCGATCGCCTGCGGATCGCTCGTCGCGTCGCCGATACGAGGTTCTCCGCACGCTGCGAGGGGTGACGGACACCCGGAAATCGTCACGGGACCGTAAAACAGCTGGGCAACGTCCCAAAGGAGGCCTCAGTTTTGGCGATCGGGCTGTTCCCCAGCCCCCAGCTGTGAAACGTCCACATCGATCTTTTGTGCGCCCTCGATTGGGTCGTTATACGGCCGAATCTGTCAGAAATCTGACCCTGAGCAGCGCATTCCGTGCGCTGGAACCGCCCCATGCGCTGGAACCGCCCCGTGCGCCGCCGCGCGGCGGACCGGACCGGGCCGGCGCGCCCGGCGAGCAACCCCTCCACGCACCATCGCGGCGCGAAACTGGGACAAATCCCCCCCAACCCCCCGAATCACGGGGGGTTCGCACCTCAGGGCCCGCTGAGCGACACAAATCCTGCGCACCCCTCCAAACCAACCGGGGCGAGTTAACTTTTGTTCGCTCGCGTCCCCACCGGACGAGCACCACGGCGTCCGCCCTTCTCTTGCCCGGAGTCGGGCGCTTCAGCGCCCCGACATCCTGGCCAACCAGCGCGTCGGGCGGACGGGGGCTTAGTTGAACCTGACGAGCGCGATGTTCGCGGTCGCGGTCGTGGTTCCGGTCGCGGTCGTGTTGGTGAGCGTGACGTGGGCGCCAAGCTGGTTGCCCCGCGCGCCGGCCAGCATCGCATGGCCCTGCGGAGTGAGCTTGAAGGTGAGGTAGCCGAGCTCGTTGGCGCCGAGCAACTCGGGTCCGGTGCGGGCGATCGTGGTGCGACCGACGGTGATGGTCGTGGTCACGTCGCATGACGCGTTGGCGAAGCAGCCGGTGAGGATGCCGCCGACCCAGCCCGAGGAGACGAAGTCGGTGGCGCCGACGACGCGCAGCGAGCCGGATCCGCTGGTGCTGCGGCGCGGACCACGGCCGCTGGTGAGGAACCGGATCAGGTTGAGGGTGGCGGTCGCCGTACTGCCAGACGCCTCACGCGTGGTCACCTTGACGAGCAGTCGGTGGCCGGGCGCGCGCGCGAGCAGCGCCCGCCCGCCCGGCGTGAGCTTGAAGTAGAGGATGCCGTCGCTGCCGGCCGGGATGAACTCCCGCCCCGTACTGGCGATGACGGTACGCCCGACCGAGATCGTGGTGGCGATGTGGCAGGGCTTTCCGGTGAAGCAGCCGACGGGGAGACCACCGAGCCCGATCGCGGGCGAGAACACGCTGTGTCCGTAGATCGCGACATGCGCGGGCGTGGCGACGGTCTGCGAGCTGGCCAGCACCTGGTCGGCGGACCCGAGCGCTTGCACCGCGAAATAGGGAAATGCGCTTTGCACGGCAATCGCCATCCGAGACCCGGGCATGGCAGCCTGCCCGAGTGGCGTGAGCGCGCTCGGGTTCTCCCCGGCGAACACGCGCCAGGCCGTCACGCCCGTCGCGCCGACCCAGCTTGCGCTCAGGTGAATGGTGCCATCGTCCCCGGGCGAGACCGTCAGCTGGGGCAGCGCGGCGACGGTCGCACCGGCGGCGCCCGCGGCAGCCGTGGCAGCGTTGAGGTAGTTACTGTCGACGTTGAGCGTGGCCCCGCCATAGGTGTCGTTGTGGCCGCCCCTGTACTGGTGCACACGCTGCGCGGATGCCCAGTCGCCGCTCGGCACGTACGGATCGCTCGTCGTCTGCTGATTGTTCCAATCGGCGATCCAGATGTCGTCGGGCTCCGGAAAGCTCGTGCCGTAGTGCGCCGCCAGATCTCCGATCCCGGAGGCCCCGCTGCTGTAGACGCCGGATTCATAACCCTCGGCGTGAAGCTGGGTCGTCCAGGCGGACAGAAAGGCCAGCACGGCGGAGGTGTTGGTGCCGCCCCGTGGGTAGGCCTCCATGTCGAAGTAGATCGGGTTACCGGCGCCGATCCCGATCGTCTGGGCGTGGGCAACCGCGTCGCTGGCGGCAGCGGTGCCCTGGGCGGACGCCTGACCGGGATTGATTCCAGCGCAGCCGCACGAGTTCGTGGGCGCTTGCAGCCCGACATAGGTGGGGAGCAGATGCCATCCGGCGGTCGACTCCTGGCTCACCCACGCGGCGGTGAGGTTGCTCTGCGTGCAGGCCATGTTGGTTCCGCCGACATAGATGCCCTCCGCACGAAACGGCGATGAGCCCCACGCCGACATCTGGCCCAGGCTCGGCGCCGAGCACGCGTCGAACCCGAGACCGGTGTAGACGGCACCCGGGGCGGCGGCCAGCGGCGAGACGGGTACGGCGGGTGGGGCGGGCGCGGCGGGTGGGGCGGGCGCCGCAGGTGGGGCGGGCGGGACAGGCGGAGGGGCTGCCGCGCCGGCTGATCGAGCCCGCAGCGCCGGCCCGGCCGAGGCGGACGCTGTGCCCGCCGCGCCGGCGCCGAGCGAGCTCACCCCGAGCGCCCGCTGCACGACCCCCGGATGATGGCTCCAGGTCGCGGTCACGATCAGCCCGCGCGCCGGGACGTCGAGTTGGGCGATGGATCCTCGCGCCGGTTGCGCGCCCCGGCTGACTTGGGTCGCCAGCCCGCTCCCACGCCCGCGCGCGCGTGCGCCCGCGGCAGTGGCGGCCAGCGGCTGCACCCAGATCGCCTCGGTGCGGCCAACCGCGTGGGCCGGGCAGCGCTGCTCAGCGCCCGGCTGTCCGAGGTAGACGGCGTGACGGTTGAACCGCACGCACGTGGTCGGATCCGCCACCAGGTTGTAGACCGGCCACGCACTCGGCACGACCAGCCGATAGCCGTGGTAGCGGATCACCCGGCTGCCGGCGACAGAGGAAGCGACTGCGAGCGCCGAGGCGCTGAGCAGCCCAATGACCGCGAGCACGCCGACGCCGAGCAGCCTCCCGACTACACGATTACGACAACGCTGCTCGTCTCCCACGGGTGACACACCCAAGTCCGAGCCAGCGTAGCGCCCGCTGTGCCCGAGCGCGCCGCCGGCGCGGGGGCGACCGAGACGGTCGCCCCCTGGCGCCCAGCCTGCTCAGACGGTGGCCATCTCCCGCACCTGGGTGAGGCGCAGGTGGTTCCCGGACGGGTCGCGGAACGAGGAGTCGATCCCATACGGGCGCTCCTCGGGCAGTTCGACGAACTCCACGCCGCGGCTCTTGAGCTCCTCGTACGACGCTTGGCAATCGTCGGTGGTGAGGAAGATCGTGCCGGCGAACCCCTTCGCCATCAGGCTCCGCACCTGATCAGCCGTCTCGGTGTCCATCATCGGCGGCCCGGGGATGGGCATCAACACGATGGCGACATCCGGCTGTCCCGCCGGCCCGACGGTGAGCCAGCGGAAGTTGCCCATCTCGGCGAGCGTCACGTCGGCACGCACCTCCATGCCGAGATTCTTGGTGTAGAACTCGAGCGCCGCATCCTGGTCGTGCACCCACAATTGCGCGTTGGCGAGCCTGATCATCAGGTCCTCCTCGGTTGGCTGTATGGTCGCCAGCCACACTAGCCCGACGCCGAGCTGGTGTCTTCTCGAAATGTGCTGCGTTGCGGGCGACCGTAGGCCCGCAGCACGCAGGTCGGGATGAACGCGTGGTCCGCCGCCGGCGGGAACGCCGCGCGATAAACCGTGGGTGATACCCCGTAGGTGCGAGTGAATGAGGTGGTGAACGAACCGACGCTCTGCAGTCCCACGGACAGGCAGATGTCGACAACCGAACGGTCGGTGGCGCGCAACAGCGCCGCCGCGCGCTCCAATCGCCGGGTCAGGAGATACGAGTGCGGGGATTCGCCGAAGGCGCGGCGGAACTCACGGCTGAAGTGGGCTCGCGAGAGTCTCGCCGCGCGGGCCAGGTCCTCGACGCCGAGCGGCTCGAAATACCTCGCGTCCGCCAGGTCCTTGGCGCGCAGCAGGTGGCGGGCGGGCGGGACGAAAGCCATCCACTCCAGTATGGCTCACCGCCCGTTTGCCTCCCTGAGGAGACGATCAGGCGGCCATGGCGCGCTGCAGGTTCTCGTCGATTGAGCCGAGAAAATCCTGCGTCGTCTGGAAGGGCTGCTCAGGCCCGATGAGCAGCGCGAGGTCCTTCGTCATCTGGCCGCTCTGCACCGTCTCGACGCAGACCCGTTCGAGCGTCTCGGCAAAGGCCGTCACATCGGGTGTTCCGTCCATCTTGCCTCGGTAGGCCAGTCCCTGGGTCCAGGCGAAGATCGACGCGATCGGGTTGGTCGAGGTGGGGTTGCCCTGCTGGTGCTGGCGGTAGTGCCGCGTCACGGTGCCGTGGGCGGCCTCCGCCTCAACCGTCCGGCCGTCGGGAGTGATCAGCACGCTGGTCATCAGCCCCAGCGAGCCGAAGCCCTGCGCCACGGTGTCGGACTGCACATCGCCGTCGTAGTTCTTGCATGCCCAGACGTAGCCCCCCTCCCACTTCAGCGCGGCCGCGACCATATCGTCGATTAGCCGATGCTCGTATGTGATGCCGGCGGCCTCGAAGTCGGCTTTGAACTCGCTTTCGAAGATCTCGGCGAAGATGTCCTTGAAGCGTCCGTCATAGGTCTTGAGGATGGTGTTCTTGGTCGACAGGTACACGGGCAGGCCGCGGTCGAGGCCGTAGCGCATGGAGGCGCGGGCGAAGTCGCGGATCGACGCGTCGAGGTTGTACATCGACATCGCGATGCCCGGACCGGGAAAGTCGAACACGTTGAGCTCGATCGGCTCGCTGCCGTCCTTGGGCGTGAACGTGAGCGTGAGCGCCCCCTCGCCGGGCACCAGCATGTCGCTGGCTCGGTACTGGTCGCCGAACGCGTGGCGGCCGATGATGATCGGCTTGGTCCAGGTCGGCACGAGGCGGGGAATGTTGCTGATCACAATCGGCGCGCGAAAGATCACGCCCCCGAGGATGTTGCGGATCGTCCCGTTGGGAGACTTGTACATCGCCTTGAGGCCGAATTCCTCCACCCGAGCCTCGTCGGGGGTGATCGTCGCGCACTTGACGCCGACCCCGTGCCGCTTGATCGCGTTGGCGGCGTCGATCGTGATCTGATCGTCGGTCGCGTCCCGGCTCTCGATGCTCAGGTCGAAGTACTGCAGGTCGACATCGAGGTGAGGCAGGATCAGCTGCTCCTTGATGAAGGACCAGATGATCCGGGTCATCTCGTCGCCGTCGAGTTCGACGACCGGGTTGTGCACTTTGATCTTCGCCATCGATGGTCCTCCCAAGCCTGTGGACAAGCGTCGGGCGCGCACAAGCCAAAGCGAGTCGGGGCGAAGGTCGCCCCGGCGCACCTGGCGGGGCATCGTATAGCGGCGCGATCGATCGCGTGCACTGCTGCGGCCCGCGCGCTCGGCGAGCAGGCCCGCAGCCGGTCCGCGGGCGGTTGGGCTAGTCGGCCGCGAGGCGGAGGACGTCGGCGCGCATCGGCTGGCGGAAGCAGCGCTCGCCCGGCCGCTCACCGGCCTCCCCGAGCCGGGCAAACGCCTCCGCGAGCTCGGCGGCCCGCGCGTCGAAGACCTCGGCTCGCTGGGGATCGACGCTGACGATCCGCACCCGCAGTGCCGCCAGGTCGGCGATACACACGCGGACGTCGTAATCGACCGTCTTCACGCGATCCAGCCCCGCGAGCGCGGCCTGCGCCAGTGCGCGTTGCGCCGCCGCCCGCACGTGCAGCTCGTCCTCGACGAGGTTCGTCAGGGCGAAGTAGTCCCCCTCAGCCAGCGGCTCGGCGACGTAGATCGCCCCGTCTGAGCGCAGCACGCGCCGGGCTTCGCGCAGCGCCCGCGTCAGATCCGCCGGTGCGACGTGATGGAACGTGCGCATGAATACCGCGACGTCGACCGAGCCATCAGCCAGCGGCAACTGCTCCGCTCGCCCAACCAGATACCGCGCTCCGCGCCCGCCGTCGCGGGCCACCGCGGGTGCGAGTTGCGCCTGCGAGATCTCAACCCCCACCACGCGGGCGCCGCGATCGGTGAGATCGCGCACCAGCGCGCCACCGCCGCATCCGATGTCGAGGACATCCCGGTCCGCGGGCGTGACCAAGCGCTCGAGCATGGCGAGATCGGTCGTCAGTTCGAGGGGCAAGGAGAGCAATCGTAAACGGGGGCGACCTGCCCGGTTAGGCTGCGTCGATGACCCCAGCCGTAGAGGCGGCGATCCAGCGGGCCTGGCGCCGCATCGAGCCGCTGGCGCTCTATCCGCGCCCGCTTGACCTGACTCGCGTGCGCGTGCTCAGCACGCCACGGCTCTTCCGCCTCCCCTGGTTCGCGCGTTTTGACGGCTACACGATCTGGAGCACGATCCTGTTGCGCGCGCCGATTGGGCGGCTTGACGACGAGCTCCTCACGCACGAGCTGGTGCACGTGTGGCAAGGCCAGCACGAGTGGCTGCGACTATGGGTGTCATACGTCAAGCCGTCGACGTTCTGGGGCGATCGCTCCGGCTACTGGGAGAACCGCTATGAACGGGAAGCCCGCTCGGCCGTCGCGAACACTCAAAGCCGCAGCCGCGAGACCAGTCGTCCGGCACAATCCAGACCACCAAGGGACTGATACACCTGCCCGGACCTGACGAGACACCGACCGCCTCTACCGAGAGCACCGCGCCCGTGGGGGAGCTAGAGCTCTGCTATGAGACCTTTGGCGCCCCTGACGCCCCGCCACTGCTGCTGGTGATGGGCCTCGCCTCGCAGATGATCCTGTGGGACGACGAATTTTGCGAGCTCCTGGCCGCACAGGGCTTCTGGGTGATCCGGTTCGACAACCGCGACGTCGGCCGCTCGACGATCATGCGCGGGCAGCGCATCCCCAAGCGATGGCAACTCCTGACGCGGGATGTCCGTGGCGCCGCGTATTCGTTGGACGACATGGCCGTCGACACGATCGGTCTGCTCGATCACCTGGGCATCGGGGCCGCGCATGTGATCGGCGCCTCGATGGGTGGGATGATCGCCCAGCTGATGGCCATCAATCATCCGGAGCGGGTCTTGTCGCTGGTCTCGATCATGTCCAGCACGGGGAACCGGCGCGTTGGTCGTCCCCAACCGCGAGTGGCGATGTGGATGCTGCGCAAGGCCCCAGGGCGACCGCGAGGGCTACATCGAGGACCACATGGACACCTACCGGGTCGTCGGATCAAAGGGGTTTGACTTCGACGAGGAGCACAGACGCCAGCGGGCCGGACGCTGCTTCGATCGCGGGATCCACCCCGCCGGCAGCGCCCGTCAGCTGGCCGCGATCACCACGGCGCCGGACCGGACCGCGTTGCTGGGACAGGTGCGCGTTCCCACGACGGTCATCCATGGCGACGCCGATCCGCTGGTCAACGTCTCCGGCGGACGCGCCACCGCGGACGCGATCCCGGGCGCCAAGCTGGTGATCCTGGCGGGCATGGGACACGACCTGCCACGCGAGCTGTGGCCGCAGATCATCGAAGCGATCGTGCAGAACGCCGCCCTCGCCGTCGACTGACGGGCTGCGGCTCGGCCCGCCAAGGAGACGTCGGCGTCAGGTGGCGTGCGGGTCGTAGGTCAGCGGGTCGTAGGGAAGGTCGGGGTGCTCGCCAGGCTGGGAGAGGTCGTAGGTGCGCATTCGTCCCTGCGCTTGGTCGAACGCGACCGCACGCGTCAGCGTGAACGGCGCCGGCGGCTCGCCTCCGTCCAGCAGCTCGTTCAGACGCTTGGACACGTAGCCCATGGCGCTCATCGCCCTCATGCGACTGGCGAACAGCTCCTGGCCGACGAACAGCGCGTTGTCGCGCAGCGCTTCCGCCAACGAATCGGGGACGTTCTCCAGCGTTCCCGCCTCGTTCGCGGCCCAGGTGGCGAGCTCGTGGGTACTGCGGTCGATGATCGCGACGCGCGTGTAGAACCCGTAAAAGACCTGGTGCAGAGCGTCGGCCTGCTCGTCCGCGGGGATCTCCTCGATGTAGGCCTGGAGGCTGTCGACCAGCGAGGGCGCGGCGGGAATGGCTTGGGGATCGGAGGCCATGGCCACAGATGCTGGCCTAACTCCGGCGGGCTGTCAAGAATCCCGCCGGTCTTCCAGCTCGACGCTGTCGCACGGCGGCGCACACCGCGCCACCCGCCCCCGTCACGCGGGCTGAAGCTCGCGCCGGCGATGATTGCCGTGACGAGGGCGGCGGCATCGTGCCTCCTCTAGGCGGCGCGGCGGGCCGCATCGGCTGTGTGGTGGGGGGTGCTGGCGGCGCCGAGCTTGTAGACGAAGCGGGCTCGGGCGTGGTGGTAGCTGGGGTCGGGGCCGAAGCAGCAGTCGTGGCAGCGGGCCAGTTCCTGGTCGCGGTAGGCCGCCAGCGGCCGGTGCTGCTGATCGCGCGCCAGGCGGGCGCGTTTATGCCCCAGTCGTCGCGGCAGGCCGCTGTCACGAGCCAGGCGCTCGGCCAGCACCCGCGTGCCGGTCTGAAAGCTGGCCAGGCCGGCGCCGAACGCGTCGTCCAACAGTCCGATCCGCACGGCCTCGCGTGCGCCGAGCGGGGTGAACGGCGGGCTGGTCAGCCGCCGGGTCATCTCCGCCCCGACCCGGCGGGGGAGCAGATAGGTCCAGTACTCAGACCCGTACAGGCCGCCCATATGCTGGTAGTAGGGGTTCAGCACGACGTCATTGCGCGCCAGCACGAGGTCCGCGGCGAGCGCCAGCGGGACCCCGCCGGCGGCGGCGTCGCCCCCGAGCGCGGAGATCACCAGATGCGAGTCGGTCTGGATGATCTCTGCGACGAGATCGTCGATCGCGTTCAGGTTGCGCCAGGACTCCTGCGCCGGATCGGCGGCGGCCTGGATCACATTGAGATGAATCCCGTTCGAGAAGAAGTCATCCCCGCCGCTCAGCACGATCACCCCCGTCTGCTCCCGCGCCCGCGCATACCGGTAGGCGTCCAGCAGCCGCTCGCACTGCTCGGTGCTCATCGCGCCGTTGTAGAAGTCAAACCGCAGGTAGCCGACCCCCGCACTCTCCTCATAGACGATCTCCCGATAGGTCTCACCCGCCGGAGCGGATGCGTGCGGGGCGGCGGGGATCTCCGGCGCCCGCGGCTGGTGGCCGGCCTGCGCCAGCGCCTGGGTGGCCGGCAGCTTGAAGAACCGCTCCCCCCGGCTCTCGGCGCGCTTGAGATGCGAGATCCACACCGCCCCGTCCACCGTCGCCCGGCATATCGCGCCCGTCCGCGTCGCGATGATCTCCCCCGGCCGGCCGCGCAACCCCCGTTCGGGATGCACCCCGAACAGGTGACAGTCGACCCCCTCAACCCTGTCGAGCACCCCGGGATGACCCTCCCCCGCCCGGATCCGCCGCAGCACCTTCGCCGTGCAATCAACCTCCCAATCGATCTCCCGGACCGCCTGGCTCATCAGCGGACGAGTCCGGCCGCCGCCCGCCGCCCGGCCGGACTCGCACCCCTCGGGCGCCGCCCCCGCCGCGATCGCCTCGACGGCCTCCAACAACCCCTGCACCGCAGCCTGGCGCACCTCATGGCGATACACGCTGCTCTTCCCCACCTCCCGCACCCGAAAGCTCCGCGTCGCGCACACCTCCCCGGCGTCGAACTCGCCGTTAGCCGCCAGCACCGTCACCCCCCACTCGCGCATCCCCAACTCGATCGCCCAATCCAACGACGACGGGCCCCGGTCCCCCACCGGCCCCGGATGCACCACCAAACACCGGCACGCCGCCCAGATCGACTCAGGGATCAGCCGCTGCAAGAACGGACACACGATCAATTCCGGACCATGATCAGCGACCGCCGCCTCCATCCCCGCCGCCCCATCCACCACCGCCACGCTCACATCGTGGCCGACCTCAGTCAACGCAACCCAGGCCTGCTGACTCAGACTGTTATGCGCCGAGACCAAAAACAAGATCCGCAGGGAGCGGCTCGACTCGGCGGGTCGCGTGTCCATCTCACGACGGCCGACTTCTCCCCCTCTCGGGTCAGACCGGCCACGACTCTTGCCCACACGCCTGCGCTCCATCAGGTTCTCCATCAATTGCCTCCGCATCGGTCGAGCCATCCCCCGTCGATGGTTGTTCAGCGCCACCGTCTGCACTGTGAAAGAGCGCACACACGGCGCCCAGGGAACCTCCGGCGAGCGTGCACTCCCGGTCGCGCCTCGCCTGATTCCATGGCCCGATTGTTGACCCGATGGGTCGATCCCGCCACAGGGTAAACCCTGTATTTCGCCCGGAAACTGAAACACCGACGGGGGCTGCGTGCGTCAACCAACGCCAGCCAAGCGGCCGCGGGAGCAAGGCAGAACAGCGGGAACTTCTGAGTTTGCCCGGACGAGGCCGGCGGCGATCGTCAGCCGCTGCGCTTCGCCAGCCTGCCCTCGAGCAGCGCGGCGAGGTCGACATCGTCGAGCGAGGTGACGACGAGGTCGGCGCCGGCGGCCGCGAGCGCCGCGGCGTCGTCGGCTCTGGACAGACCGAGCGCCGCCATATGGCCCGCTTTGGCCGCTTGGAGGCCGGTGGCGGCGTCTTCGATGACGAAGCTCTGCTCGGGAGCGACGCCGAGCTCCTCGGCGGCGGTCAGGAACATCTCGGGGTGGGGCTTGCCCTGCGCGAAGTCCCGGCCCGAGACGTCGGCATCGAAGAACTCGAGCAGGCTCAGGCCGGGCTGTATGGACGGTGAGGTGATGCCCTGATCCTGGGCGAAGGTGTCGAGCCGGATCTGGCGCAGGAACAGGCCGGCGTTCTTGGAGGAGGAGGCGGCGGCCACGAGGATCCCGGAGTCCTTGACGGCGATGATGAAGCGCAGCGCATCTGGGTAGGCGGTGAACTCGCCGGCGTCGATCAGCTCGATCAGCATCTTCTGCTTGTGGTCGGCGTAGACGTCGACCCGGGTCCCGGCGTCGGGCACGTGGAAGTAGTCCAGCGCGGCGCGGGCGCCGCTCATGCGCGGCTTGCCGGACATCACCTGCTGGTAGACCTGCGGGGTGAACGCCTCCGCGGTCCAGCTGGTCTGGCTGCGGATGTCCTGCCATTCCGATTCCATCAGCGCGCGCAGCGCCTCGCGCCAGGCCGCCTCGTGCGGCGAGTCGACGAGCACGCCGTCAACGTCGAATATCGCCCCCTGGAACTGTGTCTGCACGTCCCCTCCTCTCGGCTATGGATTTCTATCGCGTGGTGCTGGTCTCGCGATCCAGTGCGAACCCGCCACCGCTCCCCGGCCTGCAGCTCACGGACCTCGTCGCCGACCCCGACTCTGACCGGCCGGCTGAACCCCTCGGCGTCGGCGACGACCGTCAGCTCGCTACGCGTGAGCGTCACTCGGATTGGTGTACCGCGGAACTGCATCGCGAACGACAGTCCCTCCAGCCGATCGGCGAGCTTGGGGTCGAAGAAGAGGATTCCGTCGCGGATCTCGCTGCCGACATAGCCGCGTTGAATCAGATCGAGCGTTCCCGACATCACTCCCATGTGGATCCCCTCCTTGGTGGTGCCGCCCTGGACGTCGCCGGCGTCGCTCTCCAAGGCGACCATGAACCGCTCCCACGAGCTCTCCGGTTCGATCGCGGCGAGCGCGCCGGCGTGAGTGATGAAGCTCAGCGTCGACCCGTGTGACGTGCGCTTGTCGTAGTAGTCGATGTTCTTGCGCGCGGTATCGGACTGGTAGCTGTACCCGAGCCGCTCGAACAGGCGCCGGAGCTCCCGCTCGGGAAACAGGAAGAACAGCATCACGGTGTCGGCCTGCTTGGCCAGCTGATAGCGGTCGGGATCATCGCCCTCGGCACGGAGGATGCGGTCCAGCCGCTGGACGTTGCCGTACTTCTGCCGGTAGGCGTCCCAGTCGAGCTCTTGGAGATCCTCGTAGCCCTCGAACTGGCTGATGATGCCGTCCCCGTGGAACGGCACGAACATCTTGCGGCTCATCCGCTGCCAGGCCACGATCTCCTCGTCGCTCAGCCCGAGCCGCGCCTGCAGCGCCTCGCGGCGAGTCTCCGGGAGCAGCTCGAGCACCTTCCCGGCCGTCTCGCAGCTCCAGGCCACCATCACGTTCGTGTAGGCGTTGTTGCGCAGGCCCCCGTACTCGGCGCCCGGGTACTTCTCGTGGAACTCGTCGGGGCCCATCACGCCATGGATCTCGTACCGATCGCGCTCGGGGTTGAAATGGGCGATCGAGGCCCAGAAGCGGGTGATCTCGAGCATCATCTCGGCCCCGTAGTCGCGCAGGAAGGCCAGGTCGGCGGTGGCCTCGTAGTAGCTCCAGACGTTGTAGAAGATCGCCGCGTTGACGTGGCGCTGGTTGTGGCTGAGGTCCGCCTCCCACTGACCTGACAGCGGGTTGAGATGAACGGTTTGCGTTTCCTCCTTGCCGTCGCTCCCGCTCTGCCACGGGAACATCGCCCCCCCGAACCCGGCCTCGCGGGCTGCCGAGCGGGCCTCGCCAAGACGCCGGTAGCGGTACATCAACAGCTCCCGGGTGATGTCGGGCAGCCGGAAGCTGAGGAACGGGTAGACGTAGAGCTCATCCCAGAACACGTGCCCGCGGTATGCCTCGCCGTTCAGACCGCGGGCGGGAACACCGGCGTCCAGATCGGCCGTGTGCCGCGAACAGACCTGCAGGATGTGCGAGATGTGCAGGCGCAGCAACAGCTGCACCCGGTGGTTGCCGGGCAGACGCAGATCGCAGACCTCCCACAGCTCCTCCCAGGCACGACGGTGACGGGCCAGCGCCTCGGCGAAGCGGGGATAGCGAGCGACCGACTTCCCGGCGCTGCCCAGCGTCTCACTGATCGCGCGGTCGTGCGAGGTATAGAAGGCGACCATCTTCTCAACGTGCACCGGCTCGCCCTCGCGCACGTCAAAGGCGAGGACCTGCTGGATGTAGTCCTCCATCTGATACAGGTTGCGTTCCACGTCCACGAGCTGCTCGCCCTGATAGACGCGGGTGCGCGCCGCCTCCGCCACATACAGGTTCGACTGTCGGGTCTGCACCTTCAACGCGATCACCTCGGCACCGAAGGTCCGCGGGGAGACCGGATCCAGGTGGCGCCCCTCGAGCTGACGGTAGCGGGCAACCCCGCGGTTGGTGACGCGCCCGTCCAACGCGGTGATGACCTCCATCCGGCCCGACCAGTTCTCCGGTGTCAGGCTCCACTCGATGCCCGCCTGGTGAACGTGAGCCATGCTGACGAAGCGACGGCTGCGCAGCGTGGTCTCGCGTCCGGCCCGGTCGCGGAAGCGCAGCTCGCGCGTCACCACCGCGGCGCGGACGTCCAACTCATGGCGATAGGAGAGATGCTCGACGTTGCTCACGCTCATCGTCTCCTCGCCCTCGATGATCAGCTTGAGCACGAGCCAGTTCGGCAGGTTGACCAGATCCTCGTTGAGCACGGGGCGTCCGCCGAGGATCGTCGTCTCGCGGTTGTAGGCCCCGTGGGCGTAGGTACCCGGGTAATGCACGCCATGCGCGTCCTCCCACTCGGCGGCCCCGCGGGTACAGAAGTAGCCGTTGCCGGTCGAGGTCAGCGCTTCCCGCAGCCCCTCGTCCTCGGGAATGAAACTGTCGTACACAAGCATGAAATCGTTCATCGAGGTCCTCCTCCCCTGGAGCCTACGGCAGCCGATGCCACCGCGCGAGGATCGGCATCCGACCTGTCTGGCCTGGCGCCGGTGTTATCCCGCCGCGGTGCGGCGGGCCGCACGAATGATAAGGTCACTGTATCGATCCAGAAACCCTAGTTCTCCCGGCCGCGGATCTCGTTCCGCGACGCCCGACCCTGGACACCGTTGCCCGGGCGCTGGGCGTGTCGCGGATGACCGTCTCGAATGCCTATAACAAGCCCGATCAGCTGTCGGCGCAGACGCGCGAGGCAGTACTGGCGATGGCCCGCTCGCTTGGCTACAGCGGACCCAGCGCCGCCGGGCGGTCGTTGCGCCGCGGCATGTCCGGCACCGTCGGTGTCCTGCTGACCGAGCGCCTGCCCTATGCGTTCAACGATCCGGGCACAATTGCCTTCCTGCACGGTCTGGCCACCGAGCTCGCTGACGCCCGCCGTGCCCTCCAGCTGATCCCCAGCCACGGAGATCGTGACGGCACGCTCGCCCTGGTCCGAGAGGCGATCGTCGACGCTTTCGTGATCAACGGTCTCGACGAGGACGACCCGGTCGTGTCCGCCATCCTGGAGCGCCGCGTGCCCGTCGTCACCGCCGGTAGCCCACGTCTACCCGGCGTCCCGTTCGTCTCGGTGGCTAATGCCGAGGCGACGTGCACGGCGGCGCAGACGCTGATCGGGCTGGGTCATACCCGCATCGGCACGGTCACCTACCGCGCGGAGCTACGGACCGCGCGCGATGGCGGTCTGATCCCGGTGCACCAGACCTTCCACGACCGCTGGGTTGGCTACCAGCGGGCGTTCACCGAGGCGGCTCTGCCAGACGGCGCGTCGTGCACGCGCGCCGCCGCGGCCAACAGTCGGGAAGGGGGTCGGCAGGCTGCTCGGCTCATGCTCTCGCTCGCGCCCGAGATGCGCCCCACGGCGTTGCTGGCGATGACCGACGTGCTCGCGCTCGGGGCGATCGATGCCGCGCAGGAGCTCGGCCTCGCGGTGCCGGGCGACGTCTCCGTCGTGGGCTTCGACGACATTGAGGAGGCGCACCGCAGCTCTCCGCCGCTGACCACGATCCGTCAGGGGCTGTTTGAGCAGGGACAGCACGCGGCCGCGCTCGCGCTCGCGCTGGTGGCCGGAGAGGTTGCCCAGACCGATGACTTCCCTACCGAACTCGTGGTCAGGGCCAGCACGTCACCGCCCGCCGGCGTTGACATGGACGGGCCGATCGCATCGTGATCGAGCTGCTGGGAATCCTGTCGGGTTGTCTGACCACCCTGTGCTGGGTACCTCAACTGGTGCGAACCTGGAGACGCGGGACTGCCGATGACATCTCCGGCACGTACCTGTTCACGTTAGGCACCGGCGTCGCGGGCTGGGTCATCTACGGGGTACTCAAGGGCGACATCGCCGTGATCTTCGCCAATGTGGTGACGTTCACGCTGCTGTTAGCCCTGGTGGCGATGAAGTACGGACGAACGGCCCCGCAATACCAGCACCCGGCGCCGGAGGGCCCCGACGCGTTGCGGCCGAGCGCGCGGCCTGCCGGCTGAGGACCTCGGGGTCCGCATCGGAGGTTGGGGATCTGCTGTTCCCGTCAGGTGCGGTGACCCGCGATCGCCTTGACAGCGTTCAAAGCGCTGTGCGAAGATCGCACAGCGCTCGGGGGGCGAGTCCTCGGCGCTACCGACGGCACGAAGGGCATAACAGGCGGGTTCCTGATGACGCGGGCGGAGCGGGGAAGGCGTTGTGCGTATGACCGAGCGTCGCTTGCGCCACAGGAGTGTCGGTGCACACGGAGTGCGAGTGGATTGCCCTTCCGGATAGGCAAGTAATCCTTCGTAAGGAGTCACCATGACAGTAACCGCGCAGACCGATTCCGACTTCGTCTTCCAGGGCATCCCGCCCATCGAGGCTCCGGCGAGCGACGCCCAAGTGCTGGCTCAGACCCCCGATCCGCTTGGCCCGCTGGCGCTGCTTCCCGGCACCTGGACCGGACATGGCTTTAATGCCATCTGGCGGCCGCACCATCCCGATAGCCCGCAGGATCGTTTCCTGGAGCTGAATCTCACCACCGAGACGCTCGCCTTCACCAAGATCAACGGCCCGATCCCCAATCGCGGGCTGCTCATGCCGGACATCAACATGTTCGGCGTCACCTACATGCAACAGATCGCCCAGACGTCCGACGGGGCGGGTCTGCACATCGAGCCCGGGATCTGGGCCAGCGTTCCCCCGACGACAGATCCGAGCGAGCCGGCGACGGTGGTGAGGATGGGATCGATCCCACACGGCACGGTGATACTCGCTCAGGGCAACGGGCAGATCCTTTCGGGAGGTCCCCAACACATCCCCGATAACAACATCCTCCCGTTCTTCCTCGGCACCCCTCCGCCGGCCAACAGCGACTTCAACGCGGTCGCGGCGACGTTCACCGAGCTCAACCTGTCCACCCCGACGGCCTTCCGCTTCGCCTCTCCCGGAGTGACCCAAGACATGGTCAAGAACCCGAACAGCGTCCTGCAGGCTGCGCTGCACACCTCGCTCCAGGGGACCACCATGAAGAGCCGGACGTTTCTCCACGTCTCAACCACCAACAACCCCATCAAGGGCGGCGGCGGAACCGCGAACACCGCGTTCCTGGCGGCCGGCTCCAATCCTCCCGGTGGCAACGCCAAAGCCTCGGAAGTCGGCGCAACCTTCTGGATCGAGACCATCGCGGGGACAGGCGGGCACCCTGACATCCTGCAGTTGCAGTACACGCAGCTGGTGCAGCTCGACTTCAACGGCATCCGCTGGCCGCACGTCACCGTCGGCACGCTGCGCAAGACCTGAGCGCCGAGCGCGGACGGCTCAGCGGCGTTCGAATGCCACCCGGATGCCGAGGCCGATGAGCACGACGCCAGTCAGGCCATCCAGCGCCGCCTTGACCCGCGGGCGGGCGAGGACGCTGGAAATCTTGGCGGCGACCAGCGCATAGGTGCAGAGCCACACGAGCGTGATCAGGACGAACAGGCCACCCAGCAGTAAGAACGGCACGAGAACCGGTTCTCCGGGCGAGACGAACTGAGGCAGCAGACTGGTGAAGAACACCGCGATCTTGGGATTGGCCAGGTCGCTGAACAAGCCCTGCCGGAATCCCAGCAGAGCGCCGACCCGGCGGCCCGGATCGACACTCGTAACCGGATCGTTCTCAGAATGCCGTCGGGCCGCGCACAGCGCTTGGACGCCGAGCCAGATGAGGTATGCCGCGCCGACCAGTTTCAGGATCGTGAAGGCCACGGCAGACTCCCTGACCACTGCGGCGACGCCAAATGCCGCGGCGATCGTCCAGATGAGCAGGCCGGTATTGACTCCCAGCGAGGTGCCCAGAGCCGCATCACGGCCGTGCAGCAACGCGTTCTTGGTCACCAGCACCGTGTCAGGACCCGGTGCGATGATCACCAACAGCGAAATCCCCACAAACGGCCAGAGCTGGATCCCCACGCGACAATCGTCTCACACTGCAGGCCAGCCCGACCGAGTACGACGCCATGCCCCAGCCGGGACGGGCGGACCCTCGGTTTGCGGGCGAAGCCGGGGCCGATGAGTTTCGCGGGGCCCAACCGTCTCAATAGGTGTTATCCAACCCGAGGAGGACGTAGTGAGCACGACCACGACCCGCATCAACAAGATCGGCACCGTCGTCATCCCCGTCTCTGATCAGGACCGCGCGATCGAGTTCTACGTCGAAACGCTCGGCTTCGAGAAGCGCACCGATCTGCCCTTCGGCAACGGCTACCGCTGGGTCGAGGTGGCGCCCGGCGATGCCGTGACGACGATCGCGATCGTCCCGCCGCCTCCCGGAAAGCCCGCCGGCAGCGTTGAGACCGGCATCGCACTGCACACCGATGACATCGATACCGACCACACGGACCTCAAGGCCCGCGGCGTCGACGTCGACCCCGAGATCAGCCGCATGGGCGATCCGGTCCCGCCGATGTTCTGGTTCCGCGATCCCGACGGCAACTCTCTGTTGATCGTCGAAAGCCGCTAGCGCGGCTAGCGAGCGACCTGCTACCGGCCGAGGCTGAACTTCGGCGTTTTGGGTCCACCCCGTGGACCCAAAACGCCAACGTTCGGGGCTCGGCCGGCGGGCACGGCAGCGCCGTTCTCCCGCCCATCATTCAGGCGGTGGACGGCGCCGTCCTCCAGGCGGAATGGAGCACTCGCAGTGCGTTGGCGCTGCAGATCTTCTCCGCATCTGCGGACCCGTAGCGCTCGCGCAGCGATTGCTGAAGGGCGCGCATGTGCCCCATATGTTCGAGTCCCGGGAGCGCCGGCTTGATGTACCCGTCGAGGTCCGAGCCGATTCCGATGTTGTCGAACGATCCGGTGACCTCGCGAATCCGGTCGATGTGCCGGCACAGGACACCAACCGAATCCTCGAACGAGTCCACGCGTTCGCGGAGTCCGTCCGTGATGTAGTGCTCACAGAGGATGCAACCGAGCACTCCGCCACGCTGGCTGACCCGACGGATCGTGTCATCCGGTAGGCAATACTCCAGACCGCCGAACCGGCACGCCATGTGAGTCGCGATCACCGGGATCCGCCGGCTGGGATCTCGGCGGTCAAATAGTGTCAACGTGTCCTCGACCGCGCGCGCGCTCATATGCGTTATGTCAACCAGGATCCCATTGTCGATCATCGCCTCTACGGCCGCGTGCCCCAGCGGGCTGAGGCCCTGGCTTGGCTGCGGGAATACCACGTGGTAGAGCCAGTCGGGCAAGAACGGCAGCGCCGGCGCGTTGGTCGCCACTGACCGCCAGAACAGGTGGGCAACCGTGACATACGCGACTCCACGTTCGGCCAGGGTCCGCACATGTTCACGGATTGTCTGCTCGTCTTCGCCGAGCTGGAAACCCCCTTCGATGCAGTGAACGAGCGCGCGCCGGCCGCCCTGAACGAGGGCGTCGAGTTCCGCCGGCGAGTGAGCGATCCCGATCTGATCGCTGTGCTGCGCCGCATGATCCTCGACCGTCTGGAGTTCGGCCAGGATGTCGGCGAAGTAGCGGCCGCGCGGCGGTGCGCCGTACGGCTGCTCGAGGTCCATCTCGTCAAACGGGGCGTAGAGCACTGACAGCACAACTCCCACGTCCCCGTCGCGCATCAGCGCCTCGGTGACGCTCGGCGTATCAGCCGGGCCTTGGTAGTTGGCGAACCCGGAGATGATCTCAACGATGCGCGCCTGCCAGCGTCGACGTGACCACGCACGCACCCGTTCATGCGTCTTCTGCCGAGCGTCCGGCAGGAGGTGCATCGGGAAGTGGGCGTGAAGATCGACGAGCACGGAGACAAGACCACTGGACAGCGCCGCTGCGTCGACCGTACCCGTGTCCGTCCCGGCAATCAAGGCCGAGCTGATCGTGCTCGGCGCCGGACCGCTTGACAGCGATGCTCTGGCGGGGTTAGGGTCGCTCCACGGACGGCGGCCGGGTGGTTGCGCAGCGCTGTTTGGCAAGGTTGCGGCTGAGCACTCCGGTTCTGGCATGACGATCGCGCTTCGCTGCCCTACGGAACCGTCCCGGCGATGTGCGCCTACGGTTGCTCAATCGATCGAAAGGACCAGCGTGACCGACCTGACCTTCCCCACTGTGGCGATCTATAACGACCCAAGCTCGGGAGAGAAGGACGCCGACGTGCAGGCGATCGTCGCTGCGCTGCAAACCCAGGTGACCACTGATTTCGGGCCCGCGTGGCACACCGGCGCTCACGTCGAGTTCGTCCCGTCATCCGGCAAGCCGCCGGCGGGCGTGTGGGTGGTCGCGGTGCTGAATAACTCCGATCAAGCCGGGGCGTTGGGCTATCACGACCTCACGCCCGATGGGCTCCCGCTCGGGAAGGTGTTCGCGGGCACCGATCGCCAGTACAACCAAAAGGTGTCCGTCACGCTCTCGCACGAGCTACTCGAGATGCTTGGGGACCCGTGGATCAACCTCAGCGCCCAGTCTGACGATGGCAAGTTCTACGGGTGGGAGGCCTGTGACGCGGTCGAGGCTGACGACCTTGGCTACGAGATCGACGGGATCGTCGTCTCGGACTTCGTGACCCCCCACTGGTTTGGCCATGGCGCAGGCCCGGTTGACTTCAAGCAGCACATCACTGCCCCGTTCCAGCTCGCCTCGGGCGGCTACATCTCGGTGTTCGACCCGAGCTCAGGGAAGGGGTGGCAGCAGGTCAACGCACAACAGCGAACGGCCGCGCTTGCCCCCGCGGACCTGATCTACGCGCGGCCCCGTGTCGGCTCGCGGCGCGAGCGTCGGTTCGCGGGTCGCTCGAGCTGGGTCAATTCCACATACCCGACCGGACGATGAGTTAGCTCGACTATGTGAGGGCGGGCGCAGAACCGCCGCCAGTGCTGGTCGACCACCTCGGGGCTGGTACGCAGTCTCTTGAACGGTCACGCTTGTGTACCGTTCTTCTGATGGGTCGTTCGAGTCACTCACGTGTAGCGGCGGGGCGTTCCGCCAGCGGGCGCGTGTAGTGGGGCGTCGTACGATCGGGTTGGCTGCTGTCTGGACCGTCGCAGTGTGGTCGATGGGACTTGTGCTCCTCCCGCCAGTGGTCTCAGCGAGCTCATCAACGCGTTCGTGCCTGGCCGATGGTCACCGAGCGGGGATCGACGCAGTCGATCCAACGGATGCCGCCTGCCGTCTCCAGAGGCGTCAGATCGAGTCGGCGCTCATGGGATCGAGCGGGTGCTACCCACGCTTTGACCCGTTCGGATTCACACTGTGCGCTACGGATGGCTCGCGATCTGATTCCGGTAGCCCCGGACGCTCGGTCCGGCCCGCATCGTCGATGCATGTCGGCATACGGCGGCCAATCACGAGAGCGCCGGTCACACCGACGGTCGTATCCACGACGCGTCGTCCGCCGCAGGCGACGCAGCCGTCGCTGCCCGCACCGCCCCCGATCACGGCGAGCTTCATCGCGTTCCCTCAGAAGCGCAAGGACGAGATGCGCGCCTATTCGCTCAGGCACTACGGGATCAACAGTTACCGCCTGATCGACCCACACCTCATCATTTGGCATTACACCGACTCGACGACCTACGGGAGCGTCTACAACACGTTCGCCGACGACGCCCCAGATGTGCAGTTTCACGAACTGCCACAGGTCTGCACGCATTTCGTGATCACGACGCACGGGACGATCCACCAACTCGTACCGTTGAACCTCATGTGCCGCCAGGTCGTCGGGCTGAACTACACGTCGCTGGGGATCGAGAACGTCGGCGAGTCAGACCAGCAGATCCTCGACGACGCCGGTCAATACCGCGCGGCACTGCGGCTCACCCGATGGCTGCGCTGCCGGTTCCACATCCCCGTCCGCAACGTGATCGGGCACAACGAGAGCCTCCAGAGCCCCTACTTCCGCGAGCTCGTCCCGGCCTTCCGAGGCCAGACTCACTCTGACTTCGACCGCCGCGACATGAATATCGTCCGCGCTGCGCTCGCCCGGCTCGGCTGCTAAGCAGAGTCCCAGACTCCGGTGACACATCGGCGCTACCGCGTCAGGTGCGTCAACGGCAATGAGGTCACGTGTGTCACATCACGGAACCTACAGCCCTGTCTGGGCTGTGACGCGTCCGGTCTTGACGGCCGCGGTGAGCGCGGCGTAGTCGAGTTCGTTTTGGTCGGCGTAGAGCTCGGCGAAGTCGGCGAGTGCCTGGTCCAGGGCGTCGTTTGATCCGAGGTAGGCGCCGATCGTGACGGCGTCACCGGAGCGTGCGTGGCCGCGGGCAAGCGTCCGGCCGCAGATCTCGGCGTACGCGGCGAGCTCTCTGGGTTTCATGCCTTCGATGATGACCGAGCCCTTTTCGTCCCAGAGCTGGCGGAAATAGAAGTCGCGTTTGACGCCGTTCAGTACGGTCACCCGGTGCCAGCCGAGCATGATGTCGCTGGCGGCCTGCATCAGGCGCTGGCCCTCGACAACGCGTTGGCCGTGGTTGGCGTACCGGCTCTTGCCCAGGAATGGCTCGAGCACGGAGGGCTGGGCCTCCTTGAGCTGAAGGAACAGCGGATCGTCGTTGTCGCGGCCGACCATGAGCATGATCCAGGCGCGGGTCCCGACGCTGCCGACACCGACGACCTTGCGCGCTGCATGAACGTAGCGGAAGCGCTCCAGCAGGTGCTTGCGGTCTCCCTGGAGGGTCCGTCGGTAGCCGCGGTTGACGACGCGCGCGAACTCCTCGATATCGCGGCCGTCGGCGAGATCTTCGATCGGCACGATCAACGGCGGGTCGCTGATGATCCGCGGCTCACCGTCGACGATGGTGGTCAGCTTTCCGAAGGCTCGGAGGCTGTCCTTCGCGCGTGTTTTGGCGAGGTTCTTCTCCATCAGCTTGCGCCGCTTTGCGCTCGCCTGGGTCTGGAACTGGCCGATCAGCACCTCGGCATCGACGCGCGAGTACCACAGATCGAACGTCTTCATCGACGCGAGGTCTCTGATCGCCTCGCGATAGGCGCGCGTGACCGCGAGATTCACCGCGCGGCGCTGCTTGGCTGGGAAGTCGAGGTCGCGTCCGGCGACCGCGAAGCTCGCCACGAGCCGTTTGAGATCCCACTCGAACGGCCCCGGGAGCGTCTCGTCGAAGTCGTTGATGTCGAACACCAACCTCCGATCCGGCGCCGCGAACCCACCGAAGTTCGACAGGTGGGCGTCACCGCACAGCTGCGCGCGGAGACCGGTTCTCGGCGCGCCGGCGAGGTCCGCCGCCATCAGGTTCGCCGCCCCGCGATAGAACGTAAATGGCGAGACGAGCATCCGCCCGTAGCGGATCGGTACGAGCTCCGGCACGCGCGACGCGGCCTGCTCCTCTAGGAGCTCAACTGGATCGCTACGACTCGACGGCGCTGACCACTCCCCATGCAGGTTCCGCGGCACCTTCGCCCGCTCCGCCTTTCCCCGCGCGGCACGGTCACGCAGCGACAGATGCGGGACCTTGCCGTTACGCTCGGACTCCCTGGCCGTTGCCTGGGTTGCGAGCTCCCCGGCGCCTGCAGTGCTCGACTCCATGCTCCTGCTGCTCCTCGCTGCGGCTCCTCATGACGAATGGCTCGGGTGGCGGCGGGAGGGCGATCCGGATCCCGAGGCAGCCCGGACGCTCACCATAGTACGAGCGCTCAGGTGAGTGCTCGCTCCAGGACGGTCTCCAGCATCGGGTCATGCCAGTTGCCGCGCGTGCGTTCGATCGTGAGTCGCGCATGGCGGCCAGCGAGCACGAGCGTCGCGACCTGATTGTCGAACGTCGGACGGTCCGACCCCCAACTCAGGGCCGGCGTTTTGACTCCGGCGGCGCGGGCCAGCGCGCGGGTGATCGCCGTGGCCGGGCGCGACATGGCGGCGCGCACCGCCGTCCGCTCGTGGAGCGCAAGCGGGTGGCGGAACGGAGAGCACACCGCTTGATAGACGATGCTCTCAACGCCCGCCCGCTTCGCGAACGCGGCCTCGGCAAGGTAGCCGTGATGGACATCGCCGGACAGCACCCCGATCGACGCCGGCGGAGGTCCGAGCTCACCCGCACCAACCGCACGGATCAGCTCAACGAGCCTCGTGAATGAGCTCTCGAACGCGGCCCAGTGCTCCAGATCGAGCCGCTGTCGGACCTGCTCACCGATGCTCGCGCATCGTTGGCCCCACGCGCCGGAACAGACCGCCTCATTCCAGGCCTCGAGATAATGCAGTCCCGGGGCGAGCAGCAACGGCAGCGACGTGGCGATCAGCAGGTGGTCGAAACCGCCGGTCAACTGCCGCTCGAGCCACTCCCATTCGGCGGCGTCAAGCATCGATCGTTGTCCGTCCTTGAGCACGCGTCCCGCGCGCGAGTCGATCACCACCAGCCGGCTCCTGCCCAGCCGACGGCAGTAGCTCCACTGGCTGCCGTCGGTCTCGTGGCTCGCCTTGAGCGCGAACGCGCGCAGCGCTTCGGTGCCGTCGTCAGCCGCCGTCACCTCTCCCAGCAGCTTGTCCGCAGCCAGCTCGTCGGGGGAGAGGTTGCCGAGATGCTGGTAGATCCAGTACGACATGAATGCGCCCACGATCCGCTCCTCCCACCACGGCCTTGCCCGCATCTGCGTGACCCACGCCTCGGAGGTGTTCCAATCGTCGTGCAGGTCATGGTCGTCGAAGATCATCGCCGTCGGCACCGTCGAGGCCAGCCAACGCACGAGCGGGTGCGCCCAGGCCTCGCGATACAGCTGCGTGTACTCCTCAAAATCAGCGACCTGTTGACCGGGCGGCCGAGGACCGTCGTAGCGTGTGCGGATGAACTGCTGCGTGCCGGGCGAGACCTCATCCGCATACACCTGATCACCGAGCAACAGCAACAGATCAGGCCGGCGCGCCGGCGCCTCCCTGACCAGCCGGCGGGCCAGGGCATACAGCGCACCGATCCCCAGCCCCCGGCGATCATCGCGCCGAGGCAGCGAGTACGGCGGCTCGGGCGGCGCCGTCACGCTGCAAGACCCAAACGCTACGCGCAGCTCAGCCTCCCGGGCCAGTGTGCGGATGACGCTCGGCGGAAACTGTGAGCCAGGCTCCGGCCAGCGCCGCTCGCCATCCAACGTCACCTCGTACTCCTGGACCGAGCCCGGCTCGAGCCCCTCGATCACAACGATCGCGTAGTGATGACCCGCAACCTGGAACGAGCGCGCACGCCCCCCGAGCACAGCAACCTCACAAGCACCATCGGTCTCGACCCAAACAGTCGCTTCGGACTCCCCGACATAGCGCAGCAGCGGGCCCACCACCAGAGACGGCGCCGAGTCAGCTCTCCGCCACGCCTCGCTAGCTCTCCCGGTATCTGCCTGATCCACGCCGAACCCCACACTCCGAAGGATCGATCGCTGAGCGCCCGGACCGGGTCAGCTCAGCAGCTCGATCACGCCTTTGATCACCAGCAGCGTGCCGAGCACGGTGAGCATTGTCACCACGAATCGTCGGCCGTGGCGTCCGATCCACGCCTTCGCTTTGTCGATCGCGTCGACGGTCCAGCCCGGAGCGATCGCGAAGCACAGCAGCGGGACTTCCAACAGGACGAGCATGATGAGGTTGAAGGCCACGACCAAAAGGACGGTCGCGGGCGTCGAGTAGTTCAGCTTGGCGATCCGGCTGAGCCCCGCCAGGTAGGAGGCTCCGGGCAGCGTGAGCAACGCGCCGACCACGAAAGTGGTCCGCGCCGATCCTTTCCCCAGCGCCTGCTGCCATCGCGGCGGACCCTTGTCCTTCTTGCGCGCGCGCCTGCGCTCGCCAACCCGTTGATGACGGCCGGTTCCCACGACGAACGCCGCAACGAGCGCGATCGCACCGAGTGCCAGGGTGGCGGCCGGGCTCAGCGTGTTCTCGGTCGTAGCGACGGCAGCTGAGCCCTCCAGGGAAAACACGATCACGAGCCCGAGCGTGATGCTGGTCATCAGCGCCCCGAGCAGATAGCCCAACATCAGTCGCTTCGGGTTCGGGAGCAGCATCATCATCGTCGACGCGGCGACCAGTGTCGGGTTCAGAGCTGCGCTGAGCGCAAGAAGGAGGACCTGGCCCACGGGCGCCGCTAATCACTGGCGAAAGTTGAGCTGCCCCAAAGATGCGCGCCCACTCATGCGTAAGGGTCAGCCTACCGCGATGCCTTCAACAGCGCTCGATGGCGGGGTAACAGCACTCGATGGCGGGGTAACAGCACTCCTCCTCCCGATAGCCGTGCTGGGGGACCGAGCTGGTGGCAGCCGTTGCGGGGCCGGCGACCAGGCGCCCGCTGCTTGCTCATCCCATCCGGGTGATGACCGAGGCCCATGCCTCACGCAAGCTGGACTCTGCTCATTGCGCTGCCGCGACGGACCGAGGCCCGACGCAACCGTCAGCAATAGACTCGAAAGGAGGAGATCCGATGGCAACGCTGGTCGCGATCGGGTATCCGCATCAGAGCACCGCAGAGAAGGCGCGCGCAACCGTTTGGCAGCTGGAGGAGGAGTTGGTCATACAGGCCGACGAGGTGGCCGTAATCTCCCGCGACCGAGACGGGAAATACCACGTCCACACCAGCCACAGTGGCATTTCGACCGCCGGCGGAGCGATCTGGGGCGGATTCTGGGGGCTGCTGTTTGGGATGCTGTTCTTCATCCCGTTTGCCGGATGGGCGATGGGCGCTGGTCTGGGTGCGCTGCTCGGCCATCGCAAGGACGACGGGATCGACGGGGCGTTCAAGGAGCAGGTGCGTGACTACCTGCAGCCCGGGACCTCGGCACTGTTCATGGTGATCGAGCACGTAAGCCCGGACAAGGCGACCCAGTCGCTGCGGCAGTACGGAGGCACCGTGATCAAGACAACGCTCTCTGCCGAGGACACCGAAAAGCTCAAGCAAGCGCTGCGTCCCGCCACTTGATCAGGTGACGAGCCCGGCGTGAGCGCGCGATAGATCGTCGCGTCATGACCATAGCGACTCAGGATGAAACCGCACGGGGGTTAGCTCGCATCTTGCCGGCGGCCGGCTGACTGCCCCGATACGAGCGTCGATGGCTCCGCGGGGATCTGATGGCGGGCATCGCGGTCAGGGTGCTGTTCGCGTGATCCGATTTGGGGGGTATGGTTCCGCGTCTGAGGAGCGATCCTACGAACTCGTGAAATGGGAACTCCCGATCATCGCCGCGGCCCTGCTCGCCGTGGCTGGAGTGTCGCGACGACTGACAGACACGCCGTTCACGCCGGCCATGGCGTTCGTTCTGATCGGGCTACTGCTGGGACCGCTCGTGATCAACGAGGTGACGATCAGCTCCACGAGTGCGACGGCCCGCACCCTGGCCGAGGCAACGCTGGCCGTGGTGCTGTTCGCCGACGCATCGCGGATCAAGCTGCGGCTGCTCAGACGCGAATACTCCGTTCCACTTCGCTTGCTCGGCATCGGGTTGCCGCTCACCATTGCCGCCGGTGCGGTCCTCGCGGCGGCGCTCTTCGGGGAGCTCAACCCCGCCGAGGCGCTCGTGCTGGCCATAGTTCTGGCGCCAACGGACGCTGCCCTTGGACAGGCCGTCGTGACCGAGCCACGACTCCCGTCACGCATCCGGCAAGGGCTCAACGTCGAGAGCGGGCTCAATGACGGCATCTGCGTGCCGCTGCTGCTGATCGCGCTCGCAGCGGCGGACGTCGAGGACAAGACGGCCACCGGCCACCACGCGGTCAGCATCGTGGCGGAGGAGATCGGCTACGGGATCCTCGGCGGCGTGGCCGCGGGACTGGCCGCCGCTGCCGTCGTCGCGATCGGCTATCGCCGAAACCTGATCAGTGGATCGTGGCTCCAGGTCATCCCGATCGCCGGCGCGGGCCTGGCCTACGGGCTCGCGGCCGCGCTCGGCGGCTCCGGATTCATCGCGGCGTTCCTTGCGGGGGCCATCTTCGGAGCGCTCGTCGCTCAGGAGTCCGAACAGGCCTCCCGTCTGAACGAGGAACTCGGCCAGCTATTGGGCGGAGTCACCTTCCTGATCTTCGGCGCAGTGCTGCTTGGTCCAACGCTAAAGCACGTCAGTTGGCAGATAGCGCTGTACGCCGTACTCAGCCTGACGCTCGTGCGTATGTTGCCCGTCGCGATCGCGATGATAGGTAGCGGCGCCAAGCGGCAAACCGTCGCGTTCCTCGGTTGGTTCGGTCCCCGGGGGCTCGCGTCGATCGTGTTCGCGGTGATCGCCGTCCAAGAGGCACACCTGACGGGGGCCAACACGATCCTCCTCGCCACCTATCTGACGATCGGCCTGTCGGTGGTCGCGCACGGGATCACCGCGGCGCCACTGGCCAAGCGATACGCCCGCTGGTACGAAACCCACCCGCGCCACCAGCAGCCGGCGATGGAAAGCGTCCCTACACCACACCATCGCCCCCGCGGGAGCGCGCACTCTCAGCCAGGCGCTCAATCCGCGCAATAGCATCGGGGTGACCCGGAGGCAGCGTAAGCTCCGACAAACGGGAATCACCGATGAGGATGATGGATCGGCGCCTGTAGCGTCAACCGTTGGATAGATCAGATCTGCTTCGCATCGTCGATCGCCTCGACGCTGATGAGTGTCATTCCGAGATTCGAAACGCGCTGCAGCAGACCTTGGAGCTCCGCTTGGTCGCGGACGAGACCCACGAGCACCGTGTTTCCCGCGGCATACCTCAGGCTCATACCGTCGAGCTGGCACCAGCTGCGGTCGCTCACTTCCCCTTCCACCACGAAGCGGTACGTTCGGACTCGCATCGCCGCACGCTTGCACGCCGAGCCAGTGCTGACAAGCCGGATCGACACGATCACCTGGGTGATTCTGTTTCACATCATGCCTGTCGCAGCCGACGCGTCAGCCGCCCCTGAGCGGGCTAGAGGACTGATCGCGGTCCTTGGTAATTAATTAGGTTCCTACCTGCTGCTCCTGTATCGTGATCTTCGTTTGGGGTGCCTGCAAGCAGCGACCAAAGCTCGATGGGACTAGGATCACGATGGCACGTGGACCGTCCGGGTTGCGTCTGACCGGCGAGCTTCCTCCGCTCGCCGAGGCGAAGTTGGCCCCGCCGCGCCAGCGCCGAGGGATCGTACTCCGACCGCGTCTCGATCATGCCCTTGACATGGGCGCGGACGCAGCCTTGACCCTGGTCGCGGCCCCGGCCGGTTATGGGAAGACGACGGCGGTGCGGGCCTGGTGCGAGAGCAGCGGGACCGCACTCGCCTGGGTGACGGTTGACGCGGGCGATAACGATCCCGCCCGGCTGTGGACATACGTGGCGACGGCCGTTGACCGGGTTCGCAACGGGCTCGGCCGGCGAGCGCTGAACCGACTCCGGGTCTCCGGGATGGGAATCGAGACCGCGGTCGACGAGGTCATGAACGGGATCGCGGACTTCGGTCGGCCGTTCGCACTCGTGCTCGACGACCTGCAGACGGTTACCGACGGTGATTGCCTCGAGTCCCTGAAGTACGCGATCGAACGGCTGCCGCCGACAGCGCGTCTGATCGCGATCGCGCGGGCCGATCCGGCGCTCGCGCTCGCGCGGCTGCGCGGGCGCGGCGCGCTCACGGAGGTGCGCGCGAGCGACCTTGCCTTCACGGCCCCGGAGGCGCACGAGCTGCTCATCGATCGCGCAGGCCTGGATCTGAACGGAACGCAGCTCGAGGTTCTCTTGAAGCGCACCGAGGGCTGGCCAGCCGCTCTGTATCTCGCGGCTCTCTGGCTGCGAACGGTCCAGGATCGAGATCGTGCCGTGCTCGAGTTCGGCGGTGATCATCGCTACGTCGCCGAGTACCTCACTCAGGAGGTGCTCGCGGCGCTTGACGCCGACCAGCGCTCATTCCTGCTTCGCGCGGCTGTGCTCCGGAATTTCACTGCGGAAATGTGCGATGCCGTGCTGTGCCGCTCGGATTCGGCGGCCGTGCTCAGCGAGCTTGAGGAGTCGAACATGTTCGTGCTGAGCCTCGAGCGTCGCGAGTGGTTCCGGGTGCACGCGCTGTTCGCGGAGTTCGCGAGCGCCCGACTCGCATCGGTCGAGCCGAGCACCCCACGCGAGCTTCACCGCCGCGCCGCTCGGTGGCTCCGTTCGCGGGGTCGGGCCGTGGAGGCGGTCGAGCATGCGGCGGCGGCGGGCGACCACGAGATCGTCGCCGACCTGCTCAGCGAGTATCACCTGGCGCTGATCCGGAACGGTCGCTCAGGGACACTCCTGCGCTGGGCTCGGACGCTTCCCGACGATCTCGTCACGGCGAATCCCGACATGGCGTTGGGAGCGGCGACGGCGGCGCTTCTCGTCGGTCACATGACGCGAGAGCGTCGCCGGCTTTTGCGGCTCGCGGGTCGGGCGAAAACGGAAAACCCCGAGCGGTTCGGGCCGTACGAGGAGTGCGTGATGGCGATGGTGCATTCCGCCGGGGTAGACGGAGGGGTGGGCGAAGCTGTGGTCGAGGGTCAGCGGGCGGTTGCCCTGGCCGAGGACGGCGCCGATGAAACATTGGTCGCCGCGCTCGCGAGCCTGGCCCGCGCCCTGTACTTCGGCGGCGAGTTCGAGCAGGCCTGGAGCGCGGCATCGCGTGCCGTCGAGCACCCCGACGCCACCCGTCGGGCGCCCGGCTACGCGGTCGCGCGGGCGACTCTCGCTCTGCTCGCGGCCGAGCGGGATCACCTCAGCTCGGCTCGCGCTCACGCCGAGGCGGCCCGCGCGATTGTCGGCCGGATCAGCAGCAGCCGGAGCTGGCTGGGCGCGACTGCGGCTGAGGCGCTCGGCGCAGTGCTGGCGGCCGAGGACGACCTCGCCGGCGCGGAGCGCGAGCTCTCGTACGCTGAGCGTTTCGTCGCGGACGACATTGCCTCCGTGCACCACGCACGGCTCCTGGTGCGACTGGCCGACGTTCGCTGTCGCCGCGGCCGGCTCGATGAGGCCGAGGCGAGCGTCCGCGAGGCCCGCGAGGCGCTCGCCGAGCTGGGCGACAGCGGGATGGTCCCGTTGCTTGCCGCCGGCGTCTCCCGTGCAATCGAGCAGGCCAGGCGCCAGGCCAGGGGACGGCGAGATTCTCGCGCCGCCCAGTGGGGCCGAACTCTTTGTGCTGCGGCTCCTGGCGACCGACCTCTCGGCACGGGAGATCGGAGCGGAGCTGTTCCTCTCTCCCAACACCGTCCGGTCGCATACGCGTTCGCTGTATCGCAAGCTTGGAGTGGGGTCGCGGGAGGATGCCGTCGCCCGGGCTGAGGCCGCGGGGCTGTTGGGAGAACGCGATCACCCAGGTGATCGAATCGAACTCTCTTGAACGCACGCTGTGTGCGGGGCGGTTGACGGAGGTCGGGGTGTCGTCACGCGATTGCGTTCACCCAGGTGATTCCGAATCCTGCGTGCATGGTCGGGGGCCTGCCGACGTACGCTGACGACCGGATAGCCATGAGCGTGACTGCACAGCCCATCCCGGAGGTGTTGTGGTACAGCGTCGCCGCGCAGGACGCGGCGGCGCAACTCGAAGTCGATCCCGCGCAGGGGCTCGACAGCACGGAGGTCGAGCGGCGGCTGGCCCAGTACGGACCCAACGAGCTGGCGAAGGAGCCGCCTCCGAGTATGTGGGAGGTGGCGCGGGGACAGCTGTCTAACCCGATGAACATCATGCTGCTGATCGTCGCCGTGGCGAGCTTCGTCGTCGGGCAGGTTCCGACCGGCATCTTCGTGGTGGGCCTGGTGACGTTCAACGTGGTGATGGGCTCAGCTCAGGAGCTGAAGGCGCGAGCCAGTGTCGAGGCGCTCGCGCAGTTGCAGGTGCCGCATGCGCGGGTGCGCCGCGACGGCGCTGTCGAGCAGGTCGAGTCCACGCAGCTGGTGCCGGGTGATATTGCGTTGCTTGAGGCCGGTGACGTCGTCCCGGCGGATGGCCGGATCGTGACGTCCGCGACCCTGGAGCTCCAGGAGGCGGCGCTGACCGGTGAGAGCGCGCCGGTGGCGAAGGATGCGACGAGCGTGCTGGACGCTGAGACGGTGCTCGGTGACCGCACCAACCTGGTGTTCCAGAACACGCAGGTGACGCGTGGAACGGCCGCGGTCGTGGTAACGGCCACAGGGTCGGCGACGGAGATGGGGCGGATCGCCAACATGGTCACCTCGACGCAGCGGCAGCGCTCGCCCCTGCAAAAAGAGCTGGACGGGATGACGAAGGTGTTCGGGCTCGTGGCGTGGCTGGCGGTGGCGGTGATCGCGATTTTCGGCATCGCCCGTGGCCAGTCGTTCGACACCGTGGTGCTGCTGTGCATCTCGACCGCGATTGCCTCGATCCCGGTGGGCCTGCCGACGTTCGTTCAGGCGATGCTGGGCTCCGGCGCGCAGCGCTTGGCCGAGTCAAAGGCGGTCGTGAAATCGCTCGCCGACGTCGAGACGCTCGGCGGGACGACCGTGATCAACAGCGACAAGACGGGGACGCTGACGTTGAACCAGATGACCGCGACCACGATGCTGGCCGGCGGAGACTGGTACCAGGTCGAGGGGGGCGGTTACCGCAAGTCCGGCGCGATTCTCGGGGTGGCCGGCTCGGAGCTTCCCGACTTCCGGCGCTTGGCGTTGGGTCTCACGTTGTGTAGCGACGCCACCGTGGCCGATGACGAGTCGATCATCGGCGACCCGACCGAGGCCGCCCTGGTCGTGCTCGCAGCGAAGATGAGCGCCGACGCGGAGGAGACGCGGAGTTCACTGGCGCGGCGCGCCGAGGTGCCGTTTGACTCCGAGTACAAGTTCATGGCGACCTTTCATGACCGTCCTGACTGGCTCGCCGGCGGGATCCTCAAGGAGCCACACTTCATGACCGTCAAGGGCGCGCCGGACGTGGTGCTGGGGCTATGCAGCCAGGCCCTCTGGCACGGTCAGGAGATCCCGATCGACGAGGTCCGCCAGGAGATCCTGGACGCCAACCAGCAGCTCTCGGAGAAGGGGCTGCGCGTGCTCTCGTTCGCCGCTCGCGATCTCGATGATCAGGCGATGGCCGCGGCGATCGAAGATCCGATGGCGGCGGTGCGCGATCTTGTCCTCGTCGCTTTGGTTGGCATCATCGACCCGCTTCGCTCCGAGGCTGTGGACGCCGTGCACATGGCGCTGAGCGCCGGCATCGACGTCCGCATGATCACCGGCGACCATACCGTCACCGCCCGTGCGATCGCCGACCAGCTCGGCCTCGGCCCGGGCGTTCTCACCGGGACCGAGCTGCAGCATCTCCCCGACGAAGAGCTGGTGCGCCAGCTCCCCAATCTGCATGTGTTCGGCCGCGTCGCGCCGGAGGACAAGTTGAGGCTGGCCAAGCTGATGCAGCAGTCAGGCGATGTCGTGGCGATGACCGGCGACGCTGTGAACGACGCCGCAGCCCTCAAGCAGGCCGACATCGGGGTCGCGATGGGAAGCGGCTCCGAGGTCTCCAAGCAGGCGGCCAAGATCGTCCTGACCGACGATAACTTCGCCACGCTCGTACGCGCGGTCGACCTCGGCCGAGACATCTATCGCCGCATCACCTCCTACGTGAAGCTGCAGCTGACGATCCTCTCCTCCGTGCTGCAGCTGATGCTGCTGGCCACGATCTTCAACATCAACGACGGCGTCGCGCTGTTCCCGATGCAGCTGCTGTTCTGCAAATTCTTCGTCGTCGTCACGGTGGTGATCGGGTTCATCGTCGACGTCCCGGATCCAGGTGTGATGCAACGACCGCCCCGCAAGCCCGGCACCCGGATCGTCAACCCGCCCCAGATCATCCGGTGGCTGCTCAGCGGCCTGGTGGTCGCCGTCACCGCGCTGCTCGTCCTCGACCTCGGACCAGACCAGCCGAGCACCACGCACGCGTCCGTGTCGATGACGATGGCGTTCGCCGTCGTGGCGTTCACCGCCGTGAACCTCGGCTTCGTGATGCGGCGCGAGCGCGAGGCGCCCTGGTCCTCACCGCTGTTCCCCTACATGGGCTGGATCATCCTCGGATGGTTCCTGACCTGGGCCGGCGTCGAGCTCCACATGCTCCAGCGCCTGCTCGACACCGAGTCGCTCACCGGCAGCCAGTGGGCGGTCGTGCTCGGCCTGTCGCTGATCGCGCCGGCGCTCGTCTGGGCCGACAAGGCGATCCAGCTCCGCCGCCAGAACCAGGCTCCAATCCAACCCGCCACACAACTCGGGCAGCAGGCCAGCGCGACACGCCCTTGAGTCATGTCCGGCTCGCCGAGCAGCGCCATCCATCCCACGGGAGCGACGCGCCGCTCGGGGGAGCGACGCGCCGCTCGGGCCTGGCTGTCCGCGCCAACAGCCGGCAGTTGCAGCTCCAGATGCCGAGAGTCCTACGAGTCGGCTCCGACACCTTCCGGCGGCTGCAGCGCATCTTGGAGCTTCTTGGTGTCCTCATCTGACAGCGAGGTCTTGATCACGGTGCCTCCATACTGCTCGAGCGCCGCGATCGCCTTGTCGGGCGTCGCTTGCTCGATCACCAGAAACAGCGCCGAAGTGCCCGGCTTGAGGTAGTCGCGGACTTGCTGCTGGAAGGCCTTGTCGATCCCCTTCTCGCCCATGTGGCCGAACAGCGCGCCCAAACCAGCGCCCACCGCCCACCCCGCGAACGGGATGAAGAACAGCAGCCCGAACAGCAGACCCCAGAACCCACCCCAGACCGCTCCGGCGCCGGCCGAGGCACCACCGTGGGTGGTATGGACGTGGTATTTCCCTTCCGGATCACGGGAGATCGCAGCGACCTGGTCAGCCTGGATGATCAACTCCGCCTCCAGTCTCTGAACGGTCTCCCGCGCCTCCTCCGCGGTGCCCTGCTCCGGATAACCAATCGCAACTAGCGTTGCCATTGCGCACTTCTCCTTTCGAGTGGATTACTGGCGTCGGCCCTGCGGTCCGGTTCGATCCCGCCGCCCGCCCCGGTCGATCGTGCCCGCACCGAACTCAAACCCGCCGGTGGCGGCTGGACGGCCATGGCTTTGCACCGTGGCAATCCGCAGGGCTGACGGTCATGGATTGAGGCTACGGCGGCAATCGGCACGCAGCCCGCTGCCTGAGCCGGTTCACCTGGGTGAACGTGAATTGGCCTCACGGTCGGTCAGCCAAGGGCCATCCCTTCGACGGCGCTCGATGGCGTGGGATCTGGTAGACGCATCATCCGGAATGAGTCGAACAGGCCGATCAGCCCGGCGAGGATCGGGATGAGCAGTGCCACCTGGAGGGCGATGTGCCTGGCCTTGGTGTTGATGCGGACGATCTCGGCCTGAACGTCCTCGGGTTCGCCGGCGAGCTGCTGCTTCAGCGCGGTGTTGCTCATCACTTCTGCGTTGTGCTCGAGCTCATTGGCCACGCGCTGCTGCTCGGCCGGGGCGAGGACCGTGCTCGATTGCGCCATGTTGGTGAAGGTGACCGAGAGCGTGGCCAGCATGATCGCGCCGGCGAACGCCAGGCCGAACGACAGCCCGAAGGAGCCCGCCGCCGAGTTCACTCCGGCGGCCTCGCTGACCCGCTCCTCTGAGATCGGGGACAGCGTGTAGTTGTTGAGCTGGGAGACCAACAACCCCAACCCAGATCCCGCGATCACCAGCGGGACCAGGAGATACCAGCCGGTGTCGGCCCGCGGCACGATCGGGATCAGCACCACCAGACCTATGGTGAGCAGCGCAAATCCGAGCCGGATGATGCTGGCCGGGCGCCGCTTGCCCGCCTTCTTCCCAGCCAGCAACGCCATGCCGAACATGCTCAGCGACAGCGGAGCGATCGACAACCCCGCCTCCATCGCGTTGTATTCGAGCACCATCTGCAGGTAGATCGGCAACGCGATCATCGTCCCGCCCAGGGCGATCTGCTGGAGCATCTGCTGAGAGATCCCGAATCGGTAGCCGGCGGATCTGAACAGGCCGGGATCCAACAGCGTCGGTTTGCCCTCACGCTTGCGTCGCACCAGCCAGTAGAACAGTCCTCCCATCGCGATCACGCCGATCACCAGCAGAGCGGCCACTGCTTCGCCGCCTTCCTGCCACACGAGGATGCCGAGCACGATGCCGCCCATGCCCAGAACCGAGAGGACCGCGCCAACGATGTCGACGCCTCGGGGCCCTGTGTAGGGCACGTCACGGACGAGTTTGATGCCCGACAGCACGACGATGATCACGAGATCCTCGAGCAGAAACGCGATCCGCCACGACAGGTAGGTGGTAATGAACCCCCCGAGCAGCGGTCCGACCGCAGCGGCGATCGCGGCCGCCGCCCCGACCAGAGCGTAGGCCTTCCTCTGGGCGGCGCCCTCGAAGTTGCCGTGGATGAGAGACTGCATCGCGGGCAGCAGGAGCGACGCGCCGAGCCCGCCCACGATGGCCCAGAAGATGATGACGGCGGTCAGACCCTGGGCCAGGGCCATCGCCAGTGCGCCGACGGCGTAGCCGAGCAGGCCCAGTACGTAGGCCCGTTTTCGGCCGATGAGATCGCCGATTTTGCTGCCGATCAGAATGAACGCCGCCGATACCAGCGCCTCGAGTGCGATCGCCGACTGGACGCCACTGACGGTCGTGTGCAGGTCGTGAACCACCGCCGAGATCGAAACGTTCATCAGCGATGTGTCAACGACGAGCACGAACATCGCCATCGCGAGCAGGATGGCCAGCCGCGGATTGCCCGATCGCTCGTTGGGCTCGCCGGTGCTCGTCCCCACGGTCAAAAAGGATCCACCGCCCTCGTGGTCGCGAGTTCGGGTCGCCAGAAGTGATTGATTTGCATTCGGTCGGCCACGCCTACGCCCGGCCTTGCTGGTTCGAGCCTGAAGATCTTCGCCTGTGTCACGGAGCGCACGGTGGCCCATTCGAAGTCAGGCCCATAGAAGACAAGCGCGCCCCCGACGACTGAGCTGAGCGGGGAGTTTAGCCTTCGCGGGCTGACGAGGTCGTGTTGCTCGTCGGGATGGTGGCTCACGGCCTACTCGGTGCTGGTGCCCATATCTGCGGCTGGTGTCCACGCCGCTCCGGTCTCGCGACGGAAGGTCTCGACGGCGGCGTCGAGCGTGGGGAAGAAGTGGTCCGGGTCGAGCGGGCCGATCAGCTCGTAGCGCTCGAGCTTTGCCGCGGACGGGGTCCTTGAGCTCGGCGAACACGAGCGATGTGCCGGCGGCGTTGAGCTCCTCGTCGAGGTCGGCGAGCATGTCGGCGGCGGTGGTGTCGACGTCGGTGATCGGCTCGGCGGCGATCACGATCCAATCCGGCCGCGGCTCGGCGGCGGCGAGCCGGCGGATCTGGTCGCGGAAGGTCCGGGCGTTGGCGAAGAACAGCGGTGCGTCGAAGCGGAAGATGACGAGGCCGGGCAGCTGCTCGGCGTCGGGGTGCTCGTTGGCGGTCGTGCTGGCCGGGCATCCCCGGGACCCGGCCGAGCGTGGTCTGATACGGCCACCAGGCGCGCCGGAAGACGTTGAGGATCGAGAGCGCGACCGCGACCGCGATGCCCTGCAGGACGCCGAGCAGCGCGACGCCGAGAAACGCGGTGATCGACAGGAGGAACTCGACGCGACGCTGATGCCACAGCCGCACGGTCCCGGGCACGTCGGCCAGCGACAGCGAGGCGGCGATGACGACCGCGGCGAGCGTCGGGTTCGGGAGGTTCTTCAGCAGCCCCGGCACGAGCACGAGCATCAGCACGATCAGCGCGGCTCCGACGACTCCGGTCAGCTGCGTCTTGGCGCCGGCCTGCTCGGCGACCGCGGTGCGCGACCCGCTCGTGCTGACCGGGAATCCCTGGAAGAACCCGGCGGCGACGTTCGCGGCGCCGATCCCGATCATCTCGCCGTTGCCGTCGATCTCCTGACCGGTGCGCGCGGCGAACGACGAGGCCGTCGAGATCGTGTCGGTGAGCGCGACCAGCGCGATCCCGAGCGCCCCCGCGATCAGCAGCGGCAGGTCGGAGACCGGGTTGGGCACCGTGAGCGGCGGGAACCCCTTCGGGAGGGTCCCGACCAGCGAGACGCCGTGGTCGGCCAGATCGAACGCCGCCGACGCGGCGATCGCGGCGACGACCGCCACCAGCACGCCGGGGATCCGCGGCAGCCAGCGCCCGAGCACCAGGATCAGCGACGAGGCTGAACAGGCCGATCGCGACCGCGGCGCCGACCGCCTCCCCTGAGGCGAGCCCGTGCACGAACGCCTCGGGCCTCGTCGATCAGCCCGTTGGCGTCGATCGAGAAGCCGAACAGCTTGGGCAGCTGACCGATCAGGATCGTCAGCGCGAGGCCGTTCATGTAGCCGATCTGGGTCGGCTTGGAGAGCAGGTCGGCGACGAACCCGAGCTTCGCGATCCCGGCGGCGATCATGATCGCCCCGACGATCAGCGCCAGCATCGACGCCAGCGCGATCGCGCGCTCGGGGCTCCCGTTCGAGCCGAGGATCGGCAGGATCGTCGCCGCGATCATCGGTCCCAGCGACGAGTCCGGGCCGAGCACCAGGATCCGCGACGGCCCGAACACGGCATAGCCGATCAGGCACAGGATCGTGGTGTACAGGCCGGTGATCGCCGGCAGGCCGGCGAGCTCGGCGTAGGCCATCCCCTGCGGCACCAGCAGCGTCGTCAGCACGATCCCGGCGACCACGTCGCGGCGCAGCCACGAGATCTGGTAGCTCGCCAGTCGCGCGCACGCCTGGAAGCCAACGCAGTCCGGTCATCAATCGCGGCCGTAGGAATCGGTCACCGGGCCAAGGCACTCGACGGCGATCCGTCCGATCCGCGACAGGCGCTCCTGTTCGTCAAGGGCAGCACACGGGGCCCCGAGGATTGCCTCACCCTCGATCCCGAGCTGCTTGGCGATCGCGGCCCCGCTCATCACGTCGTCACCGGTCACCATACTTACACGGATGTGAGCGCCCTGCGCGCCTGGCAGGGACCCGGCGCTCGCCCGCGAATCTTCGCTTGTGCCCGTTGAGGGATCAGATTCCGCGCGCGTGCGGCGGTTCGCGCGTGGGCCGAGCCGTGAGACCCGGCTTGAGTTCGTCCAGCGGATCGGCGATGCCTACGGCCTCGTTCTCATCCTGATCCTCATCACGTTCGTGGTGACAATGACCTTGCCACCGACGGGCTGGGGCGGGCGGGCGGCCGCGATCGCGGTCGCGGGGCTGACGGCCATCATCGCGCTGACGAGCTCGGACGTGCGGCTTGGTCGGCTGCGGCTTGCCGTTGTGGCTGCGCTGGGAGCGGTCATCGCAGCGGCGCTCGCAGCAGCGATCTCCTCAGATCCTCTGCTGGGCATCGCTTTCATTGTCGACGCGCTTCTGCTCGCGTTGGCAGCGATCACGATCCTGCGCCGCGTTCTGCCCTCCGCGCGGGTCGATTTCCGGACGATCCTTGGTGCCATCAGCGTGTACACGCTGCTCGGCCTGTTGTTCGGCTTTCTGTTCCTCGCGCTCGGACGCTTGCAGGCTGGCAATGTTTTCGCAGGTGTCTCCAACGCGTCGGCTCGGGACTATCTGTTCTTCAGCTACACGACGCTGACCACGACCGGCTACGGCAACCTCGTACCGTCCGGGGACATCGGCCAGATCCTGGCCGTGTTCGAGATGCTGACCGGCCAGATCTTCTTGGTCACGCTCGTCGCAGGCCTCGTCAGCCTATGGCGCCCCCGCTCAAGAGCAGCCGAGAAGACGGGCTAGCGCGATCAGCAACGAGCCTGACGCTCAGCCTCGCTCAACCTCAACCTCCACGGCAGGATCAGCGCCCACTGACAGCCTGCGGTCAAACCAGCTTGCCGCGAGCCAGGCGTGCGGCGTGGGTCGGTCGTTTCCGCTGCGACTCAGTACTGCGCTGGGATGTATTGCTGGGAGTGGTCGGGCTCGCGGTAGCCGCCTGGCTTCTCGCGCTCCGGGAGCACGACCGACGCACGTTTCGGGGAGTCGTAGGGGATCTGTTGCAGGAGATGGCTGATGACGTTCAGCCGGGCGCGCTTCTTGTCGTTTGCGTCAGCGATGTGCCAGGGGGCAAATTCGGTGTTGGTCGCGGCGAACATCTCGTCACGCGCCCGCGAGTAGTCATACCAGCGGCTGTAGGACTTGAGGTCCATCGGTGACAGCTTCCAGACCTTTCGCGGGTCGTCGATGCGCGACTCGATTCTCCGCGTCTGCTGTTGCTGGCCGACCTCGAGCCAGTACTTGAGCAGGATGATCCCCGAGTCGACCATGGCC
This sequence comes from uncultured Solirubrobacterales bacterium, assembly GCA_963838535.1. Classification (GTDB taxonomy): domain Bacteria; phylum Actinomycetota; class Thermoleophilia; order Solirubrobacterales; family Solirubrobacteraceae; genus Palsa-465. The sequence continues at coordinate 107,015 of CAWIRN010000006.1, forward strand.
CGTTCGACCAGCGGTGCGAGTCGCAGAAAGCGAAATACCTCGTCCTCGGAGGTAAAGCCCATTACTCGCTCGACGCCCGCGCGGTTGTACCAGCTGCGGTCGAAGATCACGACCTCGCCGGCAGCCGGGAAATGAGCCAGGTAGCGCTGGACGTACATCTGGCTCTTCTCGCGCTCAGTCGGTGCCGGGAGCGCGACGACCCGGAACACGCGCGGGCTCACCCGCTCGGTGATCCGCTTGATAACCCCGCCCTTCCCCGCGGTGTCACGACCCTCGAACACGATGCACACCTTCAGACCCTCGCGCACAACCCACTCCTGGAGCCGGACCAGCTCGCCCTGAAGACGAGCGAGCTCCTTCTCATATTTCTTTCGGCGGAGCTTCTCGACCGTCTGCCCATCGTGCTTCGTGTGCTTCGCGTGACTCATCGGGCCGCCTTCCAGTGGGCCGCAGATAATACGCGTCCTAATCCCGTGCTTGGACCAGAAAGAAAGAAAGAAAGAAAGCGGACGACGGGGCTCGAACCCGCGACCTTCGGCTTGGGAAGCCGACGCTCTACCAGCTGAGCTACATCCGCGCTGCGGGGATTCTAGGCTGCCGATGAGCCCGGGCTGATCCTCCGAGGTGACGGGCCGATATTGCGCGGCGCAGGGCCCACGCGTACTACCCTAGATTTCGCATGCGCCGCTTTGTGCTCCCAGGGGTTGTGGTTGTGGCGGCGGTCGCGCTGCTGGCCCTGCTGGCCTTCGGAGTGGAGGGTCAGGGAACCAGCTCCTCGATCGACGCGAAGGTCGCGCGAGGGGTCTGGCCGGTCGCGCCGCGCGCCAATTTAGCCCTGCCTGTGCTGGGCTCCGCGCGCAGTGAGAGCCTGGACGACTTTCGCGGGAAGGTCGTGATCCTGAACGTGTTCGCATCCTGGTGTGATCCGTGCCGGGCCGAGGCGCCGATCCTGGCGCGAACTGAGCGGGAGATCGTGAAGCGCAATGCGACGATCGTGGGCGTCACCTATCTCGACAACTCCAGCTCCTCCGAGCAGTTCGTGCGCCAGGAGCACATCACCTATCCGGTGCTGCGCGATGTGAGCGGGAGCTTCGTGCGATCGTTCGGCGCGACGGGGGTGCCCGAGACGTTTGTGATCAACCGCCAAGGCCATATCGTTGCCGTACGGCGCTATCAGCTCGACAAGCAGTGGCTGAGCCAGACCCTCCCCCGCGTCCTGGCCGAGCCTTCATGAGGATCGGGGCGATCGCCCGGGCGGCCGCGCTCGCACTCGGGCTCGTGCTCGTGCTCGTTACCGCCCTGGCTCCGGCGGCCGCATCGGCGGTCCCGGCGCGTGCCTCGCTGACCGACATCGAGGGCGACGTGATGTGCACGTCATGTCACGAACCGCTGTCGGTCGCCCAGTCCCCTCAGGCCGACTCGGAGCGCAGCTATATCCGATCGTTGATCGCCCAGGGCGAGACCAAGGCGCAGATCGAGCGTGCGCTGGTGGCTCAATACGGCGCTTCCGTGCTCGCGCTCCCGCCCGCGCATGGATTCAACCTCACGGTCTACATCCTTCCGCCGCTGATCCTGGTGGTCGGGATCATCACGCTGGCGATCACGCTCCCGAAATGGCGGCGTCGCGCGAGGGCGGCGTCGCGGACCCCGCTGCCCGCCGGACCGGCCCTGGACCCCGGCGACGCCCGCCGGCTCGACGAGGATCTCGCCCGGCGCGAGTAACCAGCGCGTCGTGCGGACGTCGCCGCGACGCCGCGTCATGCGTGGACCCAACGCGCCGCTACATCGAGTCGGGCGCCGAGACCCCCAGCAGCCAGAGCGATAGCGCGATCGTCCGGCGCGCGGCCTCCGACAGCGCGACCCTGAACGACTCGACGGGCTGTGGCGACGCCCCGACCACGTGGCAGTCGCGATAGAAGGCGGTGAACACCTGGGCCAGCTCGAGCGCGTACGCGGCGATCCGGTGGGGCCCGCGCCGCAGCGCCGCCTCGGCGATCTCGTCCGGAAACGCCGCCAGCTGCTTGACCAGCTCGCGCTCACTGGTGTGGAGCTCGGCCTCACCCCAGTCGGCATCCGGGCCCAGCGCCGCGTCGACCCGGGCGTCGGTGAGCCGAGCGAGCATCGAGACGATCCTCGCATGGGCGTACTGCACGTAATAGACCGGGTTCTCGGGTGACTCTCGGCGGGCCAGATCGAGATCCAGGTCGACCGTCCGGTCGTGCGAGCGCTGCAACATGAAGAATCGCGTCGCGTCGACGCCGATCTCGTCGAGCAGATCATCGAGGGTGACGAACTCCCCCCGGCGCTTGGACATCGCCGCGCGCTCGCTGCCCTCGACGAGGTGCACAAACTGGAGGATTGGCGCCTCGACGGCATCCGGATCGCCGCCCAGCGCGGCGAACGCGGCCTTCAGACGGGCGACATATCCATGATGATCGGCACCCACGGGCATCAGCTGGCGCTCGAAGCCGCGCTCGCGCTTGTTCAGCAGGTAGGCCACGTCGGCGGCGAAGTACGTCGGCTCGCCGTCCGAGCGCTCGAGTACGCGGTCCTTGTCGTCGCCGGCGCTGGTGGTGCGCAGCCACAGGGCGCCGTCTGACCGGTAGCTGTGGCCCGCCGCTTCGAGCAGGGCGAACGCCCGCTCCAGCTCGCTCGGTGAGCCTTCGTGCAGCGTCCGTTCACTGAAGAACCGGTCGAACCTCACGCCGTAGCGGTCGAGCGTCCGCTTGATCTGTCCCAGCAGCACCTCGACCGCCCGGCGGGAGACCTCCTCCACAGCGAGATCAGCCGATCCCGGGATCTCGGCCACGAGCTGGTTGACGTAATCACCCTGGTAGCCACCCTCGGGCACCTCCTGGCCCCTGGCCCGCGCCTGGACCGACTCGCCCAGCAGGCGGATCTGGTTGCCGGCATCGTTGAAGTAGTACTCGCGCGAGATCGTATGCCCGTGATGCTCCAGGATCCGCGCCAGCGCGTCCCCGTAGGCGGCATGTCGGCCGCTGGCCGCCACCAGCGGGCCGGTCGGGTTGGCGGACACGAACTCGACCAGGATCCGCTCGGCGGGCACCGCCCCCCCGCTCCCGTAGGTCTCACCGGCGCTCAGGACGGTCCGCAGCGCGCGCCGGTGCCAATCGTCGGACAGGACGAGGTTGAGAAATCCGGGCCCGGCAACCTCGGTCCGGACCAGGTCCTCGCCCAGGATGGCTCTCAGCTCGGACGCCACGCGCCCGGCAATTTCCCTCGGCGGCGCGCCGAGCACCGGCGCGAGCAGCATTGCCGCGTTGGTCGAGTAGTCCCCTTGCCCCTGGCGCTTGGGGCGCTCGAGCTTGGGTTGCGCGGGGGGCTGACGGTCGGCGCCACGAACCGCCGCGGCGGCGGCGTGGACCGCGGCGGCCAGGTCCTGCAACGGAGCCTGAGAAGAGCCGGGCGGATCGTTCATGGGCTGGGGACTGCCAACGGCTGAAAGACGCCCTCCAGGCGCTCGATCGCCGCCGGCGTCCCGATCGCGACGAGCATGTCCCCCGAGTTGATCACGGCTTGGGGCGCGGGCTGTGGCTCGAGCCGGCCATCGGAGCGGCGCACCGCCACGATGAATGAGTCCCCGCGCACCTGATCCACGGTCTTTCCGACGCCCTCGCACGCGGGCGACACCTCGATCTCCTCCATCCGGTAATCCGCCACCTGCACGGCGCCGCCCACCTGGGGACGAAGCGCGACCCGGGCCATCTCGGTGCCGGAGGTCTTGTAGGGAGAGATCACCCGGTCCGCTCCGGCCCGCAACAGCTTCTTCTCGGAGTCCTCGGCGGAGGCGCGAGCGATGATCAACATGTCCGAACGCAGCCCACGCGCGGTCAGCGTGATGAAGATGTTCTCAGCATCGGAGTCGACACACGTGATCAACGCCCGGGCCCGTTCGATACCCGCCTGTAGGAGCACATCCTCGTCCGCTGCGGAGTTCTCAATGTAGGGGACGCCGAGCGCACGGGCTTCCTCGTGATGGACCGGACTGAGGTCGATCGTGACGTGCTTGGCCCCGGCGGTTTGCAGATCCCGCACGACCTGACGGCCCACCCGGCCGAAGCCGCAAACGATGAAATGGTCGGAGTAGGAGTCGATCATCTTCTGGGTGCGGCGCTCGTCGAGCAGGCCACTGAGCTGGCCTGACACGAAGAACTCGGCGACGGTCGCCAAGCCATAGAAGAGCGTAACGATGCCGAACAGCTCGAGCCCGACGACGACCACACGGCCGGCCAGGTCGTGCGGATCCTGGATCGCTCCCAGCGTCGTGACCGTGTCCAGGGTCCACACGAACGAGTACGCGATCGACGTCCCCTCGCTGATCCAGAACGCGATCGTCCCAGCGACGATCAGCACGACCAGCGCCAGCATGAGGAACGTGAGCCGACGCGCGAACATCCGCAGCTCGTGCCGAGCCCGCACGCGCTGAACGAGCACATGCTCCCGGGCGATGATCTCGCTGCGGTCTGCCATTAACTGGTTAATCCTTCAAACACGGGGTTCTGCCGAGCAGACCAGACTAATAGTGATAGGGCTCGCCGGCCAAGATCTTGTGGCCACGGTAGAGCTGTTCCAGCAGAACCACGCGTGCGAGCTGGTGGGGCAGCGTGAGCTCGCCGAGCGAGAAACGATGCTCGACATCGTCAAGATCGAGCCCGAACGGGCCGCCGATCACGAAGCACAAGTCGCGGGCGCTCTGGCGACGGTCCTCCAGGAAACGGGCGAACCGCACCGAGTCAAGCCGCTCGCCCTGGCGATCGAGCAGCGACACGTACGACCGCTCGGGCAGCCGGCGGGTGACCTGCTGTTCGTCGCGGACCTCGATCAGCTCGAGCCGCACGTAGCGGGCCAGCAGCTTCTGATAGTGCTGCAGGTCGTCGACGAACGGTGGGCGCAACCTGCCCACGGCGACGACCACGATCCGCACGATGGGATACTACGTGCATATGGACGATCCCAACACGCCCGAGCGCCACATAAACATCCACTTCTCGCCCGAGATCATGGCGGGCGTATACGCCAACTTCGCGAACGTCAGCCACTCGGACTACGAGTTCACGATCACCTTCGCGCGCGTCGACCACGAGGTCGAGGATGAGGAGATTCCCGGCGTCGTCGTCTCACGCATCAACCTGTCCGCCAAATTCATGCGCGAGCTGATCGACGCCATGCAGGACAACTACTCCAAGTGGCAGACCCGCGAGGGAATCAGGAACCTGCCCGAGTCCGGCGGCGGCGGCGGCTCGCAGGACTACAGCAGCGACGACGAGGAGTAGCCCGCCCCGTCCTGCTGGGACCAGGCCACGGCAGCGCCGATCCGCTCGGCGGTCGGCGGATGGCTGGACAGCAGCGCCGTGACCCAGCGCGGCGGCTCCAGATCGGCGAGATTCTGCAACGCAATCGCGCGCTCGAAGGAGACAAAGGCCTCGGGCGCCCCGGCCAGTTGGAGCGCGTACAGGTCGGCGCGGCGTTCGATCGCGCGTGACAGACGGTTGCCGATCACGCCGATCGGCGCCGCCACGATCGTCGCCGCCAGTCCCAGGACCGGCAGCGTGGCCGGGGTACCGCGCTCCGGCGAGAGCGCCCAGCTCAGCTGCTGGACCGCGAACGCCGCGACTGGAGCGACGATCCCCGCATAGAGCACGCCGCGCGGGACGTCGCGATGGCGCACGTGGGCCAGCTCGTGGGCGACCACCAGGCGCACCTCGTCCCGGCTGTAGCGATCGAGCAGCGTGTCGAACAGGACCACTCGCTTGGTCGGGCCCAGGCCGGTGACATAGGCGTTGGCGGCCGTGGTGCGGCGGCTGGCGTCGACCGAGTACACCTCCCCGACGCTCACCCCGGCAGCCCGGGCGAGCGCGAGCACGTCCGATCGGGTCTGGGCATCCGGGAGCGGCGTGAAATGGTTGAACAGCGGATCGAGCACGACCGGCGCGAGGGCCGCCAGCAGCGCGCCGAACAGCACCGATCCGGCGCCGGCCGGCGCCCACCAGGCCCGCGGGAAACGCCGTGTCGCCGCGAGCGCTAAGCCGCCGCCGGCGGCCGCGAAGCCCGTCTGGATCGCTGACGCCTTGGCCAGATCACCACCCCAGTCAGGCCAGGATTGGGTATCCAGGCCAGCCAGGATGGCGCGGCGGCGGGCGATGGCGCTGAGCGGCAGCGAGGGCACCGACAACGCGAGGGCGAGGGCACCACCCGCCGCGGCGCCGCCCACCACCGGATGAACCCAACGACGCCTCAGCAGGCCAGGGGGCCGTCGTGCCACCAGGGCGAGCGCGGCCGAGCTCGACCGCTGTCCGGGCCAGCCCCAAGGCCCGTTGCGGGCCTGCGAACCGCGCCCCACGCTCGATCTCCTCGGCACTGAAATAGGTGCGCAGATCCACGGCCGCCGGCTCGATCGTCCGCTCCCGCGGGGCCAGAATCCGCCTTCCGACGTCCGCTACGGCGAGCGCCAAACCGATCGAACCGAGAACGCGGTAGCGCGGAACACCGCTCACCCGCGAGACTGTAGTGATGCAAGTGGCGATCGTCTCGGACATCCACGGCAACCGCCACGCGTTCGAGGCGGTGCTCGACGCGATCGAGCTGTCCGATTGCGAGGAGATGTGGTGCCTGGGCGACCTGGTCGGCTACGGCGCCGAACCGGACGCGTGCGTGGCCCTGGCCCGGCGCCATGCGGCGATCTGCCTGGCCGGCAACCATGACCTCGGCGTGCGCGGCTCGCTGCCCCTGGAGGAGTTCTCGCGCGGAGCGGCGCTGGCGGCCAAGTGGACGCAGAATGAGATCAGCCCCGACACCCGCGCGTACCTGGATCAGCTCGATCCGGCCAACCTCGACGAATCGGTTGGGCTGTATCACGCCAGCCCCCGCGACCCGATCTGGGAGTACGTCCTGTCCCCGCTCCAGGCCGAGCTGTGCCTCGACGTCCAGAGCCAACGGGTGTGCCTGATCGGCCATTCGCACGTGGCACTGTCGTTCTCGCGAGCCGATGGCGCCCCGGCGACCGGGCAGACTCGAGCCCCTGACGAAGAGCTCGAGCTGGGTTCCGGTGAGTGGCTGATCAATCCGGGCAGCGTCGGCCAGCCGCGGGACGGGGATCCCCGGGCGGCCTGGCTCGAGCTCGATACCGGCAACTGGACGGCCGTCTACCGGCGGACCGAGTACGACATCGCCGGAGCGGCCGCCGCGATCCGCGCCGCGCGCCTTCCCGACTCCCTGGCCGAGCGCCTGGTCTACGGCCAGTGACGACCTAACTTCAACCCAACCGTGCCAGTCTCTAAAGTCAGGCGGCGGATGGGCTATGGATCCCGAGCACTACTGGCCGGCGGGGTCGGCTTCGCTGTGTCGTTCCTCGTCGCCTGCGGCGGGAACAGCGGCCTGCTCTCCCGCGACCAGGCGAGTAGCCTAAAGAGCCAACTAGCAGCGCTTTCTTCGGCCGTCGCCGACGGCAACTGCGGCGCCGCGGCGAGCGCCGCGCGTTCGTTCAGCAACGGGGTGGCCAACCTGCCCTCGACGGTCGACACTACGCTGGTCCAGAACCTCGGTCAGGGCGCCCAAACCGTCAGCCAGCTCGCCGCCCAGCAGTGCCAGAGCGCCACGACCAGCAGCACCTCCGAAACGACCAGCTCGACCACGCCCACGACGACGACCACGACCCCGACCACCACCACGACACCGACCACCACGACGACCACGACACCGACCACCACGACGACGACCACCACGCCCACGTCGACGACGACCACTGCAACCACCACGACCAGCTCGGGTACTACTTCCACCGCCCCCAGCGGCGGAGCCGGGTTGGGCAGTAGCGGCGGCGCGGGGGCCGGAAACGGGAACGGCAACGGCAACGGCAACGGCGGAAGCGGACCATGACCGGCACCACGACGATCGCAGGGCGCTATCGGATCGAAGGGCGTCTCGGCGTGGGTGGAATGTCGACCGTCCATCTGGCGTTCGACAATCGCTTGGAGCGCTACGTCGCGATCAAGCTGCTCGCCGAGCACTTGGCCGACGACGCGACGTTCGTGTCTCGCTTTCGGCGCGAGGCGCTGTCCGCCGCCCGGCTCGTGCATCCCAACATCGTTCAGGTGTTCGACTTCGGCTTCGATGAGGGTCACCACCAGCACTTCATCGTGATGGAGCACGTGTCCGGCAACTCGTGCGCCGAGCTGCTCAGGGACCGGGGGCACCTCGAGGTCGAGGAAGCCCTCGACGTCATCACGCAGGCCTGTCGCGGGCTCGATTACGCCCATCGCAACGGAGTCGTGCACCGTGACGTGAAGCCCGGCAACCTGCTCGTGTCGGATTCGGATGTCGTGAAGCTGGCGGACTTCGGGATCGCGCGGGCGACCGACCAATCGAGCATCACGCAGGTTGGATCCGTGCTCGGGACCGCCGCCTACCTCTCACCGGAACAGGCGCGCGGCGAGGAGGCGGGCCCCCGCGCGGACCTCTACTCGCTCGGCGTGGTGTCCTACCAGCTGCTGTCTGGCCGGCTGCCCTACGAGGCAAACTCGCTCTCGGAGCTCGCCCTGAAACAGCAGCGCGAGTCGCCCGTGCCGCTCGAGGAGCTCAACCCGCAGGTGCCTCACGAGCTCGCCCAAGCCGTGGCGATGGCGCTGGCGATCGATCAGGAAGCCCGCCCGGCCGACGCAATGGTGCTGGCTGAGGCACTGCGGGAAGGCGCGCGTGGCGTCTCGCCGATGGGAGCCGACGCGGCGACGGTCAACCTGGGCAGTAAGGCGGCCACACGAGTCATGAGCGGTCGGGAAGCGCCGACCGCGGCAACCCGCGTCGCGCCCCGACCCGCACAAGCCCGTCCCGCGCCGGTCCGTGCCGTGGCGGCCGAGCCGCGCCGGGCTCCACGGCCCAAGGCGGTTGCGGTCCCGGCGCGTCGCCCGGTCGCCGCCGAGGCCCCGGCCCGCCGCCCGGCGGCGAGCGCCGCCGCACCGCAAGGCCGCGGCAGGCAGAGGCGTGGCGTCCGGCGCCTGCTGGTGGCGCTGGTGCTCTTGTGCGTGTTCGCGGCGGTGGTGATCGCCGCCGTGGCGGTGGCGACGAGCACCTCGAACGAGATGGTGCATTTCCGCAAGATCGTCGCGCACGACACGCAGACCGCGGTCCAGAAGATCCAGAGCGTCATCGACCAATACACGAAGTAGCGCCCGGCGCCGCCCCCGCCATCAGCGCCGCGGCTACTTCGGCCAGCTGATCGCGCTCGATCGCCATCCGCAGATCCGTCATCAGGCGCGCGATGAAGCTCAGATTGTGCAGCGTGACCAGGCGCAGGCCCGTGAGCTCGCCCGCCCGGAGCAGATAGTGCAGGTAGGCGCGGGAGTAGCCGGCCGCGCACGCTGGGCATGGGCAACCGTCGAGGATCGGCTCCTTGGCCTCACGCCATCTCCCCTTGGCGAGGTCCACCCGCCAGCGTCCGCCCGGGTCTGGCACCAGCGCCACCCCATGCCGGCCGAGCCGGGTCGGCAGCGCGCAGTCGAACGTGTCGATCCCCAGGCCGACGCCCGCGATCAGATCGTCGATGTCGCCGATCCCGAGCAGATGTCGCGGCCGCGCCGGGGCCACGCGCTCGAGCTCCGCGGTGGTCCACGACACGACCTCGTGCATCTGCGCCTTGTCGCGCCCGAGGGAGCCTCCGATCGCGATCCCCGCCGATGCGCTGGCCGCCACAGTCGCGGCGGACTCGAGGCGGAGGTCCCGCTCGACTCCACCCTGGACGATTCCGTACACCGCCTGATCCGGCGGCCCATGGCCGGCGTGCCAGCTCAGGCAACGCTCGAGCCAGCGATGGGTGCGCTCGGTCGACCGCGCCGTGTAGTCCCGGGACACGTGGAATGGCGTGCACTCGTCGAAGGCGAGCGCGATGTCGGATCCCAGCGCCGCCTGGACCGCCATCGAGGTCTCGGGACCGAGGAAGCGCTCATGGCCATCAACGTAGGAGCGAAAGCGAACGCCCTCCTCCTCGATCGCCAGGATTGCCCCGGACGATTCGCCGCCGGGCGCCTTGCGCCGCCGCCCGCGGCCCTTGATCTCATCTGCCACGCCTCCGTGGCCCATCGAGAAGACCTGAAAACCGCCGGAGTCGGTGATGATCGGCCGATCCCAGCGCATGAAGTTGTGCAGGCCACCGAACGTGTGCACCAACTCCGGTCCCGGGGCCAGAAGCAGATGGAACGTGTTGGCCAGGATCAACTCGTAGCCAAGCGCGACGACGTCACGCGGCTCGAGCGCCTTGACCGCCCCCCGGGTGGCCAGTGGCACGAATGCCGGGGTCGAGACGTCGCCGTGCGCGAGATGCAGCGTGCCGCTGCGGGCCAGCGAGTGTGACGACCGGGCGCGAACGGTGAACATCGCCCTGACCCTACTCAGGCCGGGGCCCGCTGCATGGGGCCAGGAGCGATCAGAGCGCGGCAAACATGTAGAGCATCGCCGCCCCCATCCCCAGCTGGCAGATGCTGTGGAGCAAGCGAGGGGTCGGGTGATCCTGGCTGGACTGCGCCGCCCACGCGTGTGCGGAGCGCTCGTACTCGCGCACCGCCGGCACGAGCCGGACCGCCAGTCCCAACTGCCAGACGGCCAGCCCGGCGAAGTAGCCGATCCAGAGCAGCCTCGCCCACCCGAATTGGAGCCCCGGCAGCGCGAACATGTAACCCATCCCCATCGCCATCCCGCCATCGACGGCGCAGCGCCTGATGCACTTGCCCGACCCGATCATTGCCCCCCGATGGATCTGGAGCGCGATCAGCCCGTCGGCCAGGCCGACGGCGAAGCACACGGCTGCCGCCACACCGAACGGCACGACGGCGAACTGAGCCGGCCCGAACATCTCGATCATCGCCAGCGCCAACACGATGTGGGACGCATCACAGAACCGGCGAGCGGTTGACTGCCCAGCGAATGCCATCAGACGGATCGCGAAATATGTGGCCACGAGCAGGAAGAACAGGATCGCGCCCAGGCCCAGCAGCATGTGCGTGTCAGCCGCGCCGGCGCACGCGCGCGCACCGTCCATCAGGCTCGACATCGACGTTCCGGCGTGCGCCATCGCCATACCCGGGCGCGGGAACATCGCTGAACACATCATGATCGGCTGACCCTACGAGGAACGGGGCGAGGGCACAACCAGCGAGCGGTTGGTCATCGCCGCGGGCTGCTCGATCCCCAGCAGCGTGAGCATCGTCGGCGCGACGTCGGCCAGCACGCCTCCCGACCGCAGCTCGACGCCGGGGACGGTGAGGACCAACGGCACCGGGTTCATCGAGTGGGCGGTGTTCGGGCTGCCGTCCGGCTCGAGCATGTGGTCGGCGTTGCCGTGGTCGGCCGTGACGATGCAGGCACCACCCGACGCGTGCACGGCCTCGATCACCTCGCCCAGACGGGTGTCCACGGCCTCGACCGCGGTGATCGCCGCCTCGATCACACCGGTGTGCGCGACCATGTCGGCATTGGCGAAGTTGAGGATGCCGAACTTCGGCGGTGTCGGCCTTCCAGGCCTCGACGAACGCCGCCGCGGCTTCCCGTGCGCTCATCTCGGGCTTGAAATCGTAGGTCGGCACGTCGCGCGGTGAGGACACCATCTCGCGCCGCTCTCCGTCGTATGGGCTCTCCTCGCCCCCGTTGAAGAAGTAGGTCACGTGCGGGTACTTCTCGGTCTCGGCCACGTGCAGCTGTCGTTCCCCGGTCGCCGCGATCACCGCTGACAGCGTGGTCGGCGGGTGGTGGGGCGGGAACGCCACCGGATACGGCCACCGCTCCTCATACTCGGTCATTGTCGCGTAGTGCTCGACCGCCCCCCGGCCTCCGCGGTCGACGTAGAGGAACCCCGGATCAGCCAGGGCGCGGGTGATCTCCCGCATCCGGTCGGGACGGAAGTTGAACGCGATCACCGAGTCCCCGGGGGCAATCCGCGCCTCGGCTCCGACCAGCACCGGCGTGATGAACTCATCCGTCTCGCCGCGCGCGTAGGCGCCGCGCGCGGCGTCCGCGGCGGTGTCGGCGTGCTGCAGCGCGACCGCGTGGGCGAGCATGTCGTAGGCGAGTTGCACCCGGTCCCAGCGGCTATCGCGGTCCATCGCGTAGTAACGCCCGATGATCGAACCGACACGTCCGGCGCCCGCATCGGCCATCCACGCCTCGACCGTCTCCAGGTATCCGGCGCCCGAGTGAGGAAGCGTGTCGCGCCCGTCAGTGAACGCGTGCAGGACGAGATCAGGGACGTGCAGGTCGGCCGCGAGGCGAATCAGCGCTTCCAGGTGGGTGAAGCCCGAGTGCACGCCGCCGTCGGACACGAGGCCGATCAGGTGCACCCGACGATCGGGCCCGGCCGCCGTGAACGCTCGCCGGAGCACGTCGTTGTCGGCCAGCTCGCCACGCTCCACGGCCTCGTCGATCCGGGTCAGATCCTGCATCACGACGGCGCCCGCGCCAAGGTTCAAATGGCCGACCTCCGAGTTGCCCATCTGGCCTTCTGGGAGGCCGACCGCTCGACCGCACGCCGTCAGCGAGGTGTGGGGATATGTGCTCCACAGCGCGTCGAACACAGGGGTTCGCGCCATTGAGATCGCATTGCCCGGCCCATCCGGGGCCATGCCCCAGCCGTCAAGCACGATCAGCGCCGCCCGTTGTGCCGGTATCGCTTCCGCGCCGGGCCGGATCCCCGTCACACAGCTCCGGCGATGAGCTTGGCGAACGACTCGGGGTCGAGGCTGGCTCCGCCGACGAGCGCGCCGTCGACATCCGGGAGCGCCATCAACTCGGCGACATTGTCGGGCTTGACGCTGCCGCCGTAGAGGATTCGGGTGCTCACCGCCTGCTCGGCGCTGCGGTCGGCCACCAGCGCGCGGATGAACGCGATCGCCTCCTGTGTCTGCTCGGGGGTGGCCACCAGACCGGTACCGATCGCCCAGATCGGCTCGTAGGCGATGACCACCTCGGCCAGCCGGTCCAGCTCGACGCGACTGAGATCCTCCTGCACCTGGTGGCGCAGCTTGCGCTCGGTGTCGCCACGCTCGCGCTCCTCCTCAGTCTCGCCGACGCAGAGGATCGGGAACAGCCCGGCCGCCAGCGCAGCCGGCACCTTGAGCTGGAGCGCGCGATCGGTCTCACCGAACAGCTCGCGGCGCTCGGAGTGTCCGAGCACGACGCCCTGGACACCCACCTCGGACAGCATCGGCGCGGAGACCTCGCCCGTGAACGCCCCGTCGGCCTTGTGGTGCATGTTCTGCGCGCAGACCGCCACGCGCGAGCCACGGGCGGAGTCGACCATCGCCTGCAGCGCCAGGAACGGGGGACAGATCGCGACATCGACCCCGTCCACCGCCGAGATGCGCGGCAGCAGCGCGGCGATGAACGACTCGGCCTCGCTGATCGTCTTATGCATCTTCCAATTGCCCGCGATCAGGGGCGTGCGATCGCGGGCTGCGCCGCCCGCGGCGCCCCTTGGGTGGGTGGGATGATCTGCGCTCACCGCAATGCCTCCACTCCGGGTAGGTCCATGCCCTCGAGCAGTTCGAGCGCGGCGCCGCCGCCCGTCGACAGGTGGGTGACGCGATCGGCCAGGCCCCACTGCTGCAACGCCGCCACGGAGTCCCCGCCCCCAACGACGGTGGTGCCTGGCGCGGCGGCGACGGCGTCCGCCAGCGCTTTCGTGCCGGCGGCGAACGGCTCGATCTCGAAAGCGCCCATCGGACCATTCCAGAATACCGTTCCGGCCGAGGCGATGACCGAGGCGTAGGCCTCGGCGGTCCGCGGACCGATGTCCAAGCCCATCATTCCCGCGGGCACGTCGACGCCATCCAGTCGCTGGGCCACGGCATCCTCGGCCAGCCGGTCGGCGATCACGAGGTCGACGGGAAGCGCCAGCGATGCGCGCACCTCACCCTCCGGCTCCAGCGCACGCTTCGCCAGCTCGACGTCGGGCTGCTCGCACAGTGAGGCTCCGACCGCGTGGCCCTGCGCGGCGAGGAACGGGAAGCACATGGCTCCGCCGATCAGGATCGTGTCAGCGAGCCGCTGGAAGCGCTCGATGACGCCGATCTTGTCGCTCACCTTGGCGCCACCGAGGACGGCGACCAGCGGACGTGCGGGATCGTCGAGTAGGCCGCGGAGCGCAGCGACCTCACGCTCCAGCAGCAGCCCGGCGGCCCGCTCGGGCATCAGCCGGGCGACGCCCTCGGTCGAGGCGTGGGCGCGGTGCGCAGAGCCGAACGCGTCGTTGACGTACACGTCAGCCAGCTCCGCCAGGGCCGCCGCGAGGTCGGGGTCGTTGCGGGTCTCGCCCGCCTCGTAGCGGACGTTCTCCAGCAGCAGCACGTCGCCCCGGCCCAGGTTCTCGGCCAAACCGCGCACCTCGTCGCCGACCACGGCGGGAGCGAGGGCCACATCGACACCGATCAACTCCGCCAGGCGATCGGCGACCGGCCGTAGCGAGAGCTCGGGCTCACGGTTCTTGGGCCGGCCGAGATGGGAGACCAGGATCAGCGCCGCGCCCTGGTCACGCAGGGCCTGGATCGTCGGCAACGCGGCGCGGATCCGCGTGTCATCGGTGACGGTCCCATGGTCGAGCGGCACGTTGAAGTCGACCCGGACCAGGACGCGCTTGCCGTCCAGGTCGCCGAGGTCCCCGAGCGTCCTCACAGCAGCACCTGGACCAGGTCGACGACGCGGTTGGAATAGCCCCACTCATTGTCATACCAGGCCACCACCTTGACCATAGTGCCATCCATCACGGCGGTGAGCTGCAGGTCGGCGATCGACGAGGCCGGGTTCTTAACGATGTCCGAGGAGACAATCGGATCCTCGGTGCAGACGAGCAGTCCCTGGAGCGGGCCGCTGTCGGCGGTCGCCTGGAGCGCCTGGTTGATCTCCTGCACCGTCGTCGATCGGTTCGTCTCCACCGTCAGGTCGACCACGCTGCCGGTCGGCACGGGCGCGCGAACGGCAAATCCGTGCAGCTTGCCGTTCAACTCCGGGATCACCAGCCCGATCGCCTTGGCCGCCCCGGTCGACGCCGGAATCAGATTGATCGCGGCTGCGCGAGCCCGGCGCAGATCCTTGTGCGGCATGTCCTGGAGGCGCTGGTCGGCGGTGTAGGCGTGGATCGTCGTCATCAGACCGTGCTTGATCCCGACGGTGTCCTGGAGCACCTTGGCCACCGGGCCTAGGCAGTTGGTCGTGCACGACGCGTTCGAGATCACGTGATGCTGCTCGCGGTCGTACACCTGATCGAAGTTCACGCCGAGCACGACGGTCACATCGGGTTCGGTGGCGGGTGCGGAGATCACGACCTTCTGCGCGCCCGCCGCGAGATGCTTGGCCGCGCCCTCGCGATCGGTGAACAGTCCGGTCGACTCGATCACCACCTCGGCGCCGAGCTCGCCCCACGGCAATGCGGCGGGATCGCGCTCGGCCAGCACGCGGATCTCGCGGCCGTCGACGACCAGACCGGTGTCCGTCGCACTGACTTCGCCCGGGAACGGGCCGTAGGTCGAGTCGTACTTGAGCAGGTGGGCGATCGTCTTCGGGTCGACCAGGTCGTTCACGGCCAGCCACTCGATATCCGCGCCGTGCTCGTAGGCAGCCCGAAACACGTTCCGGCCGATTCGGCCGAAGCCGTTGATCCCGACCCGTACCGACATTGCTCGCTGCCTCCGTTTTCGTTTGGTCCCGCACGCCGATCGCCGATCCGAGAGGGCCATCCCGGGTCGGCTCTACAACAGGCTATCCAAACCGGGCCGGGGCCCCTATCTCCGCGCCACCACCTCGACCCGAAGCTGGTCCGGGTCCCGCAGGTACGCGGCGTAGTACCGGCGCCCGTATTGAGGCCGCGGTCCGGGCGGCCCGTCGTCGCTGCCGCCGTGCGAGAGCCCGGCGGCGTGGGCGGCGTCGACGGCCGCCTTGCCGCTCGCCTGGAGGGCCAGGTGCCCGTAGCCGGGGGCTGGCTCCAGGCCGCGCGCGGAGAACCACACCACCGGCCCGTTGATGCCGTAGGCCAGGGCGTGCTCCAGTTCGACGATGCGCCGCGCTCCGAGCGCGTAGAACACCGCGTCGTAGAACCGCGCCGAACGGCGGAGGTCCGAGACCTCGAAGCCGACGTGATCGATCACATCGTCGCCTTCACGCGGGACGAGCGATATCGCGGTGGAGGACCTCCACCAGGTACTCGGTCGCGGGCCGGTAGCGGGCAGCGAGGTGCTCGGCGATCGCCACCGATCGGTGCCGTCCGCCCGTGCAGCCGATGGCGACGACCAGGTGCGCCTTGCCCTCCGCGAGGTACTGCGGCAGGAGGTAGTCGAGCAGGGGGTGGAGGCGCGCGTAGAAGGCATCGAGTTCCCCGTCCCGGTTGATGAACGCGACGACGCCGGGGTCGTTGCCGGTCAGCGGCCGCAGGTCCGATTCGTAGTGCGGGTTGGGGAGAAACCGGACATCGAACATCAGGTCGGGGTCGCGGCTGGGCCCGTACTTGAAGCCGAAGCTCTGGAAGGTGACGACGAGCCGCCCCGGTGTCCGGGTCGGGAGCAGCTCATCGGCCAGCTTGCGGCGCAGCATCGCGGCGGTCATGCCGCCGGTATCGATCACCACGTCGGCGCGTTCGCGCAGCGGCCCGAGCAGCTCGCGCTCGCGCGCGATCCCGTCGGTCACGCTCCCCCGAGGGGACAGTGGATGGCGCCGGCGGGTCTCCTTGTAGCGCGTGAGCAGACTCTGCTCATCGGCCTCAAGGAACAGCACCCTGAACGTGACCCCGCTGGCCCGCAGATCGTCGAGCATCTGCGCGAGGCCTTCGAAGTAGCTGCCGCCGCGCACATCCGATACGACAGCGGCGCGCGCGACCTTCGAACCCGTGTGGACGAACAGTTCGACCAGCGAGCGGATCATCTCGGAGGGCAGGTTGTCGACGCAGAAGTAGCCCTCGTCCTCGAACGCAGCCATCGCCGTCGACTTCCCGGCGCCCGAGAAGCCGGTGATCACCACGAGATCGGTGAGGGCGGAGGCCTCCATGTGTGAAGCGTGACGAGCGCCGCGGACGGGCGGTGGCTCGGCACGTCATCAGATTATGCGACCATGAACGCGTGCTCCGCTGCGGCGCTCGCATTGTGATCGTGGCGGCGCTCCTGGCGACGCTGTGTGGGGTGACGGCGGCGCACGGTCAGTCGCCGCCGGCGACAGCGGTGGGAGCTCCGCTGTTCGCCAGCGTTTCCGGCACCCCGACGGGGCGGCCGATGCCCCCTGGTTTCATCGGCTTATCCCTCGAGTACCCTGCGCTCCACGTCTACACCGGACGCGACCCCAACGCGATCGATCCGGTGCTCCTGCAGCTGATCCGGCAGCTCGCGCCCGGGCAGGCGCCGGTCCTGCGGATCGGCGGTGACAGCACCGATGCCACGTGGTGGCCCATCCGAGGCGTGATCCCGCCCGGGGGCGTCACCTACGGGCTGAACAAGGGCTGGCTCCGGACCACACGCGCGCTGGCGGCGGATCTCGGCGCGCATCTCGTGCTGGGGATCAACCTGGCCGCCGATCGGCCGGCATTGTCCGCCGCCGAAGCGCGCGCTCTGCTCGAAGGCGTCGGCGCGAAGTACATCACGGCCTTCGAGCTCGGCAACGAACCCGACCTGTATGGCGTGTATCCGTGGTATCGCAACCGGCGCGATCAGGTGTTCTTCTCACGCCCCCACACCCGCTACCACCTCAACGCGCTGATCAAGGATTACTCGCAGTGGACCAAGGTACTCCCCAAGGTGCCGCTCGCGGGGCCGGCGTTGTCCGGCCCAGACGAGATGAGCGGGCTGGGCGGATTCCTCGCCGCCGAGCCCAAGGTGCGCCTCGCGACCTATCACCGCTACGCCCTGCGCGCGTGCGTCAACGACCCGAACTCCGCCTCCTTCGCGTCCATTCCCAATCTGCTCAGCGACAGCTCATCGAGCGGGCTCGCGCAGGGCGTGGCTCCCTACGTGGCGGTCGCCCATGCCCGAGGTCTCCCGTTCCGTCTCGACGAACTGAACTCGGCCTCGTGCCGAGGTCGCGCAGGCTCGAGCAACACATTCGCGTCGGCGCTGTGGGTGGTTGACACCCTGTTCGACATGGCCAGCGTCGGCGTCGACGGGGTCAACATCCACTCGCTTCCCGGGTCTGCGTATGAGTTCGCCACGTTCTCGCAGTTCCCGGGCGGATGGCAGGCGTTCGTCCACCCCGAGTACTACGGGCTGATGATGTTCGCGCAGGCATTTCCACCCGGCGCCCAGCTCCTGTCCGTCACCGCGCCCAGCGGACCGGTGAAGGTGTGGGCGACCCAGGCTCCCGACGGCACGACGCGTGTCGTGCTGATCAACAAGGACGCCACCGCCGGGCACTCGGTGCAGCTGCAGCTGCCGGGCGCCGAGGCCGGGGCGTCGCTCGAGTGGCTCCAGGCCCCGAGCGTCGACTCGACCTCCGGTGTCACGCTGGGCGGCCAGACATTCGGCTCCCAGACCACCACCGGCGCGTTCCCGGGACCGGAGACGACGACTCCGGTGTACCCGTCGCTGGGGAGTTACTCGATCGACCTGCCACCGGCCAGCGCGGCGATGCTGACGCGTTAGACCCCGGTCTTGTGCAGCTCCCGGTACATCTCGCGGGCGAGCTTGCCGGGCAGGCCGGGCACCGCCTCGAGCTCCTCGCGCGACGCCGCCAGGATCGCGTCGGGTGAGCCGAAGTGCGCCAGCAAGGCTCGTTTGCGCACCGGGCCCACTCCCGGCAGCTCGTCCAACACCGATGCGGTCATCGCGCGATCCCGCCGGATCCGATGGTGCGTGACCGCAAAGCGGTGCGCCTCGTCGCGGACGCGTTGCAGCAACTGCAGCTCAGGGGTGTCGTGCGCGAGCGCGAGCGGAGCGGCCGCCCCCGGGATGAATACCTCCTCGATCCGCTTGGCCAGTGCGATCACGACCACCCCACGCTCACGGAATCCGGCCAGCGCGCGTACACCGGCGGACAACTGGCCCTTGCCGCCGTCGATCACGATCAGGTTGGGCAGGGCGGCAAAACTGGGGTCGTGGTCCTTGTCGTGAGGGGAGATCTCGCGCTGCTGCTCCCAGCGACTCCACCGACGGCCCAACACCTCCTCCATGGCGGCGAAGTCGTCGGGCCCATCGTGTCCGCCGTTGCCCGCCGCGTCACCGACCGTGAACACCTTGAACCGCCGGTAATCGGACTTCTTGGGCGCCCCGCCTTCGAGCACGACCATGGAGGCGACGGTGTTCGTGCCCATCAGCGTCGAGATGTCGAAGCATTCGATCCGCAGAGGAATCGCGTCGAGCCCGAGCGCCCGCTGGAGGCCGTCGAGCGCCTCGACGCGCTGCTGGCGTCGGCGCTCTGAGCGAAGCTTCTCCTGATCGAGCGCGAGGCGCGCGTTGCGCTCGGCGAGCTCGAGAATCCGCCGCTTGTCTCCCCGCTCCGCGGCGCGGATCTCGACCGGTCCCCCGCGACGGGCGGACAGCGCCTCGGCCAGCGCCGGGGCGCCGCCCAACGTCTCGGCCGAGACCGGGCCCGCCCCCACTTCCCGCTGCACGATCAGCAGTGGGGGAACCATCATCGCGCTGGTGTAGTACTGGAGGATGAACGCCTCGGCGACCTCGGCGACGCTGCCCTCGGCTTCGTTGTCGAGGTAGAAGCTCTGGCGATCGGACAGGACGCCGTCGCGGACCTGAAACACCTGCGCGTTGGCCTCGCGCTCGGAGACCGCGACCGCGATCGCATCGAGCGTTCCGGCTCCGTCATTGGCCACCCGCTGGCGCTCGAGCAGTGAGCGCACGGCTCGGAGCCGGTTGCGCTCCCGGGCGGCATCCTCGAACCGCTGCTCGGCTGCCGCCTGGCGCATCGCCTGTTCCAGGCCGCTCTCGATCTCCTTGTATCGGCCGGATAGAAAGGCGACCACGCCGTCGATGCCGCGCCGGTATTCCTCGCGACTGACATAGCCGACGCACGGCGCCTCACACCGCTTGATGTAGTAGTCCAGGCAGGGCGAGCCGCTCCGGCGGCCTGGCTCAGGCCCCTCACACGAGCGGAACATGAACACCTTTCCCAGCACCTCGAGCGTCGCGCGCACCCGCTTGGCGTTGCTGTAGGGACCGAAGTAGATGCGGTCGCGCCGGTGACGCTCGCGGGTGAAGTAGGCCCGGGGAAAGTCCTCGTCGAGCGAGATGGCGATGTACGGATAGGACTTGTCATCGCGTAGACGGATGTTGAACCGCGGCTTGTACTGCTTGATGAAGTTCTGCTCGGCGAGCAGCGCCTCGGCCTCGGTGTGCACCACCAGCGCCTCGATGTGGTCGATCATCGGCACGAGGTCCTTGCCGGCGCGCGTGCTGGGGTTGGAGAAGTGCGAGGCGACGCGCTTGCGAATCGACTTCGCCTTGCCGACGTAGATCACCTTCCCCCGCTCGTCGCGGAACAGGTAGACCCCCGGCTCGTCCGGGAGCTCACGGCGCTTATCGGCGGCGGTCGGCGACATCCTGTTGCGAGGATAGGACTGGGCTGCGCGTCACTCCACCGTGAACGACAACCCCAGCCCGGCGATGGCCAGCCCGAGGCCGGCGATCGCCACGGTCTCGCCAAACCCGGCCGTCGGCGCGTTCGGGGCATAGTTGGGAGCGCTGAGACTCGGGTCGAACAGGTTCGCGCCGTGGGTCGGCGGGTCGCTCAGCGCGTGCAGTGTGAACGCGAGGGCGATCGCCAGCCCGAGCAGCACCACCAGCCGGCCCGAACGCCTGCCGCGCAGGGCGACGGCCAGGACACCGGCGGCGAGCAGGGCCAGCAACCCGTCGGCCACTGAGTAAAGCTGCCATGCGGTGGGGTTGTGGGGCACGCTGCGCAGCGCGTCAGAAGCCGCGAATTGGGTCAGGAACGCGGCGGAGAACTGATGGCTCCAGGTGAGAAACAACGAACCGAACAGCGCAGCCGCCCCGAGGACCATCAGCCAGTCGGCCACGCTCTCTCGCGTGCTCTTGCTCACGGCGGCGGCAGTGTACGCGTCAGTACTTGCGCGCGGACCACAGCACGGCAAAGGCCGTGTACGCCGCGCCACCCAACAGCACCAACCAGGCGACCGATCCGGCGCTGGTGTGCCATAGACGGGGGGTCGCGGTCAACGTCAGTGTCGCCACGGCCGCCGCCGCGTACAGCGCCGCCCGCCGCCCGTCCCCCAGCGAGTAGAGCTCGGCCCGACGCTGTCGATAGGTGATCGAAGCGATCCAGGCCAGCGCGCCCAGGAAGGCGAGCGAAACCGCCTGCAGGGCGACGCTGGCGCCCGTCCCGCCGCCGGGGAGCAGCGCGACCAGCCCGGCGAGCACGAGCACGATCACGATGTTGCGCAGGTTTGCGTTCATCATCGACAAGCGTACGCCCTTGTCCAGGCCACGCGGGCCCGACGCGGCTACCCCGCGCTCGCCTCCCAGCGCACGTACAGCTCCTCCACCGCCCGTTTGGCCGCCTCGTGGTCAGCCGATGATCGTGCGCTGGCCTCCGGCGTGGACCAGGCCGTGGGATCCGCCAAATCGTCCTCGAGCGTCCGGAGCGCGGCCTCGGCGGCTTCGATCTGCTGCTCCAACTTGCGCTGACCATTGGCCGAAGCTCGATGGCTGACGCGCGGCCGCCCGGCGCTTGCCTCCAGCGGACGCCGGCCGCTTGCGCCCTTTTGAGTGACCGGCTGCGGTCGCCTTGGCCGCAGAGGCAGGGGCCGGCGCCGCGGGCACCGGGGGACGCGCCGGCGTCGGGGACTTGGCCTGCTCCTCGCGGAGCCGGACGTACTCGGCCCAGCCGCCGACATAGCTGTGGAGCCGGCGATCCTCGAGCGCGACCGTGCGCGTGCCGACCGCGTCGAGCAGCGCGCGATCGTGGGAGACGAGCAGCAGCGAGCCCGAAAACGCGCCCAACGCCTCCTCCAGCGCCTCGCGGCTCTCGAGGTCGAGATGGTTGGTCGGCTCGTCGAGGATGAGAACGTTCGCCCCGGAGTGCACCAGGATCGCCAGTGACAGCCGCCGATGCTCACCGCCCGAGAGCCCATCGAGCGGCTTCTCGGCGTCCTCGCCCGAGAACAGGAAGCGACCGAGCAGCGCCCGGGCCTTGGCCGGGGGCAGGCCGGTCGCGTGCTGAGTCGCCTCCAGCACCGTGCGGGCAGTTCCGGGCGGGAGCTCCTCGGTGTGCTGGGACAGATACCCGATCTTGACGTTGTGACCGGTCCGGAGCTTGCCCGCGAGAAGCTCGCGGCGCCCGGCCAAGGTCTCGATCAGGGTCGTCTTGCCGGCCCCGTTGGGCCCGACCAGCGACACGTGCTCGCCACGCTCGAGCCATAGCTCGGCACCCTCCAGCAGCAGCTTGTCCCCGGCTTGCACGCGGCCGTCGAGCAGTTCGAACACGACCCGGCCGCTGCGCTCAGGCGGCTTGAAGGCGAACTCGAGCGCGGCGCCTTCACCGGCACCGCGGGAGATCCGATCGATCTTCGCCAGGCGCTTGGACCGGGACTGCGCCTGGCGCGCGCGTGTGCCGGCGCGGAAGCGCGTGACGAACCGCTCGAGACGCTCGATCTCCGCCTCCTGGCGCTCGATCGCGCGCCCCAGCGCGAGTTCGCGGGCGGCGCGCTCGCGCCGCCAGGCATGCCAGGGCCCGGCGAAGAACCGGCCGACGCGACCGTCCTGGCCCTGCGCTCCGACCTCGAGCTCAAGCACCGCGGTCCCCACCGCCTCGAGAAACCAGCGATCGTGCGCGACCAGCACGACCGCCGCGTCGAGACTCACGAGGTGCTGTTCGAGCCATTCCAGCGAGGCGATGTCAAGGTGGTTGGTCGGTTCGTCGAGCAACAGCAGATCGGGATCGCCGGCCAAGGCACGGCCCAGCGACGCGCGGGTCAGCTCGCCGCCGGAAAACGTGTCGAGTGACCGGTCGAGGTCTGCATCGGAGCGGAATCCGAGCCCGCGGAGCGTCGCCAGCGCACGGTCGCGCCAGTTGTAGCCACCGGCGTGCTCGAGCCGGCCTTGAGCCTCCGCGTAGCGGTTCAGCGTCGCCTCGTCGTAGGCCCCGTCGGCCATCTCTTGCTCCAGAGCGGCCAGCACCCCCTCGATCGCGACCAGCTCGGGCGCCCCGGAGAGCACGTAGTCGCGCAGGGACAGCCCGCGGTCGCGCGGCGGGCGTTGGTCGTGCAGTGCGACCTTCGCGCCCTTGGCCAGCATCAGCTCGCCGAAGTCGATCGACGCCTCACCGGCGAGCATGCGCAGCAACGTCGTCTTGCCGGCGCCGTTTCGTCCGGACAGCGTCATCCGGTCCCGGCGTTCGAGCTTGAACGAGATCCCTCGCAACAGCGGCTCGCCGGCGATGTCCTTGCCCAGATCGGATGCGATGACAACGGCCATGGGACTGATGGTAGGAAGGAGACACATCTGCGGTGCGGCGAGGGCAACATCAGATACGCTTTCTGGCGCAATGCGTCGCGCCCGATTCATGACCGCGCTGCTGGTGTTCAGCGTTGCCCTGTTGACGTTCGCACCGGGGGCATTCGCCCGGGACGACGGCGGCCAGGGCGCGTTTGGCGAGACGACCGACCAGAACATCACCAACGCCATGTTCATCGTGATCGCGTTCTTCCCGACCGTGATCGTGATTCTGTCGCTCATCCAGTGGCGGCTCGAGAAGCGCAAGCACGCGAAGTACGACGCCGCGAAGCGCCGCGAGGCAAACGCCGACTGGCGCGGCGGCTGGTAGGCCCATGACCTACTTCGTGACGGGGGCGACCGGATTCATCGGCCGCCACCTGGTGGCGCGCCTGCTTGAGCGCGAGGGAGACATCCACGTCCTGGTCCGCCGCGGGTCCCGGGGCAAGCTCGATGGGCTGATCGCGCGGTGGGGGCCCCAGGCCGAGGGCCGCATCCATGCGGTGATCGGTGACCTCTCGAGCCTCCGTCTGGGGGTCGACGACGAGACCCTCCAGGAGCTCGGACTGGGATCGGTCGAGCACTTCTTCCATCTGGCGGCCGTGTATGACATGACGGCCGACGCCGAGCGCAACCGGGTCGCCAACGTCGAAGGCACGCGCCATGCCGTCGAGCTGGCGAACGATCTGGGCGTCGGGTGCTTTCACCACACATCGTCGATCGCCGTCGCCGGTCTATACGAGGGGCTGTTCCGCGAGGACATGTTCGACGAGGGCCAGAAGCTCGACCACCCGTACTACCTGACCAAGTTCGAGTCCGAGCAGATCGCCCGCACCCACACGACGGTTCCGTGGCGGGTGTATCGGCCGTCCATCGTCGTGGGCAACTCGCAGACGGGCCAGATGGACAAGATCGACGGCCCGTACTACTTCTTCACCGCGATCAAGATGGCCCGGCACTACCTGCCCGGCTGGTTGCCGCTGATCGCCCCCGATCTCGGCGACACGAACATCGTCCCGGTCGACTTCGTCGCGGCGGCGATGGACCACATCGCTCACCAGCCCGGCCTGGACAGGCGGGCCTTCCATCTCGCCAATCCCGAGCCTCAGCGCTCCGGCGACGTCATGAACATCTTCGCCGCCGCGGCCCACGCACCGCAGATCAGCGTGAGCATCGATTCCCGGCTGTTGGGTGTGCCCAAGCGGGCGCTCGGAACCCTGACGGCGCTCCCGGGCGCGAAGGGGGTGCGCCGGGCGATCCTGGCCGAGTTCGGAATCCCCGATGAGATCCTGGGTTACATCGGACTGACCGCCCAGTTCGACACCCGCGACGCCGAGCGCGCCCTTGAGGGCTCAGGTATCTCGGTGCCCCCGCTCGAGTCCTACGCGGCCAAGCTGTGGGACTACTGGGAACGTGACCTCGATCCCGACGCGTCCAAGGACCACAGCCTCAAGGCCGCCGTGAACGGCAAGACCGTCCTCATCACCGGCGCCTCGGTCGGGATCGGCCGGGCCGCGGCGCTCAAGATCGCGCGGGCGGGCGGGATCCCCCTGCTGGTCGCGCGCAGCATCGACCAACTGGAGGACACCAAGCGAGAGATCGAGGATCTGGGCGGAACCGCGTATGCGTATACGGCTGACATCTCAGACCCCGACTCGGTCGATGAGCTGGTGGGGCGCGTGCTGGCCGACCATCCCGCCATCGACATCCTGGTCAACAACGCCGGGCGCTCGATCCGCCGCTCGATCGCGCTCTCCTACGATCGCTTCCACGACTTCGAGCGCACGATCAAGCTGAACTACCTGGGCACGATCAAGCTGATCATGGGGCTGCTGCCACACATGCGCGCGCGCAAAGCGGGCCACGTCATCAACGTCTCCTCGATCGGCGTCCAGGTCAATCCGCCCCGGTTCTCCGCCTACGTCGCCTCCAAGGCGGCGCTCGACGCCTGGACCCGCGTCGTGGGGTCGGAGTGCATCGGCGACAACGTGCACTTCACGACGATTCACATGCCGCTGGTCCGCACGGCGATGATCGCGCCCACCAAGATGTACGACAGCTTCCCCACCATCTCCGCCGAGCAGGCAGCCGACCTGATCTGCGAGGCGATCCGCAGCCAGCCCAAGCACGTCGGCACGCGTTTGGGCACGGTAGGCGAGGTGGCCTATGCGTTGTTCCCCAAGGCGGTCGACCAGGTCCTGTCGACCGCCTACAAGGTGTTCCCCGAATCGGCCGCGGCGAAAGGCACCCCAGATCCGGAGGAACACGCCTCGACCGAGCAGGTCGCGCTCGCCAACGTCATGCGCGGCGTCCACTGGTAGGGGAATCCGGCGGAGCCGGATTCCCTTTGGGAAAGCGGCCGAGGAACGGTTTGCCAATCTCGTGAGCGCAGTCCATTTGCCGCTTTCCCCGGGTGGGTCGGGGTTCGCCCGGCGTGTTGCTTAGAGCCTGAAGACGGGGAGCAGGCGTTGCTCGTGCTCGGCCTCGATCCGGGCGATCACCTCGACGTGTTGTTCGAGCCCTGAGCCGCGGAGCTTCGTGGCCAGCAGTTCGTCGACCTGAAAGATTCCGGCGCTGTTGGACATCGCGATCTCGACTCGGACGGCACGGTCGCGGCCCGGCGAGATCTTGACCTCCTCGATCGCGTAGGCCGACAAGGAGTGGATATTTTGGTGGCCCGCCTCGAACGGTACCCGCGAACGCCCCCGCGCCATGTCGAGTGCGTCGGCGACACGCACGATCCCCGCTTCGACGGTGAACGGCGTGCCACCGTCGCGGCGGTGGCCGATGATCGCATGGAGCGCTTCGGCCACGACGATCGAACGCTCGGGCTCCTCGTAGGCGTCCGCCAGCAGCGATCCCAGCTTGTCGGCGGTCAGGAACAGGCTGTAGCGCTCGTGGTCCTCGCGATGGATCGACATGCCGACGCAATGCATCAGGCAGGCGGCCGCGACCACCACCTCGGCGTCACGCTCACTCATCGCGTAGTCCGCGACCACGCTCGGCGTCACGCCCCGGCGAAACAGCAGCCGCGCGAGGCGCAGCCCGATGTTCAGCACGATCTGGATGTGGACCCAGCTGTGGTCGGACATGCCGAGCCGGCGCGTCGCGTTGACCGCCGATACATGCCACCAGGCCTTCACCTGATCATCGTCGTTGACCGCCTCGAGCAAATGCTCGAGACGGCGATTGCCCCTCGTCGGCGCGCGCACGCGGACATCGGCGAGCGCCTCGCGCGGCGGGATCGGCGGATTGGGCAGCCCCGCGCTCACGCGTTCCGGGCCTGCAAGCGGTTCGGGCGGAGCGGGCGGATCCGTGCTCATGCGTTGCCGGCCTCCAGCAGGACTCCCTCGCGGATCCCACCGCAGCCGACCTGCAGGGTGGCGCCGAACAGCTGGGAGGCCGCCTGGAGAATCAGCAGTCCGGCCGGCAGCAGCCGCACGCGCTCCTGATCGATGGTGAACCGTCGAGCGATTTCGCTCGCCCGTTCGGCTGCGAGCAGGCGGAGTGAGCGATCAAAGGCCTCCGCGTCGAGCAGCGGCCCGGCCAACCGGCGCAGTGACGCGGCGCTCCCGCCCACCGCCACAGCCTCGGTCGGCCGCGGAACCTCGAGCCCGGCCAGGGCCCGGGCGATCTGTGCGCGCGCCTGCGCCAGCTCCGACTCGGATGGCGGATCGGAGCACAGGTATCCCTCGGCGAGATCGCCGGAGCCCACCGCGAAGGATGCACACCAGCGCACCTGGTCGGGCGCGGTGCCGACAACCAGCTCCGACGAGCCACCCCCCACGTCGACCACGCCCAGCTCACCGGCGGGGACATGATCGAGCGTGCCGGCGGCTCCGACGAACGCCAGCCTCGCCTCTTCCTCGCCGGACAGGATGTCGACCGCCAACCCGCACGTCCGGTGGATCGCCGCGACGAGGGCAGCGCCATCCGGGGCGCTCCTAATCGCCGCCGTGGCAACTCCCCGGACGTCTCCGGCGCCATGGTCGCGCGCGGTCTGGAGCTGAGCTGCCACCACCGCGACGACGTCGGCGATCTTGGCCGGCCCGATCGTCCCGTCGCGCCGCCGTCCCTTCCCAATCCGCGTGAAGGCACGTTCCTGATGAACCTCGAGCAGCTCCTGCCCGTCGCATTCGGCCACCAACAGCCGGGTCGTGTTGGTCCCGATGTCGATACAGGCCCGGCGCACGGATTACGCCAGCGTCTCGTGGTTCGAAACCGCGGCGGTCAAGGTGCTCGGGGAATCGGAGTCGGGCGGCTCGTCGACGGCGTCGCTGTGATCCACCACTCTCGGCCGCAACACTACCCAGACCGCCCCGGTGATCGCCAACGATCCGGCGCCCGCGACCGCGAGCGCGACCCGCGGGCCGGTGAGCGCGGCGATCAATCCCCCGAGCACGATCCCGACACCTGGAGCGGCCTGCGTGATCGACTCGTTCAGGCCCATCACGAGGCCCATCCATCGGTCGGGGGTCTCCTCCTGGACGGTCGTGCGGGCGGCCACCGACTCGACGCCGTTCCCCGCTCCCGCCACCGCCGAGCCAACGATCGCCACCACCAGCGAGGGCGCGACCGCCATCACGGCAAATCCGATCCCGAGCGCAGCGGCGCCGCCGGCGATCAACACGCGCGCCGGCGCGACTCGCCAGCGTGCGTAGACCGCGCTCCCTGCGACGGCACCGCCGCCCCACGCCGACAGCAGCGCGCCGTATCCGCCCGCGCCCGCGTGCAACGAATGCTGCGCGAACACGACCTCGACCGGAATGGAAATCGTGAAGAACACGAGCGCCGCCGCCTGCAGGCTGAGGAGCGCCCGCACCACCGGGTCGCCCATCACGTGGGCAATGGCGGCGAGCACTCGACCGGCCGCGGGCGCCCGCTCGGACGCCGCTTCAGGCAGCCCGCCGGCGGTCACCAGAATGACCGCGATCGCGGCGAACAAGGCTCCGTTGGCGAGCAACGCGGCGATCGTTCCACCGGCCACGACCACCACTCCGCCCAACGCCGGACCGGCCATGAAGCAGATCGAAAACGCCGCGTTGGTCAACGCGTTGCCCTCGCGGAGCAGGCCCGCCGGCGTCAGCACCTCGACCGTCGCGGCTCGGGACAGGGCGCGAGCGGTCACTGCCACGACCCCGTCGGCCAGCGCCAGGATAAGGACGGGCAGCAGCGAAAACCGGCTGGCGGCGAAGGCCAGGAGGAGAAACAGACACCCTTCGAGGGCATAGAGGGCGGGCAGCACCCGGCGGGGAGCGCGCTGGTCGAGGCGGGCCACCACCGCCGGGGAGATCAGCGCCGGCAGGAACTGCGAGCACAGGAAGAACGCACTGGAGCCGACGACGCTGCCCGTACGTCGGTAGACCAGCACGGCGAGCGCCAGCGTGCCGACCGACCAGGCCAGCTCATTCAGCGCATAGGCGGCCAGCAGGCGGCGGTATGCCGGTAGTCGGAGGACCCGTTTCACGGACGGGCGACCGCCGGGAGTCCCATCCTTGCCCGGCCAGACCCACCGGCGCCTCCTTCGACTACGGGCAGACCGCGCCCAGCCCTGCCGCGCTTCGCCGCAAATCGACTCAAAGCGCTGCTGACGCTAGCGCACCGGTCCGTCGTCCGTTGTGCGAGCGCATGACAGCAAGCGCCCGCGACGACTGTATGGCCAACATGCGATCAGACGCTCAGCTGCAGAAGATCCTCGGCGGCTCGCCACGGAGGCTGACCCGGGTCCGGGCCAGCGGCGAACCCTCCCATTCCTGCTTCAGCCACGAGTACAGCAGCACGTCGTGCACCTGCTCGCCGTGGCGGTGCCAGCGACGCAACGTCCCCTCGGGCACAAAGCCCAGTCCGCCCAGCGCCGACTGCGATCGCGGGTTCTCGAGGTCCGTGTAGGCACCGAGCCGCTCGAGCCCCAAGACCGCGAAGGCCAGCCAGGCGATCAGGGCCTTCGCGCTCCGGTTCGCCCCCGTGCCCCAATACGAGCGCCCGAGCCAGGTTCCGACGACGGCGCGGCGGTCGCGCCGGCTGAATTCCGACAGGCCGGTGACGCCAATCGCCTGGTCGTCCGACCCGACGATCAGGAAGTCCAGCCGTTCGCCGCGCTCGCGTTCGCCGGCCAGCCCGTCGATGTACGCCGCGGGCTCGGACACGGAGACGTACGGCCCCCAGGAGAAGAAGCGGGTCACCTCAGGGTCCGAGCCGAGCTCGAACAGCGCGGCCGCGTCCAGAGCGGTCGCATAACGCAGCCGGAGCGACGGGCCCGGGTCGCCACGGGCAACCACCTCCACCCCATCGATGGTCGCATAACCCAGCCGGAGCGAGGCGCCAACCACCTCCACCCCGCCGATGCCAGTACCGCTCGCCGGGCTGTCATCCTCTGCAGCCATGTCCGTCCGGGCGCGGTCCTGGCACCGCAGCAATACATTCGCTCACCTGGCCTTCCCCGCCGAGCGCCTCGCCGCCGAGCGCGAGCTAAGCGTCTCGGTGTGCCTGCCCGCCCGCAACGAGGCACGCACGATCGGGGCCATCCTGGAGCGGCTCGTGCCGTTGCGCGAGTGCGGCGCGGTCGACCAGATCGTGGTCGTCGACCATTCCACCGACGAAACCGCCGAGATCGCCCGCCGGTTCGGGGTCGAGGTGCATGACCAGGAGGCCCTGATGCCCGAGCTCGGCCCGGTGCTCGGCAAGGGGGACGCGATGTGGCGCTCACTCCAGGTGCTCACCGGAGAGGTGGTCTGCTTCCTCGATGCCGATTCGGAGTGCTTCGGCACCCATTTCGCCTGCGGCCTGCTCGGGCCCCTGCTCTGCCACCGCGGGATCTCGTTCGTGAAGGGCTTCTACCGGCGTCCGTTCCGGGTTGGCGAGCTGACCCTGCCGGACGGCGGCGGCCGCGTCACCGAGCTGACCGCCCGCCCGCTGTTGAACCTGTTCTATCCCGACCTCGCCGCGGTACAGCAGCCGCTCGCGGGCGAGATCGCCGCGCGGCGCGAGCTACTCGAGCGCATCCCCTTCGTCACCGGCTACGGGGTGGACATCGCCCTGCTGCTCGACGCCTACCGCGCGGACGGCCTCGATGCGATCGCCCAGGTGGACCTGGATGTCCGCCAGAACGCCCATCAGCCGCTGCGCGATCTCGGACCAATGGCGTTCGCGGTCCTGCAGGCACTCGCGGTCCGGCTGGAACGCGAAGGCCGGCTGGACGGACCGCTGCCGACGACCTTCCTGTCGCCCGGCGCCACGGGGCCGCTCACGCCGGGCGGAGCCGCGATCGAGCGCCCACCGCTCGACACGCTGCGCGCGGCGGCCTGACTCAGCGATCCACCCGTCCCCCGCGCGGCCGGCGATTTGTCATCTCGTTCAGGTCGTCTCGCTCGCCGACGGCGACCTGCCGCCGGCCCAGCCGCCAGACAGGGCCCTAACCGCTTCGCCCGCCTCCGCGTCGCGCCGCGAATGCGTCGCGGACCGCGCGCGCGCCGACGGCCGCAGCGTCGCAGAAACTCGTAGGTGCCCTGCTCGCGGAGCTCGTGGGCCGCTCGGACGACGGTCCCGAGTGCGGCAAAGGCGAACGCTCCGCCGACGGACACGCGGCGGACGCCGAGCTTCGCGAGTTCGGCGATCGGTGGTGCGCCGGGTCGCGCGAGCACGTTCACCGGTCGGTCGACGGAGGCGACGAGCTGGCGAATGTCCTCGGCGGCCGTCACACCCGGCGCGTAGAGCACATCCGCTCCCGCCTCCTGGTAGGCCTGCAGTCGAGCGATCGTGTCCGCGAGGTCCGGCCGTCCGTGCAGGTAGTTCTCCGCGCGCCCGGTCAGCACCAGGTGCGCTGGCCCACCGTGCGCGACCTCCGCTGCCGCCGCGATTCGCTCGCTGGCCAGTCCGACGTCGTAGATCGGCTGTTCCGCCGTGCCGGTGAAATCCTCGATCGAGAATCCGGCCAGTCCGGCCTCGACCGCGCCTCTGGCGGTCTCGGCGACACCGGCGGGCGGGTCGGCGAAGCCGTTCTCCAGATCGGCCGATACGGGCAGGTCGGTCGCGGCGACGATCGTGGCCGCATGGGCGAGCGCCTCATCGCGGCTCACCGATCCGTCGAGCTGTCCCAGCGTTGCGGCAAACCCGCTGCTGGTGGTCGCCAACGCCTCGAATCCGAGCGACGCCAACAGCTGTGCCGAACCGACGTCCCACGGATTGGGCAGCAGCAGCGGCGACTCGCCCTGATGGAGGGTAAGGAACCGCGCCGCCCTCTCGGTCACCTCGCTCACTGCGAGCAGGCTACAGCTACGCTGAGGAGATGACCACCGAGGCGCGCGCGCTGGCTCTGGGCCGTGAGACGGGCGGCGACGGATCGTTTCAGCGCCAGCAGAGCCGATTCCGCCGTTGGATCACCACCGACGGCTCAACCGAGTTCCCGCTCGAGGCGGGTCGCTATCACCTGTATGTCGCGCGAGCCTGTCCGTGGGCGCACCGGACGTTGATCGGCCGCCGACTCATGGGCCTGGAGGAGGCGATCGGGGTCTCCTACGTCGATCCGATTCGGGACACCCGCGGGTGGGCGTTCACGGGCGGCGAGTACTTCGATCAGAGCGGTGATTTTCGGTTCCTCAGCGAGGCGTACGCGGCGACCGACGCCGACTACGACGAGCGGGTGAGCGTGCCCGTGCTGTGGGACACCGACCAGGGTGTGATCGTCAACAACGAATCCGCAGACATTCTCCGGATGCTCGGCACCGTTTTTGCAGAGCTGGCCCGGCACCCGGTCGAGCTGTACCCCGAGCCCTGGCGCGAAGAGATCGACGCGCTCAACCAGCGGATCTACACCGCGGTCAACGACTGCGTCTACAAAGCCGGCTTTTCGACCCGCCAGTCCATCTATGAGCACGAGGTGGCCGTGCTGTTCGACACCCTCGACCAGCTCGACGAGCGCCTGGCCACGCGGCGATTCCTGTTCGGCGACGAGCCGGCGGAGACCGACTGGCGCCTATTCACTACGCTCGTGCGCTTCGACGCGGTCTACCAGATTCATTTCAAGTGCTCGCTTCGCAAGCTGATCGAGTACGCACACCTGTGGCCCTACACCCGGGACCTGTACCAATGGCCCGGGATCGACGAGACGGTCAGCTTCGATGAGATCCGCGCGCACTACTACCGAACCCATCCGATGATCAACCCGAGTGGGCTGGTAGCCGTGCAGCCGGCGGCGAGGTTCGACCTGCCGCACGGACGCGAGCGCCTCGCCAACGGATCCTGAGCTCAGGGTTTCGCGGCGAACACGGTCGCGCGGAGAGTGTTCGCGGGCGGATCAGGGGCACAGTTCGGAAGCACCGAGGCGCAGCTTCCCGGCTTGACCTCAGGGGTCCGCGCAACGGCGTGTGGTGTGCCGACTTTGGCTCTTCGCTATTCAGGTTGTGTGTGAGCTGGTTCTGTTCGACGAGTCGGAGAGGCCGGCCGGGTGGTCGGAGCCCTGCGAGGCGGCTGGCGCGGCCTGAGAGGAACGGGTCGGTTCGGCGCGAGCGGAGGTCCAGACGCCCGGAGTGACCCTCGCTGGGTCAGATTTCTGACAGATTCGCATGTAAAACAACCCCATCGAGGGCCCAAGAACGTCGATCGGGATGTTCCCCAGCTGGGGGCTGGGGAACGACCCGAACGCTTCCCAGAGCGCGTCGTTTGGGTTGTTACCCAGGCGTTTCTGGCCTATGCGGGCGTCTGGCGAGCCATATCAGCGTCGAGGCCGGCGCAGAAGGACTACCGCCACCAGGAACCCGATGACGGCCGCGATGAGCGGGGCGGGGTTGCGCCGCACCCGGTCCCACAGCACGGAAGCCATCAACGACAGGCCGTCCAACGGCTCGCTCGCCGCCGGTGGTTGGCTCGCCGTCGGCGTCGCGGTACGGAACTCTGACCCGTCAGCTCCCGCAGGGGCGCCCACCGGCTCGTCGGCGCCTTCAGGGGCGCTCGGCTGATCGCCAGCTCCCTCGAGACCGGCCGACACGTCGGCCGAAGCGCCGACCAGCGTCGGCTGATCGCCGGCACCCTCAGGACCGGCCGACACGTCGCTCGGAGCGCCGACCAGCGCCGGCTGATCGCCAGCTCCCTCAGGACCGGCCGACACGTCGCTCGGAGCGCCGGCCAGCGTCGGCTGATCGCCGGCACCCTCAGGACCGGCCGACACGTCGCTCGGAGCGCCAACCAGCGTCGGCTGATCGCCGGCACCCTCAGGACCGGCCGACACGTCGCTCGGAGCGCCGACCAGCGTCGGCTGATCGCCGGCTCCCTCGGGACCGGCCGGCGCGTCGCTCGGAGCGCCGGCCAGCGCCGGCTGATCGCCGACTCCCTCGGGACCGGCGGGTGGACCGCTTGAGGCCCTGACACGCGTCGGCTGATCGGCGGTGCTGACCGGGGTCGGTGCTGCTGACGTGGCGTCCTGCGCGGCGGCGGTGCTCGAGCCGTCGGGCTCATCCGCCAGCCTGGTCTGCAGGCAGTGGGCGAAGTCCCTCAGCAGCCGCTCCGAGATGTCCTCGATCATCCCTCCGCGGCCGAAGCGGGCCAGGCGCCCGGTGATGTGGTAATCGGTGACGACCTCGACGCGGGTGCCCGCGCCGTCGGCGGGCGAGAGCCTCGACACGATGGTCGCCTTCGCTCCGCCCTGTCCGCGCTTGTCGGTGCCGTGGGCCTGCATGGTGGCGATGTGCGCCTCCTCGTCGACCTGCTCCATCTCGAGCTTGCCGGTGTACGACGCCGAGGTGGGGCCGATCTTGACCGAGAACGCGCCGTTGTAGCTGCCGTCTTCGTTGCGAGCGGTGACGGTTGCCCCGGGCAGGCACGGCGCCACCCGCTCGACATCAATCAGCGCCTCCCACACCCGCTCCAGCGGAGCGGCCACGTCAAAGGATTGCTCTAGCTTCACGGCTGATCGCCTCCAGGTCATCGGGTGTGTCGACATCGCGTCCCAGGCACAGCGAGCCGCATTCGATCGTCGGTCCACCGCGGAGCAAGCCCCGTGCCCCGCGGTCGCCGGCGAGGTCCGTCAGCGCGCTCAGCTGTTCAGCGCCCAAGACGACGGGATGCCCGGGACGCCCCTCGTACACCGCGCGCGTCCCTCCCGGCTCGTGGAGAAACCGGGCGATCACCTCGGGGGTCAGCAGCGGCTCATCGCCGAGGGTGACGATCACCTGGCTCGCTCCTTCCAGCGCCGCGATCCCGCGCCGCAGCGACGCGGCCTGCCCGGACTCCCAGTCCTCGCAGATCACCGGCTCGGCGCGCATGAAGTCGACCCGGGCCAGCACCTGCTCGGCGTGCGCCCCCAGGACGACCACGATTCGCTCGAGCTCTGGCACCTCGCATTGCGCGCGCACGGCATAGTCGAGTAGCGGCCGCCCGTCGAGCTCCGCCAGCAGCTTCGGCTCGGCGCCGAACCGCGAGCCGGCACCGGCGGCACAGGATCAGCCCGGCGAGGCCGGAAGTCCGCCCGGGTACGCTCGCGGCTCGGCTCCGGCCGGGATCGCGGCTTGCGGGAAATGCGCGACTCACTGGAGCTCCTGCGCCGGCGGACATGCGCGGCTCACTCCTCCTCCAGCACCATAGCCAGCTGCTCGAGCGAGGCGAGGGAATTTCCCGCCAGCAGCTGGTCGGTGTGCGGAACCGCGGCGCGCATGCCGCGCGTCAGCGGCTCGTAGTCCGGGTGGGCGGCCAGCGGATTCAGCCAGACCAGGCGGTAGGCGGTGCGCCGCAGGCGGGCCATCTCCGCCTCGAGCAGGACCGGATCGCCGCGGTCCCACCCGTCAGACAGGATCACGACGACCGCGCCGCGACCGATGCGCCGGCCGTGGACGCGGTTGAGCTCGGCCAGCGCGGCGCCGATTCGGGTCCCGCCGGAGAAGTCGGTGACCACGGCGGCGGCGCGCTCGAGCGCGCGGTCGTGGTCGCGGCCGGTCAGCTCGTTGGTGATCCGCGTGAGTCGCGTGCCGAAGGCGAACGCCTCGACGCGTCGGCGCGCGGCGACGCAGGCGTGCACGTACTGCAGCAGCATCCTCGCGTACGGCGCCATCGACCCGGAGACGTCGCACACGAGCACCAGCTGCCGCGGCCGGCGGCTCGGGGCTCGCCAACGACGATTGACGGGCTCGCCTCCGGTGCGCAGCGAGGCGCGCACCATCTGGCGCAGATCCGGCGCGTGTCCGCGCCGGCGGGACGGTCGCGTGCGCCGCGAGATGCGGGTCGGGCCGCGGCGCGCCAAACGGGCGATCAGCTCCTTGGCGATCGCCACCTCAGCGTCCGAGTAGCGGGCGAAATCCTTGGTCCGCAGCAGCTCGACGTCGCTCCACGCGGCGGGCACGGGCACGGGATCGTCCTCGACGGACTGCTGGGCCGTGCCGGAGACCCCGGCTCGTTCGGCGAGGCGCGGCGCGTTCGATCTCGCCGAGCTCGTTCGGACGGCTGATCGGCGGGCGGTCCGGCCGTCCCGAACACCGACGAGGAAGGCGAGGTCGAACGCGCGTCGAGGTCATCCCGGTGCGAGCACAGGACGGTGCGCAGCGCCAACCTGGCTTCCTCGCGCGAGGCGGTTTCGCGACCGCGGCCAGGGCGCGGTGGGCGGTCAACAGCTCACCCGACCCCACCCGGGTGCCCTGCGCCGCGCAGACCCGCGGTGAGCGCGGCCAGCCGCTCACGACCGAATCACCGAGCGAGTGGTTCCCGATGAGGTCCTCGACGACCGGCTCAGACGACCCTCGAGCACTTTTCGCTCGCGGACTCGCAGCATGTCCTCGTGCACCTTCAGCGCGGCACCCAAGGTCTCTTCGGGGTGCCGCTTCGTGCCCCGAGCGCCAGCAGGGCCTGCGCCCAGACCAATGTCTCGCCGACCCCGGGCAGCTTGTAGAGGTCGGCTTGGTCGCGCAGCTTGCCGACCGCCGTGACCACGCGCGCCGCGATCGCGTCGGGTACGCCCGGCAGCCGGGCGTGGACGATCGCGCGCTCACGCTCCGCCGTCGGGGTAGTCGATCCAGTGGTACAGGCAGCGACGCTTGAGCGCGTCGTG
Organism: uncultured Solirubrobacterales bacterium; assembly: GCA_963838535.1. Lineage (GTDB taxonomy): Bacteria > Actinomycetota > Thermoleophilia > Solirubrobacterales > Solirubrobacteraceae > Palsa-465. The sequence goes on from CAWIRN010000006.1 coordinate 143,474, forward strand.
GAGCTCGCGCGTGCGGTTACGAGGTCAGCACCACGATCGGCGCGCGCTCGGCGCTGACCGTCCCGAGCTCGGGGATCGTGACCGCGAAGTCCGACAGGAACTCGAGCAGGAACGCCTCGAACTCATCGTCGGCGCGGTCGACCTCGTCGATCAGCAGCACGACCGGATACGCGGGGTCCGCTTCGAGGGCGGCGAGCAGCGGCCGCTGGAGCAGGAACCGCCGCGCGAACAGCTCGCCCTCGTCGACGCCCGCCCTCGGCCGCCCGCAGGGCGAGCAGCTGGCGCGGGTAGTCCCAGTCGTAGACCGCGTGGTGCAGGTCGATCCCCTCGTGGCACTGCAGCCGGATCAGACGCGCACCGGTGGCCGCAGCAAGGGCGCGCGCCACCTCGGTCTTGCCCGACTCCGGCCTCGCCTTCGAGCAGCAACGGCTGCTCGAGCGCCACCGCGAGATGGACCGCCAGCGCGAGTTGGCGGTCGGCCAGGTAGCCCTGTGTGGCGAGCGCGGCAGTCGCCGCCTCGACGGACCCGATCTCCGCGATGGTCACGTCAGCCCTGAGCCCTCGCGACAGTCACGCCGAACCCACGGCCTCCTGTAGTGCACGCCTGCACAGTACCCGGGCCAGGTGGCGCTTGTAGTCCTCGCTGGCGTTCAGGTCGGCGGGGGGACTGGTCCCCTCCGCGGCCTGCTCGGAGGCCTGGGCGATGCTCTCGTCGTTGAGCGGCATCCCGCGCAACGCCGCCTCGACCGCGTGCGCGCGCAGGGGCACGGAGGCCATGTGGGTGAGGCCGATCCGCACGTCCTCGCACACGCCGCCGCTCTGCTTCACCACCGCGCTGACCGCCACCATCGCCCAATCCTCGCTGCGGCGGTTGAACTTCTGATACCCGAAGCCCCATCCGTCGAGCGCTTGCAGGCGCACCTCGGTGAGCACCTCGGTGGGCTCGATCGCGGTCTCCAGGTAGTCGCGGAACAACTCGCCGGCCGCCACCGTGCGCTGGCCGTCCGGGCCCTGCAGGGTGACCGTCGCGTCGCAGATCAACAACACGGCCAGCAGGTCGGACGCCGGATCGCCGTGGGCGATCGAGCCTCCGATCGTCCCGAGGTTGCGGACCTGCGGGTCGGCGATCGTCCCGGCCGCCTGTGCCACGATCCCCAACTCGGGCGAATGCTCCAGCTCGGTATGGCGGGTCAGCGCGCCGATCCGCCAGCTGCCGTTCTCACGCTGGATGCCCTGCAGGCCGGGCACCTTGCGCAGATCGATGAGCAGCGACGGCGCCGCCAGCCGCAGCTTCATCAGGGGGATCAGCGAGTGGCCCCCGGCGAGCAGCTTGGCGTCCTCGCCGCCGTCGGCCAGCGTCGTGATCGCTTCCTGCAGTGACTCGGGTGCCGCGTAGTCGAACTCAGCGGGGATCATGCGGGCACACCTCCCTTCGGGTTCGCGCCCCGGGCATCGGAGATCGCCTCCCACACCCGCATCGGGCTGATCGGCATATTGATATAGGTCACGCCGAGCGGTCTCAGCGCGTCGATAACGGCGTTCGTAACCGCCGGGCTGGCCGCAATCGTGCCGGCCTCGCCGACTCCCTTCGCACCAAGCGAGTTGACCGGCGACGGGGTCACCGTGCGATCGGTCTCGAAGCTCGGCATCTCAGCCGCGGTGGGCAGCGCGTAGTCCACGAAGGTCCCCGTGACCAGCTGACCATCCTCGTCATAGGCCACGCGCTCGTACAGCGCCTGGCCGATCGCGTGGACGATGCCGCCGTGGACCTGGCCGTCGATCAGCTTCGGGTTGATCGCGTTGCCGCAATCGTCGACCGCCACGTAGCGGGAGACTTTGACCTTGCCCGTCTCGGGGTCGACGTCGACGATGCACGCGTGGGCGCCGAACGGGAAGACGAAGTTCTCCGGGTCGAAGAACGTCGTCTCCTCGAGCCCGGGCTCCATCCCGTCGGGGATCAGGTTGAGATATGCGGCACCGGCCACCTCCGCGAGCGTCATGCCCTTGTCCGGAGACCCCCGGACCGAGAACTTGCCGTCGGCCAGCTCGATGTCCTCGGCGGCCGCCTCGAGCTGATGGGCGACGATCGCCCTGGCCTTGTCGGCGACCTTGTTGGCCGAGCGGGCAATGGCCTCGCCGCCCACGGCGAGCGAGCGCGAACCGTAGGTGTTGCGCCCCTCGGGCCCCATCCCGGTGTCGCCGTGGATAACCTCGACCTGCGCCGGGTCGACACCGAGCCGGTCGGCGGCGATCTGCGCAAAGGCCGTCTCATGCCCCTGGCCGTGGCCCGACGCCCCCGTGTACACGGTCACGGCGCCCGTGTTGTGGATCCGGACCATCGCCGATTCCCACCCGCCGGCCTGAACGCCGACCCCACCCGGACCGGTGACCCGGGACGGCGCGAGGCCGCAGATCTCGGTGTAGGTCGAGAACCCGATCCCGCGGTAGGTCCCACCCGCTCGCAGCTCCTCCTGCTCGCGGCGGAACGCAGGCAGGTCCACGTGCTCGAGCAACCGGTCGAGCGACTTGTTGTAGTCGCCTGAGTCGTACACGACGCCGGTGGCCACTGCGGCCGGAAAGTCCTCCTTGGGGATGAAGTTCTTCCGGCGGATCTCAATCGGATCAAGGCCGAGCTCAGCGGCCATCTGGTCGAGCATGACCTCGACCATGTGGGTCGCCTCGGGCCTGCCGGCCCCCCTGATCGCGTCGGTCGGGCACTTGTTCGTGAACACGCCGACGATGTCGGTCTGAACCGCCGGGATCTTGTAGCACCCTCCCATCACGAACGCGCCGAGCGACGGGATCAGCGGGGTGAGCAGCATGTTGTAAGCACCAAAATCGGCGATGATCCGCACGTGGTAAGCGGTGACCCTGCCGTCCTGCTTCGCACCCATCTTCACGTAGGAGATCTGGTCGCGTCCCTGATGGGCGACGGCCATGTTCTCCGAGCGGGTCTCGATCCACTTCACCGGCCGGCCCGAGCTTGCGCGAACACCAAGCGGCCAGCACTTCTTCCCCGTACACCTGAAGCTTCGAGCCGAAGCCTCCGCCGACCTCCGGCGCGATCACCCGCACCCGCTCCTCGCTGATATCGAGCAGCAGCGCGAGGAACAGCCGCAGGAAGTGCGGCACCTGCGTCGAGCTCCAGACCGTCAGCGAGCCCGCCCGGTAGTCGGCCAGCACGCCGCGGCATTCGATCGGGGCGCCGGCGGTGCGGTGGTTGACCACCCGGCGCTCGAGGATCACGTCGGCCTCGGCGAACCCCGCATCGAGATCGCCGCCCGACAGCGACCACTGGTGTACCTCATTGCTGCCGAACTTCTCGTGCACGAACGGCGCGCTGTGCAGCGCCGCCTCGGGATCGGTGATCACCGGCAGCGACTCGTACTCGACGATCACGTCCTCGGCGGCGTCGACAACCGCGTAACGGTCAGCGCCGAGGACGACCGCGACGGGGTCGCCGACGTGCTTGACGGCGTCACGCGCGAGCGGCCAGTGGTCCGGGTTGTTGACCTCGACGCCGGGTGGCACCCACGCCATCGGCAGCGGACCCGTGAGGTCGCTCATGTCCTCGTTCGTGAACACCGCGTGCGATGCCCGGGCGGTCGCGAGCGGCCGAGGTGTCGATGGAGACGATCTTCGCGTGCGCCTCGGGCGAGCGCACGAGGGCGGCCCACAGCGTCCCGGGGAGCGAGATGTCGTCGATGTAGCGCCCGCGGCCAGTGATCAGCCGTGGATCCTCCTTGCGTCGCAGCGCGCGACCGACGTGCAGATCAGGGGGGGCTCCGTTGGTGACGCTCATGCCGTCACCTCGGGCTGCGCCGCGGCGGCTGCGGTGGCCCGGCCCGCGCTCATGACGGCCTTGACGATGTTGTGATAGCCAGTACAGCGGCACAGGTTGCCTTCCAGGGCGTGGCGAACCTCCGCCTCGGAGGGACTCGGATTCTCGGCCAGCAATCCGGCTGCCGCCATGATCATGCCCGGGGTGCAGTAGCCGCATTGCAGCCCGTGGTCGTCCCAGAAGGCCTGCTGGAGCGGATGCAGGTCGCCCTCGGAGCCCATGCCCTCGATCGTCGTGACCGAGGCGCCGTCGGCCTGCACGGCGAGCACCGTGCACGATTTGACCGGCCGACCGTCCAGGTGGACAGTGCAGGCGCCGCAGTTGGACGTGTCACATCCGACATGGGTGCCGGTCAAACCCAGGCCGTCGCGTAGCGCGTGGACGAGCAACAGGCGCGGCTCCACCTCGAGGTGGTGCTCGACACCGTTGACGTTGAGGCTCACACTGTGGGTGCTGCTCATCCCTCTCCTCCTACTGGTCGCGGGCTGCGGCGTGACCATACTCCTACGCGGATCTGTTGTGGGCACAAGTTTGTCGCCACCCGAGCGGCCAGTCGGCTATTCTGTGCCGCGATGAAGATCGGACGCTTGCTGTTACGCCTCGTGGTCGGAGGATTCTTTGTCGGCCACGGCACCCAGAAGCTGTTCGGCTGGTTCGGCGGCTACGGGCTCGACGGTACGGCCGGATTCTTCGAGCAGCTCGGGCTGCGACCCGGGCGGCGGCACGCAATCGCGGCCGGCGCTGCCGAGGCCGGCGGGGGTGCGCTGCTGGTGGCGGGACTGGCCACACCGGCGGCCGCATCGGTGCTGACCGCGACGATGCTCACGGCGATCAACCGCGTGCACCTGAAGAACGGCCCGTGGTCCACGAACGGCGGCTATGAGTACAACGTCGTGCTGATCGCCGCCGTGATCGCGCTCGCTGAGGTCGGCCCCGGTGACCTGTCACTTGACCATGCACTCGGCACCGAGCGAGAAGGTCCGTTCTGGGCGCTGGCGGCGCTGGTCACGGGCGCGATTGGAGCGATCGGGGCTCATCTCGTTGCCGGGCCGGCTCCCGAGCCGGTGGAATCGCCGGAGTCTCCTCCGGCGGAGGATTTGGTGCAGCCGAATCCTGCGTCCGGCGAGTAGCGCGCCTCACCACTCCACGGCGAGGGCCTCGCCCCTCACCCACTCCACGGCGAGGGCCTCGTCCCTCACCCACTCCACGGCGAGGGCCTCGTCCCTCACCCACACTCCCATCACCTGCACCATCTCCCAATTCGCCCCGCCCGGCGCGGTTTTGGGCGATCACGCACGTGGTGGATGCGCCATCGCCCAAATCCACCGCGGGCACCTCAGTTTGGGGTCTCATGCACGTGAACGCACGTTCTGGCCCTCACGCGGTCACCTCAGTCATCCCGTTCATTCTCCCAGCGAGCGCCACCGCGCACGAACGCTCGACGTGGTCGGTCGTCAGGAGCCAGACGGTGCTCGCGCTCGCTGAGGTCGGCCCCGGTGACCTGTCACTTGACCACGCACTCGGCACCGAGCGAGAAGGTCCGTTCTGGGCGCTGGCGGCGCTGGTCACGGGCGCGATTGGAGCGATCGGCGCTCACCTGGTCGCCGGGCCGGCTCCCGAGCCGGTGGAATCGCCGGAGTCTCCTCCGGCAGAGGATTCGGTGCAGCCGAATCCTGCGGCCGCCGAGTAGCGCGCCGCTCGACGTGGTCGGTGGTTAGGAGCGAGCCGGGGTTCCTGGCTCCTGGCTTGTGCGCCAGGACTTGGTAGATCGAGGCCCAGCCGGTGAGGAAGCCCTGGCGGGCCGCGCGTAGGTACAGCCGCCAGGCTCGCGCCCGCTCCGCGCCCGCCAGGCGCACCGCTTCGTCGTAGCGGGCCTCGTAGTTCTCGATCCAGTAGCGGAGCGTCTCGGCGTAATCCTCGGGCAGGCCCTCGACGTGGGTCGTCACGACGCCGCTGCGCTCGAGCGCGAGCTCGATCCGGGAGAGCGGCAATGGCACTCCGTCGGGAAACACGAACCGCTCAGAGAACGCGCCCTCGTCCTTGGTGTCGAAATCCTGGAGCTTGGCGATGCCGTGATTGAGCAGCCGACCGCCGGGACGCAACAGGTCGCTGAGCGTGCGCGCGTAGAGGTCGATCCGCTCTGCGCCGACGTGCTCGACCATGCCGATGGACGAGATCGCGTCGAAGCTCCGGCCTGAGAGCTGCCGATAGTCGGCGACCCGGAGCTCCACCAGGTCCGCCACGCCAGCCGCCTTTGCCCTCTCGCGCCCCAGTTCCACCTGGGGCTCGGACAGCGTGACCCCGAGCACCCGCACCCCGTAGTGCGTGGCGGCATGGATGGCGAAGCTCCCCCAGCCGCAGCCGACGTCGAGCACGCGCTCTCCCTCGACGAGCGCCAGCTTGCGGCAGACCAGATCGAGCTTGGCCTGCTGGGCCTCCTCGAGCGTGGTCGCCCCTCCGGCGAAGTAGGCGCAGCTGTAGGTCATCGAGCGATCCAGGAACAGCGCGAAGAACGCGTTGCCGGAGTCGTAGTGGTAGCGGACCGCCCGCCGGTCGCGCCCGATCGTGTGCCGCTCGCCCGCGAAGCCGAAGCTCGGACGCGGGCGGACGGGGCGGCCGCACGAGCCCGCACGCGCGGACCAGCGCCACCCCCAGCTTGGCCTGCTGGGCGACGGTCAGCGGCGGCGGCTCGAACGTGTCCACGACCCGCAACGCGCCGTCAAGATCATCGACATCGAGCAGGCCGGCCACGTAGGCGCGGCCGAGGCCCAGCTCGCCGGGCGCGCGGACCACGTGGGCCAACGCGGCGGGCGAGCGAAACACGAACGTCGGGGCTTCTGGCTCGGTGGCAGCGACGACCGTGCCGTCCCAGAACTGCAGCGCAAACGGGCGGCTCGGCAGGAGCGCCTCGATGTCCTTGCGCAGTGGAGCCGTGCGAGCGAACGCCACCGCGCGGACTCAGGCTTCTGAGACGGCCAACGAACGCTCCCGGCGAGCCGGGTCCACCCGCACCACGTCCCAGGCCAGACCGGTCATCTCGAGCAGCCGGATCAGCCCCGCCGACGGGTCGATCTGCCAGCGGCGCAGACCGTGCCGGTAGGAGGTCGGAAAGGCGTGGTGGTTGTTGTGCCACGCCTCGCCCCAGGTCGGGATGGCCAGCCAGGCGAGGTTGCGCGACTCATCGCCGGTGTCGTAGTCGCGGCGACCGAAGTAGTGACACAGCGAGTTGATGCTGAAGGTGGCGTGGTGGAGGAAGAAGATCCGCGCCGCTCCCCCCCACAGCAGGGCGGTCAGACCACCGAGCACCGTTCCGGTCAGCGCGACGCCGAGCCCGAACGCCGCCGCCAAGCCCAGGATCACCCACAGCACAAACGTCTTGTCGACGAAGCGGATCAGCGGATCGGCCAGCAGATCCTTGGCATACCGGCGCTCGTCGGCCACCTCCATGTCGGAGAACACCCACCCCAGGTGGGCGTGGGCAAGTCCGCCCAGTGCCGCGCGAAACCCGCTTCCGTGCCCGACATGCGGGCTGTGCGGGTCGCCGTCGACGTCAGAGAACTGGTGGTGCTTGCGGTGGGTGGCCACCCAGTCGATCACCGGACCTTCAGCCGCCGCCGAGCCCAGCGCGGCAAACGCGGCGCGCAGCAGTCGGCTGCACTTGAAGCTGCGATGCGTGAGCAGCCGGTGAAAGCCGACGGTCACGCCCGTCCCGATCACCACGTAGCACAGCGCCAGCACCAGGATGTCCTGCCAGGCCAACAGATTGCCGATCCAGCCAAACCACATCCCGACCAGGACGATCAGCGGCGGAACCGCGGTCACCACGCCGCTGGCGATCCGGTCGACCAGCGGCATCGCGACAGGCCGCACGACGGTATTAGGCGCGGCAGCCGACTCTTGTCCCATGGTGTCTCCTCATCGATGGAGGCCCCCGACGATGCTGGGCGCGCGCCAATTCGACGCGCCGCAATCATGTAGGAGAGGCCCGGCGTCACCACTTCTGAGCACTGGCGATGTTGACGCCTACCATCGATGCTACCGGCTTGCGGGGACATTCGCAGCGCCAGTACGACCGGAACGCGGTCGCGCCGGCGGACGATCGACGTCTACGGGGCGGCGATTGCCCCGGCCCGATTGACCAACGGCCGGTAGCTCCGGCATGCCTCGCCGCGGAGCCCCCGACACGGGGGCAGGCCCGTCGGCACGGCCACGCCGGGGACGACCGGCAGGATCACGCGCGAGGGCAGCGTGGGCGAATGGGCGATCGAGACCGTTGCCCGGCCGCTCGGGCTCGTCTGGGCAAACGCCCACACGGGTTGATCGCCGCCCGGCGCCGAGATCGTGATCCGGATCCGTGACCCCTTGCGGTACGCGTGACCCTCGTAGTACAGCGGGACCGTGACCTCGGTGAAGCGGCCGCTGGGCAGCGGCGCCACGTCGGCGCGCCGCAGCGAGAGCACCGGCTCCAGCAGCGTGCTCTTGGCCGGGTCGAGCTTGCGCTCGCTGGCCCGCAGCCACCCATTCTGGACGAACGTCTCGCTGCCGTCGGGGCGCACCTCGGACACCGTCACCTGCAGGTCGACGCTCGGCGCCGAGGCGCGGATCCACAGTTGCGCCGCTCCACCGCCGACGACCACGGTGTTGGCGGACAGCGGGGCGGTCAGGTAGGACAGCGCCGTTCCGGACGGGTTCTGCGTCCAGTTGTAGCGGGGCGTGGCGGTCCACAGACCACCCGGGCTGCCGTCATCACTGCCGGTGAAGCTCGTCGGCGGCCGGACGCGCGGATCCCAGGTGAACTGGTCTGCCGCCGCGTGGGTCGGCGCGGAGGGCAGCAGGCTTCCGGCCGGGGAGAGGTACCAGGAGCGGGCCTGCGTCCCCGGGATCGGGAAGCCGGCAAACGACCGCTCGAACCCGGGCACCGGGGCGCCCGGCGCCGGGCTGCCGGCACCGTTGTCAAACAGGATCCGCACCGGGGGCAGCTTCTGGAACGCGGCCAGTGCGGCGGCGTAGGTGGGTTGAGCCTGGATCGGATCGCTGGGGAGGGTCACGCCCGAGACCCCCAACAGGGCCTCGTACAGGCTCGGGGCCACGCGCTTGACCGTTGGAGACAGGTTGGGCGGGCGATGTGCCACGTACAGCTCGAGGAAGTCGTACCAGCGGGTGAAGGTGGCTGGATCGAGCGAATCGCCGTGGACGCCGTTGGTGCCCGTGAACCACTTCCACCGGGTGCCGGTGAAGTGCTGGGCCAGGTCGGGGCAGTGGCCACCGGTCTGCTCGTCGGTCCACTGGCACGCCAGATAGACGGGCACCTTGATCTTGTGCACGAATGTGATCGGATCCAGCGGGTCGGCAACCGCCGGCACGTAATAGCGGTTGGCGCGGACCTTGGCGAGCAGATTGACCGCCTCGCCGTGCAGGATCTGATTGGACTTGCAGGTCTGGTCTCCCTGCTGGATTCGCTTCAGCGCCCACCGCTGACCTCCCGTGCTCGATGCGGGCAGCGCGTCGTGAACCCGGTCCTTGACCCATGACACCGCAAAGGCGGTGTTGAGGATCCCCCCGGCGTACAGCGTGGTCAAGCTGCTGTCGAGGTCTGACAGTGGGGTGATCGCGGCCAGGTTCGGAGGATCGGTGGCGGCGACGAACAGTTGGCTGAATCCGCCGAAGGAGATCCCCATCATCCCGACCCGCCGACCGAGCACCCAGGGCTGGCGAGCGACGGTCTCGATCACGTCGTAGCCGTCGAGGCTCTGCAGCGGCTCGAAGTAGTCGTAGGCCCCGCCCGAGCAACCGGTGCCGCGCATGTTCACGTCGACCACCGCGAACCCGAGCAGCGTCGCGATCTGGGCGATCCCGCTGTCCGGCCCGGCCGGGTCGGCATAGCCGTAGCCCGAGTACTCGACCAGCGTCGGATAGGGGCCCTGGCTGGCCGGGCCGGGCATGCGCACGTCGATGGCCAGCTTGGTCCCATCGCGCGTGGTCAGGTAGCCATAGCCGCCCGCGGGCAGCTTCTGGTTGTAGATGCGGGTGCTCGGGGGGGCCGAGCGGTCGGGCAGGACGGTCAGCGGGCCGGATTGCGCGGTGCCGCCAACGGTGCTCTGCAGCACCCGATAGGCCCGGCCGGGCGCGACGTTACGGAACAGAGCCCCGCCGAGCGAGTCGGCTCGTTGGGAGGCCACCTTGACGCCCAGCCGGGTGACCAACCGCAACGCCGCGCCGGCCCGCGCTCCGGTGACGTACACCTGTCCGACGCTGCCGTGAGCGGTGTAGCGCGCCGCGCTGCGTCCCGACTCGGCCTGGGCGCCTGCGGCGCAGACTGCCAGCGTCAGCAGTGCCGTGAGCGCGATGCGCGCGGCGGGGAACCTAGCGGCCAACGGTGCGGACCAGCTCGCGCGCCCGCAGCGGGATTCCGTCGAGCAGCTCTCTGACCTGCGACGAGGCCGGCTCGCACCTCGGGGTCACCGACCTCGACCGGGAGCATCGAGTCCTGGAGCTCTGCGATCGCCTGGTCCGCCTGGCCGGCGGCGTCGACCGCCTTGGCGATCAAATCCTGCACGGACTGGGACTGCAGGCCCGGCGAGGCGGCTGCGAAGGCCCGTACCGGGAATCCGCTGCGTCGGGCGAACTCGGCGTGGCTGCGCTGGGCGCGGCCGTAGGCCAGCTGGACGGGTCGAAACAGAGCCTCCTCGAGGGTCTCCGCCGTGTGGTCGTCCAGGTGCTCGTAGGCCTCGCTCAAGCACGCCAGCGCGACGGCGATCTGCTCGATCGCGCTCGCGAAGTCGTCGAGCAGCTTTTCTCGCCCCTCGGCGGTCGTGTAGGCCATCACTGCGCAGGTTAGTAGCTGGCGTCGCCCGTGGCGCCAGGAAAGCCCGGGAATTTTCGCGGCACAGGTGGCACAAATCTCACCCACCCCCCCGGTTTGCGGGGGTGTGTGCGTGAGGGCCCGCTGGGCGGCACATATCCTGAGCACCCCTCCGATTCACAGAGGCTGGGTGAAATTTTGTTCGCGGGAGCTGGCTCAGCCCGTCAGTCTCGGGTCTGCGAGCCGCCGCGTCGTGCCGGCACGGGGGCAGGAAATAACGTGAGGAAGCGATTTGCCGCCGGCCTTGAACCCTCGAGCCTGACCTCGCCGGCTTCGAGCGCGCTGTCGAGCGAGCGCCCGTGCCAGAGCACGTGGGCCAGCACACCGGGATCGGTTTCGATGACCGCGTCGGCACGGTCGATGCTCCCCCGGTCAAGCTCCAGCCGGCCATCGGTGACGCGGATGGCGGAAGCGGTGCTCGCCCAACTGCAGCTCGTATTGAGCGTCGTGACCGGCGGCCGCCGGCGGGTCGAACAGGGTCTTCAGGGCGATGATGATCGAGTCAACGCCGAGCCCTGTGCCAGCCGGTGGAAACGGGGCGCGGCTCCCCCATCGCCCGAGGGCAAGCACGACCGGCTCGAGGTCGTGGCCCCATTCGGTCAGGTCGTAGACCCGAGCCGCGGCGGGCGGCGGGAGCTTGTGGCGGTAGACGATCCCAGCCCGCTCCAGCTCGCGCAGCCGCTGGGCCAGGACGTCCGGACTCAGGTTGGGCAGCCCCGCGCGGAGGTCGGTGAAGCGCTTGGGGCCCAGTAACAGCTCGCGGACGACGAGCAGGGCCCAACGCTCACCGACGAGGTCGAGCCCGCGCGCGATCCCGCAGGGATCTCCGTAGGTGCGCTGATCGACGACCCGGGGAGCCTGGCCCGAATCGATTTCGTCGTCATTTTTATTTTTAGTTGTTTTTACCAACTAGCTGATAGCTTACTCCAATCTAACTCGTCAAACTCCGAGCAGGAGGTGGCAGTGAGCACTCCTCGAGTTGTTACGCAGGCCGAACGGCAGACCGCGATGGCGGACCGATGAGCGAACGCGAGCAATATCCAGCCGGCGTCCCGTGCTGGGTCGACACCCTCCAGCCTGACCCGGACACGGCGATGCGCTTCTATGGCGGACTGCTCGGATGGGAGTTCACGGGGCCCGGGCGCATCCCCGGCGATCCTCCCGGCGAGTACTTCGTGGCCCAGGTCCGGGGTCGCGACGTAGCCGGGGTCGGCTCCCAGCCCGGCGGTGTCGCCAGTCGCGACGTAGCCGGGGTCGGGTCCCAGACGGTTGCCAACGAAGGCCCAGCGCCGGCTTGGAACACGTACGTCTCCGTGCGGAGCGCCGATGTCGCCGCGGAGCGAGCCCGCCGTGCGGACGGCACGGTCGTGGTACCGCCGTTCGACGCTGACCCCGCCGGGCGGATGGCCGTGCTCCGCGACCCCGCCGGGGCCCACATCGGCGTCTGGGAGGCGAAGCAGCGGACCGGGGCCAGGCTCGTGAACGAGCCGGCTGCCTGGGCGATGAGCGTGCTCAACACCCACGATCTCGAGGGGGCACAGGCCTTCTACGGCGAGGTGTTCGGCTGGGAGGCCGAGGCGTTCGCGCTCGGCGGCGCGCGAGGTGCGCTGTGGCGGCTGCCGGGCTACGTGGGCGGCGAACCCGCCCAGCCGGTTCCGCGCGACGTGGTCGGCGTTGCCCTCCCCATCGCCGGCGACGCCGCGTCGGGTGATGTGCCATGCCACTGGAGCGTGGACTTCTGGATCGATGACGCCGACGCAGCAGCCGCCGCGGCGCCCGGGCTCGGTGGCCGCGTCGTCGTTCCCGCCCACGACCGCCCCGGGTTCAGAAGCACCGTCCTGGCGGACCCCCACGGGGCGAGCTTCTCGGTCAGCCAACTGATGCTCACGGCGTCGGGTGCCTGAGCCTGCCGCTGGTCTACGGACAACGCAGCGCCGGCTCACTCCCGCGCCGCCCTCGACTACGCCCCCCGCGGCCGGGCGGCCCGATGGCGTCCGGCGAGGCGCATTTGCTGAGAATCGGACACCCGCCAGCACAGGGTGCCGGTGGCCGCCGCGACCACGATGACGGCCGGCCAGGGCCCGATCAATAACCCGAGCACGTGCGATACGGCAAACGCGAACAGACCGGCGATCGTGAGCAGCGCAGCGGTGCGGCGACCATCGCGTCGCAGCCAGATCACGATGCAGACCAGTCCGCACCCTGCCAGCACGACGCCACCCAGTGGACGCGAGCCCGTGGCCAGTGCGACGCCGAAGCCGGCGATCAGGCCGAGGGCGGCGATGGGGGCTGTGGCGATGCGGGCCTCGAGCCCGTCGGCCGAGCTGTCATCGCGCCGAGGGCGCGGATCGCGCCTGTGGTTCACCACCACTTCCCCTCACGCGCCTGGTCGGTGCCGCGGGTTTGGTCCAGCGCATCGAGCGCTGCCATGTCCTGGTCGGTGAGCACAAAGTCGAAGATCTGCGCGTTCTCCTCGATCCGCTCGCGGTGAGTCGACTTCGGGATCACGATCGTGTCGCGCTGCACGCACCACCGCAGCAGGACCTGGGCCGGGCGGCGGTCGAGGCGCGCGGCGATCCCCATGACCGTCGGGTCGGCGAGATGGCGCCCGGTGCCGAGTGGGCTGTAGGCCTCGAGCGCGACGTAGCGCTGCGCGCACGCGTCGAGCAGGCCGCGGCGGTATTCGAACGGGCTGAACTGCACCTGGTTGACCAGGGGCGGGCTCGTGGCGATGGCCATCACGTCGTCGAGCTGGCTGACGCTGTAGTTGGATACGCCGATCAAGCGCGTGTAGCCGAACTCGCGCGCGCGTTCCATCCCCGGCCAGGCCCACGTCGGGCCCTTCTGCGGCCAGTGGATGATGTAGAGATCGACCTGATCGACCCCCAGTCGCTCCAGGCTCCGCTGCACCTCGGCGAACGGGTCGGTGTGCCCCGGATAGAACTTGGTGGTCAGGAAGACCTCCGCGCGCGGCACGCCGCTGTCGCGCAGCGCGCGGCCGACGCTCTCCTCGTTGCCGTAGGCCTGCGCGGTATCGATGTGGCGATAGCCGGCCTCCAGCGCCCAGCGAACGGCGTTCTCGCACTCCGGACCCTCGGGAACCTGCCATACCCCCAGACCGAGCACCGGCATCTGAGTTCCGTCCGCGAGCATGCGGACGCGGTCCGAACGCCCTGTTTCGTCTGGCACGGCTGCCTCCTGTAGGTCAAATAGGGTCAGATCAGCCACTTCCGGGTACAAACGCAATCGCTGCCGGAGAGCATGTCAGCTGACAGTTCGATATATGACGCGTCCGGCCTAGAGTTCACCGCAGAGCCACCGCTAAGAGGAGATCAGATGGGTTTCGACCAATACCACGAGCCGCCCGAGGAGTTGCCGCCCGCGACCCGCACGTTCGCACGTCTGTGCGCGTCGCTGACCGAGGAAGCCGAAGCCATCGGATGGTACGAGCAGCGACTCGCGGTCGAGTCCGACCCGGAGGCCTCGGCGGTCATGCGGGATGCCCAGGGCGAGGAGTTCAAGCATTTCAGTATGGATCTCGAGTTTCTCCTCCGCCGCTCGCCCGCCTGGCGGCAGATTGCGCAGGGCGTGCTGTTCAAGTCCGGCGACATCGTCGAGCACGGTGAGGAGGCGGAAGCCGAGACGTTCGACGACGACGACGATTCCGGTACTCAGAGCGCATCAACCGGCGGCTCCATGTCGTTGGGAATCGGCAGCCTGAGAGGAGCGCTGCGATGAATCATCTGCTTCGTTCGCTGGCCCCGATCAGCGACTCAGCCTGGGACCTGCTCGATGAAGAGGCCCGCGAGCGCCTGACCTCTGCCCTGGCGGCACGCAAGCTGGTCGACTTCTCCGGTCCCCACGGGTGGAAGCACTCGTCGACCAACCTCGGCCGCACCAGCCCGGTGGCGGCCGCCCCCTGCTCGGGCGTCACCGCGCTTCAGCGACGCGTGCTGCCGCTGGTCGAGGTTCGCGCCCCGTTCGAGGTGTCGCTGGCCGAGATGCGCGACTATGACCGCGGCGCCGACGACGCCGACCTCGAGGCACTCGACAAGGCGGCGCATCAGATCGCGGTGGCGGAGAACATCGCCGTGTTCCACGGCTGGAAGGACGCGTCGATCACGGGGATCGCGGAGGCCTCGCCCCACGAGCTGTTGGAACTCGGCACCGTCGCGGACGGCTATCCGCGGCCGGTGGCCGGTGCGGTGGAGCGGCTGCTGCACAGCGGCATCAGCGGACCGTACGCACTGGCGCTCGGAGGCGAGCAGTATCAGCGCGTGGTCGAGACCGCCGAGCACGGCGGCTACCCCCTGCTGGACCACCTGCGCAAGATTCTCGATGGCCCGATCGTCTGGGCCCCGGGAGTCAAGGGCGCGGTCGTGATCAGCCTGCGGGGCGGCGATTTCCTGTTCGAATCGGGAGAGGACCTGTCGATTGGGTACGACAGTCATGACAGCGAGGTCGTGCGGCTCTATCTCGTCGAGAGCTTCACCTTCCACGTGGCGACAGCCGAGGCGGCGGTGGCGCTGAAGGCATAGCCCTCAGCAGACCCGCTCAGAACAGCTCTCGCCAGGTGAAGTCGGGGGAGTAGCCCAGCACGCTCCGCGCCTTGCCGATGTCGAGCAGGGTGTCGGTCCCGCTGACCCGCTCGGCGACCGGAACGCCGGGAAATACCTCGGCCATCAGCTCGCGGCTTGGCGTCCGCATCACCGTGTCAGCGGCCGCGATGATGAAGCTGTCGGCTCCGCGGATGTCCGCCTCGAGGGCGAGCCGGACGCTCTGGGCGACATGACTCTCGTCGACGTAGCCCCACAGGTTCCACTTGCGCGCATGCGGGTCGTCCCAGACCCCGGGGAAGCGCTCATAGTCCGCGCGGACCATGATGTTGGAGAACCGCAGGCCGATGATCGGCAGGCCGCTCCAGCGACTGAACTGTCGCGCCATCTCCTCGCCGAGGACCTTGGACAGGGCGTAGCTGGTTTCCGGGTAGACGTGCGCTTCGTCGACCGGCGCGTAGTCGGGCGGTCGGGTGAACGGCAGGCCCAGCGTGGTCTCGCTCGAGGCCCAGACGACCCGCTGCAGGCCCAGCCGGACGGCGGCATCAAACACGGTGTGCATGCTCGTGACGTTGGTTCGGAAGACCTGGTCCGGCGTCGCGTGCGCGGGCGACGGGATCGCCGCCAGGTGCACCACTGCCTCGATTCCCGGCATCGTCTCGGCTCCGCTGAGCGCCTCGAGCGTCTGCCCGAAATCCGTCAGGTCGGCGCGGAGAAACGGCACCGGGCTCTCGGGTGATTGAGACTCTGGCGACGGCACGCGGTCGATGTTGAGGACGTCGTGCCCGTGTTCGGCGAGGTCTCGAGCGACGACCCGCCCGGCCTTGCCACTACCACCTGTCACGGCAATCTTGGTCATGGCTCAAGCTCTAGCAGACCGTCGGCTCGGGCGTCTGGTCGTCGCCGGACGTCGGTCTGTGACGCGACGCCCGGGCGAACTACCAGTTCAGGTCAGTAGTTTGCCGCGGACTTCGGCTCATGGTTCGGTTTAGGGGTCGAGCGTCGGTCGCGTCGCGCCGATTTAGACACAGTGCTCCGCGCGCCGAACAGCCCCGGCTACAGGACCGACGACCTCAGCTCTCAGCCTTCTCCGCCCAACGGCGCGCAGCCGTCACCGGCTGGGGCGGACGGTGAACCTGTGCAGTCGGACGTTCCCGCCCCGGCGTCCCAGCCGGCCGACGGGTGGGGCCCGCGCGTCCTGGTCGTCGACGACGACGGGGTCAGCCGGCTCGCCGCAGTGGGGCTGTTGCAGACGCTGGGGTTGACCGTGGATGTCGCGAGCAATGGCCGCCAAGCGCTCGAGATGAGCTCGCGATGGGCCTACACGGCGATCTTCATGGACTGCGGAATGCCGGACATGGACGGCTACTCCGCAGCGAGGCAGCTACGGCGCCGCGAGGGCTCGGAGGTCCACACGCCGGTGATCGCCGTGACCTCGCATCCTCGCTCCGTGTCTCTGGCCTCGGGGATGGATCACCACCTGGCCAAGCCATTGCGCATCGACGTGCTCGCACCGGACTGCACCCGAATGGGGTTGGTCGCGCGCAACGGCTCAGACCCGCACGCTCCGATCGAGGACCTGGCCGCTGACACGCCGCTGCTGGACCCATCGATGTTCGAAGAGCTCGCCCGCGAGTATCGTCTCAGCCCCGAGGAGCCGGCAGCGATGTTCATCGAGAGAGCGACCTCTCAGCTACCGGAGCTGTGGAGGGCCGCCAACGCCGGTGACGGCGCAACGCTGCGACGGCTCGCCGTCGATCTCGGGGGCCGCGCGGCGGTGGTCGGCGCGCGACGGATCGCCGACCTGTGCGACCACTTGCGCGAGGCCGCCGGCCGGCGTGCGCCGGGGATCGCCGCCGCTGTCGCCGCGCAGATCCGCCAGGCAGTCCACGACACCAATGTGGCGCTCAGAGCCTACGTGGACGGCGCGACATCCGCGACCACACCCGGCCTCCAGGCGGCCCACCCGGCTGAGGTCGATTCGATCACCGGACGGGGTGACTCCGATCCACGCGCGCTGGTGCGAGTCGCGTTGGCCGACGACGACGCAGTCGCGCGGGTTGCGGTCGGGGCGATGCTCGAGAGCGCAGACTGGCTCGAGCTCGTGGGCCGAGCCTGGGACGTTGACGGCATCGTCGAGCTCGCGGCGGCCCAGCGACCCGACGTGGTCGTGCTCGACTGGCTGATGCCGGGTGGCGGCGGCGCGGAGGCCGCCCGCCGGATCCTCGACCACCGCCGCCAGACGCTGATCGTTGGCCTGACCTCGTCCGACAGCCGTGACGCGTTGTCCGAGATGACCTCCGCGGGCGCCACCTGCTTGGTGGCCAAGGGCGGGTCCGCCGAGCAGCTCACGCAAACGATCGGGCGGGCACTCAAGGCTTCCGCGCTGGCTCGTGCTGCCGACGATCGTGCCAACGGCGGACCGCCGGGCCCGGTGGGGCGAACGACGCGCTCAAGCCCGAGACCTGGTTCACGCCCCCTTGATCCGGAGGCCGTGCAGCGGCTGCGCGCGGAGTTCGGCCCGACCGGCGTTCTCGCCGAGCTCGTTGATCTGTTCGGCTCCCAGACCCCCGAGCGCCTGGCCTGTCTGCGCATGGCCATTGAGACGGATAACGCCGCGGCGGTCAGCGACCACGCGCATCAGCTCAAGGGCGGCTGCTTGACGCTCGCCGCAACCGACATGGCCGAGCTGTGTGAACAGCTCGAGATGACCGCCCGCGACGGCTCGCTGAACGGCGCCGCCGCTCGTGTCGACCAGATCGAGGCCTCGTTCAAACAGACACACGTAGCGCTGCTCAAAGAGCTCGCGGACCGGTAATCGCGCAGGCGTGACGGGCGACTGCTAAACGGCAGCCAGGCCGGCTTTGGCCGGACCGCGCTTGACCGACCGAGCCACCAACGCCAGCAGAGCGTCCTTGCTGACCGGTTTGGCGAGATAGCTGTCCATGCCCTCGGCGAGACAGCGGTCACGATCCTCGCGGCGCGCTCCGGCGGTCATCGCGATGATCGGGGTGTGCCGACGGGAGCCTTCCTGGGCCCGAATGGCGGCGGTCGCCTCGTAGCCGTTCAGCTCGGGCATCTGGCAGTCCATCAGGATGGCGTCGTAATCGCGCGCGGCGGCGGCCTCCACCGCCGCCAGTCCGTCGAGCACCGTGTCCACCCGGTATCCGGCGCCGGACAGCATCGCCACGGCCACCTTTTGGTTGATCAGATTGTCTTCGGCGAGCAGCAGCAGCCGGCCGGATTCCCATTCACCGGAGAGTGGAAAGCTCGGTGGCGGGCGTTCGGTGGCTTCGCGGTCGGCGATCTCCAAACCCAACCCCACGCCGCAGGCAATCGCGGAGATCGTCGCGGTGGACGGGCTTCGACAGAGACACACACCGACCCAACGCCGCGGCCTCGTCAAAGTCGGGTTCCTGGCCCAAGCCGGTCATCAGCACCACACCGGCGGTGAGATCGGGATCGGCCAGTATGTAATCCATCAACTCCAGACCGTCCATCCCCGGCATCACGAGGTCGATCAAGGCCACGGCAAACGCGCGGCCGTCGGAGGCCGCGGTTCGCATCATCGCCAACGCGGTGGCACCGGAGTCGGCGATCGCGACTGTCATGCCCCAGTCGCTGAGGCACTGTGACAACACACCAAGCTGAGTCGCGTTGTCGTCGACGATGAGCGCAGTGACACCGGCCAATTCGGAGTCAGGTGTCAGCTCGCCGAGCCTCGTCCGGCCCGTGCCGGAGTGAACGCAAATCGTGAACCAGAAGGTGCTGCCTTCCCCCAGCTCGCTGGAGACGCCGCAGTCACCACCCATCAGCGCCACCAGCTGGCTGCTGATGGCCAGCCCGAGACCGGTGCCTCCGTATTTTCGGGAGGTGGATGTGTCGGCCTGGACGAACGGTTGAAAGATCGTCGCGAGCTTGTCGGCGGCGATGCCGTTGCCGGTGTCGGAGACCTCGAAGCGGACGACCAGGTCGGTGCCGACGGTCGCGGTCGCGGTGACCCGGATCACGATCTCTCCCGTCCGGTGAACTTGATGGCGTTGCCGATCAGGTTCGTGAGCACCTGGCGCAGACGACCCGGGTCGCCGTTGACCCAGGCCGGGACGGCGCTCTCGACCGCCACCACCAGCTCGAGTCCCTTGGCCTGGGCGGATCCAGCCAGCAGGTCCACGACGTCGTCGACCACGGCTCGGAGGTTGAACTCGATGTCCTCGATTTCGAGCTTTCCCGCCTCGACCTTGGAGAAGTCGAGGATGTCGTTGATGATCGTCAGCAGCGCCTCGCCGGAGTTGCGGACGGTCTGCGCGTAGTCGCGTTGGCGATCGTCGAGCTCGGTCTCGAGCAGGAGATCGGTCATGCCGATCACGCCGTTCATCGGCGTGCGAATCTCGTGGCTCATGTTGGCCAGGAAGTCCGACTTGAGCCGCGAGGCCTCGGTCGCCTTGTCGCGCGCGTCCGACAGGGCCGCCTCCGCCCCCGCCTCGGCGGTGACGTCGGCCAGCGTCCCCACCCAGCCCGCGATCCCACCGTCGCGGTGCGGGATCGACTTCGAGGTCACGAGCACGATCCGTGGGGCGAGACCGGCGGATCCTGATCTCGAAGCGGTGGCAGAGCTCGTCCGGTCGGTGGCGCCGTCGTCCCACTCGGCCTCGAGGGCAGCACGCTGCTCGGCGCCGATGATCGCGTGCCACTCTTGCCCCGCCGCCTCTTCGGGCGGGATGCCGGTGATCTCGGTCCAGCGCGGGTTGGTGTAGACGTAGCGGTTCTCGCTGTCGGTCTGGAAGATGCCGATCGGTGCGGCGTCGGTGAGCAGCCTCAGCTGGTCGGCCGACGTCTGCACCTCCCGAGCCCGCGCGGCGAGCTCGTTCGCCCGGATGAAGAGGTTGGCGAACACCGAGACCTTGGCGCGCAGCTCGTCGGGGCGACCGGGGCGAAGATGAAGTCGACGGCGCCCTCGGCGTAGCGGTCGCTGTCATGATCTCGTCGTGCCGTGCGCGGTGATGAAGATGATCGGCGTCATCTCCGACTGCCGCGCGCTGGCGGATGAGGGCCGCCGTCTCGAAGCCGTCCATGATCGGCATCCGCACGTCGAGCAGGATGACCGCGAAGTCCTGCGGCCATCACGCAGCGCAGGGCGGCGAGCCCGGAGTCGGCCTCGACGATCGGGTAGCCGAGCGGGTGCCAGCGACGGCCTTCAGCGCCAGCCGCTTCGCCGCGTTGTCGTCGACGACCAGGATCGGGACGGGCGACACGGCGCAGGCACAGGCACCGGCACAGGCACGTCGGCACAAGGGCGGCCCGGCCGGCGTTCACGGCGTTGGCTGCTCCGCGACATCGGGCAGCCACGGCCCGATCGCCGCGAGAAGCTCGGCGGTGTCGACCGGCTTGGGACGTAGTCGTTGGCGCCCGCGTCGAGGCAGCGCTCGCGCTCGCCGGCGACGACCTTGCCGGTCACGGCGATGATCGGGATCGACTTGAACTGGTCGATGTCGCGCGGATGGCGCGGATCGTGGCGTAGCCGTCCATGACCGGCATCATGATGTCCATCAGCACGATGTCGATGTCGGGCGTTGCGCTCGAGCGCGGCGATCGCGTCGGCGCCGCTCTCGGCGACGGTCACCGTGGCCTGGCCGCGTTCGAGCAGCGCCGTCAGGGCGAAGATGTTGCGGAAGTCGTCGTCGACGACCAGGATCTTGGTCCCGTCCAGCGGGCGATCGTCCAAACCGCTGCGTGACGCGTCGGACTTGCGTCGGAGATCTTCGATCACAGCCGGCGTGTACGTCTCCTCGGACATCGGCGCTGGCTCGTGGCGGCCTCTACCGGCCGAGCGGCAGCGAGCGAGTCCGCCACGGGCTCCGTGTGAGGTCTCCCATTCGTCACGGCGAGCGCGGGGTGTGGGCGTGCGGGTGGTGGTGTGTGGGGTGGTGGTGGTTGTGGTGGTGGGTCCGTTGAGGGGGAGGTAGACGGTGAAGGTGCTGCCTTGTCGGGGGGTGCTGGTGAGGGTGATTTCGCCGTCGAGGAGGCCGACGAGTTCGCGGCTGATGGAGAGTCCGAGGCCGGTGCCGCCGTAGACGCGGGCGGTGGTGCCGTCGCCTTGGGCGAAGGCTTCGAAGATGCGGCGTTGGTGTTCGGCGTCGATCCCGATGCCGGTGTCGCGGATCGCGAGCGCGATCACCGTCCCGGCGTGGTTGAGGGTGGTGGTCTCGGGGCTCCAGCCGGCGGGGGCGACGCTGATCTGGATGTGCACCTCGCCGGTTTCGGTGAACTTGAACGCGTTGGCGAGCAGGTTTTTCAGGATTTGGCGTAGGCGTTGGGGGTCGGTGACGATCTGTCCGGGGGTGCCGGGCTCCAGGTCGATGGAGTATTGGAGGCCTTGGCGGCCGGCGACCTGCTCGAATTCCAGCAGCAGGTTGCTGCGCAGCTCGGTGAGGGATACGCGCGCGGGTTCGACGGTGACCGTCCCGGATTCGACCTTCGCGAGCTCGAGAATGCTGTTGAGCAGGCTGAGGAGGTCTTTGCCGGAGTTCAGGATCACCCCGGCGTATTCGACCTGGGTGTCGCTCATCGTGTGCTCGGGATCGTCCTGGAGCTGCTCGGCCAGGATCAGCAGACTGTTCAGCGGGGTCCGCAGCTCGTGGCTCATGTTCGCGATGAACTCCGACTTGTACTTGCTGGAGACCGCGAGCTGACCGGCTTTCTCCTCGACCAGCCGTTTTGACTGCTCGACCTCCTGATTCTTTTTCTCCGCGTCGATGTTCTGCTCGGCCAGCAGGCTGGCCTGGCGGCCGAGATCCTCGTTGGACTCCCTGAGCTCCTCCTGCTGGGAGCGCAGCTCCTCGGCCTGGGATTGGGACTGCTTGAGCAGATTCTCGGTCAGCGTGTCCGCCTCGATCGTGTTCAGCACCAGGCCGATGCTCTCCGGCAGCTGATCCAAAAACGCCTGATGCGCCTCGCTGAACGCCGAGAAGGACGCCAGCTCGATCACCGCCCGCACCGACCCCTCAAACAAGATCGGCAACACGATGATGTTCAACGGCGCCGAGGCGCCCAGCCCCGAGTTGATCCGCACATAATCGCCCGGCACCTCGGTCAACAAAATCCGCTTCTTCTCCTTCGCGCACTGCCCGACCAGCCCCTCACCCACCCGAAAACACGTCGAGAGATGCCGCCGCTCCTCATACCCATACCCCGCCTGCAACTCCAACAGCGGCTCGACCCCCTCTGAGGCCTGGTTCATCGAATAGAACACCGCATGCTGCGCGGACGACCAGCGGCGCGAGCTCGGACAGGATCATGCTCGAGACCGCCGCGAGATCGCGCTGCCCCTGCAACATGCGCGTGAACCGCTCGCGATTGGTCTTCAACCAATCCTGCTCAATATTCTCCCGCGTGGTCTCCCGCAAATTCCGGATCATCTCGTTCAGCTTGTCCTTCAACACCGCGACCTCGCCGCTGGCCTCCACCCGCACCTGCCGCGTCAGATCCCCCTCGGTCACCGCCGTGGCGACATCCGAGATCGCCCGCACCTGATTGGTCAGATTCGCCGCCAACTGATTCACGTTATCGGTCAAGTCCTTCCACACCCCCGCGACCTCCGCCGACTGCGCCTGACCCCCCAACTTCCCCTCCACCCCCACCTCCCGCGCGACCCGCGTCACCTCCGAAGCGAACCGGTTGAGCTGGTCGACCATCGCGTTGACCGTGTTCTTCAGCTCCAAAAACTCGCCCTTCACATCCGCGGAGATCTTCTTGCTCAAATCCCCGTTCGCGACCGCCGTGGTCACCTCCGCGATATTCCGCACCTGCCCGGTCAGGTTCCCCGCCATCAAGTTCACGTTGTCGGTCAGGTCCTTCCACACCCCACCCACCTCGATCGTGACCGCCGCCGCCTGACCCAGCTTCCCCTCGGTCCCCACCTCCCGCGCCACCCGCGTGACCTCGGAGATGAACCCATTCAACTGATCGACCATCGCGTTGATCGTGTTCTTCAAATCCAACATCTCACCGCGCACCTCGATCGACACCTTCTTACTCAAATCCCCATCCGCGACCGCCCCAATCACCCGCTGCATCTCACTCGTCGGACGCACCAACGCATCAATCAAACTATTCACCGACTCCACCGACCCCGCCCACGACTGCGTCGAACCCCCCAACACCACCCGCTGGGACAACTCCCCCTGCCGGCCCACCACCCGCGACACCCGCGCCAACTCCAACCCCAACGCCTCATTCGCGACAATCACATACGATTAAACCCATCCGCGATCTTCCCCGCCACACCCGTCCACTCAAACGGCATCCGCGCCGAAAAATCACCCCCCTTCACCCGCGCCAACACCCCCAACAACACCCGCGTATCCACCACACCACCAACCCCCGAAACCAAACCAGACATCACAACCCTTTCGCAGACAGCTGAAACTGATGGAGCGGACCCGAATCGCTTCTCAGAATCCATATCGGCATTGGGGCCCCGGAACCTGAGCGTCCGGAGCGGATGGGAACATGTGTTCGTGTCGAGCGACGCCACGATCCTGCACGCCGACCTCGACGCGTTCTACGCGTCGGTCGAGCAGCGCGACGATCCCGCGCCTGCGCGGGCCGGCCGGTGATCGTCGGCGGCGGGCGTGGTGCTCGCGGCCAGCTACGAGGCCAAGGCGTTCGGCGTCCGCACCGCGATGGGCGGCGCCCAGGCCCGCCGCCTGTGCCCGCAGGCGATCGTCGTCGCCGCCCCGGATGTCGGCCTACTCGAGGCGAGCAAGGCGGTGTTCGAGGTGTTCGAGGACACGACGCCGCTGGTCGAGGGCCTGTCGATCGACGAGGCGTTCCTCGACGTCCGCGGCCTCGAGCGGATCTCCGGCACGCCGGCCGAGATCGCGGCCGCGGCTGCGCGAGCGAGGTGGCCCGAGCAGGTCGGCCTGCCGATCACCGTCGGCGTCGCCCGCACGAAGTTCCTCGCCAAGGTCGCGAGCGGCGTCGCCAAGCCCGACGGCCTGCTCGTCGTGCCGCCCGACGGCGAGCTCGCCTTCCTGCACCCGCTGCCGGTCGAGCGGCTGTGGGGCGTCGGGCCGGTCACCGCCGCGAAGCTGCACCGATCGCGGGATCACGACCGTCGGCGAGGTCGCCCGGCTCGACGGAGGCGGCGCTGGTCGCGATGCTCGGCCGGGCCTCGGGCCGCCACCTCCACGCGCTCGCCCACAACCGCGATCCGCGGCCGGTGCAGGTCGGCCGCCGCCGGCGCTCGATCGGCTCGCAGCACGCGCTCGGGCCGGTCGCGACAGTCGCCGCGCGGCGATCGACGCGGTGCTCGTCGGGCTCGTCGACCGCGTCACGCGGCGGATGCGCGCGGCGGGCCGCGTCGGCCGCACGGTCGTGCTGCGGCTGCGCTTCGACGACTTCTCGCGGGCGACGCGCTCGCACACGCTCGGCACGGCCACCGCGCAGACCGCAGACGATCCTCGCGCACGGCGCGCGCGCTCGCTGGCCGCGGCCATGCCGATGATCGAGCGCCAGGGCCTCACGCTCGTCGGCGTCGCGGTCGGCAACCTCGAGCGACGACGCGCGCCGTCCAGCTCGCGCTGCCGTTCGATCGCCGCAGCAGCGGCGCGCTCGACGCCGCGCATCGACAGCGTCCGCGACCGCTTCGGGTCCGGCGCCATCACGCGCGCCGTGCTGCTCGGCCGCGACCCGGGGCTGACCGGTGCCGATGCTGCCGGACTGAGCTGCCAACCTTGGCGTCTGGGGTCCGGGGGGTGGACCCACAACGCCAAAGTTCGCGGCCACACTCAGGGTCATCGGCACCGACATGAAGTAGCGAGCGCCCGGTCCTCGGCCGTGCGGCACGCCACGGCTCGAGTCGGTGCCGTCATCGAAATCGCCCTCCGACCTGAACAGGTGGGAGGACGGTTTCGAACTGCTTTGCGAAGTGGAGACGGCGGGAATTGAACCCGCGTCCGCAGTCGCGTGAGAGGTGGCGTCTACGAGCGTAGCCGGCGCTCTGATCTCGTCCCCGACTCGCCTCGCCGGCCGGGTTGTCAGGGACCAACTCCAAAGAATGTCCCCGGATTGGCTGGAGCGAGCCTCACCGAGCGAGCCTGCTATTTGATCCCGGCATCTCCCGCCGCAGGCAGGCAGGAGGCCAAGAGCTCTCGCGGCTTAGCTAGTGACTAAGCGGCGAGAGCGAACTCGTGTGAGTCCGCACTTATTGTTTTTCCGGGTGTTTTACGAGGCCGTCCCGGAACCTCGACTCGCAACCACCCCCACGAGCCGACCACGTCGAAGCCTGTCGTCCCCTGGGGTACGTCGAACTAGAGTGAGTATAGAACGAGCCCGGCACCGCGGGCCGAAATCGAAGGACACCGTAAGACTGCGCCGAACCGCATTCGGCGCCTGCGACAATTAGGTACAGAGATGGAACCAACCACGCCCCTGCTTCCCGCCCCCATGCCGCCCGCGCCGCCCGCGTACCAGACCGCCGGGCTCGAGCGCGATCCTGCGGACACGGGCAACCGTTCCAGCCGCCCAAGCGGTCGTTCTTCAAGCGCAAGTTCGGCCCGGCCATCGCCGCGATCGTGGCGCTCCTGACCAAGCTGAAAGCGATCCTGCTGCTGTTGCCGAAGTTCAAGCTGCTCACCACGGCGGGGACGATGATCGTGTCGATCGTGGCCTACGGCGCGTTGTGGGGCTTTTCGTTCGCCGCCGGCTTCGTGATCCTGCTGCTGGTCCACGAGATGGGCCACGTGATCGCGCTCCGGCGCGAGGGAATCAAGGCCAGTGCGCCGATGTTCATCCCGTTTCTCGGCGCCGTGATCAGCGCCCGCTCGCTCGGCGACAACGCGGCCGCCGAAGCGCGCGTCGGACTCGCGGGACCGGTCCTGGGCAGCATCGGCGCCGCCGCCTGCATCCTCATCTGGCACGCGACCGGTAACGACCTGTGGCGCGCCCTCGCCTTCACCGGCTTCTTCCTGAACCTGTTCAACCTGCTGCCGGTCGTCCCGCTGGACGGCGGACGCGCGATGGCCGCGATGGCGCCCTGGATGTGGTTCGTCGGGCTGGCCGGAATGGTCGCGCTGGCCATCCTCTTCCCGAACCCGATCATCCTGTTGATCGTCGTGTTCGCCGGCTACGAGACCTACCGGCGCTGGAAGCTGCGCCAGGCGGGTGGCGACGCGCAGCAGGAGTACTACCGGGTCCGTCCGCTCGACCGGGCACTGGTCGCGGCCGTCTACCTGTCGCTGATCGCGCTGCTCGTCGTCGGCATGGACGCGACCAACCTGCCGCTCACGCTCGGCTAGCCAGTCGGCCGGCCGGCTTCAACCACGGGCGGCTCAGACGCCGAGGCCTACCGCCGGGCGTCACGCAGCTCACGCTGCATGTCGCGGGCCATGTCGCGCGTGCGGATCGTGTCGCGCTTGTCGTAGAGATCCTTACCCTTCGCCAAGGCGATCTCCACCTTCGCGCGCGATCGCGGGCCCGCGAAGTAGATGCGCGTCGGCACCAATGTCAGCCCGCGCTCATGCGTCCGAGCTTCGATCCGCTCGATCTCACTCTTGTGTAACAGCAGCTTCCGAGGCCGCTCGGGGTCGTGATTGGCGCGCGAGGCAGGCCCGTAGGGCGGGATGTAGACGCCGACGAGCCACACCTCCCCGTCGCGCACGTGGGCGTACGCGTCCTTGAGCTGCGCCTTGCCCTCGCGCAGCGACTTGACCTCGGTGCCGGTGAGCACGATCCCGCATTCGAACCGCTCGAGCAGGTTGTAGCGGTAGCCGGCCTGACGGTTGCTCGCCACATCACCGGCTCCCGCTTTGCGCTTGCGTCCTTTGGCCATCCGCGTCACTCCTCCTCCGGGGCGGGGTCAAACGCCGGGAGCAGGTCCACCCTACCCCGAGGCGCTTCGATCCGGCCGACCTGCACCTGTACCGGGTCCCCGAGCCGGAGCGCGCTCCCGCCCCGCGTCCCCACCAGCATTGTGCCCGCCTCGTTGAGCTCCCACCAGTCCCCGCGCAACCGGCGAACCGGCAGCATCCCCTCGAACATCGCGTCGGGTCCGAAGGCGATGAACGCGCCCGCGCCGATCAGGCCGACCACCTCGCCCTCGAGCACAGCGTCCCGGCCGGAGTCCGCCAGTGCACGCTCGAGCAGGAAGCAGCGCGCGATGTCGGCGGCATCACGCTCGATCGTCATCGCCTCGCGCTCGCGGTCGGAGGTCCACGGCCCGGCCGAGGCAACCCACGACGCCTCGGGCGCGGGCTCGCCGGCCACCAGAGAGAGCAGCGCGCGATGACAGATCAGGTCCGGGTAGCGGCGGATCGGCGAAGTGAAGTGACAGTAGTTCGGGGACGCGAGACCCGCATGACCAAGATTGCGATTGTCGTAGTAGGCCTGCTTCAGGGACCGCAGGACCAGGCTGGTCAGCGCACGCCGGCCCCGGCCGGTCCGCGTGACGAAATCGGCCACCAGCGCTGACGCCTCCCCGACAACATCGGCAGCCTGCTGTGGAGTCAGATGGCCCTTGGGCACCGGCGGGGTCGGCACATCGAGGGACTCGAGCTGCTCGATCAACCGCTGCACCGAGGACTCCTGGGGCCGCTCGTGCACACGGAACAGCGTCGGGACACGGCGCTCGTCCAGGCGCTGCGCGACCTGCTCGTTGGCGGCGATCATGAGCTGCTCGATCAGGCGATGAGACTCGGTCTGCGCCACGGGCTCAGCGGCGAGGACATCGCCCGCGCGGTCAAACGAGAACTCCAGCTCCTGCGTGTCCACCACGACCGGCGCGCGGTCGGCTCGCCGGCGCCACAACGCCTGCGCCGCGGCCCGCGCCGCGGCCAGGGCCGGGCCCCAGGGCTCCGACGCCGCCTCCACACCGGCGAAGATGCGGTCGACCTGTCCGTACTCGAGCCGCTGATCAGAGCGGATCACGGACCGGTAGAAGGAGACCTTGCGCACCTCCTGCCCCCGGATCGTCATCTCGACGGTGACGGTGAACCGGTCCTCGCCCGGGACCAGCGAACAGGCGCCGTTGGAGAGCTCGCTCGGCAGCATCGGCTCGACCGCACCGGGCACGTACACGCTCGTCCCGCGCCGGTAGGCCTCGCGATCGAGCAGCGAACGGGGTCGTACGTAGGCCGACACATCCGCGATGTGCACGGACACCTGCCACGAGCCGTCGCTGAGCTCGGCGGCGGACACCGCGTCATCGAAGTCGCGAGCGCCGGCCGGGTCGATCGTGAACGTCGGCAAGGCGCGCAGATCGCGACGTCCCGCCAGGTCGGCTGTCGAGTGCGCGGCCGAGTGGCGCGCTGCGCGCTCCACGGCGGGGTCGAACGAGCGCCGCAGGCCGCGGTCGACCATGAACGCCTCGATCACATCCCGGGCGACCTGCGGCCGGCCGATCCGGCGCGCGATCACGGCCCGCCGGGAGCCCCGTCGGTCGCCTCCGCCGGCCGGGGCAACGACCACGAGGTCGCCCACGGCCGCGCGACGGTCCCGGCTCACCACCATCCGCGGTCCCGGCTCAAAGAACGGCTCCGCGACGAGAAACTTGCCCCGCCGCTCGAGCACGGCAACTCGCCCCGCGGCGGGCGAGTCCCGGACCGGGGCGCTCACCGGACTTTGGCGGCGACCGTCCGCTCGGCGACCGTCAACGCAGTGTCAACCTTCGAGCGCGGCTTCGTCACCGCGTATACGTTCGGCGTGACGCCGGCCCCCTCGCGCACCCCGCCGCCACCCAGGTTGCGTCCGTTGGGAGTGAAGTACTCGCCGACGGTCATGTCGAGTGCGCCGCCGTTGGGCAGCGGCTGGATCTCCTGGAAGACGCCCTTGCCGTAGGTGTGGGTCCCCACGACCGTGGCCCGTCCCCGGTCCTGCAGCGCGCCGGTGACGATCTCCGCGGAGGAGGCGGTACCCCGGTCGACCAATACGACCATCGGGATGCTGGTCGGGATCGCGCCACCCTTGGCGGTGTACACCTGGCGCTGCAGGCTCCGGCCGTCGGTTGACACGATCGTGCCATCAGGGATGAAGATGCTGGCCACGTTGACTGCCTCATTGAGCAGCCCGCCGCCGTTCTCCCGCAGGTCGAGCACCAACGCCTGAGCCCCCGCGTGGAGCACCTTTTCAACCTGTGCCCGGAGTTCCGCACCAGAGCCTTCGGTGAAGCTGGTCAGCACGACGTGGCCGATCTTGACACCGTGGTAGGTCACGACGGCCGAACTCGCCACCGGGACCGTAATGTCGGCACGGACCAGCGAGACCGTGCGGTGGCGCGTGCCGCTGAGCACCGTCAGCATGACGCGGGTGCCTGCCTTCCCCTTGATGAGTGCCGAGGAGGCATTCGCCGGGCGACCCGACAGCGACGTCGGGCCCACGGCGACGATCAGATCGCCGCGCGCGAGCCCGGCGTGTGCGGCCGGGGTGCCCGGAAACACGTCGACGATCCGCAGACCCTTGGCATCGGGATCGACGTCGATCCCGATGCCGCTGAGATGGGGGTTGGTCTGGTTCTGGAAGGCTTTGTAGTCAGACGGATCGAAGTAGTGTGAATACGGATCGTTGAGGCTCGCGACCGCGGCGGCCAGGCCCTTGTTGACTAGTTGGGTGCGGTTGACCGGCCGGTAGTAGTCCTGCCCGAGCAGGTTCAGTACCTGGTCGGCCACCTGGTCGCTGCTGTTGTTGTCAACCAGGGCGCTGCGCAACGGCGAGGGCAGCCAGCTCGGATGACCCCCGAGCCAGACGCCCAACACGAGCACCAGCAGCCCGACGGTGACCAGCGCCGCGATCCGCGGTGAGCGTGTGCGACGCGTAAACATGGTCCCTTGGAGGGTAGCCGCCAGATACCGGCGGCCGCGCCCCTTCGGGTCAGACCTGCAGGAAGCGGCGCAGCGAGAGCCCTGAGCCGAGCGCCGAGACCAACACGCCGGCACCCAGCAGGATCGCTACGAGAGCGCTGAACGCCAGCGTGCGCGGCGCCGCAATCAGAGTCCAGTTGTCGGCGAGCGGGTCAAGCAGCGCCACCTTCGTGATGCCGAGCACGCCGATCGCCACGAGCGCACCCAGTGCTCCCACCACCACGCCCTCGATCACGAATGGCCAGCGGATGAACCAGTCAGTCGCGCCGACCAGCTTCATCACCTCGACCTCGCGCCGTCGGGCGTACAGCGACAGGCGGATCGTGTTGGCGATCAGCAGGATCGACGCGAGCACGAGCAGCACGGTCAGGGCGGCGGCGGTGATCGTGACCAGGTTGGTGACCTCGAGGATCTTCTTGGTGTCGTTCTTCTTGTTCGACACGCTCTGAATCGCGGGGTCGATCGTTCCTGTCCCGCCCCCGGAGGTGGTCGGCGTCAACGCGTTGCGCACCGACAGCACGTTGCCCGGATTGTCCGGGATCACGTGGAAGGTGTCAGGCAGCGGGTTGGTGCCGAGCAACCGGTAGGCCTGAGGATCCACTTTGGACTGTTGGGCGTACGCGGCCTGCTTTGACTCGAACTGCACTGTCCTGACGTGGGGGACCGCGAGCAGCTCCTTGCGGATCCGGGCTTCGTCAGCCGCGGTCGCGTTCGTCTTCATGTAGACGTCGACCAGCACACGGCCCCTGACACTGTTAGCCGCACTATTCGTCGCTTGCACGATCGGGATGAACACCCCGAGCACGAGCATCGTCACGACCACCGTGGCGAGCGCCGCGAAGCTCGGAGCGGCGTTGCGCCGCACGGCGCGCAGCGCCTCCTTCAGGAAGAACCCGAACTTCATCGATTACAGCTCGGGCGGAGGCGTGGACGGTCCACGCAACCGCTGCGCGAACTCCCGCGTCGTCTCGTCGCGCGTGTACAGGCCGGCGGCGTCGTCACGGACGATCCGTCCGCGCTCGAGCTCGAGCACGCGGCGACGCATCTTGTCCACCATCGCCTGGTCGTGGGTGGCCACCAGAATCGTCGTGCCGGTCCGGTTGATCCGGTACAGCAGACGCATGATGTCAATGCTCGTCTCGGGGTCGAGATTCCCCGTCGGCTCGTCGGCGAGCAGGAGCGGCGGGTGGTTGACGAAGGCGCGCGCAATCGAGACGCGCTGCTGCTCACCGCCCGAGAGCTGATCGGGGTAGTTGTGCAGCTTCGTCGAGAGACCGGTCAGACGCAGGATGTCCGGAACCTTGGCGCGGATCTCCTTGCGGCTGCCGCCGGTGACCTGGAGTGCATAGGCGACGTTGTCGTACACGGTGCGGCTGGGGAGGAGCTTGAAGTCCTGGAACACCACGCCGAGATTGCGGCGGTAGTACGGGACCCGCTTATGCGTGATCTCAGACAGGTTGCGGCCCGCCACTCGAATCACGCCGTGGGACGGCTCGAGCTCTTTGATCAGCAGCCGCATCACGGTCGACTTGCCCGATCCGGTTGAGCCGACGAGGAACACGAACTCCTCGCGGTCAATCGAAAAGGTGGCCTGGTCAAGGCCGATGTCGCCCGCATAGAGCTTGGACACACCGCGGAACTCGATGATTGACTGCCCGCCCGAGGGGGGCCGAGTCACCTGCTTGGGACGCGCGGCACGCGCGACCGCAGCACGTCGCCGAGTGCGATGCTGAGGTTGTTCTGAGGTAGGCATAGAGTGCGCGCAGCGTAGCGGGCACTTGCAGCGATGTCGTCCTCAACGCCGTCTTGCAACGTGATTTGCAGGACTAATGGCTAAAGCCTTGATTAATTAGGCGGCTGACGCCGCTTTGATTTGGCGGGCACCGGATATCGGGTGCCGCTGCGCCCGCTACCGTTCCTGACGCGATGTCTTCGATCTCACAAGCCACCCTGGCCAACGGAATGCCGTTGTACCGGATCGGCGTGGACGGTACGCGCGCCTTGACGATCCTGGTCGCGTTCGACGCCGGTGCCCGCACCGAGCGGCCGGAGGAGAACGGTATGGCCCATTTCCTCGAGCACCTGGTGTTCAAGGGCGGCGAGAAGTATCCGAGCTATCGCGACGTCAACGAGGCGGCCGAGGGGATCGGCGCTGTGCTGAACGCCTACACCAGCCACGATCTGGTCGCTTTCCACATCACCGTCAGGGCGGGGCGCGCGCTCGAGGCGGCTGACCTGCTGACCGACTTCGTCGGGCGCCCGCGGATCGACGGCGACGAGCTCGACCGCGAGCGGGGCGTCGTGGTGCAGGAGATCGCGCGCACCGACGATCAGCCCTCGATGTTGGCCGAGCACCTGATTGACCGGGCCGTGTTCGGCGAGCACCCGCTGGGCCGGCCGGTGCTCGGCCCGGCCGAGCACATCCGCGACTCATTCACGCGCGAGGGCATCGTGGCCTTCCGCTCACGGCGTTGGTCTCCGACGCTCGGCGCGGCGTTCGCGGTCGGCAATCTGAGCGCGCTGCCGGATGATGGGCAGCTCCAGGAGCTGTTCGGCCGCTTCGCGCCGCGTCCGCTGCCCGAGCCCTACGAGCCCGCGCCGCCGTTCGCGCCGCACATTCTGGTCCAGGAGCGCGATTCGAACCAATCGCACCTCCGGATGTCCTACCGCCCCGCCGTCGATGTCTCTGATCCGAGCGATCGGGCCGCGCTGTTGATCTACTCGACGCTGCTGGGCGGCTCGATGGGGTCGCGGCTGTTCGACGAGATCCGCGAGCAGCGCGGCCTGGCGTATTCCGTCAGCGCCATCCCGCATGCGTATGCCGATGTGCCCGTGCTTCAGCTCTCCGCCGGGCTTGAGTCCGGCAAGCTGGCGGAGGCGTATCGGAGGATGCGAGAGATCGTGACTGAGCTGCGTGAGCAGGGGCCGACCGACGGCGAGGTCGAGCGCGCCCGTGCCTACGCCGCGGGGGCGCGCGCGATCGCGTTTGAGAACTCGGGCGCGGTCGCCCGGTACGCCGCACAGCAGACGATCGTGTTCGGCGAGGACGTCGATCCGGACACCACGATCGCCTTGCTCGACAAGGTCACCTTCGACGAGGTCCGAGATGTGGCGGCCCGCGTCGCCGACGAGGTGTCGGTCGCATGCGTCGGGCCGCACACCGTGGAGGAGCTGGAGTCGGCCTGAGACGCGGAACCGCCGCACGTGGCCTGGCTGTATTCGTGCTGGCCGTGATCGGAATCGCGATCTGGGGGTCAGGCAGTGACACGCGCGAGCCCGCGCTGGCCAGCCTCGCACCCCCCGCTGCTCAGGCGAACCCCCGGCCACGGGCGCCCGCCCGCCCGCGCCAGGTGCACTCGCCAGCCGCCACTGCGCTGCGTACGGCGCTGGCGCGCCAGTTCCGCCTCGCCGGGCCCCACAGCGGCGCCGAGGTCATCGACCTCGGCGCGCAGGCCGAGCTGTTCGCGCTGCGCGACGGCGTCAAACGACCGCCCGCCTCGGTCGAGAAGCTCTACACGACGGCGGCCCTGCTGCACAAGCTCGGCCCCGACACGCGGCTGAGGACGACCGTGCTGGGTACCGGCTTCCTCGGCCCCGGCGGTGTCTGGCACGGCAACCTCTACCTGCGTGGCGGCGGCGACCCCACATTCGGCGACTCCACGTTCAACCGCACCTGGGAGCTGGGGCACGGGCCGACCGCGAACCAGCTGGTGACACAGCTTCAGCGCAAGGGCATCCGCCGCGTGACCGGCTCGGTGATCGGCGACGAGTCGATGTTCGACGCCCGGCGCGGGGGTCCTGGAACCGACTACGCGCCGGACACCCCCGACTACGGCGGCCAGCTGAGTGCGCTGACCTACGACCACGGATCGACCGGCCCCGGACTGTCGCCCGCCGCGTTCGCCGCCAAGGAGCTCGCGCTGACCCTGAACTCCGCCCATGTGCAGGCAAAAGCCGCCAAACGCACCGGCCGGACACCCCGCCGTGCGCATCTGTTGGCGACGGTCAGCTCGCCACCGCTGTCGGTGCTGCTGTCGCTGATGGACGTCCCGTCCGACGACCTGTTCGCCGAACTGTTCACCAAGCAGCTCGGCGCGCTCTTCGGGGGGGCGGGCAGCATCACCGCCGGAGCGCGCGTGATCAGACGCACGATCCACGACAGCTACGACCTCAACCCGAGCATCATCGACGGCTCCGGGCTCTCGCGTAAGGACCGCTCATCGCCCCGCGAGATCGTCGCCCTGCTGCGTGACGTGTGGGGGACTCTCGTCGGGGCACACCTGTCGGCATCGCTGCCCGTGGTGGGCGTCAGCGGGACCGTGCGGACGATCGCGACCGCCACGGCCGCGCAGGGACACTGCATCGCCAAGACCGGAACGCTCAACAACGTCACGAACCTGGCCGGCTACTGCCACAGCCGGGGCAACCACCGGCTCGCCTTCGCGCTCCTGGTCGACGGGCCGAGCAACGGCGACGCGCTCGTGCTGCTGAGCCGGATGGTCGCAGCGATCGCCCGGTATTAGCGCGAGCGACAGAGCTCGTTCTTGCACCTTGCCGGCCCGACGACGACAATCGACGCCGTGGAGTTGAGCGGCGCTCTGAACCAGCGCGAGCTGCACAGCTATCTGAGCCGGATCGGGGATCGCTGGCCGGTCGAGGTCGCGTTGATCGGCGGCGCGCGGGTCGCCGACCAGCTCGGTGCGCTCCCGCAGCGCGAGCGCGGGCCCGAGTACGTGGTCGTGCTCGTCTCCTCCGCGTTCGAGGGGATGCCCTGGCTCGAGCGCGTGTACCAGGCCTCGATGCTCTGGGACGGTCTCGAGATGGGCGCGCCAGCCGACGTCCACTGCTACACCCCCGCCGAGTTCGAGCGCAAACGCACGTCGCTGCGGTCGGTGCGCGAAGCGGTCGAGTCGGGGCTCGACCTCTCCCCTGCCTAGTCTTGTCGGGTCGGCCGGCTCAGGCCGCCCCGGCCCCGGCGCTAGTTGATGGCCACCATGCGCTCGATGGGCAGGCGGGCGCGCTCGGCGATCTCGGCAGGCACCTTGACCTCGTGCACGCCGTCGCGCAGCGCGTCGCGGACCTTCGGGAGGGTGATCATCTTCATGAAGCGACAGTGCGCCGCCTCGTTGGCGGCGATGAACTCGGTGTCGGGGGCGGCGTGGCGGAGCGGATGGAGCATCCCGGTCTCGGTCGCGACGATCACCGTGCCCCCGTCCGAGCCGATCGCCCGGTCGCGGGCGTATGTGAGCATCCCGCCGGTGGAGAGCATGTGCACGCCCTCGGCGGACACATCGCCGGCCGCGACGTACTCCATCACGCTGGTGGAGCAGCCGCACTCCGGATGGATCAGGAAGTCAGCGTCCGGATGCGCGGCACGCACGGCGGTGATGTCATCGGGCTTGATGCCGGCGTGCACGTGGCATTCGCCGTCCCACACGTGCATCGGTCGACCCAGCATCTTCTCGACGTAGGCACCGAGGAACATGTCGGGGCCAAACAGGATCTCGGTCGCCTCTCCGTGCTCACGGTAGATGTGCTCGACCACCTGGACTGCGTTGGCCGACGTACAGCAATAGTCCGTCTGCGCCTTGACCTCGGCGGTCGTGTTGACGTACATCACGACGATTGCGCCGGGGTGGGCGGCCTTCCAGTCGCGCAGCTGCGCGGCGGTGATCGAGTCCGCCAGCGAGCAGCCGGCGTCGAGATCGGGAATCAGTACCTGCTTGTCCGGACACAGGATCGAGGCCGTCTCGGCCATGAAGTGAACGCCGCAGAACACGATCGTGTCCGAATCTGCCTTGGCCGCCTGTTGGGACAGACCGAGCGAGTCACCGACGTAATCGGCCACATCCTGGACCTCGGGCAGCTGGTAGTTGTGGGCGAGGATCACGGCGTCGCGCTGCGCGGCGAGCGCGCGCACCTCATCGGCCAGCGCCGGGATGTTCTCGAGCATCAGGGGTGCCTGCGTAGCGCCGAGCATCGGAAGGTTCATTGAATCGGCTCCAGGAGGAGAGAGAGGTCAAGCGCCGGAGCGCTGTGGGTCAGCGCACCAACCGATATGAAGTCTACGCCGGTCGATGCGATCGCTCTGAGCGTCTGGAGCGTCACACCCCCGCTGGCCTCCAGCTCGGCTCGTCGCGCCACGTGGAGCACCGCGTCTCCGAGCTGCTCCACGGTCATGTTGTCGAGCAGGATTCGGGGCGCGCCGGCGCCGAGCGCTTCGTCGACCTCGGCCAGGGTGCGGCATTCCACCTCGATCGGGACACCTGGCGCGTGAGCGCGAGCCCGACGCACCGCCTCCCCCACGCCACCGGCGAGGGTGGCGTGATTCTCCTTGATCAGAATCGCGTCGTAGAGGCCCGCGCGGTGATTGGTGGCGCCGCCGGCTGCCACGGCCGCCTTCTCCAGCGAGCGCAGCCCCGGTGTCGTCTTGCGCGTGTCGAGGATCCGCGCTCCGGTGCCTTCGACCGCCTCGACGCAGCGCGCGGCCAGCGTCGCCACGCCTGACAGTCGTTGCAGGAAGTTGAGCGCCGTGCGCTCGGCGGTCAACAGCGCCCGAGCGCTGCCCTCGATCTGCAGCACGTCGCCGCGCTCGCGCCAGCGGCCCTCATCGGTCAGCCGCTCCAGCCGAACGTCAGGATCCAGCGCGCGGAAGGTCGCCTCGGCCGCCTCGAGCCCGAACACGACCCCGGGCGCCTTCTGGGTGATCACCGCACGCGCTCGGGCAGCCTCGGGGACGGTCGCCGCGGACGTCAGATCCCCACTGCCCACGTCCTCGGCGAGCGCTCGCGCCACGATCTCCGCCACCGCCGTTTCCGTCATCCGCGGCGAGAATACTGCCCGGCTTCCTTGCTTTCGGGGTCAGCGTCCCAATATGCTGCGCGCCCGGCCGAGCAATTTGAGGGGGTTTTATGAACGTTGAGGGGGTTCTATGAACGTTGAGGGGGTTCTATGAAGCGCACGCGGGGATTAATGCAGCGCAAACGAGGGGCTGCCGTCATCGCAACGGTGGCGGCAGTGCTCTTGCTTCCAGCCGTGGCATCAGCGGCCACCAAGGTCGTGTTTGCCGGGCCACCACCGGCGGCCCAAGGGGTCGCCGCGAAGGTGCTGGGCAGGAGCGCGAAGGCGTTTTTTGCCAAGTACAACCCGGACATCAACGCGTTCTTCCGGCAGCGGGTGACGATCAACGCCGGCGACAAGGTGTCGTTCATCCAAGCCGGCTTCCACACGATCGATCTGCCCGGTAAGACCAATCAGCCTCTGCCGCTGATCCTTCCCACGGGGGGCCTCGTCAGTGGCGTCAATGACGCCGCGGGCAACCCGTTCTGGTTCAACGGCAAGCTCCCGAACGTCGGTTTGAACCCGGCCGTGGCCCCTCGTTCGACGGGCAAGACGTACAACGGTTCCACGCGCCTGGACAGCGGGCTCCCGCCCAATTCAGGTCAGCCGAAGCCGTTCGTGGTGAAGTTCACCAAGCCGGGTGTCTACAAGTACTTCTGCGACATTCACCCGGGGATGGTCGGTTTCGTCGTCGTCAAGCCCAAGGGCAAGCCCGTCCCGTCCGCCAAGCAGGACGCCGCGGCGGTCGTGGCTCAGGTGACGGTGTCGGCCCGCGCGTTGAAGAAGCTCGCCAACAGGCGGGTGCCGGCGAACCACGTCAGCCTCGGCGAGGCGGGTGCGAACGGCCTTGAGCTGTTCGCGATGTTCCCCGCCCGACTGACCGTGAAGACAGGGTCGGTGGTGACGTTCTCGATCACACGTGATTCACGCGAGGTGCACACCGCCACGTTCGGCCCGGCCAAGTACATCAATGGGCTGGCCAACGGGTTGTTCTCGGCTCCGGGTCCGACGGCGCAGGTGTTGTATCCGAGCGACCTGCCGGTGGTGCCGATACCGCTCAACCCGACCTCGCATGGGAACGGGTTTGCCAATATCGGCGCGGTCGATAGCGATAACTCGACCAAGGCGATCCCGTCATCGGGGCAAATCCAGTTCACGGCCCCGGGCACCTACCAGTTCATCTGTTTGATCCATCCGTTCATGCACGGAACGATCATCGTGAAGTGAACGCGACGAGGACCGGCGCCCGAGCCCTGCGTGGGCTTGGGTGCCGGTCGTCGTGCGACGGCCACCGGTGCCTCAGCCCTCCGCGGGCTTGGGTGCCGGTCGTCGTGCGGCCTAGCTGGGCTCTCTGACCAGCACGCGGATCGTCGCCAGACTGGGATCCGCGGCCCCGTGCAGCCGCGCGCCGGCGGTTGTCAGCTCCCTCAGGTAGGCGACCACCTCGGCCGTCACGCGCTCGCCAGGCAGCAGCGTCGGCACGCCGGGCGGATAGCCTGCGATCGACTCGCACGAGATGCGTCCGATCGCGTCGTCCGTTGGAACCGACTCCCCGACGCCTAGGAAGGCGTTGCGGATCGGCACCACGGTCTGCTGCTCGAGCGCCGCCGGCGGCCTGGCGATCGCCGGGCCCCGCCCGACCTGAGCCATGCGCCGCACGATCTCGGCGAAGTCGTGCGCGAAGCTCTCGAGCGGCTCGATCGGCTGGCCGAGTCCGAGCACGAGCACGAGTGTCGCGTGCGTGGCGAGCTCGACGTAAATGTCGTACGCCGAGCGTAGCCCGGCGGCCAGCTCGTAGCCGGTGCAACCGGTGCCGCGAACGTCGATCACGATCCGCAGTGGATCCCATCCGGCGATCCCGGGGCGGCCCACCATCGCCTCGCCCACGACCGAGCAGCCGGGGACCGCGTCGATGGCCACCCGCGCCCGCGCGGCCGCCGCCAGCGTGCGCTCCAGCAGCGCCTCGCCGTGCACCGCCAGCTGTCGGCGGGCGCTGTCGAGCGAGGCCAGCAGCAGCGAATTCGGGCTCGTGGAGCGCACCAGCCGGACCGCCCGCGCCACCGCGTCGGCATCGACGCGGCCGTCAGACGTGACGTGGAGCATGGCCGACTGGGTCAGGCTCCCCACGATCTTGTGGGTGGAGGCCAGCATCGCGTCGGCCCCCAGCCGGAGCGGCGACTCGGGCAAGGCCGGGTGAAAGCCGAAATGCGAGCCCCAGGCGCAGTCGACGATCAGCGCCGCGCCGGCGGCGTGCGCCACCTCTGCGCAGCCTCGGACGTCAGCCGCCATCCCGTAGTAGGTCGGCGAGACAATGAACGCCGCCCCGATGTCCGTGGCGCGTCCGAGCGCGGCCTGCAGCGCCGCGGGCGTGACCCCGTGCGCCATGCCGAGCTCGACGTCGTACTCGGGGGCGACGAAGCTGGCGGTCCCCCCGCTCAGCACCAAGCCGTCGATCACGCTGGCATGCGAGTTTCGCTGCACCAACACGTGCGCCCCGAGGGGCGCGAGCGCCAGACAGAGCGCGTGGTTGCCCTGCGTCGCGCCGTTGGTCAGAAACCAGGTGCGCGAGGCGCCGTACGCGGCGGCGGCCAGCTCCTCGGCGCGATCGTAGGGTGTGGGCGAGGGTCCGACGTCGATCCCCTCGATGTCCTGGGCGATGTCGAGGGCCAGCGCCCGGTCGCCCAGCGCGCTGCGCAAACCGGGGTCGGCCCCCGCGCCGCCCTTGTGCCCCGGAACATGGAACCGACTTGACCCGCGGAAACCGTAGGACACGATCGCCTCGAGGTAGGGCGCCGTGGGCTGCTCGCCGGAATGCGTGCCGCGACTCACTTTGCCGCCTTGAGCAGGTACGCCCGGATGAACCCGTCGAGGTCGCCGTCCAATACCCGGTTGGCGTCTCCCATCTCGAAATCGGTGCGGTGGTCCTTGACCATCGTGTAGGGGTGCAGGACGTAGGAGCGGATCTGCGAACCGAAGTTGACGTCCTGGGCTTCGCCCCGCTCGCGGGCGATCTCCTCGCGGCGCTTGCGCTCCTCGAGCTCGAGCAGCTTGGAGCGCAGCATCGTCATCGCCTCGGCCTTGTTCGAGGACTGCGAGCGCTCGTTCTGGCACTGGACCACGATGCCCGACGGCTTGTGGGTGATCCGCACGGCCGAGTCGGTCTTGTTGACATGCTGGCCGCCGGCGCCGCTCGCGCGGTACGTGTCGATCTGGAGGTCGTCATCGTCGATCGCGACCGCCGCGGCCTCCTGCACGACGGGCGACACCTCGACGCCGGCAAAGCTCGTCTGCCGGCGGTTGGCCGAGTCGAACGGGGACAGGCGCACGAGCCGGTGAACCCCCTTCTCGCTGCCGTACAGGCCGTAGGCGTTCTCGCCCTTGACCCGGAATGTGGCCGACTTGATCCCCGCCTCCTCGCCGGGCGAGGCCTCGAGCAGCTCGACCTCGAAGCCTCGCTTCTCCGCCCAGCGCATCTCCATCCGCAGCACCATCTCGGCCCAGTCCTGCGCGTCGGTGCCGCCCGCGCCCGCGTTGACGGTGACGAGCGCGTCACCGGCGTCGTAGCGCCCGGCGAATAGCCGCTCCTCCTCCAGCGCCGCGAGCCGCTCCTGCACCGCCTGCACCTGGTCCTCGAGCTCCGCCGCCATCTCAGGGTCCTCGTCGGCGAGCTCGGACAGCGGCTCGAGGTCCTCGACGTCGCGTTCGAGCTCGCGGAACACGCTCAGCTTCCGCGTCGCCCGGGCATGCTCGGCGCTGACACGCGCCGCGCGCTCCTGGTCCTCCCAGAAGGCCGGCGCCCCCATCTCTTCTTCCAGCGCGCTCGCGCGCTCGCTCAACCCAGCAGGGTCAAAGATAGTCCGCGAGCAGCTTGAGCTGGTCGCGGATCGCCGCGAGACGCTGGGAGAGCGGCTCGGAGGGGGCGGTAGACATACGCCTCACCCTAGCAACGCGAGGGGCAGCGCCACCGCCGGCCGGTCCTTC
This sequence comes from uncultured Solirubrobacterales bacterium, assembly GCA_963838535.1. Classification (GTDB taxonomy): domain Bacteria; phylum Actinomycetota; class Thermoleophilia; order Solirubrobacterales; family Solirubrobacteraceae; genus Palsa-465. The sequence continues at coordinate 184,406 of CAWIRN010000006.1, forward strand.
CACGCCCCGGGTTTGCGAAGCAAACCCGCCAGGGACTCGCCCCCAGGGCGATTTCCCTTCCCCTAGTCGAGGTACTCGTACGCGGGAATGGTCAGGAACTCGATCAGGTCGGGCGCGAGGGCCACGCGCTCGAAGATCTCGCGCGTCTCCTCGGGGCGGCCGTCCTGCCAGGTCCGGTCGCCGACGCTGTCGCGGATCTTGGCGGTCTCCTCGTCGAGCACCTTCCGCACGAGATCGCGCGTCACCGTGCGCCCGTCCTCCAGCTTCACGCCGTGACGAACCCATTGCCAGATCTGCGAGCGCGAGATCTCGGCCGTGGCGGCGTCCTCCATCAGTGAATTGATCGCGGCCGCCCCGCGACCGGTCAGCCAGAACGAGACATATTGGAAGCCGACGCTGACGTCGGTGCGCAACCCTGCCTCGGTAATGCTGCCAGGGGTGGCGCTCAGATTCAGCAGGTCGGCCGCGCTGACCGAGACGTCGTCGCGCTGGCGCTCGAGCTGGTGAGGAGCGCCCCGCAGGCCCTGTGCGAAGACGTCGCGGGCGACGGGGACCAGGTCAGGGTGTGCGACCCATGTGCCGTCGTAACCCTGACCGACCTCCCGCTCCTTGTCGGCGCGGACGCCGTCCAGCGCCTTGGCGTTCGCCGCCTCGTCCTTGCGCGAGGGGATCAGCGCCGCCATACCCCCCATCGCGTGAGCTCCGCGGCGGTGACAGGTCGCCGCCAGCAGTTCGGTGTAGGCGCGCATGAACGGCACGGTCATCGTCACGTCAACGCGGTTGGGCAGCACCATCTCCGGCCGATCCGGAAAGCACTTGATGGCCGAGAACATGTAATCCCAGCGCCCGGCGTTCAGACCGGCCGAATGCTCGCGCAGCTCGTACAGGATCTCGTCCATCTCGAACGCCGCGGGCAGCGTCTCGATCAATACGGTCGCCTTGATCGTCCCGCTGGGAATCCCGACTGCGTCCTGGGCGAAGTTGAAGACGTCGTTCCACAGCCGCGCTTCGAGATGGGACTCGAGCTTGGGCAGGTAGAAATACGGCCCCGAGCCGTTGGCGATCAGGCGCGGAGCGCAGTGGAAGAAGTACAGGCCGAAGTCGAACAGCGCTCCGGCGACGGGCTCGGAGCCGACCAGCAGGTGACGCTCGGGCAGATGCCAGCCACGAGGGCGGACCAGCAGCGTTGCCGGGTGCTCAGCGAGCTCGTAGTGACGGCCGTCCGAGCCGTCGTAGGTGATCGTGCCGTCGATCGCGTCGCGCAGGTTGATGTGACCCTCGACCATGTTGCGCCAGGTCGGCGCGTTGGCGTCCTCGAAATCGGCCATGAACCCGTCGGCGCCCGAGTTGAGCGCGTTGATGGTCATCTTGCGATCCGTGGGGCCGGTGATCTCGACCCACCGCTGCTGCATGTCGCGGGGGACCGGTGCGACCGTCCAGGTGCCGGAGCGGACCTCGCGCGTAGCCGGAAGGAAGTCAAGCATCTCCCCCGCCGCCAGTCGCTCCCGGCGCCGCGCCCGCGCCTGCAGCAACTCGAGTCGGCGAGGGCCGAACTCACGCTGGAGCTCAGCCACGAATTCGAGCGCATCGGGCGTGAGCACCTCATCGAAGCCGGACTCGATCGCTCCGCGCAGCTCCAGGCTGGCGTCTGTGGTCATGCTGTGGATCCTCTCTGTCCCGGGGCGTGGCAGGGCACTGGTGAGTCGCGAGCCGACACGCTGTTAAACTAACGATCGTGGCGAGGCTCGACGATCAGGGTGTGCGGGACCTGCTCGAGCAGCCCAATCACGGCGTCATCTCGTCGCTGAACGCGGACGGGTCGATCCACAGCACCGTCGTGTGGGTGGAGTTTGAGGGGGCAACGGTCTCCGTCAACAGCGCCGTCGGTCGACTCTGGCCGACCAATCTGGAGCGCGACCCCCGGGCGAGCCTGCTGGTGATCGAAGCGGGCAGCGCGTACCACTTCGTCGAGATCCAGGGGAACGCGACGGGGACCGTGGAGGGGGCTGACGAGCACATCAACGCCCTGAGCCAGAAGTACATCGGTCAGGACGAGTACCCGTTTCGCGCGCCCGGCGAGCAGCGGATCACCTTCGTGATCACCCCCGAGCACGTCCGCTACGTCAAGCAGTAGCTGGGTACGCAGGTCGGCGCGAGGGGTTGGTAGTCCGATGCGCGGTCCATCGTCCGCGGTCAAGTAGCGTCGGGCTGGGTCCCGGCACCTTCGCCGGGCCTTTCGGGCGCCTACCCAGCGCTGTTTCTCCGTGGTCACGTGAGGGTTCGTGGGTGCGTACCGGGATCGGTCGTTGGCTGTCAAGAGGCGTCGGCTGCTGGAGCGGGTTCGTGGCGGGGTAGCGCGGTCGGTCGTCGGCTGTCAAGTAGCGCCGGGCGGTTCGCGGTGTTCGCGGGGCGGTGCGGTGTTTCGGGGAGTGGTGGGCGCTACTTGACAGCCGCCGCCCGCCGCGCTGGATGGCCCGGAGGTCGGGGCGCTGAAGCGCCCGACCTCCGGGCAAGAGGAGCCACCCGATGCGGCCCTCATGGTTCCAGCGAGGCTGGATCAGCCGGGGCTGGCGATCGATCGCCTTCGGCTCGGGGAGTGTCGGAGGAACCGTGTAAGCGTGGTCGAAAGGATTCCTCATGCCTGCATCTACATCCGTTCATTCAGATCTGATTTCTTGTTTTAGGGAGGAGCGCAGCGACCCTGAGACCGTCGAGCGGCGAGGGGTGTTGCCCGGGTTGCCGGACGGTCCCGAGGTTGACCCAGGAGCCGTTGGAGCTCAGCGACGAGTTGCTCGACGCGTTGCTGTCGGGCGCGAGCACGGCGCAGGAGATCGCGGGCCCGGACGGGCTGCTGGGGCAGTTGACGCGCCGGCTGTCGAACCGGGCGCTGGAGGCCGAGCTGTCCGTGCATCTGGGCTATGAGGCCGGTCAGGCGCCGCCCGGTGGTGTGGGGAACGCGGCAACGGCAAGCCGGGCAAGACGATCCTGACCGATCAGGGGCCGCTGAGGATCCGCGCCCCGCGGGATCGCAAGGGCACGTTTGAGCCGCAGATCGTCAAGAAGCGTCAGACCCGGTGGGTCGGGTTCGACGATCGCGTGATCAGCCTCTACGAACCCGCGGTCTGACGGTCCGCGAGATCGCAGCGGACACCTCGCGGAGATCTACGGCACCGAGCGTCTCGCCGGATCTGATGCTCGAAGATCACCGACACCGTGCCCAGCGACGCGAAGGCGTGGCAGAACCGGCCGCGGAGCGCGTCTACCCGATCGTCTACCTCGACGCGCTGATCGTGAAGATCCGCGACGGGCATACGGTCCGAAACCAGGCGTGCTACGTGGCGCTGGGCGTCAACCTCGACGGTGAGCGTGACGTGCTCGAGCCTGCGGTTCCAGCAGGCGGAGGGCGCGAAGTTCTGGTTGCACGTTCGCACCGATCCAAGACCGCGCTAGTCGCACGAACCCTGCTCGCCACCGTCGACGAGCCGACCGCGCTGCCCGGCGGCGATCGAGGCGAACCTCTCCCGCACGCGATACGTCAGGACGGGCCGTAGGCCGCCGCCAGGCCCGCGGGTCAGACGTACACCTCCGTCTCTACACGGGGTCAGTCAGACCCGTCTGCGGTCACGGCGCCTAGGCGCCGTGGCACTTCTTGAACTTCTTGCCGCTGCCGCACCAGCACGGATCGTTGCGCCCGATCTGCTCGGTCTCGTCGACCCGACGCTGCTCGACGTGGGGCATCGGCTCCACTGCTTCCTCGTCGTAGGCCTCGGCCGGCCCGCTGGCCGCCGCGGCCATCGCCAATGCGCTGGGCTGGGCCATCCCGCCGCCGGAATAGGTCACGTTGCGCCCGCGGGTGGATGAGCTCGAACTGGGGCTCGGGCGCCTGACCGGCGGCGGTGGGGGAGCCCCGCCGTTCTCGGCATCGACGGTGACCTCGACGTGGAAGATCATGCGGGCAAAGTCTCCCCACAGGCCGTTCATCAGGTCGCGGAACAGCTCGAACGCCTCGTTCTTGTAGGCGACCAGCGGCTCGATCTGGGCGAACCCACGAAGGTGGATCCCCTCGCGCAGGTAATCCATGTCGTAGAGGTGCTCGCGCCAGCGCTGGTCGATGATCTGCAGCAGCAGGAACCGCTCCAGCGCGCGGATCAACTCGGCGCCGAGCTCCTCCTCGCGGCGGTCGTACTGCGCCAGCGCCTCTTCCTGCAGGCGCAGCGTCAGATCCTCGCGGTCGATCCGCTGCGGGTCGATCTCGGCGAAGGCGGGACTCGGTGTGAAGATCTCCTCCACCCGGCCGATCAGGCCGTCGATGTCCCAGTCCTCGACGAAGTCGCCGGTGGTGTACTCGTCGACCAGACGCCCGATCAGGTTCACCATCTCCTCGCGCGCCGCGTCGGTCATGTCACGGCCTTCGAGGATCTCGTCGCGGTAGCGGTAGATCACCTCGCGCTGCTGGTTGAGCACGTCGTCGTACTCCAGCGTGTGCTTGCGCATCAGGAAGTGCTGCTCCTCGACCTTCCGCTGCGCCTTCTCGATCTGCTTGGACAGCATCCCCGCTTCGATCGGCTCCTCGTTGCCCTCGTCATCAACCGTCCCGAGCCGGTCGAGGATCTTGTAGATGCGCTCGCCCGCGAACAGGCGCACGAGGTCGTCCTGGGCGGAGAGGAAGAACCGCGACTCGCCCGGGTCGCCCTGGCGACCGGAGCGCCCCCGGAGCTGGTTGTCGATCCGCCGCGACTCGTGGCGCTCGGTGCCGATGATGTACAACCCGCCCGCCTCGAGCACGGTCTCGCGCAGCGCCTCGACGCGGCGTTCGATCTCCGGCAGCACCGTCGCGTAGTGCTCGTCGTAGTCGGGCGCCCCCGGCTGCAGGCCGAGCTTGGTCAGCTCCAGCGCCGTGAGGTGCTCGGCGTTGCCGCCGAGCTTGATGTCGACACCACGGCCGGCCATGTTGGTGGCGATCGTCACCGCGCCCGGCGCGCCCGCCTCGGCGATCGTCTCGCCTTCGCGTTCGGCGTGTTCGGGCTTGGCGTTGAGCACCGTGTGCTTGATGCCCCTCTGCTTGAGCTGTTCGCCCAGCAACTCGGACACCTCGACCGAGATCGTTCCGACGAGCACCGGCTGGCCGTTGGCGTGGCGAGCGGCGATCTCGTTGGCCACGGCGGCCCACTTGCCGTCCTTGGTCTTGTAGACCTGATCGTTACGGTCTGCGCGGACCATCGGCATGTTCGTCGGGACCTGCACCACGGGCAGCTTGTAGATCTTCATGAACTCGGTCGCCTCGGTCAGCGCCGTGCCGGTCATCCCCGCGAGCTTGTCGTACATGCGGAAGTAGTTCTGCAGCGTGATCGTCGCCAGGGTCTGGTTCTCCTCCTGGACGCGGACACCCTCCTTCGCCTCCACCGCTTGATGCAGGCCCTCGGACCACCGCCGACCCTCCAGGATCCGGCCCGTGAACTCGTCGATGATCTTCACCTCGCCGTCGATCACCGCATAGTCGACATCGCGCTTGTAGAGCGACTCCGCCTTCAGCGACTGGATCAGGTGATTGACCAGATGACCGTTCTCCGCCCGATAGAGGTGGTCGATGCCGAGGAAGCGCTCGGCCTTGGCGACGCCGCGCTCGGTGATCGCGACCGTCTTGTGCTTCTCCTCGAACTCGTAGTCGAAGTCGGCGACGAACTCCTTCTTGCTGCGCGGATCCATCCCATCGGGCGTCTTGCCCGGGATCATTTTGGGCGCCAGACGCGCGAACTTGTCGTACAGGTCGGCGGCCTGCTCAGGCGCCCCCGAGATGATCAACGGGGTGCGCGCCTCGTCGATCAGGATGTTGTCAACCTCGTCGACGATCGCGAAGGTGTGGTACGGCGATTGGCCTTCCTCGGGCTTGGGCCGGCCGCCGTGCTGGACCTTCTCCTCCAGGCTCGTGGCCATGTTGTCGCGCAGGTAGTCGAACCCGAACTCGGAGTTGGTGCCGTAGGTCACATCGGCGGCGTAGGCGGCGCGCTTCTCTTCATAGGGCTGCATGTTCTGCAGCACGCCGACGGTGACCCCGAGCAGGTCGTAGATCGGCTTCATCCACATCGCGTCGCGCCGGGCCAGGTAGTCGTTGACCGTGACCAGGTGCACGCCGCGGCCGCCGAGCGAGTTGAGCACCACGGCCAGCGTGGCGGTCAGCGTCTTGCCCTCGCCGGTCTTCATCTCGGCGATCGCGCCGTCGTGCAGCACCATGCCGCCGATCATCTGGACGTCGAAGTGGCGCATCCCGAGCGCGCGCTTGCCCGCCTCCCGGACGAGCGCGAAGCATTCGAACAGCAGATCGTCGAGGCTTTCGCCGTCCTCTCGGGCCCGACGGCGCAGATCGTCGGCGTGCTCGCGCAGCTCGGCGTCGGTGGAGTGCTCGAGCTCTTCCTCGTAGCCGTTGATCCGGGCGACCCGCTGCGAGTACGTCTTGAACTTCTTCGCCTCGCCCATCCGAAGTGCGCGGTCGAGGAAAGACATACGGCTAGGTTAGCAACGGATCCCCGGCGGTCAGGCGGCAACCCAGCCGCCCGGCTGACGTGGCTGAGCTAGGACGCGGGCGAGATGTCAGCCGGCACCGCGGGAGCCTCCACAGCCCGCGACTCCCGTCGTTTGCGCCGTTTGTCCCGGTGGCGTTTGACCTGGACGGACAGTTCGTCAGCGCACAGGTTGATCGAATGGACGAGGTCGCGCGAGGCATCGCGCGCCCGCAGCGTGACTCCTTTCAGATGCAGGGTGGCCTCGGCCACCTGCGAATCGGCGATCGCCGGATTGCGCTCCTCGAACACCTCAACCTCCAGCTCGGCGAGCTCAGACACCTGTCGGGAGACCTTCTGGAAGCGCTTAACGACGTGTTCTCTCAGTTCGTCTGAGACGGGTAGGTTGCGGCCCTTGACCTCGATCCGCATCGGCCAACCTCCTTGAGGAAGCGTGGATTAGCTCATCCCGCAGGTTAAGCCTCTGCGCGGCGTTTGTCGACCGTTCACAATGTCGGCCGTGGCACCGAAGATCGCGTGGTCGTTCGAGCCCAGTGTGCTGCTTGGCGTGGCGGCGCTGGCCATCCTCTACGTCAAGGGCTGGCGTCGCGCCCGGACCGATCGCGAGCCCCACCCGCCCGGCTGGGGCCGGCTCGCCCTGTTCTTCGGCGGCCTGCTGACGATCCTGGCCGCGCTGGTCTCGCCGATCGATCAGCTTGGCGAGCAGCTGATGGTGATGCACATGCTCCAGCACATCCTGCTCCTGGACATCGCGCCGATCCTGCTGATCCTGGGGCTGACCAAGGTGCTGCTGCGCCCCGTGACCCGGCGCATGAACACTGTCGAACGGCGGGCCGGCTACTTCGCCCATCCCGCCTTCGCGGTGTTCGCCTACGTGGGGTTCATGTGGCTCTGGCACATCCCCGTGATGTACGACACCGCGCTGCGCTACCCGAACGTGCACGTGCTGGAGCACGTCTGCTTCGCGGTCGCGGGCACGCTGTACTGGTGGCATCTGATCTCGCCGATCCGCGGACGCATGCGCCTCGGCGGGCTGGGCCCGATCTCGTACATGGTCAGCACCAAGCTGCTGGTCGGGATCCTCGGCATCGTGCTCGCCTTCGCGCCGACCTCGCTCTATGCCTTCTACCAGCACCAGCCGCACTACTGGGGGCTGAGCCCGACCGAGGATCAGTCGATGGCCGGGCTGCTGATGGCGCTCGAGCAGTCGATCGTGATGGGGATCGCGCTCGTCTACCTGTTCGTGCGCATGCTGACCGAGTCAGAGCGCGAGGCCCAGCGGGCCGAGCGCCTCGAGACGGCCTAGCCCGAGGCCGCGGCCTTGGGTCGAGGCCGGCGCGCCGCTGCCGGGGCCGGCAAGGCGAGCAAGGCGGCTCCGAGTGCGCCACCGAGATCGCCCAGCCCGGCCACCTGTACGTCCGGGGGCCGGGAGTCGATAAACAGGTGGGGAAGCATCTCGGCGGCGATTCGCTCTGCGAACGGCTCGCCGAAGCGGACTCCCAGCCCGCCCCCGATGAATACCGCCTCCAGATCGAGCAGGTTGATGGCGGAGGCGATCCCCGCGGCCAGCGCCGCGACGGCCTCGTCGATCAGCCCGGTGGCCAGCCGGTCCTTGTGCTCGATCGCGTGCGCCCAGATCGAGCTGGTCAGCCGGGTCCGGCCATGATGCTTCATCAGCTTGAACAGATCGGTCTTGGTCCCGTCATCGGCGAGCTTGCGGGCGCGGGCCTCCATCGCCCCTCGCCCGGCGTACGCCTCGAGACAGCCGCGACGGCCGCACGGGCAGTGGCGCCCGTCGAGCTTGACGACCATGTGACCAATCTCCCCGGCGCCGCCGCGTCCCAGCCAGCGCTGGCCATTGAGAATCAGCCCTCCGCCGATCCCGGTGCCCCAGAACACTCCGATCAACGACTGGTATTGCTTGCCGGCGCCGAGTCTGAACTCCGCCTCGGTGGCGACGCCGACGTCGTTGCCCAAGAACACCGGTGTCCCGAGCCGGGACGAGAGCGTCGGCCCGAGTTCGAACGTGCCCTGCCAGCGCGGCAGGTTGCGAGCACCCGCCACCGTCCCGGCGGCGGCGTCGATGACTCCGGGCGAGCCGATGCCCACGCCCGGCCAGCTCGGCCGGCTCAAGTCCCGCCGTGCAGGCAGCCTCGATCACGGCGACCGCGATCTGCTCCGCGACGTCCTGCGGACCGCCGTCGGTCGGCGTCGGCTTGCGGACGGAGCTGAGCACCGTGTTCTCCGCATCGACGATGATCGTCTCGATCTTGGTGCCACCGAGATCGACGCCACCGCGGGCGGTTCCGTTACTGCTCGAGCCGGGCATCGTGTGCGTGATCGTGTCAAAGACGCCGGTCGCTCGCGTCGCCGACGGCGCCGCGCCTCAGTGGAGGCCGCTCAGCGGTCTCCGTTGGCGACCACTCAGCCCCACGACTCCCGGTAGTGCTCCTGCTCGGCCGTCGGCTCGTCGATCTCGACTCCCAGCGCCGCCAGCTTGAGTCGACCCACCTCGCGGTCGATGGCGGCCGACACCTGGTGCACCCCGGGTGAGAGCTCGCCACGCCGCTTGACGAGCTCCTCGACGCAGAGCGCCTGCAGCGCGAACGACACGTCCATCACCGCCCCCGGATGCCCATCCGCCGCGGCCAGATTGACCACGCGACCGTGGGCGAGCAGATTCAGCTTGCGCCCATCGCCGAGCCGGTACTGCTCGACCAGCGGTCGTACCTCGCGGATCCCGCCCGTGGCCAGCGAGCTCAGCTCCTCGAGGTCGAGCTCGACGTCGAAGTGGCCGGCATTGGCCAGCAGCGCGCCGCTCTTCATACGGGCGAAGTGCTCGCCGCGCAACACCCGGCGCGAGCCGGTGACGGTCACGAACACGTCCCCGCGCTCTGCGGCCTGGAGGGCCGGCATCACCTCGTAGCCGGCCATCCGCGCCTCGAGCGCCCGCAACGGTTCCACCTCACACACGATCACGGCCGCTCCGGCCCCCCGCGCGCGCTCGGCGATCCCCTGGCCGGCCCAGCCGTAACCGATCACGACGAGCGTGGTGCCGGCCAGCAACACGTTGCTCGCGCGGAGGATCCCGTCGAGCGCCGACTGGCCGGTGCCGTGCCGATCGTTGAGCGTGCGCTCGGTACGCGCCTCGTTGACCGCGAGCACCGGGCACGCGAGTTGGCCCTGCTCCTCGATCCGGCGCAGCCGCACGAGCCCGGTGGTCGTCTCCTCGGTACCCCCGATCAGCTCGTCCAGAACATCACCGCCGACACCATGCGCCGTCACCAGCAGGTCGGCTCCGTCGTCGATCGTCACCTGCGGGGCGCCCCGCAAGAGGGACCGTACGTGCTCCGCGTAGGTGTCGAGATCCTCGCCGTGGAGGGCTCTCACCTCGACGCCGTCGGCCAGTACGAGCGCCGCGGCCACGTCGTCCCGGGTCGACAGCGGGTTCGCCGAGCACAGCGCCGCGCTGGCCCCACCCGCGAGCAGCGCGCGGATCAGGTTCGCCGTCTCGGCCGTGACGTGCAGGCAAGCGGCGATCCTGATCCCCTCCAGCGGTCGTTGCGCTGCGAACCGCTCGCGGATCTGCCGCAGGACCGGCATCTGGTCGGCCGCCCACGCGATTCGCGCCTCGCCCTCGGGCGCTAAGGCCAGATCGGCCACGTCGTGCGGGGGAACCGATATCCGCGCCATCAGCGCTCAGCCGCCTTCATGCGCGGTCCGGCAGTATCCCGACTGGCGGGCACGGGCCGGCGCTGCCTGCCCGGGCACTCAGCCGCTGGCTAGTAGCGATAGTGGTCGGGCTTGTAGGGGCCCTGGACCGGTACGCCCAGGTATGCGGCCTGACCCTCTGTCAGCTCGGTCAGCCTGACCCCGAGCGCATCCAAGTGCAGCCGCGCGACCTTCTCGTCGAGATGTTTGGCCAGCGTGTACACGCGCTTGTCATAGCTCTCGGGATGCCCGAACAGCTCGATCTGGGCCATCACCTGGTTGGTGAACGAGTTCGACATCACGAAGCTCGGATGGCCGGTGGCATTCCCGAGATTCAACAGTCGCCCCTCCGAGAGCACGATGATCGCGTGGCCATCGGGGAACACCCATTCGTCGACCTGGGGCTTGATGTTGATCTTCTCGATCCCGTCGATCCGGCCCAGCCCAGCGATATCGATCTCGTTATCGAAATGGCCGATGTTCCCGACAATCGCCTGATGCTTCATCGCGGTCATCTGCGCCGCGGTGATCACGTCGAGGTTGCCCGTCGCGGTGATGAAGATGTCCGCCGTGTCCAGCACATCCTCCAGCCGCGCGACCTGATACCCGTCCATAGCGGCCTGCAGCGCACAGATCGGATCGACCTCGGTCACGATCACCCGCGCGCCCTGCCCCCGCAGCGACTCCGCACACCCCTTACCAACGTCCCCGTAACCGCACACGACCGCCACCTTGCCGCCAATCAGCACATCGGTGGCGCGATTGATCCCGTCGATCAGCGAATGCCGACACCCGTACTTGTTGTCGAACTTCGACTTCGTGACCGCATCGTTGACGTTGATCGCCGGAAACAACAACTGCCCCGCCTCGGCGAACTGATACAAGCGATGCACACCCGTGGTGGTCTCCTCAGTCACACCCTTGATCCCCGCCGCCATCCGCGTAAACCGCCGCGGGTCCTCCTCCAACGAACGCGCGAGCAGCTCGAGAATGATCTGAAACTCCTCCGACTCCGCGCTCGCCGGATCCGGCACCGCGCCCGCCCGCTCGATACTCCACGCCCTTGTGGACCAGCAGCGTCGCGTCGCCACCGTCATCCAGGATCATGTTCGGGCCCTCGCTGCCCGGCCAGTTCAAAGCCTGCTCCGCGCACCACCAATACTCCGAGAGCGACTCACCCTTCCACGCGAACACCGGCACACCACGCGGCTCACTCGCGGTCCCTTCCGGGCCGATCGCCACCGCCGCCGCGGCATGATCCTGCGTGGAGAAGATGTTGCAGCTCGCCCACCGAACCTCCGCCCCCAACGCAACCAGCGTCTCGATCAACACCGCGGTCTGAATCGTCATGTGCAACGACCCGGTGATCCGGGCGCCCCTCAACGGCTGACGCTCGGCGAACTCACGCCGCGTCGCCATCAAACCCGGCATCTCATGCTCGGCCAGCCTGATCTCCTTGCGGCCGAAACCGGCCAGCTCGAGATCGGCGACCTTGAAATCGGTCTGGGCGGCAGTCGTGCTCATAGTCTCTCCACTGGTTTGGGCTTAAGGGCTCGCATGGCTGCGAGGGTGCTCGGGGCGGTGCTGAAGACGGTTCTCAACGGTGGTCTCGGCGTTCCGGGCTCACGCGACGGCCAGCAACTTCTGGTGCTTGTCCTGCTCGAAGGCCAACCAGTCTTCGGCGTCGACGTGCTCGGGACGCCGGGGCTGGTCCTCGAGCCAGCCCTGCACGGCCTCCCGCAACTCCGCGTCGGCGGTCAGCCGCGCGGCGAACGCCACGTCCGAGAGGCCGACGTCGAAGCGCGCGAGCAACTCCTTGAGCGTGCGCAGACGCTGCAACTGAGCTGCCCCATAGAGACGATAGCCGGAGCCGGAGCGCGGGGTGCTGACCAGCCCGGCCTGCTCGATGTAGCGCAGCATCCGCGGCGACCAACCGGTCGTGCGCGCCGCTTCGTGAATCGTCAAGGCCTCCATCCACCTCAACATTACCACGAGAGTGTCAAGGTTTGCGCCGGGTCCCACGCGCGGCGGGAGATCGCGGCCGTCCGAGCCCGTTCAGCCCCCGGCGAGGGCGCTCTTCAGCCGCTCGATCACCACGACCGGTCCGGGGTCGACTCCGCGCAGGATGGCCAGATACAGCGACACCAGGTCCCCGAGCAGGACGAGCGATACCAGTCGCTCGATCCGGCTCTCCCCGACGCTCTCGATCCGGTAGGTGGCGACCGCATCGGCAGCGATCAGGCCCCGGGTCAGCTCGATGCGCTGGCGGACGCGCGGGTGCAGGTCAGAGTCGTCAAGGAACACGGCGCTGAACCGCCCCAGCTCAGGCGCGCCCGCCCAGGCGACGATCTCGTTGTGATCCAACTCCGGTAGCTCGTGCGAGAAGCTCGGCGTTTTGGCCTGCTCGTTGATCTGAGTCTTCCAGCGATAGGCCACCGGCACGGTCAGCCCGGCGCCGGCAATCTGGGGCACGGTGCCGTGCAGGGCGCGGGCCAGCTCTTTGGCCAGGCTGTCATCGGGGGCGTCAGGGCCCCACTCCTCGACGAGGCGCTCGGCGTGCGCCGCCGCGACGTCGATCTCGGTGTGCAGCCGCTCCCCGGCTCCACATAGCCCGGCGACCTCGAGCGCCACGACGAGCGCATAGGCGACCGCCGCGCGGGGCTGGAAGCCGCCCGGCAACGGAACCACCGGCACCCCGTCGGCGCGGGCGCCCTGCGCCAAGCGCCCCCCGGTGGTGCTGACGATTCTGCGGCTGCCGAGCGCTCCCGCCGCCTCGTACACGGCGAGCGCCTCCTCGGTGTTCCCGGAGTAGCTCGAGCAGAGCACCGTCGCTTCGGGGGTGATCCACGGCGGCAGCGCGTAGTCACGGGTGATCACGATCGGGCGCAAGGCCCGGTCGCCCAGCGCCGCCAGCGCCAGGTCACCGCCGATCGCCGATCCGCCCATGCCCGCCACCACCAGCCCACCGCGGGCGTCGTGCGGCTCGAGGTTGGCTGACTCCACCCGCCACTGCGCGTCGCGGAGGTGGTCGGGCAGGCCGAGGACGTCGCCGAGCTGATCGGACTTGTCGATCGCAGCGATGGCCTGGCGGCTGAGATCGGCCGTTGCGGTCAAAACCTGATCGCTCCGTCGGGTACCTCCACGCCAGGAAAGATACGGACGCCGGCCGCGAGGACGTTGCCTGCCCCGATCTTCGCGGCCTCGCCGAGCACCACTCCCCCCTCGATATGGCAGTGCGCGCCGATCGTCACCCGGGGTCCGATGATCGAGGATCTGACCACTGTCCGTGCCCCGACGCTGACCCCGTCGAGCAGCACCGAGCTCTCAACGTGCGCGCCGTTGGCCACGGTCACATCGCGTCCCAGCACAGCCCGGCCGCCCACGATTGCGCCCTCGGCGACCACGCACCCCGATCCCACCATCGATGGCGCCACCACTCGCCCCGCGACGCTCGCGTGGTCGATGAGGACCAGCCTCGCTTCCGCCAGCCGTCGCCCGATCTCCGTGCTGACATTGCCTTCGAGGATGTCGAACGTCCCCTGCAGGTATCGCGAGGGGGTGCCGATATCGAGCCAATATCCGTCCGCCTCGTATCCGAACAGCCCGTTGCCGACCAGGCGCGGGAACACGTCGCGCTCAATCGAGAAGTTGGTGCCGGCGGGCGCCATATCGTCGAGCACGTCGCGCTCGATGATGTAGGCACCGGCACTGATCAGGTCCGTATCGATCTGATCAGGCCCGGGCTTCTCGACGAACGCTTTGACCGATAGGTTGGGATTGCGGCGCACCAGCCCGTACGTGGAGGGATCCTCGACTGCGATCAACGCCAGCGTCGTCCGCGCACCGGTCTGCTCGTGCTGGCTGAGCTGCGCGGTCAGGTCAATATCGGTCAGGACATCACCGTTGAGCATGAAGAAGCGCTCGTCGAGCCATTGCTGGGCGAACTTGAGCGCGCCGCCGGTTCCGAGCGGCCGTGGTTCCTCGACGCAGCGCAGCCGCACCCCGAACTCCGATCCGTCGCCCAGCACGTTGCGCACCCCGGCGGCCATGAATCCGCAGGACAGGATCACGTCGTCCACCCCGTGGCCGCGTAGCCACTCGAGCATGTAGGAGATGAACGGCTGGTCAACCAGCGGAACGACGGGCTTGGGGATCGTCGAGGTGAGCGGACGCAGGCGCGTACCCTCCCCGCCGGCCAGGATCAGCGCCTGCACTTCAGGGGTCTCCGATCACTCAGCGTCCGATGCCTTCGTAGATGAAGCCCGCGGCCCTCACCGCCGTGGGGTCGACGAAGTTCCGCCCGTCGACGACCAGGCGCCCCGACATCCGCTCGGCGACGGCCCCCCAGTCAAGCGCGGCGAACTCGGGCCACTCGGTGACGATGATGCAGGCATCGCACCCGGCCACCGCGTCCAACGCGGAGTCGGCGAACTCGACCCCGGTCATGAGTTTGCGCGCCTCGGTCTCGGCAATCGGATCGTAGGCCCGGACCTTGGCCCCGTCAGCCTGCAGCCGCGCCGACAGGACCAATGACGAGGCCTCGCGCATATCGTCGGTGTCGGCCTTGAACGCCAGGCCGAGCAGCGCCACGGTCTTGCCGACCAGCGAGCCCAGGTGCTTCTGCAGCTTCCCGATCACGCGCCGCTTCTGCAATTCGTTGACCTCGATCACCGCGGTCAGCAGCTGAAAATGGTAGCCCGAGTTGCCCGCGAGCTGCTTGAGCGCCGAGACGTCCTTGGGAAAGCACGACCCCCCGAAGCCGATCCCGGGCCTGAGGAAGTGCGGCCCGATGCGATGATCGAGGCCCATTCCCCGAGCCACCTCCAGCACGTCCGCACCGGTCTCCTCGCACACGTTGGCGATCTCGTTGATGAACGAGATCTTGGTGGCCAGAAACGCATTGGCGGCGAGCTTGACCATCTCCGCGCTCGCGATGTCCGTGCGCACGAAGGGGGCGTTCAGGACGGAGTAGAGCTCGACCACGGCGTCGCCGGCCCAATCGCCCTCATCGCCCACCACGACGCGGTCCGGGGCCAGGAAATCCTCGAGCGCCGAGCCCTCCTTGAGGAACTCGGGACAGGAGACATAGCCGAAGCTGCCCTTGCCCTGCTGGGCGAACACCCGTTGGATCGCGGCGCCCGTGCCGACGGGCACTGTCGACTTCATCACGAGCGCGTGACGGTCAGAGGCCGGCATGGCCTCGACCACCTTGTGGACGGCCGACAGATCGGCGTCTCCCGAGTACGTCGGCGGCGTTCCCACCGCCACGAACAGCAGGCCCGCATGCTCGAGCGCCGGCCCCAGCTCGGTCGAGAAGTGCAGCCGCTCGCGGTTGCGGGCCACCGACTCGGCCAGCCCGGGCTCGTAGATCGGTATCTCACCGCGCTGCAGCCGCGCGATCTTGTCCGCGTCGACATCCACGCACCACACTTCGCTGCCCAACCCGGCGAAGCCGGCCGCGGTCACGAGGCCGACGTATCCAGTGCCGATCACGGCGATGGGCTGGGGCACGGAGGGCGTTGGGGCCCTAGCCCCGGGTCAGCGAGGCCGCGATGGCGACCATCTGCTTGTTGGTCAGATTGTCGGTCAGCGTGTTGGAGATCCAGTAGACGCCCTGGCGCGTGTGCCACGCCACGACGCTGATCTTGCCACCGTTGGCGTAGAGCGACAGAAGCTTTCCGCCCACGACCCTCGTCCCGCTGGGGCTGCCCAGGATCGGCGGGTCCCGCCAGGTGGTGCCCTGCACTCCGTAGTACTGCCCGAGGATCGAGTTGAGCACCACGACGATTCGATAGGCGGCATGCGGGTGGCCATGCTGGTCGTGGATGCGGTAGGCGCGCGGATACTCGTCGGGGGTGGGCGGCTCATAGCTCGATCCGGCCACGATCAGTCGGGGAAAGTACACCGGCATTCCCGCCCGTCCGAGCGCCGCGACCTGGGCTTGGCCGTCGGGGACGTCGGCGATCAGCCCGGCCGATTGGGCCGTCACCGGGGCCGGCTTGCGCGCCGCTCGCTTTCTCGGGGTGTGGGGCACGGGCGTGGAGGAACGCGTCGGCGTGATGAACGCTTTGAACGCGTGCTGCTCGGCGCCCGGGTCGGCCGTGACGTAGCAGGGGGCGACCGCGGTGGCCACCCCGTTGACGGTCGCACCCGAATCGCACGGCAGGAAGACGGCCGGGAAGGGCACCTGCTTGATCGAGTGTCCGGCCGAGAACGCGACCAGGTTGAACAGGTTGATCAGGCCGTCGACCGAGTGCAGGTCGCCGTCGGTCTCGGTGTGCGCGCCAAAGATCCTCAACAGCTTGTCACGATTACTGATCAGGTTCGCCGCGCCGTACTGGTCCTTCGCCCAGCGGATGAAGTCCTGCTGGCGCGCGTTGCGCACGATGTCGCTGTCGGTGTGGCGGAAACGGACGAATGAGAGCGCGTCGGCGCCGCACAGCTTCTGGTAACCGGACTGGAGGTTGATGCTCGAGTAGTCGGTCAGCGCCGTGTTGTTGTAGTAGCGGTGATCGACATCGGTGTACACGCACCCGATCGCGTTCACCAGCGCCTCGAAGCCGCTGAAGTTGACATCGACGATGTGATTGACCTGCACATGCGGGAACACGTTCTGCTTGATCACCTTCACCAGCAGGTTCGGTCCCCCGATCGAATAGGCGCTGTTGATCTTGGCCGTCGCGAGCCCCCCGCCCTCCGGAATCTCGACCTTCAAGTCGCGCGGAACCGAGATCACGTTGATCGTGGACGAGTGCGGGTCGAGCCGGACCAGCAGCATCGTGTCGGTGTTGGCGGACGAGAACGGGGTCCCGGCGCGATGGTCTGAGCCGATGATCAAGATCGTCTGCGGATTCCCGGGGTCGGGAATCGTCACCCGGGCCTGCTTGATCGCCGGCGTGACCGAGATGTCGGCGGCGAGCTGCTTGAACTGAAGCAGGCCGGCCACCGCCGTGGCGGCGGCGGTGAACCCAACCACGATCACCGCGCCGAGCGCGAAGCGCCACAGCGCGCCGCGACGCGAGTTGGGAATCAGCCTCATCGGGGTCTCCGCCGGCCCGCGTCCGCGTGCGCCAAATTGTCGGCCGGCCCGGTCATCCGGGTGTCAGCCCGCCGTCGATCGCCGTCAGGCCCTGGGTGGGCGGGGGGTCGAATGCGCCCTGCTCGAGCCAGGTGGGCAATGTCCGCACGAAGTCGGCCAGGGCCCGTCGGTACCGGGCCAGCGAGGCGAGCGACACCCATTCATCGGGGCCGTGGTGGCCGGCGCCCGCGGGCCCGAACTCGACCGCCGGGATCCCGGCTCGGATGAACGAGGCGGCATCGGACGCGCCGTCGCGCCCGACGCTCATCGTCTCCATGTCGGGGATCGAGCGCGACAGGGCGTCGCTCAGCGCCCGCACGTACGGGTTTGATCGCGCGACGGACACCGGCGGATGGATGAACGTGCGCGTCACGTCGATGGCGGCGATCGCCCGCACCTGGGCCAGGATCTCGCCCGGATCCTGACCGGGGAGGTAGCGGACGTCGACGGCCATCGCGCACTCGTCGGGCACCTTGTTGAGCGCGTCCCCGCCCTGGATGCGCCCGAGGTTGATCGACGGTCGATCAAACATCTCCGAGGATTCGCGGCTGAACGGGAGCGACTCGATCACGCGGAAGACGTCGATCGCCTTGAGCACCGCGTTGTCCCCCAGCCACGGAGTCGAGCTGTGCGCGGCGCGCCCGTGCACCACGATGCGCATCACCAGCACGCCCTTGGCCTCGACCCCGATATGCAGGTCGGTCGGCTCGCCGGTGATGGCAAAATCCCCGCCCAGTCCCCACTTCACCACCGCGTCGGTCGAGCGCTCGTCGAGCTCCTCGGACTCCTCGTCGGGTACGCTGACGAACCGCACGCGGACCCGGTCCTGGCGCTCGACGTCCTTCAGCGTGCACATCATCGCGGCGAGTCCGCCCTTCATGTCGTAGGCGCCCCGCCCGATCAGCCGGTCCCCCTCGATCCGCGGCTCGAACTGCTCGGGCCGGCCGGGCACGACATCCAGATGGCCGTGCAGGACCACGCAGGGAACGTCGGTCCCCGAGGGTCCCACCTCGGCCACCAGCACCGGCAGCCCGTTGTGA
This sequence comes from uncultured Solirubrobacterales bacterium, assembly GCA_963838535.1. GTDB lineage: Bacteria > Actinomycetota > Thermoleophilia > Solirubrobacterales > Solirubrobacteraceae > Palsa-465. The sequence continues at coordinate 202,753 of CAWIRN010000006.1, forward strand.
TCGTGTTGGCGAACCTCGATGTCGCGTGATTCAAGCCATCCCTTGACGAATCCTGCTGCCGCCACGAGATCGTCAACCCGGGACGTGTCGTAGGAGATCAACCGCTCCGCCAGGACACGTTCGTCGACCATGGACGTCAAAGCTTAGGTCGCGCAGGCACGGCCGGCCAAGCCGTTAGCCCGCTTCCGCAATCCTGATGAACGCCTCCAGGCGGCGCTTGTCGCGCTGCGCCAAGCGTTGCTTCTCGCTGCCGGCCTTGGCGTCCCGCTCCTCCTGCTCGGCCTGCGTGAGCCGGTCGCGCAGATCCGCCAGATCGAGCTCGCTGGGCGAGTACGCCTCCTCCACGAGGATCAGCCCGTGGTTGCCGGCAATCTGCATGTATCCCTCGGCCTGGGCGAAATGCACCACCTCAGACTCGCTCCGATAGAGCCGCAGTTCAGTGGGGTCGAGCATCGCCAGCAGCGGGGAGTGGTGGGCCAGAATGCCGATCGAGCCGACAGTCGTCCGGGTCGAAATCATCTCGACCTCGTCGTTGAACACCTCGCCCTCCGGAGTCAGGACCTCGGCTCGAAACTTCGCATGCGCCATGCCGGCTAGTCCTTCTCCGCCGCTTCCACGACTTGATCGATCGTTCCCTTCAGGAAGAACGCGCGCTCGGGCAACTCGTCGTGCTTGCCCTCAAGAATCTCCTTGAAGCCGCGGATCGACTCCGCGATGGGAACGTACTCGCCGGGCGTGCCGGTGAACTGCTCGGCGACGAAGAACGGCTGGGACAGGAAACGCTCGAGCTTGCGCGCCCGGTTGACGGTCAACCGATCCTCGTCGGACAGCTCGTCGATCCCCAGAATCGCGATGATGTCCTGGAGCTCCTTGTAGCGCTGGAGCACCTCCTTGACGTCGTTGGCCACCTTGAAGTGCTCCTCGCCGAGAATCTCGGCCTTGAGGATCGTCGAGGTCGAGTCGAGCGGGTCGACGGCCGGGTAGATGCCCTTCTCCGAGATCGCGCGCGACAGCGTCGTGGTCGCGTTGAGGTGGGCGAACACCGAGGCCGGGGCCGGGTCGGTGAGGTCGTCGGCCGGCACGTAGATGGCCTGAATCGAGGTGACTGATCCCTTCCGCGTCGAGGTGATCCGCTCCTGCAACTGCCCCATCTCCGACTCGAGGGTCGGCTGGTAGCCCACCTGGGAGGGCATCCGGCCGAGCAGCGCGGAGACCTCGGATCCCGCCTGTACGAAGCGGAAGATGTTGTCGATGAACAGGAGCACGTCCTGGCCTTCCTGGTCGCGGAAGTATTCGGCCATGGTCAGGCCGGACAGCGCGACGCGCATGCGGGCGCCGGGCGGCTCATTCATCTGCCCGAATACGAGCATCGTCTTCTCGAGCACGCCGGATTCCTTCATCTCGAGCCACAGGTCGTTGCCCTCACGCGAGCGCTCGCCGACGCCGCAGAACGCCGACAGGCCGCCGTGCTCCTGGGCGAGGTTGTGGATCAGCTCCTGGATGATCACCGTCTTGCCCACCCCCGCGCCACCAAACAGCCCGACCTTGCCCCCCTGCGCGTAGGGCGCGAGCAGGTCGATGACCTTGATCCCGGTCTCGAACATTTCGGTGGTCGGCGTCAGCGCCTCGATCGTCGGCGCTTCGCGGTGAATCGGCCAGCGCTCGACATCGGGGGCCAGCGGCTCGCCCAGGTCGATCGGCTCGCCCAGCAGGTTGAAGATCCGCCCCAGCGTGGTCGGGCCGACCGGCACCGTGATCGGGGCGCCGGTGTCCACGACCTCGGCACCGCGGGCCAGCCCGTCGGTGATGTCCATCGCCACGGCTCTGACCCGGTCATCGCCCAGGTGCTGCTGGACCTCGCACACGAGGACCTGGTCGTTGCCTCCGGCGAGGTCCACGTCCTCCTCGGCGCGGGCCGCCTCGGGGCGCCGGATCGTGATCGCGTGATTGATCTCGGGCAGCCTGTCGGGGAAGACCGCCTCGATCACGACCCCCTGGATCTCGACGATCCGGCCGATGTTCTCAGTGTGCGTCGTTGTGTCAGACATCGTTCTCCAATTGTGGGGCCTAGCCGACCCCTTCAGCGCCGGCGACAACTTCCAGGATCTCCTGGGTGATCTCCGCCTGGCGGGCTCGGTTCATCTCCAGGGTGAGGTCCTCGATCAGCGCGCCCGCGTTCTCGGACGCGCTGCGCATCGAGGTCATCCGGGCGCCGTGCTCGGAGGCGGTGGATTCGAGCAGCGCGCGATAGATGGATATCTCAACATAGTCGGGCACCAACCGCTTGAGGATCTCCTCGGGATCGGGCTCGTACTCGACCAGCGCCCGTTGCCGTCCCGGCTCCTCCGCGGCCTCCGCCTCCTCATCGGACTCGGACGCCAGCACGGTGGCCCGCTGGAGCGGCAGCAGCGTCTCGCGGCGCACGACCTGCGAGAGCGGCGAGAAATAGGCGTTGTAGAAGATCTCGACCTGATCGACGTCCCCGTCGACGTAGGCGGCCATCAGGCGCTGGGCGATCCGGCGTGCGTCGGCGTAGGCCGGCCGATCCGTGAAGCCGATGAAGCTCTCGGCCGGCTCGAGCCCGCGGAACGTCAACGACGAGGCGGGACGGCGGCCGGAGGCGAAGTACACCGGGGTGCTGCCCTCGGCCTCGCGCTCGCGCCCGGCCGCGACACCGGCGCGGACGATGTTCGAGTTGAAGGCACCGGCCAGGCCGCGGTCACCGGCGATCAGCAGCAGCCCCACCGAGCTGACCGGATCGCGCTCCTCGAGGATCGGCAGGCGCGGGACGTTCCCCGCCGCCTCAGCCGCCTGACGCGTCATCCGGCGGATCGCGTCCGCGTACGGTCGCAGCACCTCGATCCGCTGCTCGGCGCGGCGCAGCCGCGCGGCGGCAACCATCTCCATCGCCCGGGTGATCTTCTGGATGTTCTTGACCGAACTGATGCGGTTGCGAACGTCCCGCTGCGTAAGGGGCATCGGAGGTCAGGCACGCCGGCTCACGCCGGGACGGCCTCTTCCTCCTTCTCCTGCTCGGTCGACTCCGGCTGCTCTTCGGCCTCGGACGGCTTGGTCTGCCGCGGCACGTCGTCGGCGGCCTCGAGCGGGTGCCCCTCCTCATCGAGGTCGAAGCCGAAGTTCTCGGCGAAGCGCTCCAGGGCCGACTCGGTCTGCGCCTGGACCTCGTCGCTCCAGTCACCGCCGGCGATCTTCTTCAGCAGCTCGGGCTCGTTAGCGGCCACCGATTCGGTCAGGTCGGCCAGGAACCGGTCGACCCGGCCGATGACGATCCGGTCGAGATAGCCGTTCGTGGCGGCATAGATCTGCACCACCTGATCCTCGACGGGCATCGGGTGACGCTCGGCCTGGTTGAGCGTCCTGACCAGGCGCTCGCCGCGGGCCAGCGTCTTCTGCGTCTCGGGATCGAGTTCAGAGCCGAACTGGGAGAACGCCTCGAGCTCGCGGTACTGGGACAGCTCGAGCTTGAGCCGGCCTGCCACCTTGCGCATCGGCGCGATCTGAGCGTTACCGCCGACTCGCGAGACCGAGATGCCCACGTTGATCGCCGGCCGAACGCCTGAGTAGAACAGCTTCGGCTCCAGGAAGATCTGGCCGTCGGTGATCGAGATCACGTTCGTCGGGATGTAGGCCGAGACGTCCCCGGCCTGGGTCTCGATCACCGGCAGTGCCGTCAGCGAGCCTCCCCCGAGATCGTCGTTGAGCTTGACCGCCCGCTCGAGCAGCCGCGAGTGCAGGTAGAACACGTCGCCTGGATAGGCCTCACGGCCGGGTGGGCGGCGGAGCAGTAGCGACATCTGCCGATAGGCGACGGCGTGCTTGGTGAGATCGTCATAGACGACCAGCGCCGCCCGGCCGTTGTAGAGGAAGTGCTCGCCCATGGCGCAGCCCGCGTAGGGGGCGATGTACTTGATCGGAGCCGATTCGTCGGCGGCCGCCATGACGATGATCGTGTTGTCGAGCGCGCCGGCATCCTCGAGCGTCTTGGCCAGCGCGACGACGGTGGACTTCCGCTGCCCGATCGCGACGTAGACGCAGACCAGATCGCGGTCCTTGTTGTTGATGATCGTGTCGATCGCGATCGCCGTCTTGCCCGTCTGGCGGTCGCCGATGATCAGCTCGCGCTGCCCGCGACCGATCGGGATCATCGAGTCGATCGCCTTCAGTCCGGTCAGCATCGGCTCCTTGACCGGCTGACGCTGGACGACACCGGGCGCCTTGTGCTCGGCCGGCCGGGTCTCGGTCGTGTGCACCTCACCCTTGCCGTCGAGCGGATTGCCCAGCGGATCGACGATCCGACCCAGGAGGCCCTCGCCCACGGGAACGTCGAGCAGCTGCTTGGTCCGCTTGACCGTGTCGCCCTCGACGATCTTCTCCCAGTCACCGAACAGCACCGTCCCGACGTTGTCTGACTCGAGGTTCAGCGCCAGCCCCGTGACGCCGTGAGGCAGCTCGAGCATCTCGAGCGACATGCAGTTCTCCAGACCGTGGACGCGGCAGATGCCGTCGGCGACCGACAGCACGGTTCCGACCTCGGTCAGCTCGGCGCCGGAGGTGTCCAGGCCCTCGATTCGGCTCTTGAGGATGGAGGTGATCTCGTCGGGATGGATCTGCATGGAGTGGCTCCTTGACAGGCGCGGCTCGCTACGCCTGCGCGACTTGCTTGCGAAGTTGGTTCAGACGGTTCCTGATCGAGGCGTCGAGGATGAAGTTGCCCACGCGAAGCACGATCCCTCCGAGGATGTCAGGATCGACGTTGCTCGACAGCTGGACTTCGAGGCCGGTCTGGTCCCCGATTCGGTCGCCGATGCTCCGCACCGTGGCTTCGTCGAGCGCCACGGCGCTGGTCACCGTGACCGGCAGCAGATGGCGCGCATCGTCCCAGGAGGCATCGTAGTCGGCCCTGATGCGGAAGATGGCCGGCATCCGATGGCGCTCGATCAGCGCCTCGAGAAAGTTCATGAAGATCGGCTCGGCGCCTTCAATCGCGCGCTTCAGGCCGTCCTTCTTCTCCTCCGTGGAGAAGTACGGAGAGAAGAAGAACACCGACAGATCGCGGTTCTCGTTCAGCGCGTCGGCAAACTGCCCCAGCTGTTCGCGGACGTCATCGAGCATGTCCTGGTCGCCGGCGACCTCGAACAGCGAACGCGCGTAGACCTGGGCGATCTCCTCCACTAGCGATCTCCGACCGGATGGGGCGTGGGGAGCACTAGTTCTGCGCTCCCGGGCTGAGGGCGCTGAAGTCCAGCTCGCCGAGGGCGTCCTGGACCAGCCGGCGCTGATCCTCCTCGGTGAGGGTCTTGCGCGTCACCTTCTCGGTGGCCAGCACCGTCAGGTCCGCGACCTCGCGACGGATCTCCTCGATCGCCCGCCGGGTCTCGGCTTCGATATCGCGGCGCGTCTTCTCCAGCAGCTCCTCGCGCGTGGCTCGAGCATCAGCCAATGACTCGTGCTCGTGCACCTCGGCCGTCTTGCGTGCGCGGTCGAGGATCTCGTCCGCCTGCTGGCGTGCCTCCTTCAGCCGCTCGCGATACTCCGTCAGCAGCTCGTCGGCCTGGTGGCGAGTCTGCTCGGCGTAGTCGATCGAGGCCTCGATCGCCTTCTGGCGACGGTCCAGGGCCTCGGCGATCCGCGGGAACGCGACCTTGGCGAGAATCCACATCGAGATTCCGAACAGCAGCAGCGTCCAGATCATCAGCCCGACGTTGGGCGAGATCAGGAATGAGCCGCTCGATGAGGCGGCGGGGATGAGCACGGCGGCAACGGGCGGCATCGGCTACAGCACGTAGGCGATCAGCCCCGCCACGAGGCCGTAGAAGAAGACCGCTTCGGTCAGGGCGAATCCGAGCCACTGGATGCTCGTGATCTCATCACGCATCTCTGGCTGACGGGTGACGGCCTGGATCACATTGCCGAAGATGATGCCGATGCCGATGCCGGCGCCGACCGCCCCGAGGCCGCCGCCGACGCCGATCGCCAGCGATCGCAGACCCGATTGGCCGGCGTCCGTGAGCGCGGTCGCCGACGCTGCGGCAAGCGAGAAAAAGTGTGGAACAAATGCAAGCACTTCAGGCGCTCCTTGTCGTTAGTGGTGGCTCACCGCGCCACCGAGATAGATCGCGGAAAGGGTGGCGAAGATGAACGCCTGCAGCGTGGCCACGAGGCCGACCTCGAACAGGTACAGCAGAATCCCCGCCGGTAGCGTGAACCAGCCGAGAACCTGCAGTCCCAGCAGCACCGCCAGGCCGCCGGACATGAACAGGATGATGATATGGCCGGCGAGGATGTTCGCGAAGAGCCGGACGGTCAGGGACAGCAGGCGCATGAAGGTCGAGACGATCTCCAGGGGGAAGATCAGGATCAGCATCGGGCCATGGACGCCGCTCGGGATCAGGCTCTTCAGGTAGCCGATCGGCCCCTGGGCCCGGATGCCCACGAAGTTGAAGGAGATGAACACGGCGAGGGCCAGGGCCAGCGGCACGGAGATGTTGGCCGTGGCCGCGTACAGCGCGAACGCGGGAATGTGGGCGCCGAAGACGTTGAAGGTCTCCTGGCTGTTGGTGGGCAGCGGGATGTAGCCGATCAGGTTGCAGAACCAGATGAACAGGAACAGGGCACCGATGAACGGGAACCACTTGGCCGCCATCGAATCGTCCATGTTGCCGCGCGTGATGTTGTCCCGCATCAGCCCGAACAGCGTCTCAACCGCGGTCTGGACGCGGTTGGGGCGGGTGTGCATCCGCCGCGAGATCCAGACCATCGTGCCGATCGTCAGCAGCGACGCGATGAACAGATACAGGACCGCCTTGTTGATGCTGAACACCCCGAGGTCGATCCAGTTGACCAGCTTGAACTCGTTCTGGGGCTGGAACGAGGTGTTGTTGTGCCGCGTGGCGCCAAACAGGACAACGAGCAGCACGAGGCCGGCCAGATAGAAACCGGCGACCCCCAGGACGATCTTCTTCCGTTGGCTCATCGTGCTCTCGGTCGGTTGACGACCGACACGACCAACTGAATCGTGAAGGCAAACAAGATCACGAGCAGTGTGGTGAGCCCGTCGTCCTTACCCGCTTGGCGGCGAACCAGAACAATTACCAGTGCGAGCAGGAATACGCGCCCCATCACGAACACCAGCCTCACGGTCAGCTCCTGGCTGACGTTGCCGATCGACGCGGCACGGCGCTCGACCGCCACCCCCACCGCTCGCAGGAGGATCCACGCCCCGGCGCCGACCAGGTAGCCGAGCGCCGGCACCCCGATCAGCAGCAGAATCGGCGCAGCCAAGAGCACCAGGACGACGTCGATGTAACGGATCACGTTCATCGACACGTCAGAGTTAGCGGAAGCGCTTAGCGACAACGGCAATCCCCAGAAAGAAGCCCACCCCAAAACCGACCAGGGCCAAGGGTACGACAGCTCCGACCAGCGTACCGAGAGCAGCGCCCACGCCCACGCAGATCGCGTTGACGGACAGCAGCAACGCTCCCGCGCCGGCTGCGTCTCTCCCGGATAGAGGCGGACGACTGTTCGTCATGATGTCGATACAAGCGGTTCACGCCGAACAACAAGGGTCGGACGACGCCAACCCTACCGGCGCGGGCCGGTGACAGTGAATGAAAACGGCCGCTCATCGCCCCGCCTGGCGTGCGCTGCGCAGTCGGACACACGGTTACCACGACCGGAGTCGGGCCGCTGCGGTCGCGAGGCCGGCCGGCCGGCGTGATGAGGTGTTGGATCGGAAAAGTCATGGAACGGGTGGTCGGCGTCGGCAATGCGGGTGTGCGAGGCCGACAGCCGGCCTATGTCTCGTCGCGCCACGATGTTACGTAGGAACTTACCGCGACGCTATTCGATGGTAGCTTCGCCGCCCGGCGCTCCGCTTATAGCCGGCGCACCGACGCGCGCGCGGCGGCCAGGGCCGCATCGTACCTTGCCTCCTGCAGGCGAGGCATTCCCGGGAGCGGCCGGGGTCGGCGCTCGGGTTCGCGGGCCAGGTGTTCCGGGAGTCGCCGGGTCAGCGCTCGAGTTCGCGGACCAGGTACTCCAGGGAGTCGCCGGGTCAGCGCTCGAGCTCGCGCAACCGCTCGTTGATCGTGCGCTGCTTTTCCACCAGTTCGCCCTGCAGCTGCTCGAGCTCGCGCCGACGTTGCTCCACCAGCTCGAGCTGTGTCGCCAGGTGCCCGAGCGCCTGCTCGAGGATGCGCCGGCGAGCCGCGGGGTCCTCCACCTGCTGATACTCACGCCGCAGCTCCGCGCGCGCCGTCTCGGCCTCGAGCAGCCGTGAGAGCTGCTCGAGCGACAATCCGAGCAGGTCGCGCAGCCGGATGATCTCGCGCACGCGGTCAACATCGGTGTCGGCGTAGCAGCGATGCTTGCCCAGGGTGCGCTCAGCGCTGCCCCCGAGCAGTCCAATCTCCTCGTAGTAGCGGATCGTACGGGGCGTTGTCCCGGTCAGCTCGGCCAGCTCGCCGATCCGCAGCGTGCGCTCGGCGGTGGCGCTCACGACAGCACGACCTGTCGCTTCTCCTCCGCAGCGGCTGAGGCATGCTCCGGCTCGGCGGCTGAGACATCCTTACGCGCAGAGGTTGATGGCTGCCCAGTCTCGGAGGCTGAATCGACGCCCTTCGGGCGCGCCGCCGCGACGAACGCTCCCAGGAGCGAGACTGCGGACAGGCACCACAGCGCGGTGTGCATATTGGCGATGAACGGAGTCAGCTCCGCGTTGGAGATGTGGTTCGCGAGCCCCGAGAAGACCGAGAACAGCACGTTCTTGGGCACCGAGGACGTCACGACGGCGAGCACAAATGCGATCGAGATCACCGCCCCGGTGTTCTGCACGAGCACGCGCGCGCCGGCGGCGATACCGCGCCGGCTGGCCGCCACGCTGCCCATCATCGCGGCCGTGTTGGGCGAGTTGAACATGCCCGAGCCGATCCCGACGATGAACATGAACACGCCGCTGGCCAGGTAGGTCGTATGCCGATCGAGCGTGGTCATCAGCGCCAGACCGGCGCTGGTCACCAGCATCCCCAACACCGCCATCATCCGCGAGCCGCGGCGATCGGCCCAGATACCGGCCAGCGGAGAGGAGATCAGCATCCCGATGGCGAGCGGAGCGAGCTTGACCCCGGCCAGGATCGGGGAGTCCCCCTGCACGCCTTGGAAGTAGAAGACAAACAGGAACATCAGCGCGAAGCGCGCCAAACCGTTGATGAATGCCCCGGCCGCCGAGGTCGAGAACAACCGGTTCTGAAAGATGCTGAGGTCGAGCATCGGGGCCTTATGGCGACGCTCGACCAGTACGAACGTCGGCAGGAATACCGCCGCGACGATCAGGGCGCCGATCACCATCGGCGAGTCCCAGCCGGAGATGCCGCCCTTCGAGATCCCATACACCAGGCCGGTGAGCCCGATCAGGAACGTGATCGTGCCCAGGAAGTCAAACCGCCGGTCGTCCGAACGCCCGCCCTGCTCATGCAGCACCACCGCCGCCCACAAGCTACCGGCCAGGCCGAGCGGCACGTTGAACCAGAACACCCACGGCCACTGGATCGCGACCAAAGCGCCGCCCAGCACCGGCCCGATCACGAGCCCGATCGCCGCCACCATCGTGTTGGTGCCCATCGCGACGCCGAGCTGCTCGCGCGGGAAGGCATCGGTGACGATGGCCGCCGCGTTGGCGAACAGGAACGCGCCGCCGATTCCCTGCAGGATCCGCCACAGGATCAGCTCCGTGCCGTTGGCGGAGAAACCCGCCCCGAGCGATGCGAGCGCAAACACGATGAACCCGCCGATGTACGCGCGCTTGCGTCCGTACTGATCCGACAGACGCCCGGCGCTCAATACGAGCACGGTCGAGGCGATCATGTAGACCAGGATCACCCATACCAGCTCGAGCAAGCTGGTGTGCAGGCTCCGCTCCAGATCGGGCAGCGCGATGATCAGGGTGCCTGAATTGATCGTGGCGAGCAGCATGCCGAGGCTCGTGCACGAGAGCGCCCACCATTTGTAGGAGGAGTGATCGGCGTGGACTCCCACCCGGCGGGCGCGAGTCGCGGGCACAGCGGTAGTTGCCTGGAGCGCTGGCAGCGCCATCACCGTCCTCTCTGACGAACATACTTCTTACGTGAACGTAAGAATACCACGACGCGTGCGGTCTGGGGCGGCGGGACTGTGAGATTCAGTGATCTGACGGGCCGCTAGCTCGCGTGGGGTTCATCCTGCGTGTGATGGGTGGTCGGCGGGCCACCTGGATTTCCTCACAAATCGGCCCGTGCCGGCCGGCAGCCGGGGGTCAGGTCTCGAACCACGCGACGGTGGCCAGGATCACGAAGGCGGCGGTCAGCGCGGTTCCTTCGAACACCGTCGCCTCCCCGTCGCCGGTGATCTGCCACACGATCACCGCGGTGCCGAGCAGCGCGCCGATGTAGATCGGCTCCAGGGCAAACGTCAGCGTCGTCGGGGTCAGAAACGAAACGAGCACCAACAGTGGATACAGGAACGAGGCGATTTGCGCGACCGAGTTCTTGACGATCGAGATGGCCAGCTCCGACCGGCCCTTCCAGGCCAGGACGATGCCCGAGAGGTTCTCGACGGCGTTTCCGGCGGTGGCAACGATCACCAGTCCCGCGAAGGCCTCGGAGATGTGCACGGTGCGGATCGTCGGCTGCAGTGCATCGACGAACCAGTCCGAGACCAGCGCCGAGGCGGCACCGGCCACCACGAGCATGGTGATGCCGGTGCGGAACGACAGCCGTGGCGGCTCGGAGCTGTGTCCGGCTCCCGGGTCGGAGCGCAGATACTGGCGCAGCCAGGTCCCGTACACGATCAGGATCGCCACCGCGCCGATGATCGAGATCGTCTCGATGTGGTGGCTGGCAGGATCCCGCGACGAATCGGCCAGCCCGACCAACACGATGATGAACGACGCAACCAGCAGCAGCGTCGCGGTGTCGTTGGGGAGTCGTTTGCCGAACCGCATCACCCCATCGCCCTGCCGCTGGGCGCCGACGATGATCACCAGCCCGAGCACGAGCAGCGCGTTGACGAGGATCGAGCCCAGGATGGCGGTCTCAGCCACGACGCGCTCGCCGGCGTTCAACGCGAACAGGACGACGAAGAACTCCGGCAGGTTGCCGAGGCTCGAGTGCATGAATCCCGTGACCGCCGGCCCCAGCCGCTCGCCCACCTGTTCGGTGGCGAACGACAGCATCCACGCTCCTCCGGCCAACGCGAACGTCGCCACGATAAATGCCACCAGGTCCGGAACGCCGCTGACGTAGTGCGCTAAGCCGGCCAGAACGGTCACGAGCGCAACCCCCGCCAGCAGGCCGCGCTCAGGTTTGGTCAGGCCGCTCAGGAGCTGCCTACCTTCCCGTCATCACGGTGTCATCGTGCGAATACGCGGGCGCACAGCAGCACAGCACGACGAGCGCCTCAGGCCCGGGATTCCACAGCTTGTGCGCCGTCCCGGGCGCGATCACCACGCAGTCCCCAACGCGGATGTGCGCCTCTGCGTCGCCGAGCCTCATCCGCCCCGCCCCGGCGATCACGTAATAGAGCTCCTCGGCGCGCGGGTGGTAATGCTCAGCCGTCTCGCCCCCGGCCTGGAGGGTCGCCTCGGCCAGGCTCTGGTGGCGAGCGGCGGTCCACGCCGGCCCGGCCAGCTCGCGGATCGAGGACCCGTCGGCGGTGATGAACGACTCGAGCTCGTCCAGATTCGCTTTCTCCATCGGCGCCACTATCCCACCGTCTCGAACTCGCCCGTCTCGATATCGCGCTCCACCCTCTGGTCGATCTCGTGCTCGCTCGTGTCCGGGTCGGCGTTCCGCAGCTCATGCGCCCGCTGGCCCCTGAACTTGAAGATCTCCAGCAGATAGATGAGATACACGCTCGCCGCCAGCGCGCCCACGGACAAGCCCGCCATCACCAGCACCCAGCCGAGGTGGTACTGGTTGTGCGCGTGGTACGGGACGAGCCGCAGGGCCACGGCCAACCCAGCCAGCAGTAGCGTCCACGCGTACAGATACGCGACCGTCTTGCGTTGCGAGAACCCGATCCGCGCCATCCGGTGGTGAAAGTGATTGGCATCGGCGGACCACGGCTTGCGCCGATACTTGAGTCGCTTGGCGATCACGAAACCCGTGTCGAGGAACGGAACCGCCAGGATGACCAGCGGCACGACCAGCGCGACCACCACGTTCGTCTTCAACGAGCCGATGACCGCCACGACCCCGAGCAGGTAGCCGAGCAGGTTGGCGCCCGAGTCGCCCATGAACACCGAGGCGGGATGGAAGTTGTGAAACAGGAAGCCGAGCGCCGCCCCGGCGGTGATCGCGGCCAGCACTGCCGCGGCGCTGACATCCAAGTCGAACGCGATGATCGCGAACGCGATCCCGTCGATCGTGCAGACACCGGCCGCCAGCCCATCGACGCCGTCTGAGAAGTTGACCACGTTCATCATCCCCACCAGCCAGATCACCGTCAGCACACCCCCGCCGTGGGGAAACTGGAGCGCGCCGACGAACGGCAGCGTCACGTCGGTCACCACCGCACCCGCCTCTACCGCGATCAGAGCCGCCGCGATCTGGCCCAGCAGCTTCCACTGCGGACGCAGGTCGCGCGCGTCGTCGATCGCGCCGACCAGCGCGATCACACAGGCTCCGGCGAGCAGCGCCCAGGTATCCACCGTGCCACCGGATCCCGGCCTCGCGCCAACCGTCCGGGGCAGCTTGATCGTCGCGGGCATCCAGATCACCGCGGCCACCAGAACGGCGGCCAGGATCGCCAGCCCGCCCCAGAGCGGCGTCGCACCCTGTCCCAGTCCCCGCTCTGTCGGCTTGTCAACGGCGCCCACGCGTCGCGCAAGCAAGGCTGCCAGCGGGGTCAGCACCGCGGCCACCACCATCGCAACCACGAATGCAAACACGGCGTCCCAATACCGCATGCTCCACAAGAATGCCAGCCGCCGCAGATTGCCCGCCCCAACGTCTCCACACCGGGCGCACGATCAACACCAGCGGCTGACCGCAGACGCTCAGCCGCGGCACCCCGCGACACGCCGGGACGGCGCGCCAGACGCGGGAGCCTGCGACCAGCAGAGGCCGCGCGAGCATGGCCGGTGCGAGAGCCCGCTTCAGGCAGAGCCCGGGTCGTGGTCTCCTCACGAGGGTGCGCCGGCCACGAGAGCCTGACCGTTGCGAGAGCCCGCTTCAGACAGAACCCCGCTCGTCGTCTCCTCACCAGGGCGCGCCGGCCACGAGAGCCTGGGCGATCCGCGTGATCACGGCCAGCGGCTCGCCAACCAGTTGGCGCCAGGTCACGCGGATGACTCGATATCCGGCGGCGACCAGCCGCTGATCGCGCCTGCGGTCACGTTCAAACGCGACTCGATGCCCGTGGAACCCATGCCCATCGACCTCGACTACCAGCTTTTCCACCCGCCAGAGGAAGTCGACTTCGCAGCCGCAGACACGGACATTCGTTTCTGGCATCGGGAGCTGAGCATCGAACAGCAACGTCCTCAGTTTGCGCTCGGCTGTGGAGCGAGTGAGCCGTGGACCGGATCCGCGGTCGAGGAGTCGTCGGAGCCTGCCGGCGCCCTTACGACATGGCGCGCGGTCGATCGCGGCCCTCAGCTCGCGGTCGTCGGCCAAGCGCAGCACCCGGGCCTCCGCCACGGCCTGCTCGAGCTCGGACAGCGTCGAGCCCCCAGCGAAATCCAGCAGTGTTCGCGCCGGGGAGGTGAGCGGCATCCCACTGCGCGTGCGTAGGTCTCGATGGTCAAGAGTGCCGGTCCGAAACAGCCGTAGTCCGGGCCGCGATCGGGCGTCTTTGCCGATGATCGTCAACGAGATCTCGCCGACGGCAGGGTCCCCAAACCCCCAGATCGACGCCGCAGACGCGTGGCTCAGCACCGCGTGGCCGCGGTAGTAGAGCACGGCGGCCATTTCCGCCGCCAGCGGCGCGAGCGCGTGGCCGACAAGATAGACGCCCGGATAGAAGCGATGCAGCAACCGCCGCTCGAGCCGGTGCGAAATCGCCCCGCGGCCAAGACCGGCCGCGAACAGCTGCTCGCGCACCACGAACCCACGCTGAGCGGCGGCCACGCGCGCGATCTCGGGATCGCCACGGCCCTTGACCTGCACGAGATCCCAAACTGCGGAGCTGGCTTCGGGTTTGGGTGATCGCGCATGCCCAGCGTGTGTGATTGCCCGTATCGATGGCTCTTCCCTCGGTTTGGGATCTGGTGCAGGTGATTCGGCTCCCATCCGCCCAGTATCGGACCGCTTCGCTCCTCCAGCGGCGGCCCCGGCCGCATTTCCACAGTCTCAGCACAGATTTGGAACGATGCGGCGCAATTCGCGCTCGCGCGCAATCAAGGAGAGGCGATGACCGGCGCCCACCGAGCCGTGAGCAGAGACAATGACCGGCGCCCACCGAGCCGTGAGCAGAGACAATGACCGGCGCCCACCGAGCCGTGAGCAGAGACAATGACCGGCGCCCGGCGAGCCGTCAGCACGTGCGTGCGGACGGACGGACGGACGCGAAGCGTTAGACGACGGCGGTTGCGCCGAGGCCGGCGTAGAGCGGGTAGCGCTCGGCGATCGCTGCGGCGCGCTCGGCCAGTTCGGCGCGCTGTGAGTCGAAACTCGCTCCGGGGTTCAGGGCGGTGCTGATGATCTTGCCGATCTCCTCGAAGTCATCGGCCTGCAGGCCGCGGGTGGCCAGGGCGGGGGTGCCGATCCGCAGACCGGAGGACACCGCTGGCGGACGCGGATCGAATGGAACGGCGTTGCGGTTCACCGTGATCCCGACCGAGGCGAGGCGATCCTCGGCCTGCTGACCGTCGAGGTCGGACTCCCGGAGGTCGCACAGCACGAGGTGGACGTCGGTTCCGCCGCTCAGCACGCTGACGCCGCCGCCGGCCTGCAGGAGCTGGTCAGCGACGACGCGAGCGCCGGCCAGCGTCCGCTCCTGGCGCTCCCGGAACGCCTCGCTCGCGGCGATTCGGAGCGCGACGGCCTTGCCGGCGATGATGTGTTCGAGCGGTCCACCCTGTTGCCCGGGGAAGACGGCCGAGTTGATCTTCTTCGAGAGCTCCTCCGTGCAGAGAATCATCCCGCCGCGGCCACCCCCGATCGTCTTGTGGATCGTCGTCGTCACCACGTGGGCGTACGGCACCGGGCTCGGATGCAGGTCAGCGGCGACGAGGCCCGCGAAATGGGCCATGTCGACCATCAGATACGCGCCGACGGCATCGGCGATCGCGCGGAAACGCGCGAAGTCCAGGACGCGGGGATAAGCCGACCAGCCGGCGATGATCATCTTCGGCCGGCGCTCGTGGGCGAGCTGCTCGACCTCGTCCATGTCGATGATGCTCGTGTCACGGTCGACGTGATATGCGACCACCTCGTAGAGCCGGCCGGAGACGTTGAGCTTCATCCCATGGGTGAGATGGCCGCCGTGGGCGAGCTCGAGTCCCATCAGCGTGTCGCCCGGCTGCAGCAGCGCGTGGTAGACGGCGGCGTTGGCCTGTGCCCCCGAGTGTGGCTGGACGTTCGCGTGCTCGGCACCAAACAGCGAACGGGCCCGGTCGATCGCGAGCTGCTCGCCGATGTCGACGTATTCACAGCCACCGTAGTAGCGCTTGCCGGGATAGCCCTCGGCGTACTTGTTCGTGAGCACCGAGCCCTGGCATTCGAGCACTGCGAGCGGGACGAAGTTCTCCGAGGCGATCATCTCGAGCGTCCGCTGCTGGCGGTCGAGCTCGAGCGATAGCACCTCGGCGATCTCGGGGTCAACCTCGGCCAACGGCCGGTTGAAGAAATCAGGTGGCAGGTCGACACTCACGGGAGGCCGACAATAGCAACGGCGCAGGCCGGCCCGGCGTTATATCGGCCCCGCGCCGAGAACCGTCCCCAGTACCCCAGCGCAGCCGGCCCGGCGTCATGTCGGGCCCTCGCCGGGAACCGTCCCGGGTACCGGACCGCAGCGCTCGTGGTGACCGGCTCCACGCCCGGTCGAGGAAGCGTTTACGCGGCGCCGCGATCGGCGACGAGCACCGCCAGGTCAGCGTGCGACCACACCACGCGGGCGTCAAATCCGAGCTCGGTCAGCCACTTGAGCTGATCCGCAAGCGAACTCGGCCGGTCGTAGCCCGGCGTCAGCGGCGAGACCGCATGGGCCGGATCGAGCGGGGTCACGACGTCGGCGAGCACGAAGCGTCCGCCTGGTGCGAGCGCCGCCCCGATGCGAGCGAACAGATCTTGCTTCTCGGGTCCTGCGAGATGGTGCACGCACAGCGCGCTGGCGACGAGATCGAACGGGCCGGCGGGCAGTTCATCCTGAAGCCGCGCGATACGGAGCTCGACGCGGTCGGCCGGCAGCGCCGAGCGCGCGACGGCCAGCATTGTCTCGCTCGCATCGATCCCCACCAACCGAGCCGCCGGGTGGCGTTCCAGGAGACGTCGCGCCGTCTCGCCGGTGCCGGTGCCGAGCTCCAACACACGGGCGGCGCCTGATCCGCTGGCCGCCGCCAGCTCGTCCTGGAAACGGTCGTAGGCGGGCACGTCCGTCCGAATCATCTCCATGTAGGTCGTCGGATCGAAGTGGTACTGCCAGCCGAGAGCCTCGTCGAGCGCTCGCTCCTCCACCGCCCCCGGCCGGACCACCGTCCACGAACCCGTCTCCTCGAACCGGGTCAGATCGACGACCGTCGAGGGCGTCCCGAGAAGCTCTCCGCCGTCCAGCACCAGGCCGGCGGCGGCACGAATCGGCTCGGGCACGTCCTCGAGCCGGCGCGGGTCAGCCTCGCCGGAACGATTGGCGCTCGACTGCAGCACAGGCCAGCGCACACTCCGCAGCAGGGCGACGGAAGGGACGCGCAGCCCCAGCGTCCCGGGGTCCGTGGCGCAGGCAAGCGGGAAGCGTCGCTCCGGGTTCGGTAGGAGCACCGTGACACGGCCCGGGAGAATCCGGCCCAGGGCCGACCGGGTTCGCGGGCCGAGTTCGGGCAGCGCCGCGAGCGCCGACTCGAGATCGAAGAACATGACCGCTGAGGGCTTTTCCATCCCGCGACCTTTGAGCCGGTACAGCCGCTGCACCGCGCTGAGGTTCTCAGCGTCACATGCGATCCCGTAGACGGTGTCGCTCGGAAACACGACCAGCCCACCGACCGCCACGCAGCGCTCGAATGCAGCCGAGGCGGACTTGCTCACCGGCGCCCGACCACCACCCGCTCATGGCCGGCAAGATCGCGCAGGACCGCGACCGACGGAAACGCGCTGCGGCGCAGCAACGACGCAACGGCAGCGGCTTGATCGCAGCCAACCTCGAGCGCGACCAGCGAAACGCGGCGGGCGGCCGCCGGAGGGTCGGGGGCGCCGTCTGCGGATCGCCGCGGCCGGGGCGGTCGCCGCGAGCGGGGCCGAACGGGCGGAAGGCTCACCATCGACACCAGCCGCCGAATCGCATCCAGCCCATCGGCTCCGGCAAACAGCGCCTGAGACGGCTCGTACGCGGCGATCTCGGGCTCGAGCGCCGATCCGTCGGGGACGTAGGGCAGATTTGCGAGCACCGCGTCATATTCCACGCTGTCCAAGAGATCGGCGTGAACCCAGCGCACGTCCAGCCCCAATCGGAGCGCATTCGCGCGGGCAACGGCGAGTGCACCCACGCTCAGGTCGGTCCCGGAGACGGAAAGATCAGAGCGCTCGTCCTTCAGCGCCAGGGCGACAGCTCCGCTCCCGGTACCCACGTCGACGACGGCGGCGCCCTCCTCGAGCGTCAGGCCCACTTCGACGAGCAACTCCGTCTCGGGGCGGGGGATCAGCACGTGCCGGTCGACCGCCAGCGAAATGTGTCGAAACGCCTTGCGCCCCAGGATGTACGCGACCGGCTCGCGCGCCGCCCGGCGCGCGAGCAGCGCCTCGAGGCGCGCGAGCGCGGAGGGCTCCACCGTCGAGTCGCGGTCCATCAGCAGCCGCTCCCGCGTGAGGTCAAGCGCCTCCACGGCCAATAGCTCGGCGTCGAGTCGCGGCGTGTCGCAGCCCGCCGCCTGCAGGGCCGCGGCGCCGCGCGCCACCGCCTCGCCCACCGAGAGACCGGCCCCAACGACCGTCTCAGACAACCGCCGGCTCCTCGACCGCCCGTCGCTCCCAGCCGACCCGAGGCGGCGCCGATGAAAGCCGCTCAGCCAACGGTCCGCTCCTCCAGGCGCCGGCGCTTCTCGTCGTCCTGGAGGGCGGCGGTGAGCTCGTCGAGTTCGCCGAACAGGATCGCGTCGAGGTTGTGCACCAGGAGGTTGATCCGGTGATCCTTGACCCGCTTCTCCCCGTAGTTGTAGGTGCGGATCTTGCCGGCCCGCTCGCCGGTTCCGACCTGGGCGAGCCGGCTGGCGTCGATCGTGGCGCGCTGCTCGGCGAGTGCGCGGTCATACAGCCGGGCGCGCAGGACGCGCATCGCGCGCTCGCGGTTCTGCAGTTGGGATTTCTCGTCCTGCATGGAGACGACGATCCCGGTCGGTTTGTGCGTGATCCGCACGGCCGAGTCGGTCGTGTTGACCGACTGCCCGCCGGGACCCGAGCTGCGGTAGACGTCAATCTGGAGGTCGTTCTCGTCGACCTGCACCTCGACGTCCTCGGCCTCGGGCAGGACGGCGACGGTGGCCGTGGAGGTGTGGACGCGACCCTGCGACTCGGTCTCCGGCACGCGCTGCACCCGGTGGGTGCCACCCTCGAACTTGAACACCGAGTACGCGCCGTCGCCCTTGATCGCGAACGTGTAGGTCCCGTCGCCGGTCGACAACAGCTCGACCGAGAACCCGCGGCGCTCGGCGTAGCGCGTGAGCATCCGGTACAGGTCACCGGCCCACAGCGATGCCTCGTCCCCCCCGGCCCCGGGTCGGATTTCGACGATCACGTTCTTGTCGTCGTTGGGGTCGCGCTCGACCATCGCGAGCCTGATCTCCTCCTCGAGCGCCGGCATGCGCTCCCGCGAGGTCTCGAGCAGAGCCCGCAGCTCGGGGTCGTCGCCGTTGTCCGCGAGCAGTTCGGTGGCCGTTTCCAGATCGTCGGAGGCGCTGTGGTATTCGGCCGCCAGACGGGCGGCCGGCTCGAGTTCGCTGTAGGCCCGGCTCGCGGCCGTGAACCGGCTACGGTCCGCGATCACCTCCGGGTCGGACAGCTCGCGCTCGAGCTCGGCAAAGCGGGCCTCGATCTGGCCCACGAGATCATCAATCATGCAGCCGAGTGTAGGAGCCGCGCCCTACCACACGGAGCTCCCAGGCGAGTCGGGGACCGGCCGTGGAGCGGCGGCGAGCGACCGACCGGCCCGCCGCACGTCGCGGGGAGCGACGGTTGCCGCTCCCCGCGGGCGGGCTAACCCGCCTCAGTGCTTCGGGTTGACGGTTTCCTTGACCTTGTCGGCCGCGTCGCCAAGCTTGTCCTTGATCGCGCCCGTGGCGCGAT
This sequence comes from uncultured Solirubrobacterales bacterium, assembly GCA_963838535.1. Classification (GTDB taxonomy): domain Bacteria; phylum Actinomycetota; class Thermoleophilia; order Solirubrobacterales; family Solirubrobacteraceae; genus Palsa-465. The sequence goes on from CAWIRN010000006.1 coordinate 222,240, forward strand.
CGACCTTGCCTTCGTTCTTGAGGCTCTGGTCGCCGGTCAGATCCCCCACCGCTTCCTTGACCCGGCCCTTGCCCTTATCGAGGGTTCCGTCGCCATCAGACATGCGTGCTCCTTGCGTTCGGGTGTGGACTCTCCTGCTACCCGATTGTCGCCGGAGCGAAAAGTCGGCGCCTCAGGCGACGACTTCGACGCCGATCAGATCCGCAGCGGAGGCCTCGCCCGGTGTCTCAACCGCGAGCACCGCGTTGAGGGCGGCGATCGAGACGGCAAGCTGGTCGAGGTCAGGCTCGCGGGTGGTGAGCTTCTGCAGCTGCAGGCCGGGAGCCATGATCACCTGAACCCAGCGCCGGCTGCGGTTGCGCCCGGCCCACTTGATCACCTCGAACGAGAGCCCGGCGATCAGCGGCACCCCGAGGATCCGGGTCAGGACCAGGATCCACCACGACGGCAGCCCGATCGGCGCGAACACGAAGATCGCCATGATCATCACGATCAGCAGGAAGCTCGTGCCGCAGCGGGGATGCAGCCGCGAATACAGCTTGGCCCGTGCCGGAGTCAGCTCATCTTCGGCCTCAAAGCAGGAGATCACCTTGTGCTCGGCGCCGTGGTACTCGAACACTCGCCGCAGATCACGCAACCGCGACAGGAGCAGCAGGTAGCCGAGGAAGATCGCCGTGCGCAGGACGCCCTCGACCGCCCAGAACAGCACCGAGGAGCCGAGCTGGTTCTTGACCAGGCTGGTCAGCCCGACAGGGACGACGAAGAACAGCCCGACGGCAAACGCGACCGCCAACAGGACGGTCCCCGCCCACACTCCGCTCGAGATCTCCTGCTCGGCTTCCGGAAGCTGAGCGTTGGCCGAGATCCCCAGTGCGCGGAGGCCGATCCCGAGCGACTCCGCCAGCGCCACCACCCCCCGGATCACGGGCAAGCGGTAGACACGGCGTCGCTTGGACCACGCGACAAGCGGAAACGACACCACTTCGATCGGCCCGAGCTCGACCGCCTCGCCCGTTGTCTCGGGTGCCGGCACAGCAGCGCCGGCCTGATCGGCCGTTGTCTCGGGCGCCGGCGCAGCTCCGTCGACGGCGAACGCGGCGGGTTTGCGCACCGCGACGGCCCAGGTCGAGACGCCACGCATCATCACGCCCTCCAGGACGGCCTGGCCGCCCAGGGGCGCGTCGCGCTTGGCGGTCAGGCGACCGGCTTGATCACTCTGACCGCGGCCCACGAAGGCCTCGGGCTAGGAGCCCGCGACAGCTCGGGCGCTGCGCCGACCCTTGGCGACCCGGCGCTGGAAGCGCTCGACGCGTCCGCCCGTGTCGACCAGCTTCTGCCGGCCGGTGTAGAACGGGTGACACGCGGAACAGATCTCAACGTGAATCTCGCCTTGGGTTGAGCGAGTGGTGAACTCGTTGCCGCACGTACAGCGGACATGGGATTCGACGTAATCGGGATGGATATCGGTTTTCATCTCTCCACCAGTGTAGCGAGGCCTGGACCGTTTCCAGGCGCCCGGACCCCGCCCCGCCGGTCAGGCACGCGACTTGGGGCAGCTGGCGGTCAGCGCGTTGTTTGATCGGTTGAAGTCATCGACCTGATCGGTCGGGTCGACGGTGATCGTCGGCGCATTGCGGGCCGTGCAGAGCGGCCCGACGAACGTCTCCCGCACCGTCCCGCCCGGCTGGAGCCGCGCCACCGTCAGCGTCGTCGACGGGAAGCCCTCCCCGGGCGCAAACAGGATCCCAAATGGCCCAGCCGCCGTGGCGCCCGCGTTGCGGATCAGCGCGATGTAGTCGTCCTGGCTGGGCCGGCCGGCGATCGCGCGCACCGTGATCGTTTTGACGAGCAGGTCGGGCCGGCGCTCGGGCTGCACGCAGATCGCGCTGAGCCGCACGGCGGTGCCGAGGAGGCGTCCGTTCGAGCCGGTCCAGCGGAAGGTGACCCGGAAGCGGTAGGCGGCGGGCGCGACGAGGTTGGCCACGGGTTTGCTGAGCCTCCAGATGTCGGCAGGCTGCTGGCCGAGCGTGGGATCCTGCGGCGAGATCCAGGTGCCGAGGTCTCCGGCCCGGACGACCGCGACCGGCGTGTGGGACTTCCGCGTGACCAACAGCTGGAAGCGGATCGACAGCTTCTGGGTGCCGGGCAGCGGGCGCATGACCGCCTGAACCGACACCGCTCGCGCCGGCGGGTCGAGCGCCGGCTGGCAGACGAAACCGCGCAGCGCGGCGCGCGGCGGGTCCGCCGCCGCGACGGCGGGCACACAGGCCGCCAGCGCGATCACGCCGGCGATGGTCAGGAGCTTCATGACCTGCTTAACAGCTCCCACGACTGGAAGTTTCCGCCGTCCGCGCCAACTGCGCGCGCCCGGGCGCGATCGGACCCGCCTCAGGTGATGGTGTAGAGCGGGCCGTCACCACCCTCGGGCGGGGTGAGCCGACCGCCCTTGGCGGTGATCGCGCCGCACTGCACGCAGTTGGTGTAGTTGACGATCACGTCGACCGGACCGGATGCGGGGGCATCGTCGGGCAGCTCGTAGACCCCCGCGGGGCACATCCAACGCCACGTCTCGGCGATCTCGCGCGGGACGTGCTTGCGGACCCGGATGTGGTTCGGGGCATCGTCCCGGGTGGTGTTGCCCGGACACGTAGACCGACGAGAGCTTGTCGAAGATGTACTTGCCGTCCGGCTTGGGATAGGAGTCGTGCTTGTCTCCGACATGGACCGGCGCGTCCGCGTCACGGTGGTTCTCCCAGCGTCCGCCGGGGAAGCGACCCTTGGTGAGCACCATGGCGTTCGCGATCGCGCCGCCGAGGAAGAAGCCCTTGCTGAACGGCTGCTTCATGTTGCGCGTCTCGTACAGCTCCTTGCCGATGACGGAGTTCTCGACGCGCTGGCTATAGGCGGAGAAGTCGGTCGAGCGCGACTTCAGCTGCTCGAAGATCGTCTCGGCAGCGAGGATTCCGGAGTGGATCGCGTAGTGGATGCCCTTGAGGACCGGGACATTCACCATCCCGGCGCTGTCGCCGCAGATCACCATCCCGGGGGCTGAGGACTTGGGCATCGCCCAGTAGCCGCCCTCCGGAATCGCCTTCGCACCCCAGGCGATGCGCTTACCGCCCTCGAGGATCGTGCGGACGAGCTTGGAGGTCTTGAACTCCTGCAGCAGGTCATGGGCGGACACCGTCGCGTCGGTGTAGTCGAGCCCGACGACGAAGCCGATCGAGACCCGGTCCTGGCCCATCGGGTAGATCCACGAACCTCCGAACTCGTGCCACTTGGCCCGGTAGCGCAGCGGCCAGCCGAGCGTGTGGACGACTCGGTCCAGCGGCTTGGCCACCTCCCACACCTCTTTGACGCCGAGCGCCCATACCTGCGGCTCACGCCGCTGCGCGAGTCCGAACTCCCGGATCGCGGCGCCCGCGAGGTGGCCCCAGGTTCCCTCCGCCAGCACGGTGGCCTGCGCGGTCACGTCTGAACCGGGCTCGAAGTTGCGGAGCTCCTCGCCGTCCTTGCCGCGGCCCTTGTCCCCTGAGCGCACGCCCTTGACCACTCCGTCAGCGACGAGCAGCTGATGCGCGCTGGTCTCGGTCAGGACGTACGCCCCGGCCTCCTCTGCCTTGTCCGCCAGCCAGCGCGAGAGCTCGCTGACACTGACCACGTAGTTGCCGTGGTTGCGGAATGGCGGCGGGGTCGGCTTCAGCGGCAGCGCGACGCCCTTGGAGAGCATCCAATAGACGGTGTCCTTGGCGACCGTTCCGTAGGTCGGCCACTCCGACGGGTCGACGTCGGGGAAGAGCGCCTGGAGCCCCGAAGGGCGCATCATCGCGCCGCTCAGGTTGTGGGCTCCGCACGACTTGCCCTTCTCGATCACCGCCACCGGGACCTCGCCGAGGCGTTCCATCAGCGCCGGCTCCTCAGCCAGCAGCGCGAGCAGCTTGTTCGCGCAGGCCAGTCCGGCGGGTCCGCCGCCGACGATCACCACCCCGACATCGATCCGGTCCTCCTCGGGGTCGAGTTCGCGTTTGATGAACTCGTCGACCGGATCGACGTCGGGCGGGAACTCGCTCGGAGCGAGCGCACCGTGACCGGACATGCTCAGCTGCCCTTCTTGGCCTTGATCGCCTCGGTCAGCTTGGGCAGGATCTTGTTCAGATCGCCGACGATCCCGAGGTCGGAGAACTCAAAGATCGGCGCGTTCGCGTCCTTGTTGATCGCGACGATGTTCTCCGAGGATTGCATCCCGACCTTGTGCTGGATCGCCCCCGAGATCCCGGCGGCCAGGTAGAGCTTCGGCGAGACGGTCTTGCCGGTCTGGCCGATCTGCGCGGCGTAGGGGTACCAGCCGGCATCGACGACCGCCCGGGTCGCGGCGACAGCGCTGTTGCCGCCAAACGCCGCGGCGAGCGCCTCAGCGAGCTCAAACCCCTCGGGCTTGCCCAGGCCCCGACCACCGGCGACGAGGATGTCCGCGCCCTCGATGTCGACGTCGACTCCGCGCTGCTCGCCGCGGCTGACCATCGTGGCCTTCTCCGACCAGGGCGAGTACTCGACCTCGACGTCGACGATCTCCGCCGAACCGCCGTCGCGCGCCACGATCTCGAACGCGTTGATGCGGCCGATGATGATCCCCAAGTCGCCGCGGTAGCGGGACACCGAGATCTTCGAGTCCTGCAGGATCGGCCGCTCCGCGACGAGCTTGCCGTCCTGCGCCCGGACCGCGGTGACCTCCATCGTCACGCCGGCGTGCTTGCGCGCGGCCAGCCCAGCTCCGATCTCGAACCCGAGCAGGCCGCCGCCGAACAGCGCGTAGGAGTGGCCGTGCTCGTCGATCACCTGCGCCATCACGTCAACGATCGGCTGCGCGAGGCCCTCCGGACCGGAGGCCCGGAATACCTTCGTGGCTCCGTAGGCGCCGAGTGACTGGCACAACTCGTCGGTCAGATCGGCACCGCCGACGACGACCGCGTGGCACTCGCCGCCGATCTCCGCAGCGCGCGCCGCGCCCTCGGACACCGCACCGAGCGAGTTCTTGTTCAGCGCGCCCTCGTAATGCAGCACGTATGTCAGGACGTCGGCCATCTAGATCAGCTTCCTTTCATCGAGCCAGGCGACGATCTTCTCGACCGTTTCGTTCGTGTCCTCGTCCTCGATGATCTGCCCCGAGGCCTTGGCCGGCGGATCGTGGAAGTCACCGCACGCCACCCGCGAGCCCTCCTCGCCAACCAGCGAGGGGTCGATCCCCACGTCCGCTGCGGCCAGGCTGTCCAGCGGCTTCTTCTTCGCCCCCATGATCGCCTTCAGCGACGGATAGCGGGGCTCGTTGATCGCATCGCCAACCGCGATCACCGCCGGCCACTGCACCTGAACCGTGTCGTAGCCGTACTCGGCCTGGCGCTCACAGCGCAGCGCTCCTTCCTCCACATCCAACTTGATCACCTGCGTCAGCGACGGCATCCTCAGATGGTCAGCGACCACGGCGCCGATCGTGTAGCACTCGCCGTCATCGGACTGCTGGCCCAGCAGCACCAGGTCGGGCTGCTCCTTCTCCAACGCCTTCGCGAGCGCGTAACCGGTCGCCGCCACATCGGACCCCGCCAGCGCTTCGTCGGACAGATGGATGGAGCGGTCCGCGCCCAGCGACACCGCCTTATGCAACGCGCGAACGGCAGATTCGGGGCCCATCGTGACCGCCACGATCTCATCGACCTCGATCACACCCCCCTCCCGGATCTGCATCGCCGCCTCGATCGCGTGGGTGTCGTACGGGTTCAGGTTCCTCTCCCCAGATCGATCCATCCGCCCCGTCGCGGGATTGATCCGCTTCTCCACGGCGGCGTCCGGGACCTCTTTGACGAGGACGCAAATCTTCAAGTCTGGCCTCCTATCGGGTGTTCCTCGCGCTCATTTCGGCGCCATATTACCTTTGACTGACGAGTCAATCGGCTGCTGGCAGAGGCTGACCCCGTGGCGACTGCCCACGCTCGTCGGCTCGGCCCTCCCTCCCACGCGCCCGCTGAGACCGTCACCCGTCAGGCCCGTACGGCGCCGCGGATGAAGTCGATCGCCTGCTGGGTCGGCGCGCCGGGGGTGAACACCTCAGCCACGCCGAGCGCTTTGAGCTCCTCGACGTCGTCGGAGGGGATCGTTCCCCCCACCGTCACCAGAACATCATCGATGCCCTGCTCCTTGAGCAGCTCCATGATGCGGGGCACGAGCGTCATATGGGCGCCAGACAGGATCGACAGGCCGACCGCGTCGGCGTCCTCCTGGATCACGGTTTCGACGATCTGCTCAGGCGTCTGGTGAAGGCCCGTGTAGATGACCTCCATGCCGGCGTCGCGCAACGCCCGAGCGATGATCTTGGCGCCGCGGTCGTGGCCGTCGAGACCAGGCTTCGCGACGACGACGCGAATCTTCTTCTCAGGGGAGGATGCCATCGGGCGGGGCAGCGATCGCCGGAGTCCGTGCGACCGCGACCGGCCGGATTGTAGTCAGTCAGGGCGCCTGCGGGCGTGTCGATCCCGCACCGGGCTGGTCTAGCGGACCGTGACCCGCTCGGTCATCGACGGATGGATCGTGCACACCAGCGCGTAGCTGCCCCGCTTGGTGAACGCGTAGCTGAACGAGCCCCTGACCTGTGGGCGCGAGTGGAACTTGACCGGGCCGCTGCGCACGGTCACGTTATGCAGCAGCACTCCCACCCATTTCCACTGCACCTTGGTTCCGGCCCGGACCGAGAGGGTGGTGGGGCGGAAGTAGTTGTCGCCGACCGTCACCGACTGTGTCCGGGTCGCGGCCCCGGCGTACACCGCGGACACCGCGGACACCGCGAGCACGATGGCGAGCAGCGCGGTCACGGCGAGCAGGGCGCGCTGGCGCACGTCACCGGCTCACAGGAACTCGTCGACGCGGCGCCATCACGTGGGAGTCTAGGACCACCTGGCACGGCGGCGGCGGTCAACCCAGCGCCTCGGACCGCGGGCTCGCGCTCGCGTGCGCGCTCGGCCGGCCAGCGCAGCGCTGCCGATTCCACCCGCCGCGGCGGCGCCGATCAGTCCGGCAGTGGCCTTCAGACGCCGTCCGAGCCGATCGAACCGCAGCACCTCCCAACCCTCCGCACGGGCGAGCGCCCGCAGCTCGCGGTCCGGGTTGACGGCGACCGGATGTCCGACCGCCCGCAGCATCGGGAGATCAGACTCGGAGTCGGAGTAGGCATACGAAGCCGCCAGATCGATCCCCTCCCGGCTCGCCAGCGCTTCGATCGCCTGGGCCTTGCCGCTGCCGTACACGAACAGTCCGGTGGGGCGGCCTGTATAGACACCGTCGAGCACTTCTGAGAACTGTGATCCAATCGCCCCGTCGAGCGCGAGCACCTGGGCGAGGATCTTCGCCAGCTCGTGCGACGCTGCGGTGACGATGTAGGCGGGCCGGCCGGCGTCCTGATGCTCGTGGGCGAGCTTGAGCATCTGCGGGTAAATGCGCGGCAGGACGCCGGCCAGGACATCCGCGCCGAGCCGCTCGAACTCGAGCACCCGGGTTCCCTGCAGTGACGCCGAGATCCGGTCGCGCAGCGCCAGCGTGTCCTCGTCGGTCGAGCCACGGAGTCTGAAGCGCAGGTTCGCCCACGCATCGGAGAGCAGCTGACGGCGTCCGAGCAGCCCGGCGCGGTACGCGGCGCGCCCGAACTGGAAGGCCGAGGAGCCCTCCATCAGGGTGCGGTCGAGATCAAAGAAGGCCGCGCCGCGCGCGGCTGTGTCAGCCGCCATTGACCTCGATGATGACCGCGTCGCCCTGCCCGCCGCCGGAGCAGATGGCCGCGCAGCCGAGCCCGCCGCCACGGCGGCGCAGCTCGTACACCAGCGTGCCGAGGATGCGCGCGCCCGATGCGCCGATCGGGTGTCCGAGCGCCACCGCGCCGCCGTTGACGTTGACGCGATCCTCGTCGATCCCGAGCATGCGCATCGAGTTCAGCGTGACCGACGCGAACGCCTCGTTGATCTCCCACAGATCGATGTCCTCCACCTTCAGTCCGGCCTGCTCGAGCGCCTTGTGCGCCGCCTTGGCGGGTGTCCGCGCCAGATAGGCGAAGTCATCGCCGATCTGCGCCTGGGCGAGGATGGTCGCCAACACCTGCTTGCCGTTGCGCTTGGCCCACTCGTCGCTGGCCAGCACCAACGCGCCACCGGCGTCGTTGACGCCGGGTGAGTTGCCCGCCGTGTGCGAGCCGTCCTTGACGAAGATCGGCGGCAGCTTGGCCAGCGTCTCGAGGCTCGTCTCGCGGCGGGGGCTCTCGTCCACCTCGACCACGGTGTCGCCCTTGCGGCCCTTGACCGTAACCGGCACGATCTCCTCCGGCAGGCGGCCCTCGTCCATCGCGCGCAGCGCAAACTCGTGCGAGCGCAGCGCCCAGCGGTCCATATCGGGCCGAGTCAGCTCGAGCTCGGCGGCGACCTCGCTCGCCTCCTGCGCCATGTGCTTGCCGGAGAACGGGTTGGTGAGGCCGTCGTTGATCATCCCGTCGATCGCCTTCCCGTCGCCCATGCGGAAGCCGAAACGAGCCCCCTTAAGCAGGTATGGCGCGTTCGACATCGACTCCATCCCGCCGCCCACGCCGAGCTCGACGTCGCCCGCCCGGATCGCCGCGTCAAGCATTCCCGCCGCGCGGATGCCTGACGCGCAGACCTTGTTGATCGTCTCGGAGGACACCTCCTTGGGGATGCCGCCCTTGATCTGGGCCTGGCGGGAGGGGATCTGTCCCTGGCCGGCCTGGATGACCTGACCCATCACGACGTGCTGAACCTCTTCCGGCGCAACGTCCGCGCGCTCCAGCGCAGCCTTGATGGCAACTCCGCCGAGGTCGGTGGCGTCCAGCGAGGCCAGCCCACCTCCGAGCTTGCCGATCGGTGTACGGGCTGCGGAGAGGATCACGGTCTTAGGCATCGATGAGCTCCGGGTTCGGTGGCGGTGGGTGCAATCCTAGTAACGTGCCGCTCCGTGCACGTCGCGGCGACGACCGACAGTCCGCCCGCCACCGACGCGGACACGATAGTGGTCGGCGTGTTCGCCGGCGAGGGGGTCGCCCACGACCTTCCGGGCGGGCCGCTCGGGGGGTTGCTCGACTCCGGCGAGGCGCGCACGTCGTTCAAGCGGCTGGCAGTCACGCACGCTGAGGGCCGGCGCGTGATTCTGGTCGGCCTGGGTACCCGCGACGAGTTTGATGCCGAGCGGGCGCGCGTCGTCGCCGCCGTCGCGTTGGCCCGCGCCCGCGAGCTGGGCACGCGCACGCTGTGCTGGGAGGTTCCGCACCACGTCAGCGACGCTGACGTCGAGGGTCTCGTCGAGGGAACGCTGCTGGCCGCATACCGATTCGCCCGTTACCAGCAGGCCGATCCGCCCGACAGCGATGAGTCGACGATCGAGCGCCTGATCCTCAGCGCCCACCACGACGTCGCGGCGCCGGCGCAGACGGCGAGCGTCCTGGCGTCGGCCCAGAACCGAGCGCGGGATCTCGCCAATACGCCGGCCAACGACCTCACCCCGGCGGCCCTGGCCACATATGCGAGCGGGCTCGCCGAGCGCCTTGACGGTCTCACCGTCACGGTGCTGGACGGGCCGGCGATCAGCGAGGCGGGGATGGGAGCGTTCGCCGCGGTGGCGCAGGGCTCCGATCAAGACGCGCGCCTGATCGCGCTGCGGTACGACGGGGGGGCGGCCGATGCACCCAGATTGGCGCTGGTCGGCAAGGCGGTGACCTTCGACACCGGCGGCCTGTCACTCAAGCCCGCGGCGAAGATGCACGAGATGAAGTTCGACATGTGCGGCGGCGCAGCGGTGATCGAGGCGATCGCGGCGCTGGCCGAGCTGCGGGCGCCCGTGCGCGTGCTCGGCGTGGTCGGCGCGACCGAGAACATGCCCAGTGGGCACGCCGTCAAGCCCGGCGACATCGTGCGCGCGCTCGACGGCACGACGATCGAGGTGAACAACACCGACGCCGAGGGCCGACTCGTGCTTGCCGACTGCCTCTCCTATGCGCGCCGCGAGGGCTGCGCGCGGATCGTCGACATCGCCACGCTGACCGGTGGCATCGTCGTCGCGCTCGGCTCGACCTACGCCGGCCTGATGTCCAACGATGACGAGTGGGCGCAGCGGATTGCGGCGTGCGGACGCAGCACCGGAGAGCTCGTCTGGCGGATGCCACTGCACCAGAAATACGCTGACATGGTCAAGGGGCGCTACGCGCAGCTGACCAACGTGACCGAGCGGCGCGAGGCCAGCGCGATCACCGCCGCCGAGTTCCTGCACCACTTCGCCGGCGACGTGCCCTGGGCACATCTCGATATCGCCGGCACGGCCTTCGGCGTCCGCTCCCCCTATCTCGACAAGGGCGCGTCGGGGTTCGGGGTCAGGCTCCTCACGGAGCTGGCGCGCGGGCTCGCGGACTGAACCGGCGATGCGCCGAGCGCCGCCCGGACTGGCTGACTAAGCCCGGCGAGCGCCGAGCGCGGACCCGATGGCCCGGGCCCGACCCTGGCCGACCTACAGCGCAGGACGCGGCGCGAACGGGCTCCGGGCCCGCCGCGCCGCGCCGCGTGCCGCGCACTACCTGACTACTTGCTGCACTTCGCCGGGACGCCCGGCACCGTGGCCTTCTGGCCGCCGGCTACGAATGAAGTGGCGTTCGGCCGCTTCCCGCCCTTGCAACCCACGGACGCGAAGAAGCCGACGGTCTTGCCCTTCACCCTGACGGTCCGCTTCGTAAACGTCAGATGCTCGGTCTCAAGTGAGCCGGCCAGGAGGCCTGCTCCAAGGGGGAACGAGACCGAGTTCGGGATCGGGACGTCGAGGATCAACGTGCCCGACTTGACCTTGAGGGTCGCCGGGAATGGCCCAACAGCGCCTGTGCCGAGGCCGTTACACGTATTTCCGGGACCAAACAGGAAATACACGAGCTTGCCCTGGCCGGCGTTCCACACGTGAAGCCCTCTACTGCAGTTGACGAGTCCCGGCGCCGTGGCGGATAGGTTCGAGGCCGGGCCGAGCACCGCGGTCAACCCGCCGCTTGCCACCAGTGCGCCCTTGGGGCAGCCGGTGTCGTTCTTCGCATTTGCGATCTTCGTAAAGCTGCAGGTCGGGAAGTACTTCCCGTTTGACGTCAGACCGTACAGGGTGTTCGTGATGTGGCTCAGCGGCGCGGTCCGGTTGCCACCGGTGCCACTGGCCGTGAGAGCGATCTTGAACCCGATCGGGGACGGCGACTTAACGCTGCCCGCCTTGTTGGGCGAGAACGAGGCCGTCGCCGTGTAGGTGTTGTTGGTGGCCGCGTAGGCCGAGACTGCGAGGCCCAGCGCCGCGAGCGCTGTGCCGATGATGATTATCCGTCTCATTGGACTCTCCTTAGGACTCCTGAGGGTGTTGGTTGGACGTTGAAACACGTGATCGCGCTCAGGGGAGCGGCGTTAGATGGGGGAAGGCCTGCACCTGACCGGTGGTCAGCTCACCGAGCAATGTCTGTGCAGTACAGGGCGGCCCCCCGGGGTTCGACGTGAAGTAGTCGGCCCTGAGAGTTGCCGCGAGGTCACTAGGGATCGTAGGCCCTATCGTCGGTTGTGGGTTATTCGTGCACAGATACGCGCCGAACACCGGCAGGCCGTGCAGCAGTTTCAGGTATCCGCCGGGCTCCAGATACGGGTTGCCGCGGTTGCTCACCAGGCGGTGCGGATACTCGGTCAGAACCTCGGGGTTGACCGGCTGGGCGGCGCGTACGTAGTGCAGCAGCCCGGTACCAGCGCTCGACGGCTGGTCGGCCTGCGTCGACGCCGTGCCGTTGGCGAAGAATCCCGCGATCTCGCCGCGATAGGTGTTGATGTAGTTGAGGACGGGGACAACCCCGCCGAGATACGGGGTGAGCCGCGTCAGCAGCGGCACGGTCTCGTCGAGGAACCGCTCGAGCGCGGGGACGCCGGACTGGGAGGCGCTGGTCAGCGGGCCGATGTTGACGAACAGATTCCGCAGTTCGGGTGCCAGCGCGGTGAGCGAGACCAGCGCCGGCTTCAGCTGCGCCGCCGCGGGACGCAGTTCGTCGATCAGCGGCTTGGTCGTCTGCGCGAAGCGGGTGAGGCGGTTGACCGAGACACGCGTCGCGACCAGGAAGGCCGGGAACGCCCGGATCGTGTCGGCGAGCGCCGTGTCCTGGGCCGCGGTGGCGGCGAACACGGTGTTCGAGTTGCGGACGAACCCCTGCAGCTGGGCGGGCGAGGAGGCCAGCGCCGAGAACACGGCACCGCCGTCGCGCAGCAGGGTGGTGGTCGCCGCGCTCTGGCGCTTGAGGACCGTCAGCACCGAATCGACGTTGGTGGCAAATGGGTAGAACTGGGCGAGCGCGGCGTTGAAGTTCTGGCCCCGGTTGGTCAGGGCGATCCCGTCGTTCACCATCCAGGTGGTGAAGGCCCGCCGGGTGGCCGGGTCGAAGGTGGAGAGGATCTGGTCGAGCTGGACGGTCGGGGCGACCTGGCCCTGCGGGAGAGTGCCGCCGTCGGGCAGCTTGGGGCCGGTGGGCGATCCGGGCGAGAGCGACACGTACGTCTCCCCGAGCAGCGTCTTCTGGCGCAGGATGGCCTTCGTGTCGGCCGGGCGCGGGGCGAACTGCCGGTCGATCTCGATCACCGCACGGGTCAGGCCGGTGGGGCGGTCGAGACTGACGCTGATGACCTTGCCGACGCTCACGCCCGAGATGCGCACATCCGATTGGGTGGCCAGCGAGATCGCCTGGTCGAACTCGACGGTGAAGCGATAGCCCTCGGGCGCCAGCGGGATCGAGCCGCCGAACGACAGCCACAGGAACAGCAACAGCCCGACGCACGAACCCGCAAAGGCGACCATCGTGAAAATGCGGGCGGCACTCGGCGCCTGCTTGTTCATCCGGTCTTGTCCTCCGCGCAGAGCTGGAGTCGGTCGGGCTCGTTGAGCAGCGCGATCAGCGCCGACGAGGGAGGGGTTGCTCGCCGCGATCGACGATGAGCAGGTCGAGCTGCGGAGCAGCGTCGCCATGAAGATGCCCCGCACGACCGGTCCTTGAGCGTCCTGGGTGTTGGTCAGGGACGCCGCGATGTGGGCGAGCCACGCGCCCCAGAACAGGTAGCCCTGCTCGCCGCCTCGTGGCTGATACGCGAGCGTGTTGAACAGCACGTTGAGTACGCCGACCGACCGCGACAGCGCCGGGGTCGCCCGGGCGAGATCCGCGGCCGCCGGGGCGAGGATCTTCGCCAGCGGCTGGACGGCGATCGAGAACGGGCGCAGCTCGTTGCGGATCACCGGGGTCGTGTCGGCGAACAGGGGTCGGGATGCCTTCAGCGCCGGCGTGAGCGCGCGGGCGAACGGCAGCAGCGCGTGCAGCGTCGGGCCGGTCTGCGCCGCGAAGGCCTGCACCTTGCCCAACGTCTGGGTGGTCAGCTGGATCGTGGGGGGCAGCAGCGAGAGCGCCGACTGCAGGTTGGCATCCTGCGAGGAGATGGCGGAGAAGTTCGTGTTCGCCGCGCTGATCAGCGAGGCGAGCTCCCCGTCGACGCTGCCCAGCGATCCGGCGACCAGGTTGAGGTTGTGGATCGCCCGGCGGATGTTCCGCTGGCGCGTCGCGAGCAGAGTCGTCAAGCTTGGCCGTGTCGCGATTGAGCGGGGCGAAGCGCTTGAACGTGCCACGCAGCGCGGCGACCGCCGCCGGACTGGGCGCGGTGCCCACCGAGCCGGGATCCTTGAAGGCCTGCGCACCGCCCGAGAGCAGCAGCAGGAGGTAGTTGCGCGAGTCGACATCGAGCGAGGAGAGGATCTGGTCGACGTCGATGTCGGGGCTGGTGCTCGCGACGCCCAGGACGCTGCCCGGCGGGAGCGCACCGGCCGCCCGCGTCCCCGGGTCGAGCGAGAGGTACATGTCCTTCAGCGGGGTGCGGGGACGCAGGAGCACGGTGGCGTTGCGATAGATCGGCGCGTACTGCTTGTGGATGTTCATCGTCACGACGGCGTGGCCCTGGTCGAGCTGGATGCCCCCCACCTGACCGACCTGCACGCCGGCGATCGTCACCGACTGTCCCTGCCCGGCCGACACGGCCGCACCGGTGGCGAACTCGGCCTTGATGGTGTAGTAGCTCTGGCCGAAGTGAAATGCCGGTTGGTGGCGAAGGATGTAGGTCACCACCCCCAGCGAAGCCACGATCAGCGCGAGGATGGCCAGAAAGTCGCGGCGGTGGATCGCGATCGCGCGTCTCACGAGCCAGCCCCCGTGCGCACGTTGTTGAGGTTCGGAGCCGCGTTCTTGAAGCACGGGACGTCGCTGCGCAGCGGGGGAGGCTGACCGGGCCAGGCGGGGCGGGTGCCCAGTGGCGGCAGCACCGCGTTGCCGTGCAGCGGGCCCTGGAAGGGGAGCGGCCCGGTCGTGATGGGCACGGAGCCGCCGGCCGACCCCGACCCGCAGGTAGCGCCCGTTGCCGTCGAAGTTCTGCCCCGCCCCCGCCAGGCCGACCGCGCTCTGGTACAGCTCCTGGTAGACCGGGATGCCGGTCGAGTCGGGCGGATCCTGGATGATCGCGTTGCCGGTCGGAATCACGTTGTGGACCAGGCACCGGGCGAGCGTGTTGCTGCCACTGAGCAGCGTCTCGGTTGAGCTGATGGTGCTCGAGGTGTCCTGCACGGCGGGCGTGAGCGACGACACCAGTCCGCCGAGCTCGCTGGGCGACACGAGCGCCAGCGCTTGCGCCATCCACGGCAGCGCCGCATTGATCGTCGGGCCCAGCTGTCGCACCCCGGGCAGAATCTGGCGGGCGAACGCCTGCGTCGGCCCGAAGGAGGCGTCGAGCGCCGAAAACGCGCCGTTGCTGGCCTGGAGCAGGGGCGGCAGCAAGGCGATGGTCTGGCTGAGGTCCTGCTGTCGCGACGCGAGGGTCGAGGTGGTGGCGTCGAACGTGCTGACCAGGCTGGCCAGCTGGTCCTGGCGAGAGCCGAGCGCCCTGAACACCTGCTCGCTGCCGACCACGACCCCCGAGAGGTCGTGCGGTCGGGATCCCAGCAGCGCCTGGTTGACGATCGCCGAGGACTTGAAGGCGTCAGCCGAATACTTGAGCGACAGGTTGAGCGCCTGCGCGCCGGTCAGCCCACGCACGCTGGGATCCTGGGATGCGTCCTGCGCCGCCGTCGGCCGACCGCTGAGCGCAGACCCGAGACCGACCAGCAGCGTCTGCAGGTTTCCCCGCGCGGCGGCGTTGAGCGTGGAGAGGACCCGATCGAGCTGGACCGGCCCCGTCGTGTTCGCCGCCGGCAGGGTGGCGGCGGACGGGAGCGTCGGAGCACCCGGTGTACCAGGCTGCAGGTCGACGTAGAAGTTGCCTTCGAGGAAGATCCGGGGCCTGATCTTGGCCGTGGCGTCGGCGTGGATCGGCAAACCGTTGGGGTTGATGTCCATCGAGACGACGGCGGCCTGCGAGGAGCCGGATACGCGACGCACGCCGGTCACCGCACCCACGTCGACCCCGGCGATTCGCACCGGTGAGTTGATCGCCAACTGGGTCTCGGTCGTGAACACCGCTTTGAGCACGAACGGCGAGCCTGAGAACGGCAGCGTGCCTCCGAACACCGCGTAGCAGACCGCGCCGATCACCACGGCGGCGATCAGCCCGGCGCCCAGATTCGACACCCGTGAGCGCCGGCGCCGGATCGCCGACCGTGCGCGGCGAACCCTCATCCGCCGCTCCTGGTCGTCGCCTCGGTCTTCAGCCCGAGGTTGCCCGGGGGGTTCCCGATCAGCGCCGACTTGGCCGAGTATGGCTCGTTGCCGGCCGCACATTCGGGCGTCTGGCCCGGCGAGTCGGTGTTCGGGTACGGATTCACGTGCACCGGCCCAAACCCGTTCCCGGCCGGTCCCGTGTAGGGCCGGACCGACGGTCCGCCCTCATGGCCCAGCCCGTCGGCGACCGAGACGATCACGAACTGCAACGCCGTGCCCGAGGTGGTGTGCTCGGAGAGCAGGCTCGAGATGTTGCGCAGGAAGAGCGTGACGTAGTTGCACGACGACTGCACCGGGGTGAGGAAGGCCAGGGGCGAACGCAGGCTGCTGGCGGTGAGGGTCAGCCGGCTCAGCCCCGCGCTGACCGCCGGCGTCTCGCCATAGCTCGCCAGATGCTTGGACAGGCTGACCAGCTCACGGTCGAGCGCGGGGGTCCCCGGCAGGTTGGCGGTGCCGGCCGCGAACGTGCTGGCGAGGACCGGCGCGCTGGCCGGGATCGTCGCCACCCCGGGGCGCAGCGCGGAGAACAGCGACGCGGTGTCGGTGAGGAACGGCTGCAGGATCGGGCTGTCGGCGATCACCGCGCTGAAGGTCGGGGGCGTCTGCGAGATCGTGTCCTGCAGGAAGGGCACGGCGACCCCGGCCAGCGCGCGGAATGTCGTGTCGAGATTGACGAACAGCGTCGCCTGGGTCTGCGCCACCGGCACGAGGGCACCCGTGAACGCCTCCAGGCCGCGGAAGAACCCTCCGAGGTCGGTCCGGGGCGAGGCGAGGTTGCGGGCCACCGGCCCGAGGTTTCCGAGCAACGGGACGAAGGCGCCGATCGCGTCGTTCACGTCACTGCCGCGGCCGGCGAATCCATAGGCGAAGCCGGCCGTCGTCGCGGCGACGCCGATGCGAGTCGCCGGGGTGAACATCGACAGCACCTGGTCGAAGTCGACCTCGGAGCTGGTCTGCCCGGCGGGTACCGTCGCGCCGTCAGCCAGCTCCCGCCGGGAGGTCCCCGGCGTGACCTCGAGATACTTCAGGCCGATCGCGCCCCGCAGCCGGATCGTGAAGGTCGAGTCCACCGGGAGCGGATCGATGCTCTGATTGAGCGCGAGATCGAGGTTGGCGACCGGCCGGCCGGCACGGTCCCGGGTGGCAACGACGGTGTTGACGCGGCCCACGAGCGTGCCGCCCATCCGTACCTCGGCGCCGTGCGTGAGCTCGTTTGCGTTATGCACCTGGACATGCAGCGTGTAGGTGGGAACGAACGGCAGCCCGTTGTTGGCGTTGTAGGCCAGCAACACCGCCACGATCACGACGAGCACGGTCAACGCGCCGACCAGCACCGGATTGCTGAGCACGCCCTGCTCGCGACGGCGGGCGTTCATATCCCCTTCCCGATCAGGTAGTGGAGCAGGCCACTCAACTGCCCGGTCCGCGGCCGGCGGGCGGCCGCCGAGCGCACGGCCGTGGCCACCAGACCGTCGCTGCGCGGGGCGGCGGGCTGGGCCTTCAGCACCGAGGCGCTGTCCGCCTCGTCGGCGTTCTGGAAGTTGGCTGAACAACCCGTGATCGGGCTCGTGGAATAGCTCGTACACGAGTTGACCAACAGCTGCTCGCGCACGTAATGCCCGAAGCTGTCGAAGCCGTTCGACGCGGTGGTGCCGTAGAACAGCAGCTTCATCAGCTGCTGGATGCCGCCCGTACGGTTCAGGCTCGCGGTCAGCCGGTCGAGCGAGGCGGCGGCCGGCGCCCCCTGCTGACCCAAGCTCTGCAGCTGGCGAGCGAGCGGAATGGTCGCCACCAGCGCGGGCTGGGACTGCTTCGATGCGGCGCCCAGCGCGATCAGCGCCGGTCGCGCGGCCTGGGCAAACGGCGTCAGGGCGGTGAACTCCTGAGCCAGACCCGAGGCGCTCGCGCCGAGCTCTGACAGCAGCGGCGTGCCCTGGTCGGCGAGCGAGCCGAGGTCCGTCATCAGCGGCTGGAGCTGGCGCAGGAACGAGGGGAACAGCTGGAACGAGCGGGCGATGTCGGCGGCCCGGGCCGCACTCGCCACCGAGGTGCGGTTGGCCTGCACGACGAAATCGGACAACGACTGACGCTCTCGCGCGAGCGGAGTCAGGACGGCGTCTGAGTCGCTGGCCAGCTGCGCGAGCGCGCGGTTCTGACGGGCCAGGATCTGAATCACCTGATCGGTGTATCCCAGCGCCGGATCCGCTCGGTGGATGACCGCGTTGAGGTCAGATCCTCGCGCGGCCAGGCCGGTGCCGAGCTCGTCGATCAGGATCGACAGCTGCTGGCGAACCGGTTGTTGATAGATGTCCTGGACGATGTCGAAGTCGACCGGCGAGGTCGTCCGCGTGACCGGCAGCAGGTAGGTCCCGGCTCCGGGCCCGCGGGCGATCCGCCGCAGCGGCCGGGCCGCGTTGGTGCCCGGAGTGCAGTCCACGTACTCCTCGCCGATCAGCGACTGCGGGCGGATCGCGCAGGTGGCATTTGCGTGGAACGGCGTGAAGTCGGAGTTGTCGATCGCGAGCGTCACCGCTGCCTTCTTGTTGGCCGTGACGCCGAGCGACTGGATGCTGCCGACCGGCGCGCCGGCGATCCTGACCTCCTCTCCCTGCACGGCGAAGGAGGCGTCGTCGAAGATCGCGCGCACCTCGTAGGATCCTCCGGCGCCCCGCGAGGAGCCCGCCACCAGGCCAGTCAGCGCGATCGCTGCCAGGACGAGGATGGCGCCGATGCCGGCGAGCCGCTTCATGGTCCCGAAAGGCTCGAGCTGGGTTGGCAGCCGGGGACCGTCTGTGGCGCGGACCCGTCGGGGGACGGTTGCACGGCACCCCCGGGACAGCGGCCGTGGACGACCTGCAGTCCCTGATAGCGATCGAACGGCGGCCGGGCGGTCAGCTGGTTGGCCGCGTTGACGCCGAACGCGAAGAAGTTGGGCTGACTGCGGACGTAGTGGCCATTGGCGTCGTAGTAGGCGCTGGCCTGCCCCACATTGGTCAATGCGCCGACCACGTCGGGCGTGTAATCGCGCAGATAGTCCAGCTGCGCCTGGGAGTCGTTCAGCTCCTGAATCAGGTGCGGGAACGTGGCGGACGCAAGCTGGGCGAGCGCCGGGGTTTGCCGGAACAGCGTGGTGAGATCGCCGGTGCCGGCGGGATTGCGGATCAGCGCGCTGAGCGACGTGACGGTGGGGAGCGCGGCGGTGGACAGCTGATGCACGCCGGCCAGGAACGGCGTCAGTTTGCGGTCGGCGATCTTCGACGCGGCCACCACTGGGTCGAGCACGTCGAGCGTGCGGTCCAGACCGGCGAAGGTGGCGGTCCCCCGCCGCAACGTGCCGGGGAACAGGACCAGCGCCTGCTGGAGCGCTTGGCTCTGGCTGCCGATCGCCGCCGCGGTCGTGTTGGCGCTGGCGATCAGGTTCGACAGCTGCGCGCTGCGTGACGCGAGCGCCTGCATCGTCTGGGCTCCCTCGACCACGAGCCGGTCGAACGCGGGCTCGTCGCGCGTGAGCTCGGCGGTGACCTGGCTCGTGCTCGCCAGCCCCGGCGCGAGGTAGAGCAGCGTCCGCCGTGCCGCCAGCGCCCGCCCCTGGATACTCGTGGCCTCACCGCGAATGAACCCGCGCAGGCCCGCCCGGGTGAGCGGATCGAGCGCGTCGAACAGCTCGTCAAGGCTGACCAGTGAGTACGTGTGGCTCTCCGTGATCACCCCTCCGGACGGAATCGTGGGCGCGTTGCTGGGGCCCGGCTCCAACACCACGTACCGGTTGGCGATCCCGGACAGCGAGTTCTCGTAGATCCTGGCCACGGTGCCCTGGGTCACCGGCGCGGCGCTCGAGTCGACCCCGATCACCACCTGGGCCTGACCGGTGCTGGTCAGGCCGATCGACTTCACCGAGCCGACCTTCGCGGCTCCGATCATCACGTCGTTGCCGTTCACCAATCCGCCGGCGTCCGAGAACTCGACGCGGAGCGTGTAGGAACCGGAGTTCACGAGCAGCACGAGCGCGACCAGCACGACCACGCCGATCAACGCGCCGACGGCCGCAACCCTGGCGATCATCTGGCCAGTGACGGCACGTTTGTCAGCCGAGGCTCTCCGACGTCAACACCGCGTCGCGGGCACGGCGTACGGCACACACTACGAACATGGAATTTCTCTTCTCCTTCCCCGGGCGCCCGGCACCGCCCTTGAGCGCGGCGATCGTAGCAAGGAAGACAAGGTCAGCGACGCGGTTCGCGACTCCCGGATCGGCGCCGAACTCCCGATCGCCACGCGGCCGGTCGCTTTGCTGGGAGAATCCTGGGATCGAGCTCGACCTCCGCGATCATCACCGGCTCCTGCGCGAGATGGTGCGAGACTTCGCCGCGCAGGAGATCGCGCCGGTCGCGGAGCAGCTCGACCGCACGAAGTGCTTCCCCTCCGAGATCGTCAAGCGGCTCGGCGAACTCGGGGTATGAGGCGGCGCCGGCCTCGGGCCAGAGGCGGTCTCGCCGGGCTGGTTCTGGCCGTCACATTGATCGCCGTGGGCGCTGTCCCGACCGCAACGGCAGCCGCGCGATCGCGCACGCGCTCGGCTCGCCTGGAGGGCTTCTTCCTGCTCTCCGGGCGGGTGACCACCGCTACCAACGTCAGCGGCGAGCACGCCGGCGAGCGCGTGAGACGGATCTGGGCCTTCAGGCCCCTATGCGCGGCCGGCTCGTGCCGCCGAGTCGAGCTGGTGCGGATCCGCCCCGACGGCCGAGACCGGGTGATCCTGCACCGCGCCGCCCCCGGTTTCTACGTCGGCCGCGGGCGCTTCTACGCCCCGCTGGGCTGCGCGAAGCAGGTCTACCGCCAGGGCGAAGCGGTCCCGTTCCGCGTCACCGTCCGCATCACCGCCGCGAAGCCGGTGGCCGCCACCATGATCGCCACCCGCCTACGGGCCGTCTACACGAACCCTTCCCGCCGGAACCTCACCCCATGCGTCAGCGCCCCGGGGCACGACGCGGCGGCCTATCGCGGCTACCTGCTGTGACGCGTCACCCGGCCCCACCGGTCAAGGCCCCTCACTGAACCCCGATCATGATCACGAGCCCGCCGTCCCGGGGAACCACCGCTCGCGGTCAGATGTTCGGTGGGAAGTGTCCCAAACGAGGCCTCGTTCCCAGCGTTTGGGTCGTTCCCCAGCCCCCAGCTGTGGAACGTCCGAATCGATTTATTTGGATCCTCGAGTGGGTCGTTGTACAGCCGAACCTGTCAGAGATCTGACCCGTGGGAGACCATTCTGAGCGTCGGGACCGCCCCCGTCCCTCGGGACCGCCACGTCATCCGCGTATATCGTCGCGAGATTGTTTTCAAACCGGTTGGAGGCAACCGGGAGCCGCAATGCCCCCGTCCGGCTTGGATCCCATGCCGCCCAGATGGGAGACGGCCGCTACCGGCCGATCGCCTGGGGGAAGTTGAAATGGTGATGGGGGTCGACGCGGCGCCGGGTGGCGAGCAGGCGCGCGTAGTTGTTGCCGTAGTAGGCCTTCTGCCAGCCCTTCAGGGCGGGGTCGATGTAGTTCTGGTAGGCCATCCCTGACACGTAGGGGCGCATCCGGGCGTGGGTCTGGCCGAGCCACGGGCCGCCGCCGTTGTAGGCGAGGTACTGGATGCAGGCCAGCGCGTTGCGGTGCACAAACGCGGTCGCGCTCGGGGCGATCCGGTTGATCGCGCCGCCGTAGGAGTCAAACAGGATCGCCCCTGAGCCGGTCTGCCCCTGCCTGATCTCCACCGCGGAGACAAGCACCTGGCGGGCGGCCCGCGAGAACGGACGCGTCACGTAGTCGGATTTGGCGTTGAAGCTCGCGCGCTCCAGTTGGCCGCCCGGTCGCGTGCCGACGGTGTGGCAGCTCTGCAGCGATCGGCCCAGGCACCCCGCCCAACGGGTCTGCAGCCCGAGGTAGCCCTGGTTTCCCGCGCTCAACTGGCCACCGCCCACGCTGGTCAGCGGCGCGACCAGCCGGCGCAGGTCCGAGGCCGGTCCCATGTACTGGCCAGCCACGCTCACCACCGGCTGGCCCGAGCCGGTCTCGAGGTGAAACACCGAGCTCAACGCGTCGCTGGCATGCGGCGCCCAGTTCAACCATGCTCCGAGCGCCTGGTTCGCCGAGGACCAGGGCCAGCTCACGAAGAAGAAGGAGGCGATCCGGGGCAGCTTGTGCAGGCGGAGCACGAGCGCCGTGACGACGCCGAAGTTTCCCCCGCCACCGCCCCGCAGGGCCCACAGCAGGTCCGGATCCGTCTTGGCGTTGACGGTGCGCACGCGACCGTCGGCGGTGACCAGTTGGGCGCCGAGGATGTTGTCGGTGGTCAGCCCGAACGCCCGGCCGGCCAACCCCATCCCGCCGCCCAGGGCGTGGCCGCCGATGCCCACCGACGGGCACGAGCCGGCCGGGATCGTGGCGCCCTGGGCCGCCAGCGCCGTGTAGACGTCGATCAACTGCGCCCCGGCACCGACCGTGGCGGTCCCGGCGCGGCGGTTGACGCTGACCCCCCGCATGTTCCTCAGATCCAGGACCACTCCGTTGGACAGCGTCGAATATCCGGCGTAGCTGTGCCCACCGGAGCGCGCGCGTAGCGGCACGTCGTGCGCGACCGCCCAGCGCACGGCGCCCCGCACATCCATCGCGTCGAGGGGGCGCGCCACCGCCTGCGGCATCACATTGTCGAAGCGCTCGTTGTAGATCTCGGCGGCGGCGCGGAAGCCGGGCGCGCCGCGCTCGATCACCGGGCCTCGCATGGCCTGGCTGAGCTTGCGGGGGATCGGCGGCCCGGGTGCCCGGGGCCTGAGGGCTCTGGTCACCACCTCGGCGCTGGAGCTCGCGCAGCCCGCGAGCACCAGGCCGCCCGCGGCGGTGAGAAAAGCTCGGCGATCGATTGGCTCGCTCAAGACGGTCCCGCTCCGTGTGTCGTGCCGCCGCCTGCGCGCGGCTGCGCGGAGCTTCTCACACGCCGGCGGCGACGCGCAACGACGCCAGCACGCGATCGAGCACGAGCAGCTGAGACCGACGCGGCCCACGGCCCCCGGCGATCACCACATACACGCACATTGGCCGACCCGAGGCCGTGAAGAAGTGCTGCATACCCGCCTGTCCGGGCCGTGGGTGGGCGAGCCGGCTGGCCGCGAAGCGGGTGGGATCGAGCGGCAGCGGGATCCGGCGTGACGCGAACAGCCCGGATCCCGGCTCCAGACCCGAGCCCGGCAGGTACTCGGTCAGCGCGATGAATGACGCCACCTCCGGCATCGCGGACGTGCTGCGATCGCCGAACTCGCCGTCGGTCAACGCGAGCGGAAAATCGCCCGCGTGAAGCGTGGCGTTGCCGCCGCCGCGCCGAAACACGCGCCCGCTCCAGCGCGCGGGCAGCTCGATCCGCAAGCCGTGCGCCTCGAGGATCACACCAATCCCTCGGCGATCGACACGGCCCACGCGATCACGACAAGCCCCCACGCGATCACGACAAGCCCCCACGCGATCACTCCGCGCGCCACGCGATCACGCCAGACTCCCGGCAACGGCCAGCAAGAGGATCGCGGCCAGGAGCACCAGTCCCGTGTGGGCGGCGGGGTCCCGGGTATGCGCCAGGCGGGCGTGCAGGGCGAGCAGCTGCTGGGGGCTGTGGACGTGCGCGGCCAGGAGCGGGGTGAGGCCGCGAATCGCGCCGTAGCAGCCGACGATCAGCGCGCCGGCGCCCGGGCCGCCGCTGAGCAAGGCGGCCCACAGGGCGACGTAGGTGGCGGCGCTCGAGACGACGGTGGTGATCGCGAGACCGAGCTGGGTCCCGTAGCCAAGCCCGTACACCCAGCCGCGGTACTGATGAAGCCAGCGTTCGTCGACCTGCCGGCGCGGGCCGGGAACCGCGTTCGGGCGCGCGTCGACGGCTATGGCGGCCAGGATCGCGATCGCCAGCGCCAGCAGCCGAACGTGCACGCCGACCGACGCGGGGATGACGATCGCCCCGACGGCTCCGGACAGCGCACCGGCCAGGAGTCCGGCGCTGGTGGCGCCGAGCAGGAAGAAGGCGATCGTGATGCC
Organism: uncultured Solirubrobacterales bacterium; assembly: GCA_963838535.1. Classification (GTDB taxonomy): domain Bacteria; phylum Actinomycetota; class Thermoleophilia; order Solirubrobacterales; family Solirubrobacteraceae; genus Palsa-465. Next base: position 246,072 of record CAWIRN010000006.1, read on the forward strand.
CCATCGGCTGTGGCGGCCCCGCTCGCCGAGCGGAGTGATGCTCGCCAGCATCGACTCCCCTCACGGCGACCACGCAGCGCGGATCGCGCCCACCGCCGCAGTGGCGCAACCCAGCGCGACCAGCTCAGTCATGCGCGTCTCATCGCGCTTCCGGGCCGGTGGCGCCGGCCGGAGGTTCGAACGGGTGGCCTGCCGGGTACAGGCTCGGGTGCTCGGGGCCGATGCCCGCGGCCGCCAGCGTCTGCTCAACCCGACGGGCGCGCTGAGGGCCCGCGACGGCCGGACCCCCGTGCGGTGAGAAACCCACCATTCGCTCGGCCTCGCGCCGGTCCTCGATCGCATCGCCGACCAGCGAGGCCAGCGCTTGCCATGTGGTCGCCACCCCCTCCCCGCGCACGGCGCCGTCGACGAGCACGAAGTAGGGAGCGCCGGGCACCGCGTAGTCCTCCCAGGCCGCCGAGGACATCACCACCGGCATGCCCGCGGGCGCCAGCGTACGGAGGCGAGCGGGACGCTCACGATCGGGCCCGTGGGCGACGATCACGGTCTGCACCTCCGGGGGCAGGCGGCGCTCGCCGAGCGTCTCCCAGAACCCGGCGCAGGTCGTGCAGCCGCTGGTCAGGAACGCCAGCAGGGTCGGCGCGGCCGCGCCGCCCGCGAAATCGAGCGTGACCACGTCGCCGGTCGGCGTTGGCCCCGTGAGCGCCGGTGCGGGCCCCTCCGGGGCGTTGCGGACGCCCGCCGGCGGAGGAGCGATCACAGCATCGGCCCGCTCGCCCGGCGGGCCCAGACGTCGCAAGATCTCCGCGTGGCTGCGCAGCAGCCCAGCTACCAACAGGAGCAGGAGCACGAGCAACACCGTCTCCACCGACACGATGGCCACCAACTAGTCGGTCTCCCACGTTTCGGGGGGGTCCACTAGATGCCCGACCCCCCAGGCAATTGCACCGCCAGGCCGTGCAGACAGTCCGACTCGTGATCGCAGGTCGTGTTATCGACCATCTGGGTCCCGTTGCAACTCAGCCCGGGCACGGTCGCCGGGTTCTGGCAGATCACCAGCCGGCACACGACCTCGGTCGTGCCGGCGACCTGGGTGTTGCACTGTCCGTAGCGAAAATGGTTGCAGTCGACCCGCCGGCGGTCGCAATCGCCGTTCGCGCAGTGGCACCCGCCGGCGAACGAGCGCCCGGGAATCCGGTTGCAGTCCAGGTAGTAGCGCACGCCTTCCTGGTGACAGAGGCCGGCGCCCCGGTAGTCGGTGCACTTCCACCACCCCCCCACGAACGTCTCGGCCGGGCAGATGTTGCGGCCGTGTTCGATCTCGCAACAGAATGCCGTGTAGCCGTCGGCGCACTTGCTCCCCGGCGGGCAGTCGCTGGCAATCACCGCCCAGGCGTTGTCGGGTCGGGTCAGGTAACGCACCGGCGCGACCGCGAACGCCGAGCCGACCAGGGCAGCGCGCGCGATCACTCCACGGCGCGAGGTGCGGCGCTCGAGCAGCGAGCCAACCGCCTGCGCGACACGCTCCGCGGGGCTCACCGCGCACCCCAGGACCGCCAGGCGAGCGGCAACTCGGTGTAGGCGAGCACGGTCCCGTACACGGCTCCCGCGGTGCCCATAACCCACACGGTCGCGAGGCTGGCCGGACGCTCGAGCATCCAACCGAGCCCGTGCGGGACCCAGCGGACCGCGGCGAGGGAGACGAGCGCGAGGGAGAGGCTGAGGATCGACTGAGTGATCGAAGCGGGCACTCGATCACCGCCGAAGCACCCGCACGAGGCCGCCCGACGCGCCAGCAGCAGCGTCAGACCGGCGAATCCGACGTACACGCACGCCATCACGGCAGCAGAGACCGGGGCCGGCGCCACGAGCGCACCACGCCCCGAGTGCGATCTCGCCCGCCGCGAAGGCGCGCAGCGGCGTCGATCCGACCGTCAGCCCGATCGTGCCCAGTGCGCGGACGGCCGCCGTCGGGGAGCGCAGCTTGGCGAACCCGGCGACGCACAGCAGGACCGCGGCGACGGCGTACGGAGCGCTCAGCGCGCTCGCCACGGCCTCAGCCCCTCACCTGCCGGTCGCGCTCAAGAATCGTGTTCGCGGCCGAGGCGGGGTCGAGCTCGCGGGAGACCACGCGGTCGAGCAGCTGCTGGACCTCGGCGTCCTCGCGGACCGACTCCTCGAGCTCGCGGCGCATCCGGAAGGTGGCGATCGCCAGCACCTCGCTCATCAGGTTGCGGCGGCGGCGCTGTGACAGCGTGCCCTCGGCCTCGAGGTATTCCCGGTGCTCGGTCAGCTTGTCCGCGAGTTCCTCGATGCCCTCACCGCGCACCGCTTCGGTCCTGACGATCGGCACGACCCAATCCAGGTGGGGGCCCAGTGCAAGCACGCCCTTGATCTCCCGCACCATCGTGTCGGTCAGTGGGTGGTCGGCCTTGTTGACGACGATCACGTCGGGGATCTCCATGACGCCGGCCTTGAGCGCCTGGACCGAGTCCCCAGAGCCCGGCATGAGGATCAGCACGACGGTATCGGCGTGGTCGATGATGTCCACCTCGGCCTGGCCGACGCCGACCGTCTCGAGCAGGATCACGTCGCGGCCGGAGGCGTCCATCAGCAAGCGCGGCCTGGAGCGCGGCCTCGCTGAGGCCTCCGAGCGCGCCCCGGTTGGCCATCGAGCGGATGAACACGCCCGGGTCGAGGAAGTGCTCGGTGAGGCGGATCCGGTCGCCCAGCAGAGCGCCGTGGGTGAACGGCGACGAGGGGTCGATCGACAGCACGGCGACGGTCCGCTCGCGCGCGCGCTCGAGCTTTGTCAGCGCCCCCAGCAGCGTCGACTTGCCGACCCCCGGCGGCCCCGTGAACCCGATCACCGTGGCCCGGCCGGTGTGCGGGAAGACCTCCCGGACCAGCGCCCAGCCGGCGGGGTCGTCGTTCTCGACCAGCGAGATCGCTCGCGCGAGCGCGCGCTTGTCGCCGTCCAGGAGGCGCTGGGCGAGGGGTTGATCGGGCTGCGTCATGGCCGCGAGCCATCATGCCACCTCGTCGCAGACCGCCGAGCGCATACGATCTGGCGGTGCAGTCAGCGAGCACGGGAAAGCAGGCCCGCAAGGCGCCCACGCCGCCCCCGTTGGTGCGGACACCGCCGCCACCGCTGCGCGGCGGCCCGCTCGCGTTCCTGCGCTTCGCCCGCCAGCGCAGCATGCTCAGGCGTGGCTACATACCGCTGCTGGCGCGCTGGATGTGGCTCAAGCTGCGGTGGCGCGGGCGGCTGCGGACCGACGGCCTGTGCTTCGTGGGCCCCGGAGTGAAGTTCGAGATCGGCCCCGACGCGACGGTCACGCTCGGCCGCTGGTCGTGGATCGGGCACCGCTGCAAGGTGCGCGCCCACGAGGGTCACGTGTCGATCGGCGCGAAGTCGGTGCTCGGCCAGGAGTGCACGATCTCCGCCTACCAGCACGTCTCGATCGGGCGCGAGTGCATCATCGCCGACCGTGTGATGATGATCGACTTCGACCATGGCATGGTCGAGGTCGAGCGCCCGATTCGCGAGCAGGGAATCTACAAACGCGACGTCAACATCTTCTGCTCGCCGCCTTTTTCGTTCACCACGATCGCGAACATTCGCTCGTCGGCTCCTTCGGAGAACGCGAGTTAACCCGCGTAACTGTACGGAAACGTCATTTACCTGACGGTCAAGTCTTTACGCCCGACCTGCGCCCCAGAAGAACCGCGCGATATCGTCGCCGAACACGGTCCACACCGCGCCATCGCCAGCGACAGCAGCGCGCCGCGGATGATCCATTCGATTGTCGTCGGTGCGCCGCGCCTGAGTCGCGCTTCCATCAGGGCGGCTCGCACGCTACCATGACCAGCCATGCGTAGACTAATCCTCACCCTGCTTCTTCTCTCGGCGTCGCCGGCCTGGGCCGCCAAGTTCTACGTCGTCGTGCGCGGTGTCGAAGACGCCGAGGGCGTGCATTCGGGCATCAAGGACGAAGCGCTCAAGGTCTTCAAGGAAGAGCTTCACGCGCCGTCCCGAGCTGACGACGACGGCGCCGCCCGGCTTGCCGTCGGGCGACGATCCCGACGCGCTCAAGGCGGCGCTCAAGCAAAAGGGGATCAAGGCGCTGGAGCTGAACCTGCGGATCTTGTCGGTCTCGCAGGAAGTGAGCGCGCCCGGGCCGGGCAAGCGCTTCCGCACGCTGATGCGCGGCATCAAGCTGTCGGTCTTCGGCGATTCGCTGCCGGAGAAGGTGATGGCGATCGGCGGCAACGGCGACGCCACCGTCGGTGTGGAGATCTCGCCCGACGCCAACCTCGACAAGGAGGGCAAGCCGGCGCTGGTCGATGCCACGCGCGAGGCGGTTCGTCAGGCCGTCGACATGACCGTCATGAAGCTCAAGATCGGGGACAAGCAGCCCAAGCTGAAAAAGAAGAAGTAAACCGCCTACGAGATCGGCGGCGGGCCCGGGCAGCCGTAGAGGACGCTGACTTTGGTGTTGGCGTCGCTCTTGAGCGCGTCGCAGGCGGCGCCGTGCAGCGTGACCGTGTTCGTTGCCGGATCGTAGGTGTAGCCGACCGTCGGTGACGGCGACACCGGCACGCCGTTCTCGGTGACCGTGATCAGCGACGGATCGGGCGCGGCCTGGGTCATCTGGAAGTCGCAGGAGACGATGCCGCCGGCGATGGCGTCGAACGCCGCCTTCAAGTCGGCGCTGGAGTTGGTCTGGTAGTAGTGCGTCGCGCCGGCGCGGGCCGTGTGGCCGGCGTCGGCCCAGGCGTTGAGCAGCGCGGGATTGGTGTTGGTGGCGGCGCCGATGCCGATGACGAACGTCGTCACCGACGGCGCGGGTTGTAGAGCGTGGTGACGCGGGTGGTGACGTCGGTGTCACCGCAGTTGGGCTCACCGTCGGTGGCGAGGACCACGTAGTTGGCGCGCGTGGCGTCGTGAGCAGGCCCTTGGCTGAGACGGTATCGAGCGTGGCCGCCGTCGGCGTGTTGCCGGCGGGCCCTGGGCGGTCAGCGGTCAGGATCGTCTGGTCCGTCGCCGGCGCCATCGGCCGGCACGCCGGCGCCGCAGTTGCCGTCCGACGAGAAGAAGGTGGCGCCGAGGCGCATCTCGCTGTCGTAGCTCGCGACCAGCGACAGACGGCGCCGGTGAGATCGGCTACTTGGTCGTCTTCGAGCCGCCGCCGATCGAGTCGCCCATCGAGCCCGAGCGATCGATGCACGAGCATGACGTTGGGCGGAATGCGCTGAGCGCGAACTCCATGCCGCCGCAGTTGCCCGCGTCGTCGGTGCCGGCGTCGACGGTGGCCACCGGCGTCGGATCGGGCGTGGGCGTCGTGGTGGCCTGCGTGGGCGCGTGCTGCTCGACGGGCGCGAGCCGAGACAGCCGGCGGCGGCGACGTAGAGCGAACAGACCGAAGAGTGCGACGAGCTTGTTCATGGCAGAGCGCCATAGCGAGCGCGGTGCCACGTCGTCGCGCATGAGTTCTCGCGCAGTTGCACCCGCGTTGGCGCGCGAGTGGGGACGATAGACCCGAGGGAGCGATCGGCGCAGCTTGGGCCTTTTGTCCCCGGCACTCCACGTGATGGGACGAAACCCCCGCACCGGTGACGAGCGCCGCCAATGGTTTCGCACCCTTGTCTTGTATGAACGAGTGGTATACTTGCTGCTGTTCGACCCTTGCGCATGCGCCTGCTCGTCATACTCGCTGCGACCGCCTCCCTGGCGAACGCGGCGCATGCCGCGGACTTCGTCCCGGGACGAGTGCTCGTGAAGTGGCGCTCGCCTGCTGCCGCCATGCGGCACCAGGGAAGCGTCGTGTTCAAACGAGCGATGGCGCTCGACCGCCACCTGCTCGAGACGACGCCGACGCGCGCAGCGACCCAGGCGCTCCTCGATTCGTTGCGCGGCGATCCCGATGTCGAGTACGCCGAGCCCGACTTCGTTCGTCGACGCGCGCGGCGATCCGGTGACGCCCTGAATCCGCTGTTCCCCAAGCAGTGGGCGCTGCCGATGGTCCACGCGCCGGCGGCGTGGGGCCGCTTCCAGGGATCGACGGCGGTCACGGTCGCCATCATCGACACGGGCTACGTCGCGCATCCCGAGATCGCCAATCGCGTCGCCGGCGGCTACGACTTCATCAGCGATCCAGCCAACGCCGCCGACGGCGACAGCCGCGACGGCGACCCCACCGACGCCGGCACCTCCGATGACACGAGCTCGGCGCTGCACGGCACGCACGTCGCCGGCATTATCGCCGCCAAGTCGAACAACGGCGTCGGCGTCGCCGGGCTCGACTGGAACTGCCAGCTGGTCATCGCGCGCGCGCTCGGCGTCAGCCACGGCACCGGCGTCGACAGCGACATCACCGACGCCATCCGCTGGGCCGCCGGCCTCCACGTCGACGGCGTGCCCGATAACGCCCACCCGGCCGACGTCATCAACATGAGCTTCGGCGGCGCCGGCTTCTCGCAGTCGATGCAGGACGCCGTGCACGACGCGCTCGACGCCGGCGCCATCGTCGTCGCCGCCGCGGGCAACCTCGCCGTCGACGCCAAGGACGATTCGCCGGCCGGGCTCGACGGCGTCATCACCGTCGCCC
>CAWIRN010000007.1:0-117710 GCA_963838535.1 uncultured Solirubrobacterales bacterium
GCGCTCGGGCCGACGACGACTGGACTTGATCGCTCGTCATAGCGCGGCAACCAGCCCAACACCGGCGACTCGACCGGCGAGGTCACCGACGCGAGTTGGGCAGTCGTCCGCCATCTTGAAACGCCAGTCCCGAGTGGCGAAGAGTCGAGGAAGAGCTCCTCCGATTCGCCTTCACAGGCCATTAACAGAAAGGAAGAACGATGCAGACCGAAAGCAGGAGCCAGAGGATCGCGGTCACCGGAGCCACGGGTCGGGTCGGATCGCACCTCGTCGAGATCCTCGCGCAGCGGGGACACGAGGTAGTCCCGATCGCGCGCTCCAAAGGTGTCGACGTGGTCAGCGGCGAAGGTCTCCAGGAGGCGCTCGCCGGAGCCGAGACGATCATCGACACGGCCACCGGGCCCTCGCCTGACCAGGAGGAGGCGACGGCGTTCTTCACCGCCTCGGCGCGGAACCTGCAGCGAGCCGGCGCCGCGGCCGGGGCGAAGCGGATCGTCGTCGTCTCGATCATCGGCATCGACAAGTTCCAGGGTGGCTACAACGCGTCGAAGGTGGCGCAGGAGCGGACGCTGCTCGAAGGCCCGCTCCCGGTCCGGATCGTTCGGGCGGCGCAGTTCCACGAGTTCGTCGAGCCGCTGGTGGGGTGGACGATCCAGGATGGCGTCGCCTACGTGCCTGAGATGCGAACGCAGCTCGTGGCCGCCCGCGTCGTCGCCGAAGCACTCGCCGATGCGGCCAAGGAGCGGGAGATCGAAAACGGCAGGATCACCGAGGTGGGAGGCCCGCAGGAGGAGCGACTCGCCGATGCAGCGGCGGCGCTCTTCGCCAGCCGGGGTGACTCGTTCGAGATCCGCGAGACCCGTGGCGGCCCGCTGGCGGAGCCCGGCGATCCGGACGCCGTGGCCTATGCGGAGGGCGCCGCGCTGCCCAACGCGGGCGCGAAGCTCGCGGGCCCCAGCTTCGAAGAGTGGCTCGCGGCGGCCAAGGTGTAGTTCCTCACCACCACATCCGGCGAACGCTGGCCGACCCCCTGTCCGGAATGAGCGGGTGCCTGCGGCAGTCGAAACCTGCGAAATGCCCACAACGCATCGCCTTCAGGACGAAGCATGGTCGCGGGTGACCGGCGGTGGCCCGCGACACCTCGGCACGGATTCCATGAGTCCTCCCTTGGTCTCCGCGCGTGCCGGGAAGGCCACTGACGTAGTTGAGATGCGCGTGCCGCGAGCGAAGCAGGAGGGGTGGTTCTGTTGGGCTCGGCGTGGTGGTGGACGGGGACGGCGTTCGCGCGAGGCTCGTCGACGGCAGACGGTGGCGCGCACGGGCTGCTATCGGACTTGGGCGCGCTGCGAACTGTCACAGGCAGTGCATCGATCTTGTCTCACCAGAGGAAAACGAACGAGAGGAGCAAGTCATGAAAGTCTTCGTAGCCGGCGCCACGGGCGTGCTCGGCAGAGCGCTCGTCCCGCTGCTCGTGGCGCGGGACCACGAGGTGGTCGGGATGACCAGGAGCGCGTCGAAGCAGGATTTGGTGCGTCGCCTGGGAGCCCGCCCGGTGGTGGCCGATGCTCTTGATGCGGATGCGGTTGCCCAGGCGGTGGCGTCCGCCGAGCCCGAGGTGATCGTGCATGAGCTCACGGCGTTGTCCGGGAAGATGTCCATTAGGGACGCGCGGCACCCCGAGCGCTTCAACGGAGCGATCATGACCAACCGGCTGCGTACCGAGGCAACGGATCATCTCCTGGCGGCGGGTCGCGCAGTGGGGGCACGGCGCTTCGTGGCGCAGAGCTTTGGGGCCTTTCGATGGGCCCGCGCGGGCGGGCCGGTACTGAGCGAGGCCGATCCTCTCGATCCCGACCCGCCCGCGTCGCTGCGGGTGGTGGTGGAGGGGCTGCTGTATCTCGAGCAGGCGGTGACGACGATCGAGTGGGGCGAGGGTCTCGCGTTGCGCTACGGCGGTTTCTACGGTCCGGGGACTTCGCTCAGCCTGGCTCCGGATGCTGTGATGGCAGCACCGATCCGCAAGCGCCAGTTCCCGATCGTCGGCGACGGTGGTGGCGTCTGGTCGCACGTCCACATCGAAGACGCCGCGACGGCGACCGCCGCCGCGGTCGAGCAGGGCCGGCCGGGTGTGTACTACATCGTCGACGACGAGCCCGCGCCGGTGCGGGAGTGGCTGCCGGTGCTGGCGAGCGCGCTCGATGCCAAGCCGCCGCGGCGTGTTCCACGCTGGCTGGGGCGGCTGACGGCCGGTGAGGCGGCGACGGTCATGATGACCGAGGCGCGGGGTGCCTCGAACGCGAAGGCCAAGCGCGAGCTCGGCTGGCAGCCGCGCTATGCGAGCTGGCGGCAGGGCTTCGCGCACGGACTCAGCTAAAGCGATGACCGAAGAGGAGTTCAACGAGCTCCCCCCGTCGGCGTTCGCCATCGCCTACCGAATGCTCAGCAGCGTGAGCGAGGCAGAGGACATGGTGCAGGACGGGTTCCTGCGCCTGCACCGGGGCGCGCGAGGCGGCGAGCGGATCGAGTCGCCACGCGCCTACCTGGCCGCGGTGGTCTCGCGCCTCTCGCTCGATCACCTCCGCTCGGCCCGACGACGCCCTCGCACCCAAGGAGGAAACCCGTGACGACCTCGCCGAACACCGTCCCACCGCGCGGCGGGCTCACCGATGCGCTCCACGTCCCCGGCCCGGCCACCGACCTTGCCGACAAGCTCACGCTGTTCGGGCGGTTCGTCGGCTCCTGGGAGCTGGAATGGGCCGGCACCGACCCCGCGGGCCAGCCGGCCACCATGCACGGCGAGCTGCACGTCGGCTGGGTCCTCGGCGGCCGAGCCGTCCAAGACATCTGGATCGTCCCCGGACGGGGCCAGCCCGGCGAGGGCCGGCCGCCCCGGGCCTTCCACGGCTCGACGATCCGCTTCTACGACCCCGCGATCGACGCCTGGCGCTCCACATGGATCGAACCCGTCAACGGCCGCGTCCGACGCTTCATCGGCCGACCCGAGCACGACGACATCATCCTGCTCAGCGACGAGGAAGACCCGCAGCTGCGCTGGCGCTTCACCGACATCACGCCCGACTCCTTCCGCTGGCTCGCCGAGATCTCACACGACGCCTGCGCTACCTGGAGCTTCGACGAGGAGATGCTCGCCACCCGCCGCCCCCCGGCTTGACCCTCGCGTCGGGTGGGTGCCGCCCGGACGGCGGGTCGACCGGAAGCCGTCCCGCGAGGAATCGCTGAACGGGACAGCGACGCCGCCCGCGCCGAACGGCGTGAAGAGTCGCGATGCGCCCGTCTCCGCGCTTTGAGGGGCTCGGATCCTGAGAGCGCGAAGTAGCGCCGTGGGAGGAAGCGAGACCACACGCGGACTGGCTGACACGGCTGCGCTCAGGCGTCGAGCGCGGACCACTGGCGGTCGTCTTCACAATGCGCTGGCACCGTTGGTTATGAGGGGTCGCCGGCCGTGCCCCAGCACGGCGACTCGTGTGCCCGCCTTCCGTGCCGGGTGTTCACAGCCCGGAGCGTCGGGGCCAGGACGGAGCTGCGGCCGGGCATCCCGAGCTTCCAGCCCGAGCGAGTTGCACGCTCAGGCCTGGTCGGCCGACCCGATGTTCGCGATACACCTACATTCCTTGGAGACGTCGAGCGTGCTCGTCTCTCAGGAGCAGGATTTTCCGGGCTGGTATTAGGACGTGATCGCCAAGGCGCAGTTGGCCGAGAACGGCCCGGTGCGAGGGACGATGGTAATCCGGCCATGGGGATACGCGATCTGGGAGCGGCTACAGGCCGCCATCGACGAGCGGATCAAGGCCACTGGTGCGCGCGACGCCTACTTCCCGCTCCTGATCCCTGAGGCGTTCATGCGTCGGGAGGCGGAGCACGTGGAGGGCTTCAGTCCTGAGCTGGCGGTGGTGACCCACGGCGGCGGCAAGCAACTCGAAGAGCCGGCGGTAGTCCGGCCAACAAGCGAGACGGTCGTCAACTCGGCGTTTGCGAGATGGATCTCGAGCTATCGAGACCTGCCGCTGCTGATCAACCAGTGGGCGAACGTAGTGCGATGGGAGCTTCGCCCACGGTTGTTCCTGCGTACATCGGAGTTCCTCTGGCAGGAGGGTCACACCGCCCACGCGAAGTGGGGTGCGCGTTGCGCTGGACGACCAGCCAGGCCCACACCGAGCGCCCCCCGCCGCCCGCGATCAGCAACGCGCAGCCAAGCTCTTGCGCGAGCTGGGTGGCGCTCGCCTCGGGGTTGCGACCCCAGGCGACCACGCCGATGTGATCCACACGCAAGCGGTACCCGAGCTCCTCCTCGGACACCGGCATCCCCGCGAGCAGTTCACGCGTCAAGGCTGCGCGTTTGCGCTCCTGGCTGCGCAGCAGCCGGTCACGCTCGGTCTGGTACACCTCCGCAAGTTGTCCGGTGACCTGGTCGACGTACGCCAACAGGTCCCGCGACAGGACCCGGAGCGCCTGGACCCGCCGCGCGTCCGGAAGTCCCCGGTGCTCCACCTCTGCGCACATCTGCTCTCAGAGGCTGGCATGCCCGATCGAGTACGTCCGAAGCAGCGCCGCCCACGGGAGCCCTTCGTTGACCGCCAGTAGCGCTTCGTCGACCGCGCCGGGCGGCAGGTGGTCAGGCATCGCGCGGCCGTGTCCCAAACCGTGTGCCACCGCACGCAGGTTCGCGACGATGCTGGCCCGTTCGACCTCGGCCATGCCCGGGTCGATGCCCTCGAAATACTCCGGCACCTCGTCGTGGAGCCGATCGTCCACGACATCCGCGACCTTCTGCGCGTTGGAGTCCAGCCAAGCCGCGAGCTGCCGGATATCGGCATCCACGTCTCCCATGTAGCGAGTCTACCCCTCGAGTACGCCGGCGAAGCGAGGCCGACCAGGACCTGGAGGCGTCGAACTCGCTGCCCGAGAACGGGGTCGCACAGACAGCTGACCCGATCGCAAGCTGCGCCAGGATCCGAGGGCTAGATGCATGCATCCGGCCGACTCCGGCTGATCTCGACCGGGGAGCACGTTCCTGAAACGGTCAGCGCGCGTGGCTAAGACTGCGACGTGATCGGCGATCGGCCTCGGCGCTCCGCAGCTGAGTTAGGGCACCACGCCGCTCTGCGGATCCGGTAACTCCGTGCTCCGTCTTTCGCTACATCGGTGAGGTCCGTTACGCGCCACCCAGCAACAGTTCGAGTGCTGGGTTTGAGCGATTCGGGAGACAAAGAAGACCGACATGGAGTCAGCAGACGTAGTCGTTATCGGTGCGGGCCTGGCGGCGTCTTACCGCTCCGTGCGAGCTGGAGCCGGCCGGCAGGGCAACGCCCCACGCTCGGTCGAGCGTGCCGCCGCTGAGGTGCTCGCCCCGACCGGCGATCGGACTGGCGAATCCACCGTAGCGACCGAGACCAGCCGGTGAAATCGTCGACCCCAGCCGACACGACTGAGAGCGATCAACGAGAGGGGACGAGCATGAGCATCAACAAGCGACCCGAACTGACCGACGAGCTAATCGAGCTCTACTGCGACTGGCGTGCCCGCTGCGAGGAGGTGCGCGAGAAGTATCAGCGCTTCTCGAGCGCCCGTAGAGCGGAGCGGGCATCGGCGTACGTCGCCTTCGAGGCTGCGCTGGATTGCGAGGAGTCCGCGGCTGACGCGTACGCCGCCCGGATCCTGCGGATCGCGATCGCGGCGTGACATGCGATGTGCGCTCCTCCGATCACTCGGATCCGATCCGTCCGACCGGTGAATCCCTCGGCGAGTCCACGGATGCGAGCAGCCCCCACCGGTAGGAACGTTGCCAGCGCGCCATTCGCCCACATTCGAAAGCCCCTTTTTGAACCATGAATTCCTACTTGACCATCTATCTCGCAAGGGCCCACATTGACGACCTGCTTCGGCAGGCCAAGGAGGCCAGATTGGTTGTGCGGCAACCAGCGAGACGCCGGCGAACACTCCCAGCGCATCGACCCGGCCGACTGACCCCGCGTCCCGCCCAACCCACCACATCGGGAGAAACACGATGAGCAACTCAATGCCCGCATGTGGATCTCCGAGCCCGCAGACGAGCAGCCGCCCGCCGCGAAAGTCCACGCTGATCGCCTCGCCTGCGAGCGGGAACTCTCGGCCGCGAGGTCGCCGACCGCGACGTCTCCGCGTCGGGCTCACCCAGCAACGACGACAGCCGTGCGAGGTTCTCGGGCTCCGGGTCTGGGACGACGTCGAGGCGAGCGCCGTTCGATCGGACTCGCGCCGAGCGCTGCGGGGACGCGTTGTGCTTCTGGCGAAAGGGAGGGCAGCCGGAGGCGTCCGGTTGCGTGCGTGCGCGCCCTGCTGCGAGCGCGATGCAGGGCGCGCGGCGAGGCCAGCCTGAGGCTGGCCCGCCCCTGCTTACGCGCATTCCAGGTCCTCGGCGTCGTCGGCCGCGAGGACGAGCAGACCGACCACTACCGGGACGCGCTGATGGCGAATTGCGAGACCGGGGCGCTCCGCCGGCCACCTGCATTCGTCCTGGCACAGGCCGCGCGGCGAGCTGGCCCTCCGTTAGTAACCGAACAGGAAAACACGCTAAGCGTTGGAGCGGAAGTGTCGAACTCGAGGTCGCCGTGTGGCGTCCGGCGGATCACACCGAGTGCTCGGTCTAGCGCGGATTATCTGCGCCGCAGGCGGATTTCGTCGCGGCCGCGAGTGGGCCGCAGGATCCACTCGCCGGTCTCGGGGTAGCAAATGGCCGCCGGGAACCCGGATGTCCAGAGCAGCAGAACGCGGGCCGTTTCGCCGCTGCGGTTGAGCACGCTGCGCCCTCCGGCCGGCCCTTCTGGGAGGCAGATGAGGTCGCCGGGCGACAGCGCCTGCTCGCCCTCGGCGTGTTGGACCGCCGGTGTGCCGGTGAGCACGAACAGCCACAGCCCTCGCCCGTACTCATAGCGGTAGGGGCCGAAGTCCGCCCCGGGATCGAGCTCGAGGAAGGCCCCGTCAAGCCGCTCTGCCCCGCCGCGTCACCCAGCGACGCCCACCGCCAACCGTCGCCCGGCTCGAACGTCCGGCCGGGACCCTCGAGTGTGTGTGCGCCGCGATGGCGGATGGGAGCGGTTAGCGCTCGATGCGCGACGTGCCACGCCCCTCGCGCCACGCCTCAATGAGGAGCTTGCTGCCCTCGTTGTTGAGACGGAGATCCTGTACAGCGACGAGGCCTGGACAACGCGATCGAACGGCTCGTGCTCGTCGTAGATCAGGAAGGTCGCGGCCAGGCACGAGAGCTTGTTGAGCATGGTGCTGGCGGGCGGCTGAGCTGATGTTCACGCTGTTCACTTCATGTCCATGCCAAGGTCGAACGCGGTTACGGAATGGGTGAGCGCACCGACGGAGATGAAGTCGACGCCGGTCTCGGCAACCGCGCGAGCACGGTCGAGTGTGAGCCCACCGGACGCTTCGAGGACGGCGCGGCCGGCAGTCATCGCCACGGCTTCACACATGGTCGCGTCGTCCATGTTGTCCAGCAGCACGTGGTCGCAACCCGCCTCGAGCAGCGCCTTGAGCTCGTCGAGATCGGTGACCTCGACCTCGACGGGCACGTCGGGGAACGCCGCACGCACGGCCTCGTATGCCGGCACCACGCCCCCGGCGGCAACCACGTGGTTGTCCTTGACCAGGGCCATGTCCGCCAGCGAGAACCGATGGTTCACACCACCCGCGACGCGGACGGCGTACTTCTGCAGCGCGCGCCAGCCAGGCAGTGTCTTGCGGATGTCGAGCACCTTCGCGCGCGTGCCCTCGAGCGCATCGACCCACTTGGCGGTCGACGTCGCGACACCGGAGAGATGGCTGGCGAAGTTCAGCGCCGGACGCTCGGCGGTCAGCAGGCCGCGGGTCGGGCCACTGACCCGCATCACGACGTCCCCGGGCCGCACCCGCGAGCCCTCAGCGATCCGATCGTGCACCTCCACCTCATCGCCGACTACGACGTGGAACACCAACGCAGCAACAAGAAGCCCAGCCACCACGCCCTCGTCTCGGGAGCCGAGGTCCGCGGTCGTCCGAGCATCGGCCGCGATGGTCGGCGACGCTCGTGACGTCGACCGACCCAGCAGGCAGGTCCTCCTCCAGCGCGCGCAGGACCGCCGCATGCACGTCGGCTCCATCGAGACCGGCCTCGTCGAACTCGGCCCGCAGGTCAGCCGGGATCGACTCCCAGGGGGTGAACGTCATCGTGCTCCTCCGTCGGTCGCCGCGGCCGGGATTAACCGAAAGCTGCCCTCGCCGTCGCGCATGGTGTTGTCGATATAACCGGCGAAGCCGCACTCGCGTTCGATCAGCAACGGCGCGCGCATTGTTTCGATGTTCTGCCGGAAATGTTGGCTGCGCCGGTGCTCGGCGAACACCTCGGCCGAGTCGTAGGTCTCGTAGAGGAAGAACCGGGCCGGGTCGTGCAAGGCCTGGTGGGCGAGGAACTGACGGCACCCGGGTTCCTGCTCGCTGGCCGCGGCGTGTCTGGCGAGCAGGTCGGCGACGGCTCGCGTGGCGCCTGGACCGGTGCGGTAGGTAGCGATGACGGTGAGCATCAGCCGGCTAGCCGTTGGGTGCCGGACTCCTGCGTCAGTCGGAGCGCACGGGCCGCGTAGGAGATCGCGTGGTACCAGCCGGCAATTAGGAGCAGGTCGATAGCGCCCTCTTCGCCCACCGCAGCACTCAGTCCCTCCCACGTCTCGTCGCCGAGATCAGCGGTCAGGTGGATCTCGTCGACGGCGCGCAGCACGGCGGCGTCGGCCGGATCACTCCAGCACGGATCGCTCGGCTGTCCTATCGCGAGGGATCGGACCTGCTCGTCGGTCAGTCCGGCTTTGGAGGCGAAGACTGCGATGTGGATTCCCCACTCGTAATCGGCGCCGCACAGCGCGGTCGTCCGGTCGATGATGATCTCGCGCTGTCGAAGCGTCAGCGCGACTCTCCGTGACAGGTAGTAGCGCCCCCATTGAGCGATCGCGCGGGCGCGGTCGGGCCTGCGTGCGAAGACCCCGAACAGGGCGATCGGCGGGCCGAGCTCGGCGAGCGCAGCAGCCGTCGCGTCGTCATGGGGCGCAGTGAGAGGTTCGACGCGAGGTTGCTTTGGATTACGAAGCACGCCGAGAGCCTACCACGGTCTGCTTCGGAATATGAGGCAATAATGGATCGGTGTCCGAGCAAACCCCGCTCCCAGGTCGGCCGGTCCGCGGGTCCGTCACCGGTCGCCCGATCATGGCCCTCCTCGACCTGCTCGGGCGACGGTGGGCGCTGCGGATCATTTGGGAGTTGCGTGAAACGCCGTCACCAAACTTCCGCGACCTGCAGCGGCGGTGCGGGGGGATCTCATCGAGCGTGCTCGCCGACCGTCTGCGTGAGCTCGCCGAGGCTGAGGTCGTGGGCCGGGGAGCCGACGGGTACCTGCTGACCGCCAGGGGGCGAGACCTCCTCGAACGGCTCCGGCCGCTCGAAGAATGGTCCGTTGAGTGGCGGAACGCCGTAGCGAGCACGGGGGCCCCACCGAGGAGCGGTACCGCCCACCCGGGCAAGCAGGACCGCGACTGACGGGCCACGCGCACCTGCTCGTCGCCAATCGCGAGCCCGCCGAGAGGTTAGGGCGCCCACCGGCGTGATGGCCGACGCGACGCACCTGGTTTCCACAGACAGCTGGGCAGACGACCCACTTACCTGGTTCGTGGTGAGAGCAGGGAAGAGGGCCGCGTGCCCGCTTCGCGCGGATAGGGAGACTCTGTCTGTCTCGATCGGGCTGATCGGCAGCTTGGTCCGACGGAGCACGGCTGGCGCACGTGAAGCGGCGAGCGCGCCCGCACCGGAACGGCCGCACAACGATCCGGCCGATCCGTTGTCAGTCCCCTGGCCGGCAAGTCCGGCACTGCATCGTCCGTCAGCCACGGCGTGACATGTCCGCGGCGATGCGGTGCAAAGCGGTCAGCCAGTCCGGTCGAGACCACGACGACGTCCTGTTCGAGGCGCTCGATGTCACACACGCACTCGGACAACGCAGAGGACGGCGAGTACCGCTGCCAGACGGGTCCAGGCGGCGTCCCGTAATCGGGCCGAGCGCGGACCATTCGCGGGCTCATTTTCGACGAATTGGGTCCGCGAATGGACCAGAAGAACTGGAAAAGCCCTGTATTAGCAGGCTTTTGTGAGTACCGCTACCGGGATTCGAACCCGGGTTTCCGCCGTGAGAGGGCGGCGTCCTAGTCCCCTAGACGATAGCGGCCTGTGGGCAATCTGCAGGCGTTCGTGGTGGTGCGTGGCGTGGGAGAGTCGTTCGATGGGCGACGGCCCTCGGTTCCACTCCTCGACGCCGCGCGTGCAAGGGTAGCGCGTGAGGGGTCGGCCATCACGCTGATCTCGCCGGTAGCGGGCCGTCTGTGCGGACCGGCCGAGTCGCTCGGCGCTACCGCGCTCGCCGAAACGGCAAGCATCTGGTGGCTGGAAGGATCGCGCCCCCGGGTGTCTGGGTTGCATCGGGCGGACGTCTGACGTCTGATGTCTTGATGTCCGGAACTGTGCCGGACGGCAACCACATGACAACACGAATGGTGTGGGATGGAGATTTCTCGTGGTGACAAATGTCTAAGACGGATTGCAGATCAACACGCTTGGTGGCAAGGACTCCGTGTCGGTCGTCGCGGGCGTCAACCAATTCATTAATCCAGCGTCGACCTAGGCGCGGACCAGTAGCCGAGGACGAGGGCGCCGCCCGGTGCTAGCGGCGCCCTCACCTCACCGACCAGCATCAGACACCGAACAAGCGCCGCATCACGAAGGCGGCGCTGCTGGGGCTCTTGGCTGACCGCGCAGCGTCGGCGGAGGTTTAGGCAAGGATGCGTTAGTATGTCGGTGGGGTTTGCAGCAGTCATCGTTTGGGGGGCGCATCTGTGCGACGGAATGCACGTCAGGGACATGAAGCTAATTTGGGGCGTTTGCGGCGACCGATGTTCGCTCGCCCCTGTGCGGTCGCCGGGCTGGCTTCTCTGCTGATGGCTGTGAGCTGCTGGGTTGGTGTGGCCAGCTCGCAGGCCGCCGACGCTCCCGTGAATACCGCGCTGCCGACGATCTCCGGCACCGCGACCCAGGGCCAGACGCTGACCGAGAACAACGGCACCTGGGACAGCAGCGTGGTCCCGCCGTTCACCTACCAGTGGGAGGACTGCGACAGCACAGGCGCGGCGTGTACGGCGATCTCGGGCGCGATCAACCAGACCTACCTCCTGACCGCCACCGACGTCGGCCACACAATCGTCGTGCAGGAGACCGCCACCAACGCCACCGGCCCGACCGTCGCCAGCTCAGCCCCCACCGCCGTCGTCGCGGCGCCCCCGCCCCCGGCTCCAGCGAATACCGCGCTGCCGACGATCTCCGGCACCACGACCCAGGGCCAGACACTGACCGAGGCCAACGGGACCTGGAACAACAACCCCGTCCCCCTGTTCACCTACCAGTGGGAGGACTGCAACTCCACCGGCACGGGATGCACAGCCATCCCCGGCGCGATCAACCAGACCTACCTCCTGACCGCCACCGACGTCGGCCACACAATCGTCGTGCAGGAGACCGCCACCAACGCCACCGGCCCGACCGTCGCCAGCTCAAACGCCACCGCCATCGTCGCGGCGCCCGCGCCCCCCCCACCCCCGGCTCCAGCGAATACCGCGCTGCCGACGATCTCCGGCACCACGACCCAGGGCCAGACACTGACCGAGGCCAACGGGACCTGGAACAACAACCCCGTCCCCCCGTTCACCTACCAGTGGGAGGACTGCAACTCCACCGGCACGGGATGCACAGCCATCCCCGGCGCGATCAACCAGACCTACCTCCTGACCGCCACCGACGTCGGCCACACAATCGTGGTTCAGGAGACCGCCACCAACGCCACCGGCCCGACCGTCGCCAGCTCAAACGCCACGGCCATCGTCGCGGCGCCCGCGCCGCCGCTCGCCCCCGCGAACACCGCACTACCGACGATCACCGGCACCACGGCCCAGGGCCAGACACTGACCGAAACCAACGGGACCTGGGCCAACAACCCGACCCCGCCGTTCACCTACCAGTGGGAGGACTGCGACAGCACGGGCGTGGCATGTACGGCGATCTCGGGCGCGATCAACCAGACCTACCTCCTGACCGCGGCCGACGTCGGCCACACGATCGTGGTGCAGGAGACCGCCACCAACGCCACCGGCGCGACCGTCGCCAGCTCGGCCCCCACCGCCGTCGTGGCCCCCCCGGTGGCGCCGGCGCTTCCCGCCCCAGCGAGCAAGACGGCGCCGACGATCACCGGCACCGCGACCCAGGGCCAAACGCTGACTGAGACCAACGGGACCTGGGACAACAACCCCACGACGGTCACGAATCAATGGGAAGACTGCAACAGCGCGGGTTCGGGATGCACAGTCATCTCCGGCGCGACCGGCCAGACCTACACCTTGGCCGCCGGCGACGTCGGGCACTCCATCGTGGTGCGAGAGACCGCGACCAACGCCACCGGCCCGACCATCGCCAGCTCGGCGCCCACCGCCGTGGTGACAGCGCCGGCGGACCCGTCACCTGTCCCGAGTTCGACCGCGCTCACGGCGGTGCCGAATACCGTCGTCACGAACGAGGGCGTGGTCTTGGGCGCCACCGTCACGAGCGCTGCGACGCCGCAAGGCACGATCACGTTCAACGATGACGGCGCTGCGATCAGCGGCTGCGCACGGTTGCCGGTGAATAGCCAGCCGACGATCGTGACCTGCGAGACGTCGTTCGCGGCGTCGGCGTCACCCGAGCATTTGACCGCGGTGTTCACTCCCAACGCCACATCCGGCCGATCCAGCGCCGCAGGCTCTACGAGCGCAACCCAGCTTGTGGAGGTCGGTCGAGACGCGACTTCGACCGCTGTGCGCGCGCCCGGCGCCTCGGTGCGGGTCGGCGCGAGGACGACCTATACGGCGTCGGTGACGCCGAGCGACGTCGGTTCGGTTCACGCATCCGGACCGGTCGAGTTTCTCGACCGCGGTACGCCGATCGCATCGTGCGCGAGGCAGCCGTTGATCGCGTCCAACGGCGCGACCACCGCCACATGCACGGTCAGCTATAAGACGACCGGCCAGGCACGTCATCAGCGCGGCCTACGGCGGCGACGCGAACTTCGGCGCGTCCACCGCGCAGCCGGTCAGCCTGGGGGCAGCTCCGATCCGAATCCTCGGCACGATCATCTCCACGATGCAGTGGACCTTCCACTACACGCCGACCTACACAACGGTCCTGGCGCTCGTCGTCAACGGTGCGCCGGTCGGCGCGACGGTCCTGGTGAAGTGCCACGGCGGAGGCTGTCCGTTCGCCAAGCACGCCAGCGCGGTCACCAAGCGTAAGCCGGTCAACCTGATGGTCAGCTTCCGCCGGAAGCGTCTGCGGGCCGGGACGCAGATCACCGTCGACCTGTCCCGGCCGAATTGGATCGGCAAGGACTATCGCTTCACGATCCGCGCGCGGCGCGCGCCCAGGATCCAGATCGACTGCTTGGCCCCTGCGGGAAGCCGCCCGGGCGCAGGCTGCTGAACCATCGGTCCAGGCAGGGAGCGATCTGGTCGCTGAGCGGCCATTCTGGGCCATCGGTCCAGGCAGGAAACCATCCAGTCGCGAAGCGGCCCCTCAATCAGGCCCTGCCCAGTTGATAACTTACGCTGATCCGCGGCTGTGGCGGAACGGTCTACGCGCACGGTTCAGGGCCGTGTGGGGGAAACCCCTTGGAGGTTCGAATCCTCTCAGCCGCATCAAGGGTGGTGGCGGGCGGGCAGGGGCACCCGCGATCGCGAGCGCTCACGGGCACCCGGTGGTCGGGGGCGCTGACGCCTACAGCCACCCCCGCTCCTCGGCCACCCGCACCGCCTCGGCGCGATTCCTGGCGTCGAGCTTCTGCATTACCGAGGAGAGATGGTTGCGCACCGTCCCGGGCGACAGGTACAGGGCGGCGGCCAGATCCGCGACGGTGGCGTGCTGGCGCGCGGCGACGAGCACCTCGTGCTCGCGTGGTGTGAGCGGAGACTCGCCCTGGCTCAGCGCTTCGGCGGCCAGACCCGGATCCACGATCCGTTCACCCGCGACGGCGCGACGAATCGCGCGGGCGAGCTCGGCGGCCGGGGCGTCCTTGAGCAGGAAGCCCGCCGCGCCGCCCTCCATCGCGCGGCGCAGATAGCCCGGGCGTCCGAAGGTGGTCAGGATGAGGATGCGACAGCCCGGCAGCGCTCGTCCGAGTTCGTCGGCCGCGTCGAGCCCGGTACGGCCGGGCATCTCGATATCGAGCAGCGCCACGTCCGGTCCGGCAGCGAGGGCAGCGTCCACGACCTGATCCCCGCGTGAGACCTGCGCGACGACCTCGATGTCGGCCTCGAGTCCGAGCAGGCTCGCGAGGGCACCCCTGACCATCGCCTGGTCCTCGGCGATCAGGACCCGGATCACGGCGCAGCGACCGGGACGGTCACGGCCAACCTGAATCCACCCTCAGGCCGCGAGCCCACCTCGACCGTTCCGCGCAGGCTCTCGGCCCGCTCGGACAGCCCGGCGAGTCCGTGCCCTCCGCTGCCGTTGCTCGACGCCTCGCCCGGCCCATCGTCCAGGACCTCGACGACCGCTGCCTGGCCACTCGCCCCGATCTCGATCGTGCATCGGCGCGCGCCGCTGTGCCGGATCACGTTGGTCGCTCCCTCGCGCACGGCCCAGGCCAGGACCGCTTCGACCTCGGGATCGAGCGTCACCTCGGACCGCTGGACGTCGGCGGTGATCCCCGCCGCGGACAGGGCCATGCGCGCGCCCTCCAGCTCACCGTCGAGCGTCGGCTGCCAGTAGCCGCTGACCGCTTGGCGAACTTCGCCGAGCGCCTGGCGAGCGACCTGCTCGACTTCGCCCACCTCCCGTCCGGCGGCGCGCCGGGTCGTGCGGGAGCAGCCGTCGGGCCAGTTCGGCCTTCAGCGCGATCACTGACAGCGTGTGGCCGAGCAGGTCGTGCAGGTCGCGCGCGAACCGCTGACGCTCCTGGGCGACCGCGAGTCGCGCCAACTCCGCGCGCGCATCGTTGAGCTCGTCGTTACGCGTCCGTAGGTCCCGCATCAGGACCATCAGCAGGCCGACGCCCAGGGTGCTGGCGCCGAAACCGATCGCGGCCCCGGCCGCCCCGCCGGCCAACGTCGACTCGACCACCGCGAGCACCCCGCACAGCATCACGCCGAGAAAGCCGAGCGGCGAGGGAAACACCAGTGCCGTGCAGGCCGCGCAATACGTGAACAGGAAGGCCCAACCGGGTCCGCTGGCCAGCGTGAGCGCGCTCGCGGTGATGATCAACACGGCGAACAGCGCCCACGGCAGTACCGTGGGTGGACTGCGCCGCCAGGTGAGCACCAGCACGACGTAGGCCGCGACGAACACGGTGGCCCCGAGGATGGCCAGCAGGTGCGCGAACGCCGGGCCGCCGTTGCCAATCGCGTCGACCAGCGGGAACAGGATGAACGCGAGCCAGACCAGGGCGGCGCTCCCGCGCACGCCGCCGGCGACTCGGCCGGGTGGCCAGCCCCGGCCGACCACGGCCGACCAGCGCCCGTCCCGGCACTCGCCCCCGGTCACTCGAGATCCCCCTGCGGGGTGCGCAGGAAGCGCAGCATCAGCGCCAGGCCGATGGCGGTCCAGATGGCCAGGGTCCGGATATCGGTCCAGTTGACGCCGGCCCCGGTGGTGCGTGGATCGAACGCGTATTGCAGCGCATCCGCCAGCGCGCGGATCGGGAACAGGCGGGCCAGGTCGACCACCACCCTTGGCATCGTGTCAGTCGGGAAGAAGATCCCCGAGATGAAGGTCAACGGCAGGATCACCAGGTTGACGATCACCGGCGCTGCCTCGGCGTTCGAGATGTACCGCACGATCCCGATCCCGAGCGTGGTGAACGCGGCCGTGCCGAGGACCAGGGCCAGGACCACTCCGGGGAGCGTGGACGCCTGCAGGTCGAGGCCGTAGGCGGCAACTCCGAGGACGAGGGTGACGATCGTGATCGCACCCACGACGGCCACGGTGGAGCCGATCCGCGCCGCCACGTAGCACCAGCGGGGCAACGGGGTGCCCTGCATTCGCTTGAGGATGCCCTCGTCACGCAGGATCGCGGTGCTGATCGCCAGGTTGACGAAGGTCGTCGCGATCACCGCGTACGCGAGGATGCCAGGGACGAAGAAGTCGTCATAGGGAATCCCGCCGCGGCTGGAGATGTGCGCACCCTTGTCCAGGCTGCCGAAGATGACGAGAAACATCAGGGGGAACACGAACGTGAACACCCCTCGCCCGCGGTTGCGCCAGTACGAGCGCTGCTCGTAACGGACCTGCCACGCGACCAGGCCAAGGTCACGCCTCAGCGACGGTGTCAGAACAGAGCTCATCGCACGGCCTGCACTCGTACTGGATTGTGATCGGTCGACCCCGGGCCCGTCGAGCTCCAGGTAGATGTCCTCGAGCGTCGGCTGGCTGACCGAGAACTGGCCGAGCGAGATGTCGCGCTCGATGGCCCAGCTGGTGATCAGCTGGGTGGCCAGAACCGGCTCGCTGGAGCGTAGGAGCACGCGATCCGCCTCGAGCGAACGCGACAGCGCCGGCACCTGCGGGATATCACCCAGCGACCACGCCGGCGGAAGCGTGAAGCGGATCTCGGCCGGCCGCACGTCCCGTCCTCCGAGCTCGTCAGGCGTTCCCAGGGCGATGACCTCCCCGGCACGCATGACCGCGACGCGGTCGGCCAGATGCTCCGCCTCATCCATGTAATGCGTGGTCAAGAAGACGGTCTTGCCCAGCTCGCACATCGAGCGGATCGTCGACCAGGCCTGGCGGCGTGCGGCGGGGTCAAAGCCCGTGGTGGGCTCGTCGAGGAAGATCAGGTCGGGATCCCCCACCAGTGCCAACGCCAGATCAAGTCGACGCCGCTGGCCGCCGGACAGGCGCTTGGCCTGCACGTCTCGCTTCTGGGTCAGCTCGACCAGCTCGAGCACGTCGTCGACCCGACGCCGCCGCAGGTGGTAGCGGCCGTACATCTCGATCAGCTCGGCAACGGTCAGGTCGCGCTGCACTCCACACTGCTGGAGCACGATCCCGACCCGCTCGCGCAGCTCGCGCTGGCTGTCGGACGGATCCATCCCCAGCACCCGGACATCGCCGCCATCCGGCGTGCGGTACCCCTCGAGGATCTCGACGGTTGTGGTCTTACCCGCTCCGTTAGGACCGAGCAGGCAGAAGACCTCTCCGCGCGGAACCTCGAAGCTGATGCCCCCCACCGCCTCGATCTCGCCGTAGGACTTGCGCAGGTTGCGCACGCAAACGGCGAGTCCCTCGCTCTGTGTATCGGTTGAAATCATGCCCGGCAGCGTACGTTTGGCCCGGCCCGCGCGTAAGTGGCGCGCGGCCGAAATCGCCCATGACATCTGTCACATACCGTGGTTCCACGAGACCACTGTCACGAAACCGCTGTGGCAAAGCCGCGTCAGGCGTTCCAACGCGAGATGACCGTCGTGGCGCGCTCGTGGCCGAGCTCGCTGACGCTGCCCGCGGCCAGCGCGAACCTCGCTCCCGCGGCGGGGGGCATCTCCAACCAGCGAGCGGTCAGCACGCGCAGCACATGTCCGTGGGCGAACGCCAGCACGTCGCCCTTGGCTGCATGCATCCGCTCGAGCACGCGGTCGACCCGCTGGCCGATCTGCTCCGGCATCTCGCCCCCGGGGCAGCCATCGCGCCACAGAACCCAATCCGGGTTGCCGACCCAGATCTCTGGCGTCGTCAGACCCTCATAGTCGCCGTAGTCCCACTCCTTGAGGTCATCGGCAGATCTCCGCCACGTCGCCGAACCCGGCCAGCTCGCATGTCTCGCGCGCTCGCCGCAGCGGGCTGCAGAGGATCAGCGAGAACCGCTTGTCGCTGAGCTCGCCACGCAGCTCGGACGCCCGGCGGCGCCCTGCGTCGGTCAGCGGTAGGTCGGTGCGGCTGGTGTGCCGACCGTTGGCGCTCCACTCGGTTTCGCCATGGCGCACGATGAAGATTGGGCTGCCCATCTCAGTTCTCTT
Organism: uncultured Solirubrobacterales bacterium; assembly: GCA_963838535.1. Classification (GTDB taxonomy): domain Bacteria; phylum Actinomycetota; class Thermoleophilia; order Solirubrobacterales; family Solirubrobacteraceae; genus Palsa-465. The sequence goes on from CAWIRN010000007.1 coordinate 18,105, forward strand.
TCGCTGGCGGCGTGAACACCGCGCGCAACCATATCCCGCCAGCGGTGTTCGCCGCACGGCGAAGCGCCAGGATCGGTCCGAATCGCGCGCGACGGACGCACGCGGAGGTCACGCATCGACCGACCCCGGGCTGCGCGGCGATGAGGACGGCAACGCCTGCAGCTCATGAAGCGCGAGCAGAGCGGCGCCCAGCACCCCAGCGCCGACGCCGTGCCGGGCCAGGCGGATCGTCGTGCGGGTTCCCAGCCCCGGCAGCACATAGCTGCGCGCGACGCGGCAGGCCGGATCGAGCAGCAGACTCCCGGCCCGCGCCGCGCCGCCCCCAATCACGACCTCCGCTGGATCGAATGTGTTGATCGCGTTCGCGACTCCGATTCCCAGCCGTTCGCCCCACGTCTCGAGCAGCGCTGCGGCGGCCGGGTCACCCGTGTGGGCTGCCTCCAACGCGTCCGGACCGAGGACCGGCCGACCCTGTCGGTGAAGCTTGCCGAGCGCCGAGTCCGGGTGCTGCTCAGCGCACTGCTCAGCCAGCCCGTCGAGCGCACGGCCCGAGGCCAGCCGTTCCAGCGACCCCGGCTGGGGAAATCCTGCCGTCACGGGCTCATCAAGGGGCTGCCCGAGGGCCACGATCGTGTGGCCAAGCTCACCGGCGCCGCCGGTCGCTCCCCGATAGATGCGCCCGCCGAGGACGAGCCCTCCGCCTACGCCCGTGCCGACAGTGATCATCACCAGATCCCGCGTGACCATCCGGAGCTCGTCGTCGTGCGCCTCGGCCAGCGCCGCCACCGACGCGTCGTTATCGACGAACACCGGCACACCGAGGCGCTCGTCCAGCACGGCTCGCAACTGCACGTTGGCGAGCGGGATGTTCACCGACGACACCACCCGGCCGGTATCGAACTCGACGACCGACGGGACACCGATCCCGACCCCGTCAAGATGCTCGCCCCGGACCGATTGGATCATCTGCACGACCTGATCGATCAGCCCGTCGGCACTGTCACAGTCGGTCGGCTGCAACACCGATTCGCTCAGCTCCCGGCCATGCAGGCGCGCGACGGCGACCTTGGTGCCGCCGAGATCGACGCCGATCACGTTCATCTCACGGGGGACACATCTCGCGGGCCGCATCGAGCGCCGGCCCGTACGTCGGATCGCGAAGCAGCGCCTGCCGTACGCCTTCGCCGAGGATCCCGCCCTCGCCGCGCGAGGCTCCGATGATCTTCCAGGTCCGGGCGTGACCATCCGAGGAGCGCTCTTGGGCGCACAGGCCCCCGCGCGCGCGGTCGAGCGACAGCGCAAAGCCGTCGCCGCAGGACACGGTGACCCCGCCGAGACCCGGAGCGTCCTGGTTGGTCGGGTGCAGCCCGATGGTCACCACCGCGTCGTCTCGACGCCCGGCGCCGCGTAGTCCGGCGCCGTTGAGCGACTGCAGCGGCTCGCGACCCCAGTGCAACCGCGAGGCCAACCACCCGGTCAGCAGCAGGCCGCTGGCGGTCGAGCTCGCCTGGTGGCGGATCTCGAGGCCGACGATCTGATCCAGCGTGCACCGGCGCGCCGGTAGGTCAAAGCTGGCGGCCAGACGCTCCCGCCACGGCGTTGTGCGCAGCCACGCCAGGTCGACGACGTACACGTGCTCGAGCAGCTCACGCGCCCGGGCAAAGGCCTGCGCGGGCTCCAGCAGGCCGTCGGAATCGAGCAGCATGACGTCGATGATCGGCAGCAGCGCCGAGATCGCCTCGTCGTGTCCGTGTGGGGACCACAGCAGGGTGGGAAGCTCGGAGACGAGGACCGGGTCAACCACCGTCTGCAACACCTGCAGGTGGTCCGGACCCATGTCGATCTCCACCCGCTCACGGATCAGGCCGATCCCGTTCGCCGGCTCCTCGTAGCTCACGGTCGCGACCGCGTCCAGGCTGTCGCGGCCTTCCTCGACCGCACACAGGACGGTGCGGGATGCGTGGTAGCGGCCGACGCGCTCGAGCCGGTTGGCTATCTCCCCCTTCCACTCGCGATCCACGACGACGACGAGGTTGAGCACGCGGGCCGGGGCGAGCCACTCGTTCGCGGCGTGTCGCTCGTGTAGCAATGCTCGCAGCGCGGCTTCGATCGCGTCTGGGTTCGTAGCGCGCGCTGCCCAGATGTCCTCGCTCACAGCCGGCGCCACTTTCGCCCGTCGTCCAGCAGCGCGTCGGCCTCCTGCGGACCGGAAGTTCCCGCGGGATATTGGGCAATCGGGGTTGTGGTGTCGTCCCGCCAGGCGGTGAGGATCGGATCGATGATGCCCCACAACGCCTCGATCTCGTCGTTGCGCGTGAACAGCGTCGCGTCACCGCGCATCGCGTCGAGGATCAGCCGCTCATACGCCTCGGGCGATTCCGACAGGAACGCCGTGCCGTAGCGAAACTCCATGTTGACCGGACGGATCCGCATCCGTGGACCCGGAATCTTGGCGCCGATCGAGACCGAGACGCCCTCATCGGGTTGCACGGTCAGCACGATCTGGTTCGCCTGCACGCCGACCGAGCCCGAGCTCTGGAACGTCATGTGGGGCACGGGTTTCAGGATCACCGCGATCTCGGTCACCTTGCGTGCCAGCTGCTTGCCCGTGCGCAGGTAGAACGGCACTCCGGCCCAGCGCCAGTTGGACACGTGCAGGCGCAACGCCGCGTAGGTCTCGGTGCGCGAGTCTGGGGCCACCCCCTCCTCCTGACGGTATCCGGGAACCCGAACGCCGCCGACCACACCGGGCCCGTACTGGGCCCGCACGCTCATCGTCGCGACGTCCTCGACGGTCGGCGGCACGATCGCCTCCAGCACCTTCAGCTTTTCGTCCCGCAGCCGGTTGGCCTCGAAGGCCGTGGGCGGCTCCATCGCGAGCAGCGCGAGCAGCTGCAGCATGTGATTCTGGACCAGATCACGGAGCGCGCCGGCACCCTCGTAGTAGCCGGCGCGTCCGCCGATGCCGAGGTCCTCGGCCGCGGTGATCTGCACGTGGTCGATGTAGTTGCGGTTCCACACCGGCTCGAACAGCGCGTTGGCGAACCGCAGTGCCATCAGGTTCTGCACCGTCTCCTTGCCGAGGTAGTGGTCGATCCGGAAGATCTGCGACTCGTCGAACTCCTCCAGCAGATCGATGTTCAACCGGCGGGCCGAGGCCAGGTCGTACCCGAACGGCTTCTCGATGACGATCCTCACCTCCGCGTCTTCCGCACGATTCAGGCCGGCGTCTCCGAGCTTGCCGGCAATGACCGGGAAGAACGCCGGCGCCGTCGACAGGTAGAAGATCCGGTTGAGCTGGTGACCGGCCTGCTCGTCGAACTCACGCAGCGTGCGGTCGAGCTCGGCGTAGACCTGGTCGTCATCGAACGTGCCCTGGACGTAGCGCATGTCCGCGAGCAGGCCTTCGAGCGTGTCGGGGTCGGGCCGGCGGCGCGAGAAGCGCTCGATCGACTCGCGCGCAATGGCCCGGAAGTCGTCGTGGTTCTGATCGCGACGGGCCACCGCGATCAGCTCAAAGCGCTCCGGCGAGCGCACCATCGTGCGCCAGGTTGTACAGCGCGGGGAGCAGCTTGCGGTGCGCCAGGTCGCCCGTAGCGCCGAACACCACCAGCGAGGTGGGACGAACCGGTAGCCGCTCAAGCCCCTCGATGAGCGGGTTCTCGGGATCCGTGACGGTCACGACGGACGCGGCGCTCACGACCTCGGCGCTGTCCTCAACCGAACAGGATCCCGTAGCGCTGATATTCCTCGACCGGCACCCGTCGGACTTCGGCGACCGCGTCGGCGAGGGCGACGAGCTCGATCCGGGTCGAATGCAGCGCCGTCATCATGCCCCACTGGCCATCGTGGGCGGCGTCGATGGCCGCCAACCCGAGCCGGGTGGCGAGTACCCGATCGAACGCGGTCGGGGTGCCTCCACGCTGGACGTGGCCGAGCACGGTGGCACGCGTCTCATACCCGGTTCGCTGCTCGATCCACCCCTCGAGCTGTTGGCCGATGCCGCCGAGTCGCGGATGTCCGAAGTCGTCGAACCCGCCGGTCGCCGCGACGGCCATCGTCCCCTCCTTCGGTACGGCTCCCTCGGCGGCCACCACGATCGAGAAATAGCGGCCGCGCTCGTGGCGCCGCCGGATCAGCCGGCACACCTCATCGATGTCGAACGGGATCTCGGGGATCAGGATCACATCCGCGCCGCCGGCGATGCCAGAGTGCAGGGCGATCCAGCCCGCGTTGCGGCCCATCACCTCGACGACCAGGATCCGGTTGTGGCTCTCGGCGGTCGTGTGCAGTCGGTCGATCGCCTCGGTGGCCACGTGCAGGGCCGTGTCGAAGCCGAAGGTGACATCGGTGGCACCGAGGTCGTTGTCGATCGTCTTCGGTACGCCGACGACGTTCACGCCGTCGGCAGTCAGGCGATTGGCGGCGCCGAGCGTGTCCTCGCCCCCGATCGCGATCAGGCCGTCGAGCTGATGACGCGCGAGCGTCTCGCGCACCATCTGCACGCCATCCTCGCGCTTGTAGATGTTGGTCCGCGAGCTGCCGAGGATCGTCCCGCCCCGCGGCAGGATGCCGCGCGTGGATTCGATCGTGAGCTGATCGTAGGCATCCTCGAGCACGCCTCGCCAGCCGTCGCGAAAGCCGAGCACGTCATCGCCGTAGGCGTCGATCGCCTTACGGACCACCGCCCGGATGACCGCGTTGAGGCCGGGGCAATCGCCGCCGCCGGTCAGGATGCCGATCCGCATGGCCGAAATCCTACGCACAGTGAGGGCGCGGCCACTGTCACGTCGATGCCGCCGGCCTGGACGACCGGGATGTCGCCGCTGGAGCGTCCCCTGGAGCTCAGCGCGGCGCTGGCCGAACTGGCGGTCGAGCGGGCGCTAACTCGGGGCGCCGGCACCGGCTGAGATCGAGCTCGTGAGCTACCGGCGGAAGCCGGGAGCGCGGCTCTGGCAGAGTGCAGGGGGTGAATGTCATCCGCCGCGCCGCGGCGAACATCTGTTACGTCTTGCGTGAGGATCCTGAGCTGGCCGATGCGGTGGAGCCGGATCGCCGAGATCGGGCCATCGAAGCGTGCGTCGCCCGCGAGGTGCGGATCCCGGTGGGCACCTGGGAGAGGCAGCAGTCCGTGCTGCTGGAAGATGGGATCGGGCTGCTGGTTCTGGAGGGCCTGCTGATCCACCGCGTGGGGATCAACGGGCGCTTCGGCGCTGAGTTGCTTGGCGAGGGCGACGTGCTGCGGCCATGGCATGACGAGGCGGAGGCGTCGACGCTGCCGCTGACCATCGACTGGATGGTGCTCGAGCCGACACGCGTGGCCGTGCTCGACGAACGCTTCACTCGCCAACTCGCACAGTATCCGCAGGTGGCCGCCCGTCTGTTCGCGCGCGCGGTGCAGCGCTCGCGGCACCTGGTGGTCAACATGGCGATCGTCCACCAGGCGCGGGTCGACGTCCGACTGCACATGTTGTTCTGGCATCTGGCCGGTCGGTGGGGCAAGGTGCGCACCGATGGGATCGTCGTACCGCTCCGGCTCACCCACACCGTGCTGTCCGATCTCGTGGCCGCGCGCCGGCCCACGGTGACCAGTGCGCTGTCCGATCTCGCGCGACGCGGGGACGTGCACGTCGTCGACGAGGGATGGCTGCTCTCCGGGGAGCCTCCGGGCGAACTGCCAGACGTCGTGGCCATCGACGGACAAGGCAGCTGAGACAGAGAGCGAAGGGCGGGCGGCTCAGCGCTTCACTGCAGCGGGCCAATGCGGGCCTGCACCGCAGCCAGCAGCTTCCCCGAGCTGACGAGCGCCTCTGCCGCGGCAAGGTCCGGGGCCACAAATCGGTCCGGGCCGGGTCCCGCGATCTGCTCCCGGGTCGTGGCGAGCGCCGCCGAGGTGCCCGGACCAGGCTGTAAGGGGGCGCGCAGATCGAGCCCACGGGCGGCGCAGGTGAGCTCAACCGCGAGGATCCGGGCGAGGTTTGCCACGGCCGTGCGCAACTTGCGCGCCGCGCCCCATCCCATCGAGACGTGATCCTCCTGCATCGCGCTCGTCGGCAACGAGTCAACGCTGGCGGGAGCGGCGAGGCGGCGGTTCTCGGCCACCATCGCCGCCTGCGCGTAATGGGCGAGCATCATCCCGGAGTTGACGCCCGGATCCTGGGTCAGAAATGCCGGCAGCCCGTGGGAACGCGTCTCGTCGAGGAGACGATCGGTGCGCCGCTCGGCGATCGCGCCGACCTCGGCGGCGGCCACGGCCAGGAAGTCGCAGACCAACGCCACCGGCGCGCCGTGAAAGTTCCCGCACGACTCGACCCGGCCGTCCGGGAGGACCATCGGATTGTCGATCGCCGAACACAACTCCGCTGCCGCGACTCGCTCGGCGTGCTCGAGCGTGTCGCGGGCGGCCCCTGTGACCTGGGGCGCACAGCGCAGCGAGTAGGCGTCCTGAACGCGGGGGTCGCCCTCGCGGTGACTGGCCACGATCGCCGACCCGGCCAGCAGCGCTCTGAGGTTGGCGGCGCTGGCGGCCTGGCCCGGCTGGGGCCGGAGAGCCACGAGGTCGGCCGCGAACACGCGGTCGGTTCCCAGCAACGCTTCGACGGACATGGCCGCCGTCACGTCGGCGACGCGGAACAGTTGCGCCAGATCCGCGGCGGCCAGGACCAACATGCCGAGCATCCCGTCGGTGCCGTTGATCAGCGCCAGTCCCTCCTTCGCGCTCAGCTCGACGGGGTCGATCCCGGCGGCCGCCAACGCCTCGGCGGCCGGTCGTCGCGCCCCGTCCGGGCCATCGACCTCGCCCTCGCCGATCAGCGCCAATGCGCAGTGCGCGAGCGGCGCGAGGTCGCCGCTCGCCCCGAGCGACCCGTGCTCGGGCACGACGGGCGTGAGCCGCGCATTGAGCAGCGCCAGGATCGACTCGGCGAGAACCGGACGGGCCCCCGAATATCCCATCGCCAGCGTGCGCGCCCGCAGCAGCATCATCGCGCGCACGACCTCGCGTTCCACCGCCGGACCCATGCCGGCCGCGTGGGACCGGATCAGCGCGCGCTGGAGCTCCTCGCGGCGGGCGCCGGAGATACGGACCGTAGCCAGCGATCCGAACCCCGTTGACACGCCGTAGGCCGGCTCGTCGGAGCGGGAGAGCGCGTCCACGACGGCGGCGGTGGCATCCATCGCCACGCGGGCGGCAGAGCCGAGCACGACCGGCGCGTTCTGGCGCGCCACAGCGATGACCTGGGCCGGAGCGAGCCCGGTCGCGCCGAGCTCGACCTCCCCCGCGGTTGCGCCTGCGCGGCTGCCGGCGAACTCGGGCACCGGCGCGAGCTTAGTACACGATGCGATCGGCGGCGGGCCCGGAGCGAACCTTCAATCGCCAATCGCCGCGCGCAGCCTCACCGCGCACTCGGGCGGTTGCACCTGACCCAGCGCGACATGGTCGCACCCGACCCAGGCGGCGGCCTCGCGCAATGCGCGGGCCATCGCGTCGAGCGCGCGCGGCTGCACCGTCAACTGCTTGGCCACGAGCGTGCGGCCCTCCCGCCCCGGGTCGACCCGCCCCAGCAACCGCCCGCCCGCGAGCAGAGGCATGGCGAAGTAGCCGTGCACACGCTTGGGCGCCGGCACGTAAGCCTCCAGACGATGCTCGAAAGCGAACACCCGCCGGGTCCGCCGCCGGTCCCAGACCAGCGAATCGAACGGCGAGAGCAGCGTTGTGCGGTGCCTGCCCCGCGTGGCCAGGACGTCGAGCGTCGCCGGGTGCGCCCAGGCGGGTTCGGGCCAACCCGCGACACGAACCTCGACCAGCGCCGTGTCGGCGAGCACCGCTGCCACCTCGGCGCGGGTGAGCCGGTGAAAGTCGGCCAGGTCAGTGAGTGTCGCGATCCCCAGAGCCCGACCCGCGATCTCGGCCAGCGCTCTCAGGCAACCCGCGTCGTCGGGCTCCGCGGCAGCCAGCACACCGGCTGGCAGCGCGCGCTCGGGCAGGTCGTATACGCGTCGCCACCCGCGACGCGTCGTGCACACGACCTCGCCGAGGTCGAGCAGCCACTCGACGGCCACCTTGACCTCTGACCAGTCCCACCAGGGACCGCCGCGCTTGGCGCCGCCCAGCTCGGTCGAGGTCAGCGGGCCCTCGCCGGCCAGACGCTCCAACACCTTCGCGCCGACGCCTGGAGGGACCTTGTGCCAGCGCTGTCCGCGGGCACGGAAGCGGCGACGGCGGAAGGCGAACAGCGGCCAATGCTCGATCGGCAGCACACAGGCGGCGTGGGCCCAGTACTCGAACGCCTTGGCGCTGTGCCAGTACGCGCGCTCGACGGCGTCGCGCCCGACCGGCCCCAGCCGTGAGTACGCGACGAGCTCATGCGACCGCGCCAGCACCGAGATCGTGTCGAGTTGCACGGCCCCGAGGCGCTCCAACATCGCCCCCACGCCGCCGCGAGCACCGGCTCCTCCGAGCAGCCCCTGCGCCCGAAGCGCCGCACGACGGGCCTCGGCTGCCGAGAGCTCGGGCGGGGACACACCGACCGGTCAGGTTGTGCCGGCGGCGGAACGGCGCGCGACGCCGCTGGCCTCCGCGGCCCGGGCAACCGCCAGCGCCACCGCCTTGACCACGTCACGGTTGAACACGCTCGGAATGATGTAGTCGGCGTGCAGCTCGTCCGGGCCGATCACCCCAGCGATGGCCTGCGCGGCGGCGAGCTTCATCTCCTCGTTGATCGTCCGGGCGCGCACGTCCAGCGCGCCCCGGAAGACGCCGGGGAAGGCCAGCACGTTGTTGATCTGATTCGGGTAGTCCGAGCGACCGGTGGCCATGATCGCCACCTGGTCGCCGACCTCCTCCACCCTGACCTCGGGCTCGGGGTTGGCCATCGCGAACACCACGGGATTCGCGGCCATGCTGAGCACGGCCGCTTTGGACACCGCGCCCGGCCCGGATACGCCGACGAGCACGTCGGCGCCCGCCATTAGGTCGTTGGCCATCCCGCGTTCCCCGTGCGGGTTGGTCCGCGCGGCCAAAGCCCGGCGGACCGGGTCCAGGCCGGGCCGGCCGGCATCGAGCGCACCCTCGACGTCGCACACGATGATGTTGCGCACCCCATGGGCGAGCATGATCTCGGTACACGCCACGCCCGCGGCGCCCGCGCCGACCACGACGACCTTGACCTGATCGGCGTGCTTATCGACGACCCGCAGCGCGTTCATCAGCGCGGCGAGCAGCACGATCGCCGTTCCGTGCTGGTCGTCATGGAAGACGGGGATCTTCAGTTCGGCGCGCAGGCGCCGCTCGATCTCGAAGCAGCGCGGCGCCGAGATGTCCTCCAGGTTGATCGCTCCGAAGGTTGGTGCCACCGCCCTGACGAAGGCGACAATCTCATCGGGGTCTTTCGTGTCCAGACACAGCGGGAACGCATCCACCCCGGCGAACTCCTTGAACAGCAGCGCCTTGCCCTCCATCACGGGCATCGCGGCCTCGGGGCCGATGTCGCCCAATCCGAGCACCGCGGTCCCGTCCGAGACCACCGCGACGGTGTTGCCCTTGATCGTCAGCGACCAGGCCTTGTCGATGTCGTCGTGGATCGCTGCGCTCACGCGCGCGACACCCGGCGTGTAGGCCATCGAGAGGTCATCGCGGGTCTTGACCGGAACGGTGGCATTGACCTCGATCTTGCCGCCGAGGTGCATCAGGAAGGTGCGGTCAGAGACACGCTCCACGGTCACGCCGTCCAACCGTCCCACCGCCTCGACCGCGGCCTCGGCATGCGGCGCGTCGACACAGGCGATGGTCACGTCGCGCACCACCTCCCCGCGCTCCACGCGCACGAGGTCGATGGCGCCGAGAATCGCGCCGGTCTCCCCGATCGCGGCGGCGACGCGGGCAAACGCCCCCGGCCGCTGCAACAGCCGCACGCGCATCGTGATGCTGTAGGAGGCCGACGGTCGCAGGCTGGAGATCGAAGTCATCGCTGTTCCTTTTTTGTACGCGATCCGCTCATCGACTGGCAACGACCCAGGACAGTCTGTGACCGGTGGCGCCGCCGTCGGGCGAAAAGCGAACGGTGCTGGGGGCCTGGCCGCTCGGGACCGCGAACGCTACACAGCCCGTCCGCAGCTCGCCAGCCGAGATCGCGTTCATGAAGTCCTGCAGCGGGGTCTGGCAGGGTCCCGCCGGCACGAATACGGGCGCCGCCGGGCCGCCGGCCGACAGGAGCGAGAAGTCGCCCGTGGCGGAGCTGTCGTAGCCGCCCTGACCGGCGTTGCGCACCGATACGAGAACGCCGACCGCCCTGGTGCCGTGAGGAACCTTCGCCCCGGAGGCGCGCAGCGGATCGATCAGCGAGGTCACCGTGACGGTCAGCGTCGTCCCCGGGGCCGGGACGCGCTGAGTGGCGCCCACGCGCGGGCCGGGCCGGCGCCGCGGCCGGGCCGGGTGGGCGCGGGTGCGCGGCGGCGACCGAGTGGCCGAGGCGGTCGTGGAGGCCATGGACGTCGCGGGCGTCGTGGAGGTGGTGCCGCACGCGGACAGCGCCACAGTGCCGACCGCGAGCACGAGCGCGACGCCGGTCGCTGGACGCGTGCGCACGAGGCGCAGCGTAGCTCGCGCGCCCGTGCCCCGCGTCGCTCCGGGCGGCGATGTGGCTCAGCTCGGGTCGCGCGATCCGCCCAACCGGATGTGCGCGATTTCGTAGACGGCCGGCGTCCGCGACTTCCGCGGCGGGTGGCGCGGCCCAAATGCGATGCAGACGAGCCGCAGTCGTCGGTTGGTGCGATCACGCTCGATCTTCAGCACCATGCCGTGCGGGCCGCTCGCGGTCGGGAGGTACACCTTGACGCAGTCCTCGAGGCGAGTGCCGTCGGGTCCCTCCTCCTCGCAGCCGCGAACGTTGGCCAGCGGCGCCCCGTGAAGCTCGAACTCGTCGCGAGCGGCCACCGCCACCTCACGGCCACGCTCCGGCGTGCGCGCCAGATCCTCGGCCCATGCCGCGTCGTCGAACACGACCGGCGGCGTGCGCGCCGGCCGTCTGATCGGCGGCACGGCTACCCCTCGCCGTCGGGTGAAAGCACCGGCCCGTACTCTGCCTCGAACTCGCCCAGCGTCGCGGACTTCAGGTTGTGCCGGCGCTGGATCGCCTCGATTGAGGTGTCGGGCGCCAACAGCAGGCTCCCGTCCTCGTGGCGTTCGGCCACGAGGTAGTCTCCTGCCACTCCAGGCTCGGTCAACGTCACCCTCACGCGCGCCTTGTTCATAGACGCGATTGTCTCACGGCGGCCGACACCAACCAGGTTGTGCGCATCCGGCTACGTTATCGGTATCGCGACCGTACATCTCCGACGCCTGTTGTTCTTCGCTCTCCTGCTGGCCGGCAGCGCATGGCCGGCTTTGGCGCATGCCGTGGTCTACGGAGCCGCGGTCGGAGGCGACTTCGCCTATCTGGCCCGCGGGACGTGGACCGCCGATCAGGTCCACGCTTCGCTGGAGAACCTGCACGCCGCCGGGGCCAGCGTGGCGCGCGCGGATGCGGACTGGGCGCGGACCGAGCCGAAGGGGCCGGTGGGCAGCCACTACCACTACGACTGGAGTTACGACGACATGGTGGTGGGCGACCTGGCGGCCGCGCATCTGCATTGGGATCCGACCCTGGAGTTCACGCCCAAGTGGGCCCAACAGCACGTCAAGCCGATCGTCTTTCATGACAAGGCGGGCGGCTTTGTCGCCCCCCTGCCACCCGCCAACAACGCGGTGTACGCCGCGTTCGCCGGGGCGTTCGCGCGCCGGTACGGGGTGGGCGGCACGTTCTGGCGCACGCACCGGAGCCTGCCGCAAGAGCCGGTACTGACGTTTGAGATCTGGAACGAGCCCGACGATCGCTGGACCTGGGGCCCCAACGTCAACCTCCAGGACTACGCCCGGCTCTACAGCGCGGCGTACCGGGCGATCAAGCGCGTCGACCGCCACTCAATGGTCATCACCGGCGGGCTCGCGTTCACGCGCACATCGCTGCCGCGGCTGCTGAAAGCGCTCAAGGGCCTGCCGATCGATGGGGTGGGCGTGCATCCCTACGGTCAGAACGCCTCGGCCACGATCGCGATCGTGCGCTGGACCGAGGCGCAGATGGCGGCGTTTGGCCGCAGTGCAACGCCGCTGGTCGTCAATGAGTACGGCTGGCACTCCGGAGTCGGCGGCATGCAGTCGGTGCCCCAGCGCGCCCTGGTGCGCGATGTGGAGAACTCAATCATCGGGTTGTCGAAGATCAGGCAGGTCAGCGCAGTGATCCCGTTCCAGTGGTCCGACGCGATCTGGGGACTGAATGGCGGCGCCTTCGCCGACGGCATCGAGCAAGCCCAACGATCGAGCTCAGGAGCAACCCGATGAGCTCCCGACGGGCCAGCGAACGGCTGTGGGGCTGACGCCGGGGCCCAGCGCGTAGGTCAGGCCGCCGCCGACGCGGTCTGGTGATCGGACTTCGAGGCGCCCGGGCCGTCTCCGGCCTCGGTCACGCGCGTCAGAATCAGCAGCGGGCAGCGAGCTGTATGGGCGAGCTGCTGGGTGGTGCTGCCAAACCCCAGGCGGGCGACCGGCCCATATCCGCGCGAGCCGAGAACCAGCAGGTCGAGCGACGCTCCATACAGCGCCAGCTCCTCGGCCGGATGTCCGTACGCGACGTGCGGCTCGGCCGGGCCGAGCGCGACGATGCGCTCGCGGGCGTCCTTCAGGAGGTCCTCGATCGACCCGTCGGGCCTGCGCTTACCGCGGACGAACAGGTGTCGGGGGATGAATACGGCCTCAAGTGCCGACAGCTTGGCACCGTGCTCGGCCGCGATCGCGCTCGCCACCTCGAATGCGTGCCGGCTCTGTGCCGAGCCGTCATAACCGACCCCGACCTCGCGCATCAAGGCCGGATGCTCCGCATAACCGTCGGGTGCGATCGCGACGGCGCATGGCGCACCCACCAGCGCGTGGCGAGTCTGGTCTCCCACCAGAACCCGGCCGATGGTGCCGCGGCGAGTCGAGCCCACGATGAGCAAGTCGGCGCCGAGAGCCTCGGCGAGCTCGTGCAGCCCGCGCCCGACGGACTGCGACCCGATCGGACGCAGGTCAGCCTCGACGCCCGACTCCTCGCGGGCTCTGGTCAGGAGTTCCAGCGCGCGATCGTGCTCCTGCACTCGATAGTCGGGGTTCGGACTCGGGACGGACATCGCGTAACCGTGGTGAACGTGGGTCAGGGTGAGCTGGCCGCCCGTTGCGACGAGGTGTTTGGCGAGCGCGATCGCGTCCCGGCCACCCTCGTGCTCGTCGACACCCACGATGACGTTCTTGAACATCTCGTTTCCTCCTTGCGCGTGTGGACTCACCGTATGCCCGCCCGCTATCGAGTCACCGGCCATTCCCGCGAGATTCGGGGCATTCTATGCGGAGCGCTGCGGTCCGCGAGCAATCGCTCAGCGCTCCAACCGTTGCCGGGCCAGATAGTCCGCGAGCCACTCGATATCGGCGCTCCCCGGGCCCTGCACCACATGCGAGAAGTCTGGCCCCCGCAGCTCGAGGCGCCGGCGCAAACGACCTCCCTGCACGATCACCTGTGTGAGGGCGTACAGCGGATACTCGAGGGCCCGCTCGTGCTCGCCGCGCGACGCCTGGCCGAAGAAGACGAGCCGTTCGGAGGTGACGAGCAGATAACCCGGTCGATCGTCGACCTCGACTAAACGAAACAGCACGATCTCCTCCGGGTCGCCGACGCTCACCCCCCAGTCGGCGAGCACCTCCGGCAACGTGGTGTCACGTGTGTCGCGCCGGAGGCCGGGAATCAAATCGGACAGCAGCGACATCCGAGGCTTGCGGCCAGTGTCGAAGCGGTAGCCGCAATAGCGGCACTTACGCGCCGCGGCCAGCACCTGCTCGGCGCAGTCCGGGCATTGCTTGTATTCGGGCGTCGAGGACATACCGACAAGACTCGCAGTTGCGCTCAGCGGCTGCACGACTCGCCGTGGCGAGGGGATCGTCGCACTGGTAGCGTCCGGGCTGTGGTCGACCGGGAGGTCAGGACACAGTTCCGTGACGGCGACCCGGACGCCGTTCGCGCTGTCTATCGGGACTACGGGAGGCTTGTCTACGCGGTCGCCTACCGGGTTCTCGCAGACCGGGGTCTGGCCGAGGAGGCGACCCAACAGGCGTTCCTGAAGGCGTGGAAGGCAGCCGCCAGCCTGGATGAGGCCCGCGACATGGGACCGTGGCTGGTCTCGATCGCGCGCCGGGTGGCGATCGACGTGTACCGCCGCGAGGCCCTGCGCTCGGCGGTTCCGCTGGACGCAGTGGCACCGAGCAACCCGGCGCTGGTGTCCGAGCCGGAGTCGGCGGAGGCGGTGTACGACATCTGGGAGGTCCGCCGGGCGGTGGCGGAACTACCTGCGCAGGAGCAGGAGATCGTCCGGCTGCAGCACTTCGAGGGTCTGACGCACGCTGAGATCGCGCAGCGGCTGCAGGTCGCCGTGGGGACGGTGAAGTCGAGGTCGTTCCGGGCCCACAAGCGCCTGGCTGGGCTACTTGGACACTTGCGGGAATGAACCGAATGACCAGCGTCTACCGTACAGAGGGCAAGAGGAGGTTGAGTGACGGGTCCTGACGACGACCGGATTGCGTACCTCGCGGGCGAGCCCGTCGATTCGCTGAGCCCGCAGGAGCGCGCCGAGCTCGACGAGTTACTCGTCGCGCTCGACGCCCCGGCCACGTGGGCACAGCCCGGCGACGGACTTGAGGATCGCATCGTCAACGCGATCGCCCAGGAGGCCAACCGCCGATTGGCCGCCGGGACCCCGATGCCGACGCCAACGCCGCCGCTGACGCCGACGCCGACGCCGCGCTGACGCCGACGCCGACGCCGACACCGACGGCCGAGGCCGACGCCGAGGGTCCGGCGCCCGATGTTCTCGCGCCGGCGCATCTACGCACTCGGCGCGGTCGCGGTGGCGGCCGTGGCGGCGATCGTCGTCGCTGTCAGCTTGAGCACGACGTCCCCCGCTCAGCTGCGGTTGGCGATGGTGGTATCGGGCACGTCGCTGGCTCCGGGCGCGCATGGTTCGGCGACGCTGACCAAGACCGGCTCCGGCTGGCGGATACAGCTCTCGGCGACCGGCCTGCCTCACCTCTCGGGCGCCCGTTATTACCAGGCGTGGCTGAAGGACGCCGCGGGCATCCTCGTCCCCGTCGGCACCTTCAATGACGCCCGCCAGGTGACACTCTGGTCGGGCGCACCCGCGACCAAGTTTCGCACCCTGACGGTCACGGTGCAGCAGGCCAACGGCGATCCTCGATCGTCCGGCCAGCGCGTGCTCACCGGCACGGCCCACCCCGTGGGCTGAGAGCCTCCGCGAGGCCCCACCCCGATTCGGCTGGCCCGGACCGAGTCGGCTGACCGCAGACGGCGCGAACCGTGTGGCGTTCTCGTCCGTACTCGGGTTTAGAAGCGTGGGGGCATAGGTCCGCGAGCCCCGCCCCGACGATTCAGGGCGGGGCTCGCGATGTTCGTGTGACGGCTAAGCGCCGCTCACGGCAGTCTCCACACCCGTGACGCTACGGCTGCGGAACCAAGTGCTCGCCGGTGACGTTGGCGAGCGCGGCGATGACTTCGTCGGCCAGCCGGGCACCGTCGCTGGCGCGTTCGGGGGTCGCTTGGACGCGGACGACGACGTCGTCGCCGTCGATCTCCTCCAGCAGCACGCGCGGGGCCGAGCGCGTCGGGGTGCCCACACTGTCATCGAGGATGGCCTGCACGTGGCTGGGGCGGATCCCGGCGCCGATCCGCACTTTGACATCGACCGAATCGGGTTCTCGTAGGGGCACGATCGCCGCCGACAGGACCACGCTGTTGGGGACCATGATCCGGTCCTCCCCCCGCGCCAGGGTCGTATAGAGCAGCCCGAGCGAGCTGACCACCCCCTCAGTCCTTCCCGCCAGGCCGCCGGTCTGCAGGCGGACGCGTTCGCCGACCCGGAACGGGCGGGCGCTCAGGAGCACCATGCCGGCGATCAGGTTGCCCAGCGTCTGCTGCGCGGCGAGGCCCAGCACGACCGCGGTGAACGCACCACCGAGCGCCAGCGTCTGCGGCCTGAGCCCGGCGATTCGCAGCGCGGCCAAGCCGGTGATCAGGAGCGTGAAGAAACGAATCAGGAAGCCGACGGTGCCCGCGGTCGCCGGGTCCATGCGGCGAAAGAACGTCGGGGCCGCGGCGCGGCCGACGTCGCGCGCCAATGCCCAGCCGATCACGACGAGCGCCAGCACGGTGGCCGCCCGCACCGGTGCGTCGAGGCTGTGGCCAAAGAACTGCTTGCGATCGGCGTAGGCGACGAGGACTCCGCCCAACAGCAGCAGCAACAACACGGCCTGACGACGGGCCCGGCCCACGGTCTCTCGACTCACCTGCCCCGCGAGACCTACCTTCTCCCACGCGTGGCTCCGCGTCTCGAACACACGCTCGAGGTACAGGTCCTTACGTTTAGGGGATGGCGTGGGCACTACCTACACGCCGCTTTGCTTGCTCATTTGCCCAACTCTAGCAAGCGTGCAAGCACCCCTTGAGCTCGCGAGCGACGCCGTCGCCCGCCATCGCACACAAAATCACTCAATCAACATGCCCACCATGCCCTACCCCTCGTCTCCGAAGGGTCCAGAGCCGAGCGTCGCTAGTGTCTCGCGTCGAGCCCGCTTCGATGGCACTGACGATTGACATCCCCGGCCGTCCGGTGCTCGAGATCGAGCATCTTCTGCTTGATCTGAACGGCACGCTCACCGACCGCGGAGGACTCGTCGACGGCGTGGCCGAGCGTCTGCCCCGGATCGAGCGGCAACTCAATCTGCACGCGCTCTCCGCTGACACGTTCGGCACCCTGGATGAGCTGGCCAGCGAACTGCACATCTCCGCGCACCGGATCTCGAGCGGCACCGAGAAGCAACAGTTCCTCGAGGCGCTGGGCCCGCAGCGCTGCGCGGCGATCGGGAATGGCACCAACGACGCGTCGATGCTGCGCGCCGCAGCGCTCGGCATCGTGGTGATCGGTCCGGAGGGCGCCAGCGTGGCGGCACTGACCGCCGCTGACGTCGTGTGCCGGTCGATCCTCGAGGCACTCGACCTGCTGCTGGATGAGCGTGCCATCGTCGCGACCTTACGCGCGTGACACTGGTGCGGCGTCGGTCTCCGACGCGGAGTCGGTCTCGCGGCCGAAAATCCGCCGAAACGAGTCCTCGCCATAACTGGTGGACAGCGGCTCGCCCTCGAGCAGTCGAAACGTGCGGTTGCCGTCGGGCTCCCGCTCAGCCCGCAGAAAGAGTGCCGTCTCCAGCTCTTGGCGGTAGAACCCGTGCGCCAGGTCGAACAGGTGAGTGACGAACAGGACCTTGACTCCGGATTCGGTCAGTGCTTGGACTACCTGCCGGGCGATCTCCGATCCCTCTCGCTCGTTCGTCGACGCAAATGACTCGTTACACAGCAGCAGGCAGTTTCGGGCGATCCGGTCGGCGATGTCACTCATCCGGCTGAGCTCTTCATCGAGCTTACCGCTCGCCATCGTCGCATCCTCCTCGCGGCCGTAGTGTGTGAACACAGCACCACACACATTGGCGCGGAACGATTCCGCCGCCACGAACATGCCGCTCTGCATCATCAGCTGCGCCAGGCCGACGCTGCGCAGGAAGGTTGATTTCCCGCCCTGGTTGGCGCCGGTGATCATGACCAGCGACTTGCCTTCGGCGTTGACATCGTTCCCCCCCACTTTCCCGTCGATGGTCAACGCCAGGCATGGTTCTCTGCAGACCGCGAGCGAACAGCACAGGTCGGCCCGGGTCGAGCGGAACCGGGAAATTGATCGCGTGGCCCGTCGCGACCAGCCGATCACGCAGGTTGAGCGCGCCGACGTAAAAGCCGAGCTCTGCGCTCAGCATGGTGAAGAAGCTGAGAATGTGGTCAGCCGACTGCGCCGCCGCGCTGGCGACGAGGTTGATCCCCCTCCCCTGCAGCTCCCCCAGCGCCCTGAGGCCGCTCTCGTCGCGGTCAGCAATGGCAAACGTGTAGCCGGAGCGGGTCCCGATCGGGAGCCGTTGCATCCAACCATGCTCTTCAGGCTTGCGGAGCACGTAGTCGACGCCCTTGGTGCCCTTCCCGAGTCGAGCGCTGATCAGCACGCCGCGCCGAAACCTGAGCTCCTTCAGGTGCGCATCGATGATCTGGAAGTACTCCTCATCCAGCTCCGTCGTGAGCATCCCGAAGAGACGCGTGAATCCCGGCGACGCGAACTTGGCTGCATGCTGGTCGACGAACGCCCGTAGCTGCTTGAGAAAACCGACGAACAAGCGCCATCACCTGAACCGACCGGTGCAGGATCGTGTTCGGCGAGCCATACATGCTTCGCCATACCTTCTTCTCGGCTCGAATCGCGTCGATGGCCAGCCCGTAGAGTTCGCGGACGAGCTCAGGCTGGTTGAGACAGTCAGCCAGGACGTGCTGGCGGTAGACGATCGCCTGCGGATCGTCGAGGCTGCACAGCACGCTCGCTTGGCCAGCTCGAGTAGGTACGCGTCACCCGCGGCCATCGCGCTGAACAGCGTGTCCAGCTCCAGGTCGCGGGTCAGCGCGTCCTCGTTGGCCGGCAGCTCCCGGCGCAGGTCGAAATCCTGATCGGCGTGCATGAGGAAGACCTTCATCGGGCAATCCTCCGGTGTAGTGACTCGTACGTAAGGCCGTACTTCGCGGCGATCGCGGCCGCGTACGCCAACCCGTCGGCAGGCTTCCTGACGATCCGGTAGGTCCGCTCGGCTGGATTGTCGGGCCGAACGGTGCTGACCATGCTGACCGTAGCGTCACTCAAAGATGCCAGCTCGTCGACGAACGTCACATACACGCACAGCGAGCCCAGCTCGATGATCTGCATGATCACCTCGGTGCCCAGCAGCAGCGCGTCGCTCAGGGTCGTAGAGGTGAAGCTCTCGTTCATCACGATGATGCTGGTACTGGTCGCCTGCTCCAGGATCTCGTGCACCCTGAACAGCTCATCTTCGAGCTTCCCCCGCAGCGTCGCCATGTCCTCCTCGACTTCGAAGTGGGTGAACACGCGGTCAGGCAAGGACAGGCGGGCTGCATGGCCGGGAACCGGATAACCGAGACTGGCGAGATAGTGCAGTTGGCCGAAGGTGCGCGCGAAGGTAGTCTTGCCACCCTGGTTCGGGCCGGTGACCACCAGTATCCGTTCCGGGTCGTTCAGGTAGAAGTCGTTGCAGACGACGGCCGACGTGCCCGGGGACGAGCTTGTTGGCCAGGGCGAGGTCAAACGCGCGATCCGCCCAGACGTCGGTGGAACGAGCAGACGACGTCCGGATAGCAGAATTTCAATCCAGCCGACTTGAAGCGCTCAACGTACTCGAGATACGCCACGAGGAACTGCACCTCGCGATCAAACGCGGCGATCGTGGCATCGAGATAATCGCCGCGCCGCGCACAGTAATCATCGAGCGCCAGGAATACCTCGGGATACAGCCGGGCGACGATGTCCAGCACCTGGGCCTCGACGTGGTTCATCTCCAGCACGTCCGGGAACTGTGACCCGGTAGTTGTCCACGGCACCCTGCTTGAACTTGGCAAAGGTCTCCTCCACCTCTGCGCTGTAGTCGGCCTCCCCTTCGTACTTGCTGACCCGGACGCGGCTCCCCTTGATGTGCACGCAATAGTCGACCTCGGCGAGGGCGGCTTGTCGCTCCCGCGTCTCGCCGGCCAGCGAGGTGAAGGCATCGCCGGCAACGTAATCAGCCAAGTACTCGCGCAATGCCTTGAATCCACGCGACTCCACGCGCGGCGCGGAGAGTTCTTCGGCCAGACCGGCGACGGCCTGGAGGTAGATATCCACCGCGTCCAGGAACAAGCTCTGCTGCTGGTACCGGTAATGGAGTTTGCCTGCCCACGCGAGGTGTTCGCGCATCGTCTGCATGCGTCGGGCAAATCTGGCCGACCATTTCGACCACCGCCGGCTGCTCAAGGTCGCGCAGGATCTCATGGCGATAGTGCACCGCCGCCACATCTCGCACCGGGGTGTAGAAGAACGGCGCCAGCTCGTACTCCCCGCGACCGACGGTCATCGACGCCAGGACCTGATCAAGGTTCAGATCCGCGAAACAGCCGGGCTCCTGCGCGTCCTCGGCGGAGCCGGCCTCGGGCCGATCAAACAGAATGCTGTGGAACTCCAAGGCAGGCCCGAGGCCTGAGCGATCACTACGCATGACAAGCTTCCACCGGTTCAGTACACGGTAGAAGCCATCAGCCACGATCGGCGGTTCAGGCGGGCTTCATCGCCTGGCTAGATCATACCCGCCGGATCACGGCGGCGTGCCGTTGCGAGATCTGGTCTCAGTCTTAGTACGCACTGTCGGGAGCTATCCTTGGCTCGATGGGAGCACAAGCGGATCCCGACTGGGCCGTCCACGCGCGTGACGTGTTGCGGCAGGCCGGCCATCACAAGGGCGCTGCCCGCGACGAGCTGATCGAGCTGCTCTCGCGCCAGGACTGCGCGCTCAGCGCGTTGGAGATCGAGGATGCGCTGCGCCGCAGCGCCGGCGGGGTGCGCGGCGTGGGGCGCGCGAGCGTGTACCGGGTACTCGAGCTGCTGCAGGAGCACGATCTCGTCAACCGGATCGACGTGGGTGACGGGATCGCTCGCTACGAACTCGTCGACCCCGCCGGCCATCACCATCACCATTTGCTGTGCGAGGAGTGCGGGCAGCTGGTGCCGTTTCACGACCCCGACCTCGAGCGGTCGATCGAACGCCTATCCCGCCGACTCGGATTTCGTACCGACGATCACGAAGTCGTCCTGCGCGGCACTTGCTCGCGCTGCCACTAGGGCCCGACGGAGCCCCTAAGCGCTGGCCCTCGTAGCAGGACCACCGGCCTCGCATGACAAGATTGAGAATCGGACTCAATCTATGTTAGGCTGCGACTGCGCAGAAATCACACGCGAACGGTCGGTCCAAGCCCAGAACGAATGTGACCATGAAGACGCTCCTTCGTCGCCCCGCAGTTGTCATGTTCGTCGCGGTCACGGTCGCGGCCCCGCTGGCGGGCTGCGGCGCCGGTTCCTCCCTGCCGGCGGCGCACGGCCGGATCGTGGCGGTCGGCGCCGAGAACCAGTACGCGGACGTGATCTCACAGATCGGCGGTCGGTACGTGGCCGTCAGCGCGGTCGAGAGCAACCCCAACACCGACCCGCACGCATTCGAGGCGAGCCCCAGCGTCGCCCAGGCGGTGAGCGCAGCGCGAGCTGGTGGTACAGAACGGCGTCGGGTACGACACGTTCATGAACAAGATCGAGGCGGCGTCCGCGAGCTCGTCGCGCAAGGTGATCGACGTGCAGAAGCTGCTCGGGCTGCCGGACTCCACGCCCAACCCGCACCTCTGGTACAAGCCGACCACGATGCCCGCGGTCGCGCACGCGCTGGTCAGCGACCTGTCGGCGCTGGCACCGGCGCACGCGGCCTACTTCGCGGCCAACGAGAAGCGCTTCGATGCGTCGCTGACCCCGTGGTACCAGGCGATCAAGCAGTTCGCGGCCCGCTATCCGCACACGCCGGTGGCGACGCACCGAGCCGGTCGAGCGACTACATGCTGCAGGCGGCCGGCACGACGAATCTGACGCCGTTCGGGCTTTCAGGCCGACATCATGAACGGCGTCGACCCAGCCCCGCAGGACATCACCCACCAGGACGACCTGTTCTCCCAGCATCTGGTCAGGGCGTTCGTCTACAACCAGCAGGTCACCGACTCGCTGACGGACACGTTCCTGTCCGCCGCTAAGCGGGCCGGAATCCCCGTCGTTGGGGTGTACGAGACGATGCCCACACCGGGCTACGACTACCAGTCGTGGATGCTCGCCGAGACGCGCGCGCTGCAGCGGGCGGTGGCCGCCAAGATCTCGACGGAGAAGCTGACATGAGCACGGACGTGCGTGCTCCGGCGGGCGCCGGCGAGATCCTCAGCGTGGACGGGGTCACCGTCCGGCTCGGCGGACGAGAGGTGCTGAAGGACGTCAGCTTCACGATCAAACCCGGGGAGTTCACCGGGCTGATCGGCTCCAACGGCGCCGGGCAAGACGACGCTGTTCCGGGTCATTCTCGGACTGCAGGCCGCCGAGCGCCGGAAGCGTTCAGGTGGGTGGCGCGGCGCGCACGCGGCGCGATCCGCTGGTCGGCTATGTCCCGCAGAAGTTCCTGCTCGATCCCGACATGCCGCTGCGCGGGCGCGACCTGGTCGGCCTCGGGGCTCGACGCTCATCGCCTGGGGCTCGCCCTGCCCGTCGCGCGCCGCGCCGCGCAGCTCGTCGACGAGATGCTTGACGCCGTCGACGCTCGCGGCTTCGCCGACACTCGCGTCGGCCAGCTCTCCGGCGGCGAGCAGCAGCGGATCCTGATCGCGCACGCGCTGATCAGCCGGCCGCGACTGCTGCTGCTCGACGAGCCGCTGGCCAACCTCGACCTGCGCAGCGCGCCACGAGGTCGTGGCGCTGCTCGCCGAGGATCGCCCAGGAGCAGCAGATCGCGGTGCTGATCTCGGCACACGAGATGAACCCGCTGCTGCCGGTCATGGACCGGATCGTCTACCTCGCCGCCGGTCGTGCGGTCAGCGGAACGACCGGCGGAGGTCGTGCGCTCCGACGTGCTCAGCGGAGCTCTACGGCCATCACGTCGACGTCCTGCGCGTCCACGGCCGCGTGCTCGTCGTCGCGGGAACCGCCGATGACGAGCCGACGGCGATCGAGCACACGCGGCCCGCCGCCGGCGTCGAGATCGTCTGAGACAGTGGATCAGCTCGCTACACGCGATCGTCGAGCCGGGATTCTTCTCCAGCGCGCCCGTACAGGTCGCCGCTGTGATCGGCGCGGTCGTCGCGCTGGTCGTCCGGCGGCGTCGGGGTGTTCACGGTCATCCGCGGGCAGTCGTTCGCCGGGGAGGCGTTCGGCGACATCGGCACCGCCGGCGGCTCGAGCGCGTATCCTGGTCGGGATCGGCCCGTTGTGGGGGTTCTGGGCGTCGGCCGTCGCCGCGGCCGGGGTGATGGAGCTGATCGGCGATCCAACGCGCGCGCGGCCGCGACCTGGCGACCGGGATCGTGCTCGGCGCCGGTTTCGGGCTCGCCGCGCTGTTCCTGTACCTCGGCACCACCCACCACAGCACCACCGGCGCGACGGTCACGATCCTGTTCGGCTCGATCTTCGCGCTCTCCCCCTCGACGATCCCGCTCGTCGTCGCCTTCGCCGTGATCGCGCTCGGCGATCGTGGTCGTGCTCTACCGTCCGCTGCTGCTCAGCTCGGTCAGCCCCGAGCTCGCCGCCGCACGCGGGATCCCGGTGCGGCTCGTCGGCGGCCTCTACCTGCTCGCGATGGCCGTCGCCGTCGCGCTCTCGGCGACTCACGATCGGCGCGATCCTCAGCACCGCGCTGCTCGTCGGCCCGGCGGCCACCGCCCTGCGCCTGAGCGCAAAGCCAGGCCGCGCGATCCTCACCGCCGCCGTGATCGGGCTCGCGTCCATGTGGCTCGGAATCCTGCTCGCCTACGACAGCTACTACTGGCCGCCACATCGGGCACGGCTGGCCGGTCAGCTTCTTCGTCGTCACCCTGATCCTGATCGCCTATCTCCTCGCCGGGCGGCTGCCCGCGCGTCGGGGCGTCCGCAGGCGACGGGCCACGGCGCCCGACGCCGCCGCGCCCACGGCCGTGCCCGACATCGGCGGCGTGAGGCACATGTTCTCCGGCTTCATGGTCAACACCTGGATCGTCGCCACGATCGTTGCCGTGGTCGCCGGCGCGGTCGGGTTCTTCACCGTTCTGCGCGGATCCGCGTTCGTCGCCCACGCGATTCCGAACGGATCGTTCGCCGGCGCCGCCGGAGCCAGCCTGATCGGACGTCAGCACGATCATCGGACTCGGCGTCTTCTCACTCGCCGGAGCGCTGGGGATCGGCCTGCTCGGCCGCCGCGGACGCCACGACGTCGCGACCGCGCTGACGCTCGTGTTCATGCTCGGACTCGGGGCGCTGTTCCTCAGCTTCAGCACCGAATACGCCCCCGAGATCTACTCGCTGCTGTTCGGCGAGGTACTCGGGATCAGCAACAACGAGCTGGCTCCCACCGCGGCGCTCGCGACTCGTCTGCCTCGTCGCGGTCGCCCTGGTCTACCGACCGCTGATGCTCTCCTCCGTCATCCCCGACGTCGGCGAGGCACGCGGGATCAGCACGCTTCCGCATGGAGCTCTGCTTCCTGGTCGTCGTGGCGCTGGCGACCACGATGACCGTCCCCGTCGTCGGCACTGCGTTGATCTTCAGCCTGATGATCGGCCCCCCGGCCGCCGCCCGGTCGTTCACCAATCGCCCCCACGTCGCGATCGCCCTCTCGGTCGCGATCGCCGTCGCGGTCATCTGGGTCGCGATCGCGGTCTCCTACAACACCAACTGGCCCGTCGGCTTCTTCGTCGGCGTGAGCAGCGCGACGTCCTACGCGATCGGACGGGCGTGGGCGTTCTGGCGGCGCACCCGACACGCCCAAACCTCAGCGGCCATCCGCTCGACGCCCGTGCTCGGAGACGCATCCTGACCCCGCCGCTGCGGCCTGGACTCGGCGGCTACGAGGCGATGAGCTGGACGGCGACGAATGCCAGGTAGACGGAAATGAGCGCGACAGCACCGACGCGACGCATCCCGTCGGGTCGCGCGAGCAGGTAGACGCACAGAGCCGTCATCGCGATCAGCCACACGACATCGACCCGCCCCAGGGCGGAACCGGCGGTCACGTCGACGAACAGCGCCGGAATGGTGACCCCGGCGACGAGGTTGATCGTGTTGCTGTTGAATGTTTCGCTGACCAGCGCCGACCCGCGGCGGGCGAGACCGAGCCTCACGGCGGTCAGCGCGTTGGGGATGCTCGTGAGCGGAGCGAGGACGAGCACGCCGAGCACGGCGTTGGAGATCCCCCACCGGTCACCCAGCGCCAGTGCCGTCTGCACCATGCCGACGCTGCCCGCCACGATCAGCGCGACGTCCAGCAGCATGAGCGCCAACAGGTGCCGGGCGGGATCCGGATCTTGGCTTGACGGACGCTCGGCGGGCTGCCGATCCGCCACGGCTCGCCCCAACCGTTCGACGACCCTGGCGACCACGGGCCCGGGGACCGACCGGGGTGGGCCGTGAATCAGCAGGAGCAGATAGGGGACGAGCACGCACGCGATCACGATCACGGCAACCGGCGCGGGAAGCCAGCCCAACAGAACGCCGGACGCGATCAGCGTGACCAGCCCTCCCGCGGCGCCCTCGAACAGCAGCACATCGCGGGGGAGGCACACGCTGCCGACCAGTAATGCGCTGACCCCGATCATGGCGGCGAGGTTGAACACGTTTGAGCCCACCAGCACGCCTACGCTGACGCCGTGGGCGCCCTTGATCAGCGCCACCAGCGCAGTCGAGATCTCCGGGCCATCGGCCGCGAGCGCCGTGAGCAGCCCGATCAGCGCCTCAGGAAACCCGAATCGTATCCCCAGGCGATCGAGCCTCCGCGCGAACACGCGCGCCGCGGCGAGCGTGACGACGAGCGAGAACACGAACAACGGGGCAGCCAGCAGGGGCGACATCAGCCCTCAAGCCGTGCCCGAGGATGAGCGGGTGCGCGGACCGGTGGGTGGGGAACAACCATCTGGCTCCTGCGGGTCGACAACCAGGCGCCGACCAGGCTTCCCGGCACACCGGCGCCCACGATACTCCCCGGTCGCTGTGTGCGCTCGATGGTGACGGCGACCTCGCTCGCGATTGTCCTGCACGCGGCTATTCACCGGCCGCACGTGCTGTGTCCGCGGGTCGGGATGAGGGTGTCGTGGCCGGTTGGCGCCGTCGGTCGTCGGCGGTCAAGTAGCGTCGGGCGGCTGACGCTCCCACAGAAATGCCACAGGACCGTGAACACCCGGGAAACGTCCCACCGGAGGCCTCGTTTTGGGCGTTCGGGTCGTTCCCCAGCCCCCAGCTGGGGAACATCCCGATCGACTTTTTTGGGCCCTCGATTGGGTTGTTCTACAGGCGAATCCGTCAGAAATCTGACCTTGTGGCCATGCGTTGCGTCGGGACCCCCACACGCGCCGGACCGACCGGCCCTACTCGCGCCGCGGTCAACGCCCAACCCGTCGGTGGACGGTGACTTCGCCGCCGGGTGCAGAGCTTGGAATCAAACGCCGGTGCGCCGGAAGAGGTGAGCACGCCCCCCGTCCGAGCCACGGCTACCGAGCCCTGGCTTGCCTGCCCGGTCGTATGACACACAAGCGATGAGGCTCGCTATGACCGCGAATTCATTCGCTGATGGCCTCTCCCAGGAGATTCCAGTGTCCACTTCTAGGAGGCCATCGTGTCAGAGGAGAAGGTGTCAATCCGCCGCCGTTGAATCATCGGCTCGCTGCCCGGGCGAGCTGCCGTGATCACGCGTGGTCGAACACCAGACGCGCCGCTGATTGCTGTCCGTCCTTGTGGAAGTTGCCCGTGGCGCGGCTGAGCGCGAACGACAGCGTCTCCCCATCGTCGGTCCAGACCGTCAGCCGTCGCCCGTTGTCATCGACGTGGGTCACGACGCCATCAAGTCTCGCACCGAGGAACACCACCGTGACTGAGTCACCAACATGAGGAATCGGTCTGGAGCGCGCCATGTGAGTCACATCGACTGCGTTCAGGTCGTGATAGCACACCATGTGACGCCAGCGGGCTTGCGCTTGTTGCCGTGTGGGTGGCCACGACCGCACGCCCGCATGGCCGCACAGCCCGACTGGGACGATCCGTCGCGAGGGTCGGCGGCGGATTTCGCTATGTTCTGGCCAGCCAGATGGAGTCCTGGCGGGAGTATCTGCTCCCAAACCGCCCGTGATCGGACAAGGGCTGATGGCTTCTTTCGCGCCACCACTTCACGCGAAAGGAGCTTGTTAGCGTCGTGCCGACCCTTCCCGATTGGGCAGTTCAGGTTCTCCAGGTCGTGTCGGTGCTGGCGCTGGCTCCGTTGATCAGCGGGCTGATCGCGTGGGCGAAGGCGAGAATCCAGCAGCGTCAGGGGCCACGGGTGCTGCAGCCGTACTTCGACATCGTGAAGCTGCTGCACAAGGAGACGGTGCTGCCAGAGCCGGCCGGGCCCGTGTTCCGCGCCGCGCCGTACGTGAGTTTCGCGGGCTATGCCACGGTCCCGCTGCTGATCCCGGTGCTGACGAGCTTCGGGCTGCCCCTCGGGTATATGGGTGACATTCTGGGCGGTGGGCTGATTCTGGGGATGGCGAGCTTCGCCATCTCGATCGCCGCGATCGATAGCGGCAGTCCGTACGCGCAGCTGGGGTCGAGCCGGGTGCGGTCGTTCGGGGCGCTGAACGAGCCGACGGTGATCTTCGTCATTTTCGTCGTCGCGCTGACGACCCACACTGACTTGCCCTATGTGCTCGGCGCCACGCTGCGCTCGTCGGCCACCGAGGTGGTGCGCCCGAGCCATCTGCTGATCATCGCGGCGTTCTTCATGCTCGTGCTCACCGAGACCGGGCGGATCCCGGTCGAGAGCCACGGCGGGAC
This sequence comes from uncultured Solirubrobacterales bacterium, assembly GCA_963838535.1. Classification (GTDB taxonomy): domain Bacteria; phylum Actinomycetota; class Thermoleophilia; order Solirubrobacterales; family Solirubrobacteraceae; genus Palsa-465. The sequence continues at coordinate 45,712 of CAWIRN010000007.1, forward strand.
GCTCGAGTTCGGGCAGATCGAGGAGGGCCGCGTCACCGAGCACTCCGGCCCCGGATTGGCCTTCCTGCGTTGGGGCTCGGCGGTCAAGCAGTTGGTGCTGTACACGATCTTCGCCAATGTTCTCCTGGTTCCGTGGGGGCTGGCGGCGGATGGCCGCCTCGACCATGTTCTGGCAGCCATCGGTCTCCTGTGCCTCAAGGCGGTGGGGATCGGCCTCGCCGTGGTGGTGATCGAGTCGAGCTTCGCCAAGCTGCGCCTGTTCAAGATCCCCGAGTTCACGGTCGGGAGCTTCATGCTGGCGGTGTTGGCGGTCGTCATGTTCCTGTTTGGACCGTCCTTCGGCGCGGTCAGCCTGAGCCTGTTCGGAGCGGCGGCGACGATCGCCGCCGTGCTCGTGCTGCTGCTGGAGCTCGGGATGTTGCGCTCGCCGGACGTCTGGGAGCAGTTGCGGATCTACGCGCTCAGCTCGACCGTCGTGGCCGCGCTCGCCATCGCGACCGCGGCGAGTGGGCGCGGCGGCAGTTCGTTGTATGTGCTCGCGGCGGTGACGATCGGGCTCAAGGCGCTGCTGTTTCCGGTCGGGATCCGGTTCGTGCTGCGCAACCTCGAGGTCGATCCGCGGGTGCCGTCGAGCATCGGGGTCCCGTCATCGATCCTGATCGCGATCCTGCTCAGCGCGTTCGCGTTCGTGGTGCTGCGCCCGGTGCACATCGGCGGTGTGGCCGCGCTTCCGCTGGAGGCGCTGCCGGTGGCGGTCGGCGGCATTCTGGTGGCGTTCGTGTTGATGGTGGCGCGGCCGTACGCCCCGTCGCAGTTGCTCGGCTTTCTCGCGTTGGAGAACGCCGTCTCCGTGGCCAGTCTCGTGATCGCCGCCGGGCTGCCGATCATCCTCGCGCTGCTGCTGCTGTTCGACGTGCTCGTCGGGGTACTGGTGTTCGTTGTCCTCGTCCAGTACCTCGCGGTCGGACGCACGGCGGTGCGCACCGACGTGCTGAACCGGCTGAGCGGATGACCTGGGCACTGCTCGCCATCCTGGCGGTTCCACTGGTCGCGGTGCTCGTCAGCGTCGTGGCGGGCTGGCGGGCGGCGCGGCTGGCGACGCTCGTCGCCGGTCTGGTCTGTTTCGGTCTGGCCATCGCTCTCGCGCTGGCGGTCGACCACGGCCGTTCGCTGCAGGCGGCCGGAGGCTGGCTGCGACTGGACTCGCTGGGGGCCGTGTTCCTGGCCACCACCGCTCTGCTCTATGCCACCGGTGCCGTGTTTTCGGTCGGCTATTTGCAAGCCGACGAGCGCCAAGCTGATTTCCCCCGGTTCGCGCGGCGCTATTTCGGGCTGTTGAACCTGTTCGGCTGGAGCATGCTCTTGGTGCCGCTGGCCAGCGACTTCGGGACGCTCTGGGTGGCGGTCGAGCTGACGACGATCGTTTCGGCGCTGCTGGTGGCGATCGACCGGACCGACGCCGCGCTCGAGGCCTCCTGGAAGTACATCCTGATCGCCTCCAGCGGACTCGGTATCGCGCTGCTGGCGATCATCATCCTCTACGCGACCGGGACCCACGCGCTCGGAAGCTCCTATGTGCCGCGGTTCGCCCGCTTTTTCGCTCACGGCCCGGGGCTTTCGCGTGATGCGGTGCGACTGTCGTTCGTGTTGGCGGTGGTGGGGTTCGGCACGAAAGTGGGCTTGGCGCCCACCCACACGTGGCTACCCGACGCGCACTCCGAGGCGCCGGCGCCGGTGTCGGCGATGCTCTCCGGCGCGCTGCTGGCGAGCGCGTTCTACGCGATCCTGCGGTTCTTCCAGGTCGCGGTCAGCGCCGGCCAGCGCTCGTTCGCCGCGCACGTGCTGATCGTGTTCGGGGTACTGTCGCTGGTGGTCGCGAGCCTGTTCGTGGAACGCCAGCGCAACTACAAGCGGCTGCTGGCCTACTCCTCGATCGAGCACATGGGCGTGATCGCGCTCGGGGTCGGGTTCGGCGCTCCACTCGCGGTCGCCGGAGCGCTGCTGCACGTCATCACGCACGCCTCCGCCAAGGGACTGGCGTTCTTCGGCGCGGGCTCCCTGCTGCGCGGCTATGACTCCAAGGAGGTCGAGGATGTGACCGACGCGGCGAGGGTGATGCCGTGGACCGGCCCGATGTTCCTCGCCGCCGCGCTGGCGCTGTGCGGGCTGCCGTTGTCGGGCGTGTTCCGCAGCGAGTTCCAGATCGTCGCCGGCGGCTTCGCGGCCCCGCAGTACGTGGGCGTGGCGCTGTTGTTGGTGTTCGTCAACCTGGCGTTCTTCGGGGTCTTGTGGCACGCCGGGCGGATGGTGCTCTGGCCGTCGCGGCGAGGGGACGGGCGGCGGGCGGGACGGCCGCGGCGGGCGCGACGCGGGGACGGGGCGAGCGGAGCGCCTGGATGATCGGGGCGATGCTCGCGTGCCTGTTTGTCGTCGTGGCGCTTGGCGTGCATCTCCCGGGCCGCTCTCGACGCTGCTCACCCACGCCACCCATCTGCTCTCCTCACCGGCGCGATGAGCCTCGCCGCCAGAGCACTTGAGCTTCCCGACTACCTGCCGGAGCATCTCGGCGGTGTCGCCGAGCCGGCCCCGCCGGACGAGGTGCGCGTGCGCCTCACGCCGCTGGCGTTCGGCCGCGCGAGCCAGATGCTGCATCGAGCTGGCGCCCGCTTCATCACGCTGCTGGCCGCGGAGCTACCGGAGCCGGCGATCGTGGGAGCCTTCGCGATGCGCGGTGATCTCGTGGTGCTGCGCGCCCCCACGGGCGGCGCGAGCCAGCCCACCTACACCGCGCTCGGGCCCTGGTGGCCGGCGGCACAGTGGGCCGAGCAGGAACTCGCCGACCGTCACGATGTGCGACCGATCGGGCTGGTCGCTCGGCCGGAGCTGACCCGCCCGGATGCCGACGCGCTCGATCACGCGGTCGAGGGCCTGGACGTGTTCTCGATTCCGTACGGCCCGGTGCGCTCGGGGATCTTCGAGGCGATCCAGTTTCTGATCGAGACCGGCGGCGAGGACATAAGCCGGATCCGCGCACGACCGTTCTTCAAGCACCGCGGTCTCGAACAACGGTTCGCGGGGCTGAGGCCAGCCCAGGCGGTCCACGTGGCTGAGCGGATCGCCGGAATCTCGAGCGTCGCCTACGCGATCGCGTTCTCACAGGCGGTCGAGCGCGCCCTCGGCGTCGCGGCGCCGGTCAGGGCGGAGTGCTGGCGCGCGGTGCACGCCGAACTCGAGCGGATGGCCAACCATCTCGACGTGATCGCCAAGCAGGCCGAGACGACGGCGCTGTCGGTCGGCCAGGCCCGTTTCCAGATCCTCAAGGAGCAGGTCATGCGCTTGCGCGCACAGCTCACCGGCAGCCGCTTCGCCCGCGGCGTGATCGTACCCGGCGGCGTGCGCTTCGAAGGGCGGATCTCCCCCGCGGAGCTACTGAAGGCGGTCGATGGAATCGAGCGCGACCTCACGCGCGACCGGCGCATGTTCCTCGGAACCGCATCGATGACCGACCGCCTGATCGGCGACCGGGTGCTTGCCCCGGACGCTGGTGGAGGAGTACAGCGCTGTAGGCCCGTTGGCGCGCGGGTCGGGGCTGTCGACCGACGCCCGCCACGAGCGCCCGTATGGCGACTACCGTCGCCTGGGCTTGCAGGTGGTCACTGACCGCGGGCAGGACGCGATGGCCCGGGTGCTGGTCCGCTTCGGCGAGCTATCGGAGTCGCTGCGGATTCTCCGCCAGTCGATCGATCACCTGCGCCGCAGCGACGGGGAGCTGGCCGCGCCGGCTTCCCGCCCAGGCAGGTGGGTGCGGCGTTCGGCTGGGCCGAGGCCGCCCAGGGCGAGCTGGTCGTGTGGGTCGAGATGCACGACGGGCACGTGAGCAACGTGCACGTCGCCTCGCCGTCGCTGCGCAACTGGGCGCTGTTTGACCACGCGTTCCCGAACGACGTCCTTACCGACCTGGCCTTCATCGAGCACAGCTTCGGGCTCACGCCCGCGGGAGCCGATCGCTGATGCTCGCGTGGATTGCGCGCGGGCTGGCCAAGGGGAGAATCACGACCCGCTACCCCCGCGGCGCTGAACCTCCGCCCCCCGGGTACCACGGCCCGATCGCGGTGCTCGACTCCGCGTCACGCCGACCCCGCGCTGGCGCACTGTGCCCCACCGGCGCGATCGGGGTCGACCGGACGCGGCGGGCTCAGCCTCGATCGCGGGCGGTGCATCCAGTGCGGAGAGTGCGTGCGCGGCGCCCCGGAGCGATTCGCGTTCACCGAGCGCTTCGAGGCCGCCGCCCGCACGCGAGCTTCGCTGGTGGTCGGAGACGTCGATCACGGCGACGAGCCACCGGCTCGGCGAGCGCTCGCGCGAGCAGGCGCGGGCGCTCGGCCGCTCCATCCACGTCCGTCACATCGACACCGGCTCCGACGGCGCCGAGGAGTGGGAGATCCAGGCGCTGTGGAACCCGCACTACGACATCCAGCGCCTCGGGTTCTTCCTCACCTCCTCACCCCGACATGCGGACCTCCTGCTCGTCACCGGCGGTGTCACCGACCCGCTGCGAGCGCCGCTGCAGCGGACCTGGGCGGTCATGCCCGAGCCCAAGGCGCTGGTCGCGGTCGGCACCGACGCCTGCTCAGGCGGTCTCGCGGCCGAGACTGGCTGGGTGGCCGGCGGCGTCGACGCGATCCTCCCGGTCGACGTGTACATCCCCGGCTCACCGCCGGCGCCGATCGCGCTGTTGCACGGGCTGCTGCTCGCCGTCGGGCGGCTGCGCCAGAGGACCGGCAGGCGTGACGTCGCTCGATGTTCGCGGTCGCGATGGGCGGCGCTCGGCATGACGGTGCGCGCGATCGCTGGCGGCGCTGGTCTGCGCCCGTCGCCGGGCGCGCGTGTGGCGGCAGCGCGCGTGCGGGCTGCGTGCTGCTGGTGATCGTCGGGCTGACGCGCGGCGCTCGGCGGGGCACGCCCCGTGCTGCATCTCGGTACCTGGCTCGGGTTTGGGTCCTCGGCGCTGCGGGCCGACGGCCTGGCCGGCATCTTCCTGGCGCTGACCGGCGTCGCGGGCGCGGCGACAGCGCTGGCGACGGTCGAATTGCCGCCCGGACGGTGGTTGACGGCGCTGGGTTGTGTGATCGTGCTGGCGGTCACGGTCGCCATCGGCGCCGACAACGCGTTTCTGTTCTTCCTGGCCTGGGAGGTGCTCACGGTGGCGATCTACCTGATCGCGAGCGCCGATCGCCAGCGGCCCGGCGCGCTGATCGAGGGCTACTTCACCGCGGGGCTGACCAAGCTCGGCGGCGCCGCGCTGCTGGCCGCCTTCGGACTGCTGTACGGGCACACGCACAGCTTCTCGCTCGCGGTGTGGGCCCACACGTCGCTCTCCGCGAGCACGCGCGGAGTGCTGTTCGTCCTGTTCCTCACCGCGTTTGGGACGAAGATCGGCGTGGTGCCCGTTCAGGGTGCGCTGCCCGCGGGCTATGGCGCGGCGCCGCGGCTCGGCGCCGCGTGGCTGTCGGTGGCCCTCAGCGCCGGGTTCTATGGGCTGTGGCGCTTCGTGTTCGCGATTCTGGGCCCGCTGCCCACCTGGTGCGGCGACGCGCTGCTGATCATCGGCGCCCTCACGGCCGTGACCGGGATCGTCTACGCGATCACGCAAGACGAGCTGCGGCGGTTCCTCGGGTATTCAACCGTCGAGCAGGCCGGGATCGTGCTGCTGGGCCTCGGTGTGGCGCTGCTCGGCCAGAGCTCCCACAACCGCGACCTGGCGGCGGTCGGTCTGCTCGCCGCGACCCTGCAGGTGTGCGCGCAGAACCTGGCCAAGACGCTCGCCCTGATCGGAACCGACCGTGTCGAGCAGGCGACCGCAGAGCGCTCGATCGACCCACTGGGCGGGCTCTCCCGGCGGCTGCCAGCGACGGCGGCGGCGGTCGGCATCGCGTCGCTCACGCTTGCGGCGATCCCACCGCTGGGCGGTTTCGTCAGCGAGTGGTTCACATTCGAGGCGCTGCTGCAGGGCTTCCGCATGCCGACGCTGCTCTCACAGCTGCTGTGTGCGCTCGCCGCAGCGGCGCTGGCGTTCACCGCCGGGCTGGGGCTGCTGGCGTTCGCCAAATTCTTCGGCTTCAGCTTCCTCGGGCGGGCCCGCAGCGCCATCCCACGCCTGGCCGAGCCGACTCGATGGTCACTCAGCATCGGCGCCCTCGGGGTCGTGATGCTGTTCCTCGGCACGGCGGCACCGTGGGAGATCCACGCGCTGGGGTCGGGGCTGGCATCGGTACTGGGCTTCGACACCGCCACCGCCGTGCTCAGCCATCCACTGGTCCTCGGGCCGGTGTTTGCCAACTTCTCCGTGCTCGCGCCGACGTGGCTGACGATCGTGCTGCCGGCCTACGCGACGCTGGCGATCCTGGTCGTCGCCGCCAGCCGTGGGCACGCAGGGCGCCGTGCGCGGCGTGCCCCCGTGTGGGTCACCGGGAGCGGGGCCGAACTCGCCGCCGTCCAGTACCGGCCGTCGGCGTACTCCAACCCGATGCGCGTCATCCTGCGCGGGCCCCTGAGGTACCGGACACGGCTGACGCCCCTCGGCGGGGACGAGGGCATGGAGCGGTTCGTCCTGACGCGGAGTGTGGTGCTCGCCGTCGACCGCTTCATATACCGGCCCGCGACCGCACTGGCCCTGGCCAGTGCGGCGTGGGCTCGACGACTGCAATCGGGTCGGCTGTCGGCCTACCTGCTCTACGTGCTCGTGTCCCTGGCCCTCGCCCTGGCTCTCATCCCGATCCTGAGGTGACACTGATGTTCCAACGATTCCTCCTGGCCTGGGACGGCTCACGTGTGGCACTGCGAGCGTTCGACGTAGCGATCGACCTGGTCCGCCGCTACGAGGGCGAACTGGTCGCGGTCTCGATCGCCTACAGCCCTGGCCATGCCGAGACGAGCTCCGACCGCGAGGAGTCAGTCGCGGGCGCGCGCCGCTATCTCGAAGAGAGCTTCGCGGAAGTGCGAGACCGGGCGGATCGCGCCGGGGTGACGGTGGAGCACGAGATCATCCAGGGCGACCAACCGGCCCGAGCACTGCTGAGCCACGCGCACGAGCATGGCTTTGACCTGATCATCTGCGGACAGCACCACAGCCGCCGAGCGGGCCGGCTGTTGCTGCACGGCGTCGCTGAGGACCTGGTCAGAGCCGCCGCGACCGCGGTACTGGTCGTCGGCGAGGAGGCCGCATGAGTCCGTATCGGGGCCTGTCTCGGCGCGTGCATTTACGTTCACGGACCGATGTGCGAGTCCGCCCGCTGGCCACGAAACCAATGGAGAGATCACGCAGATGAAGAGCAGCCTGGAGATCGCGCAGGAAGCAGAGCTCGAGCCGATCGCGTCGCTCGCCGACCGAATCGGCTTGGAGCCCGGTGAGTACGAACCCTATGGTCGCTACAAGGCGAAGGTCGCGCTGTCGGTGATCGATCGCCTCCAGCACCGGCCCAACGGCAAGCTGGTCTGCGTCACCGGCATGACCCCGACAGCGGCCGGCGTCGGCAACACGACGACCCTGGTCGGCCTGACCGACGGCCTGGGAATGCTCGGGAAGCGGCCGGTGGCCTGCCTGCGGGAGCCCTCACTCGGACCCGTCTTCGGGGTCAAGGGGGGTGCCGCGGGAGGCGGGTGGAGTCAGGTCGCGCCGATGGAGGATCTCAACCTTCATTTCACCGGAGACATTCATGCCATCGGGGCGGCCAACAATCTCCTCGCGGCAATGCTCGACGCATCCATCCTGCACGGGAACCCGCATCGGATCGACGCGCTGCGAATCGACTGGCGCCGCGCGGTCGACATGAACGACCGCGCGCTGCGACAGGTTGTCGTCGGCCGCGGTGGCCGCCCCAACGGCTACCCGCGCGAGACGGGCTTCGACATCACCGCAGCCTCGGAGGTGATGGCGGTGCTGGCGGTGGCCCGCGATCTGAAGGATCTTCGCCGCCGCTTGGGGGCGATCACCGTCGCGCACAGCTACAACGACAATCGCCCGGTCACCGCGGAGGATCTCGGCGCCGCCGGCGCCATGACCGTGCTGCTCAAGGATGCGCTGAAACCGAACCTGATCCAGACGCTGGAGGGACAGCCATGCCTGATGCATTGCGGCCCGTTCGCCAATATCGACCATGGCAACAACTCCCTCGTCGCTGACCTGATCGCGATGAAGCTCGGCGACTACGTGGTGACTGAATCCGGATTCGGCTCGGACATGGGCATGGAGAAGTTCTTCGACATCGTCTGTCGCCTCGGCGGCCTGCGCCCGAGCGCGGTCGTGCTCGTGGTGACCATGGGGACGATCACGCATCACGGAGGGTTGGCCGGCGACGCGCCACACAGCGGCCTCGACCGGCAGCGAGCGATCGAGGCCGGCCTGGCGAATGTCCGCCGGCACCTCGGCATCGTTGGTGAGTTCGGCGTCCCCTGCGTTGTCGCCGTGAACCGGCGACCGGGTGACGCCGCCGACGAGATCGAACTCGCCCGCGAACTCGCGCTCGGCGCCGGCGCATTCTCAGTCGAGATCAACGAGGGCTACGAGCAGGGCGGCCGCGGTGCAGCGGACCTCGCCCGCGCCGTCGTAGACGCCTGCGAGCAGCCGAGCGAGTTCCATCAGCTCTACCGCGAAGACGCCCCGATCCGCGAGAAGATCCAGACCGTCGCCACGCGGATCTACGGCGCCGGAGACGTGTTCCTGTACCCGGAGGCGGAGCGCAGCATCGACCAGTACGAGCGCGACGGCCTCGGCCACTTCCCGGTCTGCATGGCCAAGACTCATCTCTCGCTCTCCGCCGATCCGGCGTTGACCAACGCCCCGACCGGCTTCACCGTCTCCGTGCGCGACATTCGCGCCTACACGGGCGCCGGCTGGCTCGTTCCGCTGTGCGGCGACATCCAGCAGATGCCGAGCCTCGGCAAGACCCCCGGGGCGGTGAATGTCGACATCGACGCCGCCGGCCGGACCATCGGGTTGTTCTAGGCACGAGCGCCTCGCTTGCGCTGCGGCCGGTTCGCTGTCATGCCGACAACGCAAGCGGCGCTCTGTTCACCCGCCGTGAGTGCCAGCTAACGCGACTCACCCTAACGAGGGCCTGCTGAAGTGAGGCATGTGGGGCGGTCCGGTCGTTGTGGTCGTGGTCAGCGCCGCGCGTCAGTACGAGCGCCGGTCCAACTTGCCGTTGGGACGTTCCCCCCGGGCGCGTCGCCGCCCGGGCCCGCCCGCCGAGGATGGCTGCACCCACCCCGCGACGCGAAGTGGGCCAAATCCAGCCCAACTCCCCGATTCAAGGGGGATTCGTGTGTCAGAGCCCGCTGGGCGACACATATCGCGAGCACCCCCCCGATTCGCGGGGCGTGGGTTCAACTCTTGTTCGCGCCCGCTCCGCGCCACGGCCACATCGGCGAACCCACACCCGCCGAGGCGACCGATGGCCGCTTGCACCGACCCACCGCCCCGGGCGCTCCGCACCCGGGGACCGCGGACAAAGGATCCCGTGACGTCGTCCGCGCGTAACGCCAGGAGCTCATGCGGAGTGGCCTCACGAAGGTGGGCACTGTGGGCAAGATGTCAGCACGGCCTCGCAACTGCGGCGCGGACTTATGCGGCTCACACGTTTCGCGGAGTCACAGGTGTGGGTGTGTCTCACCCTTGGGTGTCTAGTCGCCGGTCCCGACGGGGCGGACCATCGCGGCACATACAGTCCATCCCAGGAGGGAGACGCAATGAAGGGCACAATCACACATCGGGCGCGCCGGTTCGCACCGGCGCTCGTCGCCGTGGTGGCGGGGATCAGCCTGGCGGCTGGGCCGACCTTGTCACTCCGGCCACGGCGGGAGCGCTTCCGATCCAGGCCAAGGGCTGCCGGCCGGGCCAGATCAAGACGTCCGGCGGCAAGAAGTACGTCTGCGACAAGAATGGCCACTGGATCCGTGTGGTGAGCATCACCGTCGGCGGGGTCGGAACCACCGGCGGTATTATGGTCAGTGGGACGCTGCCCAGCGGCACGCTCACGAACACCGCCACCAGCGGTTTCAAGGCGCGGGAGACCACAGGCGGCGGTAGCACGACAGTCACCTGCGGCCAGGGCTCGCAGCCCGGCGATTACTTGGAGCAGCGTTCGTACATCTACATCAACGGGCGACGCGTCGGTTTCACCACGGTCACGTTCATCTGTGGCGAGGACGGGAATTGGCACCAAGTCGCCGAGCTCGTATCGCAGACCGGAATCGTCGGAGTGACCGGCATACTCACGATTCAGGGGGTTCGGCCATGAACGCGGTCCTGAAGCTCCGGCGAGTGTTGCCGGTGGCGCTGGCGGCGCTCGCATTCGCATTGCTGACGCCCGCGATCGATCACGCCAATGCCGCGCCCAACCATGGGGGCGGCGGCAAAGTGACCTGTCAAGGCGGCGGCGAGCCGGGCGATATCCAGACGATCCACACATATACATATCTCAACGGAAACCTCGTCGGCACCACCACCGTCAAGCAGATCTGTGGCGAGGATGGTAAGTGGCATGAGATCAAGGAGATAACCGTCGCGCCAAGAACGCAGTTCTACGGTACGACTCAGACGATGGTGAAGCCAACCGGGTGACGCCGGCAAGACCGTTACAGGATGCGCACGCGCGCTGCCCAGTGCGCGTGCGCACTCACTACTCACGCTGCAGATGGGTGTCGATGTACTCCCTGGCGAGCCGTTTGGGGGCTCGAGCGAGCCACGCCTCGACAATGAGCTCGTCGAGCTCCCGGACGTCGATCTTGTCGAGCGCAACCAGGACCGCGGGGTATCCGTCAAAGTGCGGCGTGGTGAAGTAGACGCTCGATTCGTCGGCCAGGAGCGCCTCCTTCGCACCGAGGTGCTCGACTCGAGCCCCGAGGATCGGCCCGGTCGGCGCGGCAGCGCCGAGGGCGCGGAGGTCCGCGGAACGCAGCGGCCGCTCCCACACGAACCCCTTCTCGCGTACTCGCCATGAGGCGAGACCGCGCGAGGACTGCTCGCTGGTGTCCGGCAGAGCGAGCGCAATCCGGCGTACGTCGTCCCAGCTGCCCACGCGACCAACTCCATCGGCCACGGTGGGGCTGCTCTCGCCGGCGTCTCTCCCAGCTGGCGAGAGGGTCGCGGGGAGTCGTGCGGGTGTCTCCGTGGGGTGAGGACTTCCACCCCTAGGGTGGCTAGTGGCGGGCCACGGCGTCGTTGACGATGCACGTATGAACAACGCAGCGGTGACAGGCAGCGCGGCAGTCAAACCCGCGCATCACCCAAACGAACCAGTGGCCGAAAGCTCCCGGGCGGCCGCGTCGCAGCGGGTGACGAATTCATACGGAGGAGCGCTAACGGCGCGAACTCGCGTTGCCTCGTTCCGCCCCGCACGTGTGGGCGGAGCACTCGTCGCTACGATCCACTGGCGCCGGGTCGGCGCCACCGACGACCGCGTCGGCGCGAGCAGCCTCGCGATCGGGTCCTGAGGGCGGGTATGACGCCGTGAGGATCACACCACAAACGGGGCTGCGAGACTGCGGCGGACTACGGGGCGCGTTCAGGTGGTCTGCACCCCTTTCGGTCCTATCGTCGGACCGCGTTGCGGTCGATACACGGCTCAGACCGCCAACCGACCGCCGTAGGGACCGCGAAGGCAGCAGCTGAGCGATGCGCGAACTCAATTCCACCGGAACCGTCGAGCGTGCTCGCACGCAGCTCCAGGTGACCGCCGCGCGCGGTTCGGAGATGATCGTGCCGCGGCTGCGCGGCGTATCCCACGCGGCGGCGTTCTTCCTGGCCGTGGTGGCGGCGGCGATGATCGTCCAGCTGGCGCCGAACGGCCGCGCGACCGTGGCGGTGGCGATCTACGGCGCCGCTCTGGCCGCGCTGTTCGGCGGCAGCGCCCTGTATCACCGCTGGCCCGGTCCGCCGCGGTTCAAGCCAATCTTGCAGCGCATCGACCACAGCACGATCTTCCTGTTCATCGCCGCGAGCTACACCCCGATCGCCCTGATCGTGCTCCACGGACCGCTGGTCTGGGTGATCCTGGCCATCGCCTGGGCGGGCGCAGCAGCCGGGGTGGCGTTCTCGCTCGGATGGATCGACGCGCCGCGAACTGTGCACGCCGGCAGCTATCTGACCCTCGGATGGCTAGCGGTGATTGCTCTCCCCCAGCTGCTCGGCGAGCTCCGAGTGGCGCCGCTGGTGCTGCTCGGCGCCGGTGGTCTGCTGTACTCGATTGGCGCGGTCATCTATGCCAGCCAGCGTCCGAACCCATGGCCGCGCACCTTCGGCTTCCACGAGATCTTCCACGTGCTGGTGATCGCCGCCGCAGCCGCGCAATACGCCGCGGTGGTCGGGTGGATCGTGCCCGCCGCACACGCGTAGGCGCTCCTCAGGCCCGGCTGGGCACCGACGTGACGGGCAGCCGCGGACCCCGGAAGCGAGGGTGATCAGGAGAGGCCGGCGCGTACTGCCTTGACGGCGGCCTGGATGCGGTTGTCGAGATGCAGCTTGTCGAGGATGCTCTTGACGTGGTAGGCGACGGTGTTGCTACTGACCGATAGCGCGTCGCCTATCTGCTGGTTGCTCTTGCCGCTGGCCAGGAGCGTGAAGATTTCGAGTTCGCGCGTGGTGAGCGCGGCTCGGATCTCGTCCGCGGTCGAGTGGCCGGTGGCAATGACCGGGATGTCGCGTTCGCGCATGCGTTCAAGGAGCGTGCCCGCGATCTCGGAGTCCAGCACGCATTCGCCTGCGGCAGTGGCTCTGACGGCCGCGATGATCGCTTCGCTTGGCGCGGTCTTAAGGATGTAGCCGGTGGCGCCGGCCATGATCGCCTGAACCACCTGGTTGTGTTCGCTGCGTGTGAGCACCAGGACGCGAGAGACGGGGGCGAGCAGCCCCATCTGCCGGATCGCTTCGACGCCGGACATTCCCGGAAGCGTGATCTCCGTCAGGACGACGTCGGGGCGTAGGTCGAGCACGAGTTCGATCGCGGCTTCTCCGTTCGCGGCTTCGCCGACGACGTCGAGCCAGTTGTCTGAGAGGGTTTGGGCGAGGGCGCTGCGGGCGACCGGATCCTCGTCGACCACTACGACGGTGACCGTCTGGCGGCGCTCAGCACCGGATCTGCGCTCGGTTGGCATGTTGCCCGGCTCGGTCTCCCGTGGGAGAGGAGTGCGAAACCCAAGCTACCAGTTCCCAGCTACGCGTCCGCTGTGGCTCGTCATGATGCCGGTGCTCTGAGCTGCGGACGCCGCGGCGCGTGTCGTCAGCGTGGTCGAGGTAGTGGCCGTCGGGGTGGACGGCAGCCGCGGGTGATCGCCGCCGACAAACCGGCCCAGCGAGCGGCCGCGACGGAGCCGGTGGGATAGACACTGAGGGGATCAGGATCCGGATTGCCGTAGGTCCCCTGAAACGACCACCACAAAATCAGCTTTGGATGGGCGTGGGCCAGCACCGTGTGACACAGTGCGACCTGCTGGGCGACGGTTGGATAGCGCAATTTGGCATAGCAACCGGCCTGCGTGTCACTCGGCGTACACACGCGCACGGCTTGGCCATCCTCGACGTTGTCACCCCACGTGAACGCCTGCAGGATGAAGGCTGACGACTTGACTCGATCAGTGCCGCGAAACTGGGCGGGCCGCCTCGGATCGTTGCGCTTCACGGCCCCCCCCGAGCCTTTCCGCCATGTAGGCGAGCAGATCACCGACCACCGGCTGTCGAGCCCGGTGACACGACCGGCGAGATCTCGGCTCGACGATCAGCGCTCCCGCCATTGCGAAGGCGGGAGCGCATGGACTCCGAAACGACCTCAGGCCCCTGGTTGGCGATAGGCCGCCAGTTCCAGCCACTCGACCCGCGTGGGTGGCGGGGTGTTGCCCTGCTCAAGCGCGCGCCCGAGTCGCTGGTCCATGAAGGCGGCCTGAGCGTCCTTGGACTCCCACACTTCGAACACGACCCAGCCTCCCGGCTTGGCGGCGCCAGCGTGGGACACCAGGCCGTCGGGCCAATCGCCTTCTCCGGTTTCGGCGTCGATCCCCAAGGCCTCGTTCACCGCGTGATACTGGTCGATACCCACCCCGTCGAACTCCAAAAGCAGTGCTTCCGCCATCTCGTACGCCTCTTTCTCAGTCGATGCCGCGTTGTTGCCAGGCCGCATGCTCGCGTCACCGGGCACGCCGTGTCAAGCGCAGGTGCGCGCGGCGTTCATTCGCCTCAGCGGACGCACGCACAGCAAACCCGCATGACCCATGATCGCGTGCGCCGCCGATCTGCGAGCCCTCCAGACCATCCGCGTCGGACCCTCTGAGGTCGTCTATGCCTTCCTGTCGCTGGCGGGCGAACCGTCCGACCTCGACGAGGCACTGCTCGACGACGAGGAGCGGGCGCGGGCGGCGCGCTTGCACCGCCCGGCCGACCGTCATCGCTTCGTGCTGGCTCACGCGGCGCTGCGGTTGTTCCTCGCCCGGTGTCTCGATACGCACCCCACGGCGGTGCGCTACGAGAACGGCGTCCACGGCAAGCCGCGTCTGGGGCCGGGTCTCCCGTCGCTGGAGTTCAACCTGTCCCACTCGGGGGAAATGGGCATGGTCGCGGTCGCTCGGGATCGGTCGGTCGGGGTGGACGTCGAGCAGTTGCGCGACATGCCCGACGCCCTGAGCATCGCCGAGACGCACTTCTCGGGGGCAGAGCGAGCGGTACTTCGGTCGTTGCCGCGGGCCGAGCAGCGAGGCGCGTTCTTTCGCTGCTGGACGCGCAAGGAGGCGGTGATCAAGGCGACTGGCGAAGGGTTGGCTCGCGCCCTCGACAGCTTCGACGTCGGCCTCGCCCCAGGCTCGTTGTCGGCACTGAGTCGGTTCGACGGTCGAGCTGGGAACGTGGCCGGATGGTCGTTGCGAGCTTTAACGGCGCCGACGGGCTACGAGGCCGCCGGCGCGGTTGCGGTCGCCAAGGGCGCGCCACCGACGACGTGGCGAGAGCTGTCGATGGAGGCTCCGTAGGGCGCCAAACGAAGCTGGTGGGCCAGCTTGGGCGTCCGTCTATCATCAGAGACGTCAACCATTTCGAAGTGCCGACAGGAGGCCGGTGCGTGGCGGGGCGTCCCACCGGTCGTTGGCCGAAGCCGCGGAGTTCATCCATTGCACGAACAGCCAAGATGGCATGCCATGCACCCGAGTTCGCGATCGATCGCGCTGAGCGCATGAGTTGGCAGGCCACCGACCGCGACTTCCGCGCCGCGGAGCTCGAGCGATGACGCAGGAGGTTCAGGTGCGCATCGTCGATTCCTACGAGCTCTCCCCCATGCAGGAGGGCATGGTCTTTCATGGACTGCTCGGCGAAGGAACGGGTGTAGACCTCGAGCAGATCGTGTGTTCGATCCGCGGGGCCTTCGACGAGCCGGGGTTCGTCGCCGCCTTCCAGGCAGTCGCGGCGCGGCACGCGATCCTCCGCACCCGCTTCAACTACGAGGGTGTCGACCGTCCCGTTCAGGAAGTCATCGAAGCTGTCGAGATACCGGTCGAGCGGCTCGATCTCAGCCGCAGCGGACCCACGGACCGCTCATCCCGTTTCGATGAGGCCCTTCGCCTTGACCGAGCGCGCGGCATCGATCTCCGGCGCGCCCCTGGCATGCGGTTGCTCGTCGTCGACTGCGGCCCTGACGAGCATCGGGTGGTCTGGACGTTCCACCACGCGCTGCTCGACGGGCGGTCATTCGTCCTCGTGCTGCGCGACGTGTTCGCGTACTACGACGGTGCGGCCACGGGGCACGTGTCCCCCCGGCCCGCGCCGCGTCCGTATCGCGAGTACATCGAGTTCCTGCGCGATCTCGATCTCGCCTCGGCCGAGTCGTACTGGCGCAGTCGCCTCTCCGGCTTCACCGCGCCCACACCGATCGTCATCGACGGCGCGGCGGCCGACGAACAACGGACCACCGACATCCAGGGCGTGTCCGAACGGCGGCTCTCCCGAGAGCAAACGACGGCCCTGCGCGAGCTTGCCGCATCACGTGACGTGACACTCAACACGTTGCTGCAGTCGGCCTGGGCGGTCCTGCTTCATCGCTACAGCGGTGAGACCGAGGTGGTCTTCGGCGCGACGCGCGCCGGCCGTCGCTCCGCCTTCGCCGATGGCGACGAGATGGTCGGGTTGTTCATCAACACCCTGCCGCTGCGCGTGAAGCTGGATCCCGAGGCTCGTCTCGACGAGCTGCTCAAGGACGTCCGAGCGCAGCAGGTGGAACTCAGAGAACATGAACACACCCCGCTGGCGAATGTTCAGCGCTGGAGCGAGGTCCCGCGCGGGCGCCCACTATTCGAGACGATCCTCGTGTATGAGGATCGCACCCTTGACAGTATGTTGCGGACGCTCGACGCCGAAGGCTCTCGCCTCGCTTTCGCCTATCACGGCCAGACCAACTATCCGTTGACCCTGATCGCCTACGGCGACGACGAGATGCTCGTACGGCTCGAGAACGACCGCCGACGCGTCGCTGACGCGCCGGCCTCCCGCATGCTGAACCATTTCGTGACGCTGCTCACGGCCATGCCGGACCACACGGGTCGCAAGCTGCACGAATTGCCTCTCCTACCCGAGGGCGAGCGGATCGCGTTGCAGTCGGTTGGTGACAGTGCGGAGCTTGAGATGGGCGAGTGTCTGCATGTGAGGTTTGAGGAGCGGGTGCGGCTGGCCCCTGACCGGGTGGCGGTGGTACATGACGGCGAGTCGTTGACCTACGGTGAGCTGAATCGGCGGGCCAATGCGCTGGCGCTGAGGTTGCGGTCGATGGGGGTGGGGCGCGAGGTCCTGGTGGGCCTGCGGACGGAGCGTTCGTTGAACGTGGTGGTGGGGATCTTGGGAATCTTGAAGGCGGGCGGAGCCTACGTGCCGCTGGATCCGCGGTATCCACGAGAGCGCGTGGAGTTCATGCTGGCCGACTCGGCGGTGCGGGTGGTGGTGACCGAGTCGCAGTTCGCCGAGGATTTCGCGGGCGGTGAGGCCTCATTGGTGTTGATTGATGGTGAGTTGGGCGAGGCGGCGATCGGACCTGAGTCTGGGGTGGGGCCGGAGGATCTGGCCTATGTGATCTATACGTCGGGTTCGACGGGCGTGCCCAAGGGCGTGTTGATCAGTCATCAGAACGTCGGTCGGCTGTTTGATGCGACGGACGGGTGGTTTGGGTTCGGGGAGGATGACGTCTGGTGCTTGTTTCACTCGTATGCCTTCGACTTCTCGGTGTGGGAGATGTGGGGAGCGCTGCTGTATGGCGGACGGTTGGTGGTGGTTCCGGCTTGGGTGAGCCGGTCGCCCGATGAGTTTCACGAGCTGGTGCTGCGGGAGGGCGTGACGGTGCTCAATCAGACGCCGTCGGCGTTCCGGCAGTTCATCGCGGCTGATGTGCAGTCGGGGCCACCGGCGAAGAGCGCTCTGCGGTACGTGATCTTTGGCGGCGAGGCGCTCGAGCTGGCCAGCTTGCGACCGTGGTTTGATCGCTACGGCGACGCACGCCCGCAGCTCGTGAACATGTACGGGATCACCGAGACGACGGTGCATGTGACCTATCGGCCGATCACGGTTGCGGATCTGCGAGGCCGGCGCAGGCAGCGTGATCGGGGTTCCGATCCCGGACCTTCGGCTGTACGTCCTGGACCCGTACGGGTCGCCCGTGCCGATCGGCGTCGCGGGTGAGATGTACGTCGGTGGCGGCGGTGTCGCGCGCGGATATCTGAATCGTGCCGAGCTGACGGCGCAGCGGTTCGTCCCCGATCCGTTCGCCGGCGATGGCTCCAGGCTGTACCGGACCGGGGATCTGGCCCGGCGGCTCGAGAACGGGGACCTCGAGTATCTGGGCCGGATCGATGATCAGGTCAAGATCCGCGGCTTCCGGATCGAGCTCGGCGAGATCGAGGCGGTGCTGGCGCGCCATCCCGGCGTGACCGAGGCGGTCGTGGTCGCGCGCGAGGACGCCGGGCCGACAAACGGCTCGTCGCCTATGTGGTCCCCGCCGGCTCGTCAACCGGGCTGATCGATCAGCTCAAGGCCCACCTGCGGGCGAAGCTGCCCGAATACATGGTCCCCGCCCATTACGTCCTGGTCGAGCAGCTCCCGCTCACGGCCAACGGCAAGATCGACCGCAAGGCCCTCCCGGCGCCGGACTACGGGCGCCGCGAAGACGAGCGGCCGTACGTCGCGCCGCGAACGCCCACCGAGGAGACGCTCGCCGGTATCTGGGCCGACGTGCTCGGCGCACCGCGCGTCAGCGTCGACGACAACTTCTTCGAGCTCGGCGGCGACTCGATCCTCACGATCCAGGTGATCGCGCGCTGCCGCCAGGCCGGCCTGCGGTTCACGCCCCGCGACCTGGCCAAGCGGCCGACGATCGCGCTGCTCGCGGAGGTCATCGAGTCCGCGGCACCCCCGGCTGCCGCAGAGCCGGAGTCGGCTCGAGGGCCGGTTGCGCTCGACCCCGATCCAGAGCTGGTTCTTCGAGCAGTCGCTTCGCCGACCCGGACCATTGGAACCAGGCATTCCTGTTCGAGATCCCGCCCGGACCTCGACCTCGAGGCCTTGCAGCAGGCCCTCGGCCACGTCGTCGGCCCACCACGACGCACTCCGCCTGCGCGTCGCCGGCGCAGGGTCCGGAGCCGACGTTGAGCTACGAGCCGACCGCGGCCGCCCCATCGATCACGCGGATCGATCTCACCGCGGTCGCCCGGGAAGCGCAGGCCACGAGCATCGAGACAGCCGCCGCCAGCGGCGCAATCGCAACTCGACATTCACCGCGGACCGCTGCTCGCCGCAGTCCACTTCGACCGCGGAGCCGCTCCCGGCCGGCTCCTGCTCGCCGTCCACCACCTCGCTGTGGACGGCGTCTCCTGGAGGATCCTCGATCGAGGATCTCGAGACCGCCTACCGGCGCGCATCCGGCCGGGCGCGCCGGTGCAGCTGCCGCCGCGATCGGCTTCTTTCCAGCGCTGGTCGCAGGCGCTCGTGCGACTTTGCGGCGCATGCGGAGCTGCGGCGGATCGTCGGCTCGCTGGCTGGAGATCGACGCGTGGCGGGGGACCTGCCGCGAGGGCGAGCCGGGGCAGCGGCCGAACACCGGAGGGACGCGCGCGAACCGTGACCGTGTCGCTCGACGCGACGAGACTCAGGCGCTGCTGCAACGCGTTCCGGCCGCGTACCGGACGCAGATCAACGATGTCCTGCTCACCGCGCTGGCGCTTGCGCTGCGAGGCTGGACCGGACGCGACGCCCATCGAATCGACATGGAAGGCCACGGACGCGAGGAGCAGATCGCGCCGCTGGACGTGTCGCGCACCGTGGGCTGGTTCACCACCCTGTATCCGGTGGTCCTCGACCTCGAGGGCGCCCCAGACGACGGGTCGGCGCTTGAAGCTCATCAAGGAGGACCTTCGCCGCGTGCCGGATCGGGGCCTCAGCTACGGCGTTCTCCGCTACGCCGCGCGCGACCCCGCGGTCGCCCGGCAGCTCGCCGCCCAGCCCTCGGCGGAGCTGCTGTTCAACTATCTCGGCCAGTTCGATCAGGTCGTGGCGGGCTCGGAGCTGTTTCGTTTCGCCGACGAGCCGACCGGCGCCTGGCACGGACCGACGAACGAGCGCACCCACCGTCTCGAGGTGGTGGCCGCCGTGCGCGACGGCCGCTTCGAGGCTCGCTGGATCTACGGCGCCGAGCGCGACCGGCCGGAGGTCGTCGAGCGACTCGCCGACGATTTCATCGCGGCGTTGCGCCGGCTGATCGCGCACTGCACTCGAGCCCGGAGTCTCCGGGCCGCACGCCGTCCGACTTTCCCCTGGCGCGCCTCGACCAGGACGCCGTCGATCGGCTCGTCGCGCGGTACCCCGGAGATCGAGGACGTCTACCCGCTCTCGCCGATGCAGCGACTGTTCCTCTCGATGGAGGCGCGGAAGCGCACGGCTCGGCTTCGAGCAATGGGTCTTCCGTCTCAAGGGTCGCGCTGGACGCCGCCGCGCTCCGCGCAGCATGGGAGGCGACCGTCGCGCGCCACGCGATCCTGCGCACAGCGTTCGTCACCGACGCAGTGGCCGAGCCGCTCCAGGTCGTCAACCGGCGCGTCGCGCTTCCCTGGGCGCAGGAGGACTGGACCGGCCGTGAGCGCGGCGGACCGCGGAGGGCAGGCTCCGGTCGTTCCTGCGCTCGGATCGGGAGCGCGGCTTCGACGTGGGCGTGGCGCCGCTGAGCCGGGTGACGCTGATTCGCCTGTCCGACGACGAGCCACCAGCTGGTCTGGAGCACGCACCATCTCTGCGTCGACGGCTGGTCCTGGCCGCTCATCTTCCGCGACGTCGGCGCCGCCTACGCAGGCGCTCGGCGAGCGGGACGGAGCCCCGTCTCCCCGTGCCCGGCCAGTACGGCGCCTACATCGGCTGGCTCGCCGACGCCGCGCCGGATTCCCGTGACTTCTGGAAGGCAGCGCTCGAGCGGATTCACGTCGGCCACGCCGCTGCCGCTCAGAGCGGCGCCGTCGCGCAGATGCCGAGCAGGCGATCCGCGAGGCGTCCGACGCGCCTGGATGCGTCGACGACGGCCGCGCTGCAGGACCTCGCCCGCGAGCTTCGGGTGACGCTCAACACCGTGGTGCAGGGGGCCTGGGCGCATCCTGCTCGGCCACCTGAGCGGGCGCGACGATGTCGTCTTCGGGGCGTCGTTCTCCGGCCGGCCGCGCGGAGCTGCCGGGCGTGGAGACGCTCGTCGGCCCGTGCGTGAACAACCTTCCGGTGCGCGTGCCGCTCGATCCGGACCAGCGCGTCGCCGACTGGCTGGCAGAGCTGCACGAGCGCAACCTCGAGATCGCGCAGCACCAATACGCGTCGCTGTCGGACATCCAGGAGTGGGCCGGCGTGCCGTGGAGGCTGCGGCTGTTCGACAGCCTGGTCGTGTTCCAGAACTACTCGGTCGACGAAGCGGCGCTCCGCTGGGGGGCGCTCGGGCGTCGAGCCGTTGACGGCGCCGGAGGCGACCAACTATCCCTTGACGCTCACGGTTACCCCGGGCGCAGAGATCGATCTCAAGCTGATCGGGCCAGACAGACCGGTTCGGAGCGGAGTCGCTCGACGATGATGCTCGATGGCCTCGCGATGGCCCTGACGAGCCTGGCCGAGCGGCCCGACGCGTCGCTCTGCCGAGATCCAGTCGCGGCTGCCGGCGTCGACCAAGGGCACGGCGGCCGCTCGCTGCGGCGGCGGCCGCCCGTCGCCGACAGTCCGCCTACGTCGCTCCCGGCAGCGAGATGGAGCGCGTGGTCGCCGAAGTCTGGGAGGAACTGTTCGAAGTCGACCAGGTCGGCGTCGAGGACAACTTCTTCGATCTCGGCGGTCATTCGATCCTCCTGCTCCAAGCGCACGCTCGGCTGCGCGAGCGGATCGGGAGCGACCTGTCCGTCGTGGCATTGCTCCAGTACCCCACGATCCGCTCATCTGGCTCGCTACCTGAGCAATGGCGAGACATCCAGTGCCGCAGCGTTGGACGCTGTGGTCGGACCGGGCCAGGCTGCAGCACCTGGCCCTCGCCCGGCAGACGAAGCCGCCAGGGGAAGCGGTAGCCATGTCCTACTCCGACGCGTACGACGCTGACGACGGTGTCGCGATCATCGGCCTCGCCGGCCGCTTCCCGGGGGCGCGGGACGTCGAGGAGTTCTGGCAGAACCTCGTCGACGGCCGCGAGACGACCTCGTCGTTCTTCTCGGACGACGAGCTCGACCCGGCGGACGCCGAGGAGATGGCGGCACGCCGGCAGCCGAACTACGTGCGCTCGCGCGGGATCCTGACGGACGTCGAGATGTTCGACGCCGGGTTCTTCGGGATCAACCCCAGCGAGGCGGAGATCCTCGACCCGCAGCAGCGCGTGTTCCTGGAGACCGCGTGGGAGGCGCTCGAGACGGCGGGGCTACGACCCGCGCAGCTTCGACGGGGCCCATCGGCGTCTTCGCCGGGATGAGCAACAACACGTACTTCTCCAGAACCTCCTCGCTCGCCACGACGTCACCGAGATCGTCGGCTGGCTGACCACGATGATGGGCAACGAGAAGGACTACCTCGCCACGCGGGTGTCCTACAAGCTCGACCTGCGCGGCCCGGCGCTCAACGTCCAGACCGCGTGCTCGACGTCGCTCGTGGCGGTGTCGGCGGCCGTCCAGAGCCTGCAGAACTACCAGTGCGACATGGCGCTGGCGGGCGGCGTCTCGATCACGCTGCCGCAGAAGCGCGGGTACCTCTACGAGGAGGGCGGGATCACGTCGCCCGACGGCCACTGCCGAACGTTCGACGAGCGGGCCGCGGGCACCGTCTTCGGCAACGGCGTCGGGCATCGTGACGCTCAGGCGGCTGAGCGATGCGCTCGACGACGGCGACACGATCTACGCGGTGATCAAGGGCGCCGGCATGAACAACGACGGCGCGGCGAAGGTGAGCTTCACGGCGCCGAGCGTCGACGGACACGCCAGCGTGATCGCGCTGGCCCAGGCGCTCGCCGGCATCGATCCGCAGACGATCTCCTACGTCGAGGCCCACGGAACCGCCACGCCGCTCGGCGATCCGATCGAGATCGCCGGGCTGACCCAGGCGTTTCGCGCCGGCGGAGCGTCGGAAAGCGGCTACTGCGCGATCGGCTCGGTCAAGAGCAACGTCGGCCATCTCGACGCCGCGGCCGGCGTGACCGGGCTGATCAAGACGGCGCTCGCGCTGCACCACAAGACGATCCCGCCCAGCCTCCACTTCACCGCGCCGAACCCCAAGCTGGATCTCGACAGCTCGCCGTTCCGTGTCGTCACCTCGTTGCAGGCCTGGGAGCCTCCGGCGGGCTCGCCGCGCCGAGCCGGCGTCAGCTCGTTCGGGGTCGGCGGGACGAATGCCCACGTGGTTCTCGAGGAAGCTCCCGCCGGCCCGAGGCCCCGGCGTCGACGGCCGAGGATCCCCAGCAGCTGATCGTGCTCTCCGCCCGATCCGCGACCGCCCTCGACGCCGCCACGGCGAGGTTGCGGGACCATCTCGGCGAGCCATCCGAGCCGTCGCGCTGGCCGACGTGGCGTTCACCCTGCAGAGCCGGCCGACGGCGCTTCGCCCATCGCCGCGCCGTCGTGGCCCGGGGAGCACGAGGACGCGATCGCGCGGCTCGGCGCCCTCGATCCCGAGACGACGGTCGACCGGGTCCAGCACCATCGACGACGCGTCGGTCGCGTTCCTGTTTCCCGGACAGGGCGCGCAAGTCGGTGGGCATGGCCCGCGGGCTCTACGACGGCGACCCCGCCTTTCGCGCCGACGTCGACGAGTGCTCCGAGGTCTTGCGCCCCCAGCTCGGCCTCGACCTGCGCGACGTGCTCTACCCGGAGCCCGGCGGCGAAGCAGCGGCGGAGCAGCGGCTCGCACAGACGGCGGTCACGCAGCCGGCGCTGTTCGTCATCGAGTACGCCCTGGCGCATGGCGTGGCGCCGTCTCGGAATCGAGCCCGACGGCATGATCGGCCATTCGGTCGGTGAGTACGTGGCCGCGTGCGTCGCCGGAGTGTTCACGCGCGAGGACGCTCTGCGGCTCGTTGCCGAGCGCAGCGCGGCTGATGCAGGAATGCCCCGGCGGCACCATGCTCGCTGTCCGGGCGGGCGCCGACGTGGTCGGCGAGCTCCTATCCGACGGACTCGAGATCGCGGCCGAGAACGCCCCCGGCCTGACTGTCGTCTCCGGCGAGACGGCGGCGATCGAACGCTTCGAGGCGCGCCTGCCTGAACACGATCTGGTCGCCCGCCGCCTCACAACGTCCCACGCGTTTCATTCGGCGATGATGGAGCCGATTCTCGACGCGTTCTCCGAGGCCGTGGCGTCGACACCGCGGACGCCGCCGACGTTGCCATGGATCTCCGGGGTCACGGGAGACTGGATCACCGCCGAGCGGGCCCAGGACAGCGCCTACTGGGTGGAGCAGCTGCGCCGGCCGGTCCTGTTCGGCCAGGGGATCGCGCGGCTCCTGGAAGATCCGGCGCGGGTGACGCTCGAGGTGGGGCCGGGACGGCAGCTCACGGGTCTGACCAGACAGGCCGTCCCCGACCGCCCGCCCGGCGTGGTCACGCTCCCCGGCACAGACGACGTCTCGTCGTTGCTGGCACCGGCAGCCCGGCTGTGGGTCGCAGGCGTCGTCACTTGACTGGAGCGCCCTGCCTCATGCCGTCCGGCGCAAGGCGCCGCGTTCCGCTCCCGACCTATCCTTTCGAGCGCAGGCGCTACTGGGTCGAGCGCGCCGCAGAACCTTCGACGACGATCGATTTCCCCCCCATCCGGCAACGGTAACCTTGGTGAGGACCAGATGACCGCCACCCCGCTCGCGGCCAGCACCGGACGACGAGAAGCCCTGGTCGTCCGCTTGCGCGGCCTATTCAGCTGATCTGTCCGGCATGGATCCGGCGAGCATCGATCCCGGCGCCGCATTCGCTCGAGCTCGGTCTCGACTCGCTCTTCCTCACCCAGGCGGCGCTCTCGCTCCGGAAGACGTTCGATGTGAAGATCTCGTTCCGCCAGCTTCTGGACGAGCTGCTCGACGATCGACGCCCTCGCCGCCCACCTCGACAGCACGCTGCCCGCCGAGGCGGCGCCGGTTCCGCCGCCGGCCGCCCAGGCGGCACTACCCGCGCTCCCCCGAGCCACCGGGAACGCCGTCGCAGCGGCACCCGGCGGGGCGGTGGAGCGGCTGATCGCCGAGCAGCTCGACGTCATGCGCCGGCAGTTGGAGATGATGCAGGGCGGGAACGGTTCCGCCGAGGCGATGACCATGCCCCCGCCCCCCGCCGCCGCCCGTGGCTCCGGCCCCGGGCCCCGTCGAGGCCGCGCCCGAGCCTGTGGCGCCGACCGAGGCATTCGGTCCGTACCGGCCGCCGGCCAAGGGAGCCACCGGCGGCATGACCGCCCATCAGGAGCAGGCTCTGCCGTTCCTTCATCGACCGCTACACCCGGCGCACCGCCGGCTCCAAGCGGTCCACGGCGGCGAATCGCCCGCACCTCGCCGATCCCCGGACGGTGGCCGGCTTCCGCCTCGTGTGGAAGGAGATCGTGTACCCGATCGTCACCGTGCGTTCCTCGGGCTCGCGACTCTGGGACGTGGACGGGAACGAGTACGTCGATCTCACCAACGGCTTCGGAACGATCATGTTCGGGCACAACCCGGACTTCATCCGCGATGCGCTGCGAGGCGCAGCTGGACCAGGGGATCGAGATCGGGCCCCAGACGCCCCTCGCCGGCGAGGTGGCCGAGCGCGTGGTCTCGGCCATGGTGGGGATGGATCGGGTGGCGTTCTGCAACACCGGCTCCGAGGCGGTCACGGCCGCGATTCGCGTGGCGCGGACGGTCAGCGGCCGCGACAAGATCGCGATGTTCGCCGGCGCCTACCACGGGATCTTCGACGAGGTCCTCGTTCGCGCCGCCGGGTTCGCGCTCGATGCCGATCGCGCCGGGCATCCCGCTCAGCATGGTCGACAACGTCGTCGTCCTCGAGTATGGCGAGCCCCGAGGCGCTCGACGTATCTCGAGGGGCCACGGCGATCGAGCTCGCGGCCGTGCTCGTCGAGCCGGTCCAGAGCCGCCGACCGGAGCTGCAGCCCCGCGAGTTCCTCCACGAGCGTCCGCCGCCTGACCGAGGCCTCGGATACGGCGCTGGTCTTCGACGAGGTCGTCACCGGATTCCGTTCCCACGCCGGGGGCGCACAGGCGATCTTCGGCGTTCGCGCCGACATCGCCACCTACGGCAAGGTCATCGGTGGGGGACTCCCGATCGGCCTCGTCGCCGGCCGCCCCGAGTACCTGGACGCCCTCGACGGAGGCGCGTGGGAGTACGGCGACGATTCGATCCCCGAGGTCGGCGTCACGTTCTTCGCCGGCACGTTCGTCCGCCATCCCCTCGCCCTGGCCGCTGCCCGCGCCGTGCTCGACCATCTCGAGACGAGCGGCCCCGATCTGCAGCGCGAGCTGAACCTGCGTACGACCGCGTTCGTCGCGCGCCTCGATGCCCACGCCCGGAGCGTGGGCGCCCCCGTGCGCATCACCCATTTCAGCTCCTGGATGTGCGTCAACTTCCCAGCGACGTCCCGTACGTCGGCGCTGTTCTACGCCATGATG
Organism: uncultured Solirubrobacterales bacterium; assembly: GCA_963838535.1. Classification (GTDB taxonomy): domain Bacteria; phylum Actinomycetota; class Thermoleophilia; order Solirubrobacterales; family Solirubrobacteraceae; genus Palsa-465. The sequence goes on from CAWIRN010000007.1 coordinate 71,859, forward strand.
CGCGACCGCGGCGTGCACATCTGGGAGGGTCGCTGCTGGTTCCTGACGACGGCCCACACGCGACGCGGACCTCGAGCTCGTCTTCGAGGCCTTCCGCGAGCACGCTCGCCGAGCTGCAGGCCGCGCGATCTCCTGCCCGGCGGCGTCGAACCCCCGGTGCCCGGCGCCAGACTGGGCCAGGACGCCGACGGTCGTGAGGCGTGGTTCGTGCCGATCCCGACCGCCCGGGAGAGTACCTCCGCGTCGAGGAGTCCGCAGCACGCCATGGCTGACGGCGCATCCCGTGCTGCGGCCGGTCGATTTCGACCCGTTCGCGCCGGCATCCGGCTCGCAGGTGCGGCTGCCGCTCACCGAGCCGCAGGCCGAGATGTGGACGGCCGCGGCCATGGGTCGCGAGGCGAACTGCTCGTACAACCAGTGCTTCGCGTTCGAGTTGCGCGGCGCCGCTGCGCGTCGAGTCGCTCCGCGCCGCGCTCGATCAGGCGCATCGCCAGGCACGAGGCGTTGCGCGCCGTGATCGCTCCCGACGGCACGAGCCTCGAGATCCGGCCGCCGTTCTCCTGTGGAGTTCCCGCTCGTCGACCTGTCGGAGCTTGATCCGGCGGCCCAGGACGCGTGAGATCGAGGCGCTGCTGGCACGCGAGTGCGAGACGCCGTTCGACCTCGCCGAGGGGCCGCTGATCCGAGCGTTCGTCGTGCGCGAGTCCGGCGATCGCCATCGGTTCGTGCTCACCGTGCACCACATCGTGTGCGACGGCTGGTCGTCGTCGGTGCTGTTCACGGATCTGGGCCTGCTCTACGCTGGCCGACTGCGTCGGCATCCCCGCCCAGCTCGGCCCGGCCGGCGTCGTACCGCGATTACGTCGCCGAGCAGACGAGTCGCGACCACGTCGCGGCTGGCGACGGCCGACGAGGATTATTGGGCCGCGCAGTATCCCGACGGGGCGCCCGTGCTCGACCTGCCGCTCGCCGGACCCGGCCGGCCACGAAGACCTATCGCAGCGGCCGCGAGGAGCTGCGGATCGACAGCGAGCTGTACGCCGAGCGTCAAGGAGGACGGGGCGCGAGCCGGGGCCACGCTGTTCGCGACGCTGCTCGCGGCGTTCGAGGTGCTCGTGTCAGCGGCTGTCCGGCCAGTCGGATTTCGTCGTGGGCATCCCGCTCGCCGGACAGCACCGGCTCGAGAACTCCGCCCTCGTCGCCCACTGCGTCAACACCGTGCCCCTGCGAGCCACGGCTCGACCCCGACGCCCCGTTCGCCGAGCACCTCCGCGCCGTCGTGCAGGATCTCGCTCCGGGCCCAGGAGCCACTCGCAGGCCACGTTCGGCAGACTCGTGCGCCGGCTGCGCATCCCGCGGGACCGCGAGCCGGACGCCGCTCGTCCCGATCACGTTCACGATCGACAAGATCGGCGCACCGTTCGATTTTGGCGACGTGACGATCGCCTCATTGACCGCGCCGAAGGCGTACTCCAACTTCGAGCTGGCGATCAATCTCGTCGACAGCGGCTCGGACATCGCTGGTCGAGTGCGACTACAACAGCGATCTGTTCGACGGGCCGACGCTGCGCAGATGGCTGTCGCACTACGAGACCGTGCTCGGGGCGATCGTCGCCCGGCCCGATACCCCGGTCGGGGCGCTGCCGGTCCTCAGCGAAGCGGACAAGCGGACGATCCTCGACGAGTGGAACGACACCAACGTGGTGTTTCCCGACGAGAAGCGGCTGCATCGCCTGTTCGAGGCTCAGGTCAGCCGCAGCCCGGACGCGCAGGCGATCGTCGACGGCACCGAGCGGGTTTCCTACCGGGACCTCAATGTCCGCGCCAATCGCTTGGCCCATCGCCTCCGACGCTCGGGTGTCGGGCCGGGGGTGACCGTCGGCGTGTGCCTGGAACGGCACGCGGATCTCATCGTCGCGCTGTTCGCGGTGCTCAAGGCGGGAGGTGCGTACATCCCCCTGGATCCGGCGTACCCCAAGGATCGAGTGGCCTACATGTTGACCGACTCGCGGGCGCAGGCCGTCATCACCCAGGCCGACCTGGCTGCCGGGTTCGATGGCGCCGGCGTCGAGCGAATCGTGGTGGACGCCGATGCTGATCGCATTGCCTCGGAGCGCTCGACGGACCTCGAAGACGGAGCCACGAACACAGACCTGGCCTATGTGATCTATACGTCGGGTTCGACCGGGCTGCCGAAGGGTGTGGCCATCGAGCACCGGAGCGCGGGCACGCTCGTGCATTGGGCCAGGACCGTGTTCTCCGAGCACGAGATCGCGGGCGTCCTGGCCTCCACGTCGGTGTGCTTTGACCTGTCCGTGTTCGAGATCTTCTTTCCCCTGGCCTTCGGGGGGCGCGTGATTCTCGCCGAGCATGCCCTGGAGATCGCCTCGATTCCCGCTCGGGACGAGGTGACCCTGGTGAACACGGTTCCGTCGGCCATCACCGAAATCGTCCGCGCGGCATGATGCCCGCGTCGGCGCAGACGGTCTGTCTGGCGGGCGAGCCACTGTCCGCCCAGCTTGTCGATCAGATCTACGACGGCACGCAGGCGCAACGCGTGTTCGACCTCTACGGTCCGTCCGAGGACACGACCTATTCGACCTGCGCGCTGCGCGAGACCGGAGCGCGAGCCACGATCGGCCACCCGATCGCGAATACCCAGGCCTACATCCTCGACGCGCGCCGGGAGCCGGTGCCGATCGGCGCGGTGGGCGAGCTCTACCTGGCGGGCGACGGTCTCGCGCGGGGCTACCTCCACCGCGAGGAGCTCACGGCGGAGCGATTCGTGTCAGGCACGTTCGGCGGCCGTCCGGTGCAGCGGGCGTACCGCACCGGCGACCTTGCGCGCTACCGACCCGACGGGGCCCTGGAGTTCCTGGGCCGAAACGACCATCAGGTCAAGGTCCGGGGCTTCCGGATCGAATTGGGCGAGATCGAAGCGGCCCTGACGGAGCACGAGGAGGTCCAGGACGCGGTGGTTGTGGTGCGCGAGGACCGTCCCGGCGACAAGCGCCTGGTGGCCTACATCGTGGCGCAGTCCGATGCCGGCGATGTGGCGGATCGGCTCAGATCCGGGCTCCGGGACAAGCTCCCCGGCTACATGGTTCCCGCGCACTTCGTACTGCTGGCGGCTCTCCCCCAAACCCCGAACGGCAAGCTCGACCGCAAGGCGTTGCCGTCGCCCGATGTCAACACCTTGACGGCCGGCACGCGGCACCTCGCTCCACGAACGCCCACCGAGGTCAGGATCGCAGACATGTGGACCGACGCGATTGGGATCGCGTCTCCCGGCGTTGAGGACGACTTCTTCGACATCGGCGGTGACTCGCTGAAGGCCGCTCAGATCGTCACGGCGCTGCGCTCAGCGTTCGGCGTCGACGCCGGCATGCGTCATCTGTTCGAACGGCCCACGATCGCCGGTCTGGCCGAGATCGTGGACGTCCTCGCCGTTTCCAGCGCCGGCACCCGCGGAAGCGCCGAGACTGAGCGCGAGGAGATCGAGATCTGATGACCACCGCCGAGTTCCTGGCCAACCTGCGCGAACGCGATGTCCGGCTGTGGCTCGAGGACGGCCAGCTCAAGGCCGATGCTCCGACGGGAGCCCTCGACGATGGCTGGCGCCAGGAGCTCAGCGCCCGCAAGCACGAGCTGGCCGCGCTGATCGCCGAGGCCGAGACGACTCTGGCCGGACCGCGGTCCCTGGTGCCGTTGAAGCCGACCGGGGAGCACCCGCCCCTGTTCGCCCGGCCGGGTCATAACGGGGACGTGTTCTGCTACCTCGCGCTGGCGAAGTACCTCGACCCGGGGCAGCCGTTGTACGGAGTCGAGCCCAAGGGCCTCGATGGGAGCCCGCTGGCCGACACCGTGGAGGACATGGCGGCGTACGAGGTGGAGCAGATCCGCAGTTTCCAGAGCGCCGGCCCATACCACCTCGCCGGCTTCTGTGCCGGCGGAGCGATCGCCTTCGAGTCGGCGAGGCAGCTCGCCGCAGCGGGAGAGGAGGTGGCTCGGGTGGTGCTGTTCGGCAGTCCGTTCCCCAGCGCATACCGCAGCAGCCGGGTGGCGACGCAGCTGCGCTCGGTGCGCCACAGCGTGCGACGCCACGCGCCTGCCCTCACCGCGGGCCCGGTTTCCGATCGCGTGGAATACGTGCGAGGGCGCCTCAGGTCGCGGGCGAGCGCAGCGGACGAGCTTCGCGATCCGGCGCTCGAGAACCGGCGCCGGATGGAGGCCGCGACAGTAGACGCGTTGAAGCGTTACTACCCGGGGTTCTATCCCGGGCGGCTCGATTCGTTCCTGCCCAGCGAGGCGTGGCGACACTCGGGCGAAGGGTCCGAGGAATGGAAGCAGGTGGCACGGCAGGTGGTCGAGTACGTGGGGCCGGACGGGGCCGACGGTGACAACATGCTTCGCGAGCCGCACGTCCAAGTGCTCGCCGCCCTGCTCAATCCGTGTTTGCAAACCTACGGGGGAGACAGCTGATGCAACTGACTGATCAGATCGACCGGCGCGCGGGACTGACCCGAGAGCAGTTCGCACGTGAATATCTGACTCCGCTTCGGCCGGTCATCGTGACCGACGCGATTGCGCACTGGCGTGCCCTGGGCCGCTGGACGCCGCAGTTCTTCAAGCAGGAATATGGTGGCCTCCAAGTGGTGGTCGACGGCGAGACGATGGCTCTGCGCGACCTGATCGACCGCATCGAGGTGTCGACGAGTGACAATCCGGCTCCCTATCTGCGCAACCAGCTGCTGGCGGATTGGCCACCGGAGCTCACCGACGACGTGTCGCCGATGCCGGAATGCACGCGAGCCCAACTGGTTGGAGAGTCGCTTCTTCCCGTCGCGCCGCCGGCTTTCCTCCGTGGAGGTCTACATCGGGGGACAGGGCGCGCGTTTTCCCGTGCTCCACTACGACAACTTGCACACGCATGCGTTCCTCATGCAGCTCTACGGCGACAAGGAATACATCGTGTTCAGCCCCGAGCAGACCCCGTTCATGTACCCGCGGGACGGCGTCGCGATGAACCAGTCCCGGATCGACGACGTGCTCGAGCCTGACCCCGCGGCGTTCCCGCTGTTCGACCGAGCCGAGGGCGTGCGGTTTGAGCTGCACCCCGGGGAGACGCTGTTCGTGCCGGCCGGCTGGTGGCACACCGCTCGGATCCTGAGCCCGTCGGTGACCGTCTCGGTCAACGGCCTGAATCGCGCCAACAGCGCGGCCTTCCGGAACGACTACTGCGCCGGCATCGCGCGCCGGTCGGCTGTGGCCAGCGCCGCCGTTCGGGGCGGGTTGCTCTTCGGAGAGGCAACCCACCTGTTCGAGCGCGCGTGATCTGAAGGGCCGCCGGTCAGGGGTCGCGGATTCCCGCTTCGCCCGCGCCGCCAGCGACTCATTTCGGTCCTGAGGCGCGTAGATAGGTATATAACCTACCTACCAAGCAACCTCAGCTATAATTAGGTTTAAGGGCTTGGGTAAGGGACTCCCAGGCCCGTTTGAGCATGGACAAGGCAAGGCGCAATAAGGGGCCGTAATCACATGAACGTTGCAACAGTTGGGGCTCCGGCGCGAGCGCCGGAACTGTCGGGGGATGCCGCCGGCATCACACCTCACAAGTTCCTCAGTGGGGATTGGGTGATGGTGCGCTCTGAGGAGGAGATCCTCTCGACGCTTGATGATGACGGCACGCTTGATGGCCTGCCATTCATGCCTGAGATGCTGGACATGTGCGGTAAGCCGTATCGCGTCGAACGGCGCGCCGAGAAGACCTGCGTGGATGTGGCACCGCCGGTTCAGCCCAATCGACGCTTCGCCGCGGACGACGTGGTCTTCCTGGACGGCCCTCGATGTGACGGTGGCGGTCACGACGGATGCAAGCGCGCCTGCAAAGTGTTCTGGAAGGAGGCGTGGCTGCGATCGATCAATTCAGCGGAGCCTCCGATACCGACGGATGAAGTCGCATCTGATGAGCTGCGGACTCGCCTGAAGACGAAGTCGGACGAGACTCACTACTTCTGCCAGTCCACTCGGCTCGGGCACGCCACGGAGCCTTTCCCCACCAGCACCAGGGGCTTCATGTGGAAGCTGCGGATGGCTGCCCGGGAGATCCGCAACGGAGATCGCTCCCTGCCGGAGATCCTCAAGCTGTTCGTTCTGTGGTCGTGGCAACGGGTGCTGCGCGCAGTGCACGGTGACCAGTGGCTTCGCGGACCGCACGAGCGAGCGCCCATCGCGTCGCTGGATCTCCAGCCCGGGGAACCGGTTCGGGTCAAGAGTCGCGATGCGCTAGTAGCCACCCTTGATGGCAGGCGGAGCAACCGTGGCCTGACGGTCTGCTCCGAGATGACACGGTGCTGCGGCGCGCAAGCAGAGGTCGGCGAACGCGTCGACCGGATGATCAACGAGCGAACCGGGGAGATGCGGGAGATCCGCAACACCGTGACGATTCAGAATGTGCGCGGTAAGGGGCTGGCCACCCGAGACATGGAATGTCTGTGCTTCGGCGAGCTGGGAGACTGCCCACGAGGCGAGCTCATGTATTGGCGCGAGATCTGGCTCGAGCGAGCGTAGTGATCCCGGAGGCGAGGGGCATGTCGCCCCGTTAGGCGTGTGGCGATAGCTGCCGGCGTGGCCGCTGGCGTCGAGGAGTACCGGCGCCTCATCAGCGTAATCTCGATAGAAATTGCAGAGAAGAGCTGTGACTGACCCGCCCCGCACCCGGTTTCGATTCCTCGTCGCTGCGCTGTCAGCGCTGTCTGCGCTGGTGGCCTTGGCTGCCTGCGGCGGCGGCTCGGGGGTCTCTGCGGCGCAGGCCCGTTCGCTCGCCGCCGTCGCGCGGCCGAGCGTCATCACCGTCGGGAGCGCAACCGTCGGACCGGCCGTCCCCGCCGGTTTCGTGGGACTGTCGATCGAGATACCGGCGATCCAGCAATATGCCGGACTCGATCCGCAGGCGGTCAATCCCGTGTTCGAGCAGTTGATCCGCAACCTCGCGCCGGGTCAGAGTCCCGTCCTGAGGATCGGGGGCGACAGCACCGATTGGACGTGGTACCCGGTTCGCGGGATGAAGCAACCGCCGTGGGTGAGGTACACGCTGACCTCGCGCTGGCTGAGGGTCACCCGGGCGTTGGCTGAGGCGGTCGGCGGCCGCATCATCTTCGGCGTCAACCTCGAGGCCAACAGCACGAAGGTGGCCGCCGCCGAGGCCAACGCGGTGATCCGCGGGATCGGGCTGCCGTCGATCGACGCGCTGGAGATCGGCAACGAGCCCGAGCTCTACGGCGGCTTCAGCTGGTACCGGACCCCGGCCGGGCGTGCCGTCACCGGCCGGCCAAAGGGGTATGACGTCTCGGCCTTCACGCATGACTTTTCGCACATCGCTCGCGCGCTGCCGCAGGTCCCGCTCGCCGGGCCGGCGGTCGGCTCCCCGACCTGGATCAAGCAGCTCCGTCCGTTCCTGGCCGCGGAGCCGCGTGTCGGCGTGCTGACGCTGCATCGCTATCCGCTCAAGCGATGCCTGGCCACGTCCCACGTGACCGACGCCGAGCTCCTGTCCGAGACGTCGTCGATCGGGCTCGCCAACAGCGTCGCGCCGTACGCGACGATCGCCCATGCCCGCGGCCACGTGCTGCGCATCGATGAGATGAACTCGATCGCCTGCGGAGGCCAGCCCGGCGTCAGCGACACGTTCGCGTCATCCCTGTGGTCGCTCGATGCCCTGTTCGCCATGGCGAGCGTCGGCGTCGACGGCGTCAACATTCACACCGTCCCGAACTCGATCAACGAGCTGTTCACGTTCAAGCGAGTCAACGGCCAATGGCAGGGCGACGTGCGTCCGAACTATTACGGCCTGCTGATGTTCGCGCAGGCCGCCCCCGCGGGCTCGCGCCTGCTCAGGATCTCCGGACCGGCTCGCGGCGCGTTTCGCGCCTGGGCGACGCGCGCGCCAGACGGGCACGTGCGAGTCGTGTTGATCAACACAAACCCCGCTCAGGCACAGCCCGTCACGGTGCGGGCCTCGTCGGCGGTTGCCCCCGCCGCGCTGCAGCGACTCAGCGCACGGGGCCTCACGGCGAAGTCAGGCGTGAGCTTCGGAGGTCAGAGCTTCGGCTCGGAAACCAGTACCGGGATGCTCGCCGGCACCGCGCAGACGACCTCGGTCGCGCCGGTCGCCGGTGCCTATCAGGTCAGCGTCCCCGCCGCGAGCGCTGCGCTGCTGACCCTCCCCGGGTAGGGCCCCGTCCTTCCGTCGGAGCGACGCCAGGCTGTACGAACATGACAGTTCGAGCATACAGCATAATGTCGATTGAATTTATAGGTTTTACGGCGAACCGTCAACCCCCCCGCCAAACTCGCCGAACGCCATCACGGCTAACCTGGACTGATTCGCGATCGACGAGGCCGAGGTCGTCTACCGGGGCCTGTGCCCCGAATGCTCGGCCGCACACCGTGCCTGAATGACACCCTCTGATCCCGGAAGGGGTTCCCTTGTCTGATAGTCCTGACGCCGTTGTTGGAGAGATGAACGAAGAGAACGGCGGCGGCTGCCCGGTCGCGCACGAGCGCGCCCCGCACCCGACCCAGGGCGGCGGGAACCGAGGCTGGTGGCCGAACCGGCTCAACCTGAAGATCCTCGCCAAGAACCCCGCCGTGGCCAACCCGCTCGGCGAGGACTTCAACTACGCCGAGGCGTTCAAGACCCTCGACCTCGCCGAGGTCAAGCGGGACATCGAGAGCGTGTTGACGAGCTCGCAGGACTGGTGGCCGGCCGACTACGGCCACTACGGCCCGTTCATGATCCGGATGGCGTGGCACAGCGCCGGCACGTACCGCATCAGCGACGGCCGCGGTGGCGCCGGGGCCGGTCAGCAGCGCTTCGCGCCGCTCAACAGCTGGCCGGACAACGGGAACCTCGACAAGGCGCGCCGCCTGCTGTGGCCGGTCAAGCAGAAGTACGGCCAGAGCGCTGTCGTGGGCGGACCTGATGGTCCTCACCGGCAACGTCGCGCTGGAGTCGATGGGCTTTGAGACGTTCGGCTTCGCCGGAGGCCGGGAGGACGTCTGGGAGCCCGACGAGGACGTCTACTGGGGCCCGGAGACCGAGTGGCTCGGCGACGAGCGCTACACCGGCGACCGGGAGCTCGAGGAGCCGCTGGGCGCCGTCCAGATGGGCCTGATCTACGTCAACCCGGAGGGCCCGAACGGCAACCCGGATCCGCTCGCCGCGGCCACGGACATCCGCGAGACGTTCCGCCGCATGGCGATGAACGACGAGGAGACGGTCGCGCTGATCGCCGGCGGGCACACGTTCGGCAAGACCCACGGCGCGGCCGACCCCGATCAGTACGTCGGCCCCGAGCCCGAGGGCGCTCCGTTGGAGGAGCAGGGCCTGGGCTGGAGGAACACATACCGCTCCGGCAAGGGCGCGGACGCGATCACCAGCGGCCTCGAGGTGACCTGGACGGCCACGCCGACGGCATGGTCCAACGGCTACTTCGAGAACCTGTTCGGCTACGAGTGGGAGCTGACCAAGAGCCCGGCCGGCGCGCACCAGTGGCAGCCGAAGGACGGCGCCGGGGCGGGCACCGTTCCCGGTCCCGCCGAGGACTCGCCGATGCGTCCCCCGACGATGCTGACGACCGACCTCTCGCTGCGCTTCGACCCGGCCTACGAGAAGATCTCGCGGCGCTTCCACGAGCACCCGGACGAGCTCGCCGACGCGTTCGCTCGGGCCTGGTTCAAGCTCACCCACCGTGACATGGGGCCTCTCGCGCGGTACCTCGGCCCGGAGGTCCCGACCGAGACGCTGCTGTGGCAGGACCCCCTCCCCGAGGTGACGCACGAGCTCATCGGGGCGCAGGACATCGCCGCACTCAAGGGCCAGATCCTCGACTCGGGGCTGTCCGTCTCCCAGCTCGTCTCCACCGCGTGGGCGTCGGCGTCGACGTTCCGCGGCAGTGACAAGCGCGGCGGCGCCAACGGCGCGCGTATCCGCCTCGAGCCGCAGAACGGCTGGGAGGTCAACGACCCCGCCGCAGCTGGCGACGGTGCTGCGCACCCTGGAGGGGATCCAGGAGGCCTTCAACAGCGCCCAGGCCGGCGGCAAGCAGGTCTCGCTCGCCGACCTGATCGTGCTCGGCGGCTCGCGCCGCCGTCGAACGGGCCGCCAAGAACGCCGGCCATGACGTCGAGGTCCCGTTCACGCCGGGACGCACGGACGCGTCGCAGGAGCAGACCGACGTGGAGTCCTTCGCCGCGCTCGAGCCGACCGCGGACGGGTTCCGCAACTACCTCGGTGAGGGACAGCGCCTGACGGCCGAGTACCTCCTGATCGACCGCGCGAACCTGCTCACTCTGAGCGCCCCGGAGATGACCGTCCTCGTGGGTGGCCTGCGTGTCCTGGGCGCGAACTCGGGGCAGTCCCCGAAGGGTGTGCTCACCACGACGCCCGGGTCGTTGACCAACGACTTCTTCGTGAACCTGCTCGACCTGGGCACGGCGTGGTCGGCGACGGCGCGAGGACGCCGGGTCCTTCGAGGGCCGCGACCTCAGCACGGGCGAGCTGAAGTGGACCGGCAGCCGCGTCGACCTCGTCTTCGGCTCGAACTCCGAGTTGCGCGCGCTCGCGGAGGTCTACGCGAGCGATGACGCGCGAGAGAAGTTCGTGCACGACTTCGTCGCCGCGTGGGACAAGGTGATGAACCTCGACCGTTTCGACCTCAGCTGATCTCCATGTCCAGGTCGGCCGCGCATCGGCCGACCTGGACAGCTTCTCCCCCCGCACGCGCCAGGACCTCGCGACGCTGGTCGACTGACCCTGCTCACATGGGGACGATCCTTCTGCTCGCGTTGGCGGCTGCGGTGTATCCACAGCTTCTCGCAGTGGTTGTCGTCATACTGACTCGCCCGCGGCCGAAGCCGCTGCTGTGGGCATGCTATGTGGGCAGCCTGTTCGTGGCCCTGGGTTGCGGCATTGCCGTGCTTACGGTGTTCCGCTCGAATGCCAGCGTTGCTGGTACGAGCTCCCATAGGCTCGGTCCGCTGGCGTACGTCGTGATCGGTGTGATCGCCGTCGTCGTCGCCATCCTCGCGGCGACCCGGAGGGGACGGGGTGTGTTCGGGCGGGATCTCCCGCGGCCGCGACGGCCTGATCAGAGCAGTAACGACGCACCGCGAGCCGCGCAGAGGGTGACAGCACGGGCCCATCACGCGCTCAGGGAAGGTTCGCTTGCGTTCGCGGCCGTGGTCGGGGCGGTGCTCGCCGTGCCGGGTCCGTTTGACCTGCTCGCATTCGGCCACATGGCCAGAGGCGGCTACGCGACGGTGGAGGTGGGCGCATTGATCGTCGTCTTCACTCTGATCAAGTTCCTCTTGATCGAGGTCCCGATCGTCAGCTACGCGATCAGCCCCGCGCGCACCTCGGCCCAGGTCAACCGGCTGTCGGACTGGATGGCCGCCAACAAGCTTGAGCTGATCGCAACAGTCGTCGGCCTGATTGGCCTTGTGCTGATCGTCAGAGGGATCCTCGGACTTGTCTGAACTGCGCGTAATGAGAACGCGCCGGCTGCACGGGGTCGCCGTCACGCTCGTGGCATCACGGTGATCCCGAGCTGAGCGCGCCCCGTTGATGTGGCTTGCCAGTTAGTTCTGAGGTAAATGCCGTTGCCGACCGAGCGCCCGGCCGCCATGCCTCATCATGGCGGGCGGGACTCGATGTCCCGTCGGCTGCGGCCTTGCTTCGAGTTGCCTTCGCGCGTTCAGCCGGTTCGCCTCGAGCGTGGCACACTGGCCAAAAGCGGCTCAACGACGTGTGGAGGACGAACGATGGCGGACGGTCAGCACCAGTCGACGTCGATCTCCGTGATGTTGATTGTTCCCGACGCTGAGGCGGCCGTCACTTGGTACAAGGCTGCGCTGGGTGCGACCGAGCTCTGGAACCTCGGAGGGGTGGCCGGCTTGGAGATCGACGGCGCCCCGTTTTACCTCCACGAGGTCAACCCGAGCAACCCATCCGAGGACAGTCCTGATCGGCTTCGCGTCACGAGCACCCGGATCGAGCTTTTTGTCGCTGACCCCGACGGCGTGATGAACCGCGCGATCGGTGCGGGCGCAAGCGCCGGATCGGAACTCCAAGATCATCAGGCGCCTTGGCGAAATCATCGCCAAGGCAGCTTCCGCGATCCGTTCGGCCACAACTGGTCTGTCGGCGATAGGTCTCCGCTCAGCCGCCACGCGCACTGAGTACCGATTCCTGCCTCGATCAGGCTCGTGGCACAGTCGCACGTCGGCTCTGCGGCCTCGGCGGTCACGAAGTCGTCGATTTCGGCGCGGAGGGCCAGCGCGAGGCTGGCCAGCGGGAGCGCAGCGCCCGCGCCGTCCGCCGCGACCCGGCGGCGACCGCCGGCCAGGTCAACGTGAGCACGGCGCCAGCGGCGAGCAGCAGAGCCTCCAGCCACGGCCCGGTGCCGGGCGCGCGCCCGATCGCTACCGGCCAGAAGCGGAGGTTGCGGGCGAGCGCGTAGGACGCGTCGGAGGCCAGCAGCAGCACGAACGCGGCAGTGAGGGCGACGATCGTCGCGCGCGCGCCGGGGCGCAGGCGGATCAGCAGGATGCCGAGCGCCCCGCCGGTGAGCAGCCCGGCGGCGAGCACCCGCGCCAGCGGCTGGCCGGCGAATCCGGCGAGCTGGAGCAGCGGCAGCGCGTCGGGCACCGAGGGTCCGGCGGCGAACCAGCCGAGCCTCCGCAGCTCGTAGAGCAGTCCGATGGAGGTGACCGAGGCGGCCAGCGTGAGGAGGACGGCCAGCGCGCCGCCGCCGGCGATCAGCCGCGCGCGCAGCACGGCGGACCGGGAGATCCGCGGGCGCGGGAGCGTGCCGCCCGGCGCTGCCCCGGCCGCTCCGGCCGACCCGGCCGGCGCCAGCTGGCCGCGGGCGAGCGGCCGCACGCAGGCGAGCACGACGGCGATCGCCGCGACGTGCAGCGAGCCGAGCGCGGGGCTCGTTCCCAGCGACTCCCGGAAGGCGAGCAGGCCGAGGCTGAGCGCCGTCACGGCGGTCAGTGCGTTCATCAGGGACACGGCGGTCACCGCGTCGGCGCGGTGCAGTGCCGATTGGAAGGCGAGGAAGCCGCCGAACGTCGCGACGGCTGCCAAGAGCACCCAGCTCGACGGCAGCGCGGCGATGCCGTGGGCGCGCACGCTCACCGCCGCCGCCTTGATCGCGGCGTCGGCGATCCCGTAGCAGAGGCCGGCGGCGACCGCGCGGGAGGCGCCCGCGGACACGCGCGCGAGCGCTGCGGCCACGGCGCCGCCGGCGAGCGTGGCGGCGATCAGCACGCCCGGGTCGAGGTGCGGGTGACGGGGAGCAAAGCCGATCGGCAGCAGGAGCAGCGCGGCGGCGACGAGGCCGATCGCCACCATCTGGTCGCGGTGGACGCGCAGCCCGAACAGGCGGGCGGCGACTGGGATCGACAGGGCGAGGCTGCCGGCCGCGAACGCTTGAACGAGCGTCAGCGGCGCCATTGCCACGGCGACGATCTGCCCGGCGAAGCCGGTCCAGCCGACGAGCTGGCCGGCCAACCACGTGCGGTTGCGGGCGGCGGCGAGCAGGCCACGCCCGCCGCCGTCGGGCGTGTCGCGCAGGCCCCGCTGCTGGAGCACGAACCCGATGTTGATGAGCGCGCCGGAGATGAGCGCCAGCAGCAGGGCCGCGATCAGCTCCGCGCGGCCGGGGCCGTGAGCGCGCCGGGGATGGCGGGCTAGGACCCCGGCGATCGTCCCGGCGGGGCGGGGGCTGCCCACGGCCGGGACGGTCGACGGCCCCGGGGTCGCCCGCTGCCGACGCGGGGCGCGGTGCCGGACGGGCATCAGGACCGCTCGGCCGGCCGTTCGTGGAGGCGATGGCGCCACGCCCATGGCGTGGGAGGCAAGGATCAGCATCGGGTTCAGGCGCGGATACCAGACTGACCAGTCGTGGCCGCCGAGGTAGATCGCGTCGGTGACCTCGGCACCGGCGGCCCGCAGCCGCGCCGCCATCGGCAGCAGTTGGGCGCTTGACTCGTCGTCACGCCCGACGAGCATCGAGACGCGCAGCCCGTCGCGCCGGATTGTCCCCGCCACCCGGGTGACGTAGTCGTATGGGCTGTCGTGGGCCAGCGTCGCCCGACTGGCGTGGGCGAACACGCCGCTGCGGGTCTGGGTGAAGTAGCCCGACCACACCTGCACCGAGGCGAAGTCCGACAGGTGGTGCAGGGCGATGTTGATGGCGCCATAGGCGCCGGCGGAGAAGCCGCCGATGACGCGGTCGGCACGGTCGGGCAGCGTCGAGAAACGCGCGTCGACGTCGTGCATGACGTTCAGCACATAGCTCTCGTAGTCGCCCGAGGGCGTGTTAGCCCACTCGGAGTCCGAGTAGACGTCGCCGCCGATCCGACCGTCGGGGAAGACCAGGATCATTGGCCGAGCCCCGCCGACGCTCAGCAGGTTGTCCAGCCGTACGTCGAGGTTGGCGATGGTCACGAACACGTGCGGCTGGCCGGGCATCCCGTGCAGCAGGTAGTAGACGGGATATCGCTTGGCCGGCGTGTAGCCCGGCGGCAGGTAGACCATGTAGTCCGCGCGCCGGCGCAGCGCCGGGGAGCGGAAGTGGATGTCGAGCAGACGGCCGGTCCCGGCCCGGGGAAGCTGCACGACGCTCGCGAACCCGCGATGCAGGTTGTACTCCTGACCGTACGCGTAGACGCCGGCGGCACCGACCAGCAACACGGCGGCCGCGCCGACAGCGGCGACGGCGCGCCGGGGGATCCATCGGCTCACCGGGCGGCCTCGGGGCAGACGATCTCGCGGGGAGCGGGCTCGCGCAGGTAGCCCTCAGCCTGCAGGACGCGGTAGACGGCGCCGGGCAGGCACCGACGCGACTCGTAGACGAGATAGCGCGGGCGCCACTCGGGCCCGAACTTGTTGTTGAAGCGGACCAGCCGCTCCATCTGGAAGTGGCGGCCGAGTCGCTCGAGCGCGCGGCGGCGGATCGCTCGCGTCAGCCAGTTGCCCTGCGGCTCACGCCGGATGAGGTGGGCCAGCCCGGCGTAGTTGAGGCTCACCTCGCGGACGCCGCGCTCGCGAGCGACTGCCAACGCTGTGCAGACGAGCGCCTCGTTGAGGCCGTTCGGCGTTTCGCCGACACGCCGCATCGTGTCCAGCGACAGGTTGCCGCGGTGCGGCAGGAAGCGCATAACCGCGCGCAGGTGGCCCTCGGGCGAACGGGCGAGCAGGAACAGATCCCCCGGAAGAGCCCCGCGTTCGTGCTCGCCGAGGCTCATGCTGAACCCGAGCACGCGGCCCCGGCTGGAGCGCCATTGGCTCTCGACGGCGTCGATCTCCGCCTCCAGAGCCCCACCGACGTCGCGGCCGTCGACGGCCGCGACCGTCCAGCCGCGGGTGCGTACCCGCTGAACCGACTGGCGCAGTTTGCGCACGGCGCGGCCCTCCAGGCTGAACCCAGCGGGATCGACGATCGCCTCCTCGCCGACACAGATGGCCCGCATCCCCGCGTCGCGATAAGCCTCCAAGTGGGCGGCCGAGGCTCCATACACGACGGTCCGCAGCCCCTCACGGACGGCGAGCTCGCGCAGGCCCGCGAGCGCCCGCGAGCGGCTAGCAGCAGAACCGACCGGGTCGCCGGAGACCACGAGCGTGCGGCCGATCCGCCGGTAGGCGACGACGCCCCCGGCGACGAAGTGCAAGCTCTTGTCAGGGCGGACGATGAACGGCGCCAGCGAGTCCTCGCCGTGGGCGTCGACGATCGCCAGCGCTGCCCGCAGCGCCGCCGGCGACGCGGCATCGCGGCCCGCGAGGGGGGCGTTGAGAAGCGCTCGCGCAGCGCGTGGGCGGCCCGCCGGAAGATCGAGCGGAATGGTCGGGGTGGGGATCGGGTTCGAGACGCTCATCAGTTCTCCCTCCACTGACGGCCCCGGCGCGCCGGCTGATCCGAACGGGGCGTGGCGATTGCGACAGCCAAGGTAGGTCCGTGCGATGAGGCGACCATGAGATCGGCCGCGAACGATGAGAGATCGATGAGGAGCCCGTCCGGCGCGGCGTGCTAACACCCCAGACGTGCGCATCCTGGTCGTCGAGGACGAGGTCAAGCTGGTCAGTCTCATCCGGCGGGGCCTCCGCGAGGAGGGATTGCTCGCCGACGTCGCGATCAAGGGCGAGGACGCTCTGTGGATGGCCGCCACCACCGACTACGACGTGATCGTGCTCGACTGGATGCTGCCCGGCATCGACGGCATCGAGACCTCGCGGCGGCTGCGCGCCGACGGCGTCGACACCCCGATCCTCATGCTGACGGCGCGTGACGCCGTTGCCGACCGGATCGCCGGACTGAACTCCGGCGCCGACGACTACCTGGTCAAGCCGTTCGCGTTCGGCGAGCTGATCGCCCGCATCCACGCCCTGTCGCGGCGCGGCGGCACCCGCCGCGGCACGGTGCTAGAGGTCGACGACCTGCGGCTGGACCCCGTCGGCCACCGCGCCTGGCGCGGTAACACCGAACTGGAGCTCTCCGCCCGAGAGTTCCTCCTGCTGGCGACGCTCATGCGCCACCCCGGCGCGGCCATGAGCCGCCAGCAGCTGCTCGATCACGCCTGGGACGGCGAGCAGCAGGGCCAGTCCAACGTCGTCGACGTCTACGTCGGCTACCTGCGCGACAAGATCGACCGGCCGTTCGGACGCGCCAACCTGGAAACGGTGCGCGGCGTGGGCTACCGATTGTCAGACGAGGCACCGAGGACCGACGAGCTCACCCACCCGGCGATCCGGGAATGACGAGCCACACGTCGGCGCCTCCCCCCTCCCGGTTGGCGGCGTAGGCGTCTCCGCCGTGCGCGCGGGCGACCATCTGCACGATCGGCAACCCCAGTCCGGCGCCACGGCCGGCGCGGCTGGCGTCGGCGCGGGAGAAGCGCTCGAACGCCTGATCGAGAAATCCGGGCGGGAACCCGGGCCCGCCGTCGCGCACATGCAACTCGACCAGGCCCGAGCCATTGCCCTCCGCCTCGAGCAGCACCTGGCCGTCGCCGTAGCGCAGCGCGTTGTCGACGAGGTTGCCGAGCGCCTGCTCGAGCCGGCGGGGGTCCGCGGTGATCGACCGGTCAGCGCCGGGAACGAGCCGCACGCGCTCGCCCGAGGCGTCGAACCGGTCGCGGACGGCCGTGAAGATGTCCGCGACGGTCGTCTCGGCGGCGACGACCGGCAGTCGACCATCGTCGGCGCGGGCGAGCTCCAGCAGGTCGTCGGCGAGGTCGCTGAGGCGCTCGACCTCGATCTGGGCCGAGCGCAGCGCGTCGGCGAGCTCCTCGGACGGGCGCGGGCGCCGCAGCGCCAGCTCGAGCTCGACCCTGAGCGTCGACAGCGGCGTGCGCAGCTCGTGGCTCGCGTTGGCGACGAACGCCTGCTCGCGCGCGAAGGACTCCTCCAGCCGGCCCAACATCGCGTTGAGCGTGCTGCCGAGCTCGTGGATCTCATCATCGGCGGGCGGCAGCGGGAGCCGCACCCCCGGCTCGCTCGCCGACACGGTCGCCGCCTGGCGGCGCATCAGCTCGACCGGGCGGAGCGTCGCCGCGGTCAGGCGGTACCCGGCCAGAACGGCCACAAGCAGCGCGATCGGTCCGACGATCCCGAGCGCGAGCGCGAGGCTCGACAGCGACGCGGATTGCTGCTCGAGCGAGGTGCCGACGATGAGCACGGCGTTGCCGTGTCCGGGGACCTGGATCGGAGTGCTGAGCAGCCGGGCGCTGTCCGGGAGCGGGTCCTTCTTCCGGCGGTTGGACTTCACCCGCCTCTGCAGCGCCGTCTGCAGCTCACGACCCGACAGCAACGCGATCCTGTCCAGCCCCGGTGTGGCGGCGATGATGCGGCCGCGGCTGTCGAGCACCTGGGCGAAGCCGGCATGCCCGCGCCGCGAGGGATGGGCGACGGCCTCGGCCAGCCCTGACGGCGAGCGCTCGGCCCGGGCCAGCACCGACGCCGCCTGGCGGCTGACGTCGAGGTCGAGCCGGGCGTCAACCTCGGAGCGGACCCGCTGGAACACGACGATGCCGGAGATGGCCAGCACGAACACCATCGTCGCGGCGAAGATCAGGGTCAGCCGGACCCTGATCGGCAGCCGACTGAGCAGCGCCGGCGTCCGCGAACGCCCAGATGGTCGGTCGTCGGCCCCACTGGTCGGCATATGCGCACCCTACGCCGCCGCGATGAGACAACGATAAGACGCCGCTTCGGACCCGACGGCAATCACACAGCGCCGGAGCGGCAAGTTCGCTGACGCGGGGTTAGCGGTCGAGGATCTCACCGCGCTGCTGACCTTGGCGGGGAGCGTTGAGGTCGAGACGGTTACCGCTCCCGGACTGCGTAGGTCAGGTGGGTCACCCGCTGCGTCGGCTCCGCGCGGACCGGCTCCAGGGCCACGCGGCCCGCGTCCACGCCCTCGAACAGGCGGATTCCGGAGCCGAACAGCACGGGTGAGAGCGCGATCGTGAACTCGTCGATCAGCCCGGCGTTCACGTACTCCAGGATCGTTGCGCCGCCGCCCGCGATGCGGACGTCCCGCTCGCCGGCGGCCTCGCGGGCCTGGTGAAGCGCGGGCTCGATGCCGTCGTTGACGAAGTGGAAGGTGGTCCCGCCCGCCCGCTCCCAGGGTTCACGCTTCTCGTGCGTCACGACGAAGACCGGCGTGTGGAACGGCGGCTCCTGCGGCCACGCCTGCTCGCCGAGGTCGAACATGCGCTTGCCCATCACGCTCGCGCCGGTGCGCTCGAACGTCTCCCGCACGATGTCGTTCTCGCGCCCTTCCTCGCCGCCCTCGCCGAGCTTCAGGTTCTCCCGGAAGAACCGCTGCGGGAATATCCACTGCTGCAGTTCCATCCACTGCGCCATCCAGCGCTCCACATCCGGGTCCTCCATGCGCTCCTCGGGCGCGATGAACCCGTCCAGCGACATCGTCACGCTGAAGAACACCTTCCCGGCCATCAGTCCTCAACTCCCTTCCGAACGATCTCGGTGACGTAGGCAGCCAGGTTGCTCAGGGTCTGCTGGCCGCCCTCGATCGCGTGGTAGTTCTCGACCGCCTCGTCGCGCAGCTCCTTGGTGGGGAACACCGTGCGCATCTCGATCCGGGTCGCCGCGCCGTCGCGCGCGAACGTCACGACCGACGCGAAGGCGTTCGGGTCGCCGCGGGACTCACCGTGCAGCAGCGCGATCCGCTCCGGCGGGGCGATCTCGGTCCAGGAGATCCACTCCTGGTAGTCCGTCCCGTCCGGTCCGTGCATCACGAAGTCCCACTCCCCGCCGACGCGGAACTCGAACGCCCGCGTCGTGGTGGTGAACCCCTCCGGTCCCCACCACCGCGACAGGTGCCGCACCTCCGTGAACGCCTCGAACACCAGCTCCCGTGGCGCACTGATGACCCGGGAGATCACGATCTCGCGGTCGGCCGTCGCGGACTGCGCCAGCGCTCCTTGTCCCGTCGCGCTCATCAGCTACTCCTCCTGCCTTGCCTGCTTGAGACCCTGCACGTACTCCTCCAGCCGGTCGAAGCTCTCGTTCCAGAACCGCTCGAACCCGCCGGTCCACTCGTGGACCGGTCGCAGCCCGCGGGCGTCAAGGCCGTACAGGCGTTGCTTGCCTGCCTTGCGGTCCCGCACCAGACCGACCTCCCGGAGCACCCGCAGGTGTTTGGACGCCCCCGGCTGGGTCATCCCCAGCTCCCGGGCCAACTCGGTCACCGGCCCCTCACCCGCCCGCAGCAGCACCAGGATCTCCCGGCGCTGCCGCTCGGCGATCGCGTTGAAGACGTCCGACGTCGTCGCTGCTCGTGCCATCGCGCAATCATATACCGATATCGGCATACGTCAAGCCGGGAGGAACGAGGCGCGCGTCGCGTGGGGCACGGCCGACAAGCTCCTGTGCTGTGGCGCCGGGAAGCCGGCCGCGGCGGCGTGGACCGCAACGAGCTGCGGACCCAAGCCGACTGGGTGCTGCTCGACGGCATCGCGCCACTCGTCCTCGCTCGATGTCCCCGGGTTCGAGGCCGTCACAACTGATCCTCGGGTTCACCGGTTAGAAAACCGGGTCAACGACGCACCGGCCCGGTGCGACGCTGCGGCGCGTCCCACGCCGAGACGTTGCCGCGCGGCCGCGCGATCGACGCCTAGCGCGGCGATCAGCTCGGCGGCGGGATCTGGCGGCTCGAGCTCGAGGACGGTTAGGAGCACCTGTTGCGGGCCATTGTGGTGACCACGGCGTATCTCTTTGTACGATTTCTCGAGCGCTGTCTTGGCTGCGGGTGTCATTGGCAAACGGTCCCGCAAGACGGCTTTGAACGTCGGCCTCGACGGACGTTTGATCGGCTCGTCGATCGGTATCGGTGGTGCGTTGAACGCAGCGCCGATGCCGACTGCGGCGAGCGCATCGTGATCCATCGCGTCGAGCGCGTCGCGGGCTGTCTGTAGGTCGCATCCGAGGGCCTGCGCCAGGACTGGTTCCCTGAGCAGCCCGAGTATCAGGTGCTCGGTGCCGACCTTGCGGTCACCGCGGCGCCGTGCTTCCTCGCGAGCGTCGATGTACGTGCTCCAGGGGTGATACGCGTCGGCTGGTTTCGAATGCTTGGTCATGGGAGTCGCTTTCCGTATTTGGCGTGGACTGATTGGCGGGTAACGCCGAGCGCGTCACCGATCTGCTGCCAAGACCACCCCTGCTGGCGGGCGGTCGCGACGTGGTCCGCCTCGACCCGTTCCGCGAGCCGGTGCAGAGCTAGAGCGGCACGGAGCCCCAGCGACGGGTCGTCGGACGCGATCGCGGAGGCGATGTCTTCGGCGTTCATGGTCGTCAGTCTAGATTGACAACAGCCATTTGTCAATCCAAACTGACGCCGCGTGGTCTTTCCGTTGAAGCGGCAGCGATCGGCAGTTGCCCCGCGTTCGCCGCACGCCGGAGGCGGCTCGGGTCCCCGAATCCACAGATGGGCGATGAGTTCAGATGAGAGAGTGGGTCTCTACCCCCATGCGTAATAGAAAAGTGATCCTCAAAATGGTCATGTCCCTCGATGGTTTTGCCACCAGCCCCGACGGGACCCATGAATGGATGTTCGAGTGGTTCGGCGAGGACTCGATGCAGCGCAACCTCCGTGCGCTTGAGGAGGCTGGTGTTCACGCGATGGGCCGCCGCAGCTACGACATCATGGGCCCGCACTGGGCCGCGTCGGAGGGGCCGATCGCTACGGCGATGAACGAAAAGCCGAAAGCCGTCTTCTCCCACACCCTCCAGAACGCGCAATGGGGACCGGCCGAGATCTTCGGCGGGGACCTGCGTGCGGACATCGCGGACCTGAAGGCCCGAGACGACGAAGGGACGGTCCTGGTTCACGGAGGTCCCGACTTCGCCCAATCGCTGACCCTTCTGGGTCTCGTGGACGAATACCAGCTCTCGACGATCCCGATCGCGATCGGCGCGGGCTGCAGCCCATTCGCCAAGCTCGATGAGCACCTGAAGCTCGACGTCGTCGAGGAGGAGCGCTTCCGAAGCGGAGCCCTCGCGCAGATCCTGGTCCCCAGGCGGTGAGCGCCGCGACAGATTGGTCCGGCACGCCCGTGAGCTGACCCAACACGGATCAGGCCGTGGGCTCGAGGTTGTCCTGGGTGGAAGCCGTCCGATGTCGGACGGGTTCTTCCTGTGCGTTGTTGTGGAGCTGTGTGAATCCCGGTGGAGGCGATCAGTGCGCAGCCGGGACGCTGACGAGCTCGATTAAGCATCCTGCCTGCACCGGGTCGTGGGGCACGAATTTGTTGAGCTTGGTTTCGGGCGCCATATGTCTAGCAGCCCGCGCGTGATTCCCTTGTGCAGCGCACAGATCGCGGGCTGGTTTTCGCGCACGACGTCGCGATAGGGGCAGTTGCCTAGACGGACAGTCAACCGGTCGCCTTTTCGCGACTGGACAGTTGGGGCAAATCCGAGCGCCGTGAGCGCTCTTTCCACAGCCTCCGGGCCCGGGGCAGCGTCGCTGGGCGCGAGCTCGCGACCTATCGTCCGGCCTGTGCGTTCGAGGGCCCGGGACTGGTTGATCGCGCGGCCATCGATCGCGCCAGCCATTTGCAGAGTTCCCGGGTCGCGCCGGTCTTGTCCTCCGGGGCGAGCTTCGGGGGCTATCGTCCAAACATCCGCCGGTCGGCCCCGAGGACCTCGAACGCGGGTGCGCGCGACCAGGCCAACATCATGGAGGCGTTCGAGGTGGATGCGCACGCCGTTGGGATGCATGTCGAGGCGCGCCGCGAGCTCTTCGTGCTCGCCGCGCGCCTCAGCTCGGCCAGCAAGCTGAATAGCCGCGTTCGCGAGGGGTGCGCGAGCGCGTCATCGCGGCGGATCTCCGAATCGGCATCAAGCATCGGCCAAGTTTCGCACAGCGACGACGTCCAGAATCACATTGGGTCGCGACCGCGCACCTTTTTCACAATGAATTGTGTAAATTGCTGTCCGAGTCGGCTTAGAGGTGGAGAGACCATGGCGATCGCAGTGCGCACCGCGCAAACACGGAGCACCGCGGCGCTCATACTGAAACAGAGAGAGGGAGAGGTAAAGTCGATGGCAATCGATTTCACGCTCACGAAGGAGCAGCAGGACATACAGGCCGCGGCACGGGACTTCGCTCAGAACGTTCTCGGTCCGGTGGCTCAGAAGATTGATGAGGAGCCAGATCCGCTGACCGGCTGGCAGCTCGCGAAGCCGGCGTACGCGGAGGCGTGTAAGCGCGGTATTGCGTTTTCGATGCTGCCCAAAGCGTATGGCGGCGGTGGTATGTCAAACGTCGACTTCGTGATCGCTGCCGAGGAGATCCAGGCTGTGGATCCGGGGTTCGGTACCGCCGTGTTGGTGAACGGTCTGGGCCTGATGCCCGTCTGGTATTACGGCACCGAGGAGCAGAAGCAGCGCTTCATCGGAGGGGCGACGTCGGACACGAGCAACGAGTTCATCGTGGGTTATGCGGCCAGTGAGCCGGCCGGATCGCCCGGGGGTACCGCGAACTTTGACGCGCCGGCGGTGGATGGCGCCGGGATGGGCGTGACCGCGACGCTTGACGGTGAGGAGTATGTGATCAACGGTCGCAAGTACTGGCCGTGCAACGTTGGGGGCTGGGACAACCAGGGCGCGAACCTCAACCTTGTCGTGGTTCGCACCGACCCGTCGGCCGGCGGGACCTCGGGATTGTCGGCGATCATCGTCGAGCGCGGCACGCCCGGGATCACCTACAACTCGATCAGCACGCTCGGTCAGCGGACCGCGCCCAATTGCGAGATCACGTTCGAGAACGCGCGCGTGCCGGCGGCCAACATGATCGAGGGCGCCAAGGGAAATGGGGATCTTCTGATCAACCGGTACTTTGCTCTGGTCGGGGCCGGTCGCCGGGATCGGCGCGGTCGCGATCGCGCGCGCCGCGTACGAGGACGCGCTGCAGTGGGCGAAGACCTACACCGCTGGAGGACCTAAGCCGATCATCCACTACCAGTATCCGGGGTACGTACTGGGCGACGTCGCCGCGAAGATCGAAGCGGCGCGGTACTTCTGCTGGAAGACCGCTCACTACCTTGACCAACACGACTACCACGGCGAAATGCTCGGTGCGATGTGCAAGATTCACTGTACCGAGATGCTGTTTGACGCCGTGTACAAGTGCATGCAGGTCGTGGAGCGAACTCTGTCGATAAGCAGCACCAATACCACCGCTACCTCCGAGAGGCGGCGATCCTGCCGCTGTACGACGCCGGCAACTTCGGAATGCAGCGCCGGCGCGTGCACGGCGTCATGGCCGACCCGTCGTTCAACCCCCGCGCGGTCATGGACGACGAGGCGATCGAGTTCACCAAGGCCATGGAAGGCATCGGAACCATCCCCGGCCCGACAACAGACGAACGCATCGCCGAGCCGGCGCTTGTTTCCACCGGGCCGTTACGAAGCGCCGTAGCCGCGTCACGTCCACACGTTCAGAAGCTCGCATCCGACCGACCCGTCCCACAGCGGGTCGGTCGCGCGAGCGAAGCGGCCACGATCTCGACGTCGATGCCACTCTGGCTCGCGACGCTCTCGGGACACATACGGTCACGATAGGGTGACGCTGGCGCGATGCTCGAGCAGGATGAACAGACCGACCTCATCGCCGAGTTTGCCGACTCCGGAGTCCGGAGTTTCCAGCGTCAGGGCTCGCTTGTCGGGGTGCCAGGGTCGTACGGGCTGAAGCGCTGGCTGTACAAACGTTGGCGCAACAACGGGAACGCCGTCTACACCTTCGTCTGCTCGCTGCTGGCGATCGCGCTGAGCGGATTGTGGGCGCTGATCGTCAAGCAGCCATTGCTGTTCCCCAGCCTCGGGGCGACGGCGTTCCTGATCTTCGAGACGCCGATGGCCGAGGTCGGCTCACCCCGGAATACGATGATCGGTCACACGGTGGGCGTCGCGGCCGGCGCGCTGTCGCTCCGTGCTCTTCGGTCTGTGGAACGCGCCGAGCGTGTGCGTCACCGGTATGACCGCCCCACGGGATCGGCGCGGTCGCGCTGGCCGTTGCGCTGACTGGCGGTGTGCTGCGGGTGCTGCGCTCGGCGCATCCGCCGGCGGGTGCGACGACGATCATCGTGGCCTCCGGGCTGCTCGCGCGTCCGGCTCAACTCCTCGACATACTGGTCGGCGTTCTGCTCTTGACCGCTGCTGGATGGAGCCTCAACCGGCTGTTTGGCGTGCCCGCCCCACTTTGGGGAGCGTCACGTTAGCCGGCGCCCCGAGCTCGGATCGGATCGGCCCCGCGGTCCTCGACGATCGCGCGCCAAGTGGCCCGGATGCTCCTGTCGCTCGCCACAGCGCAGCGGCGGCCCGAGCACGTCTGGCGGTGGCGGTGAAGCCGGGCCTGAGCGTCCGGCCCGGCGGTCTGGGTGCCGCGGTGGGCGTTGAGATCAGTCAAGGTGAACCCTGGGTCGGCGGCGTTGAGCTCGGCGAACTCGCATCACACGTCGCACGATGTACACGAGCAGCAGCACGCCGAGGCCGATTGCGACGTAGGTGAGGTAGCGCGTGGCGTACTTATAAATCGTGTCGATGTGGCTGCCGGAGAAGTAGCCGATGCTCGTCCACACGACGACCCAGAGAGCGGCGCCGATC
Source organism: uncultured Solirubrobacterales bacterium (assembly GCA_963838535.1). GTDB lineage: Bacteria > Actinomycetota > Thermoleophilia > Solirubrobacterales > Solirubrobacteraceae > Palsa-465. The sequence goes on from CAWIRN010000007.1 coordinate 97,051, forward strand.
GTGTTGAAGATGAGGAACCGCGTCCAGCGCATGCCGGATGTGCCGGCGATGATGCCGTTGGCTTGCCGAAGGCCCTCGATGAACCGCGCGACGATGATGATCTTGCCGCCGTGGCGTTCGAAGAAGCGGGTTGCCTTGTCTAACCGCTCGGGCGTGAGGAACACGTAGCGCCCGTACCGTTCGGCCAGTGGGCGTCCGCCGAAATGGCCGATCGCGAAACCGACGTTGTCGCCGAGAACGGCGCCGCACAGGCCGAGCAGTGCCACGACCAAGATGTTGAGCCTTCCGGCCCCCGCGTACACAGCCGCGAGGATCAGGACTGTCTCGCCGGGAACTGGAACGCCAAAGTCCTCGATCAAGATCAGTCCCAACACGGCCAAGTAACCAAAGTGGTTGAGCGTGGGCTCGAGACCGTGCAGACGCCCGGCAGGTGCGCGGGCATGGCGGTGGCGATCATCGCGGTGTGACTCATGAGGCCCCGCTCCGGGTGACTTGCCGCTCTGCTGAGCTCGCCGCTTGCATCTGGGCTGACGCGTCCTGCCTAGTCGCGGCTGCCGCCGAACAGCTGAAAGGAAGAACAGGAAGACGTTGAAGATGTCGAGAAAGATCGAGGCGGCGATCGGGACGGCCCCGCTTGGTTGGGGCGCCAGGTCGATCGAAGTCGAAGATCGTGAAGCCCCCGAAGATCACCAGCCCCAGGACCGCGTAGATGATGTTGCCGTTGGGGATTGCGACGAAGATCGTGACGATCCCGAACACGATCAGCGCGAGCAGCGCCCAGCACAGAATCCGCACCCAGCTCGATAGATCCCGGCGGGTGGCGTAGCGCCAGCGCGCCGAGCCCGGCGACGAACGCCCCCGTCGCGCCGGCCGCCTGCCACAACGCTGCCGGATCGGCCTTCGCGTATTCGTTGATGACGGGAGCCACGGCTGGGCCGATGAAGCAGACCGAGTCCGAACAGCAGCGCGATCGAGAGCTGCGCGTGGCCACGCGAGGACGCAGCGTTGAGGCCGATGACGCAGCCGAACACCGCGATGAAGAACAGCAGCCCTGCCCCACCGCTAAGGTTGCGACCGATGTACGCGCCGAGCGCCGTGAACCCCACGGTGATCGCCACCAGTCCCATCACCTCGCCGAACACTGCGCGAGACTGATCTCGGGTCAGCGCCGCGGTGCCGAGTGCCGGGTCATGGTGGGTGACTCTGGTCGTGCTCATCGTGTGGCCTCTCCTGTTGGCGCGTGAGACAAGAGGTGTCTCGGTCCGGCTCGAGGTGTCAGTTGGCTATCGAGGTCGCTGAGACTGCCAGCGGCGCCCGTGCCTCGCGCCCGTGTCGACCCTGGTCTGCTCCCCGGTCCGGAGCGGAACTCAAGCCGCGTCGGACGTCAGCCCTCTGGCCGCGTGGCCATCGCCGCGGGCTACGGCCCGGGTTGTCAGACGTTTATCGGTGCTACGGCGATGATCAGCTTGCCGACGTTCTCGCCGGCGAACAGCTTCAGCACGGCGGCGGGGAAGGCGCGAACGCCGCCGTCAGCTCTGGCGACTGGGCCGTCGAAGGCCCCCCCGCGCCGGCCAGGACCAAATCAAGGAGCAGTCCGAGCGATTCTCGCCCCTTTGGTTTTACGTCCGGGATCGAGCTCGATACGGACACGTACCTCGCCGGCTGTCACGTCGGGTGCGGACTCGACGAGGTGGGCGACCATTTCCACCACCCAATGTTCCGCGCGGGCGGTCGAAGCTTCTACCGCCTCCTCGGTTTCACCGACGGTGATCGACGTGATCGTGCCGTCACCACCGTCCACGACGTAATAGCCGACGAATCCGTCGACGGACTTCACCCGCTGGACGAACTCCTCTTGCATTTTCGCCACGAAGGCCTCGACATCCGCGACCCGGTAGCTACGGACCGACGCGTGCATACGCCAGCTCCTTTCGTTACGTTCATGGCGCCTCGCGCTATGGTGGCGAACCAGGGATGCTGGACCAAAAGGGCGAAAACCGCGGGGGTTACCCAAGACCGAGGAACCCAAGCAGCGTATCGCCGAGTAGCAACAGCGACATCAACGAGATCCCGACCACCGCGACGGTGGCTGCGAGGCGAAACGCCGCTCCGTTGACGGCGGCGCCGAGCACCTCGCGTCGGTTGCACAGGATCAGGATGTAGGTCAAGACGACCGGTGTGACGATGCCTTGGATGCATGTAGGGCGTGATCGTCGTGCCGATGAGGGCGACGGCAGGAGGAGGAACGGGCGCGTCGGCGATCAGGTGCGGGATGAACGTGTCGGACGCCACCTGCTGCCAATCCGGATGCGCACGTATCGGCAGCGATCGGGTAAACGAGAAAGACCAACGAAAAGAGCAGGAACAGGCGCTCTGCGTAGCGGTACGACCCGAACATCACGAGCGCCCAAATGGCGAATGCGGCGACCGGTATCGAGATGAAGCGGGAAACCCCGAGCAGCTCCATCGCGGCGCCGATGCCGGCGAACTCCGACACCACCAACCCGACGTTGGCGACGACCAGGAAGAAAACGCGCGAACGAGGCCAGTCGGAGGCTGAACTCTTCGCGGATCAGCGCGGCCAGGCCTTTGCCGGTGAACGTGCCGAGCCGGGCGCACATCTCCTGCACCACGACCAGACCCACCGTCACGAGGAGCATCACGAACAGCGTCCGGTACTGGAACTGTGCCCCCGCGGAGGTATAGGTGATACCCCGCCGCATCGTTGCCTGCGTTGGCCGCGATGAGACCCGGCCCGGCGATGGCCAGATAGATGAACAGCCTCCGGTGGCGAAGCCGTGTCCATGTGCTGCGATACGCCGCAGCGCGCCGGCCGGCGCCTCGTCGTTCGGGGTAAGCGCGGCCGCGGCTGAGCGTCCGGGGTGGGAACAGCCGCTCACGGGTCACCGGCGCCGCGGAAAATGCAGACGACCGCGGTCGGGCGCCAGCGCATCGACGACGTCGTCGGTCAAGTACGACCCGAGGGTCGCTCGAGTTCGTCGACCACGAGCACCGAGACCGGCCGGCTCGATCAAGACCGCGTCGACGTCGCGGACATCGGCGTCGGCGGTCAGCAGGATCGGGCCGACGGGCATGGCCATCAAGCAGGTCGGACGATGCGTTCGTACGGGCCGACGAGCGAGGTCGAAGAGCGCGACGTCGTCGAGGAGGCGTCCCGTGCTTGAGCACGACGATGGCATCGATGTCGCTCGGTGGTCTCGGACGCCCGCAGCCGATGGCGCGGACGTGGCGACGGTCTCTTAGCGGGCGCTGACGACCAGCGACGTCGTCATGAACCCCCGCTGGTCCTCGGGATAGGCCAGCAAGTCCGAGAGGCCCTCGGCGGCCCCGGCGGGCGGGCCAGCGAGGCGCCGCGCGCCGACAGGGGCCGAAGCCGCGCAGCGCGTCGATCGGCCTCGTCGGGCTCCATCTCGGTCAGATGGCGGCGGCCCGCTGGGTTGACCTCGCGCAGCAGCGTCGCCGCTGGGCCGCGTCCATCTCCTCCAGCGCATCGGTGGCCCGTCGAGGTCGAGCGACACGACCAACTCGTGGCGCGCCGGCGACGGAGCTCCTCGAGGAGGTCGGCGAGCTCGCCGGATGAGTTCGGCAGCCGTCGGAGCTCGCTCGGCGGCCGGCGGTCGATGGGGCAGCATCATCGCGGCGCCGAACGGCTGCACGTCGTCCCAGTCGATGACTCGCTCCGGCGTGGGGTGGCGCCCGCGGCGGGCCGGGCCCAAGCGCCGCAGCAGCGATTGACCACGCCGGTCGTCGACGCCCACCAATGCCAGGCCGTCGCCGACGGGGCGAGGTAGAGGTCGGCGGCGCGCAATCGACCTGGACGCCGTCGACGTCGACCAGCTGATGGTCGAGCGACGTCGCGCGCCAGCAGAACCTCTCCCGCACGCCGACGGAATTCGCGCAAATCCCGACCTTCGCCATCCTCAGCCTGACCTGCCGATGGTCAATTGTGGCGATCGCCGATGCATCGATGAAGGACCGACGCCGGCCCACCCGCACCACCAGGCCAGTGACCGGCGGGTAACGCTCGTCACCGTGCACCCGCGCAACGATGTCAACCAGACGTCCCACCTGTTGCCCGGCCTGATTGCGCACCGGGCTGCCGACGATCGCGGCCAGCGAGACAATGCTCTGGCGCACCGCCGCGGCAGTCGTCAGTCGTTCGGCACGCGCAGCTACACGACGCCGCAGGCGATCAGACGACACAGACGGGCTGGGCAAAGCCGGACGACGCGGCACGCCAACCAGCGTAATGCGCTGCCCCGACATCGGCGGCTCTCGTTGCACCCGATGCGTCAGAAATCCCGACACATGTCACAGATGCCGTTACCTCTCACGTCAGGGATAACACCATGGTCACATCCTGCGGCACGCGCGGACGCATGCCCCTTCTCGGTCACACCATGTTCACACGGACGAACCAGTTGTTACAGATTCGCTCATCCACGGACCGTCGGTGGGGGTTTCTCCTAATGCGCAGAGGGCTACCCGCGGGCAAGATGGTCGTTCTGTCTTGTCGCCGATCGATTGGAGCTTGCAATGCCGAAGGACCGCAGGGCGTCTTGGCTGTGTGAGCCGGGGAGCAGGTCGATGTCGATCACGATCCTGAAGATCGAACTCGCCGCGCGTTCGAGCATCTCCCCGGGCTGCTGCTCTGTTTCTCCGACCGCCGCCTGCGCGGTGAGAGGAGGAGCGGCGCAGGCGGCCGTCCTTGACTGCCCCGGCGACGATGATCCTGGCTGATTCTGGAAATCTTGTAAACAAGTCGTTGTCCTGTGCGCTCCTACGCGTGCCAGATCAACTCGAATTCGGTATTTGGCGCGTTCTCGCACGGCTGACCCATCGGCGGTGCTACCGCGCTCAGGACCTTCGACGCGCAGACGTCCGGTTCGCCGGCACCGGCTCCAACGGCGTGCCGCAAGCGCCGTCGCGTCGATCGCGCTCTGATGTGGCTCAGCCTGAGATCGAGGTGTGAGTGAGATGTAAACGGCGAGCAGCGTCTCAGGGGAGATCGCGTCGGCGGCTGCGTTTTGTTAGAGCAAGGTCGGCCGCATCGAGCGGCCAGGTCGCCGGGGCGGGATCGTCACGATCTGTTTACACGGGGGTTGTGCGAGATCGGCAGACTCGCCGCGCATGGGTTCCGAGCTGATTCTCATCCTGGTTGTCGTGGGGGGCCTGGCGTTTGATTTCACGAATGGCTTCCACGACACTGCGAACGCGGTCGCGTCGTCGATCGCGACGGGGGCGTTGAAGCCCCGGGTGGCGGTCTTGATGTCCGCGTGCCTGAATTTCGCCGGCGCGTTCATTTCGATCAGCGTCGCGGCGACGATCGCGAAGGGGATCGTGAACCCGAGTGTGCTGGCGGGCGGAGAGGGTTTAGTTAGTGCTCGTGCTGGCGGCGTTGCTGGGCGCGATGATGTGGAATCTGATCACCTGGTATCTGACGATTCCGTCGAGCTCGTCGCATGCCCTGATCGGCGGAGTGATCGGCGCGACGATCGTGGCCGGCGGCTCGGGCGCGGTGAACGTTCATAATCTGGTGCAGTCGGTGATCGTCCCCGCGGTCCTGTCGCCGTTCATCTGCGGGTTCGTCGCGCTGCTGGGCACGTTCGCGGCGTACAAGCTGATTCGGATGCTGCGCAAGGGCGAGGCGGTGCGGGGGTATCGGATCGGGCAGGTCGGATCGGCGGCGTCGGTGTCGCTCGCACACGGCACGAATGATGCGCAGAAGACGATGGGGGTGATCTCGCTGGCCTTGATCGCGCACGGCGATATCAGCGCAGCGCACTTCTACGTGCCGTTCTGGGTCAAGCTCGGGTGTGCGCTGGCGATCGCGGGCGGGACCCGCTACCTGGGGCTGGTGGATCATCAACACGATGGGCAACCGGACTAGACCATATAGATAGAGGTCCCGTCCGGCGCGTGGTGTAGAAGAGGCCGGTTCCTCCACGACGGTCGTGGGGCAGTTCGCCACCCAAATCGCCAAGCTCTTCCAGAACTCCGTCCGCGAGGACGGCCTCCTGAGCATCGCGGACGCCGGGGCGGCCTACTTCGAGGGCGGCTTCGGCACGGTCCGAGAGATCTTCCAAGACCTCGCACAGAACGGCTCCGCGAGCCGGCGCGCCACATGGGCATGGTGTTTGTCGACACCGCCGCGTACGGCGGGCCCGGATCGCCCTTCCATCTCGCACGTGCAAGCGCCGCCCGCGCCGAACCGCCGTTCCATGAGCTGATCACGCTCGCCGACTCAGCCGACGCGGTCTGTCGCGGCCATGATGGCCGCTCGGGGCCGATTCCACCCCACCGGCATGACTGGCGTCGCTACGGGCGGAAAAACGGTGAGGACCGTCGCGGGGGTCTTGGGGAGGAGCCGTATCGCTTGATCGGCGGCTGCCTGCGCGTATTCAGAGCCGTCGTAGCAGATGATGATCATGGCCTAGGCGCCTTCCCAGGTTCGAGGCCTCGCTGGCTTGCTCGGGGCCGGATCCTCACACCGCTGCTCCCGCCGGAGTCCTTGCCACGGCGTCGATGGCGTGTTCGCGCTGGCGTTCGAGTTTTCGTGGCGGCGAGCAGGAAAAGGAGGCCCACAGTCACGGCGGCCCAGGCAAGGAGTCTGAGCAGGTCGGTGCTTGCTCCGAGCCCTCCGAAGTAGAGGATGCCGCGCTCGGCGTTGGCCGTCTCGGCTCCTATCCAGAAGTGATTGAGGAAGCGCCAGAACGGGGAGCAGCCCGGCCGTGTACGTGGCGCCCAGGCTCGGGATGTTCAGGAACACGAAGATGGCGAGCGCGACGAAGAGAGCAGCTGGGCCGATGAGCACCTGGAGGAGACGGGTGACCAAACCAATGACGAACGTATAGATGGCTCCGACGGCGATGAACGCGAAGATCGTCCCTGTCGAGCCTGTGTAGGTACCGAAGCCGAGTCCGCCAATGAGGTAGGCGAGCGTCGGGACCAGCACGGAGATCGCCAGTATCAAGCCGTAGCGTCGGCGGGCCTGGAGTGCTGGCGCCACTGTGTAGAGAAGGGTGGCCGCGAGATAGCCGCAGATGGTGCAGACGATCATGAACATGAAGACGCCGACCCCGAGTTCGTCCCCGGCGTGCAGGGGGCGGACGTCGCGCACGACGAGCTGCTGTCCCTGGGCCGTTGTGACGGTCGGGCGACGGTTTCGGCCGCCGGCCGCGACGATACGACCACCGCGCGTGGCGACGATCACGGTCGCCAGGCTGTGTCGGATCCACCGTGGGCACGAAGGCTGCGTTGAGCTCGCGGTGGCGAACCTGGTGCGCCGCGTCGCCGACGGTCGCCACCGGCCGGGTGTCGAACGCCGAGCCGGCCGCCTTCTCGATCCCGGCGCGCGGAACCGGGCGATCGTGGCCATCGTGCCGAGATCGTGGTAGCGGAACGGCTTCGGCCTCGGCTGGCCGCGCAGTCGGCGCGACGATCGTTCGTCGCCGCGTGGCGGCCGCTCTGCATCGCGACCTCGGCCAGCCCGGGAAGGCCGTTCAGCGCCATCAGGTCGCCGACGACGAACACCTCGGGATGGCCCGGGCAGCGAGCAGTCCGGCTGCACCTCGACGCGACCGGCGCGGTCGACGGTGGCGCCGGCGCGGTCGGCGAGGATCCGTCCGAGCGGCGAGGCCTGCACGCCGGCCGCCCAGATCTTCGTGCGCGCCTCGATGCGCCGGTCGCCCCGTCGGAGGTCGAGCGCCGGTCGCGTCGACGCCGACGACCCGGGTACCGAGGCGCACCTCGACGCCGAGCTGCTCGAGGTCGCGCCGCGCGCGCCGGCGCAGCCGCTCGGGATAGGAGGGAAGCACGCTGTCGACCGCCGTCGAGCAGGACGATCCGCGCCGCTGCGGGGTCGAAGCTGCGGAAGTTGTCGCCGCAGCGCGCGGCGCGACAGCTCGGCGATCTGCCCGGCCAGCTCGACGCCGGTCGGCCCGGCGCCGACGACCGCGAACGTCAGCCAGGGCTCGCGCGCGGCCGCGTCGGGCTCGAGCTCGGCCATCTCGAAGGCGCCGAAGATCCGCCCGCGCAGCTCGAGCGCGTCGTCGATCGTCTTCATCCCCGGCGCGTCGCGCGCGTACTCGTCGTGGCCGAAGTACGACTGCGACGCGCCGGTCGCGACGATCAGGCTGTCGTACGGACAGCTCTGTCTCGCTGCCCAGCGTGTCGATCGTCAGCCGCCGCTCGTCGACGTCGACGTCGATGACCTCGCCGAGCACGACCCGCGTGTTGTGCTGGTGTCGCAGGACGTCGCGGATCGGCGGCGCGATGTCGCCCTCGCGAGAGCACCCCGGTGGCGACCTGGTAGAGCAGCGGCTGGAAGAGGTGGTGGTTGGTGCGATCCACCACCACCACCTCGACCGGCGCGCGGCGCAACGCCTTGGCGGCGAACAGGCCGCCGAACCCGCAGCCGATGATCACGACGCGGTGCATGGCTCAGACCGCCGCCGGCGCCTTGGCCTCGCTGCGACGCGACCAGCGCGCATCATCCTGATGTACTCCTCGTAGTCGCGCCCCTTGACCGCGAACTTCTCGAGCACCCACGGGTGGGTGTTGATCATGAAGCGCTCCTCGGCGAGCCCCTGAATGACGATGTCGGCGAGCTCGTCGGTGGTGATCGCGTCCTGCCCCTCTGGGGTGTCCTCCTTGCCCGCGAGGATCGGCGTCTTGACGGCCGCCGGGACGAGCAGGCTGACGCCGATGCCCTGATCGTCGTACGTCGCCGCGAGCCACTCGGTGAACCCGACCGCGGCGTGCTTGGTCACCGTGTACGACACGGTGTCGAAGATCACCAGCAGACCGGCCGCCGACGCCACGTTGAGCAGGTATCCGCTGCCCTGCTCGAGCATGTGCGGGATCGCGTACTTCGCCGCGAAGACCTCCGACATCAGGTTGACAGTCGATGATCTTCTGCCACTTGTCGGTCGGCGTGTCGATGCCACCGTCGATCGCGATCCCGGCGTTGGAGACGAACAGATCGATCCGCCCGAAGCGCTCGACCGTGGTCGCGACGAGGTGCTCGATGTCCTCTTCGCGACCGACGTCGGCCGCTACCGGGAAGGCGCCGATCGGCGCCGCCTCGCGCTCGCAGGCCTCTTGCCTGAGGTCTGACAGCACGACCTTGGCGCCCTCCTGTGCGAACCTCGTGCACAGGCCGAGGCCGATACCGCTCGCACCGCCGGTCACGACGGCCACCTTGTCCTTGACGTTCATGGTTTGTCCTTTCGGGTTGAGGATGGTTCTTCATGCGAGTCGTTGTCATCGCCTGACCCCGACACCGGGCCTGTCAATTACGCCAACACCTCCTCGGCGCTGGTGGGCTCGGCCGACAGCTGGTGATTCAGGGTCCGACGGACCCGGGCGGACGTGCTGTAGATGCGTCGCACGTGCATGATCTCGCCAAGTGGCCGGTGCTCGGCCGTGACGCGCCACTGGTTGAACGCCAGCGCGTCACCCTTTTGCAAAATGTCGATCCCCGAGTTGTCCTGGCGCGGGAGATGCACCCGCCCGACGGTCACAAAGGGAGACAGCTTCTCCGACCATTCCACTGTGACCTCGTTGACCGGCATCGCGTCGAGGTCGTTGCACAGCTGGACCTGAAGCTCAAAGTCGAACGCTCGGGCTCGCAGTTCATCCATGAGCGCCGGACCGAACACGTCCGGTCCGCTGCTCAGGTCGAGTTCACGGTGGATGGCATGAGCGGCGCTGTCGGCATCCGGAGCGACGCGAACCTTGGCGACATACTCGCCATGACGCACGGCACCCATCGTCCAGTACGTGTTGAGCAGCGGGTTGCGCACCGGTGTTTGCGCCGCTTTGACGAACGCGAACATCTCATCCCATGCCCAGTCCTCTTGCGAGAGCGTGCCCTTGCCCGTCAGGAGGTCGGTCAAGAGTCGTGGAATCCTGTCTTGCCGCGCGCGAGGTATTTGCCGGACTCGTTGCCAATCTCCTGGATGAACCGATAGTGCCTCGCCGTATTGGCGATAAAGGTCGGGTTGTTCTTCAGGACCAGGTCGAACGTGTTCGCGTCCGGCTTGTCGTCGACCAACTTCGGCCCGTCGATGTCGAAGATCTTGATCGCGAAGCCCAGAACGGGTCCGAGTTGAGCGTCCGGGCCGAGATGGTTGTTGGCGCTCGAGAAGCGAATCAGCGCGTCGTGGCGACCCGGCTTGGCGTAGATGCCCTGGGCATAAGGCGCAGCCACGTCGCCGAGGATCTCGACTTCTGCCTTCACCACCCCGAGTGTCTTCGCGTGAGCGCCGCGTACCGGTGTCCGGTCCCCTCCCGTGTCGGCGATTCACGGACCGTCTTCTCCCAGAAGCCGATGATCTGTTCCATCAGCGCGTCGAGATTGGGATCGATAGTCTCGATCTCAGGGGAATACCCCACGAAGTCCGTTGACATGTGTCTGCGCTCCTGTCTGTCGAGGTTTCCGAGCCACTTCAGGGCGGAGAGGGAGGGCAGGAAGAAGTACTCGCCGCCGCGCAGCACGTTGAACGTCTCGATGCCGTGGATGCGGCGCCTGACCGGCTCGTGCGGGATCGTGAATGCGGCTCCGTTTGCCTGCAGGCCGACATTCGGGTCGCGCTCCTCGCCGAGGCTCATGAAGTTGCCGTTGTTCATCCACTCCTGCTGCAGGAACTCCATCGTCGCCATCGCCTTGGCGCTGATGAAGATGAAGTGCAGACCGCGGGGAGTCTCGTCGTCCCGGCGAGAGCGCGCTGGGGTCATACGGCGCTCCGTAGGTCGTGCTGCGCCGGATGATGCGGTGGATGTTCACGTCTGTGAGGAGCGCCATCTTGGTGTCGCGCGGGTTCATGCGCCGCATGTGCGCGCCGCGCGGCACCTGCCGGCCGTCCGGGTCGGCGGCATATGCCCGGGTTCCGCAGCTGAGTGGACGTGATAGGTACCGAAAAGCGGCGGTGAGCAGCGCTTTTGGCTGACCGAACAGGTGTTCGGCGTGTATCTAGGCGGCTTGCGCGCGCGGGACGGGGTCAGGCGGCCGTGTCGGCCTGGGGGCCGGCGGCGAGCTCGAGGAACAGCGGCGGCGCCTCGATTCCAAGCGCGCGGAGGATCTGCTGTTGGTGGGTGGTGAGCTCGGTGCGTTGGCGGCTGGTGCCGGTGGGCCCGGTGAAGGTGCCGAGGTGCAGGCGTTGGAGTTCGTCGCGGAGGTTGCGCCAGGTGTCGCCGGTGTGGGTTTCGGCGATCCGGATCAGCAGCAGCGCGAGCCAGCAGAGCAGCACGTGCGCGCGGATGCGTTCTTCTTTGCGGTGGTAGACGGGGCGGAGATCAAGGGTGCTCTTCATGTCGCGCCACGCGCGTTCGATCTCCAGGAGTTGCTTGTAGCCGAGCGCGATGTCCTCAACGGTCAGGGTCGGATCGCTCGTGCGCAGTAGGAACTTGCCGTCGAGGTGCTCCTCGGTCTTGACGGCGGCACGGTCGATTCTGAGCAGCCCGGTCTTGGTGGTGCGGATGAACCGCTTCAGGCCGCGCTTGGTCGAGAGTCGTCCGTAGAGCTTCTGGCGTTCTTCGGGCGTGAGCGTGTCTGACCCGGCGATCGCGTCGGCGAGGTGGGCCAGCAGCTGCTCGCGGACACTCTTGTCGCGCCGTGCTTCGTCGGGGTTGTGGCAGATCACGAACCGGTCGCGCATCGTGCCGTCATCGATGATCACTTCCTTGACGTGGAGGTTCTCGGCGACCTCGTGGTAGCGGCCTTGGCGCGCGACGGCGAGGGTGTCAGTTCTTCCGTGTAAGCTGACTATTTGATAGTAACAGTTACTCCTGGTGTGTCAAGTAGTGACAGTCAGGTTTCAATTGTCGGGGATGCGGTCACCGAACTCGATTTTGAACGCGGCCAAGGCGGCTGGCCAGTTGAACACGCGCTTCCATTTGGTCTCGGCTTTTGTGATCGCGAGGTAGATCAGCTTGCGGGCGGCGTCCTCGGTCGGGAAGTGCCCGCGGGTCTTGATGATCTTCCGTAGCTGGCGGTGTAGGGCTTCGATCGAGTTGGTGGTGTAGATCACGCGGCGGACATCGGCCGGGTAGGCCAGGAACGGGGTGATCTGCTCCCAGTGCTCGAGCCAGCTGGCTGAAATCATCGGGTAGCGGTGATCCCATTTCTCGGCGAATGCGGTGAGCTCGTCGGCGGCGTGCTCGGCGTTGACGGCGGTGTAGATCTTGCGCAGGTCGGCGGCGAGCGGTTTGCGGTCCTTGTAGGACACGAAGCGCAGGCTGGAGCGGACCTGATGCACCAGGCAGGTCTGGACGGTCGCGTGCGGGAAGGTCGCCTCGATCGCCTCCGGGAAGCCGGTGAGCCCGTCGACGCAGACGAACAGGATGTCGGCGACTCCGCGGGTCTTTAGATCGGTGAGAACGTGCAACCAGAACTTCGCGCCCTCCGTCTGCTGGAACCACAGGCCGAGCACGTCACGCTCACCGTCGAGGTTGACGCCCAGCGCCACGTAGCACGCCTGGTTTCGGACCGTATGCCCGTCGCGGATCTTCACGATCAGCGCGTCGAGGTAGACGATCGGGTAGACGCGCTCCAGCGGCCGGTTCTGCCACGCCTTCGCGTCGCTGAGCACGGTGTCGGTGATCTTCGAGATCAGATCCGGCGAGACCTCGGTGCCGTAGATCTCCGCGAGGTGTCCCTGGATCTCGCGGACCGTCAGACCGCGGGCGTAGAGGCTGATCACGCGATCGTCGAACCCGACCCACCGGGTCTGACGCTTCTTGACGATCTGCGGCTCAAACGTGCCCTTGCGATCCCGCGGGGCGCGGATCCTCAGCGGCCCCTGATCGGTCAGGATCGTCTTGCCCGGCTTGCCGTTGCGCGCGTTCCCCACACCACCGGGCGGCGCCTGACCGGCCTCATAGCCCAGATGCACGGACAGCTCGGCCTCCAGCGCCCGGTTCAACAGCCGGCGCGTCAACTGCCCCAGCAGCCCGTCCGGGCCCGCGATCTCCTGCGCCGTGCTCGCGCCCGACAGCAACGCGTCGAGCAACTCGTCGCTGAGCTCCAACGGCTCCTGGTCAACCTCGGGACCGTCCGGCAACCCGGGCAACACCCCTCGCCGCTCGACGGTCTCAGGGTCGCTGCGCTCCTCCCTAAAACAAGAAATCAGATCTGAATGAACGGATGTAGATGCAGGCATGAGGAATCCTTTCGACCACGCTTACACGGTTCCTCCGACACTCCCGCGCGAGCGCCGTGTTTGCCTCCTTGTCGTTGCCGCGGAGCTTCTCCCCGAAGATGTAATGCCCGCCCGCGCGCTGCATGTACCGGCGGTTCTCCTCCGATTGAAACCCGCGGTCGGCGACCCACACCACACGGGAGAGCTTCCACGCCTTGAGGTCGTCTTTGACCTGGCGGATCAGCTCCTGATCGTTCTGGTTGCCCGGCCAGCACCACACCCGGATCGGGATCCCCGTCCGGGTGACCGCCATCCCGATCACGATCTGGGGTAAGTCATCGCGCGAGTCCTTCGAATGGCCGTAGGTTCGGAACGCCGGCGCGATCTGCTGGCCGTCCTCGTCGACGGTCGGCTCGTCCGGCGTCTCACGCTCGAAATACGTGGAGGTCGTGTCGAAGAACAACAGGTCAACCTCCAGGTTCAAGAGGTCGGCTGTCTCGAAGTACACCTGCTCGGCGAGCTCGTCCTCGACCTCCAACAGCCAGTCCATCGCCCGATAGCACGCGTCCTCATCCAGCTCCGCCAACCCGTGGATCCACCCGCGCTCAGTGACCCACTTGCTGGCGGCGAGCTTCGACAGCGGCTCCAGCGCCCGATTGGCGACCATCGCGAACAGCACCCGCTCAGCACGCGGATCCAGGCGACGGCCGTCCAGCAGCCGCTCGAGTGCCCGGTCGACACCCAGCGCACGCCAGATCCCGTCAAGCGCCCACGCCCCGCCGATCGGCCGCGACTCCACGAACCGCAACCCCGGACCGGCGCCGGCGGCCGGCCTCGGTGGCGCATCGGGATCCAGCCACCGCTCGAGCGATCCGATCAACCGCTCGATCGCCGCACGATCGATCAGATCCTCACGACCGAAGCTGTGCAGCACCCGCACGACGCTGTGCCCGGCGTTCGCGTCCCACTCGTTGTGCGCGAGCTGGAGGTACCCGACCTCGCTGCCGTCCTTCCGCTTCCGCGCCGTCCGCCGCAGATACATACCTAGAAGCCTAGATCATCAGCCATCCACAATCTACGCGACACAGCAAAAACGTGTACCTAGGCGTTTTCGCGTTCTGAGGACCCTGAGAACCTAGAAAACCCCGTAAACAAAGAAGATCCGCCGCATCGCAGCGCTCAAATCACCGATTAGCTGCGGAACTCGGGATAGGTGAAGTCGTTGTTTCGTAGCGCGTCGGCGCCGAGCGCCGGATCGTCTCGGTCGGGCGCGAGCGTCAAGGGGGCGCCGCTACGCCAGCGCCCCACCAGCTTCGCGGCGAGCCGTTCCTGCTCCTCGTCGGTCCGAGCGTTCGCCTGGAGGAAGCGGTTGAACGTCGCGACTCGCGACTGGTATTTGCGCAGCCCGACGTAGGTGCCGTTTCGTCCCAGCACGTCGGGCCGTGGTGAGGGCAGCGGGACGCCGGCTTCCCCGGGGTAGCCGAGGATAAACTCGCCGGCTTTGATCGCCGGTCCCTGACCCGGTAGCGGCTCCACCCCGCTGCCCTCGATCGCGGGCTGACCGATCGAGTCCTTGTAGCCGAGCGGGTTCAGGTCGCCCGGCTGGGCGCCGAAGTCCTCGGCCGTCAGCACCGTCAGGCCAGGGCGTCCCTCGTAGTGCTGCCGCGCCGTGTCCATCGTGCGGCGCCACGTCTCCTCGGAGTCGCTGAACACGCTGATGCCGATGTGGATGAGCCCGTTCCCGAACGGCGCCTCCCAGCGCTGGGGGTCGTTGTCCCCGTGGTCGAGGAGCTTGTCCGCGCGCGCGGCCATACCGACCTGGAACGCCTCCGGGAAACTCTGCAGGGAATCCTCAGGCACGCCCAGCGCGACCAGCCCGGCATAGGTGATCGCCACCGCGATCCACGGCTCGGCCGCCTGCCACCACTCGGCAGCGGAATCGACATGCGGAGTCAGATTGCGAAGGAGCTCCCGGCCGGCACGCGCATCATCCACATGCAGCATCACGTGCGTGCCGTAATACGGCTCGGGCCGATAGCGCAGCACCGTCGCCTGAATCTCCTCAAGCTCGACGGTGACACATCCGCGCGGAAGATTTCCGCCAACGCGATCGATAACTGTCATGACACTCTCCTCACCAGGACCTCGATAAGCCGGGGACGGCCTGGAGGCGCGTGCCCCCCAGGCCGTCCAACCGAAGCCCTATTCGTCGCCGACCTTGTCCAGGAACTCGTCGACCGCCTCGCCGAGGCGCCGCAGCCGCCGCGTCTCGGCCACAGTCAGGTCATTGCCCACGTACCAGCCTTCTGCCGTGAGCTGGTGCGCGGCGAGATAGTCCTTCGCGTGTGGACTGCGAATGCCCGGCCAGCCCTCCCACGCCGAGTCGATGATGTCCAGATAGTCGGGGATGTTCGTCACGAAGTCATCGATATAGGCGTCCCAGTCACCGTCGAAGGTAGTCGCGAAGATCATCCTCGTGTCGTCGTCGAAGAACACGAAGCGCATGTCGTGCACGCTGCCGACCTTGTCCGCGCCGGCGAGGTTGCCCCCCAGCAGCTTCAAGAACGCTCGCAGCCGGTCGGCTCCCCCCGGGGCGAGAGGGACGACCATCGTCAATTCAGAGACCTTGCCCAGGCGGGCGCCGACCCGGCCGGCGCTCACGATCGGCGGCGGCGGCGTCTGGGACGCCCGAGAGGCCGTCGCGGGCGAGCTGCGCGATCTGCATCTCTTGGGGGGTTAGGTCGTCCCGGGTCTCGCTCGTTCGCTTTCGGGCTGTTTCGCCGGTGGCGAGCAGTTCGCGCGCGGCGCGCGCGGCGAACGCTTCCATGCCGATCACGGTGAGCATCCCGTGCGCGGTGCGCAGATGGTCACGGGCGTGGCTGCGGCGCCCCTGGCGCCGCAGCCACTCGCCGTAGAGCAGATGCGCGCGCGAGCTCGGCGCGTAACCGCGTGCGCCCGAGGTGGGCGATCGCCTCGCGGTAGAGCTCGTCTGCGTCGTCGTCCCCACGAGCGCGCGGCCGCCTCGGGCCGGCCGCACCGTACCGCTGCCTCGACGAGCTCGCTCATCGCCCAGCTCGACATCTGCATGTCGGCCGGATACTCGGCCCCCAGCCGCGCCGCCGTGAGCGCCTCGTCATAGCGGCCCAGGCCGTTGCAGAGCACCGCGGTCGACCAGTGGCGCAGAGCCACCCATGGCCCATCGCCGCGCGCGACGGCGGCGGGCGTCGTGGCCTCATCCAGTCGCGCGACCTCGGCCTCGTGGCCGCGAAACGCGGCGAGCGCGATCCGCGCACCGGGGAAGCTCTCGCCGCCGATCGCCTCAAACACATTGTCGTGCTCGGAGACATGCGCCAACCCCTTGTCGAGGTCGCCGGCGAACAACTCCCAGTTGACCCGCAGTGCGGCCGCCATCGGCAACCAGGCAAGCATGCCGGAGTCGCGGACCAGATCGAGTAGTCGGGCGCTGATGGCACCCAACGTGTCGTCGTCCCACACCCAGGTAGCCACCCGGCCGGCAAACCACAGCCATTGCAGCTCCTCCTCACTGGCAGCGGGCACGAGACGGAACGAAGCGATCGCCTCCCGCACCTCCCCCGCACCCGATGCATAGCCGCCGTCGACGAGCGCCGCCGCCGCATCGAGCAGCCGGTCGCTCGCGCTCGGCGGGTCGGTCGACGGCGCCGCCGAGAGGATCGCCGCCGCCACCTCGCCGGGGCCCGCATCCCGCGCGAACCGCCCCGCATAGATGACGGCGATGAACGCGTCTCGATAGGTCTCGCGAGCGACCCGGCGGTCGAACCGCTCGATCCGCCGGGCCGCGCCGAGCAGCAACGCCGGCGCGTCCCCGACACGCCGCCAGCCCAGCCTCGGTCGCCGGCGCCGCGGCCTCCAACGCGATGCCCTGCAGCTCGGCGGCGCGCCACACGAGCGTGGGCTCTCCGAGTGGCTCGGCGGCCGCAAGAAGCATCAGTCGCCGCGTCTCGTCGGGCAGCACCGTAAGCCGGCGGCGGAAGCTCTCCTCAATCCCGCTCGGCAACGCGGAGACCTCTCCCGCTCCGAAGCCGGCGAGCTCCGCGGCGCTCAGGCCCCGGGGCAGCTCGACCAGCGCCAGAGGATTGCCGCGCGACTCGGCGACGATCCGGTCGCACACCTGCTCGTCCAACCGGAATCGCACCGACGAGGCCACCAGCGCGCGCGCGTCGCCGTTGCGAAGACCCCCGACCGCCAGCTCTGGCAGGACCCGGAACGGCTCGATCGCATCACGCACCCCAAACACCAGCCCCACGGGCTCAGCCAGCAAACGACGAGCCACGAACACGAGCGTCAACGCCGAAGACCGATCCAGCCACTGCGCGTCGTCGACGACACACAGCAGCGGACACTCCCTCGACAGCGCCCCCGAAACGGTCGACGACCCGGCGCGACCCTGTGTCGGTCGGGGCGGCTCCCTTCGCCACATCGATGCAGAACAGCCGTCGCCAGCGAGTCATCTCGCGGACGAGGGGCCCAGACCTGCGCATTCATCTGGCGAGGAGCAGGGTTGTTGCCATTCGCGGCGGGCCCGCATTCGTGCGCGTGCGTGTCGAAGCCGCCATGTTTCGGTGACCGCGTTCCTGCCTGCCGGGTCGTGATGCGGGGTTTCGTGGTTGCTCTGCCCGGCGCGCTGATCGAGCTGCCGAGGTCTCAAGTGGACGCGTCGGGGTGGCTTGGCGACACCTCGGACAACCGTCGGGCGAGGAATCGCCGCTCGGCATCTGTTGGCGCGAGCTCCAGCGCGCGGCTGTACGCTGCGGCGGCTTCCGCGTTGCGGTCCATGCGTCTGAGTAGATCCGCGCGGGTCGCGGGTACGAGGTAGTAGTCAGGCAGCGCTCGCTGACGCTCGAGTTCGTCCACCAGTGCCAATCCGGATGCTGGTCCGTGGTCCATCGCGACAGCGACCGCTCGGTTGAGCGCAACGACGGGGGAGGGCGAGAGCTCGTTGAGCCGGTGGTACAGCGCTGCGATCTCGCGCCAGTCGGTGTCCGCCGCGGTCGGGGCCCGCGCGTGGCAGGCGGCGATCGCTGCGAGCAGCTGATAGGGGCCCGGCCGTCGACGGCGCACGGCCCGGTCGAGGATCGTGCAGGCCGCCTCGATCGTCGCCTTGTCCCACAAGCTGCGGTCCTGCTCCTCGAGCGTGACCAGGTCTCTCGCTGCGTCAAGGCGGGCGCTGCGGCGCGAGTCGTGGAGCAGCATCAGGCTCATCAGCCCGAGTACTTCGGGTTCGTCGGGCATGAGCTCAGCGAGCAGGCGACCCAAGCGGATCGCCTCGGTGCACAAGTCCCGTCGGATCAATTCATCGCCGCTGCTGGCGCCATAGCCTTCGTTGAACAGCGCGTAAATCACAGCCAGCACCGCTCTCAGCCGTTCTGCCAACTGGTGGGCAGGCGGCACCCGATACGGGATGTTGGCCTGTTCGATTTTGCGCTTGGCGCGGGTGAGGCGTTTGGCCATGGTTTCCCGCGGGACGAGGAATGCTCGGGCGATCTCCGGCGTGGTCAACCCCGCCAGTGCGCGGAGCGTGAGTGCCACCTGGGCCTCGATGGGCAACGCCGGATGGCAGCAGGTGAAGATCAGCCGCAGACGGTCGTCGCCGATACCGCTCGGATCCTCGGCTGACGATGTCGTACGCAGTCTCAGCATTGCGAACTCCTTGAGCTTCTCGTCGCCGAGCTTCGACCGGCGCAGCCGGTCGAGCGCGCGGTTGCGAGCCGTCGTCACCAGCCAGCCAACCGGGCGGGATGGCACGCCGTCTCGCGGCCAGCGCTCGAGCGCTCGCGCAAACGCGTCCTGGGCGCACTCCTCCGCGAGATCCCAATCGCCGGTCAACCGAATCAGGTAGGCGACGACCCGTCCCCAGTCAGATCGGAACGACGCAGCGACTGCCTCCCGCCCCTCGGCTAGATCTCCCACACCGGCCTGACCTCGACCGTGCCGTACCGTGCGCCAGGGTTGCGAGACGCGATCTCGATCGCCTCATCCAGATCCTCGACATCGATGATGTAGAAGCCGGCGATCTGCTCCTTGGTCTCCGCGAACGGCCCGTCGGCAACCACCAGTCCCTGCTCGCGAACGCGCACCGAGGTCGCCGTCGACGTCGGCCGCAGCCGCTCCCGCGCCACCAGCACACCACGGCCCTGCATCTCGTCCTGGAAGGCCATGAACTCCGCGTATCGTCCCGCCTGGTCCTCGTCGCTCAAGTCCTCTCGCTCCTCGATCGCCAACAGCATCGCGTAACGCATCGGCCCCTCTCTTACTCGTTGGTGTCCGAAGTCTTCCCTCTGATGTTGCCTGCTGATCGGCCAGCGCGAGGCCGGGACGTCGCTTGCTGATCCCGGCCTCGAGCGCTGCCGCCAAAATCAGGCCTTGGAGAGACGTGCGCGCATCTGCTCGGCCGGATGCTCCGGCGGAAGCTCCGCCAAGACACCGACCTCGACCCCGCCACCACGCGCGACGGTCGGGCAGTTGCGGGCCATCGAGACCGCTGTCTGGAGGTCGTCCGCCGTAATGACCGAGTATCCGCCGATCTGCGTCGACCCTCCGACCTCGCCCACGATCGCTGAGGGCTCGAAGACCGGCCAGCCCGGATCCACGACGTTCGGAGCGACGATGTCGTTCAGGAAAGCCTGCCACGCCGCAAGCCCACTGCCGTCGGCAACCGGGTCGCGACCCTGTGCAGAGCGGTAGCTGAAGATGAACTTTGCCATGCCTACTTCCTCCTGTGTCGGCACCGACCCGTTGCCGGCGCTCTATGTCGAAGACGAATCGCCATCGGTCGAAATGGACACGCGGCCGCGAACTCCTGGTCTGCCGCCGATCACGAATGCCAAGCACATGCTCGTCGCGACCGCCGCCGGCCAATGCTCCTGACCAACTCCCGCGGCTCTCGTGAACAGTCGGGGATCCGGCTCACGAATCGAGCCAAGGCGCCGGCGACGCGCACTAGGGCGACCGCAGCGCACGCGTTGGGCCAGTCGATCGGCGCTTTGCCAGACCTATGGCAATGTCTTCATCCGGACGCTGTCTGGGCCGTTGCTGGAGATAGTTAGGCGCGGATAACGGGGCGGCGGAATGAGCCCGCTCGGGTGGCCCCTGGCTATCGAAGATCTCGAGCAGCACGTCATAGGTCCCAGCAGCGAGCCGCTTGCCGTCGAGTCTGAGGTTGCATCGAGGACTTCCGGCCGGATCGGCTGGAAGCAGTCGTCTCGCGCCTTGTGGAGGCCTCGGCGAGACTGCTGCGTTTTCGATGGAAGCAGCCGTCTCGCCGGGTGGCAGTCTGACTGCCGCGTCGAATCAGACGCACCGCCGGGATCAGACATCTCGATACAAGCAAGTAAACATCCTGTATCGAGAAGTACTACATGGCGCCCCGCCACCTTCCAGCCCGCGCCCCTGCGACCGCACGGCCCCAAGCCGGAATCAGCTAACTGGCCGCCGCGATGACCGGGCTGCGGCAGTTTG
>CAWIRN010000008.1:0-229573 GCA_963838535.1 uncultured Solirubrobacterales bacterium
TGAGGTTCTCCGCGCGCTGCGAGGGGTGACGGACACCCGGAGATCGTCACGGGACCGTAAAACACCTGGGCAACGTCCCAAAGGAGGCCTCGTTTCCGGCGATTCGGGATGTTCCCCAGCCCCCAGCTGTGAAACGTCCACATCGATCTTTTTGGGCCCTCGATTGGGTTGTTATACGGCAGAATCTGTCAGAAATCTGACCCTGAGGACCGCATTCCGTTGCTGGAACCGCCCCGTGCGCTGGACGCCCCGTGCGCTGGAACCGCCCCGTGCGCTGGAACCGTCCCGTGCGCTGGAACCGCCCCGTGCGCTGGAACCGCCCCGTGCGCTGGAACCGTCCCGTGCGCTGGAACCGTCCCGTGCGCTGGAACCGCCCCGTGCGCTGGAACCGCCCCGTGCGCTGGAACCGCCCCGTGCGCTGGAACCGCCCCGTGCGTCGGAACCGCCCCACGCGCTGGAACCGCCCCGTGCGCCGCCGGCGGCGGACCGGACCGGCCGCGCCCGCCGAGCAACGCCTCCACGCACCATCGCGGCGCGAAACTGGGACAAATCCCGCCGAACCCCCGAATCAAGGGGGTTCGCACCTCAGAGCCCGCTCAGCGACACACATCCTGCCACCCCCCCGAATCACCGGGGGGCGAGTTAACTTCTCTTTCGCGGCGGCACCGCACGAGACAACGCGTCCGCCCTTCCCTTGCCCGGAGGTCGGGCGCTTCAGCGCCCCGACCTCCTGGCCAACCAGCGCGGCGGGCGGCGGCTGTCAAGTAGCGCACACCACTCACCACAACACCGCACCGCCCCGCGCACAGCGCCAGCCCCCCGACGCTACTTGACAGCCGACGACCGACCGCGCTACCCCGCCCCGCTACCAACCCAACCCACGGATACGTCAGGAGAGCCACGTTAACTCACCCCGCTTGATTCGGGGGGTGCTCAGGATACGTGTCGCCCAGCGGGCTCTGACGCACGAACCCCCACTGAATCGGGTGATTGGGCGGGATTTGGCCCACTCCCCCCGGCTGATAGGCATGCGGCGGTCCCGAGGCACGGGACGGTCTGCTCAGGGGGCAGATTTCTGACAGATTCGCATGCATGGGATCCCAAACTGAGGATCGGCTCGCGGATATGGGGAATCGCACATGGGGTGCATGCGCGATTTCCCGAATCGGTTTCGGTTGACGCACTTTGGGAGATCGTGCAGGTGGGGTGGGGCTGGGAGACGACCCGAGACCGGAAGGCGATGACACTGAGGGAAGTTTCCCGGCTTGACCTCAGGGATCAGCGCAACCCGCGGTTAGCTTGCCGGTTGGTTGTTCGATGTTCATGTGGATGTGTATGAGCCTGTTCTTGCTCTCGGGTCGGAGAGGCCGAGTATCGTCGCCTGACTGGGACTTGTATCGCGCGATCTGGTAAGCATGCGTCTGCAGCCCATGCCCCAGGCCTCCAATCCCATTCGTGCCGTCCGTCTCCACGCTCATGGCGAGCCGCTGGCGATCGAGGTCGTGGACCTCGCCGAGCCCGGTGAGGACGAGGTCAGGGTCGAGCTCGAGTACGGCGGGGTCAACCCGATTGACCGCTACATCGCCGAAGGACGCGTGGCGCCCGACGCTCCGCTGCCTCGCACGCTCGGGGGAGAGGCGGCCGGCACCGTCGAGGGGCGTCCGGTACTGGTCGCCGGTGAGGCGCTGGGGACCGCTCGCGACGGCGTCTGGGCCGGCGCGGCCGTCGTCCCGGTCGCGGCGGTCGTGCCGCTGCCCGATGGTGTCTCGACTCGTGAGGCGGCGGCGATGGGAATTGCCGGGCTGACCGCTTGGGAGGTCGTCCACGAGATCGGCCGCGTGACAGCGGAGGACCGGGTGCTGGTACTCGGCGCCCCTGGCGGCGTCGGCAGCATGATCGCGTCGCTGGCGCGCGCCGCTGGCGCGACCGTGTGGGGTCAGACCGGGTCGTCCGAGAAGGCTGCGTTCGTCGAGCAACAGGGCGCCGAACGCGTCGTGGTCGGGGGACCCGAGCAGCTGCGTGAGGCGTTGCCGGAATTTGCCCCGACCATCGCATTCGATTCGCTCGGTGATGGTTTCGTCGCGCCGCTGCTCGAATCACTCGCCCCCCGTGGGCGCCTCGTGTCGTTCGGGACTTCGGCCGGTCCCGACGTCGAGCTGAATATGCAGACCGTGTACCGCAAGATGATCTCGATCCTCAGCTACGGCGGGATGCAGGTCACGCGTGACGAGCGACGCCAGGGCCTGGTGGCCGCGCTGGCCGCGCTGCAAGACGGCAGATTGCGGGTGCGGATCGATGACGTCCTCCCCCTCGCGCAGGTGAGCGAGGCCTTCGATCGTCTCGTCGAGCGCACCGTGCAGGGAAACCTGCTGCTCGACCTCCGACCGTAGGCCGAGAGCCGAGACCCGAGAGCCGAGAGCCGGGACACCGCAGGACGACGGGCGGATGGCGGCTCTGGCGGACGACTGGTCCGGGGATCTGTGGCTTGCGGGCTGCGGCGATCAGCCCAGCCAGCGGAATCCGACCGCATCGGGCGCCGGCGGCAACGGGCTGGCCGGCAGGCCGGCGGGCGGATCGTCCTGGTTGAACGGGGCCGGCGCCAGGTCGTTCGGGGTGTGGGGATGGAACAGCGAGGCGAGGTACTGGGCCTGCCCGCGTCCCGTGCCGAGCTCGAACTGGCCGCCGCCGTAGGCTCCGATCCCGCGCTCCGCGCAGTAATCGTAGGTCGCGCAGAGCTTTTCCAGGCCGCCGATCCGCGAGGGCTTGATGTTGACCATCTTCGGCGCAAACGGCAGCGCCTCGATGTCGGCGATCGAGTGGATCGGCGCGTCCCAGGTGATTCGGTCGTGATCGCCGGCGAGGGCTGCCGCCGTCTCGGGCGTCACCACGTCAGGATCCTCGAGCCAGGCATCGGGGAACGCCTCCAGGACTCTGCGGTAGAGCACCGGATCCGGCGGCTGGTCGACGATCGTGCCGCGGTAGAGGCTCTTGAAGTCAATCGAGTCGACCGCGTGGGTCGCCACGAGGGCGGCGATCAGCTCGGGTGTCCACGACGTCGTCGCGTCAAGCTTGAACCGAAGCGTCGGGTAGCGCGCGAGCCGGCTTTCGATCGGTGCCAGCGTCGGCGGCTCGCCGAGTCGCAACGAGACCACGAACGTGAGCGGCTGGGACTCACGCTCCAGCACCTCGTGCAGTGGCCGGCCGGCCTGCCTGAGTGACAGGTCGAGCGCCGCGCTGTGGAACGTCCAGCGTCTGTACAGCCGCGAGACCTCGCGCTGCGGCTCGATCGGGAACAGATCGAGCGAGTCGATCAGTTCGCAAAACTCGCCGAGCGCGTAGCGCCCGGCGAGGTCCAGGACCGCTCCGGCCTCCTGCCAGGCGACGTGATCGGGAGCGTCGTAGACGACGTCCTCACCCAGCCCCTCCACGCCGCCTCCCCGCAGATGGACGACGGTCGACAGGCGCTCGAACCCACTCGATACCTGTGCCCGCAGTCCTTCCAGCTCGTACCCGTCGACCTCCAGAGGGAGGTGGGCGAGTGCGTCAAATGTGCTCATCGCGCTGCACTCCCTGTCTCCAAGCGGGTGACCAATTCCTCCAGTCGGAGCTCTTCGAGGCCCTGACTGACGGCCTCGAGCTCGGCCGCACAGTACTCCACCAGCCCACGCCCCTCCTTGACCAGCTCGAGCGTCTCGCGCAGGCCGGCGTCACCCGAGTCGAGCCGGCGAATGATCTCCTCGACGCGCCCGACCGCGGATTCGTATGTGCGGTCGGGCGGCACTCCCGGAGCGATCCCTCCCTCGGTCATTCCCACGGCGGGCCCTCCGGCAGCCGGCCTTCCGGCCGCGGGCCTTCCGGCGTCGGGTGCGCCTCCCTCGGTCATTCCTCGACCACCTCCGCAGGCACGGTTCCGTCGTGGAAGCGAAGCGTCAGCTCACCGGCGCCGCGCGCCGCGGCCGCCGATCCGAGCGGCTCGCCGGCTCGGTCCTGGACCAGCGCGTAGCCGCGGGCGAGCGTCCGCTCGGGATCGTGGGCGGCCAGCGCGAGCGAGAAGCGCTCGAGCTCCCGCGCCCGTTTGGCGGCGTCCGAGCTCGCCGCTCGCGCCGCCGTGCGTCGTAGCACGAGCAGGTGGACGCCCGCGAGCGACCGCCCGCGCTCGTCCGTGCGTCGCGCGCTGGCGCGCAGCTCACGGACCAGTTGATGCAGGTGTCGGCGTTGACGCTCGACGTGGGCACCGGGGGCGCGGGAGAGCTGCGCCAACGCCCGGGCGCGCACCAGGACGGCTCGGCGGCCATGGTCGCGGAGCCGGCGCGCCGAGTTGGCCATCTCTGACCGCGCCGTGCGGCAGTCGATCGGGACCGCCGCCTCGGCTGCGTGAGTGGGAGTCGAGCAGCACACGGCGGCGACGTCGTCGATCAGCGTCCGGTCGGTGTGGTGACCCACCGAGGAGATCACCGGAACCCGCAGCAGCGCGACGGTGCGGCAGAGCGACTCGTCACAGAACGCGAACAGGTCGGCGAGCGAGCCGCCGCCCCGCGCGACGATCACGACCTCCACCTGCTCAATCGAGGCCAGCTCCCTGAGTGCGGCGCCGATGCGAGGGGCCGCGTGCCGGTCCTGCACCGGCACGAACGCCCATACGAGCCGTCCCGCCCAGCCCCGCCGGCGCAGCCCGGCGAGCACGTCGTCGCGCGCCTTGCCGCGCTCGCCGGTGACGACGCCGATGGTCCGGGGCAGCGGCGGCCGGGGCAGCCGCTTCTGCGGTTCGAACAGTCCGTCGGCCGCGAGCCGGCGGCGGAGCCGTTCCAGCTGGACGAGCAGGTCGCCCTCGCCCGCGACCCGGAGCTCGGCCACGGCGAACGTGAACGAGGGGGACGAGGTGGAGCTCCCGGGGTAGTAGTCGCAGCCACCGCCGACGACGATCTGCATCCCGTCGGTGAGCGAGACGGCCAGCGCGTCGAAGTCGTTTCGCCACATCGAGCACGGCAGGGCCCCGCGGGCGTCGCGCAGCTCGAAGTAGACGCGTGCCTGGGTGGCGCGAAAGCCCCACACCTCGCCCACCAGCTGGATCCGGGCAAAATCGAGCAGCCGCCGTTTGAGCTGGGCGGCATAGGATCCGACCGGATAGGGGCCCGGGAACCGGCTGTCCGGGATACCCCCGACGGCGGCGGAGTCGATCTGCGTCATTGCCGCCTCGAGGCTACCGACCGGGAGCGCGAGCGTGCCGAGCACGGCCGCCGTCGCGCGATGATGCCCGCGGGACCCAGCGCCGGGCGAGCGAGCGGGCAGGCTATTCCACTGACGGGACGACCAGCACGGGTCGGCCGGACAACGCGAGCAGCTTGTGCGGAGTCGAGCCGAGCAACACTCCCTTGAGCAAGCTGTCGCCGCGCGTACCGACGACGATGAGGCGCGCGTCACGCTCATCAGCGAGCGCGACGAGAGCGTGGGCCGGCTCGTGCTCCACCACCACCGCCTCGACCTCCTCGTGCGCCTCGGCGGCCACCGCCAGGGCCTCGGTCAGTCGCTGCTGCGCAAGCTCGCGCAGGGCGGCGTGATAGTCGTGGATCTCGCCCGCGACCGGATTGAGCTCGTAGGCAAACGCGATCACGACCTTCTCGCCATACGCACGGCCGACTTCCATGCCCACGCGCAGTGCGGCCTTCGCGCACTCTGACCCGTCGTAGCCGACAATCACCCCGGTGCTCATGACGAATGTCCCGCCGGAGCGGTGGCCAGGACGGATGGGTCGACCACCTCGGGCTTGCGTCTGAAGAACTCGGGCATGGTGATCCGCTGGATGAACATTCCCACCAGCCCGAGGATGATCATCACGAGCGCGATGGCAATCGGCGAGCCGATGCCCAGGAACGGCTTGGCGTAGCCCCCGTCTGCCTTCGAGTAGTCGATGACCGCCTTGACCAGCACCCAGGTGAGCACCGCTCCACCGACGAACGGGAGTACCCCGATGAAGAAGAAGTTCTTCGCGCTGTCGAACAGGTGCTTGCGGTAGAAGATGACGCACGCGAACCCGGTGAAGCCGTAGTAGAAGGCGATCGTCAGCGCCAGTGAGGTGAAGGCGTCGGCGATCAGGTTCTGGCTGGTGGCGGCCAGCAGGACGTACACGATCGTCGACACGGTGCCCATCCAGATCGTCGAGAAGCCCGGAGTCAGGAAACGCGGGTGGACGTTGCCGAATGCCTTCGGTATCGCCTTCGCTCGGGCCATCGACAGCGTCGTGCGTGCGGTGGGGAGGATGGTCGTTTGCGTCGAGGCCGATGCCGAGGTGAGGACGGCGATGATCAGCAGCTTGTCGAGGGGCGAGCCGAGCACGCCTTTGCCGAGCGGAGCGAACACGTCGGTCTGGTTATTGACCAGATTGGAGAGCCCGCCGTAGGCCTGGGCGGCGGTGGTGACGAGGAGATAGATCCCGACCAGAATGAAGGTCGAGACGATCGCGGCGCGGCCGGGCGCCGTGCTCGAGTCCTCCGTCTCCTCGTTGACGCTCACGCCGGAGTCCCAGCCCCAGTAGATGAACACCGCCAGCAGTATGCCCCCGTCCAGCGCGCTGACGCTGGAGATGGCAAACGGGTTGAACCATGACAACGCCGGCTCGACCGAGTGGGCGGGGTGGTTGGCGTAGACCTTGACCAGCGCCACCACCGCGAACAGCACGAGCGTCGTGAATTCCAGCGCGAGCAGGATCTGCTGCGTGCGCGCGGAGAGCTCGATCCCGATGTAGCAGATCGCGGTCATGACGATGATCCACACGATCCCGACCACCGTGACCTGGAGGTTCGTCGGGCTGTCGTTGCCGAACAGCTGGAAGGTGTAGTTGCCGGCCACCGAGGCGAGGCTCGGCATCACGAGCACGTCCGCGACGACGATCGCCCAGCCGCCCTGCCAGCCGAACCACGGCCCCATCGCTCGCGTCATCCACGAGAACGTGGTGCCGCAGTCGGGGTCGGCGCGGTTCATGTAGTAGTAGGCCGCGGCGATGCAGGCCATCGGGAAGAACGCGACCAGGACCACTGCGGGGGACTGCAGTCCGAGACCGCCAACGGCGGCGATGAAGCCCAAGGTCGCCGCGAGGCTGTACGCGGGGGCGGTCGACGCGACGCCGATCACGATGTTCGAGACGAACGTGATCGCGTTCTTCTTCAGGCCCTTGTCCTCAACCACGATCCCGGTTGACGGTTCAGATGGACTGTGGGTTACCGACGCGCTTTCCACGGATTGCCCCTCTCTAGGCGTGCGACTGTGGCAGGGTTTCTCCCGGCGCGGGCGGACAAGCTGCACAGTCTGTCACGACGCGCGTTGGCGTGATTCTCTGCCGTTGCGCGTAACACCGCAAGCATCTGATGGCCGAACTGATGGTTTCGCTTTGTACTAAGCGTCTAAGGCCGACGGACCCAAACCATCGCTACGGTCACAACCGATGACCGCAGACTCACAGCGGGACCTGAGTGTTGCCGTGCTCGGCGCGGCGGGAACGATCGCCCCGGCGATCGTCCACGACCTCGCCGAATCGGAGGAGGTGGGGCGGATGCTGCTGCTCGACCTCGACGGCGCCCGGGCCGCCGCGGTGGCCGCCGAGCACGCCGCGGACAAGGCCAGCGCCCAAGCGGTTGACGCCCGTGCCGTGAGCGAGCTCGCCACCGCGTTGCACGGGGTCGACGTGCTCGTCAACACCGCCTCCTACCGCGTCAACCTCGACGCGATGCGGGCGTGCCTGCGCGCCGGCTGCAGTTACCTTGACCTCGGCGGCCTGTATTGGATGACCGGCCGCCAGCAGCAGCTGGGGGTCGAGTTCGAGCGGGCCGGCCTGCTGGCGGTCCTCGGGATCGGGTCGAGTCCGGGCAAGACCAACCTGATGGCCCGGCGAGCGATCAGGGAGCTGGGGGCGAGCGCGGGAGCGGTCGAGTCGATCGAGATCGTGGCGGGCGGACGGGATCCGCGAGCGGCCGACGACGGGCGCCTGCGCCCGCCGTACGCCATCCAGACGCTGCTTGACGAGCTGACCCTCGCACCGGTCGTGATTCGCGACGGTCAGCCGACCGAGATCGAACCGCTGCAGTCGGGTGGGAGCGTCGACTTCGGCGAGCCGATCGGCTCCGCCGCGACGATCTACACGCTGCACTCCGAGCTGGCCACGTTCGGCGAGAGCTTCGGATGCCAGACGGCGAGCTTCCGGCTCTCGCTGGCCCCCCCGCTGCTCGCCCGGCTCAAGGAGCTGATCGGATGCTCCGAGGCGGAGATCGCCGCAGCCGGCCGCGAGGCGGTCGCGGCGTCGGCCGAGACCGTGTCGGTGCACCTGGTGACGGTTCGCGCGGCGTCGGGGCGCAGCGTCACCGTCCGCGCGCTCAGCCGGCCGCATTTCGGGCTCGGCGGCTCGATCGTCTCCACCGCCGCGCCGGCTGCCGCATCGGTGCGTCTGTTCGCGCGCGGATCGCTCGCCGCCACCGGCGCGCTGCCACCCGAGCGATGTATCGACCCAGACGAGATGTTCGCCGAGCTGGAGACCCGGGGCTGCAGCTTCAGCGTGACGGGCTGAGGCGGCCAGTGGACGACTCCGTCGGCCGGTCCCGCCTGCCGCCGCTCACTGACCGCGCAGGCCGCGCGCACTGACTTCGTGCGTGAGCTGCGCGCGGTCGGCGTCGACCATCATCCGGATCAGCGCTTCGAAGCTCACCTCGGGCTCCCAGCCGAGCGCGTCCTTGGCCTTGCTGGCGTCCCCGATCAGATGCTCCACCTCGGCCGGTCGCAGCAGGCTCGGATCAATCGCGACGTGGTCGTCGATCGAGAGTCCGGCGTGATCGAAGGCGACGTCGACGCAATCTCGGACTGAATGGCCAACGCCGGTGGCGACCACATAGTCATCCGGTTGATCCTGCTGGAGCATCCTCCACATCGCCTGCACGTAGTCCCCGGCGAAGCCCCAATCCCGCTCGGCGTCGAGGTTCCCGAGCTCCAGCTTGCTCTTGAGCCCGAGCTTGATCGCGGCGGCGTGCCAGGTGATCTTGCGGGTGACGAACTCGAGCCCGCGACGGGGTGACTCGTGGTTGAACAGGATTCCGCTCGTCGCGTGCAGCCCGTAGGACTCTCTGTAGTTCACGGTGATGAAGTGTCCGTAGGCCTTGGCCACCCCGTACGGTGAGCGTGGGTAGAACGGGGTCAGCTCGGTCTGCGGCACCTCGCGCACCTTGCCGAACATCTCCGACGAGGAGGCCTGGTAGAAGCGGGCTTCGGGGCACGCCTCGCGCATCGCCTCCAGCAGACGCGTGACGCCGACCCCTGAGAACTCGGCGGTCAGCGTGGGCTGGACCCATGATGCCGCGACATAGGACATCGCCGCGAGGTTGTAGATCTCCTGCGGCCGGGCGGCGCGCAGCGTATCGACCAGCGATCGCTGATCGAGCAGGTCGCCCTGGTGCAGGACCAGCCGATCGCGGATGTGCTCGACGCGCTCGAACTTCTCGGTCGACGAGCGACGGACCATGCCGTGAACCTCGTAGCCCTGATCGAGCAGGAACTCGGCCAGGTAGGAGCCATCCTGGCCGGTGATGCCGGTGATCAGGGCACGCCGCACGCTCACTGAGCAACCGGCTTCCGAGCGCCGGCCGCGGCGGTGGCGAGATCGCGCTCCCGCAGCCACGCCACGGTCTGGGCGATCCCTGCGGGCAGGTCGACTTGCGCCTCCCACCCGAGCCGCTCCCGCGCCTTCTCCACCGAGGGCCAGCGACGCTGGACGTCGACCTCGAAGCTCGGGAGGTGCGCGAGCTCGAGGTCGGCCGGATCTCGACCGCAGGCGTCCCATATCACCGCCGCGAGCTCCTCGATCGTCATCTCCTGTGAGGCGGAGATGTTGAAATCATCATTCGCTGCCGCGGGTGAGGCCATCGCGCTCACCACCCCGGACGCGATGTCATCGACGTGGGTGAACGTTCGCGTCTGCTGACCCGAACCGAAGATCTGCAGCGGGCGCTGCCCCGCGAGCGTCTTGGCGATCAGGTCTGGCACCGCGTGGGCGATCCCCGGCTCGCCCGGGTCGGGCAGCTCGCCCGGACCGTACGCGTTGAACGGCCGGCAGATCGTGTAGGGCAGATCGTGCTGGTCGTGGGCGGCGCGGGTGTACACCTCCCCGGCGAGCTTTGAGAACCCATAGGCCGACCGGGGCGGTGGACAGCTGTCGAGATGCGCTTCGGTCGTCGGAAACTCGGTCGCCCGCTCGAACACCATCGAGGAGGACACGTAGACAAACCGCTGCACATCGTGGTCGACCGCGGCATGCACGACGGATCCCGTCAGAGCGTTGTTGGCCTCGGTGAGCGTGAAGGGCAGTTTATGGAAATTGGCGATCCCGCCGACGATCGCGGCCAGATGAATGACGTGTGAGCAGCCGTCCACCGCGGCCTGGGCCACGGCTCCGTCGCGCAGGTCACCGAGCTGGACCTCGCACCCCTCGCGCATCCAGTCCGGCGCGCGACGGTGATCCGAGACCCGGACCTCCCAATCCGGATCGCGCAGCAGTGCGCGGACGACGGCGGAGCCGATCGTCCCGGCTCCGCCGGTCACGAGCACGCGGGCCATCAGTGACGCGCCCCGGGGAGATCGGCCGCGAGTGCGACGGTGACCACTACCGGGCGGCGTCCGATGACGCGTCGGCGTGCGCCGGGTGGTTCAGCAGCGTCGGGGACTCGGCGGCATACAGGAATACCTGCGCCGTCCCGAAGCTGTTCCACGGGTCGACCAGCAGACACTCCTCGGAGGCCAGGGAGAGGATCTCCGACAACGTCTCGGGACGCTCGAACTCAGAGTGGTTGGTGGCCACGATGACCACGTCGGCGTCGCGCACCGCATCGGCCAGGGGCTGCGTGGGGGTGGCGGCGTTGGGGTCGCACACGGCCACGTCGGCGAGCTCGCGCTCGAGCAGCCGGATCAGCTTCGGCGAGAGCGAATCGCGCTCGTCGTCGGTGTCGCGCTTGAACGTCAGCCCGAGCACCGCCACCTTGCGCGAAGCCAGGCTGCCAATCCGGCGCTTGACGCCCTCGACGAGGAACAGCGGCACGCCCTCGTTGACCCGTGAGACGGCGAGCAGCATTCCCGGTGCGTACGAGCGCTCCTCCGAGAAGGCGAAGTCCTTGCGCAAACACGTGCCGGCGGTCATCCCCGGCATGGCAATACCGCCGCGCGGGTAATCGTGATTGATCAGGTCGATGACCTCGAACACGTTCGCGTCGTAGCGCTCGCAGTCCATCATCAACAGGTTGGGCAGCGCGAACGTCGCGTAGCGCAGGATGTTCGTCCAGATCTTGGCCAGTTCGGCCTGCACGGGGGTGGTCTTGACGATCGGCGCCCCGAACACGCTGAACAGGCTCGCCGCGCGCTCGGTCGAGGCGTCGCCCACGCCGCCGATGATGCAGGGCAGCGTCGTGATCTCCTCCATGAAGCGACCGGCGGCGATCCGCTCAGGCGCATGGGCCACGAACACGTCCTCTCCCACGCGCAGGCGGCGGCGCTTCTCGATGTACCCGGCGACGAATTCCGTCGTCCCCGGCGCGATCGTCGAGCGCAGGATCAGCGTGTGGCCGGGACGCAACAGCGGCAGCAGGTCGTCCACCGCGGCTCGGACCTGCCGCAGGTCGCTCTCGATGTGCGAAAACGACGGCGTCCCGATCGTGATCACGATCTCGTCGGCCTGGGCGGCATCGGCTGCCCGGTCGGTCAGCTCGAGCCCGCCGGTGGTCCTGATCCGGTCCAGCAGCTCCTGCGTGCCGGCCTCGTTGAACGGGATCCGTCCGGCCCGGATCGACTCGAGGACGGCGGGGTCGTGGTCGACGCCGAGCACGCGCAGCCCGCGATCGGCAAAGCAGAGGGCCAGGGGCAATCCCACGCGGCCCAGGCCGATCACCGATATGAAGCGCTGGTCGCTCAACGGTCAGTGGGCTTCGCGCGTGTCGCGCCCGAGGCTCGGCAGCGGCGTCAGCCCGGATTCGGCGACGTGGCCGCGGACCTCTCCCACGTACGCGATCTTGTCCAGCCGAACGATCTCACGCTCTCCCTCGAGCCTCGCCGGGTGTCCGGGCGGCAGGCCGCGGATCAACGCCTTGATTCGCTCCCGCAGTTGCAGCGCAAAATGCGGGGTCGAGGCGCCCATCAGCTGGCGCACGTCCTCGACGGTGACCTCTCGGCCCTCCCGCAGGCGATCTGGGTTCTCAGCCTGACTCATTTGCTGACTTGGGGCACCGCTTCCAGGAGACCGTCCACCTGCGCCTGGACTCCGACCGAGATCGCGCTCTGGTCGCCGATCATCCAGCCGTGGTTGTAGACGGCGGCGGTGGGGCCCTCCTGGGTGTAACCGGGGGTGGCGTAGTTGAGGAAGAAGTTCAGCACTGAACGCGGGAGAGTAGACGGATCGTCGATCAGTAGCTGGGGACCGTAGTCGCCGCTGCTCGACAGCGCCGCGGCCGCCGCCGCGTCGAGCGGCCGCCGCGAGTTGATCAGCACGTACCCGTGGCCGGGGCTGCGCATGGCCCAGCCGAAGCTGCCTGGGACATGCGCGCAGGGCGCTCCGAACGCGCACGGCGGGTCACGGAATTCGGCGAACGCGACGGAGTTCGTCGCCGGGTCCTGCGCCCCCACCCGTTTCACGACGCCGTACCGGTGCAACTCCCGCACGACGCTGTCCGAGATCACGCTCGGGGGTCCGAGCACGTAGATGTGCGGGTTCTGATGGGACAGCAGCGCCTGGCGGGTGGCCGCGGGGATGCTCGAGCCGGTGACGAACAGCACCGGGTCTCCGCTCTCGGCCGCCCAGCCCGCGGCGGGCATCGCATAGGCGGGCTGGTCAGCCGAGGCGATCACGACGTCGGGGTTGGCCTTGCCCTGTGCGGCGCTGACAAACCGGTCGATTTCGGCCGCCAGCGCATACGGACCGGCACCATTGATCGAGGCCGCGCGCAGGCCGCTCGGGGTGGGAACGCTCCCGACCCTGATCACCTGCGCTCCGCCGGCGGCTCCCGAGCCCGATGGGGCGAGCGCCTTGAGCGCTTCGGCGCTCGCGGGTGGCAGCGAGGAGCTCCCGGACAGCAGTAGCGGCGCGCGGATCGGGGGGGCCATCAGAACCGAGGCGGCGATCGCGGCCTGCCAGTCGCCGGTGGGCGCGATCGCCACCACGCCCGGATGCGTTCCCGGCGCTGCGGACGGATACACCGCGAGCGCGACGCCGGCGGCGTCGGCAATCGGGTCGCTACCGGCGACCCGCGTCGTGTTCTTGGTCGCCACCGACGGGAACCCGAGTCCTTGCGGGGTCGAGGGCGGTTGAGCAGTTTCCGACAGGGTGCCCACGGAGGTTCCGGTCAGTAGGTGCGTGCCGCCGCCACACCCGGCGACCGCTGCGCAGGCGCCGAGCAGGCTGACGAGGGTGCGCGGTCGCATGCCCGGCGGACGTTAGCGAGCCGTCTGAGCGCGGGCGCTAATCGGATCTGGTCGATCCGTGGCCCGCCGAAGTCTGAATCGGATATATTGCCGCAACGCCTAATCCGCGGGCATCAAATTTCGCGGAGCGGGGGACCCACACGGATCCCAGGGGCTAATCCAGCGGTGAACCCGCAGGAGGCGCAGGCTCTTTTCGCGCCAGCCCGACAGCTAACCCCGCCGGCCTACGAAAGAGAGCAATGTGCCGGCTAAGCGTCTGATAGTTCCGATTATTGCCGTACTCGCCCTGGTGGGAGCCTCCGGGGCTTCCGCGGCGAGCGTGGTTCCACCGCCCACCGCGTCGGCCACGAGTGGTGGTGCCGGTGTCGCCGGTCCGGCCACGCCGACCAGCACGGCAGCCCATCCAATCGTTGCCGGGGTCAAGGCGAAGATCATCCACGGAGTGGCGTACGCGCCCTCGCTGGCCCCGATCCAGGTCCAGCGTGCGATCTGGGCGGGCAACAAGATCCGCCTCAAGCCCTACCGCGTCGGTGGCGGCCATGGTGTCTGGAACGACACCGCGTACGACTGCTCGGGCTCGGTCTCCTACGTTCTCCACGCCGCCGGACTGCTGCCCGTGTCGATGGACTCAAGCGAGTTCGAGAGCTGGGACAAGCGCGGCCTGGGCCAGTGGATCACGGTCTACACCAACCCGGCGCACGCGTTCGTCGAGATTGCCGGGATCCGCTTGGACACCTCCGCCGAGGGCGATCCGAATCCCCCGTCGGGCAGCGGCCCGCGGTGGCGGCCGCTCCTCAACGACACCGGCGGCTTCCAGCAACGCCACCCGGCGAGCTTGTAGTTCGGTTCCTCACGGTCCAGCCCGCGGTTCGCCGCGGGTTGGACCGGTCTGCTCAGGCGTCGTCAGGCTCGTCCTCGTGGGCCAGCATGTCGGCGCGCTCGGCCAGTCGGTTGGCGCGGCGCATCTCGGCTTCGCGCATCCGCCGGCGCTCCGTGGCAGTGCCGGCCACCAACGGCGGCACCAGACCGGGCCGGCCCTCCTCGTCCAAGGCCACCATCGTCAGGTAGGCGGTGTTGGTGTGACGCACCTCGCCGGTGAGCGGATTCTCCGCCTCGACGCGTACACCCACCTCCATCGAGGTCCGCCACGCCGCATTGACGGTCGCGCGGAACATCACCACCTCGCCGAGGTGGATGGGGAACATGAAGTTCATCCGATCCATGCCCGCGGTCACCGACAAACGGCCAGAATGCTTGATCGCCGCCAGCCCGGCGGCCTCGTCGACCAGCTTCATGATGATGCCGCCGTGGATGTTGCCCACGTTGTTCGCGTCGGTGACACCCATCAGATGTGAGAGCACCGCGCAGGAGTCGGAGACCGGCTTGGGATCCATGCCGGGCGGATCCTATTACCGTCGCTCGCTACGCTTCATGAGCCAGTCCAGCCACCCGCCAAGGAGGATGCGATGCCGGGACTCTCCGGGCGCATGTCCACAGTTGTCAAAGCCAAGATTTCCAAACTGCTAGACCGCGCCGAAGATCCGTCCGAGACGCTCGAGTACAGCTACCAGAAGCAGATCGAACTGCTGCAGAATGTCAAGAAGGGGATCGCCGACGTCGTCACGTCAAAGAAGCGCCTTCAGCTGCAGGAGGAGAAGATCCAGCAGTCGGTGGTCAAGCTCGACACGCAGGCGCGCCAAGCGCTGTCCGCCGGCAACGAGGAGCTGGCGCGCGTCGCCCTCGAGCGCAAGAACGTCGCGCAGACCGAGCTGCAGTCGCTCGACTCGCAGATCACCCAGCTCGAGCAGCAACAGGAGCAGATGACGGCCTCCGAGCAGAAGCTGCGCACGAAGATCGAGCAGTTCCGCTCCAAGAAGGAGGTTGTCAAGGCGCAGTACTCGGCGGCCGAGGCACAGGTGCGGATCTCCGAGGCGGCGACCGGAGTCGGCGACGAGATGGCCGACGTGGGCCTCGCCATGCAGCGAGCGCTCGACAAGACCGAGAACATGAAGGCGCGTGCCGACGCGGTGCAAGAGCTCGAGGCGGCGGGAACGTTCGAGGATCTGACCGCGCTCGGTTCCGGCGACGACGACATCGACCGTCAGCTCAAGCAGCTCTCGAGCACGAGTGAGGTCGACGCCGACCTCGCCAAGCTCAAGGCGGAGCTGGGCACCGGCACGCCATCGCCCAAGGGCGAGCTCGGCGCGGGAGACGGCGAGGCAGCCCGCAGCGGCCAGCGCACCCGCACCCGCTGACAGCGCACCCACCGGCCAGGAGCAGGGTCAGTGATCGTCAGGATCGCCACCGAGGGCCAGTACGAGATCGCTGAGGGCGATCTGGAACGGCTCAACGATCTCGACAACGAGGCCGCCGCATCGTGTGCGGCCGAGAACGAAGAGGGCTTTCGGGACGTGTTCGGTCGGCTGCTGGCGTTCGTGCGTACGACGGGACACCCGGTGGCCGACGATTATCTGGGCGGCTCGGACATCATTCTGCCGCCGCCCGACATCTCGCTGGAGGAGG
Organism: uncultured Solirubrobacterales bacterium; assembly: GCA_963838535.1. Classification (GTDB taxonomy): domain Bacteria; phylum Actinomycetota; class Thermoleophilia; order Solirubrobacterales; family Solirubrobacteraceae; genus Palsa-465. The sequence continues at coordinate 15,961 of CAWIRN010000008.1, forward strand.
CCAAGACCAAGTTTCAGGGTGAGGGTCTGATCCCGAACTAGGCCCGCGCTGGGCCCCGACCGGGGCAGCCATCCCCCGACCCGGGACCATCCCCCGTCCCCGGGCAGTCATCGCTCCGCGAGGCCGCTGAGCAGGGCGTCAGCCTCGTGCGCGGCGCGCTCCCAGGTGCTCTGGGCCGCGCGCCGGAAACCCGCGTCGCGCAGACGGGCGCGGAGCGGTTCGTCGCTGACGACGCGCATCACGGCGTCGGCCACGGCCTCGGCGTCATCGGGATCGACCAGCAGCGCTGCGGTCCCGCAGGTTTCGGGAAGCGCGGCTCGATCTGCCGCCACCACCGGGCGTCCCACAGGCCATCGCCTCGAGGCAGGGCAGTCCGAGCCCCTCGTACCGGGAGGGCAGCACGAACGCCCGGGCGCCCGCGATACAGGCCGGGGAGATCCGCCTCCTCGACGTAGCCCAGCGCTCGCACGCCCGTCGATCGCGCCCGAGTCTGCGGTGATGTAGGGCCGCCGGTCGCCGGCCCATACGAGCTCGACGCCCAGCGACCTGCAGGCGCCGGGCCGTCTGGCTCAGGACGGCAGGTTCTTGCGCCGATCGTCGGTGGCGACGGTGAGCACGTACGGGGCGCGCAGCCCGAGCTTGCGCGCCACTCGCTCATGGTCGGCGCTCGGGCGTGAAGCGCTCGCCGACCCCGCCCCGGATGACCACGAGCTTGTCGTGATCCAGGCCCGCCAGCTCGATCAGCTCGCGGCGCGAGAACTCCGACACGGTGACGACCCTCAGGGCGCCGTCGCGCGCACAGCACACCAAAGCGCCGGTGCCACGCTCGTGTAGGTCCTCGAGTAGGCGGTGGGCTCGCGCAAGACCGCGGCGTCGTGGAGGATCAGCACGTTGCGCGGGCCACAGCACCGGGGCGAGGTTGGCCGGCGAGAAGATCAGCGAGGCCCGCCGCCGGGCGGCCTGCTGCGGGCAGCACGAGCTGTTCCCAGGCCTGGCCGAGCGCCGCGGCCTCGGGCGCGCGGGGCGGCGCGACGGCGGCAGTACCGATCGGGCGCCAGCGCGCTCAGGCGCGGTATCAGCTCCGCCGCCCAGCGCTCGACGCCGGTGATGCGTCGCCCGCGTGGACGCGCGAGCGTTGAGCAGGATCGGCCGCCGAGCTCGAGCCGCCGGGCTCAGATCGGGATGCCCCACAGAGGGAACCACCGCTCGAGCTCGGGCTCGATCGGTAGCTCGCTGCCGACCTGGGCCTTGAGCACGAGCTCGCGCTCGTTGTCGCGCTGCTGATCACCGGCCGCCGGGACGAACGGGTAGAAGGCGCCGCGCTTGTAGTTGTAGATCCAGTACAGCGGGCGCTTGCGCGCGTCCTGGAAGGCGAACACGGCGCACAGGACGCGCTCGCCGTAGCCGCCCGCCTCGAGCGCGCTGCTGACGGCGTTGATCCCGACGACCAGGTCGTCGAAGTCCGGCCCGCGCAGGACCAGCCAGCGGTAGCGGTAGACGTCATCGGACGATTCCACCTTCGTCCCGCTGTCGCCGGCGGTGGCCCTGACGACCTCCTCCATGTCCTTCACGATCGACTCGAAGTCCACCGTGGCCAGCGGCTGGAAGACGATCGCCGCGGTGCCGCGGGTGGTGGTCTCCAGCGAGGTCTCGAAGGTGACGTACGCCGTGCTGATGGCGAACAGCCGGTCAGGCGCCGGCCCGGCCAGCTTGCGCTTTCCGGTGATGATGTCGAGGAAGCCCATCGGCGAGGATTGTTGCCTAATTCGCCCGGGCGCGCGGTGCTGCTAGGCCGTGCCCTGCAGTTGGGCCTCGAACCGCTGGAGCGCCGCGATGCGCGCTTCGAGCGGCGGATGCGTCGCGAACAGCGTGGCGAAGGCCTGCTTCGCCTTGGGCGGGAAGATGTAGAACGCCGCCAGCTCATTCGACGCGGCGCGGAGGTCTCGCTGCGGGATCTGCTGAATGTTGCCGCTGATCTTCATCAGGGCGGTGATCAGCGCGCTGGGACGCCCGGTGATGATCGCCGAGCCGCGGTCGGCGGCGAACTCGCGGTAGCGCGAGAGCGCCTGCAGCAGCACGAATGAGATCACGTAGACGACGGCGGAGACCAGGATCACCACGATCACACCGGGGCCATCCTCGTTGTCATCGCTGCCTCCGAACACGCCCCCGAACCAGAACCCCATCTGAACGATGAATGCGGCGATCGAGGCGAAGAAGCTGGCGATCGTCATGACGAGCACGTCGCGGTTCTGGACGTGGGTCAGCTCGTGCGCGAGCACCGCTTCGAGCTCGCCCGGCTCAAGCAGCTCCAGCAGGCCGGTGGTCGCGCAGACCGTGGCCGTGTGGGGTGAGCGGCCGATCGCGAACGCGTTCGGCATCTGGGTTTGCGCGATCGCGACGCGTGGCTTGGGGAGATTCGCCTGAATGCACAGGCGGTCGATCGCAGCGTGGAGTTCGGGCGCCTGTTGAGGCGTCACCTCGTGGGCCCCCATCGAGAACAGGGCGATCTTGTCCGAGGTGAAGTACTGGACCAGGAACAGGACCCCCGCGATCAGCGCGACCGTGATGCCGCCGGCCCCCGACGCGATCAGCACCGCGATCAGGACCGCGTAGACCAGACCGAGCAGGAACAGGGTCAGCAGCATGCGGGACTGAAGCCCGCGGTCGCGTCCGAATGAGGTAGAGCGAGGCATCGTTAGTCAATGTTGTCAGACGTGGTAAGCGGCTGGTTAACACGAGCGATGACTTTCCAGCCATTCGCAGTATGGGCGATCAGCTCAGCGCGCGGTCCGACGGCTCCGCACACGCCTGGGCGATGAAGCGCAGACTGACCGCCTGCAGCTCAGCGTCGTGCTGGATCGACCGGTGGTGACCGCCGGGGATCGCGATCAGGCGACTGCGCGGGGCGCGCAGGCGAGCGGCCAGCTCCCGCGAGTGCTGGATCGGGACGATCTCGTCGCCCTCGGCGTGCAGCAGCAGGAGCGGGACCTCCAGCGACGCGACCGCCGGCTCCAGATCGTGCGCGGCCAGGAACCCGTCGAGCGCATCCTCATCGGCAGCGAAACCCAGCCTCCCCTCGGCCAGGCTCCGGCGCAGTCCCTCGCCGCTCGCGGGACAGATGGCCACCACGGCGCGCGCCCCGACCGGCGCGGCGGCGAGGATCGCGAAGTAGCCGCCCATGCTCGACCCGCGCAGGGCGAGCGGCAACTCGGGCGCGCCGGTGCGATCGCCGGAGCAGCGCCGCCATCGACTCGACGTCGCTGAGCACCCGCGCATCCATCGGTTCCCGGCTCTCGCCGTGACCGCGCTGGTCGAACGCGATCGCGGCAAACCCGGCCGCGACCGCTGCGCGGGCGAAGTCGTGGTGGTTCTCCTTGCGTGACCCGGCCCCGTGGAGGATGACCACGCCGCCGCGGGCCGGGCCGTCACCGGTGGACGGTCGCCACAGCGAAAACGCCAGCCCGTCGCGCTGGCCGGTCTCCGCCGGGAGCACGGGGTTGACTGTACGTAGACGCCCTACCATGCGGCTGGCCGGAGGTCCGTGATCGGGAGCCGCTCGGCGGCGGCAGTGGGCGATCACCGGTCCCATCAGCCGGGCACACCATATCGTTTGGACGCTGTGATCACGATCGCTTCCCCACCATCCCACGTCTACCCACTCGGCACTCGGGTCAACGAGCTCGGCCGGCTGGAGCTCGGCGGCTGCGACGCGGTCGAGGTCGCGCGCGAGTTCGGGACACCGGCATACGTCGTCGTCGAGGACGACCTGCGTAGCCGCGCGCGCGAGTTCCTCGAGGCGATCTCCGCCCGCCACGCCGACTACGACGTGCTGTTCGCCTCCAAGGCGTTCTCCTGTTCGGCCGTGTACCGGGTGCTGGCGGAGGAGGGGCTCGCCTGCGACGTCGCCTCCGGCGGCGAGCTGGCGCTGGCCCTCAAGGCGGGCTTTGACCCGCGGCGCATCTACCTGCACGGCAACGCGAAGTCCGCGGTGGAGCTGCGCGAAGCGATGACGGCGGGTGTCGGGCACATCGTGCTCGATTCGTTTGATGATCTCGAGCGGTTGGAGCGGATCGCCGCCGAGCTCGACCGCCGGCAGGAGGTGCTGATCCGGGTCACCCCCGGCGTCGCGGGAGACACCCATCGGGCGATCTCGACCGGGCAGGCGGACTCCAAGTTCGGCTTTTCGCTCCTCGCGGCGCGGTGAGGCGATCGAGCGGCTGGCCGACACCCGCCACCTGGAGCTCGTCGGACTGCACGCCCATATCGGCTCGCAGCTGCGCGAGCTCGAGCCGTTCCGGGCGGCGGTGCGGACGATCGCGTCGCTGGGCGAGTTCCCGGTCTACAACCTCGGCGGCGGGCTTGGCGTCGCCTACACCGCAGCCCAGCGACCGCCGCGGATCGGCGATTACGTGGAGGCGATCGTCAGCACGCTGCACGAGGAGCTCGGGCCCGACAAGCGCCTGCTGCTCGAGCCCGGCCGAGCGCTGGTGGCGAACTCGACCGTCACCCTGTACACGATCGAGACGGTCAAGCGCAATGTCTCGACCTGGGTGGCGGTGAACGGCGGGATGTCCGACAACCTGCGTCCGATGCTCTACGGCTCTGACTACGAGGCGGTGCTGGTCGACCGTCCACTCGCGGTGGGTAACGTGCGCTGCCACCTGGCCGGCAAGCACTGCGAATCCGGCGATGTGATCGTTCGCGACGTGCTGCTGGCCGACCCCACGCCCGGCGACGTCGTCGCCACTCCGGTCACCGGCGCCTACGGCTACTCGCTGGCCAACAACTACAACGGCGTTCCGCGCCCGCCGGTCGTCTTCTGCCGGGACGGCGTCGCGCGCCTCGTCGTGCGGCGCGAGACGTACGCCGACCTGATGGGCCGAGATGTGGAGGACCCGGATGATGTGAGGGCAGCTTCCGGATCGGACTGCTCGGCCACGGCACGGTCGGTGCGGCATTCGCTGCGCTGCTTCCCGTGCAGGCCGACCGGATCGAGCGGATCACCGGGCTGCGCCCCGAGCTGGCGGGCATCCTGACCCGGAGCTCCGGCTCGTTTGAGGACATCTTGGCGGGCTCGGATCTGATCGTGGAGCTGATCGGAGGGCTCGAGCCGGCGCGGGACTATCTGCTGCGTTCGCTGCGCGCGGGGCGCCATGTGGTCACCGCCAACAAGCAGTTGCTCTCCCACCATGGCGAGGAGCTGTGGGGAGCGGCTCGTGAGCACGGAGTGCAGTTGCGCTTCGAGGGCGCGGTGGCCGGGGTCGTTCCCGTCATCCGGGTGCTGCAGGAGTCGCTGTCGGGCGCCACGATCGATCGTGTCCACGGGATCGTCAACGGCACCACCAACTTCATCCTCACCGAGATGGCGCGGACCGGCGCCAGCTTCGGCGACGCCCTGGCCGAGGCGCAGCGGCTCGGGTACGCCGAAGCGGACCCCTCCGAGGACGTCGACGGCCGCGACGCCGCCGCCAAGATGGCGATCCTCGCCCGGCTCGCGTTCGACACGCCGGTGCACATCGACCAGGTCCGCTACGAGGGCATCGAGCACATCCAGCCCGACGACCTCGAGTACGCCCGTGAACTCGGCCTCGGCCTGAAGCTGATCGGCACCGCCGAACGAATCGGTGAGAAGCTGTCGGTGCGCGTGCACCCGGCGTTCCTGTACCCGGGTCACCCGCTCGCCTCGGTCAACGGGCCGTTCAACGCGGTCACTGTCGAATCCGAAGCCATCACCGAGATCACCATGTCCGGTCCCGGCGCCGGCGGCCCGCAGACCGCCACGGCGGTGCTCGGCGACGTGATCAGCGCGATGATCCCGCCCGCGTCGACCCCGGCGACGATGGAGGTCCTGGAGATCGTGCAGGACGTGGTCTCAGCCTTCTACCTGCACGTCGAGGTGGCCGATGAGCCGGGCGTGCTCGCGCAGGTCGCTCATGCGCTCGGGCAGCAGGAGGTGTCGGTCAAATCGGTCGTCCAGAAAGGGCTCGGCGCCCAGGCCCGACTGGTCATGGTCGTGCACCCGGTGCTCGAGTCGCGCTTCACCGCGGCGATGGAGCTGATCGCCGGGCTCGAGATATTGCGCTCGCCGCCGCGGGCGATCAGGGTGCTGGAAGAGGAGTTCGGTTAGGGCTCGTGACGGGCCCTGGCCGCGCTATAGGATCCTTCGCCCGATGCGAGCGATACAGATCACCGAGCTGACCGGGCCCGATTCGGCCCTGAGCCTGGCCGAGCTGCCCGACCCCGAGCCCTCGCACATGCTCACCCCGGGCAGCGGCGTGGTGGTCGACGTGCACGCCGCCGGCGTCTCGTTTCCGGAGCTCCTGCAGACCCGCGGCGAGTACCAGATCAAGCCGCCAGCTCCCCTTCGTCCCCGGCAGCGAGGTCGGGGGCGTCGTGCGCTCGGCGCCGGCCGGCGCCGGGGTCGCGCCGGGGGACCGGGTGGCCGCGTTCTGCATGCTGGGCGGGTTCGCCGAGGTCGCGGTGGCGCCCGAGTTCCTGTGCTTCCCGCTGCCCGACACGCTCGACTTCGCGCAGGGCGCGAGCCTGGTGCTCAATTACCACACCGCCTACTTCGCGCTGTCGTTGCGCGGTCGGCTCAAGGAGGGCGAGACCGTGCTCGTGCATGGCGCCGCCGGTGGCGTGGGCACGGCCGTGCTGCAGGTGGCCAAGGGCCTTGGCGCGACCACGATCGCCGTGGTCTCGACCGATGCCAAGGAGCGGGTGGCCCGCGAGGCCGGCGCCGATCACGTGGTTCGCTCGGACGGCGCCTGGAAGGACGAGGCCAAGGAGCTCTCAGGCGGTGGGGTCGACGTCGTCCTCGACCCGGTCGGTGGCGACCGGTTCACCGACAGCCTGCGCTCGTTGCGCGAGGGTGGCCGCGTCGTGGTGGTCGGATTCACCGGCGGGTCGATTCCGGAGGTCAGGGTCAACCGGCTGCTGCTCGCCAACACGGAGGTGGTGGGTGCCGGTTGGGGAGCGCACGTGCTGGCCCGGCCCGAGGTCAGCCGGAAGATCGGGGCGGCCGTCCAGGCGCTGATCGAGCGGGGCTTCGTGGCCCCGTTGGTCGGGGCGCGCTTCCCGCTCGAGCGCGCTGCCGACGCGCTCGCGCTGATCGACAGCCGGGGAGCGACCGGGAAGGTCGTGCTCGAGCTCGACCGCGCCGCCTAGCGCCTCGCTCCAGTGGGTCGGTTGGGGCGATGTACGCGTCTTCGCGGCGGGATGGCGCGAACCTTGGCGCGTTGGTTCGACCCCTCGGAACCAAAACGCGAGAGTTGGGACATCCAGCCCGCGCCAGCGGCCCCCCCGCGGCTCGTGTGCGAGGCGTACCGGGGTGGCCGCGCGACCGCCGCCCGGCCCGGCTCTGCCATGCTCCGATGCTGATGTCCGGTCTGATCGAGCGCTACCGCGATCGCCTCCCGTTTGCGGCCGATGATCCTGTCGTGTCGCTGGGGGAGGGCGGCACGCCGCTGGTGCTCGCGCCGCGGCTCTCGGAGCGAACCGGCGCGGAGGTGTGGCTGAAGCTGGAGGGGGCCAACCCGACCGGCTCGTTCAAGGATCGTGGGATGACCTGCGCGGTATCAGCGGCGGTGCGCGAGGGAGCCCAGGCGGTCGTGTGCGCCTCGACCGGCAACACCGCGGCGTCGGCCGCCGCCTACGCCGCTCGGGCGGGGCTGCGCGGCGCCGTGATCGTGCCGGAGGGCAAGATCGCCACCGGTAAGCTCGCCCAGGCGCTGATGCACGGCGCGCGGGTGATCGCGCTGCGGGGCAACTTCGATCAGGCGCTCGCGCTCGTGCGTGAGCTGGCCACTCGCCACCCGATTGCGCTCGTCAACTCGGTCAATGAGTTCCGCATCGAGGGCCAGAAAACTGCCGCCTTCGAGGTCCTGGAGGCACTCGACGATGAGCTCGACGCCCTCTGCATACCCGTCGGCAACGCCGGCAACATCACGGCGTATTGGCGGGGCTTCACCGAGGCCGGGCGGCGCCCGCGGATGTTCGGCTTCCAGGCCGCCGGCGCTGCGCCGCTGGTGCACGGGGCGCCGGTGGAGCACCCTGAGACCATCGCCAGCGCGATCCGGATCGGTAACCCTGCGCGCTGGGAGGACGCGATGGAAGCGATGACCTCGTCGGGCGGCGCGATCCGGGCGGTCACCGATCAGCAGATCCTGGCCGCCTACCAGTTCCTCGCCTCGAGCGAGGGGATCTTCTGCGAGCCGGCCTCGGCGGCCAGCGTGGCCGGCCTGCTCGCGCACGGAGCGGATGGCGCGCAGCGGGTGGTGTGCGTGCTGACCGGCCACGGGCTCAAGGACCCGGAGACGGCACTCGGGCAAGCGGGTGCCGTGGTGCCGTGCGATCCCGAGCTCGCGGCGATCGAGCGTGCGGTTCTTGGCTGATGCTCAGGCGCCGGATCTCACGCCAGGCGGTCGAACCGGCGGTGCTTGGATGACGCTCGGGCGCCGGCGGCTCGTCCGGGTGCCCGCGTCCTCGGCCAACCTCGGCCCCGGCTTCGATGTGCTGGCGGCGGCGCTGGCGCTGCACCTGGAGCTCGAGGTGGTGGAGACGGGTGAGTTCGCGGTCGTGAGCGACCTGGATGTCCCCCGGGACCGCACCAACCTGATCGTGCGCGCGTTCGAGCTGCTGCACCCCGCCGACGCGTTCGAGTTCCGGATCTCGTCGGACATCCCGACGACCGGCGGGCTGGGGTCCAGCGCGTCGGCGATCGTCGCCGGGCTGGTGGCGGCGGACCATCTGTTCGAGCTCGACGCCGACATCCACCGGCTGGCGATTGAACTGGAGGGCCATCCGGACAACGTCGGGGCCGCGCTGGAAGGCGGATTCGTCATCTGCGACGGCCCCCGCGTGCACCGGATCGAGGCACCGATGGGGCTCGAGGCAGTGCTCGTGGTCCCCGCGGAGGTGGTGCGGACCGAACGCGCGCGGGCGGCGCTGCCGGCGACCGTGCCGCTCGGCGATGCGGTGTTCAACGTCGCCCACGCGGCGATGCTCACGCTCGGGCTGGTCACCGGCGACTGGGATCTGATCGCCGCCGGTCTGCGCGATCGTCTCCATCAGCCGTTTCGCGCCTTCCTGTACCCGCGGTCGGCGGCATTGGTCGAGCAGGCGCCGTCGCTCGGAGCGCTGGGGGCCACGATCTCGGGCGCCGGGCCCACCGTGCTGGTGTGGTCACACTACGATCAGACCGGCGGCTTGGTGGAACGGCTGTCCGCCCAGACCGATGGTTGGGCCACGGTGCTGCGGGCTCCCTTCGAGTCGCAGGGGGCGGACGTCCGTGAGCTGTAGCGCTCGAGCGGAGCGAGCGAAGCGTGGCGGCCTCAGCGGACGGCGACCACTTAGCCTGACCCGAGCTCATGGGCGCGGATCCACTCGGCGTGTCGTTCCTGCAGCTCGCGGCTGAGCCGCTGGAAGTCGATCAGCAACTGGAGGTCCCCGTCGCTGTAACCGGACAGCATCGGACGGATGGCGTCGGCGAGCGGGCCGAACAGCTCCCAGCTGACCTCGCGGGCCTTGTCGGTGGGGCCGACCAGCACGCGTCGCCGATCGCTCGGGTCCGCGACGCGATGCACGTATCCGACGCGCTCCAGCCGATCGATCACCGCGGTGATCGCGCCCGTGGTCAGTCCACTCTGGCGGGCGAGCTCACCGGCGCTCATCTGGCCGTGCTGTTCCAGGATGTCCAGGCATCGCCCGTCGGTCCGATTGAGACCCAGCAGCTGGGCCGCAGCCTCATCAACAGCGTCGGTGGCGCGCTGGTTTGCGCGCACGGCGTGACCCAGAGCCTGGAGCAGCTCCTCTCGGGAAGGCGCCTCTGCGCTGGGAATGTGCTGTGACGCCATATCTCTTGACAAATAAATATCTTAATAAATAAGATGTCTAATCCCTAAGGAGTCTACCTGGAGGTGAAGCGACATGGAGGCGATCGAGGCTGACGGTCTCATCAAGTCCTATCCGAAGGGGGTGAAGGCGCTCGACGGCCTGTCGTTCAGCGTCGCACCCGGAACCGTGTTCGGGCTGCTGGGACCGAACGGAGCCGGCAAGTCGACCGCGGTCAAGATCCTCACCACGCTGGCCAAGCCGGACGCCGGCAGGGCAAGCGTGGCCGGGATCGACGTGGTTGCCCATCCGGACCGAGTCCGTCGCGCGATCGGCGCGGTTGCGCAGGGGTCGGGCATCGACATTCAGGCCACCGGGCGAGAGAACCTGCGCCTGCAAGGTCATCTGTATGGCATGCGCGGTCGGGGGTTGGAGCAGCGCGTCAGCCACCTGCTGGAGCGCTTTGGGCTTGGTGACGCCGCCGACCGGATCGCTCGAGGGTATTCGGGCGGCATGCAGCGGCGGCTTGACATCGCGATGGCGCTCGTGCACGACCCGCAGGTCCTATTTCTCGACGAGCCGACGACCGGACTCGATCCCGAGGTCCGCGCGGACATGTGGCGGGAGATCGGGCGACTGTCTCGCGAGCAGGGCAAGACGATCCTGCTCACCACCCACTACCTGGAGGAGGCCGATCAGCTCGCGGCTCAGTTGGCGATTGTCGACCGCGGCAAGGTCGTCGCCCGGGGGACGCCGGAAGAGCTCAAGCGGGAGCTGCGCGGCGACGCGGTGCATGTCGAGCTCGACGGCTCCGGCGAGCCCAACGGCAGCGTCCAGGCGGCGCTCGATGGGGTCCGGGGCGTCCGCGACCTGACGGTCGAGGGCCGGGCGCTGCGGGCCCGCGCCGACGATGGCGGCCGGGCGGTGCCGAGCATCCTGCAGGCGCTCGAGGCCCACGGGATCGCGGTCGCCTCCGTGCTCGTGGCCCGTCCGTCACTCGATGACGTCTACCTGCGTTACACGGGCCGCACGTTTGACGCGGCCGAAGCCGAGGCAGCCGAGGTGACCCCATGACCCTGATTCGACAGACCCTCTACATGACCGCTCGCCATCTGCGCGAGCTATGGCGCCAGCCCTGGTTCGTCGGGGTGACGCTCGTCCAGCCGATCATCTGGCTGCTGCTGTTCGGCGCCCTGTTCAAGAAGGTCGTCGAGATCCCCGGCTTCCACGGGGGCTCCTATATCGCCTTCCTCGCACCCGGCGTGGTGGTGATGACCGCGATGTTCAACTCCGCCTGGAGCGGCATGGCGCTGATCGAGGACCTCAACCGAGGCGTGACCGCGCGCTTCCTCGTCTCACCGGTGCGGCGCGAGGCCCTGGTGGCCGGCCGGCTGCTCAAGGAGTTCGTCGTCGTCTTCATCCAGTCGGTGATCATCGTCGTTCTGGCGCTGGTCGTCGGCGCCACGTTCCCGGGTGGGCTCGGCGGCGTGGTGATCCTGATCCTGGTCGCCTCGCTCCTGGGCGCCACGTTCGGAGCGCTGTCGAACGGCTTTGCGCTCATCATGCGCCAGGAGGAGGCGTTGATCGGGGCGGTCCAGTTCATCGTCCTGCCGCTCACGTTCCTCTCGACGACCTTCCTGGCGGCCAACCTGATCCCGCACTGGATGCGCAGCGTGTCGGACTTCAATCCCGTCAATTGGGCGGTCATCGCCGGTCGTGAAGCCACCGCGAGCCACCCCGACTGGGGGCTCATCGCCTCCCGGGTCGGATTCCTGCTCGCCGTCCTCGCGCTCCTGTTGGCGTTCGCGACGCGCGCGTTTCAGTCCTACCAGCGGTCCGTCTGAGCGGGACTGCCCCGCGGCGCGGTGCGATCGCGCCCGACGGTCGGCTAGGCGACGCGTGAGTTGCTGCTTAACCCGGCCAGGCGCCCACGGGCCTGCTCCATGCCGAGTCGCCGCAGCACCTCGTCGGCCAGGGCCACGTAGTCCGCACCCAGGTCGGGCCGATAGTCGAGGATCGACACCGCGCGTTCGGCTGATTCGGCGTACGCGATCGAAGCGCGGATCGTCGTCTGGATCAGCTTGTCCCCGAAGTGCTCGCGCAGCGAATCGAAGGCCTCACGTGAGTGGCGGGTCCGCATGTCGGCGATGTTGAGTACGACCCCGAGCCATTCGAGGTTCGGGTTCAGGCTGTCGCGGGCCAGCCCGATCACCTCGAGTGCCTGCTCGACCCCTTGCATGGCGAAGTACTGCGCTTCGGCCGACAGCAGCGCGTAGTCGGCGGCCACCAGCGCGTTCACCGTCAACAGGCCCAACGCCGGCGGGCAGTCGATCAGCACCAGGTCGTAGTCGTCCTTGACCTCGCCCAGCGCCTTCTTGAGCGTCAGCTCGCGACCCATCTTGCCTCCGAGCATCAACTCGGCTTCGGCGAGCCCGAGGTTGGCGGGGATGATCCCGTGGTGGACGGCCTCGATCGGCCGAGCCCGGCCGGCCAGCACGTCGCCGATGGTGGGCGACGCGTCGGGGTCGACGTCGAGGTAGTCCGACAGGTTGCCCTGCGGGTCGAGGTCGACGGCCAGCACGCCCAGATCGACACGTCGGAACACGTCGGTCAAGGTCCGGACCGCCGTCGTCTTGCCCGTGCCGCCCTTCTGGGAGAGAACCGCGATCGTGGCAGACATTCGGCCCGGACTATAGGCGAGCCGAGGGCGAGCCGAAAGCGCCCGGATGGCTCGGCTGAGCCGTCTTGATGATCAGTCGGCGGGCATGCCGCCGCCGGGCTCGGCGGCGTGCTGATAGCGCATGCCGGAGATCACCGGTACGTCGAGGAAATGCATGTGATGACGCCCGATGACGATCTCGTCGCCGTTGGCCAGCGTGCTCCACTCGACGTGCTCGCCGTTGACGAACACCCCGTTCAGGCTGCGGTCGTCGAGCACCCGTAGCCCATCGGGCTGGCGCACGATCAGCGCGTGGCGACGCGACACGGTGGGATCATCGAAGCGAATGTCGGCTGCCAGACTGCGGCCGATCCGGGTCCATTCCCGCTTCAGCGCGTACGCGATGACGTCGTCACCCGATCGGTAGACGACGTATTGCCCGGGCTCGTCCAGGCCGTCGCGCAGCTCGTCCAGCCAGCCATGGTCGTCGAGTTCCGGCGGGCCGTCGATGACTACGTTCTGAGCCGTCGTGAACAACGATGCGCGGACGAACTGGTTGCCGCCGCAGTTCGGACATTTCGGAAGTTCATCCACCGCATCGAGCGACAGCGGGTAGTCGCAATCGGTGCAGCGAAACGTTCCGGTTCCTGCAACATTGCCCGACATCCAAGCTTTCATGGGCCATCTCCTCGTTGCGGCCACCACAGCCTGCTCCCGCACACTGAAGGGTGGCCGAGCCGCACACCTGGGCTTACCGATCATAGCCGTAACGTCAAAGCGCGGCTAAACGACTAGGCCCTTTTGGCTCCATAGCTAACCAACCCTCCGCCGGTCGAAACCAACCGGCTGCGGTTTGCCCCAAATCAGGCTACCGATATATCGATAACGCGCAATCCGCCGCCCGAGGAAGGAACGGATTGTCGCGCCACGAACCCCCTCTCCATGACCGCATCAGTCCGAGAGGCCCAGGAACTCGAGCTCGCGCTGCTGCGGCGCGGCCTCTACGAGCGTTCCGCCGGCTCTGAGCGCTGCGGACGCTGCCGGCGCACCCCGCTGACCGGCGAGCGCGTGTACGTATACGACTCCGGGGCGGTGGTCTGCGAGCTGTGTCGCTCGCTCCAGCACGAGGTGCCGCGGTACTCCCACATCGTCCACACGCCGGAGTTCGGGCTCACGATGCGGATTACCGACCAGCGCGCCGCGGCCTGAGCGTCTGCGCCGTGCCCATAGAATCCAGGTGTGGACCCGTTCACCGTCTCGACGACGATCTCCAAGCCGCGCGAGCAGGTGTTCGAGTACCTGGCGGACATCGCCAACCACGCCGAGTTCTCCGACCATTACCAGGTCGACTGGCATCTGACGCGGGTTGATCCCTACGGCCGGGGGGCCGGGGCCCGCTTTCGCATCAAGGCGCCGCTGAACCGGTTCTCCTGGGCGGACGTCACGCTGGCCGAGCTGCAGCCGCCGTTTCGGATTGTGGAGCACGGTCGCGGCGGCAAGTACAACCGGATTCGCATGCTGGGCACCTACACGCTCTCGCCTGGACCCGCCGAATCGACCAAGGTGCAGTACACGCTGGAGACCGAGCCGGTGCAGCTGTCGGACAAGCTGCGCGATGCCCTGGGCGGCCGCGCCTGGAACCGTCGTCAGGCCGCCAAGGCGATGCGGCGCCTACGGTCGATCCTCGAAGAGGGTCGTGACCGCGGGCGGCGGGTGTCTGTCGACGCTTCCTGAGCGCGTTGCGGGTTAGACTTCCGCCCCCGTGAGAGTCGGTCGCCATTGGATCGTCGTTTGCGCGCTGGCGCTCGCACTGGGGCTGGCCGCGTGCGGGAGCAAGGAGGCGCATCCCCATGATGCCAACGCCAACAACAACGGCGGGTACGTCGATGCCGGACCGGTGACCTACCAGATGCAGATCTCGCGCGAGCTCAATCAGTACGACACCGAGGACTCGCAGTACGTGAAGGGATTGCCGGTCGGCACGCTGCCGCCGACCCCCGACCAGTTCTGGTACGGGGTGTTCATGTGGGCTAAGAACCAGACGTCGCGGACTCAGCTCACGACCGACAACTTCGACATCGTCGACACCCAGGGCAACCGGTATTACCCACTCAAGCTGATCCCGGCGCTCAACCCGTACGCCTGGACCGCGGAGAGCTTGCGGCCGCTGAACACCCAGCCCGGTCCGGGCACGACGGCCAGTTTCGGCCCGACCCAAGGCGGGTTGTTGCTGTTCAAGCTCAACCAGTCGGCCTACGCGAACCGGCCCCTGACGCTCGAGCTTCGCGGGCCCAGCAACCAGCTCTGGGCGACGATCTCGCTGGACCTTTGAGCGAAGGGAGCCGGCGCTCACGGCGACGGGTGTGCGGCTGGGGCGGTTCTCCGCTCTCATGCCGGCGATTGCCGTCTCGGCCGTGCTGGCTCCGGCGGCGGCTCAGGCTGGATGGGGGCCGCGGTTTCAGCTGGCCGCGCCGGGCGGGCTGGACACGATCCCGGCGCAGGTTGACTTCTCCCCGTCCGGCGCGGCGGCGGCCGCGTTCGGCGTGACCGACCTCGACCACCCGGCCGTGTCCAACGCGTTCGTAACCGTGCGCTCGCCGGGCGGAGCGGTCGCAAAGCCCCTTCACGTCCCCGGTGCGCAGCAGGTCCTCAGCCTGACCTTCGCCGGCTCGTCGGTGGAGTTGCTCACCGGAACCAGCCCCCCGGGCCTGGCGTGCTGCAGCGCGGCGCAGGCCGTTGAGCTGACCAATCGGGGGCGATTCATGCGCCCGCGAACCCTCGTCTCGGGCCTGGTCGGGAATAGCCTCGGGCAGCTCGTGACCCTGGCCGGCGGACGCATGCTGGCCGCCATCGCCAGCGGCAATGGAGTCTGGGCGGCCCAGTCGGTGAGCGGCGATCGCTTCGCCGCCACCCATCGGCTGACCTCAGCGCCGGAGCTACCGGAGTCGCTCGCCGCGACCAGCCTCGGCTCTGGGAACTCGGTCGTCGCCTGGACGGCGGCGCCCGCGCCCCGAGCGCTCGCGCGGAGCATCTTCATCGCCACCGGCTCGAAGCTGAGCGGGCCTCGGCGCGCGCGCGCCGCGCTGACGGTGCCGGCGGGACACCGAATCGATCAGCTCGGCTTGGCGGCCAACGCATCGACCCCGACGGTGGCCTGGATCGAGAGCTGGTTCGATCGCCGAGGGGGCTACCACTCTGAGGCCCGGGTCGCCGACCTGACCGCCCGGCCGCTGGTGCGAACCCTCTCGCGAGCCAATCAGGTCGTCTCCGGTCTGGCCTTCGCCGGTGATGCCGTCGGAGATCAGGCGGTCGCGTGGAAGGTGTGCCCCGCCCTGAGTTCGTGCACACTGCAAGCGGCGCTGCGTCGCGCCGGGGCCAGCTTCGCCGCGCCGGCGTCGCTCGGCCCGATTGACCCTTCGCAGGCGCCGGCCCTGGCCGTCGGAGGCAACGGCGAGGCGCTGCTGGGGTGGGTGAGGCTCGGTCACCCGGTGGTTGCCGAGAGCCCTCCCGTGCCCGCCGCCTCCCACCGCAGCGCGCGGTTCGGCGCTGCACGCGTCCTCTCCGCGACGGTCTACGCGGCCGACCTCACGCTCGCGTTCGGCCCCGCCCGTGAAGCCATCGCGGTGTGGACCCAGGGCACGCTGGCGCCGAGCGTGGTCGGGGACGCGTACACCGGCTGACCGCCGCGAGCGGGCGTCGGTCAGTGTTTCTGCAGCGCCGCGGTGAGCACCTGCTGCACGGCCGGCGCGGCCGTCGCCCCGCCCGCGCCCTGCGAGGGGAAGAGCGCGCCGACCACGAACCGCGGCGCACCCACCGGCGCGTAGCCCACGAACCACGCGTCGGTATTTTGCGCTGAGCTGGCGCCGGGGGCCGACGTGTCGGTCAGCTCCGCCGTGCCGGTCTTGCCGGCGACCGTCACACCCGGGATCTGCGCCGAGGTCCCGGTTCCGTACTGCACCACGGCGACCATCATCCGCTGCACGTCGCGGGCCACGCGCCGACTGGTCACCCGCACGAAGCGCGGGCGTTGGTGGGCGAGCAGCGTGGGAATCGGACGACGGCCGCCCATCGCGATCGTGGCTGCCACGTCGGTCATGGCGAGCGCGCTCGTCTGCACCTCGCCCTGGCCGATCGCCGACGATCCCACCGCCAGGCTGTCACCGATCTTGCTCGCCGGCGGAATCTGGCTCTCGGCAGCGCCGGAGATCGAGGACGGGTGATTGAAGCCGAAGCGTTCGGCGATGCTCACCAGACGCCGCGCGCCGAGCTTGACACCCAGCGGCGCGAACACCGAGTTGCAGGAGACCGCGAACGCATTCACCAACGTTCCGCCGCATGCCTCGCCGCCGGCGTTCTGCAGCGTGAACCCGTCGATCGTCGCCGAGGTCTCGATCGGGAATGTGGTTGTCGGTTTCACGATCCCCGCCGCGAGTGCGCCCGTGACCGTGACGATCTTCATCGTCGAGCCAGGGGGCTGCACGGCCGAGTCGGCAATCCCCGCGAGGGCCAGCACTGCACCGGTGTGGGGATTCATCACCGCCATCCCGGCATAGCGGCCGGCCATCGCGCTGACGGTGGCGGTCTCGACCGCCGGATTGATGGTTGTGGTGACCGTCCGCGCCGCGACGGGGGTCGCGCGCGCAAGGACTCGAGCGCCGGCGAGCAACGTGCCGCCGGGCCTTCCCGCCAGGCGGCTCTGGAAGATGTTCTCCAGTCCGTCGAGACCCACCTTCGCGTTGGGCGGGTACCCCGCGGCGGCGAACCGGGCCTTGGCCGGGGTGGGAATCGGCCCCAGCGTGCCGACGATCTGTTCGGCCACGTCGGGGATCGGCGATGTGCGATCAGGGCCCTGCGCCAGTGGCGTTCCGTTGCTGGCCAGCAGCGTGGCGCGCGGCGGCAGAGTGACCCGTCTGGTCAGCTGTTCACCGGGGGCCAGCCCCGGGAACAGGAGTGTCCCGGACAGCCGGACGCTCGCGCCTGAGCCACTGCCGCTCAGGGGTACCTGCAGGATTTCGTGCAACGTGCCCCACAGCTTCGTGTGGACGCGCATCTGCACTCCAATCGCGTCACCGTGGCGGCTGGCCACGTGTACTGCGGTCAGTGACTCCAGCGTGGCCGTCGCCGCGGCAGCTTTGAGCTCCGCCACGAACTGCGCCTGCGAGGTCCGGCGGCGCGAGTCCGCGTCGAGCAGGCTGTACATCTTCCCGTAGTTGCCCTGCGTCCAGGCGTCGACGTACCGGGTGACCAGGTGGCGCTCGGCGCGTCCGGGCTCGGTCGACCAGACCGCCCCGGCGGCGAACGCGATCACCGCCAGTCCACCCAGCGGCGCGGCGCGTGTCAACAAACGCCGACGCCGGACGTTTCGCTGTGCAGGTCGCGGTTGTGGGGCCGCGATTACACCCACTTGTGCCACCTCAATCATTAACGGTAGAAGATGCGAGCCGCGGGTGGCTGAGCACTACCCTCCAGCGGGTGACGAGCATTGACTGGCTGATCGTCGGCTTCACCGTTCTGCTGGCCTTCTACGGCTACCTGCAGGGGTTTATCGTCGGCGCGCTGTCGCTGGTCGGATTTGCCGTCGGGGCATTCCTCGGCACCCGGCTGGCCCCGTTGCTGCTCAACGGCGGCTCGCATTCCAAATACGCCCCGCTGCTGGGTCTGCTCGGCGCCCTGCTGGTCGGCGGGGTGCTGGCCAGCGGCTTTGAAGGACTCGGAGTGCATGCCCGCTCGGCGCTGCGCTGGCCTGGTCTGCGCGCCATCGACGGGCTGCTCGGCGCGGTGTTCACGGCCTGCGTGGGTCTTGGCATCGCCTGGATCGTGGGAGCCGTCGCGCTGGAGTCGGCCGGCTCCCGGCCGCTGCGGTCAGATATCCAGCGTTCGGCCATCCTGCGTGAGCTCGATCAACTCCTGCCTCCCTCGGGGCCGATCCTCCATGCGCTGGACCGGTTCGATCCACTGCCCTCGGTGCGCGGCCCGGCGGCGGACGTGTCGCCGCCGACGCGCGGGATCCTGGCCCGCCGCGACGTCCGCGCCGCCCGTGCCAGCGTTGTCCGGGTGCTCGGGACGGCCTGCGGCTTGGGGATCGAGGGCAGCGGCTGGGTGGCCGCTCCGGGGCTGGTCGTCACCAACGCACACGTGGTGGCCGGGGAGGCCGACACCAAGGTGCAGGTGCGCGGGGTGGGCCTCGGGCTGCGCGCGGTGGTGGTCGATTTCGATCCCCATGACGACCTGGCCATCCTCAGGGTCAACGGTCTCTCGGAGCCTGCGCTCAAGTTGGTCCCCGACCCCCGTTCGGGCACCGACGCCGCGATTCTCGGCTATCCGCTCGACGGCCCGTTCGACGGCGAGCCCGGCCGCATCGGCCAGACGCAGGTGTTCAGCACCGAGGACGCCTATGGGAACGGCCCGATCCTGCGCAGTGTCACCTCGCTCCGAGGGCGCGTCCGGCCCGGCAACTCGGGCGGCCCGCTGGTGGACGCCCAGGGCCAGGTGCTGGCCACCGTGTTCGCCGCGATCACCGGCACCAATCACAACGGCGGCTTTGCCGTGCCCAACGCGCTCGTGCAGGCCCAGCTCGCGCTGGCCCGCGCACACAACACCCCGGTCAGCTCGAGTCAGTGCGCGGGATGAGCCCTGGGCGGGCGGCGGTCTGCGCGCCGCCCGCCCTGGGGCGTCTGGTTACCCCCGGACGTCCTCGGCCATCTGATGTACCACGTCGAGCCCCAGCGCCCCGAGGAGCTGCGGGTGATGATGCGCGAGATGTCGTTGTGCCGCGTCGAAAAGGTCCAGCTCGGAATCGCCGACGAGTTCCGCCCCACACTCGCAATAGGCGATCCGACTGTGGCCTTCCGTGATCGTGGTCATGGTTCCTCGGTCGCTGCGGCTCAGCGTCACTCGGCGCGCCCCCCCGATCGCGTCAGTGTGTGGTCCCCGGTTGTCCACGCGCGGGAACGATTTCGCCTTGCCGTTGGCGATACGTTTCCATAACGTTGCCGGGAACTGAGCGAACCCGAATCCAGCTATGTGGGCGGCTGTCGGTTGAGCTGGACGGCGTGCAGCGAGCCGGGGCGCTACGAGGCCGGCAGGTGCGGCTGCTGCTCGCCTATATGGTGCTCAATCGCGCTCGTCAGGTCGGCCGCGAGGAGCTGATCGGCTCGCTGTGGCCCGCCAACCCGCCGCGCTCGCAGGACGCGGCGCTGCGCACGCTGCTGTCCCGCCTGCGCTCTGTGCTCGGACGCTCGGCGCTCGTCGGCCGTGACGAGCTGAGCCTCGAGCTGCCCGAGCCCGTGTGGATCGACGTCGAGGCCGCCGAGTCCGAGGTGGGCCGGGCGCAGGAAGCGCTCGAGCGGGGCGACGCTCGCGTCGCCTGGGCGCTCGCTCAGGTTCCGTTCAACATCACCAGCCGCGGGTTGCTGCCCGGGTCGGAGATGAGCTGGCTCGAGCCTCGCCGACGCGAGCTCGAGCAGGTCAGGTTGCAGGCGCTCGAGGTGATCGGCCGCGCCGGGCTCAGCCTCGGCGGGACGCAGCTCGGCTCGGTCGAGCGCGCGGCGCGCGCCCTGATCGAGACCGAGCCATATCGCGAATCGGGCTACGTGCTCCTGATGCAGGCGCTCGCCGCCCGCGGCAACGTCGCCGAGGGCCTGCGCGTGTTCGAGCGGCTGCGTACCCTGCTGCGCGATGAGCTGGGCACCGCTCCCTCGCCGGACACGATCGCCGCCCACGAGCGATTGCTCCATCCCAGCGGGCGGAGCGCCGCTCAGACCGGCGATCGTCGATCGCCGGGTGTGCAGCCGGCGATCGAGCTCCCCGCCGAGCTGGTTGCGCGGGGCGCCGGGCCACTGGTCGGCCGCGTCCGCGAACTCGAGCAGCTCGAGCGTCGCTGGGAGATCGAGCGCGGCGCCGATCGCCCCGACCGGGACGGCGAGCGGGAGACCATCGGCGCCCGCGGCGCCGAGCGGCTCATTCTGCTGGCCGGTGATCCGGGGATCGGCAAGACCCGGCTGATCGCCGAGCTGGCCCGGCGGGCGCACGAATCCGGGGCCGTCGTGCTGGCCGGAACCTCGCCCGAGGACACGCTGGTCCCCTACCAGCCGTTCCTCGAGGCGCTCCGCCACTACATCCTGAACCTCTCCTCCGCCGACTTGCGCGCCACCCTCCGCGAGTACGGGTCCGAACTGGCGCGGCTGATCCCCGAGCTGCGGCGACGCCTCCCCGACCTGCCGCCGCCGGTCCCCGAGGAGCCCGAGACCGCGCGCTACCGCCTGTTCGAGGCGGTGGTCGGGCTGCTGGCCGAGATCTCCGCCGCGACGCCGGTATTGCTGGTGCTCGACGATCTGCATTGGGCGGACCGACCGACGCTGCTGCTCCTGCGTCATCTCGCGAGGGCGCCGCAGCCGACTCGGCTGCTGATCCTCGGCGCCTACCGGGCCACCGAGCGTGGGGACGAAGGGTTCGACGCCTGGCTCGCCGATCTGCGCCGAGACCGGCTGGTCACCCAGATCGACCTCGCGGGCCTGGCCCAGCCTGAGACGGTGGAGCTGATCCGCGTCCGGACGGGAGTCACCCCCTCTCGCGGGTTCTCCGAGGCCCTGCACGAGGAGACCGAGGGCAACCCGTTGTTCATCGAGGAGATCGTCCGTCACCTCGTGGACGCCGGCGTGCAGCCCCAACAGGCCGGAGCCCGCGAGCTGCAGCGGTTCGGGCTCCCCGAGGGCGTCAAGGAGGTGATCGCCCGCCGGCTCGCGCGGCTGGGCGACAAGGCGATCGAGTGGCTGCGCGTGGCAGCGGTGACCGGGCGCGATTTCGACGCGTCGATCCTCGAGTCAGTGCTGGCCTTCGAGGAGGATGAGTTCCTCGGCGCACTGGACGACGGGCTGGCCTCCGGCCTGGTGGTCGAGTCGGCCGACCGTCCCGGGCGCTACAGCTTCTCCCATGCGCTGATCCGCGAGACGCTGTATGAGGGCATGTCCGAGGCCCGCCGCACGCGCATCCACCGGCGGGTCGGCGACGCGCTCGAGGGCGCCGGGGCGGCGCGGCACCTCAACGCGCTGGCCCTCCACTTCACGCGCGCCGCCGACCCCCGGGATGCCGAGCGCGCGATCCGCTACGCACTGCAAGCCGGCGAGCAGGCCACGGCGATGCTGGCCCACGAGGAGGCGGCGGATCACTATGCCCGGGCGCTCGACGTGCTCGAGCGCACCGAGCCCGACGCGCTGGCCAAGCGCTGCGAGCTGTTGCTGGCCCTCGGCGAAGCGCAGGTTCGCAGCGGGGAGCGGCCGCTGGCCTGGCAGGCCCTGCGCGAGGCCGCAGCATTGGCCGCGCGATTGGGAGACAGCACGAGCCTGGCCCGGGCCGCGATCGGGGCCTCGCGGCGCTACGTGCAGCCCCCGGGCGTCGTCGACGAGGAGCTGATCGCGATGCTCGAGCAGGCACTGGCGATGACCACCCACGAGCGCACGGTGATGCGGGTACGCCTGCTGGGGCGACTGTGCGGAGCGCTCTACTACTCCCCCAAGCGCGATCGCATGATCGAGCTGAGCGCCGAGGCGACGACGATCGCTGCGGAGCTGGGCGACCCCGAGGCCCGTGCGCTGGCGGCGGCCGCGCGACGGCGTGCCCTATGGGGCCCCGCACACGTGGACCAGCGGCTGACTGACTCCACCGAGCTGCTGCGCTGCGCGCGCGAGGCCGGCGACGTCGAGCTGACCTTGCAGGGTCACGCGTGGCTGATGGTCGATCTGCTCGAGTGCGGCGATCCGGATGCCGTCGAGGCCCAGTTGGAGGCCTTCGCGGAGGGGGCGCAGCGGCTGCGTCAGCCGCTCTACCTCTGGAACGCGGCCGTCTGGCGGGCGATGCGTGCCCTGCTCGACGGGCGCCTGCAGCAGGCCGATGAGCTGGCCTCGGAGGCGCTCGCGGCCGGGCTCCAGGGCGAAGGGGTGACCGCGCTGCAGTACTACGAGATCCAGCTGTTGGCGATCCGACGCGAGCAGGGCCGGATCGCGGAGCTCGAGCCGGCGGCCCGCCAGCTCGTGGCCGCCAATCCTCAGCTGCCGGCATGGCGGGCGGCGCTGGCCACGCTGTTGTGCGAGGCCGGAGGCCACGACGAGGCGCGGCACGAGTTCGACCGGCTGGCGGCCGACGGTTTCGCGGGCATCCCGCAGGACGGCGACTGGATGATCGCGATCACCCTGCTCGCCGATTCGTGCACCGAGCTCGGCGACGCCGAACGCGCCGCGCGGCTCTACGAGCTGTTGCTCCCCCATCGCGACAGCAACGTGGTGATCGGGATCGGGGCGGCGTGCCTGGGATCGGCGGCGAGGTACCTGGGCCGGCTCGCCACCACGATGGGAGAGCGGACCACGGCGCTGGAGCATCTACGCCGGGCGCTGGCCCGGAACGCTGCGCTCAAGGCGCCGGTGCACGTCGCCCACACGCAGCTCGACTATGCGCAGCGCGCTCGGCCCCGGGCGCGAGGCGCCGGGAGTTGATCGAGGCGGCGGCGCGGACCGCGCAGGAGCTGGAGTTGCCCACGGTCGCGCGGCGGGCCGCGGAGTTGCGCGCGCCCTGACCGCGCGGAGTCGACGGACGCACAATTGCGGGCCCTCTTGCGGTTGGCGCTACCCTCACCGGACTCATGTCCAAGACGCTCGTCATCGCAGAGAAGCCATCGGTTGGGCGCGACCTGGTGCGCGTTCTGCCTGGCGCATTCACCAAATCGGAGGGCTATCTCGAGGGCCCGGATCACGTCGTCACGTGGGCCGTCGGCCATCTCGTCCAGCTCGCTGACCCGGACGAATACGACGACAAGTTCAAGAAATGGCGCATGGCCGATCTGCCGATCGTCCCCGAGCGCTTCAAGCTCGTCGTCCGGGATGAGCGGTCCAAGAAGCAGATGAACGTGGTCAAGCGTCAACTCGGCCGCGACGACGTGGACCTGGTCGTCAACGCCTGCGACGCCGGGCGGGAAGGCGAGTTGATCTTCGCCTACCTGTACGAGAAGTCCGGCTCGCACAAGCCCGTGCAGCGGCTGTGGCTGAACTCGATGACCCAGAAGGCGATCGCTGCGGCGTTCTCGCAGCTGCGCCCGGCCGCCGAGCTGGCCTCGCTCGAGGCGGCCGCGCGGTCGCGCTCGGAGGCCGACTGGATCGTCGGCATGAACGCCACTCGAGCGGCGACGATCCGCCTGCGCTCCTCGTTTGACGGGGCCGTGTCGCTCGGGCGGGTGCAGACGCCGACGCTGGCGATTCTGGCCCGCCGCGAGGCCGAGATCAAGGCGTTCAAGCCCGAGGCCTACTGGACCGTGGACGCCGTCTTCGACCCGGTTCAGAACGGACCGCGGGTCTACGAGGGCCGGTACCACGCGGGGGCCAACCCACGCCTGAAGACCGCCGCCGAGGCCCAGGCGATCGTCGCCGACTGCGCAGGCCGGGTCGGCGCCATCACCAAGCTCGAGAAGACCGAGCGCAAGGAGCGCGCGCCGCTGCTGTATGACCTCACCTCGCTCCAGCGCGACGCCAACAGCCGCCACGGCTTCTCCGCCCGCCGCACCTTGGGCGCCGCCCAGCGACTGTACGAGGAGCACAAGGCGCTGACCTACCCCCGGACCAACTCGCGCTACCTGACCCAGGACATGATCGCCGAGATCAAGCCGATCGCCGCGCTGGTCGGCGAACGCAGCGAATACGCCGCAGCCTCGCGGTACGTCCTCGGCCTCGATCTGCTGCCCCTCGGCCGCGTCGTCGACGACGCCAAGGTCACCGACCACCACGCGATCATCCCCACCCGCGCCGAGCGTCACCCGGTCGACAAGATGAACGAGGACGACCTGCGGATCTACGACCTGGTGGTGCGCCGGTTCCTGGCCGTTTTCCACCCCGAGGCGGTGTTCGAGAACACCCGCGTCGAAACGACGGTGAGCGCCGCCGGGGCCGAGCCGGCTCGCGCGCACGTGTTCCGCACCCGCGGGAAGGTGATGCTGGTTCCGGGCTGGCGCGGCGTCTACGGCGAGATGCCCGACGCTGAGCGCAGTGACGACGACGAAGGTCGCGAGCAGCAGCTGCCCAAGCTCGAGCGGGGCGAGCAGGTGCGAGGTCAAGGAGGTCGCCTCCGAGGAGAAGGAGACCAAGCCACCCCGGCGCTACACCGAGGGCGCGCTGCTCGGCGCGATGGAGACGGCCGGCAAGCTGGTCGACGACGACGAGCTGCGCGAAGCCATGAAGGACTCGGGGATCGGCACGCCGGCCACCCGCGCGGCGATCATCGAGCGCCTGCTTCAGGTCGGCTACATCGAACGCGACGGCCGCGCGCTCGTGGTCACCGAGAAGGGCCAGAACGTGATCCGCCTGCTCGGCGAGCACGCCCTCACCTCCCCGGACATGACCGGGGAGTGGGAGAGCCGGTTGGGCAAGATCGAGACCGGCGAGGATTCCCGCGAGGCGTTCATGGGGGACATCGTCAAGTTCACCGAGGCGACCGTCGGCGAGCTCGACCAGAAGCTCAAGGACGTCCGCATTCCCCGCGCCAACCTCGGGCCGTGCCCGGTCTGCGGCCGCGACATCGTCGAGAACCGAAAGGGCTACTCGTGCTGGTCGCGCGAGGACCCGGGTTGCGGTTTCGTGATCTGGAAGTCCAAGGCCGGCAAGCAGCTCCCGATCGCGGTCGCGCGCGAGCTGATCCGCACCGGCCGGACCGAGAAGCCGGTGACCGGCTTCAAGGGCCGCTCGGGCAAGAGCTTCCGCGCCCGCCTCGCGCTCCAACAGGGCGAGGACGGCAAGTGGCGCGCCGAGTTCGACGAGCCCTGGGCCAAGGAGGGCGCCAAGCCCCCCGACGCCGAACAGCCCGCCGACACCGAGCAGCCCCAGCCGGCCTCCGCCGCCCAGGAGCCGGCCGCCGCCTAGTCCCGGCACAGCCGGAGGTCCGGGATGCCGATCGCCGTCGCGGCCACCCGGATTCCCAAGTCGGTTCGTGGCGTGTCGCTTGCCCGGACGCGCCTCGCGTTCGCGCCTGTTTCGACGGACCCGACGCAGCGGTCGCGGCAGCTCCGAGCCCGGACGCTCCACCGCCAGCATC
The DNA here is from genome assembly GCA_963838535.1 of uncultured Solirubrobacterales bacterium. GTDB lineage: Bacteria > Actinomycetota > Thermoleophilia > Solirubrobacterales > Solirubrobacteraceae > Palsa-465. The sequence goes on from CAWIRN010000008.1 coordinate 41,522, forward strand.
CAGGCACGGCGGGCACGCTCCGGACTGCCGGACACTCTGCCGCTGACAGCCGGGCGCGCCGGCCACGCTCCGGACTGCCGGACGGTCTGCCGCTGACAGCCGGGCGCGGTGAGGGCGCCCCCCGAGCGGCCGTCACCCGCTTCAATCGCCCAAACCGAGGACGGGTGCGCGAGTTCGGGCCGCCGTGCATGTCTGGCATGTGTGATTCCCCATTCCCCCGCCGCCGGCCTCGGTTTGGGGAATCGTGCAGGTGCCAGGGGGCGCGCAGCCGGTGGTTATGGGGGCGGCCAGGGATGGCTGGTGCGGCAGGCGCGCAGAGGGCTCTGTCTGACCCGCCCGCCACCGGCGGCCCGTGCCGCGGGCGCGCCGACGGCCTTTGTCTGACCCGCCCGCCACCGGCGCCCCGTGCCGCGGGCGCGCAGAGGGCCTTTGTCCGACCCGCCCGCCCGGCGCCGCGTGCCGCGGGCTCGCAGAGGGCGTTTGTCTGACCGCAGAAGGCTTTGTCTGACCCGCCCGCCACCATAGGCGGATGCCGCTCACTCTCGTTCTCGGCCCGGCCAATTCGGCCAAGGCCGGTGAAGTCCTTGGCGCCTACGGTCCGGCCGCGCGGCGCGGAGCGCTGCTCGTCGTACCGACCGCCGGCGACGCCCGGCACTACACCCGCGAGTTGGCCCGCGACGGTGTGGTGCGCGGGTCGGTGCTCACGTTCGCGGGCCTGGCCTCGGAGATCGCCCGCCGCGCGCAATACGCGGCCCAGCGTCTCTCGGCGCTGCAGCGCGAGCGAGTGCTGCGACAGGTGGTCAACGATGCGCCACTGAGCACGGTGGGGCGATCGGCGTCCGCGCCGGGGTTCGCGGTGGCGGCGGGAGGGCTGATCGCGGAGCTGCAGCGTTCGCTGGTGACGCCCCAGCGGTTCGCCCAGGCCCTCCGGGCATGGGCGGCCGAGGACCCCCGCCGCGCTGGCTACGCGGAGGACGTCGCGACGCTGTACCTCGGTTACGTCCGCGCGCTGGAGCGCCTGGGCCGGGTGGACGCGGAGCTCTACGCGTGGCGGGCGCTCGACGCGCTGCGGGCAGCGCCCGGACGCTGGGGTGCCGATCCCGTGTTCTTCTATGGCTTCGACGAGCTGACCGCGCTCGAGCGCGACGCGGTGGAGACGCTCTCGCGGATCGCCGGCGCCGAGGTCACCGTCTCGCTCACCTACGAGCCCGAGCGCGCGGCCCTCGTGGCCCGCGCCGAAGCGGTGCAAGAGCTGCGGCCGCTGGCCGAGCGGGTGCTCGAGCTCCCAGCCCTCGACGAGTACTACGCACCGCAGTCGCGGGCCGTGCTGCACCATCTCGAGCGAAGGCTGTTCGAGCCCGCGCCTGAGCGCATCGAGCCGGGGCGCGCGGTCCGGCTGCTGGAGGCGGGTGGAGAGCGGGCCGAGGCTGAGCTGGTGGCGGCCGAGGTGCTCGAACTGCTGCGCGCCGGCCTGCCGGCCGAGGAGATCGTGGTGGTGTTCCGGTCGCTCGCGCGGGCACCGGTGGCCATCAGGGTGTTCGAGCAGTACGGAATCCCGCTGGCGAGCGGATTCGACGTCCCGTTCGGACACACCGCGCTCGGGCGTGGCCTGCTCGGCCTGGCCCGCTGTGCTCTGTTGGACGAGCGACGATCGAGCGCCGAGGACCTGCTCGACTACCTGCGCTCGCCCGGTCTGCTCGAGCGGCCCGAGGTGGTTGACGCGCTCGAGGCTGAGCTGCGCACGGACGGCCTTTCCTCCGTCGTCGATGCCCGCTCGCGCCTGCGCTGGTCGTGTGGCGAGATCGACTCCCTGAGGGTCGCCGAGGATCCCGTCGCCGCCCTCGGCCGCCACGCCCGGAGGCTGTTCGCGGCGCCGTACCGAGCGGCCGCCGCGACGCTTGATCTCGCCGGAGAGCTCGACGCGCGGGCGCTCGCCGCGGCGCTGCGAGCCCTGCGCGAGCTCCACGAGCTCGGCCAACCCGTCCCCGGGCCCGACCTGGTCGAATTGCTCGAGCGGCTGCCGGTCCCCGCCGCCCCGGCCGCCGCCGGTGCCGATGCCGTGCTGCTTGCCGAACCGCTCGAGATCCGGGCCCGGCGGTTCCGCGCGGTGTTCGTGTGCGGGCTGCAGGAGGGAGAGTTCCCGTCCCCGGGGCGGCCTGAGCCATTTCTGTCCGACGAGCGCCGTCGCGAGCTCGCCGCCTGCTCGGGGCTTCGTCTGCGCCCGCGGGAGGACGCGCTGGTTCGGGAGCGCTACCTGTTCTACGCCTGCGTGTCCCGCGCCACCGAACAGGTGGTGCTCAGCCATCGCAGCTCAGACGAGGAGGGAAACCTCGCTCTGCCCTCGCCGTTCATCGACGACGTGGCCGAGTTGCTGGTCGAGGGCTGGCGCGAGCGCCGGCGCCGACGGCTGCTGGCCGACGTGGTGTGGAGCGCCGACGGCGCGCCCACCGAGCGAGAGCGCGCCCGCGCGCGCTCTGCCCTGCGGGCGCCTGCCGCGGGTGCGGTGGCCGAGCCGCTGCGGGTGCTGGGCCCGGACGCCCTCCGTCGCGTCCGCCACAGTCAGATCCTGTCCGCCGGAGCGCTCGAGATGTATGCCGCCTGCCCCGTCAAATGGTTGGTCGAGCGGGAGCTGCAACCCGAGCGCTTCGAACCCGAGCCGGATCCGATGGCCCGGGGCAGCTTCATCCACGTCGCGCTCGAGCGTGTCCTGCGGCGGCTGGGCGGGCCGGTCACCCCCGAGTCGCTGTCTCAGGCCAACGTGATCCTCGACGACGTCCTGGCCGAGATGCCGGCCACCGGCTCGGACGGCGGTGTCCAGATCGCCCCTGGGCGTCCGGCGGCGCTGCGGGCCGCCGCGCTGCGGGCGATCGAAGCCGACCTGCGCCGCTATCTCGAGGCCGAGTCCCGCGACGGCCTCGACTGGCCACCGGAGGGCCTGGAGTTGCGGTTCGGCTTCGTGGACGGCAAGCCATCGCTGCCGGCGCTGGAGCTGGGCGAGGGGGCCGACCGCGTGCTCGTGCGCGGAGTGATCGACCGCGTCGACGTCGGCTCCGGTCGCCGGGCGATCGTGCGCGACTACAAGACCGGGGCGATCCGCCCCGATTACCAGGGCGCCCGTTGGAGCATCGATCGCCAGCTGCAGGTCGCGCTGTACATGCTGGTCGTGCGCGAGCTGCTCGAGCTGGAGCCGGTTGCCGGCCTCTACCAACCGCTCCGCGGAGATGATCTGCGGCCCCGCGGCGTGTATCTCAAGGACGCGCCGGTTGGCGCGAGGGTGGTGGGCACCGACGCCCGCGAGCCTGCCGAGCTCGACGCCGAGCTGCAGGACGCGAGCGCCCGCGCGCTCGCGCTCGCCGGGCGGCTGCGCGCGGGCGAGCTGACTCCCTGCCCGCAAACGTGTTCGCGCGACGGATGTGCGTACCCGGGGATCTGCCGGTCGTGATCGAGATGGTCGCCAAGGACGAACCGGGCCTGCCGAGCATGGGCGAGCGCGCGGGCCGGCTCTCTTCATCAGACGGCGCTCCGGAATGGACCGCTGAGCAGCTCAGCGCGATCGAGCGGCGCACAGGCGACCTGCTCCTCGACGCCGGCGCGGGCAGCGGCAAGACCTCGGTGCTCGTGGAGCGATTCGTGCGCGCCGTGCTACAGGACGAGATCGACGTGGCCGCGATCCTCACCATCACCTTCACCGAGAAGGCGGCGGCGGAGTTGCGCGACCGCATCCGTCGGAGGCTGCGCGCGCTCGGCGCGGACGAGGCCGCGCGCGCCACCGAGGGCGCGTTCATCTCGACCATCCACGGTTTCTGCGCCCGGGTCCTGCGGGCGCACGCGCTGGCCGCGGGGATCGACCCCAGCTTCGTCGTCCTCGACCGCCCAGAATCGGAACGGCTCGCCGACGCCGCGTTCGACGACGCGCTACAGGAGCTCGCCGAGACCGGCGCCGCCGGGGTGGATCTGATCGCCTCCTACGGCCCCGGACTGTTGCGCGATGCGATCCTCTTCGCCTACGCGCAGCTGCGCTCGCGCGGGGAGTCGGCCCCCGGCCTACCGGCGTGTCCCAAGCCCTCCTCGGACAGCGACGCCGCGCGCGAGCTGGCGCGGGCCGCCGTGACGGCCGCGCGGGAGCTGGCCGCGATCGCCAGCCCCGGTGCCCGCGTGCTCGAGGCGCTCGCGCGCCTGCAGCGTTGCACGGAGCTGACACACGCGTCTCGGCTCTGGCCCGGAGACCTCGATCGCCTGGCCTTGCCCCGCGGCAACGGGGCGGCGCTCACGACCCCCGTGTGTCTCGCCTACACCGATGCCCTGGCCCGATTGCGCAGCGTCTGCGAGCGTCGGGCGGCCCAGCCGGTCCGGGACCTGCTCGACGTTCTGCTGCGCACGTACGGCGAGCTCTACGCGCAGCGCAAGCGCGAGGTCTCGGGGCTCGACTTCGAGGACCTCGAGCTGATGACCCGCGACCTGCTGGAGTCCTCCGAGGAGTTGCGCGAGCGCTACCGCTCGCGGTTTGACCAGATCATGGTCGACGAGCTGCAGGACACCAACCGTGTCCAGCTGGAGCTGATCGAATCGATCGCGCGCGGGAACCTGTTCACGGTCGGGGACGCTCAGCAGTCGATCTATGGCTTCCGCCACGCCGACGTCGAGCTGTTCGAACAGCGAGGGCAGCGGCTCGCCGCGGCCGGCGGCCGGGCGACCCTGCGGACCAACTTCCGCTCCCGTCCCGAGATTCTCGACGTGCTCAATCACGCCTTTGCCGACGCGCTTGAGTCGGCCGTCGGCACCGATCCAGCGGACCCTGGAGGGTCCGCTGTGGGTGCGGGTCGAGCGGATGTTGGAGGGCCCGGTGCCGGTGCCGGTGGAGCGGATGTTGGAGGGCCCGGTGTCGGTGCGGATCAGGCCAGTGCTCGAGAGTTGCGTGTCGGCACCCGTCAAGCCGACGGCGCCGCGTTGGGCGGCCGATACAGGCCCCTGCTCGCCGGACGCCCCGACGACCCGGTCGAGGATCCACGGGTGGAGCTGCTGATCGTGGACAAGGGCGCGGATTGGGCCTCCGACGGGCTGGCCTCGCCGTGGCGGTTGGCCGAGGCTCGAGCGCTCGCCGGACGCGTGGGGGAGCTGGTCGACGGAGGCGCGGCGCCGCGGCAGGTGGTCGTCCTGACTCGCGCGAGCACCGACATGCGAGCGTACGAACGAGCGCTGGAGCAACGCGGGATTCCGACCTACGTGATCGGCGGGCGGGGATACTGGTCGCACCCGCAGGTCACGGATCTCGTCGCCTACCTCCGCGCGCTCGCCAACCCCCGCGAGGAGCAGGCGTTCTACACCCTGCTGGCCTCCCCGATGGTCGGAGTGTCGCTCGATGCGCTGGTGATTCTCGCCGCGGCCGCGCGGTCCTGCGGTCGCGATCCCTGGTGGGTACTGCGCGAGCCTGAGGAGCCGCTCGACGACCTCGGTGCAGCCGATCAGGAGAAGCTGACCCGATTCTCGGACTGGTTCAGCGCGGAGCGTCGCATAAGCGGGCGCGCGGCGATCGAAGAGCTGATCGAGCGCGCGCTCGAACAGACCGGATACGACCTGACCATGCTGGCGATGCCCGGCGGCGTGCGCCGGCTGGCCAACGTCCGCAAGCTGATGCGCCTCGGTCGCGAGTACGAGTCCGCCCACGGGCGCGACCTCAGAGGCTTCCTGGAGCTGGTGCGGGATCGCGAGGCCGGTCGATCCTCGGAGTCACGGGAGAGCGAAGCCCCGGTCGAAGGCGAAGCGCTCAACGCCGTGCGGCTGATGACCATCCACCGGGCCAAGGGGCTCGAGTTCGACATCGTGTGCGTCGCCGATCTCGGCCGGACACCGAGGCGGCCGGCAGAGATCCTGCGGCTCGGCAGCGACGGACGTCTCGGTCTCCGGCTCGCTCGGCCGGGAACCGGCCGGCGCGAGCCGGCGCTCGACTACCGCGCGATCGGCGACGAGCAGTTGCAGGCGCAGGAACGCGAGGAGCGACGACTGTTCTACGTCGCGATGACCCGCGCACGCGAGCGCTTGATCATCAGTGGAGCGGCCAAGCTCGACGCCTGGCCAACCCTCAGCGGCGGCGGCCCGATCGTCTGGATCACCCCGGCGCTGATTCCGGACCTGGGGACCCGTATCCACCCCCACAGCGGGCATGCTCAGGTCGCGACGCCCGATCCTGACCACCCCCGCGTCAGCCTGAGGATCTTCCGTCCCGAAGACCTCGCCGACGCGACCCGCAACGCGCGCGACACCGATCTGGCTGCCAATCGACCGAGCGCCGTCAACCCGGAGCGGCCCACGCACCCGCCCCGAGCCGCCCGCGCCCTCGTCGCCGTCGGAGCTCCTGCGAACCGTTGCAGTCCTTGCCGCTGGGCGACCCGTCCGAGCCGCCCGCGCCTTCGTCGCCGTCGGAGCTCCGCGAACCGTTGCAGTCCTCGCCGCTGGGCGACCCGTCCGAGCCGCCCGCGCCTTCGTCGCCGTCGGAGCTCCGCGAACCGTTGCAGTCCTCGCCGCTGGGCGACCCGTCCGAGCCGCCCGCGCCTTCGTCGCCGTCGGAGCTCCGCGAACCGTTGCAGTCCTCGCCGCTGGGCGACCCGTCCGAGCCGCCCGCGCCTTCGTCGCCGTCGGAGCCCCGCGAACCGTTGCAGTCCTCGCCGCTGGGCGACCCGTCCGAGCCGCCCGCGCCTTCGTCGCCGTCGGAGCCCCGCGAACCGTTGCAGTCCTCACCGCCGGCTGACCTGCGCGAACCGCTTGCGCCGCTGGCGCTGTCACAGCGGCCCCCACCGGTCACCAGCCTGAGTTATTCCTCGCTCGAGGAGTACGCCCGGTGCGGGTATCGCTTCTACGTCGAGCGCGTGCTCGGGCTCCCGCCGGTCGCCGAGGCGTTGGGCACGGGAGAGCCTGGCGTGAGCGCCGGAGGCGGACGGACCGCGGCTGAGCGCGGCGTGCTCATCCACGAGCTGCTCGAGCGGCTTGACTTCCGCCACCCGACAGCGCCAACGGCGGCCGTCATCGCCGCGTCCGCGCTGCGGGCGGGCCAAACCCCGCCGACGGCCGAGGAGGCTGAGGAGCTGGCCGAGGTCGTGCGGCGCTTCGCCGCGACCGAGCTCTGCGCGAGACTCGGCCGGGCGACCGATGCTCGCCGCGAAGAGCGGTTCGGGTTCATCATCTCCAGCGGCATCCTCGTCACCGGCGCGCTCGACGTCCTCGCCCGGGAAGTGGGCAACCGAGCGCTGGTCGTCGACTACAAGAGCGACCGGCTGGCCGGTGCCGATCCCGCCGCCATCGTCGAGCACGCCTACGCGACGCAGCGACTCGTGTACGCGCTCGCGGCCCTGCGCTCGGGAGCAGACGAGGTCGAGATCGCCCATTGCTTCCTCGAGCTTCCGGACCGTCCCGTCACGGCAACCTACAGTCGGGCCGAGTTGCTGTCTCTGGAGCGAGAGCTGACCGGGCTCGCGGACGGCGTGCTCCGACGCGAGTTCGCCGTCGCCGAGGCGCCCTATCGCGGGCTGTGCAACGGCTGCCCGGCCGAGGGCGGACTGTGCTCTTGGCCTCTGGAGCTGACCCGGCGCGAGACCCCGGACCGCCTGTTCTAGCTTCACCCGGTCAAGTACTCCACCCAATCAGCTCTCGACCTCGGCGCGGTACCCAGCACTCCATCAGGATTTGTGTCGCTCAGTCCGGGCTCTGACGCACGACCCCCCACGGATCGGGGGTGGGAAGACCATTATCGAATCGTGTCCAGGGATGTCGTGACGGCGCCTGCGATTCGCGGTATCAAATGGGTGGAGCCGAATGCGCGCAAGAACCCCGCGCGTGGCGGGGCGTTGGCGGCGATCCCGGGCGGGCAGGGTCAACTTTGGCGTTTTCCGTCGCCCCTCGGACATCAAACGCCAAAGTTCAGCGATGCGCCCGGCTTGGCAGCCGCAGGGCGCGAACTTTGGCGCGTTGGTTCGACCCCTCGGAACCAGAACGCCAAAGTTCGCGGAGCACCCGGGCAGGCGGGGGCTATGGGTCGGCGGCTTGGGCGTGCGGCCGGCTCGCTCGGCTAGCTCGGCTAGCTCTTGAACTCGACCTCGATCCGCTCGTCCTCGTGACGCTCTTCGACCTTGGCGATTGCCCGCAGCGTCTCCTGGTCGGCGGCAATGTCGGGTGGACCGAAGAGACTCCGCGGCCATAGTTTGCGCGTGAGGACCGTGTTGATCTCGGCGGCGTAGAGGGTCATCTGAGCCCCCAGATGCAGCCAGATCAGCAGTGCGATCACGAGGCCGAACTGCGCGTAGGTGCTGCTGGTGTTCTTGAGCACATGGCCGATGTAGTAGCCCCCGACGATCTGCAGGATCTCCCAGAAGACGCTGGCGACGATCACCCCCGTCCACAGATCACGGGTGGGAATCGTCCGCGAGGTCATGAGGCGAAAGGCAGCGAAGAACAGCCCGAAGTTGAGCAACAGGGACAGCGCGATCCCGGCGACCTTGAGCAGCGGGCCGCCGAGGCCTCCGGTGACCAGGCCGGTGGCGATCGTGGCGCCGAGGAACAACAGGCCCAGCGAGACCAGCAGCGCGATACCGCGCAGCTTCGCCTGAACGAAGCCCGGACGATGCTTGAACGGCACCGCCCAAACCTGGTCGAACGCGTTCTGGGCGGCTTGCGTCACGGCCAGGCCCGCCCACAGTGAGGTCAGTAGCCCGATCACCAGCGCGATCGTCTCCCCGCGCAGTGCGTGGACGTGGATCTGGTCCCCGATGATGGGGAACTGGCCGAGCACCGAGTCCTGGACCGACTTCTGTGCCGCGGCGTCGCCCTGCAGGACGAAGCCGAGCACGGTCACGAATACCAGCAGCAGCGGGAACATTGAGAAGAACGCGTAATACGCAACCAGCGCCGCGAGGCTGCCGGCACGGTCATCGCCGAACTTCTTGACCACCGCGATCGGGACCGCCAGCCAGCGCTGCTTCTGCTGGAGGTCGTCAAAGGCGCGAACCGGGCGCAGAAAGTCCATCCCTGATTGATACCCCACAAGCCAGCAGGGCATTCGCCTCGGCTCGCGACCGTCGAGTACATCCTGGCTGAAACACTGCCCGCTTGAACTCCGCGCCGGGCTACTGACCCCGGTCGAATCCGAAGCGCGATCGCCACGATCAGGGCCCGAGCGTTGCTGGCTCAGGCCGCCCCAACCGCTGGTGGACTACCTGCGCTGGCGGGTGGCCTCTCCGACCGGTGGTTTGAGATCAACCATTCACACATGAAAGAACAGAAAACCTCTGAACCCACTCTCCGCAAAACCAGGGCGGTCCAACCGGCTCGCGACGGCCATCGGCTCGCGACGGCCACCGGTCGCGACGGCCACCCGGTCGCGACGGCCATCCGCTCGCGACGGCAACCCCGCGACGGCCACCGCTCGCGACGGCCATCGGCTCGCGACGGCCATCCGCTCGCGACCGCCGTCGAGCCTCACTTCACGCTGAGCGAACCCTGGCCAGTCTCCACCGCGAGCAGCACCCGCTTGCGCCCAACCCCGCCGGTGTAGCCGCCGAGCCCGCCACCGCTGTACACGACCCGATGGCAGGGGACGACGATCGGCAGCGGGTTTGCGCCCAGCGCGTTCCCGGCGGCTCGTGATCCGCGCGGGCTGCCGGCCAGCGCCGCGACGTCCTTGTAGGTGGACACCGAGCCGTACGGGATTCGAGCCGTGGCCTGCGAGCACGCGTCGCCCGAATCCGCCGGTCAGCTGCCAGTCGAGCGCCATCTCAAACGTGTTCCGCCGACCCGCGAAGTACTCGTCGAGTTCGCGCCGGGGCTCGTCGAGCGTGCGCGGCGCGGCGAGCACCCGCGGCGAGACGCGCGCAGCGAGATCCTCCAGCACCGCGTCCTCATCGCCGGCGTCGAGGTAGGCGACTCGCACCAGGCCGGTCGGGCGTGGCGGCGAGCAGCAGCGTCCCGACGGGAGAGTCGAAGGTTGCGTAGGCGACGTCGAGCAGGCCCGCGGCTGCGGCCGCCCGCGCCAGCTCAGGTGGTTGGTGATCCGCTTCGGGTGCCGGGTCGCGCAGGACGCGCTCCAATGAGTCGAGCTCGGTCATGGTTGGTACTCCATTCGCAGTCGTTTGAGTCGCTTCGTGAACGTTCCGGCGGGCCGCCTCCTGGCTGGTGCCCATCACCGAGGAGATCTCGGCGTACTCGGCGTCGGCGACGAACCGCAACGCCACGGCGGTCCGCTGCTTCTCCGGGAGTTCGCGCACAGGGCCCACAGCTCGCCGCCGAAGTCGAGCGCCGGGGCGAGCGAGGGCTGTCGCTGGTCGAGCGCCGACGCCGAGTCGGTCGTGGCCTGCCGGGCGCTCTCGGCCGCAGTCGGGACCGGGACCGGTCGACGCGCCCGAGAGCGCAGGTGGTCGATCGCCTTGTGGTGGGCCACGGTGAAGATCCAGCTGCGCAGGTTGGAGGGATCGTCCAGGCGCGGATAGGCACGTAGGGCCGCCAGCCACGTCTCCTGATAGCAGTCGTCGGCGTCCACGCGGCCGACGGTGGCGACCAGGAAACGATGGACCTCGCGGCCATGGGCGTCGAGCAGCGTTTGAAAGGGAGGCAGATGCACTGAGGATGAAACGCGCCGGCGAGCCAATGTGTGAGATCTGATTCTGCGCGACCCTCGGATACTCTTGTCCACGCGATGGAGCAACGCACGTTAGGCACCCAGGGCCTGACCGTCGCAGCCCAGGGGTTGGGCTGCATGGGGATGTCGGAGTTCTACGGCAGCGCGGACGAGGGCGAGGCGATCGCGACGATCCACCGGGCCCTCGACCTCGGGGTGACGTTGCTCGACACCTCCGACGCCTACGGCCCGCACACCAACGAGCAGCTCGTCGGACGGGCGATCGCCGATCGCCGCGACGAGGTGGTGCTGGCGACAAAGTTCGGCATCCAGCGCGACCCGAGCGATCCGAGCGTGCGCGGCATCAATGGACGCCCGGAATACGTCCACCGGGCGTGCGACGCGTCGCTGCGCCGGCTGGCGGTCGAGTACATCGACCTCTATTACCAGCATCGGGTCGACCCGGACGTGCCGATCGAGGAGACCGTCGGCGCGATGGCGGAGCTCGTCGATGCGGGCAAGGTCAGGTTCCTCGGGTTGTCGGAGGCGTCCGCTGAGACGATCTCCCGGGCGAACGCGGTCTATCCGATCAGCGCGCTGCAGAGCGAGTACTCGCTCTGGAGCCGGGAGATCGAGGCCGAGGTGCTGCCCACGATCCGCGAGCTCGGCATCGGCCTGGTCGCGTACAGCCCGCTGGGACGGGGCTTCCTGACCGGGCGGATCCAGCGACCCGAGGATCTCGGCGAGGACGACTTCCGGCGTTACAACCCGCGGTTCCAAGGCGCGAACTTCGAGCGCAACCTCGAGCTCGTGCAACGCGTGCGGAGATGGCGGTCGAACACGACTGCTCGCCCGGCCAGCTCGCTCTGGCCTGGGTGATGCACCAGGGCGAGGACGTCGTGCCGATTCCGGGCACCAAGCGCCGCTCCTACCTCCAGGAGAACGTGGACGCCAGCGAGCTCTCGCTCAGCCCCGAGGACCTTCAGCGCATCGACGAACTGGCGCCGATCGGGGTGGCGGCGGGCGATCGATACGCGGACATGTCGTCAGTCAATCGCTGCGGAGCAAGACTGCGCTCAGGGGTTGCCCGCGACCCGTCTCGGGTATACAACCCGCATATGGCTCGCGCAATCTGGACCGGCGCGATCAGTTTCGGGTTGGTCAACGTGCCCGTCAAGCTGTTCAGCGCCACGTCGCCCAAGACGGTCCGCTTCCACCAGCTGTCGAATAAGACGGGTGCCCGCATTCGCCAGAAGCGGGTCGATTCGACGACCGGCGACGAGGTCAACTTCGAGGACATCGTCAAGGGCTACGAGCTCAGCCCCGATCGATATGTGCTGATCGAACCCGAGGAACTCGATGCGCTCGACCCCAAGGCGACTAAGACGATCGACATCGAGGAGTTCGTGGACATCACGGAGATCGACCCGATCTACTACGACCACTCCTACTACCTCGCCCCCACCGCTGGTGGCGCGAAGGCGTACCGCCTCCTGCTCGAAGCGATGCGCGAGTCGGGCAAGGTGGGGATCGGGCGCGTGGTCCTGCGTTCGAAGCAGCAGCTCTGCGCGCTGCGCCCGACGGGTGATGTGATGACGCTGACGACGATGCTGTTCGGCGACGAGGTGCTCGCCCCGGATCGCATCGATGAGCTCGACGGCGTCGGTGAGGCCGACGCCAGCCAGCGCGAGATGGTGATGGCCCAGCAGCTGATCGAGTCGCTGGCCGGCGCGTTCGACCCGACCAAGTACCACGACGAGTACCGCGAGCGCGTGCTCGATCTGATCGAACGCAAGGCCGCTGGAGAGCAGATCGCCGTCCAGCCTCAGGCCGAGGAGGCGGTGCCGGCGCCGGACCTCATGGCCGCGCTCGAGGCGAGTCTGGCAGCCGTGCAGAGCGACGCCGAGACTCAGGCCGATGTGGAGGAAAAGCCCCCGCCGGCGAAGCCGCGCAAGCGCGCGGCGGCCCGGACGACCAAGGACGGCGACGATCGGCCCAAACCCGCCAAGGCAAGAGCCAAGGCCAAGCAATAACCTCGGCTGAGCCGGTCCCGCGCCGCGGTCGGTTACCCGCTGGCAACCGCTGGTAGGATTTTGGTCGCTCGTTCCGCCGTGCCTGTGTTCCCCCGCCCGAAGGGCACTACATCTGATGAACCACTCCGCTCCACCGGGGGCCACTGGCCTCTACGACCCTGCGAACGAACATGACGCGTGTGGGATCGCGCTGGTCGCGAAGCTGTGGGGCGAGGCCACCCATGCGGTAGTCGAGAAGGCGCTGGACGCGCTGCAGAACCTCGAGCATCGCGGGGCCGAGGGGGCCGATCCCAATACGGGCGATGGTGCCGGGATCCTGCTGCAGATCCCGGATGCGTTCATGCGCGGTGCCGTCGCCGGAATCGACCTGCCGGCCCCCGGAAGGTACGGCGTCGGTGTGTGTTATCTACCCACAGACCCGGAACGCCGGCTCGTGCTGGAGCGTTTGATCGACGAGACGATTGAAGCTGAGGGCCAACGCGCGATCTGGTGGCGCGACGTGCCGGTCGACGAGCGCCACGTCGGTGAGACGGCCAGGCTGTGCGCTCCGGTGATCCGCCAGGTGATCGTCGAGGCCTCGGAGGAGATCGAGGACCAGGGAGCGTTTGAGCGCAAGCTGTACGTGATCCGCCGGGTGATCGAACGCGAGGCCGGCCGCGACCTGTCGTTGCCGAGCTTCTCGAGTCGGACGATGGTCTACAAGGGCATGCTGACGGCACCCCAGTTGCCCCGCTACTTCACCGATCTGCGGGATCCGCGCGTGGCCTCGCGCCTGGCGCTCGTGCACTCCCGCTTCTCGACCAACACGTTCCCGAGCTGGGAGCTCGCCCATCCCTACCGGATGATCGCCCACAACGGCGAGGTCAACACGCTGCGCGGAAATATCAACTGGATGCACGCCCGGGAGTCGCAGCTCGCGTCTGACCTGTTCGGCGACGATCTTCAGAAGGTCCTCCCGGTGGTTCGCGACGGCGGTTCTGACTCCGCCGTATTTGACAACGTGCTCGAGCTGCTGGTGCTCGGGGGCCGCTCGATGCCCCACGCGGTGATGATGATGGTGCCCGAGGCCTACAAGACGCGCAAGGACCTCGACCCCGACGTCAAGGGCTTCTACGACTTCCACTCCTGTCTGATGGAGCCCTGGGACGGACCGGCGGCGGTGTTGTTCACCGACGGTCGTCTCGCCGGCGCGGTGCTTGACCGCAACGGGCTGCGGCCCGGGCGCTGGATCCAGGACACCGAGGGCTACGTCGTCCTGGCGTCGGAGACGGGTGTGCTCACCGTCGCCCCCGAGCACATCCAGCGCAAGGGCCGGCTCGCGCCCGGCAAGCTGTTCCTGATCGATCTTGAGGAGGGCCGGATCGTCGAGGACGAGCAGGTCAAGCGGCGCGTCGCTCGCCGCAAACCGTACGGCGAGTGGTACGAGCGCTCGGTCGTCCACATCGATGATCTCCCGGATCGCGAGCCGCGCACGCCACGGGTGGAGCCGCTGCGCTCCAAGCAGCTCGCGTTCGGTTACTCGCAGGAGGACCTGCGGATGATCATCGCGCCGATGGCGGCGAAGGGCGAGGAGCCCGTCGCGAGCATGGGCAATGACGCCGCCCTGGCGGTGCTCTCAGAGCGCCAGCCGCCGCTGTTCTCCTACTTCAAGCAACTGTTCGCGCAGGTCACCAACCCCCCGATCGATCCGATCCGGGAAAACGTCGTGATGAGCCTCCAAGCCGGCGTCGGCGCGGAGGTCAACCTGCTGACGGAGTCCCCCGACCAGGCCCACCAGCTGGTGATGGACCAGCCGATCCTGCGCAACCACGAGCTCGAGAAGCTGCGTCAGGTCTCGCACGAGATCTTCGACGCCGCGACGCTCGACATCACCTGGCCGATCGAGGCCGGTCCCGACGGGATGGAGATGCGCCTGCAGGGCCTGTGCGAGGAGGCAGCGCGCTACGTCGAGCACGGCGCGAACATCCTGATCCTGTCTGACCGCAACCTGGGGCCTGAGCGCGTCGCGATGCCCTCGCTGCTGGCGGTCGCCGCGGTCCACCACCACCTCGTGGAGGCCGGCACGCGCCTGCGGACCGGTCTGGTGATCGAGTCAGGCGAGCCACGTGACATTCACCACATGGCGACGCTGATCGGCTACGGCGCGGCGGCGATCAACCCGTACCTGATGTTCGAGTCGCTGGACGAGCTGGCCGACCGCTCGCTGCTGCCCTTCGACCTCGACCGCGAAGAGGCCGAGAAGCGGATCGTCAAGGCGATCGGCAAGGGCCTGCTGAAGACGATCTCGAAGATGGGAATCTCGACCATCCAGTCCTACTGTGGCGCTCAGATCTTCGAGGCCGTCGGCCTCGAGCGGGAGCTGATCGACAAGCACTTCACGGGCACCGCGTCGCGGATCGGAGGCGTCGGGCTCGACGTGCTCTCGACCGAAGCGCTCGAGCGTCATTTCCGCGCCTATCCGCGCACCGGGCGCGACCTGCTGCCGGTCGGTGGGGTGCTCCAGTGGCGCCGCGACGGCGAGGTGCACATCTGGAATCCCGACACGATCGCCAAGCTCCAGCACGCGGTCAGCGGCGTCAACGGTGACGCCCAGCAGACCTACGACGAGTTCGCGCGGCTCGCCAACGAGGAGGCCACCCGCAAGGCGGCGCTGCGCGGGCTGATGACACTGCGCACCGCCGAGGAGCCGGTGCCGCTGGAGGAGGTCGAGCCCGCCGTCGAGATCGTCAAGCGCTTCACCACCGGCGCGATGAGTCTCGGCGCGCTGTCGCGCGAGGCGCACGAGACGCTGGCCATCGCGATGAACCGGATCGGCGCCAAGTCCAACACCGGTGAAGGCGGCGAGGATCCGTCTCGCTACGTCCTCGACGCCAACGGTGACGACCGGCGCTCGGCGATCAAGCAGGTCGCCTCAGGTCGCTTCGGGGTCACGATTCACTATCTGGTCAACGCCGACCAGCTCCAGATCAAGATGGCCCAGGGGGCGAAGCCCGGCGAGGGCGGCCAGCTCCCCGGCCACAAGGTCGACGATTACATCGCCAAGATCCGCAACTCCACCCCGGGCGTCGGTCTGATCTCCCCGCCGCCGCACCATGACATCTACTCGATCGAGGACCTCAAGCAGCTGATCTACGATCTGCGCTGCGCCAACCCGACCGCATCGGTCTCGGTCAAGCTGGTCTCCGAAGTCGGCGTCGGCACGGTGGCTGCCGGCGTGGCCAAGGCCAACGCCGATCACGTCACGATCGCTGGTCACGACGGCGGCACGGGGGCCTCCCCGCAATCCTCCGTCCAGGCGGCCGGCGTCCCGTGGGAGATCGGCCTGGCGGAAACGCAGCAGACGCTGCTGCTCAACGACCTGCGCTCACGGATCACGGTCGAGGTCGACGGCCAGCTCAAGACCGGGCGCGACGTGGTGATCGGTGCCCTGCTCGGGGCCGATGAGTTCGGCTTCTCGACCGCCCCGCTGATCGCGATGGGCTGCATCATGATGCGGGTCTGCCACCTCAACACCTGCCCGGTGGGGGTCGCGACCCAGGATCCCGAGCTGCGCAAGCGCTTCCGCGGCACCCCCGACCAGGTCGTCAACTACCTGGTGCTGGTCGCCGAGGAGGTGCGGAGCATCATGGCCTCGCTCGGTATCCGGCGCTTCCAGGACCTGATCGGCCACCCCGAGCTGCTCGAGATGGATGACGCGATCGATCACTGGAAGGCGCGTGGCGTCGACCTGTCGCTGATCCTCACCACTCCGGACCTGCCGCCCGAGACCCCACGGTCACGGACCCGTCCTCAGGTTCCGGTGCTCGACGACGCGCTCGACTGGGAGCTCGTGCAGATGTGCGCCCCGGCGCTGGAGCGCGGCGAGCCGGTGCGGCTCGGTGCGCTCCCGTTGCGCAACGTCAACCGCACGGTCGGCGGGATCCTCTCGGGCGAGATCGCACGCCGCCACGGGGTCGCCGGGCTGCCCGACGGCACGATCGAGATCGCCTTCACCGGTTCGGCCGGTCAGAGCTTCGCCGCCTGGCTGGCCCCCGGCGTGACGTTCTCATTGCGCGGCGAGACCAACGATTACACCGGCAAGGGGCTGTCGGGGGGCGTCGTCTCGGTCCGCCCGCCCGAATCGGCCCTGTTCAGGGCCGAGGAGAACATGATCGTCGGCAACACCGTGCTCTACGGTGCGACCGCCGGCCGGGCGTTCTTCCGCGGGCTGGCCGGTGAGCGCTTCGCCGTGCGCAACTCCGGCGCCTATGCCGTGGTCGAGGGCGTCGGTGATCACGGCTGCGAGTACATGACCGGCGGGCGGGTCATCGTGCTCGGCACCACGGGGCGCAACTTCGCGGCCGGGATGAGCGGTGGCGTGGCCTACGTGTACGACAAGGATCGCCGGTTCGAAGGGCGCTGCAACCACGAACTCGTCGACCTCGAGGAGCTCACCGACCTCGACGCCGTCGAGGTCAAGGCGATGATCTCGGAGCACGCCCAGCGCACCGGGTCGCTGGTCGCGCGCAACGTGCTCGCGTCCTGGGACCGCGCGCGCGAGCGGTTCGTCACGGTCATGCCGCGCGACTACAAGCGCGTGCTCGAAGAACGATCGCAGCTCGAGACGGCCGTTTAGGCCACGCCCATGGGAGAGCTTGGCGCGTTTCTGAGGATCCACCGGGTCGGCTTCGACAAGCGCGACCCTCGCCGCCGCGTGCGCGACTACGACCAATATTTCTCGCTCCAACCCGAGGATGAGCTCAGGCGTCAAGGCGCTCGCTGCATGGACTGCGGTGTGCCGTTCTGCCACGAGGGCTGCCCGCTGGGCAACCTGATTCCGGACTGGAACGATCTCGTCTACCGCGACAAGTGGCGCGAGGCGATCGACCAGCTGCACACGACCAACAACTTCCCCGAGTTCACCGGACTGATCTGTCCGGCCCCGTGCGAGTCGGCCTGCGTGCTGGCCATCAACGACGACCCCGTGACGATCGAGCAGATCGAGCTGGCGATCGTCGAGCGGGCCTTCGCCGAGGGCTGGGTGGTTCCCGAGCCACCCGACCGCCGCAGCGGCAGGACGGTGGCGGTGGTGGGCGCCGGGCCGGCCGGGCTGACGGCCGCCGCCGAGCTCAACCGCTGTGGTCACGCGGTCACCGTGTACGAGCGTGACGAAGGTCCCGGTGGGCTGTTGCGCTTCGGGGTGCCCGACGCGAAGCTCGAGAAGTCGATCATCGACCGCCGCGTCGCGATCATGGAGCAAGAGGGAATCGAGTTCATTTACAACACCGACGTGGGACGCGACGTGGCGGCGCAGGAGCTTCAGGAGCGCTACGACGGATTGGTCCTGACGATCGGCTCTCGCGTCTCGCGCGACCTCGACGTTCCCGGTCGCTCGCTGAACGGCATCCACTTCGCCATGCCCTATCTGTACCAGCGCAATCGCTGGGTGGCCGAACAGCAAGGGCGACCCTCCCGTTCCCCGGAGCCGGGAACCGAGATCAGCACCCGCGATCAGCGGGTGATCGTGGTGGGGGGCGGGGACACGGGAATGGACTGCATCTCCAATTCCCATCGCGAGGGCGCTCGCAGCGTGGTGATGCTCGACGTCTATGCCGAGCTGTCCTCCGGTGGCGGCGATCCACGTCACCCCTGGCCGCTGCCGCCCAAGCGCACGGCCACCACGTACGCGCTCGACGAAGGGGGCAAACGCCGGTGGGGCACTGAGGTCACGGGCTTCGGAGGCAAGGACGGCTCGGTCAGCCACGTCTATGCCCGCCAAGTCACGGGAACCTCCTCGCGCGACCTGACGCCGGTGCCGGGCAGCGAGTTCGTGCTGGAAGCCGACGTTGTCCTGATCGCGATCGGGTTCGAGCATCCCGAGCACGAGGGCCTGGTCAATGAACTCGGCCTGACGGTCGACCGTCGCGGCAATCTCAGCACCAAAATGACCTATCGCACGTCGGTGGGCCGGGTGTATGCCTGCGGCGACGCCCGCATCGGCCAATCGCTGGTCGTCACCGCGATCGCCGAGGGGCGGAAGTGCGCCCGGATCGTCAACGCCGACCTCGGTGGAAGCCCGATGGACGCCGATCGGGAGATGCTCGCGGTAGGCGCCTGGAGCGGCGAAGCCGATCGAACTTTGCGCCACGAAGCGGAGGCAGCGGGGACCGTCAGACCGGGGGAGGAGTTCTTCAGCGGGCCCGGTACCCGCGACCGGTGAATGATTCCTTGTGCGCTGTGCGCTCAGTGGTGCTACTTTAACGCGCTGAGCCACTTCTCCTGCGAACGGTGGCGGGCGCGGGGTCTGGGGCATTTAGGTTTATCGAAGCTTGGGACGGGGAAACTCGCCCCTGTCGGTCAGGGAACTGCGCCCCCACTTCCCTGACTCTCCGGGGGGCCCAGATGGATCTGGGTCCCCCGGGCCTTTTTAGCGCTCGTGCGCCGAGCGGCCGACTGTCGCGTGTGCGACCTTGTGGTGATGGCCGCACTCGCCGCCCTGACCATCGCCCACAGCCACGCCCACAGCTCGGTCGGCAGCACGATCCAGCAACTGCTCAACTCGGCGGGGACGTTCTTCTCCCAGCTGGCCAACCTGAGCTGGGTGTCGTTGTTGATCGGTCTGGCCTGCTTTGCGCTGTATCTGCTGCTCCGCTCGCGCGCCCTGTTCAACGCGGTGCGCGCCGCGTACCCCGGTGTCGCGGTGCGCTGGCGGGACATCTGGGGCGCCTACATGGTCGGCTACGCGATCAACAACGTGTTCCCGCTGGGCGGTGGGAACATCGCCCAGCTGTTCCTGACTCGGGTGGCGATTCCGCCCTCCAGCTACCCGACGCTGATTGCCGCCTTCTCGACGGGGGTCATCTTCGACTGGGCCTTCGGGCTGGTGATCATGTGCTTCGCGTTCACCCAGGGCGTCTTCCCCAAGCCGCCCGACTTCTCGAAGCTGCCCGCGTTCGACATCAGCTTCTTCGCCTCGAACATGCGCTTCACGCTGTTCCTGCTCACGGTCCTGGGCATCGCCTTCCTGATTGGATTCGCCCTGCTCTCCGCCCGCGTACGCGCTTTCTGGGCACGAGTCCGCCAGGGTCTGACGATCCTCCGTGACCGACGCCGCTATTTCCGGCAGATGGCGAGCTGGCAGTTTGCCAGCTGGATCGCCCGATTCGCGTCGTACTGGGCGTTGCTTGACGCGTTCCACATCGGCGGATCGGTGCGCAACGCGCTGCTCGTGCTGGCGGTGCAGGTCGTCGCGTCGGTGTTCCCGTTCACGCCGGGCGGGGCGGGCGTTCAGCAGGCGCTGTTGTTGGCGATCTTCGCCCACAATCCAGACGTCGCCGCGTTCTCGGTGGGCCAGCAGATCGCCACCGCGGTGCTCACCTCCGTGCTCGGGTTCGCCGCGCTCGTGCTGATCTTCCGCTTCAAGAGCTTCCGCGAGGTCATCGCCCGGGGCAAGGCCCATCGGCGAGGCGACGGCGTGGCGGCTGGATTGTCACCAGGCGAAACCTGACGAACCGAGGACGTGCGAGGATGATGTAGAGACCTGACCCGCGAGCGCGAGTAGCCAATGCCGATTTTCTGCCGCCATAACCACCTCGTCCAGAATTGCCCGATCTGCGCCCGCGAGCAGTCGATCGAGCTGCGGCCGGTCGTCTCCCGCCGGGCTCCGGCGGCGAGCCCGTCGCGTACCGGCTCCGCGCCCGCGTCCTCATCCCGCGCGCGGGCGCGCTCGGGATCGTCGACCCCCGGGTCGCGCGGAAGCGGTGGCGTGCGCGTGCGTCAGCTCGCCCGAGGCGCCGAGGACGGCTACCGGTCGCCCCTGGCGCCGGGCCTGAAGTCCAGCGCCGACGCCGAGCGCCTCGCGGAGGAGCTCGCCTTTGCGGTGACTCGCCTGGTGCGCCTGGCCGAGGATCCGCCCGGACTGTACGCCGAGGTGGCCGACGCGAGCGGGGAGATCGAGGAGCGGACGTGGCTCGCCTTCCTGATCGCCTATCTGGGGCCGCTCGACGCAGCGGATCCGTTCGCGGCCATCGAGCACGTGCGCACGCCCTGGTCGGACGCGGAGCTGCCGGATCTCGACGGGGTCCAGACCGGTCCCCGCACGGCGCACGACCCTGCCCGCGGCCCACGCACGCTCGAGGCCTATCGTGCCTGGGCCGCGCGCGCGGGCTCCCAGGCGTCGGCGTTCACGGGCGAGGAGGCGTGGCCGCCGGAGCGGCGTTTCGCCCGCACCTACGAGCGCCTCGCGCTCCCGGGCCTTGACCGCGGAGCCCGGTTCGATCTGCTCGTGACGCTCGGAGCGCTCGGCGTCTACGAACTGCGTCCGACGACGCTGCAGTTCGGTGGTTCCAACGAGGTGACGCTGGCTGCCAAGCGGATCCTGGGGATCGGTGATCCACTCCTGCTCGAGCGTCGCGCCGCCGAGCTCGCGAGCGCGTGTGGCCTGCCACTCGAGGCGCTCGATCTCGGCTTTCACAATTGGGGCAGCGGCGGCCCGCGCGACGTCCGGACTCGAATCCGTCCCGCCGAGCCCGACCCCGGCGCGCTCAGCTCCACCCGCGTCGGGCTCGACCTGTAGGCCGTCGAATCCCGGCTCCGTCCGGGCCAACGCCTACCGTCCCCGGTGTCCACATTCACGAGCCGGAGCCGCAATGTCACTCTGCTTCATCGAACCGCAGAACGCCATCCGGGTCATCGCCGACTCGGTGGGGCGTGAGGCGCGCCGCCAGATCCTGGGCGAAGTCGTGCGCGCGTGGGTGGACGAGATCCCGGAGTCCGAGCTCGAGTCTCACTACGCCAAAGCGGTCGCCGACCTCGACGAGCACGACCTGTCGCTGCTCGCCGCCTGGCACGTGTCGCTCGAGGTCGGTCATCCACTGCCGAACAAGGAGTTTCTCGTCAACGTGTTCCCGTCCCTGGGCGAGAACCGGCGCGAGGCGCTCAAGATCGCCGCCGGCTTTCGGGGCGAAGAGGCGTTCGAGGCAGGCGTCGGCGAGGAGCAGGCATTCGACACCGTGCTCCCCTGGCTATCCGAGGAACGCTGCATCCAACTGGCGGCCGAGTGTCTGGAGCTCTACTGCTGGGACAGGCTTGGCGTCGAGAACTAGAGCCGACCGGGAGCAGGAAGCGGCTACGACCCTCCTGATCTATTCGGTGAGTTTGGGCGAGCGGGCTAGGTCGGCGCACGACGCATGGGATGGTCTTCACGCGGTCAGATTTCTGACAGATTCATCTGTACAACAACCCAATCGACGACTCAAAAAACTCGATCGGGCTGTTCCACAGCTGGTGGCTGGGGAACGACCCAAGCGCTCAAAATGAGCCCTCGTTTGGGACGTTTCCCACCTTGGTACTTTCGATCCCGTCACATTTCCCCCAGCGCGGCGGGCGGCGGCTGTCAAGTCCGACGACCGACCGCGTTGCCGGTCGGCTACCGCTCGGCTGCCGCGCTACGCCGCGCCGAACCGGCAACCCCGACCCACGGAACAGCACAGGCGCCGCTACCGCTCGGCTGCCGCGCTACGCCGCGCCGAACCGGCAACCCCGACCCACGCACGGAACCAGCACAGGCGCCGCTAATCCGCAGCGGGTGAGCGGACCGCGAGCGCCGCTTCGGTGTCCTCGATCGCCTGCTCGGTCGAACGGAACCAGACCGCTTGCATTCCGAGCTCGCGGGCCGCGGTGCAGTTGAGCTCGATGTCGTCGATCAACAGCGCAGCGGCGGCGGGCACGCCGAGACGCTCGATCGTGAGCTCGTAGATCCGGCGCTCCGGCTTGCGCGTGCCCACGAAGGCCGAGTCGACGACGACGTCGAAGATCTCGTCGACGGGAAGCTTGGCCCGCCACAGGGGCTGCCATTCGCGGACGTTGTTGGTGCAGATCGCCATCTTGTATCCGCGCTGGCGCAGCTGGCGCATGTACTCGATCAGGCGATCGTTGGGATGTAGATGCTCGAAATACCGCTCGCCGAATCCGTGTAACTCGACGCTGCGACCCAGTTGCTCGGTCAACTGGGCGGCGAGGGAGCTGAGGAAGGCCGCCTCGGTCAAGCGGCCGGTCTCCAGCTCGAACAACGGGTTGGCTCCGTGGTGCTTGGCCACCGTGGCCATCGCGAGCCCCAGTTGCTCGAGTGAGATTCCCGAGGATTCCTGGAACGCGGCAAATGAGTTCAGCAGCGGCGAGGTGAGCACGCCGCCGAAGTCGCTGATGATCGCGTCGATCCGACTCATCGAGAACGCGCGAGCAGGTACACGCCACGACCCTCGAGGCCCCGGCTGCGCCACCGAAACGGGGCGACCTCCGCCTCGAGGCCGTTCGCGTGCACCGCGGCGACCGGCGCGAGCGCCTCGCCCGCCGCGCGGCGGAGGTATTGCGCCTCGCCCTCGCCCAGCCAGAACTCCAGGCTCACCCGCGCTGGAAGACCATCCGAGGTGTATGTGGTCGACAGGCGTGGATCGCTGACCGCCACACAGGAACCGTTCTCGCAGACGGCCGCCGTGATCTGGTCGCGCTCATGGCCCGTCGCACCCGACGGTCGACAGGCGAGCAGCGTCAATCCCCGGTTATCCGCAAACAACGCCGAGACACTGCGCACGGAATCAAGGCTCTGGAGCTCCGCGCCCCGATCATCGTTGGTTCGCGCGCCGGGGCAATCGACCGCGTACTCGACGCCGCCGAGCGTGTACCGCCCGTGCACGTGACACAGCTCGTGGCATTCGGCTTTCGTCCCGCGCGAGCTCGCGTCGGCAGCCGGTAGCCCCTCCGCAGATGCCTCGTTCGCCGGGGTGATCACGAGCTCGAAGCCGTCGCCCGCGAGCCGCCACTGCTCGTCGTCCTCGCTCCAATCGACCGACTCGGGTCCGACCAGGGAGCCGGCCCCGGCCGCTGCGCCCAGCGTGATGAACCGCGCGCCGCCGTCCAGCGCGGCTCCCCAGACCCCTCCGTCGAGGCCGGCGAACGACAGGGTGCGGAAGCGAGATCGCGCGGCCGCCATCATCCCCTCAGCTGAGGCTGGTCGAGGTCGCTGGCGGTCGACTCGACGTCGTAGGCCGGCGATTCTCGGTTGAACTGGGTCGCCTGGACCACGATCCGGCTGCGGAAATTGCGCACGATGCCGATGCGCGCCAGCGCCCGGATCGGCGGCAGCAGCAGGAAGATCCCGATCGCATCGGTGATGAAGCCGGGCACGATCAGCAGTCCACCCCCCAGCAGCACTAGAGCGCCATCCACCACTTCCTTGGTCGGCGCGCGGCCGGCGGCGACCGCGGCGCCCAGGCGCCGCCAGGCGGAGCGGCCCTGTGAGCGGACGGTCCACACGCCGATCGGCCAACTCGCGATCAACAATACGACGGTGAGCAGCACCCCGATGGCGTCGGCCACCTTGATCGTCACGAACAGCTCCGCGGCGGCCCAGCAGATCATGAGGAGTAAGGCGATCAGCATCTCCCCTAAGGCTACTCAGCCCAGTGGGCGGAGATCACTCGTAAAGCGTTCCGCGAAATCTGTCTCACCCGACCAGCGACGGTCCTGCGCGGATGGTGTCCAGGCGTCCGTCCGTCCGCCCGCCCGCGCCCCGGCTACGCGGCGGCGGCCGCCGGCCCCTCGACGCGCACCCCCGGGAGGCGGTGCAGGCCGACCAGCTCGATCAGCGTTCTGATCTGGGGCTGCGGGCCGCGGAGCAAGATCGCCAGGCCTTGGGCGCGCAGACGACGGGACAGCATGGCGAAATCGAGCATCAGTGACGTGTCGGCGAACACCAATTCGCTGAGCTCGACGGTGACATCGCCCTGCGCCCGGATCGCCCGCGTCAGCGCCTGTCGGCGCGATCCCTGCGTGCTCCGGTCCTCCTCACCGCGACAGCGCAAAGTCGGAGGCTCGTCATCGAAGTCGACCATTGCACAAACTTATCCAAACCGCCGGGGGCGTAGCAAGGGGGCCGGCGCTAAAGTCGCGTAAACTTGTGGCAATGGTCACCGTGGATGACGTAACCGACGCGCTGCGCGACGTGATCGATCCCGAGCTCGGGCTCGACTTCGTGGAGCTTGGGCTCATCTACGACGTCGAGGTGGAGAGCGGGACCGTGAAGGTCACCTACACGCTCACCAGCCCGGGCTGCCCGATCGGGGCTCAGGTCGCGGAGCAGATCGAAGAGTTCGTCGGCGAGCTCGAGGGGGTCCAGGACGTGCAGCCGGCGATGACCTTCTCACCGCCCTGGACGCCGGAGCGGATGAGCGAAGACGCCAAGTTCGCACTCGGCTTCTGAGTAGCGGATCCGGTTAGGCGTCTGGGCGTTTGCGCGTCGGGCGCGATCCGCGCTCGCGCTTGGCGCGCATGTCCGCCGCGGGCCCGTGCTTGAGCCGGGAGTGGCCCGTGGGGAGGATCGGCATCGGGCCGCCATTCGAGCCTGATTCCTCCGCACGGCGGCTGTCCGGGACCCGGGAGCTGCCGCCGCGACCGGCACGCTTGGCGCGCGCGGCCTGCAGAAGCTCCTCGGTTCCCGCGGCGATGGCGTCGGCGATCACGTCGATGTCGGGCAGCGCGTCATAGTCGCCCAGCAGGCCGTAGTCGATCGCACCGTTGTAGGACATGATCGCGACCGCGAGGGCGTGGTCGTTGGGCAGGAAGGCGAGCGGAAACACATCGTCCAGCTTGCGACCGAGAACGTACAGCGGCACCTGCGGCCCCGGAATGTTGGTGACGATCAGGTTGAACAGCCGGGTGGAGAAGTTGAGCCGTGACGCTTGAGCAAGGATCGTGGGGGGAGCGAGGCCGTTGACCGCGGTGAGTGTGGCCGCTCCGACAGCCTGTTTTGACTCCTTGAGGCCGTCCATCGCCTTCTTCATGAAGCGCAGGCGCGCGACGGGATCCTCGATGTACACCGGGAGCGGCGCGCGCATCGCGGTGAGCTGGTTGCCGAGCGTGCCGTCGTGAGCGTCGGCGCGCACCGAGACCGGCACCAGCGCGCGCAACTCGAGCCCCTCGGTGCGGACGCCGCGCGAACGTAGCCAGTCGGCCAGCGCTCCGGAGACGACGGTCAGGACGACGTCGTTGACCGTCCCTCCGAGCGTGTCCTTGATCTCTTTGTAATCGGCCAACCGCTGGCGGACCACCGCGTAGCGGCGGTGGGGCCCGATCTCGACGTTCAGGGGCGTCTCGGGCGCCGGGTTCAGTCCGGCCCAGACAATCTCGCCGATTCCCTCCGCGGCATCGCGCAGGATGCCGAGCGAGGTGCCCGGTCGGGTGGCGGCGGCCAGCGTCCGGGTCACGAGATCCAGGGTGGTGTTGACCAGCCCGCGGACGCCGGCGAGCACCAGCTCGGCTGGGGACGGTTCGGGCTTCGGTTGCCAGGGCTCCAGTCCCGGGGCGGGAGGGGTGGGCTCCGGGGAGAGGTCGAACAGCACGGTGGCCAGGTCCACGCCGGAGACACCGTCAACGAGCGCATGGTGGTTCTTGAAGATCAGCGCAAAGCGACCATCCTCCAGGCCTTCGACGAGCCAGCTCTCCCATAGGGGCTTTGAGCGGTCGAGCGGCTGCGAGTCGATCCGCGAAGCGAGCAGGAACAGCTGCTCCTCGGTCCCTGGGGACGGCAGCGCCGTATGTCGCACGTGGTACTCGAGGTTGAAGTTGGGATCGTCTACCCACATCGGCCGACCTGTCTCCAGCGGCGGGGTGGCCAGCTTCTGCCGGTACCGGGGCACCAGGTGCAAGCGTCCGCGGACGTACTCGAGATAGTCGACGAACGCCGGGGGTGGTCCTTCGAACAGCAGCACCGCCCCGATGTGCATGTGCGACGCAGGGCCTTCCTGATGGAGAAAGGAGGCGTCGGTCGAAGTTAGGCGGTCGAGGTGCTGCTGCGGCATCGGAGCTTCTCCCGGCACGAATCAGTCGGCACGAAGAGTACCCGCACCGAACGGCACGTGTGAGGGAATGCCGCGGCGCTAGGCTTGGTTTCGCGCCGATGCCCTGGGACTTTTCCACCGAGCCTGAGTTCGCACGCAAGCTGGAATGGATGCGCGGGTTCGTGAGGGAGGAGATCTGGCCGCTGGAGACGTTGATCGATGACCTTGGCTGGGCAGGACTCGAGCGGGCTGCCGGGCCGCTGCAGGACGAGGTCAAGGCACGGGACCTGTGGGCGGCTCACCTGGATCCCGAGCTGGGCGGGCAGGGATTCGGGCAGGTCAAGCTCGGCCTCATGCACGAGATACTCGGGAGCTGCCCGATCGCCCCGCTCGTGTTCGGCAACGCGGCGCCGGATTCGGGCAACGCGGAGATTCTGGCGCTGGTCGGCACATCCGAGCAGAAGGACCGCTACCTGCACCCACTGCTCGCGGGCGATCTGAAGTCGGCCTTCAGCATGACCGAGCCGGACACGGCAGGCTCGGATCCGACGCTCCTGCAGACCACTGCGACCCGCGACGGGAGCGAGGGCGGCTGGATCATCAACGGCCATAAGTGGTTCTCGTCCAACGGCTCGATCGCCGACTTCCTGATCGTGATGGCGGTCACCGATCCGGAGTCACGGCCACACCAGCGGGCCTCGATGTTCATCGTCGACGCCGACACGCCGGGCGTGCGCATTCTGCGCGACGTCGCCACGATGGACCACCCGCAGGACAGCTTCGGCCGCTACGGCAACCACGCGGAGATCCTCTACGAGGACGTCCGCATTCCCGGCGGGGCGCTGCTCGGGGCGCAGGGGGCAGGCTTCCTGATCGCCCAGCAGCGGCTGTACCCAGGTCGGATCCACCACTGCATGCGCTGGCTCGGCGTCGCCCGCCGAGCCTTCGACATGCTGTGCGAGCGTTCGCTGTACCGCTACGCCCACGGATCGCCGCTGGCCGGGCATCAGACGATCCAGAACTGGATCGCGGACTCCGAGGCCGAGATGCAGGCGGCGCGACTCATGACGCTGCACGCGGCATGGAAGATGGACACCGAGGGAGTCGCTGCGGCGCGCGGGGACATCGCGCTGATCAAGTTCTTCGGCGCTCGCGTTCTGCACGATGTCGTCGATCGGGCGCTTCAGGCCCATGGCGCACTCGGCTACTCGACCGACCTTCCATTGGAGGCCATGTATCGCCATGCCCGCGCGGCCCGGATCTACGACGGTCCCGACGAGGTGCATCGCGCCTCGGTTGCCCGACAGGTGTTGCGCGGATACGAGGCGCCACCCGACGGCGTGCCCACCGAGCACATCCCGACGCGGCGCGAGGCGGCCAGGGAGCGGTTCGCGGCGGTGCTCGAGGCCGTTACCGCCAACGACTGAGCTCGTTCGCCGAGCGCGGGAGGACCAGAAGCCCGGGATGGGGCCTCCAGGTCAGATTTCTGACAGATCCGGCTGTATAACGACCCAATCGAGGGCCCAAAAAGATCGATGTGGACGTTTCACAGCTGGGGGCTGGGGAACAGCCCGATCGCCAAAAATGGGCGCTTCGTTGGGACGTTCTACAGGTGAATCGGCACGGACATGCCTCGATGCCCGGTCCTGACCCAGGAAGGGCGCGCGGCTGGGGCCTCTTCGACCGGCCCGTGGCTCGTGTCGGTCACCTCCATGCAGAAGCCGGGGTCGACCCGGCGGGGAAGGTGGTAGAGGAGACAGCCGTGCCGTCTGGTCGCTGTTCGGGCGGGCCGCCCGCCTACACTGTTTGATCGTGACCATCGGCGCTGTCCCCGAGACGATCCTGCTGGCCGCGCCGCGGGGGTACTGCGCCGGCGTGGACCGCGCCGTGCAGACGGTCGAACGGGCGCTGGAGCTGTATGGCGCCCCTGTGTATGTCCGCAAGGAGATCGTCCACAACAAGCATGTGGTTGAGCAGTTGCGCGCGCGGGGCGCGGTGTTCGTCGACTCCGAGACCGATGTGCCAGAAGGGGCGACGGTCGTGTTCTCCGCCCATGGGGTGGCGCCGAGCGTCCATGCGAATTCCGCGCAGCGCGACCTGCACACCATCGACGCGACCTGCCCGCTGGTCACCAAGGTGCACGTCGAGGCGAAGAAGTTTGCCGCCGAGGGGTACACGATCGTCCTGGTCGGCCATGCCGGCCATGAAGAGGTTGAGGGGACGATGGGGGAGGCGCCCGATCGGATCGTCCTGATCGAAAACGAGGCGGACGTTGACGCGCTCGAGGTCAACGACCCGGCCAAGGTCGCCTATATCTCTCAAACCACCCTGTCGGTCGATGAGACGACGACGATCATCGACCGCCTGCGCGAGCGGTTCCCCGCGATTATCGGGCCGCGCACCGACGACATCTGTTACGCGACCACCAATCGCCAGGCGGCGGTCAAGCAGTTGGCGCGGGAATGCGACCTGGTGCTGGTGATCGGTTCGCGGAACTCGTCGAACTCCAACCGGCTGGTCGAGGTGGCGCGGGATCACGGCGCGGACTCGTATCTGATCGACAACGAGGCCCAGGTGCGCGAGGAATGGCTCCAGGACAAGCGCGTGGTGGGAATCACCTCCGGGGCCAGTGCGCCCGAAGAGCTCGTCCAGCGCCTGGTCGAGTTCTTCCGCCGGCGCGGCACCAGCGAGATCCGCGAGCTCGAGGTTGTCCAGGAGGACGTGCGGTTCATGCTCCCGAAGGCGATCCGCCAGGCGCTGGCGGCACAGTCCGCCGCATAGTGCCGCGAACGTTCGACTCAGGGCATTAGAGCCGGCGGTCCGCCGGGAGGCGTAGGTGCGAACGCTGGTCGTCTCCGACCTTCACCTCGGGGCGCGCACGGGCCGAGATCTGCTGCGTGGCCGCGAGGTTCGGGCCCCGTTGCTCGACGCGCTGGCGGAGTGCGATCGGCTGGTGCTGCTCGGCGATCTGCTCGAGCTTCGCCAGGGGCCGGTGCGCGATGCGCTCGGGGCGTCTGAGCCCGTGTTCAGGGACCTCGCGGCCGCTCTCGGGTCGGGCCGCCAAATCATCATCGTTCCCGGCAACCACGACCATCACTTGCTGGGACCGTGGCTCGAGCGCCGCTCGCGTCAGGCGCCGCCGCCGCCGCTCGGCCTCCAGACGGCGGTGGATTGGCGCGCGGGGGAGACACTGGCCACGGTCGTGCGCTGGCTCGCGCCGGTCGAGGTGGAGGTGGCCTACCCGGGCGTGTGGCTGCGGCCCGACGCGTACGCGATGCACGGTCACTACGCAGACCGCCACACGACGGTGCCGATGCTCGAGCGCCTGGGGGCGGGAGCGATGGCCCGGATCGTGCGCGAGCCGGCCGATGGGCCCCGGCGAGCCGAGGACTACGAGGCGACTCTGGCCCCGATCTACGCCTGGATCCACGCCGTCGCACAGGCAGCCGCCCCCCAGGTCGGCGCAGGCGGGGCGCCCGACCCCCACCCCAGCGCCGACGGGGCGCCCGCCCCCCATGTCGGCGCGGGCGGGGCGCCCGCCCCGCACCCCGGCGCGGGCGGGGCGCCCGCCCCGCACCCCGGCGCGGGCGCGGCGCCCGCCCCCCATGTCGGCGTGGAAGGGGCGTCGGCTCGCGCCTGGGGCGCGCTCTCAGGACACGGACACGGACGCGGCCGCGGGCGCGCGGTGCGCCGCCGCGCGCTGGTCGCGGCATTTCCGATCCTCGTCGCGGCGCTCAATCGCGCCGGCCTCGGGCCCCTGCGGCCCGATCTCTCCCGCGCCGAGCTGCGGCGGGCCGGCCTGCGCGCAGTCAGCGACGTGCTCTCCCGCCTTGGCGTTGACGCCACGCACGTGATCTTCGGTCACTCCCATCGCGCGGGTCCGCTGCCCGGCGATGATCCCTCCGAATGGGGCTCGAGCACCGGCGCCCGCCTGCTCAACGTCGGTTGCTGGGTGCACGAGCCGGGCTTCCTGGGTGCCGCCCCGCACACCAGCCCCTATCGGGCGGGATTCACCGCGGTGCTGGATGGCGACGCCGCGCCCGAGCTGGTCAACCTGCTGGACTCGGGGCAATTCCCCGGGGGGGAATTGCCTTAGGAGAATTGCCCGGGGGGCAATTCTCCCGGGTCTGCAGTGGCGCGCGTGGATAGCCCCGGGATGAAGCAGACGGCGGAGCAGCGCACGCCCTCGCCGACGTCGAGCGCGAGCGTTCCCGCGGTGCTGTATGGGTGGGAGATCAGCTCGTAGCAACCCGGGTGGTCGACGAGCAGCTCCCGGCCGTTGGCGTGCACCGATCCGGCGCCGTCGAGCACCGCCCACACGGCTCCGGCCTCGTAGGGGCCGCTGTACGGTCCCGCCACGTCATCGCTCTGGAGCGCCAGTTGCGCCCCCGGCGCATCCTCGGGCCGCAACGGCACCACGGTGGGCCGATCAACGCCGAGCAGCTCCTGGATCGCCCGCTCGGTGTCCTCGTAGGCGCCCTCGCCGTAGTGGTAGTCGAACAGCCGTCCCTGCTGGTTGAACAGATAGCGGGCCGGCCAGCCGAGATTCTCGAACTGCCGCCAGATCTCGTGCTCGACGTCGACCACGACCGGATAGGGCACCTCGAGTCGCCGGACCGCGGCGGTGACCGCCCCGGAGTCCTCGGACGCCTCGAACCCCGCGGTATGCACGCCGATCACGCGCAAGCCCGTCGGGGCCGTAGCGCTCGTGCCAGGCCTTGAGGTAGGGGAGGGTGCGGATCGAGTTGGGCCGGCAGAAGTCCCAGAATTCGATCAGCACCGGTCGGCCGAGCTGCTGATCCATCCGCAGCGTCGCGACATTGATCCACGGCAGACGTGGCGGGAACGGAGGCGCTGGGATATGGTCAA
Source organism: uncultured Solirubrobacterales bacterium (assembly GCA_963838535.1). Lineage (GTDB taxonomy): Bacteria > Actinomycetota > Thermoleophilia > Solirubrobacterales > Solirubrobacteraceae > Palsa-465. The sequence continues at coordinate 72,838 of CAWIRN010000008.1, forward strand.
CCGGGGCTCTCACAGGGCGCTATACTCGGTGAAGTATTGAATCCATACTGCATTTGAGGAGTTTTCAGATGAGCCCGTCCGGAGCCGAGGTTCTCCGCCAGATCAAGAGCCGGATCGACGAGGTCGACCCCTCCGTTGTGCGTGAGCAGGTCTCCAACGGGGCCGTCGTACTCGACGTGCGCGAGGCGGAGGAATGGTCGACCGGGCACATCCCCGGAGCTAAGCACGTTCCCAAGAGCTATCTCGAGTCGAGGATCGAGGGCGCCGCGCCCGACCGCTCCCAGCACGTGATCCTCTACTGCCAGTCGGGCAACCGCTCGGCGTGGGCGGCGCGGACGCTGATCGACGACCTCGGCTACGAGAACGTCGAGTCGATGACCGGCGGCTTCACGCTGTGGAAGGACCGCGGCTATGAGGTCAACCTCCCGCGGACGCTGACGGCCGAGCAGCGCGAGCGCTATTCGCGCCATCTGCTGCTGCCCGAGGTGGGGATCGAGGGCCAGCAGAAGCTGCTCGACGCCAAGGTGCTGCTGCTGGGCGCCGGCGGCCTCGGCTCGCCCACCGCCTTGTATCTCGCCGCCGCCGGCGTGGGAACGCTGGGGATCGTCGACGATGACGTCGTCGACCTGTCCAATCTGCAGCGCCAGGTGATCCACTCGACCGATCGGATCGGCGTATCCAAGGTCGATTCCGCCGAGCAGACGATCACCGCGCTCAACCCCGACGTCAAAGTCGAGAAGCACCAGGTCCGGTTGGGGCCCGAGAACATCATGGAGATCCTGCCGGGCTACGACATCGTGGTCGACGGGCTCGACAACTTTCCCACCCGCTACCTGCTCAACGATGCGTCGGTGCGGCTGCGGATCCCGGTCGTGTCGGCCGCGATCCTCGGCTTCGAGGGCCAGCTTTCGGTCTTCAAGCCCTACGACGGGCCGTGCTATCGGTGCCTGTTCCCGGTCCCGCCGCCGGCCGAGCTGGCGCCGTCCTGTGGCGCCAACGGGGTTCTCGGCGTGCTGCCGGGCACCATGGGACTGCTCCAGGCCACCGAGGTCATCAAGCTGATCCTGGGCGAGGGCGAGCCGCTGATCGGCCGCCTGCTGATGTACGACGCGCTCGCCGCGAGCGTCACCGAAGTCAAGGTGCGCCGGGATCCGGAGTGCCCGATCTGCTCGCGCGAGCCGGAGTCGATCGCTGACGAGGAGCTCGGCGTGTTCCCGGACTACGAAGCGTTCTGCGCCGGCGCGCACTAGTGCACTAGGGTTCTCGAGATGGCCATGGTCCGCATCCCACCCGTCCTGCGCCCCTCAGTGGGCGGCGAGAAGGAGCTGAGCGCCGAGGGATCCTCGGTGGGGCAGATCCTGCAGTCGGTCGTGGTGAGCCACCCGGAGACGCAATCCCAGCTGTTTTCTGCCGATGGCGGCCTCAACCGCTACGTCAACGTGTACCTCAACGACGAGGACGTGCGCGTGCTCGACGGATTGGACACGGCAGTGGGCGAGGGTGACGTACTGGTGATCCTGCCCGCCATGGCGGGCGGCGTGCACTAGCCTGTCGATTCCCCCCCAGATCCATTGGAGTTCGGGAAGGGTTGGCGCTGTGGGGCGTCTTTATGGGGGAGGTGTCCACCATTGAAGGGAGTCCGATGTCCCGTCCACTGAAGTCCGACCGCTCGCGTCAGCGCCCGCTGTCGGCTGGGTTGGTCCTCGCAATCGTCGCCGGCTTGACCGTGTTTGCCGTCTCTGGGATCGCGTTGGCGAACTCGTTCACGCTGGGGGTCGCCAAGAACGTCAAGGTCACGAACGCGACGAACCCCAAGCAGGCGGCCAAGACCGAGGGGATCACGGTCAACTCGCGCGGCGTCGCCGTGTACGAGTTGCTTCCCGAGACGATCCACCACCCCCTTTGCACGAGCACGCAATGCCTCAAGCTCTGGCCTCCGGTCACCGTGGCGTCCGCCAAGGCCAAGCTCACCGCGGCGCCGGGCGTGAAGGGCAAGCTCGGCATCCTGGCACCGGCACGGCTTCTTCCAGGTGACGCTCGGCGGCCACCCGCTGTACACCTTCTCGGTCGACAACAACAAGAAGGGGATCGCCATGGGCGACCTGGTCCACGGCTTCGGCGGGATCTGGCACGTGCTTCCGGCGGGGTCGAACGCCAAGGCCAAGCAGGCCCCCACCCCGACCCCCCCGAGGACGCCGAGCCTACCAACGGGCTACTGATTGAACCCTGGGGCGCAGCTCGGGATCGGCCCGCGCGCGCGATAAATCGTCGCGTGCGCGGGCTCGCTCTGCCCTCGCGGTCGGCGCCGTCAGCCCGCCGGAGACCACTAGCCCCCGGGGTGGCGCACCCCTATACTTGGTAAAGCAATGGCCGCCGAGAGCCTCCAGAACAAGCCGTGCGGCGGGCGCTACGGGGACATCGTCCAGGCGATCGGCCACACGCCGCTGGTCGAGCTCAAACGCCTGAATCCCAAGCCCGGCGTCAGGATCTGGGCGAAGCTCGAGTCGCGCAATCCCACCGGCTCGGTCAAGGACCGCGTGGCGCGGTCGATGATCGAGGACGCGGAGGAGAAGGGGCTGATCTCACCCGGTCAGACCATCCTCGAGCCGACCTCGGGCAATACCGGTATCTCATTGGCGATGATCTGCGGGCTCAAGGGCTACCGGCTGAAGGTCGTGATGCCGGAGAACGTGACGCCCGAGCGCACCCAGCTGCTGCAGATGTACGGGGCGGAGATCGTGTATTCCGAGGGGTCCAAGGGGTCCAACGGTGCGGTCGAGCTGGCGCTCGACATGGCGCAGCGCGACGCCTCGTATTACATGCCGTACCAGTACGGCAACCAGGCGAACCCACTCGCGCACTACAACGGCACCGCGCTGGAGATCCTTGAGGAGCTGGACGAGGTGGCGGCGTTCGTGGCCGGACTCGGCACGGGGGGAACCCTGATGGGCAACGGCCGCCGGCTGAAGGAGGAGCTCGGCGATCGGGTCAAGATCGTCGCCGCCGAGCCGATGCAGGGCGAGCCGGTGCAGGGCTTGCGATCGCTCGACGACGGCTTCATCCCGCCGATCATCGACCTCTCGCTGTTGGACCGGAAGATCTTTGTCACCAACCACGATGCGATCGTGTTCACGCGCAAGCTGCTGGACGAGGAACGCCTGTTCGCCGGCGTGTCCTCAGGCGCGATCGCCCGAGTCGCGCTGCGGATCGCCGGTGAGCTCGACGAGGGCAACGTCGTCTTCATCGTGGCCGATGACGGGTGGAAGTACCTGTCGTCGGGTATCTACACCCGCCCCGTCGAAGAGATCGAGAACCTGGACTCCACCGTCTGGTGGTAGTCGAGTCGCGCCGGGCGTTTCTGGGCGGCGCGGGCGCCACGCTGGCGGTGGGTGCCGCGGCCGTGCTCGCCGGATGCGGAGGATCGAGCCCGGCGCATGATGCGGTGACCACGGTCCCGCGGGCCATCCGCCAGACCGACGTCGAGCTCTTCAATCGCTCGCTCGACCTCGAGCGCCGGTCGATCGCGGCCTACACCGCCGGGATCCCGTGGCTGACCGGGACACAGGCCAAGGCGGCCAAGCAGTTCCTCGGTCAGGAGATGGAGCACGCCGGGGAGCTGCTGGCGCTGATCGCCGCTGCCGGCGGCACGCCGATTCCCCGCGTCGCGAGCTACGACCTCGGCCATCCCCGCACTGCGCGCGAGGTGCTGGCGCTCTTGGATCGGCTCGAGAGCCGCCAGATCGCCGCCTATCTGGACGCCATTCCCAGGCTGTCGCCGGGCCTCGTACGGGGGTCAGTCGCCTCCATCCTGGCCAACGACGCGCAGCACGTATCGGTCTTGCGGCTGGGGCTCGGTCGCTCACCCGCGCCGACTCCGTTTGTCACCGGACGCGAGTAGACCGGGGCGGATGCCTGGCCAGGCGACCCGACGGGAGCTGCTGCGGCGGGGGATCGTCGCCGGTGGGCTCGGCGCAGCGGGCGCAGCGGGCGCAGCGGCGCAATGGGCGCGGTCGGCGCCCTCGGCGCCGGCGCACTGGTGCCCGCAGCGCGTGCCGCGGCCGTCGTGCCGGGTCCGACGTCGGACGCCGCCGTGCTGGTCAGGCTGCTGCGTTTCGAGCGGCTGGTCGTGTTCGTCTACGAGCATGTCCTCGCGACATCGCTGCTCTCGCCGGACCAGCGGCAAGTGGTGCAAGATCTCCACGGGCAGGAGGAGGCCCACGTTCGCGCGCTCACGGTCGCGTTGCACCGGCTGGGTGGCGCGCTACCGGCGGGGCCCGCAAACGTGGCCGCCGCGAACCGAGACCTGGCACGGCGGCAGGCCGCCGGGCGGTTGGGCCAGTTGCGCGGCGGGCACGACGCCCTGCAGTTGCTGCTCGCGGTGGAGCGGATGGCCGAGGGCGTGTATTACGTTGCGATCACCCAACTCGACGCTGCCGGGCTGCTGCGTCTCAGCGCGGAGACCATGGCCAGCGAGGCGCAGCATGCCACGGTGTTGAGCCTGTTACGGCATCCTGGCGACCCCGCGTCAGCGGTTCCGTATGCGCTCGTGCGGGGCCGGCACTGAGCCTGCGCGCTGCTAGCCTCGGCCCGAATGCGCATCGATCGTGAGCTCTACGACAAGATGGTCGCCCATGCGCGGGCCGACGCGCCCAACGAGTGCTGCGGGATGGTCGCTTCGCGTGACGGCGAGGCGGTCAAGGTCTACCCGGCGACGAACACCGCGGCCAGCCCGCTGCGGTACGAGATCGACGGAGCCGAGCAGTACCGGATTCAGATCGAGATCGATGACGCCGGCCTCGACCTTGGCGCGATCTACCACTCCCACACACGCAGCGCGCCCTATCCCTCCCAGACCGACATCAACCTGGCCTTCTATCCCGATGCGCTGTACGTGATCGTCGGGTTGGCCGATGGTGAGCCCGAGGTGCGCGCATTCACGATCCGCGACGGGCAGGTGTCCGAGGCGGAACTGCTGGTGCAGTGATGGCGCGTCAGCCGGTTCCGCGAGCGCCGGCTGAGCCGCTCATCTGCCCGAGCTGCGGCTCGCGATTCGGGGTCGACGAGCGCTTCTGTCCCGTGTGCAAGCTGCCGCTCGTGCACGACGCTGGCGCCGTGCCGGCGGAGCGGGAGGTGTCCGAGCGTCAGCGGCAGGCCCGCAAGATCAAGCCCCAGCTGGCCGAGGGTTCGCTGGTGCGCGTGGCCGGCGGGAGAAACCAGGCCGAGGCCGAGTTCATCCAGGCGCTGCTGCTCGAAGAGGGAGTGCCCAGCCTGCTGCGCCGCAGCGCCGGATTCGATGTGCCCGACTTTCTCGCCGCCGGGCCCCGGGACATCCTCGTCCCGCAGTCCGGCCTGAGCACCGCCCGCGAGATCTTGCTCCAGGCCGAGTTGATCGGAACCGAGCCCGTCGGAGCCCCGGTGGCGCCGGTTCGGCTGCTGGCCGGTCTGCTGGCGGCGCTCGCGGTGGGTGCGCTGATCGTGTGGCTCGGGGTCGAGCTGCTGCGCTGAGCAACGCCGGTCGCCCGGCCCGAGCGGCGCCACTCATTTTTTCCGCGGCGGCGGGGGTGCCCTTGCCTCAGTCGTCGTGGCTGGCGCCGGCCATCCGAGCCAGGTGAGAGCGCCACGCGTCTTCGGTGCGCGCGAACGACCGGCCCCGAAATGCCTTGCCGATCGCCGCGCGGCCACCTTGGGGATTGAGCCGAGAGACGAACTGCGCCGCCGCGATCTCGCCTTCCTCGCGGGCCAGCAGGTCGATCACCGTCCCGCCGATCAGCGGAGCGTCACGGAAGCCGGGCGGGAAGCTGGGTCGACGGCCCTCGCGTAGCCGGCGGGCGATGGCCGGGCGTGAGTGCTCGGTCTGGCCGGCAAACCACCGGGCGCCACCTTCCAGCAGCCAGGCCCACCGGAGCTCCAGCCACATCCGAGCCGGGGTCAGCGAGCGCTGCAGGTCGTGGTTGTTCTGCCCCACGACGCGACGGGTGTACAGGGCGGCCGCGGACAGCGCCAGCATCTCGCGCGAGCCGGGGACCTTCGAGGCTCGTGCCTCGAGTGCGGCCGGCGCCAGGACGTGCAGCTCGTGCGCGCCCGCCCAGCCGGCGACGTAGCGACGGGCGGCCGGCGCGGTGGCCAGCCAAGCCAGCGGGAGCAGTGGGTTGGTCAGCGTCAGCGCGACCGTGGTGCGATGCAGCACGACGGTCAGCTCGCCCACCGGACGGGGGAAGAGATCCTCCAGTCGCTCGCGTGTCGTCTCGAGCGAATGCAGCACGCGCTGGGCATCGTCGGTGTCGGCCGATTCGTGCCGGGCACGAAAGAACGGCGACGCCGACTCGACCCACGCCACGGGCTACGCCCGCAACCCCGGAGGGCTCAGACGAGTACCGGTTGGCGATCCGAGGCGATCGCGGCGATCTCCTCGGAGGCCCGCTCGAACTCCTCGTCGGAGAGCACGGGTGTGCCCTCGAACGGAAGCTCACGCGTCAACTCGAGCCACGACCGGCAGCCGCCGTACTCGTCGCGGACCTTCACGGTCACCGGCCGCGGGATACGGTAGGTTCGCAGCAGGATCACGTGCAGCGGGTGCCGGCGCTTCCAGGCAAGCCGCTTCTCGGCGTAATCCGTGGTCCAGACGTAGAACGGCGACAGTGCGTCGACCGCTCGCCGGTCGGTGATCGTGTAGTGGGCGGCCGCCTCGGCCCACGCGCGGATCCGCACTCGATCCGGCTGAGTGATCTCTTCACCACGGTGCAGAGCGTTCGGGTGCGGTTCACCGTCGCTCCACACCCCCTCCTCGAGCGCTCGAGCCAGTTCGGGTCGGTGGGACTCGCGCACCAGATCGGACCGTTGGTGGTCGAACGTGGGGTATAGGAAAAAGCGCTCGTAGTCGAGCTTGAAATGTTTATCGGGCTCGCGAATACCGCCCTTGCGAAGGGTTAGCAGTTGCTCGCCTTCGGCGAGCGCCCGCACGGTCACGGCCCATTCTTTGAAAGCAATCGGCATGTAGGAGTAAGGGGGGAGGAGGAGGGGGTTTTTCCAGTCAGCCCGTCGTGCGCAGCTGAGGAACAACGGCAACGACAGGACGAGTGGATTGTAGGCGAGAAGCGCGAAAACGCAAAATGTTCCTGCAATATTTCACCTTCCACGCGGTCAACTATTGCTACAAGCGCTGACCCGAGCACCCGTCCGGCTCGCCTGAGCCCCCCGTCAGAGCTTGGTCCCGGCGAGCCCCTCGAGCACCTCGATCAGCGCCGCGAAGTCGTCCTCGCCGCGGCCGATGCCCATTCCCGCGGTGAGGATCTCGCGCGTGAACGCCGCGGAGGGAAACGGCGCGCCGACCGCCTGCCCCTCCTCGAGGCAGAGCCTGACGTCCTTGAGCATGTGCTCGAGCTTGAACAGCGTGGTGTAGTCATGTTTGCGCATCGGGCCGGCTTTGAGCTCGAGCATCGTCGAGGCTCCGGATCCGTTGCGCATCACTTCCACCAGCGCGTCGAGGTCGACCCCCGCGCGCGCGCCGACCAGCAGCGCCTCGCCGACCACGGTCGCGTTGACGGCGGCGACCGCGTTATTGATCAGCTTGACCATCTGGCCCTGCCCCAGCGGGCCCGCGTAGACGATCACCGAGCCCATCGTCTCCAACAGCGGCTCAGCGACCTCGAAGTCCTCGCGCTCACCCCCGACCATGATCGTCAGCGTGCCGTCCTGTGCCCGGGGCGAGGAGCCGGTCACGGGCGCGTCGAGCATCCGGAGCTCCCGCTGCGCCAGCGCGTCGCCGATCGAGCGCGTGGTCGTCGGTCCGATCGTCGAGCAGTCGATGAACAGCGTGCCCTGTCGCGCTCCGGTGGCGGCACCGTCCTCGCCGAGCAGCACCGACTCGACCTGCGGGCCGTCGACCACCATCGTGATCACGATCTCGCCGGCGGCGGCGGCCTCGGCCGGCGTGGCGGCGTAGGCGGTGTCGTGCTGAGCCGCGAATCGCTCGGCCGTCTCGTGGGTGCGGTTCCAGACCGTCAACTCGAACCCGCCATTGGCCAGGTTCGCGGCCATCCGCGAGCCCATGATCCCCAAACCCAGGAACGCGACGCGCTGACTCACGCCACAATCATTACTGGCCCGCGCCCGAAGTGTCGCGCGACCGCTCGCGGGGGCTGGATTGGGGGGTCGCGCCCGCCGTGCCGGGTGATCCGTGGCCGCCGCCGCCCGGCGTGTCGATCCGCAGCCGCTGGCCGGGCGCCAGCTCGCCCATCGCCTTGGCGGGCAGCTCCGCGCCGTCGATCAGGTTGCGCCCCGGCTGGCCCGGCTGCCCGCCGTCGGCGCCCCGGGGGGCGTGGCGGCGGCGCTCGGTGATCAGCGAGTAGCGCAGCGGTTCGAGCGCCTCGAGCTCGCGGATCACGCCCTCGCCACCGTTGTACCTCCCGCGACCGCCCGACCCGTGACGCAGGGCGTACTGCACCATACGCATGGGGAACTCGAGTTCGAGCGCCTCGATCGGCGTGTTGAGCGTGTTGCTCATCGCCACGTGCACGCCACTCGGGCCGTCGGCGGTGGGACACGCCCCCTGTCCGCCGCCGATCGTCTCGTAGTAGACGACGCGGTCGTTGCCCAGCGTCAGATTGTTCATCGTGCCCTGTCCGAGCGCCCGGCCGAACGCCTGCAGGACGACGTCGGCGACGCGCGAGGAAGTCTCGACGTTGCCGCCGGCCACCGCCGCCGGCGAGCGGGCGTTCAGCAGGCAGCCGGCCGGCGCGCGCACCTCGATGGGACGGTACGCGCCGGCGTTGGGGGGGATATCAGGGTCCGTCAGTACGCGGATGGCGAAATAGCAGGCTGATCGGGTCACCGCCAGCGGGCAGTTCAGGTTGCCGTCGTGCTGTGGATCGGTGCCCGTGAAATCGAGTGTCAGGCGCTCACCCTGGACGGTCGCGCGCAGCGCGATCACGAGCTCGCCCTCGCGTGCCTCGAGCACGTCGGAGGCCGTGCGAACGCCGTCCGCGAGCTCACTCAGACAGGCTCGGGTGCGTCGCTCCGCGTAGTCGAGCACCTCTGCGAAGGCGTCCTGGAGCGTCCGCGCGCCGACCCGCTCTCGCAGCTCGACGAGGCGTCGCGCACCGACCCGGCCGGCCGCGAGCTGGGCGCGCAGGTCGGCGCGGCGCTGGTCCGGCTGGCGCATCTGCCGGCTCAATTCCTCGATCGCCGCCTCGTCGAGGATGCGGGGATCGATCACCACCCCCTCCTCGCGCAGCGTGCGGCTGTTGGCCGGCATCGAGCCAGGCGTGGGCCCGCCCACATCAGCGTGGTGGGCGCGATTGGCGGCGAACCCGATCAGGCGGGATCGGTCCTCGCCGATCCCACTGGGCGATCGCCCAGAGGGCGATCCGCCGGCGAAGACTGGTGTGATCACCGTGATGTCCGGAAGGTGAGTACCGCCTCGGTAGGGGTCGTTGAGGACCCACGAGCGCCCCGGGGCGTGATCTTCGTCAAGCACGGCCGCGACCGCCGCCGGCATCGCCCCCAGGTGCACCGGGATGTGCTCGGCCTGCATCACCATCTCGCCGCTCGGGGTAAACAGCGCCGTCGACGCGTCGCGCCGCTCCTTGATGTTGGCCGAGTGGGCCGAACGGATCAGAACGGCGCCCATCTCGTCGCAGATCGCGTTCAGCCCACCGGTCAGGACCTGGAGTTCGACCGGATCGATCATTTCCCCGACCCCGTGGAATCCGCGCCAGCGGATTTCCCCTCATCTCCCTGATCCCCGGAGAATCGTCCCCTGGGCGATTCTCCAATGGAATCCGCGCCAGCGGATTCCACCGTTACGCGGATCGTGCCGGATCGGTCGACCTCGCCGGTCCAGCCGGGCGGCACGAGCAGCGTCGATTCGGCGAGCTCGACGACCGCTGGGCCGCAGATCGCGGTGCCCGCGGGCGGAGCTCCGCGCAGGACCTCGAGCTCCAGGTCGGCGCCCGCGATTCTGGCCGTCCGGCGGCCCCGCTCGATCGTCGCCGATTCGTCGGCCTGGGCCAGCTCGACGTCCACGCCGGGAACCGTCGCGCTGACCCGAATGGTGACCAGCTCGAGCTCCTGCTCGGGATCGCAGTAGCCGTACAGGTCCTCGTGCCTGGCTTCGAATGCGTCGCGGAGTCGCTGTGGATCGGGGTTCGCGGCGCCTTCGATCGCCAGCTCGAACGCCTGACCCCGATAGCGCAGCTCGTAGACCGCCGTGATCTCCGCCTCGGGTTCCTGCAGGGCCCGGCGAGCCTGATCGCCCAATTCGCTGACCAGACCGGCAATCACGACGCTCGACAGCGCATCGCCACGGAGGAACACGCTGCGCTGGACGTCGCGGCGACGGGGCGAGATGACCAGCCCGAGCGCGGCCAGCACGCCTGAGGCCCGCGGACACACGATCGTCGTGATCTCGAGCTCCTGCGCGATCTGAGCCGCGTGCAGCGGTCCGGCCCCACCAAACGCCAGCAGCGCATAGCGCCGCGGGTCGATCCCTCGCTCGACGGTCACGACCCGCAGGGCGCGGATCATCTCGGCGTTCGCGACCCGGATGATGCCCTCCGCACAGGCGAGGACCTCGAGCCCAAGCTCGCCGGCGAGCGGCTCGATCGCCCGCCGAGCCGCCGCCCGGTCCAGGGCGACCCCGCCCGCCAGCGGTGCATCAGGGGCGAGATATCCGAGCAGCAGGTTGGCATCGGTGACCGTCGGCGCGGTACCACCGCGGCCGTAACACGCGGGGCCGGGATCGGCACCGGCCGAGCGAGGCCCGACCCGCAGCGCTCCGCCCGGGTCGCGCCACGCGATCGAGCCGCCGCCGGCGCCGACCGTGTGCACGGCCACCATCGGCAGCGCCAACGGTCGACCGGCGACCGTGCCGGAGCTGGCCTCCTGCACGGCCCCGTTGTCGACGACGCAGACATCGCACGAGGTGCCGCCCATGTCAAAGCACACGGCGTCCGGCGTGTCCGACGTTCGGGCGACGAGCGCGGCCCCGGCCGCGCCCCCGGCCGGTCCCGAGAGCACGGTCCAGGCCGCGTGACCGGCGGCGGCCGCGATGTCGATCAGCCCGCCGTTGGACTGCATGATCGACGGCTCTGTGATGCGTGCGGCTCCGCAGCGCTCGATCAGTCGGCGGAGGTAGCGCGCCAGCAGCGGCGAGAGCGCCGCGTCGACCTCGGTCGTGCTGGCGCGCTCGAACTCGCGGAACGTGCCCACCACGTCGTGGGAGAGCGAGACGTGGGTTCCCGGGAGCGCGACCGCCAGTGCCTCACCGATCGCCACCTCGTGCTCCGGATGGCGGTAGGAGTGCAGCAGCGCAACGGCGACCGACTCCGGCGCGGCCTGCGCCACCGCGCGTGCCAGCGCCTGGGCGTCATCGGCACTCAGCTCGCGCAGGGGGCCATCGGGGGTCATCCGCTCGGGGGCTCCGAACCGGAGCTCGGGCGGCGTGAGCGGCGCTGGGCGCGACGCGCACAGGCGATACAGCTCGGCTCGATTCTGGCGACCGAGCGCCACGATGTCGGTGAACCCCTCGGTGGCCACGAACGCGGTGCGCGCGCCGCGACCTTCGAGCAGGGCGTTGGTCGCAACGGTCATCCCGTGCGAAAACCGGTGAATCTGCTCCGGCGTCCGGCCGGCGCGCTCCAGCGCCGCCGTGATCGCGGTCATGACGCCCTCGGACTGGTCCTCCGGCGTCGTTGGTGCCTTGGCGGTGACGAGCCGCCCGTCGAGCGCCAGCACGGCGTCGGTAAAGGTGCCGCCGACATCCACGCCGAGGAGCATCGCGCGACGCTAGCCGAAACGGCCGGCGTCGGCACGACCGCTACGCCGCGATCGCTGACCCCAGCTCCTCCGTATCGCCCAGATGCTGGTGCGACGGGCAATACCCGTTGTGCGGCAGAGGCATCCGCTGACACGGTGTCCCTTTGCGCGTGCTGGCGCGGCACTGCAGCGGATTGCCGTAGACGTCATAGCCATTCTGGGGCTGTGTGAGCAGGAACGCGTCGGCGAATCCTAGGTAACGCTCAATCACCCGGAGCACCCGCGGCTGCGCGCGCATCGGGAAGTAGGCTCTGATGTCGCAGAACAACGTGCGCGCGGGACGCGCGAAGTAATGGCGATCGGTGGCCAGACGATCGATCGCCGCCTCGCACGCGCGCAGCACGCGCTCGTGATTGGCGTGTGGGCTGAGCGCGTGCGGATCCTCGATGATGTCACGCGCGAGCTCGCGGTAAATGGCTCGGCTAAACCGGTACATGCGGACTGTTGCTCCTTTCGGACACCCGGCCGGGCGCCACCCCTTGGCTGCGCTTGGCCAGTATCCCGCCCGCTTGTGTAGCTAACGAGGTTCTCCGTATTAACGGCGCGTTAATCGGAAAGTTGGTGTTTCACATTTGCCACCGGCCGGCGCAGGCGAGCGCCGCGGGGCGGGACGGGGCGCCGTGCCCCCGTTGCGGTCGTCTCACACCCACAATTCGAGCGCCGGATCGCGCCCCGATCGGAGCGTCACATGTCGGCCATCGAGCGCGGCATCGCGCTCGGGGAAATCGCGGCGCTGGTGAGCCCCGCGGCTCTCGACGCGGGTGAGCGCCGAGAGGGCGATCAGGCGCACGATCGGGTGGGGATCGGTGGCCAGTTCGCGCAGGCCCGGCCCATCGCGCTCGAGCCCGGCCCACCGCCACAGGGCCACGCGGCTCTGCTCCGCCAGGGCCCCGGGCGTGGCGCTCGCCGGCGGGGAGGGCGGATCGAGCCCGGGTTCGGGGGACGATGACCCCCGGCTCGGTGCGGCGGCCGATGCGGATTTGGATTTAAATTTGCTTTTGCACTCGGGTTCGCTGAGCTGCATCGGGTCCGACTGCGGTTCGGCGGCCGCGGCGCGCGCCGCCCGGGCTCCGAATACGAAGCACTCGGTCAAGGAGTTGGACGCGAGTCGGTTGGCGCCGTGCAGACCGGTACAGGAGCACTCGCCGACGGCCAGCAGGCCCGGGAGCGTGGAGCGCCCGTCGAGGTCCGTGGCAACGCCCCCCATCATGTAGTGGGCCGCCGGAGCCACCGGCACGAGCTCGCGCTCGGGATCGATGCCGGCCTGTCGCAGGGCGCTGACCACGTTGGGGAACAGCGCGGGATCGATCGAGCGCATGTCGAGGTCGACCGAGCTGGCGCCGGACAGGATCATCTGGCGTTGGACGGCCCTGGCCACCTCGTCACGGGGCGCAAGCTCGTCGACGAAACGGTGTCCTGCCGCATCGAGCAGCTGCGCTCCCTCTCCCCTGACCGCCTCGGTAACCAGAAACCCGTCGGCCCCGTTGCGCCCGACGACCGCGGTCGGGTGAAACTGCATCAGCTCGAGGTCGGCCAGGGTGGCGCCGGCGGCAAACGCGAGTAACAACCCGCCACCGGTGGCCCCCGGCGGATTGGTGGTGCGCGACCACAGCGCGGCCGCGCCGCCGGTGGCCAGCACGACCGCGCCGCTGGCGATCTCCCGACCGTCGTCGAGCCGGACGCCGACGCAGCGCCCGTCGACCCCGAGGATCCTCACCACGCGGCGACGCTCGAGCACCTCGATCCGCTCGTCCTGCGCCACCAGCGCGGAGAGCTGCCGGACGATGCGCCGCCCCGTCGCGGCCCCCCCGGCATGGACAACGCGGCGCACCGAGTGGCCGCCCTCGAGCCCCAGCGCGAACCGTCCCTGTCGGTCAGCGTCAAATCGGACCCCCAGCGCCGCCAGGTCGTCCACCGCCCTCGGCGCCTCGTCGCACAGGACTCTCGCCGCCGATTCCCGCACCGCCCCCCGGCCCGCCGCGACCGTGTCAGCCAGATGTTGATCCGGACTGTCGTCGCTCGACAGCGCGGCGGCCAGGCCGCCCTGCGCCCAGTAGCTGGAGGACTCCGCCAATGGTGTCGCCGACACCAGGACGACGCTGGTGCCGTCGCGCGCCGCGCACAGCGCGGTGTACAGCCCGGCGGCGCCGGCGCCCACGACCGCAACCTGAGTCTCGAGTGGCTGCACCGGGAGGTACGGTACTCGCGATGGCCTCCCCGCCCGTATTTCTTGCGCATCCGTCCTCGCTGGACCACGACACCGGGTCACACCCCGAACGGCCGGCGCGGATCATCGCGATCGAGCGCGAGCTCGAACGCCGCGACTGGATCGGATTTGAGCGCGTCAGCTCGCCGGTGGCCGACCGCTCGGTGCTGACCGCGGTGCACGCCGAGGCCTACGTCGCATCGATCGAGGCGGCATCGGCCCGGGGTGGCGCTCAGCTCGACCTCGACACGGTCGTCAGCCGGGGATCCTTCGAGGCCGCGCAGCACGCCGCGGGCGGCGCCGTACGGCTCGTCGACATGCTGCTCGACGGCTCGGCGCCCACCGGCTTCAGCGCGCATCGACCGCCCGGCCATCACGCCGAGCGCGCGCGCGGCATGGGGTTCTGCCTGTTCAACAACATCGCCGTCGCGGCCCAGCACGCGCTCGACGCACACCAGTTGGAGCGCGTGATGATCCTCGACTGGGACGTGCACCACGGCAACGGCACCAACGACATGTTCCACGCCAGCGACCGCGTGCTGTTCCTCTCGATTCACCAGTCGCCGCTGTACCCGGGGACCGGTCCGGCCGCCGACGTCGGAGCGGGCGACGGGCAGGGATTCACCGTCAACCTGCCGGTGCCGGTGGGCTCCGGCGACGCGGTCTTCCGTTCGCTGGTGGACCACGTGGCGGTGCCCCTCGCGCGCGCCTTCACCCCCCAACTGGTCCTGATCTCCGCCGGTTTCGACGCCCACCGCGAGGATCCCCTGGCGGACTGTCAGGTCACCGACGCCGGATTCGCCGCGCTTGCGCGGTCGATGCGCCGCGTGAGCGACGAGCTCGCCGTGCCGGTGGGAGCCGTGCTCGAGGGCGGCTACGCGCTCGACGCGCTCGCCCGCTCGGTCGCGGTCACGCTCGAAGCGCTCGCCGCGCCCGAGGGGAGCGCCGGGTCAGCCGCCGCCGACGTCGCGGTGGCTCCCGTCGCACGCGATGCGCTCGCGCGCCTGACTCCATGGTGGCCAGGCTTGGGGTGACCCCCCCGGCGTCACGAGCGGCGTCTCGCGGCCCTCCGCCCCGCTGGCTGGCCGGTTGTCTGTTTGTCTGTCTGTGCTGTCTGTCTATCTATCTATCTATCTATCTATCTATATGTCTCTCGTTCGTCGGTCGAGATTCCAATCTTCGCGGCCGCCAACGCTGTGGCACCTGTACGAGAGCACAAATCGCGCTCTGTCACGGTGATTTTCCGGATTGGACATGCTGGTCATGCGCGATCGCCCAAATCATCCCCGAGTGACGTGATTTGTCATCTGGTACAGGTCCGCGGCGGTCCGGGCGCGGTCGGACCTGCACCAGACCCCAAACTGCGATCTGCCGCGAGGTTTTGGGGGATCGGACATGGTGGGCATGCGCGATCGCCCGAACCTGCCGCCGGTGATGTGGGTTTGGGATCTGGTGCAGGTCCGGGTCCGGGGTCCGGGGTCCGGGTCCGGGGTCCGGGTCCGGGGTCCGGGGCCCGGGGTCCGGGGTCCGGGATTCCGGGGTCGCGGTCCTGTGGTTCGGTGCAGGGACCAGCGGGTTCAGGGGTTCGCGGTCCGTGTGGTTCGGTGCAGGGACGTGCGGGGTCGGTGGTCGCTCGTGCGGGTCCGTGGGGCGCCGTGCGTGGTCGGCGGACTGGATCCGAACCGCGGCCGACTAGCGGCTGTGACGCTTCGGCGTGGCGGTGGGCGCGATGGCGGTGGCCGCGGTGGCCGCCGGAGTTGCGACGGTCGTCTGGGTCGCCTGCAAGGCCCAGCTTCGGTTCGCGTCGCGCGAGAGCTCGATGATGGCAAGTCCGAACCCCGCGACCACCAGCACGAGCAACGTGGCGACGATTGCGACAGGGACCCGCCAATCGGGTGCCCGGTGGATCAGGGTTCGAGCGCTACCGCATTCCAGGCACCACTCCTGGTCCGGCGCCAGTCCCGACCCACATTGAGTGCAGCGGGCGCCCACGGGTGATCGATCGGGCCGCGCGGGCCGGGAGGGAACCGGTTCGGTCGTGAGGCTCATCGGGGGGTGTCTCCGGGCTCGGGCGGTTCCGCCTCTGGCCTGCCGCGCCGCGTCAGCGGCTCGCCGCAGGAAGCGCAATAGCGATCGCTGCTTCCGAACACGGCGCGGCAGCGCGGGCACGCACCCCCGATCCCGGCCGCCCGCAGCTCACGCAGTGGCTGCTCCTCTGCGAGTGCACGCTCCAGCACCCGCAACTCCGAGTCGGTGGTGGCGGCGCCGGCGAGCTTTGCCTGCACCAGGTCAGGCTGCTCGCGGCCGAACCGCTTCAGCTCGAGCATGAAACCGCCGATGTCGCGCAACTGCACCTCGCGCAGCTGACGCAAGTACCGGGCCCGTCGCCGCATCCGGCCCCGCTCCAGGAATCCTGGCTCAGCAACTGGCGCGGTCTGGGCAGACGCTCCGCCACTGACGAGCTCGGCCGTCGCGGCCTGCTCTGTACCTCCCGCCCGCTCGGCCGGGGCGGCCTGCTCTGTACCTCCCGCCCGCTCGGCCGGGGCGGCCTGCTCTGTACCTCCCGCCCGCTTGGCCGTCGCGGCCTGCTCTGAACCCGCCGCCCGCTCGGCCGTCCCGGCCTCCTCATCGGTGTCGGTCCCCGGGACGGTGCGTTCTGACGGGCCGCTCATGATTGCTCGACGCTGCGCCGAGTATATGCCGCAACTGCTGGACTTCCCATCCCTGCCGGCCCTCAGTCGAGCGGTCCCGTGGTTCGGTCCGGCGCGAGCGAGCGCCAGGCCTCAAGTAACCGCGCGGCCATCCGATCGCTGGAGAATTCCTCGGCCCGGGCGCGGCCGGGGACCGGAGGATCCTCGGTGACCAGGTGTGGCTCGAGCGCCGCGCGCCAGGCGTCGAGGCTGAACGGGCCGCAGTAGCAACCCGGAATTCCCGCGAGCGCCTCGGGCGCGATGCCGACGGGTGTCGCGAGCACGGGTACGTCGCAGGCCAGCGCCTCGAGCACCGCCAGCCCGAAGCCCTCGCGGTCGGAGGGCACGAGCACCGCGTTGGCGGAGTTGACCCAGAGCGGGACATCGGACGGAGCGACGTCGCCCAGAGTGAGCAGACGGACGTCCGGGTCGAGGGCACCGGTCAGCGTGAGCGCGAGATCGTGGCGCTTCTCGGGGCGGCTTGGATCGGCGGGGAACAACAGGTATTGCCGGTCGGGATCGAGTCCAAGCTCGGCCCGTGCCTCCGCGCGTGGGATCGGCCGGAAGCGGCGCATGTCGACGCCGCAGGGCAGCACCGCGACGCGCCCGCGGCTGGCCCAGCGCGGCACCTCGCGCGCGAGCGGCTCGGATACCACCCCGACCAGGTCCGCGAATCGCAACGCCCCCAGCGTGATCGCTCGCGAGCGCGGATGGGCGAGGTCGGTGCCGTGCAGCGTCACCGCCCGCGCGCGCCCGTGGGCCGCGAGCGCGGGCCACATCGTGAGTCCGAAGTGGGCATGGACGACGTCGAACTGACCGTGACGGTGGCGGCGACCGAGCTCAGCCGCGGCGCGTGCGTAGGCGAGTGGGCTCCCGGGCGCGAAGGCGAATACGTCCAGTTCGACGCCGGATATCCGCCTGAGCGCCTCCACCTGATCGCGGACGAAGCTGCCCAGCGCCGGTCGTTGGGGCGTCGGGTACATGTTGGTGACGATCAGGGCGCGCATCGGCCCCGGCGAGCCTACTTGCGCGCGGAGCGATGGGCGCGCCGCGGGCTCTGGCACCATGGGCTGCGTGCCCCTTGTCCCCGAGCTTCCCGTCGCGGTGTTCGATTCCGGCGTCGGCGGATTGACCGTTCTGCACGAACTCCTGGTCTCGCTGCCGAGCGAGGACTACCTCTACCTGGGCGACACGGCGCGGCTCCCGTACGGGAACCGGTCTGCGGAGGAGCTGTCAACGTTCTCGATCGAGATCGCGGACTATCTGCTCCAGCAGGGGGCCAAGGTGCTGGTCGTCGCGTGCAACTCCGCCAGCGCAGCAGCGCTGCCCGCCGTGCAGCGCCACCTTGACGAGCATGGCGCTGAAGTGGATCTGATCGGAGTCCTGCGGCCGGCGGCCCAGATGGCGGTCGCGGCCAGCCGGAGCGGCCGAGTCGGACTGCTGGCGACGCCGGCGACCGTCGCCAGTGGCGCCTACGAGCGCACCGTGACGGCGGCGGACCCTCACGTCCATCTGGAGAGCGTCGCCTGCCCCGACCTCGCCTCGATTATCGAGGCCGGGTTCCCGTTTGACGAGCACCTGGTCGACACCGTGCGCGAGTACTGCGCACCGTTACGCCGGGCCGACGTGGACACGGTGATCCTCGGTTGTACGCATTTCCCGCTGATCGCGCCGATGCTCCAGCGCACGCTGGGGCGTGGCGTGACGCTGGTCACCTCGGGCCCCGGCGTCGCCCGCAGCGTCGAGCGAGCGCTGGCGTCACGCGGGCTGCTGAACCCACGGCGCGGGGAGGGCAGCTACCGCTTCCGCTGCACCGGCGACGTCGGGTCCTTTCACGCCCTCGGCACGCGCTTTCTGCAGATGCCGTTGGGGGAAGTGGTGCACGTCGAACTGGGTGCGAAGGTGGCTGCGTGAGCGCGAAGCCGCCCAATCGCAGCTACGGCCGGGGCCCCGGCGAGCTGCGACCGACGGTGATCGAACCGGGCTTCGTTCGCACCGCGTCCGGCTCGGCGTTGATCTCGGTCGGGGAGACGCGCGTGATCTGCACCGCCTCGGTCCAGGAAAGCGTGCCCCGCTGGCTGGGCGGGTCCGGTCGGGGGTGGGTGACGGCCGAGTACGGCATGCTCCCGGCGTCGACGGGGGAGCGAAAGCCGCGAGACGTCAATAAGGGGCGACTCGACGGCAGATCGGTCGAGATCCAGCGTCTGATCGGCCGCTCGTTGCGCGGCGTGGTCGACTTCTCAGCGCTCGGCGAACGGACGATCTACCTCGACTGCGATGTGCTGCAGGCCGATGGAGGGACGCGGTGCGCCTCGATCACGGGCGCCATGGTGGCGTTGAGGCTGGCCTGCGAGCAGTTGGTCAAGCGGGGCCGTCTGGCGCGTTCGCCGCTGAACGGCACCGTCGCAGCCGTCTCGTGCGGGATCGTGGGCGGGGTACCGCTGCTCGACCTCGACTACGCCGAGGACTCCAGCGCCGAGGTGGACGCCAACGTGGTGATGACCGGCGAGGGTGGCCTGGTCGAGGTTCAGGCCACCGCCGAGCGCATGCCACTGTCCCGGGCCCACCTGGACGATCTGCTCGCGCTTGCGGCGCAGGGAATCGAAGCGCTGCGGGCGTTCCAGGACCAGGCGGTCGTAGCCAGGGCGGGCTGAGCCGTGACCGGTCCCGCGACGGCCGTACGCCTGACGGGTTGAGCGATGGCCGCTCCGGCGACGCTGCTGCTCGCGACCCGCAATCCCCACAAGGTGGAAGAGTTCCGGCGGCTGTTGGCCCCGGCGGGCATCGGCATCGAGCCGTTGCCGCCCGAGGTGCAACTCCCCCCTGAGGACGGCGCCACATATGCCGAGAACGCCATGCCGAAGGCCGTGGCCGCGGCTGCGGCCACCGGCCGTGTCGCGATCGCTGATGACTCGGGCATCGAGGCGGCCGCACTGGGTGGCGTGCCGGGGGTGCGCTCGGCTCGTTTTGCGGGGCCCGCCGCGAGTGACGAAGAGAACCTGGCCAAGCTGATGCGCGAGGCGCCGCCCGGAAGCGAGCTGAGATACGTCTGTGCGCTTGCCTACGTCGATCCGCAGGCGACCTCGGGTCGGCGGCTGTTCTTCGGCGACTGTCGCGGCCGGGTGGCCGATGTGCGGCGCGGGTCAGGCGGCTTCGGTTACGACCCCGCGTTTCTCCCGGACGAGGACTCAGGGCAGCGCACGATGGCCGAACTCACTGAACGTGAGAAGGACGCGATCAGCCACCGCGGGCGCGCGGTCCGCGCGCTCCTGGCCTGGCTGGCGGAGCCGCGCGTCACCTCAGATTGATACCCGCGGACACGGCGACCGCGAAGGTCACGCCGGCGTATCCGTAGTAGCCCTGAAGCAACAGGATCACGACGGCGATCAGGCAGGCGACGACGACCGAGAGCCATGCGATGCGGGCGAGATCCACGGCTCTATTCTGGCCGTCAACGCCCACGGCTGCCCGCGGCGGAGACGTCGATCGGATAAATTCGGTCTCGACGGCGACCATCCAGCTCACACTCGAGCGGTCGGTGGACGCGGCGCAGAGGTCGAGGTCGGGAGGGCGAAATTCGCCTGTTCGGTGTTTCCTGACCACGATCGAAGTCCGCAAATTGCGTCAATGTGCCGTCGCATTCTTCACAGTAGGTTGCTAACCCTGGGAAGAATGTATTTGGCCGCGCGGGCGTTGCCGGCAGGCGTCCGCTGGCCGTGTTAGCTTCGAAAATTCCCACCACCT
The DNA here is from genome assembly GCA_963838535.1 of uncultured Solirubrobacterales bacterium. GTDB lineage: Bacteria > Actinomycetota > Thermoleophilia > Solirubrobacterales > Solirubrobacteraceae > Palsa-465. The sequence continues at coordinate 93,292 of CAWIRN010000008.1, forward strand.
CTAAGGAGGGGCAAGTGACGAAATCCGAGTTTGTCGACCAGGTCGCGGATCGCGCCGGGTTGAGTAAGAAGGATGCCGCGGACGCGGTGGACGCAGTGTTGGAGACCATCGAAGGCGCGCTCAAGCGCGGCAGCGAAGTCGTGTTTTCCGGCTTTGGCAAGTTCAGCGTGTCGGATCGCAGCGCCCGCGAGGGACGCAACCCCGCGACGGGCGAGAAGATCCAAATCGCCGCTTCGCGGGTGCCCAAGTTCACGGCTGGCGCGGCGCTCAAGAAGGCAGTCAAGTAGCTCTGCAACGCCCACCCGAGCGGGGGGAATCTCCCGATTCGGCGCCGCGGTTTGCGCAACGGGTGGCGGTGCCGACAGAGCCGGTGGTCGGGGGCTTCGGTGACCGGCTCGCGGGTCGCGTCGCTGAGCGACGCTCGCAACTGGTGTTGGGCTTGGATCCCGACCCCGCCCGCTTGTGGCCGCGTGCGCTCGAAACAGCCGGTGGGGCCGGGGCCCCACCCGATACCCGCGCGGCGCTGGCTGTCGCCGCGCACTGCGCTCTGGCCATCGACGCGGTCGGCCAGTACTGCGTGGCCGTCAAGCTCCAACTGGCGTGTTTCGAGCGTCTCGGGGCGCCCGGGTGGGCGGCGCTGCGCGCGGTGACCGAAGGCGCTCACGAGCGCGGCCTGCTCGTGATCGCGGACGGCAAGCGCGGCGACATCGACGTCTCCGCTGCTGCCTACGGGCAGGCGTTCTTCGGCGAGACGCCGACCGCGTTCGGCCCAGTGCCGGGACTGGGAGCCGACGCCCTGACCGTCAGTCCGCTGCTCGGGATCGATTCGCTGCTGCCCATCGTGTCTGCCGCGCGCGGGCGTTCCGGCGGCCTGTTCGTATTGGTCCGGACCTCCAACCCCGGCGCGGCTGACGTGCAGGAGCAATCGCTGGACCGAGGCGGATCGGTGAGCGACCGGCTGGCGGAGATGGTCGCCGAGCTCGGGGCGCCCGGCGTCGGAGACGCGGGCTTGACCGACATCGGGGCGGTCACCGGGGCGACCGCGCCGCAGCGTCTCGCGACGCTACGGGAGCGAATGCCTCATGCAGTGTTCCTGTTGCCCGGAGTCGGCGCCCAGGGCGGGAAGGTGGAGGATCTCGCGCCAGCCTTTGCCCCCGGCCCCGCCGGCGGTCTGATCGCGGTCTCGCGCGGGATCGTGTACGCGCACGAGCGGGTCGGTGGCGACCCGGCCGCCTGTGCCGCGCGCGAGGCGGCGCGGCTGCGCGAGCTGGCCTGGGGGCTGTGGGCCTGAGATCGCGGAGTTCAGTGAGCTTGGCGGCAACTCACGCGGGCGGAAACGGCCGGTGCTTCGGGCCGCTTGTATGATCGGGCGGCGATGGTGGCTTCCAAATGGGCGCGCTGGCTAGCGCCGATCGCGCTCGCCGCGGTTGCTGCAGGGACCTACATGGTCGTGCGTGCCGATCTGGATAAGCAGCACTCGACGACGGCCAGCCAGTCCTCCGCGATCGTGCACAACCGGCGCAAAGCCCATCGGAAGGCCAAGCCCAAGGTCTACGTCGTGCGGTCTGGCGACAGCCTGAGCGCGATCGCGGTCAAGACCGGCGTCTCACAAGCCGCCCTCGAGGAGCTCAACCCCACGCTCTCGCCCAACAGCCTCCAGACCGGACAGCGACTGAGGCTGAGACGGTGACTCGCGGCGTGCTACGCCGCCCGATTGCGATTGCCACTGCGCTCTGCGCAGCGGCTGTGGTGTGGATCGTTCCGGCGCAGGCGCTGGCCGTCTCCCCACCCGACCTGAGCGCCCGGGCGGCGATCCTGATCGATCCCAATACCGGTCAGAAGCTGTATGGCCACAACGCCAACCAAGAGCTTCCGATCGCGAGTACGACCAAGCTGATGACGGCGCTGTTGACGCTTGAGCACGTCCGGTTGGACAAGGTGTTTACGCAGAACAACTACGAGCCGGCCGCCGTCGACTCGCAGATCGGGCTCGCGCCGGGCGAGCAAATGAGCGTCCACGATCTGCTCCTGGCGCTCCTGCTGCCCAGCGCCGACGACGCGGCCGAGGATCTGGCGTACAACCTCGGGCACGGCTCGGTGGCCCGTTTCGTCGGCATGATGAACGCGCGGGCGCGGGCGCTCGGGCTCACCCACACGCACTACTCGACGCCCGCCGGGCTTGACACGCCGGGCAACTATTCCAGCCCAGCGGATCTCGTCAAGCTCGCGAGCTTCCTCCTCGCCCATCATCACTTCTTCGCGCGGGCGGTCGCGCTACCGCGCGCCGTCCTGCACACGGGCAACCACGTCCGCGATGTCGTCAGCACCAACGACCTCCTCGGCAAGGTGCCGTGGATCGACGGTGTGAAGACCGGGCACACGCTCGATGCCGGTTACGTGCTGATCGGATCGGGGCACAAGGACGGGATGACGCTGATCAGCGCGGTGCTCGGCACCTCCAGCGAGTCCGCCCGTGACGCCAACACGCTCGCGTTGCTCGAGTATGGGTTCGCGAACTTCCACCTGGTCACGCCCGTCCATGCCGGAAGCGTCCGCGCCCGGCCGACCGTTCGCTACCGCTCCGGTGTCCGGGCCCATGTGATCGCCGCCAGGAGCTTCCGGCGGATTCTGCCGCGCAGCACCCGCGTGACCACCCGCGTCGAGGTGCCGCGCCAGCTCGCCGGGCCGCTCGGCCGCCACGCGGTGGTCGGCTCGTTGCTGGTGCTCGCGGATGGCCACACGATGGCTCGTATCCCGCTGCTGCTCGCGAGCGCCCTGCCCGCGGTCAGCCCGCTGACGATTGCGGCTGGTTTCATCACTAAACCCCTTACGCTGCTGCTGCTCGTCGCTGTGCTCGGCGCGGGAATCGCGCTGATCGTGCGAAGACGCGTGCGGGCCCGGGCCGGCGGCGTCCGTCGGGAGGCGGCATGATCATCACCGTCACGCTCAACGCAGCGCTGGACAAGACGCTGGAGGTCCCGAGCTTCACCCCGGGCCGTCGGCACAGGACCGTTGACCAGAAGACGATGCCCGGCGGCAAGGGCGTCAACATCGCCCGGGCGATCAAGCGGCTCGGGCAGCCGGTGATCGCCACCGGCCTCGCGGGCGGGGCGACCGGCACGAGGGTCGTCGAGGGACTCAACGACGAGTCGATCCTCAACGGCTTTGTGCGGATCCGCGAGGAGTCGCGCACCAACACGGCGGTGCTCGACCCGACCACCGGACTGCACACCGAGATCAACGAGCGCGGCCCGTCCGTCTCCGCTCAGGAGCTCGAGCTGTTCCGCGAGAACCTCCTCTACCTCGCCAAGGGCGCGAGCATCTGTGTGTTCGCCGGCAGCCTGCCGCGCGGCATCGAGCCATCGATCTACGCCACGCTGATCCGCGATGTGCGAAAGCTCGGGGTGACGACGTTGATCGACACCGACGGTGAGCCTCTCCGCCTGGCCATGCGCAGCGAGCCGGACCTCGTGTCTCCGAACGAGCTCGAGGCCGAGGAGCTCGTCGGGCACGAGTTCAACGATGTCGCCGACCGCGCCCAGGCGGTGGTCGAGATGACTCGGCTGGGTGCGGGCGAGGCCATCATGACGGTCGCCGACGGCTGTTACGCGCGCGTTTTCGACGATGGAGCGGCAACGCTGTATCGCGTACGGATCCCGGAACAGGAGGCGCGTTCGACGGTGGGGTCTGGCGATGCGTTCCTGGCCGGTTATGTGGCGGCACGCTACGCCGGCCGCTTACCGGTGGACTGTCTGCGCTTCGGCGTCGCGTGCGGCGCGGAATCGACGCAGCATTTCGGCGCCGGGATCATCGACCCGGCCCGCGTGGACCGACTGCTGGGTGAGGTCGACTCCGAACGGGTGGAAATCGCCGCGGAGATCGGCTGACCGATCTGACGGCCGCGCCGGCGGCCTGGCAGCTGACGGCAACCCAATTGGGGCTGGGCGCCCCGAGCCCGCTGCTAGCATCGGGTGACCGATGGTTGCCGCCTCGAACTTGTCCGCCGCGCTTTCTACGATGCCGCCATGGAAGTAGAGATCGGTCGCGGCAAGAAGGCCCGGAGGGCATACGGATTCGACGACATCGCGATCGTTCCCTCGCGCCGGACGCGCGATCCCGACGACGTCGACATCTCTTGGACGCTCGGGCCCTACCGGTTTGAGCAGCCGTTTCTGGCCGCCGCGCTCGACGGGGTGGTGTCACCTGAAACGGCCGGTCTGATCGGGCGCTTGGGCGGACTCGCGGTCCTCAATCTCGAGGGCATCTTCTGCCGCTACGAGGACGCCGAGAGCCAGCTGGAGCGGATCGCCAGCTTCTCGCCTGACATCGCGACGCGTGAGATGCAGGACATCTATCGCGAGCCGGTCAAGCCGGAGCTGATCGCACAGCGGATCGCCGAGATCAAGGCGCAGGGCGTGGTCACCGCGGCGTCGCTGACGCCCCAGAAGGTGCGCGCCCACTACGAGGGAGCGCTTGAGGCCGGGCTCGACATCCTGGTCATCCAGGGGACCGTCGTCTCGGCCGAGCACGTGTCGCGGGACGAGAGCCGGCCGCCGCTGAACCTGAAGGAATTCATTCGCGAGCTGGCGCCGACACCCGTGATCGTCGGCGGCTGTGCCTCTTACCACACCGGTCTGCACCTGATGCGCACCGGAGCCGCCGGAGTTCTCGTCGGAGTCGGCCCCGGCGCGATCTGCACCACCCGCGGGGTGCTCGGTATTGGCGTGCCTCAGGCCACCGCGATCGCTGACGTGGCGGCCGCCCGATCCCAGCACATGCTCGAGACCGGTGACTACGTCAAGGTGATCGCCGACGGCGGGATGCGCAATGGCGGCGACATTGCCAAAGCGGTGGCCTGCGGAGCGGATGCGGTCATGCTCGGCTCGGCCCTGGCTCGTGCCTACGAAGCGCCCGGCCGCGGTTACAACTGGGGCATGGCGACCTTCCATCCGACGCTGCCCCGCGGTGCCCGCGTGGCGACCAAGCAGAACGGGACGCTGGAGGAGATTGTCAAGGGGCCCGCGCGCGAGAATGACGGGACGTTCAACCTGATGGGCGGCCTGCGGACCTCAATGGCGACCTGCGGCTATCGGGACATCGCGGAATTCAACCGCGCCGAGTTGATGGTCGCGCCGTCGCTTCAGACCGAGGGCAAGCAGTTGCAGCGGGAGCAGGGCGTCGGCATGGGTGCGCACAGTCGAGCAGCCACCGTCGGTGTCGCCGACTAGCGGCCTGTCACCGGGGGCGGACGTCGAGATTCCGACCGGCCCGGATGCCACCAGCGAGGCGTCCGGATCGTCGCCGGTCGCCCCGGTCACCGCGACCGAGGAGGTTGTCGTCCTGGACTATGGCGGTCAGTACTCGCAGCTGATCGCTCGACGGGTGAGGGAGTGCGGCGTATTCTCCGAGCTGCTCCCGCATCATGTCGGGGCGCGAGAGGTGGCGCGGCGCCGACCCAAGGGAGTCATCCTGTCCGGCGGGCCCGCGTCGGTCTACGCCGACGGCGCCCCGCCGCTGGAATCTGAGCTGCTCGAGCTGGGGATTCCGGTCCTGGGGATCTGCTACGGCATGCAGCTGCTGGCCCGCGAGCTCGGCGGCAGCGTGGAAGCGGCCGAAGTGGGCGAATTCGGACGCTCCCAGCTCTCGGTGCACGAACCAGGACGGCTGCTGGCCGGGACGCCCCACGAGCAGACCTGCTGGATGTCCCACCGCGACACGGTGTTCTCGGCGCCGGCTGGCTTCTCGGCACTGGCGTCCTCCACCGCCTCGCCGGTGGCGGCGTTCGAGTCTGAGCAGCGCGGCGTGTACGGGATCCAGTTCCACCCCGAGGTGGTTCACACGCCCTACGGCCAGCGGGTGCTGACCAACTTCCTGCAGGACATCTGCGGATGCGAGCGCTCGTGGAGCGCGGCGTCGGTGATCGAGGACCAGATCGAGCGGATTCGAGCCCAGGTGGGCGACGGGAGGGCGATCTGCGGCCTGTCTGGTGGGGTCGATTCCAGCGTGGCCGCGCTGCTCGTGTATCGCGCGATCGGCGACCGGCTCACGTGCGTGTTCGTCGACCACGGGCTGATGCGCAAGAACGAGGGCGCACAGGTGATCGCAGCCTTCCGCGACCATTTTCACGTTCCGCTCGTCGCCGTCGACGCCTCGGAGCGCTTTCTGGCTCGCCTGCGCGGCGTGAGCGATCCGGAGGAGAAGCGCAAGCGGATCGGCGCCGAGTTCATCCGCGTGTTCGAGGAAGAGGCCGCGAAGCTGCAGGACGTGAGGTACCTGGTTCAGGGCACCTTGTACTCGGACGTGATCGAGTCTGGCGGGGGAACGGGCGCCGCCACGATCAAGTCTCACCACAACGTCGGCGGCCTGCCGGACGACCTGGAATTCGAACTCGTCGAACCGCTGCGGGCGTTGTTCAAGGACGAGGTGCGGGCGGTCGGGGCGGAGCTGGGACTGCCGGAGCGGCTCGTATGGCGGCAACCGTTTCCCGGGCCTGGTCTGGCGATCCGGATCGTCGGCGGCGAGGCGACGCACGAACGGCTCGAGATCCTGCGTGAGGCGGACGCGATCCTCCAAGAGGAGATCCGCGGCGCCGGTCTGTACCGCGAGCTGTGGCAGTCCTTCTGCGTGCTGCCCGACATCCGCACCGTCGGCGTCCAGGGCGACTCGCGCACGTACGGAAACGTGATCGTGATCCGCGCGGTGACCAGCGACGACGCGATGACCGCCGACTGGGCCCGGCTGCCCTACGACCTGCTCGAGCAGATCGCCTCGCGGATGATCAACGAGATCCGGCCCGTGGGCCGGGTGGTGCTCGACATCACGAGCAAGCCGCCGGGCACGATCGAGTGGGAGTAGGCGGACGCGGGCTGCCGAGGGGCCGTCTACTCGGCCTGGTGGGCAGCCACGCGCGAGACGATCGGGCGGACGTAGGGCCCGAGGTCGGGCGGAAGCTTCGTGCGCAGGAACCATCGCGCCGCTGCGAGCTCGCCTCGATCGATCGTGATCAGGGGCGCGCCGATCTCGGCCTGGAAGCAGTACACCGCGGCGCGGCGGCCGCCCCGATTGCCTGGCAACTCGCCCAGCGCGGTGAATTCGGCGATGTCGATCGCGAGCTCCTCGCGCATCTCGCGGCGGGCGGCGCTCAGCGGGGGCTCGTGGCGCTTGGGCGAGCCGCCGGGCAGATCCCATTTTCGGTGACCGTAGGTGTGGCGCACGAGCAGCACCTGGTCGCGGTCGGTCAGTACGCATTTGACGCCGCGCTTGCTGGGGGGCCGCACCGTCCAGACGACCTGCAGTCCGAGGTAGGCGGCTCGGTAGGCGAGGCGCCGGAGAGCAACGGGGAGCTGCATGAAAGCAATGTAAGGGCTCCCGCCGGAATGATTCCCTATCATTGCTCCAAGCCGCGCGAATGACGCGCGGCTTGTCCATGCCATGAAGACATACGTCGCCACACCAGCAGATCGAGAGCGGAATTGGCTCGTCGTCGACGCCAACGGGCGAACGCTCGGCAGGCTGGCCACGCAGATCGCCGATGCACTGCGGGGCAAGCGCAAGCCGACCTACACCCCGCACGTCGACACGGGCGACTTCGTGATCGTCGTCAACGCCGAAAAGATCTCGGTCACCGGCAACAAGCTCACCGGCAAGCGCTACTACCGCCACTCCGGCTATCCAGGCGGGCTGAAGTCACGCACGCTGGCCGAGATGCTCGAGCGCCGGCCCGAAGAGGTCATCCGCCTCGCGGTCAAGGGGATGCTCCCGCGCAACCGGCTGGCCCGAAAGCAGCTGACCAAGCTCAAGGTGTACGCCGGTCCCGAGCATCCGCACGTCGCCCAGCAGCCGCAACCGATGGAGATTGAGCAGTGACCGAAGACGAGAACGTGGAGTCCGCTGACACGGATCCCACCGGGACGCCCGCATCCGAGCCCGTTGCCGACGCCGCGCCCAGCGGGGCCGCTGAGCCGCCCGCCGCCGAGCCGTCGCCGCAGCCGAGCCGCCTGCAGCCGAGCCGACCGCCGCCGAGCCGATCGCCGCCGCTGAGCCGCCCGCGCCTGAGCCGCCTGCCGACGCCGCGCCCGAGCCCGACGCCGTGCCCGAGCCCGTAGCCGACGCCGCGCCCGAGCCACTCGCACCGGGTGCCGACGCTGCCGGCGGGGAACCCGCACCCGCGTCGGCCCCCGACGCCGGAGAGATCGAGGTCGAGGAGGTCGAGATCGCCCCGCGGGCCCGGCCGGAGATCCCCGGGGCGGACCTGGTTCCCGACCTGGTGTCCGAGACCGACGAATTCCTGGATGCGGAGTCACGTGCGGCTGCCGAGGCCGAGGCCGAGGCGGCTGCCGCCCGCGAGCAGGAGGAGGACCCCGACGCGGTGGCACAGCCGATCGCCGACGCCGCGATCGACCTCGCGGCGGGGGCTCGCTACACCGCCACGGGCAAGCGCAAGACCGCCGTCGCGCGCGTGATCCTCAAGCCGGGAACCGGCACCTACTCGATCAACGGCAAGCCGCTCGACGTGTTTTTCCCGCGCGACACGCTTCAGCGCGTGATCCGTCACCCGCTCGAGACGGTGGGTTACGAGTCGCGGATGGACGTCGTGGCGAGAATGCACGGCGGTGGCGTGGCGGCACAGGCCGGAGCGCTGCGGCACGGCATCTCGCGTGCGCTGCTCGAAGCGGACCCCAACCTCCGGGGCGAGCTCAAGCGCCGCGGGTTCCTGACCCGCGACCCGCGCGTCAAGGAACGCAAGAAGGCAGGCCTGAAGAAGGCCCGCAAGCGTCCGCAGTTCTCCAAGCGCTAATCGATTTCTGGGCGGGATGCCGCGCCAGCTTTTTGGCACGGACGGCGTCCGTGGTCGCGCCGGCGAGTTTCTCACCGCCGACCTGGCGCTAGCCCTCGCCCGCGCGGCGGTCGCGCGGGCGCCACAAGAGCACCCGCAGGTGCTGATCGTGCGCGACACCCGCGAGTCGGGCGAGATGCTCGAGGCGGCGATCGCGGCCGGCGTGACCGCGGCTGGTGGCGACGCCCTGCTGGCCGGCGTCCTGCCCACCCCCGCGGCGCCGCTGCTGGTTCTCCGCCACGGTCTCGACATGGCCGCGGTGATCTCCGCCTCCCACAATCTCTATGAGGACAACGGAATCAAGCTGTTCGCCGCCGATGGGTTCAAGCTTGATGACGACACCGAGCACGCGATCGAAGCCGAGCTCGACAAGCCGATCGTCGCGCCCTCACGGATCGGCCGCGTGCGCCGCCTGCACGGCGCGCTGGAGGACTATCTCCGCGAATTGCACTCTCGCTTCTCCGGCCTGGACCTCAGCGGGCGCCGGATCCTGCTCGACTGCGCGAACGGCGCCACGTATCGGGCGGCGCCCGAGATGTTCCGCCGGCTGGGGGCCGAGCTCGAGGTGATGGCCGACGAGCCCGATGGTCGCAACATCAATGACGGGTGCGGGTCCACCCACCTGGACGCCGTCATCGAGCGGGTCACCAGCGAAACCTATGATGTCGCCTTTGCCTTCGACGGCGACGGTGATCGGGTGCTCGCCGTCGACCGTACCGGCGTGGTGGTCGATGGGGATGAGCTGATCGCGCTGGCGGCGGTCGATCTGCGCCAGCGCGACCGTTTGGTGGGGAACGGGGTCGCCGTCACCGTGATGACCAACTTCGGCTTTCACACCGCGATGGCCACGGCCGGGGTCAACGTCGCGATCACTGCGGTGGGCGACCGGTACGTCCTGGACGAGCTGCGCCGGCGAGGCTGGGCTCTGGGCGGCGAACAGTCGGGTCACATCATCGAGCTTGGCTTCGGGCCCTCCGGCGACGGGATCGCGAGCGCCCTGCTGACGCTCGAGGCGCTGGGCGGGCGGGATCTGGGTGATCGCGACGCGATGGAGAAGCTCCCCCAGCGCCTGGTCAACATCCGCGCGGCCGACCGGGTCGCGCGTGAGCACGGCGATGCGCGACGCCCACGTCGGCAATGCGATCGAGCGTGAGCAGGCGGCGCTCAGTGGCCGCGGCCGGGTGCTGGTCCGGGCGTCCGGGACCGAGCCGTTGATCCGCGTGATGGTCGAGGCGCCCAGCCAAGAGGAGACCGACGACGTCTGCGGGCGGCTGACCGAGGTCGTCAAGGCGGCGATCGGTGAGGCGTGAGGCTGGGGCCCCACGGACCCACTGGTGCAGTCGGCTCCGCACGAGATCCGCGTGGGGCTAAGCACGCCGATCGTTAACATCAAAGGGCTGGTTCGCCGATGAGTTCCCAACGGCGGCCGTGCCGCCGGTCTGGTTGTCCCCGCGAACGAGGAGTCTTGGCACATGTGCGGCATCGTCGGCTACGTCGGTCCCCGAAAGGTTCTGCCGCTGCTGCTGGCGGGACTGGAAAAACTTGAGTACCGCGGCTACGACAGCGCGGGAATCTCGATTCTCGATGGCGACCGCATCGACGCGGTGCGCGCCGTCGGCAACCTGAGTGCGCTGCGCCAGGCGCTGGCCGATCGCGCGAAACGGGACGCTGACCGAGGCACGGCGCCCGTCGCGCTCGCCGAGCGGCCCGAGCCCGGGACCGGGATCGGCCACACGCGCTGGGCGACGCATGGCCGGGTGACCGAGGAAAACGCCCATCCGCACTACGACACCAGCGACCGCGTGCACATCGTGGTGAACGGGATCGTCGAGAACTACGTGGCGCTCAAGGACGGTCTGATCGCCGAGGGGGCGGCGTTCACCTCCGAGACCGACGCCGAGGTGATCGCCCATCTGGTCGCGCGCCACAACGACGGCGACCTCGTGGAAGCCGTGCGCAAGGCCTATGCCGAGTTGCGCGGGCACTACGCGTTCGTCGCGATGAGCGCCGATGAACCCGGCCTGCTCGTCGGCGCGCGCAAGGAGTGCCCGCTGATCATCGGCCGCGGCGACGGCGAGCAGTTCGTCGGCTCGGCGATCCCGGCGTTCCTGCGCGAGACCCGCTATGTCCAGTACATCGGGGACGACGAGATCGTCGTGCTCAGGCCGGACGGAGTCGAGTTCTTCACCGCCGCCGGAGAACCGCTGCAGCGCGAGATCGTCGAGATCGACTGGGACGCCGATACGGCCGAGAAGCAGGGCTACGAGACGTTCATGCTCAAGGAGATCTACGAGCAGGCCGACGCGGTCGCCGAGACGATTGGCGAGCGGGCGGCCCGGGGAGTGGGGATCGACCTGGGAGACCTCGGAGCCATCGATGACGATCTTCTGCGGCGGATCAAGCGCATCGTGATCGTGGCCTGCGGGACGGCTTATCACGCCGGGTTGATCGGCCGCTACGCGATCGAGCAGTGGGCGCGCCTGCCGGTCGACGTCGACATCGCCTCGGAGTACCGCTATCGGAATCCGATCGTTGGTCCCGAGGATCTGGTGATCGGAATCTCTCAATCGGGCGAGACGGCCGACACGCTGGCGGCGATGCGCACCGCGCGGTCCCGCGGCGCGACCGTGCTCGCGGTCACCAACATCATGGGCGCGCAGGCGACCCGCGAGGCCGACGGCGTTCTCTACACGCGGGCCGGGCTCGAGATCGGGGTGGCCGCGACGAAGACGTTCGTCTGCCAGATGGCCGCCATGTACCTGCTGGCGCTTCGGCTCGCCGAGCTCCGCGGCACGCTGCAACCGGACGTGCTCACCGCCACGATCACCGAGCTCAAGCGGCTTCCGCACCTGATCGCCGAGGTGCTGGCCCATGACCCGGAGGGGCTGACGGCGATCGCGCAGGACAATTACACCGCCGATTTCTTCCTGTACCTGGGCCGGCATGTCGGGCTCCCGGTGGCGCTCGAAGGAGCGCTGAAGTTGAAGGAGATCTCGTACATCGCGACCGACGCGTATGCCGCCGGCGAGATGAAGCACGGGCCGATCGCGCTGCTCGACGAGAGCACGCCGGTGGTCGTGGTCGCGACCGAGTCTCCGGTGCTCGAGAAGGTGGTCTCGAACATGCAGGAGGTGATGGCACGCGGCGCGCGCGTGATCGCCGTCGCGACGATCGGTGATCGAGGAGATCGCCCAGCACGCCGAGGAAGTCATCTGGATCCCGCACACGGATTGGATGCTCGCTCCGCTGCTGGCGGTGATTCCACTCCAGCTGCTGGCCTACCGGATTGCGCGCCTGCGGGGCCTGAACGTTGACCAGCCGCGAAACCTCGCCAAGACCGTCACGGTGGAGTGAGGACCGCGGTCGGAGTCGACCTGCTCGAGATCGAGCGCCTCGAGCAAGCTCTGGCGCGCCGGCCCCGGCTTGCGGCGCGCCTGTTCACCGACGGCGAACAGGCGTACGCGGCGGCTCGAGCCCGCCCCGGCCAGCACCTGGCGGCACGCTTCTGCGCCAAGGAGGCGGTGGCGAAGGCGCTCGGATTGACCGCTTGGAGCTGGCTCGACGTCGAGGTGATCTCCACCGACGCTGCCCCGGTGGTGCAGCTGCACGGCGCGGCAGCCGAGCGGGCGGCGGCGCTCGGGGTGCAGGTGCAGATATCGCTGACGCACACCCGCCGCGATGCCGGCGCGGTGGCCATCCTCTCCGAGGATGGTTGAGATGTCGATGTGGTGGGTGACCGAGTCGTGACTGCGCTGCCCGATTGGCTGGCGCCGTTGGTTGACGCCTCAGAGCAGCAGGCGCTCGACGCCTGGGCGATCCGCGAGATCGGGATTCCGGGAGTCGAGCTGATGGAACGCGCGGGGACCGGATTGGCCGACCTGGTGGCCGAGCGGGCGCCCTCGGGTCGGATTGCCGTGGTGTGCGGGAAGGGCAACAACGGCGGCGACGGTTTCGTGGCCGCACGGATGTTGCGTGAGCGGGGGCGCGACGTGGACGTGTTCCTGCTCGCCCCGCCTGAGCAACTGCAGGGAGACGCACGCACGAACTTCGATCGTCTGCCCGGCCCGTCGGTCGAGCCGTTCACAGCGTCTGCGCTCAGCCAGGCCGGAGCCGTGGTCGACGCGATCTTCGGGACCGGGTTCGCGGGCGAGGCACGCGAGCCGACGCTGGGGGCGATCAAGGCGATCAACGCAGCCGCCGAGCACGCGGACGTGGTGGCGTGCGATATGCCCAGCGGCGTCGACGGTTCGACCGGCGAGATCGCGGGCGTCGCCGTGCGCGCTCGGGCGACGGCCACGTTCCACGCCCCCAAGCCCGGACTGTGGATCGCGCCCGGCAAGTCACACGCCGGTGAGGTGAGGGTGATCGAGATCGGGATCCCGGCCGGCGGGCCGGTGGCGCCGCAGGTCGGGCTGATCGAAACTCCGGTCACCGATGGAATCCCGCGCCGAGGCACCGAGTCGAACAAGTTCGCGGCCGGGAGCGTGCTCGTCTGTGGTGGCTCGATCGGACTGACCGGGGCGCCGTGTCTGGCTTCGGAGTCGGCGATGCGCGCCGGGGCGGGCTACGTGACGGCGTTCGTGCCCGCATCGCTGAACCTGATCTTCGAGACGCGGCTGCTGGAGGTGATGACGGTCCCGCTCCAGGACGCGGACGGCTCGCTGACGCCCGATGACATCCAGGCGGTGCTCGACCGCGTCGGCCGCGCCGGATCGCTCGTTCTGGGTCCCGGCCTGGGGCGCCGGCCGCACGCCGCCCAACTGGCGAGGTCACTGGCGCGCGCGGCCGAGCTGCCGTTGCTGCTCGACGCCGACGGGCTCAACGCCCACATCGGTGAGCTCGGCACGCTGCGCCAGCGTTCCGCTCCGACGGTGCTCACGCCGCATGCGGGCGAGCTGGCGCGGCTGCTCGGCTGTCAGAGCTCCGACGTTGACGCGCAGCGGCTCGAGTCCGTTCGCAGCGCCGCGCTGCAGGCCCGCGCGGTCGTCGTGCTCAAGGGCGACGACACGATCGTGGCTCACCCGGACGGCCGTGCCGCGATCAGTCGCGGAGGCGCTCCGGCCCTGGCCACCGCGGGCACCGGCGATGTGCTCTCGGGCGTAATCGGGGCGTATCTCGCCAAGCGCATGGACCCATTTCATGCGGCCTGCGCGGGGGTCTTCGTGCACGCGCGTGCCGGTCGGCTCGCGGCCGCGGAGATCGGGCCTGAGGGCGTGATCGCCCGCGATGTGATCGAGGCGCTGCCGCGGGCCCTACCCGCTCGTGAGGTGATCGAGACGCTGCCGCGGGCCGTACCCGCCCGCGACTGAGATGGCGTTGCGCGCGCTGGCTCGCGTGAACGTGGCGGCGATCGAGCGCAACGTCGCCCAGTTGCGCGCACGCTTGACCGGTGACGCCGCGCTGTGTGCGGTCGTCAAGGCCGACGGCTACGGGCACGGGGCGGTGCCCACAGCGCGTGCCGCGCTCGCCGGAGGGGCGAGTTGGCTGGCCGTGGCGACCGTGGAGGAGGCGGCCCGGCTGCGAGCCGGGGAGATTCGCGAGCCGGTGCTCGTGATGGGGGCGATCAGCGCCCAGGAGCTGCCCATCGCCCTGCGGGCGGGAGCCGACGTGGTGGCCTGGAGCGAGCGCTTCGTGGCGGATCTGGCGGACGCCGCGGTGCCCGTTCGCGTGCACGTCAAACTCGATACCGGGATGGGGAGGCTGGGAACTCGCGAGGTGACGGAGGCGTTCCGCGTTGCCCAGGCGATCGAATCCCTCCCGGGCTTGGAGCTGGTCGGAGCGATGACGCACTTCGCCACCGCTGACGAGGACTCCGCGTTTCTCGCCGACCAGCTGGCCCGCTTCGACGAGTTCGCCCACGAGCTGCGAGGCCGTCATCCCGGGATCCTCGTTCACGCCGCCAACAGCGCCGCGACGCTGCGCGAGCCCGCGAGCCACTACGACATGGTCCGCTGCGGGATCGCGATCTACGGGTGTGATCCGATGAACGAGGACCCCGACCGCCACGGCCTCGAGCCGGCGCTCGAGCTGAGCTCGTACGTGGCGGCGGTCAAACGAGCCCGGGTGGGCGACAGCGCGGGCTACGGCAGGCAGTTCGTCGCCCAGCGAGACACGTGGATTGCCACCTTGCCGATCGGGTACGCCGACGGTATCAGGCGGGCGCTGAGCAACAACTGCGACGTGCTCGTCGGCGGGGCTCGCCATCCGTTGGTGGGGAGGGTCAGCATGGACAACATCACGATCGATCTCGGCTCCGCGACGAGCATCCACCCAGGCCAGGCCGCGACGATCATCGGGTCTGACGATGGACAGCGACAGACCGCCGAGGATCTCGCCCGGCGGATCGGGACGATCAACTACGAAATCGTGTGTGGGATCTCCGGCCGGGTCCCGCGCAGCTACCACCGCGACGGAGAACCGCTGTGAGCGAACCGCTGCAGGCGCTGGCGGGCATCGTCGACGACGCGTGGCTGGTCGGCGGAGCGCTGCGTGACCGGCTGCTGGGTCGCCCGACCGCCGACTACGACATCGCGACCGCGGAGGACCCCGAGCGCGTCGCGCGTGCCCTGGGCAGCTCCGCGGACGGCTACGCGTTTGCGCTCTCGGACGGATTTGGCGCCTGGCGCGTGCTCGCGCACCGCCGCACCTGGCAGGTTGACGTGCTCCCGCTGAGCGGCGAGACGATCGAGGCCGACCTCGCCAAGCGCGATCTGACCGTGAACGCGATCGCCGAGCGGCTGTCCGGCGGTGAGTACGTCGATCCGTTCGGCGGGCTCGACGATTTGCGCGCCCGCAGCCTGCGGATGGTCTCGCCGCGGGCGTTCGTCGACGATCCGCTCCGGACCCTGCGGCTCGTCCGCCTGGCCGGCGAGCTGGACTTCGCGATCGACGCGACGACGGCACGCGTCGCGCGGCGTAGCGTGTCCGGGCTGCAGCGGGTCGCGCCAGAGCGGATCTTCAACGAGCTCAAGCGAATCGTCGGCGGGGAGCGTGCGCTCGAGGGCTTCGATCTGATGGACGCGATCGGAGTCACCGACGTCGTGCTGCCGGAGCTGAGCGCGTTGCGCGGGATCGAGCAGAGCCGGTTTCACCATCTCGACGTGTACGACCACACGCGGGCCGTGCTGGCGGAGACGCTCGCGCTCGAGCGCGACCCGGAGTCGACATTCACCGGGCACGGCGACGCTGTGCGGGAGCTGCTCGCCGAGCCGCTCGCCAACGAGCTGACCCGGGGCCAGGCGCTGCGTTTCGGAGCCCTGTTCCACGACGCCGCCAAGCCGCAGACGCGGCACATCACGACCGAGGGGCGCGTGACGTTCATCGGTCACGACGAGGCCGGCGCGCAGATGGCCGGCGCGGTCCTGGGGCGGCTGCGAGCGAGCGAGCGGTTGCGCGAGCACGTGGCCGCACTCACCCGTCATCACCTGCGGCTGGGATTCCTCGTCCACGAAATGCCACTCAGCCGCCGCGCCATCTACGGCTATCTGCGGGCCTGTGGGCCCGTGCCGGTTGACGTCACGCTGCTCAGCGTCGCCGATCGCCTGGCCACCCGCGGCTCGGGCTCGGTCGAGGCGATCGCCAAGCACCTCGAGCTGGCCCGTCAGCTGCTGCGACGAAGCGCTGTTGTGGATCGCGGATCCGCCACGCGCGCCGGTCCGCGGTGACCAACTTGCCCGCGCCCTGGGTATCCGGCCCGGCCCCACGATCGGGCGTGTGCTGCGGGCGCTCGAGGAGGCGAAGTTCACGGGGGAGATCGCGACACCGGAGGAGGCGATCGAACGGGCCAGAGAGCTCCTGGATCGCGCCGGGTAAGGGCTCCCTCGCGTGGGTGCCCTAAGCTCCGCCGATGAGTGACTCTGACTGCTTGTTCTGCAAGATAATCGCCGGTGAGCTACCCGGGCAAATCATCGCCGAAGACGAGCGGACCGTCGCGTTCATGGACATCAATCCGGCGACCCGCGGCCACGCCCTCGTGGTGCCGCGGCGCCACGCCACGGACCTGCTCGACATCGCCCCCGAGGACCTCGCCGCGACCGTGCTCGCGGCCCAGCGGGTGGCCCGCCGAGCCACCGAGCGTCTGGGCGCCGACGGCGTCAACCTGATCAACTCCTGCGGCCGCGCGGCGTGGCAGACGGTCTTCCACCTCCACGTGCACGTGATCCCGCGGTACGTGGACGATCCGCTGCGCCTGCCGTGGACCCCCGCGCCGGGGGATCCCGGCGAGATCGCTGCCGCCGCGGCGGAGCTCCGATGAGCTCGGGCCCACCGGTGCGGGTGCAGCGCGAGGGGCCCCTGGCGGTCGTGACGTTCGATGCGCCGCCGCTGAATCTGTTCGACCGCGCCCTTGAGGCGGCGCTCGTGGCGGCGGTGGATGAGCTCGAAGCGGATCGGCCGCGCGCCGTGCTGTTCCGCGCCGAGGGCCGCGTGGTCAGCGGGGGCGTCGACGTCTCGCTGTTCGCGGCCCTCGCCGGGCCCGAGGACGCGGCCGCGATGTTCGACGCTCTGGTCGCGGTCGCTCGCCGGGTCGACTCGCTCCCGTGCCCGACCGTGTTCGCCGCCCATGGACTCTGTCTCACCTGGGCATTCGAGCTCGCCCTGGCCTGCGACCTCGTCCTGGCGGCGGAGTCCGCCGCCTTCGCCCTGGTCGAGAAGGTGATCGGGCTCACGCCCGCGATGGGGGGCACGCAGCGCCTCGCCGAGCGGGCGGGCAGCGGCCGCGCGCGTGAGCTCGTGATGACCGGGGCACGCTATGGCGCGGCCGAGCTCGAGCGCTGGAACGTGGTCAACCAGGTGCTCCCCGATGCCGGGTTCGACGCCGCCGCGCGCGAATTTGCGCTCGCGCTCGCGGTCGGCCCGACGCTCGCTCACGCCGCCACCAAACGCGTGATCCGCGACTACCGGGAAGGAGGGGTGGAGCTCGCCAACGACCGGGTCGGCCGCGTCGCCGGAGAGCTGTTCGACACCCAAGATCTGCAGCGTGCCGTGCGCTCATTCCTTGATCAGGGCCCGGGTAAGGCCGAGTTCTCCGGCCGTTGAGGGCATGAGGGTAAGCAACTAGCCGAACCGCCCGCTTACTTGCTAGGTTTCCGGCGTTTAGTCGGGGCCGTCTGGTGCCCGAATTTGTTCCAATGCGCGTGGCGCCGGAGGGAAGTACATGGCAACGGGTACCGTCAAGTGGTTCAGCGACGACAAGGGCTTCGGCTTCATCACGCCCGATGATGGCGGCCGCGACCTGTTCGTTCACTTCACAGGCATCAACGGCGACGGCTACCGCTCGCTGCCCGAGGGATCCAAGGTCTCCTACGAGGAGGAGGCTGGTCCCAAGGGCCCCAAGGCGGTCGACGTCACCAAGATCTAGCGGAGGCGGAGCCGCTACACCCAGCGCTGATCAGGGCTCGGTCGCGGCTGACCGCCGCGACCGGCCGGGCGTTTCCGCGTTCTCGGACGCAACTGCTGCCGTCCTGTCGTGTTCAATAGTGGACATGAAACGCATCTCATTGGCCACCGCAGCTGTAATCGCGATCGTTTCGGGCCTCGCCACCGCCTCGGCGTCCGCGCAGATCGTCGAGATCGGAGCGACCGCCTCGCCGGTCGTGTCGCCCGCCTGTCCAGCCGGGGTCTCGCCGGCCAACTGCTTCATCATCCTGACCCGAACGACGGCGGTGCAGACGGTCAGCGACTCCGTCGTGCTCCCGACGAAGGTGAAGAAGGCCGGCTGGCTCGTCGCGTTCACCGTCGGCTTGTCCAAGCTGTCGACCAACGCCAAGACCGAGAAGAACTACCTGCACATCTTGGATCAGGCCTACGGCGGCACGCCTCGAGTCGCGCTCACCGTGCTCAAGCCGGGCCCCAAGAACAAGTACACGGTCGCCGCTGAGAGCCCCATCTTCCACGTCGAGCCGTACCTGGGCCAGGTCTTCCAGAGCCCGCTGTCGCTGCCGCCGACCTTCAGCTCCTTCAATCCCCTCCCGGTTGCCGCCGGCGATGTGATCGGCCTCACCGTGCCCACCTGGGCCCCCGTTCTGTCCTACAACCTCACCGCGAGCAAGTTCGCCTACCGCCAGAGCCGGATGGCCAACTGCAAGAACGCCGCCGCGGCCCAGACATCGCAGCTCACGGTCGGCGCGTTTACGAACTACCAGTGCAACTACACCGGCACGCGGGTCGAGTACAGCGCCACCGAAGTCACCAACCAGCCGTATCCCAAGAACTACGTCCACGCGCCGCGCAAGCCCTAGCTTAGCTAGCGCCCGCGTGCGACGGCGCTGACGGAGCGAGGGTCTCGGCGGGCGCGCGGTCGGAGGCGCCAGGTACCCGTTCCGGAGGGGGTATTGCTGAAAAAGCCCGGGCCATCCGCGCTTATTCAGCACGGCCGAGCCCAACGAAGCCGCCCGGGCGCACACGCCCCCTCAACCGCCCGCGGCTCGCCCGGCCATCAAACGTCGTTGGGACCAGTGGGCCAGCCAGCAGGCGTCGGGGTTCTGCTGGCAGAAGGGTCGTTGGACCAGTGGTCCGGCTGGCAGGCGTCGCGGTTCTGATGGCAGAAGGGGTCGTTCGGACCAGTGGGGTCCGGCTAGCAGGCGTAGGGGTTCTGCTGGCAGAAGGGGTCGTTGGACCAGTGGTCCGGCTGGCAGGCGTCGCGGTTCTGCTGGCAGAAGGGTCGTTCGGACCAGTGGTCCGGCTAGCAGGCGCCGGGGTTCTGCTGGCAGAAGGCCGAGCCGAGGCCCGCGCCGCCGCTGGCTGCCCCGCCGCCCGACGTGCCCGTGCCACCGCCTCCTCCGGCCCCGGTGCCTCCTCCGCCGGCGCCGGCCCCGGTTCCTCCGCCGGCGGTTGCACCGCCCGTGGCGGGTGCCGCGGATGTGCCGGTGCCGCCTCCCCCGCCGCCGGTGCCGCCATCAGTAGCCGTGCCGCCACCCGAGGCGGGTGCCGTAGCCGTGCCCGCGCTCGTATCGGTGGTGGAGCTGGTGGAGCTCGTGCTTGTCGTCGTGGTCGTGGTCGCCGCCGCGGCGCCGGCGACGGCAGCGGTTGGGACCGTAAATGGCGGGGCCCCTGACGTGTCCGACGTCGCCGAGTTACCGCCGCCGCAGGCAGAGACGCCGACTGCCAGCGCAATCCCTGCCGCGAACGCGGTTGCGGTGCTCAGCCAGTGGGCACGGGCCCCCGTCTTCCTCACGGCCGGAGCCTCAGGAACCGAGCGGTTCCATACGCCGGCCGCAATACGGACAGTCGTTGAGGTCCTTCTGGGAGAGCTGATCGCACCAATTGCAAAAGCGGAGATTCTCCACCGACCACGGCAGCTCGGACTCCGTTGGCGCCAGCGGCACCAGTTCGGCCGACCACTTCGAGCGGCTCGCCCGTCTCCTGATCCACGTACAAGCGCCCCGGTTCGGCTTCGATGACCACTTCGCGACCGGTCGAGGGCGTCCGCATGCGGTACTTCTGGCGCGTCCTCATGTCTCACCATCCTACCAGTGGCTCAGGCGTCGATGGGTCAGGCGCGGCACTCGGCGGCGGCGCAGTGATGCCGCGCGCTGGGATAGAGTGCGGCCCGCAGCGTATGGTGAAAGCCCTCGCACGCACTCCTCGGAGCCTTGCAGCGCTCATCCCCGGCGCTGTACTGGTGTTCGCCCTTGCCGGATGCTCGCTCAAGCACCCGACGGCCAACCTGGTGAACGGGAAGAAGATGTTCGTCGCCCAGTGCGGCTCCTGCCACACGCTCAGCCACGCTGGCACAACCGGCGCCGTGGGGCCGAACCTGGACGACGCCTTCCGGCAGGATCGCGCCGACGGCGTGAAGAGCACGTCGATCCAGGGGCTGGTCGACTTCTGGATCCAATACCCCAACACCGAGGGCGTGATGCCCGCGATGCTCGTCAAGGGTCAGGACGCACAGGACGTCGCCGCGTACGTGGGACTCGTCGCGGGTCGGGCGGGCCAGGACACCGGCGCGCTGGCGACAGCCGTGCCCAGCGTGAACCAGAAGCCGGCCGTCGAGAAGAACGGGACCGTCGAGATCAACGCGGATCCGACCGGTCAGCTCAAGTACACCGCCTCGAGCGCCGCGGCTACCGCCGGCAAGGTCACCCTCCGGATGGAGAACAAGTCCTCGGTGATGCACGACATTGCCATCACCGGCAACGGGGTCAACGCGAGCGGGCCGATCGTGGTCAACGGCGGCGTGTCAACCGTGACCGAGACGCTCAAGCCCGGCAAGTACACGTTCTACTGCTCGGTCGACGACCACCGGCAGGCCGGGATGGTGGGAACGCTGACGGTCAAGTAGCGCCCGGGCGCTCGGCGGCCTCTCCGTCCGTAAGATGGCGCCCCGGGCTGGGCGGCTCTCCGCCAATCATGCTGGCGCGCGGAGGACAGCTCGGGTTGACAGGGGCGCATGGGCGCAACGGCCGGCCCGGGCGACGCGGAGACCCGCGGAGCTCGGCCCCTCGTATACCTGAGCCCCTGACGATCCACGCTCGTGTTGTTCCTGGTGAGGGTTCGTGGCGGGCTAGAGCGGTGGGCCGTCGGGTGCGAAGGAGCGTCGGTGCGGGGCGGCTGGTGAGGCCGCTTCGCGCGGAGGGACGGGGGGCGGCAGGCTCGGCGGGCGGGCAGCCGGGCTTGGGGCGGGCCGGGGGGGCGAGTGGGCCGGTCGGTCCGCCGCGGGCCGGGGGTCCGACGCAACCCGCGGCCTGAATGTCATATTTCTGACAGATTTGCCTGTATAACCGCCCACTCGACGGCCGTAAAAGTCGATCGGGCTGTTCCACAGCTGGTGGCTGGGGAACAGCCCAACCGGCGAAAACGAGGCGTCCGTTGGGACGTTGCCTACCTTGACCTCGGGGGGTCGGCGCAACCTGGCCCCGCGGCGACCACGCTCCCGGCACGACGGGCCGACCGCGACCGCCGGCCGCCTGGAGAACCCAGCCCCTCCTCGGCCTAGGGGCTGCCGTCGGCGGGGGGCCCGGCGGCGGCCACGGGCTCGGCTGGGGGGCGCTGGCGCAGTCGTTCGAGCAGCTCCTCGCCGCGGCCGGCCGAAACGGCGCGGGCGGCGCGCTTTTCGTCGAGTGCGATCCCGTGCTGGTTGGCGTAGTCGAGCAGCTCTTGGCGCTGCTCGCCCTCGTTCGCCACCTTCAGGAACAGCCAGCAGAACAGTCCGATCGTCAACAGGCTCTCCTCCACCATCATCAGGCCCCCGGCGGCCACCTGATCGGCGATCGGGCTGATGTGCCAGTGAGCATCGCCCACGCGGTAGAACGGATAGAAGACGGTCCCGCCAAAGATCAGCACGTTCGCCAACACGGTGCCGATCAGGCGGACCGCGATGATGTAGATCAGCCGGGCGCTGTTTCCGAACCATTGCGGTTTGGGCAGGGGGCCGAGCAGCGCCATCCACATCGCGATCCCGAACACGAGGAAGGTCGCGTGCTCGAGGGCGTGGAGCAGGTCATGGCGCAACGCCGCCTGATACAGGACCGGCAGGTGCCAGACATAGAAGTTCACCGCCCACACGACGATCGCCACCACGGGGTGGCACAGCACCCGGAGTTTGGCAATGACCGGCATGCGGAGTACCGGAGCGAGCAGCGGCCCGGTGAGACCGAGCACGATCAGCAGCGAGGCGATATCGCCGATCAGCAGGTGCTCGGCCATATGGGCGAACAGCAGCTGGTCCGAGAGCTTGCCGACCGGCGGACTGAACGCGACCACCAGCACGAGCAGACCGGCGATGTAGCAGGCCTGGCGCCACGTCGGCACAGGCCTCCCGTCCTGTGCGAGGGTCCGCGCGCGGACGTGGTAGGGCCACCAGGGGAGCAGGGCGAGGATTCCGACGCCGATCGCTCCCACTGGCCCGGCGACCGCTAACGGAAGGCCGTGCATCGGGAACCCGATCGTTCCGGCAGTCCCAACCGCACCGAGGGGGAGAACGCTCAGAGCCACGTCGTCAATGGTCGCACGGACGATCCGGCAACGCTCCACACGCCCTCCGGAGGGGCTGCATGCCTCCTGAGACGCGTACAACCTCCCACACGAGGGCCCAAAATCTCGCTCGGGCACTTCCCCAGCTTGTCGTCAGGAGGTCAGAGCCTTGATGACCAGCACCAGGACGACGATCACGGCGACCACGACGACGAAGTAGATCAGGACGCGGAACGCCTCGGCCTCGGACCGGAGCGGATTCAGCAACGTTAGAGGACGTACACCGTGGTGTACACGACGATCCACATGATGTCGACGAAGTGCCAGTAGATCCCCGGCACCTCGACGCCGCGATGGCTCTCGGGCGAGTAATGCCCGCGGAAGGCGCGCACCGTCACCATCAGCAGGATGCACAGGCCGATGAACACGTGGGCGCCGTGCAGGCCGGTGAGCGAGTAGAAGACGGTCGCCTGCGCGGAGTCGTGCCCGGCGAACCCGATGTGGACGTACTCGTTGATCTGAATGGTGAGGAACGTCAGGCCGAGCAGGAAGGTCGACAGCATGCCGGCCTTGAGTCCGAAGCGGTTGCCGTTCTTGACCGAGGTCAGCGCCCAGTGGAGGGTCAGCGACGAGGAGAGCAGAATCGCCGTGTTGAGGCCGGCCACGTTCTCGGGCAGGGTGGTGCCCGGCGCCGGCCAGGGATCGTGGTTGACCACCCGGATGAAGAAGTACGCGGTGAAGAAGGCCGCGAAGATCATCACCTCGGAGACGATGAACAGCAGCATGCCCAGCGTGGGCGCCTCGACGCGCGAGGATCGATGGGCCGCCGGCGGTCCGTGATGCTCGGTGTGGGCGATCGAAGCGGCTTCCACTGGAGTTCCTTTCCCTTTCCCTAGGCGGCGCTGGCTGATACGTCGTCTTGTTGGACCACGTGCTCGACCGGCTTCCCAGTCGCGCTGCGCACGCGCTCGATCAAGTCGGCTCGTAGCCAGCCGGACTTGGTCTCGGCGAAGGTCGAGATCACGATGTCATCGACGCGGAAATACTGCAGCGCGTTCATGATCGCCGTGTAGGGGTCCGGGTCGCCGACCATGCCGGCGGCGAACAGCCCGGCGCCGTGCAGCCGTTCGAGGACCAGCGATAGCCGCGTGCGCGCCCGCCGGGTCGCCGCGCCGGAACCGCCTTCCTGGGGCACCACGACCAGGAACAGGCGCCCGCGCTGCTTCTGGGCCTCACTCTCCGCCTTGGCCTTCAGCGCGTCGAGCAGCTCATCGCCGCTGGCGGTGCGATTCGCGACCGCGAGGGTGACGTGGAACGGGAGACCCTCGGTATCGATATCGGCCACGACGTGCTCGACGAACAGATGCGAGGCCTCGGTCACGCGCTCGATCAGGTCGCGCCGCAGCCACCCGGAGCGCGTTTCCGGCAAGGTCGAGATGATGATCTCGTTCGGGCGGTACTCGTGGACGGCGTCCATCGTCGCGGTGTAGGGGTCCGGGTCCCCGACCTCGCCGATCGCGTCGATGCCCTCCGAGCGCATGTACCCGACGGCCAGGTCGACGCGGGCTTGCGCGGCGTCAAACACCGCGTCGTCGTAGATCACCAGTCCGGCCCGCGGCCGGGTCTGAGGAACGCAGAGCACGAAGCGCGATTCGCCACGGGCGACCCGCGCCCGGACCGCCTCGAGCAGCTCGCGTCCCAGCAGCGTCTCGTTGGCGACGACCAGGACGGTGTTCATCTAGCCCGTCTCCGGGGGATGTTGTGCCCCAGGGCCACTAGTGGCTCTCCGGGCTGGGCGCAGCCGTGGGCACGCCGGCGGCGACGGCTCCGGCCTCGACCGGCGGCTTGAAAATACCGTGGACGGCCCCGGGCACGCCGTACTCGTAGGGACCGCCGACCACGGTCGGCACCGCGTCGAAGTTGAAGATCGGCGGCGGCGACGAGACCTGCCACTCGAGCGTCATGCCACGCCACGGGTTCGCCGCTGCCCGCGGGCCGCCGCGCCAACTGGCGACCATGTTGTACAGGAAGATCAGCGTGCTGAGGCCCAGCCCGAACGAGGCGAAGGAGATGAACAGGTTCCAGTCGGCGAACTTCGCCGCGTACTCGGCGACGCGACGCGGCATACCCTGCAGGCCGATCAGGTGCATCGGGGCGAAAGTCGCGTTGAAGAAGATGAATGTCGTCCAGAAATGCCATTTGCCGAGCCGATCGTCGAACATCCGGCCGGTCATCTTCGGGAACCAGTAGTAGACGCCGGCGAAGATCGTGAACACCGAGCCGCCGAACAGCACATAGTGGATGTGGGCGACGATGAAGTAGGTCTGGCTGACGTGGATGTCGAACGGGATCATCGCGAGCATGATCCCGCTGATGCCGCCGAGCGTGAACATGGACAGGAAGCCGAGCGCGAACAGCATCGGCGTGTCCATGTGCAGCACACCTCGCCATAGCGTCGCGAGCCACGAGAAGACCTTGATTCCCGTCGGGATCGAGATGATCGCGGTCGTGATCATCATCGGAATGCGGATCCACGGGGCCATCCCGGACACGAACATGTGGTGCGCCCACACCGTGAACCCGAGCACGACGATGGCCAGGAGCGAGAACGCCATCATGCGGTAGCCGAAGATCGGCTTGCGAGACTTCACGGCCAGGATCTCGGAGATGATCCCGAACCCGGGCAGCATCATGATGTAGACGGCCGGGTGCGAGTAGAACCAGAAGACGTGCTGGTACATGATCACGTTGCCGTTCTTCTCGGCACCGACGAACGCGTCGAAGAAGTGGAAGTGCAGCGCCGTGTCGAGCAGCACGAAGAACTGCGAGGCGGCGATGAACGGCGTGGCGATCACGACCAGCAGCGAGGTCGAGAAGTTCGCCCACACGAGCAGCGGCATGCGGAAGAAGCTCATGCCGGGCGCGCGCATGGTGATGATCGTGACCAGGAAGTTGAGCGCGGTGGCGATCGACGAGGCTCCCGCCAGCTGCACGGCGATGGTGAAGAACAGCTGCCCGAGCGGCATCGTCGTGGACAGCGGCGCGTACGCGGTCCAGCCCGAGGCGAACGAGCCGCCCGGGGCCAGGAAGCTCATCAGCATCATGATCCCGGCGAGGGGCAGCAGCCAGTACGAGAGCGCGTTCAGCCGCGGGAACGCCATGTCCGGCGCGCCGATCATCAGCGGCAGCACGAAGTTCGCCAAGCCGGCGAACACCGGGATCACGAACAGGAAGATCAGGATCGTCGCGTGGACGGAGAAGATCCCGTTGTACTGCTCGGGGGTCAGGAACTGCATCCCCGGTTTGGCCAGCTGCGCGCGGATGACCATCGCCAGCAGGCCGCCGACCAGGAAGAAGAAGAACGACGTGACCACGTACTGGATCCCGATCACCTTGTGGTCGGTGTTGACCCGGAAGTAGTCGCGCCACGTGTGCGCCCCGTGCGAGGAGTGGTCCTCGGCACGGGTCGGCTTGCCGGCAGCCCAGTAGAACCAATAGTCGCACGTGCCGATGCCCACGAGGAAGAACAGCGGCACCGCGATCAGGGCAACGATCGTGATCGCGTGACCGTCGACCACGGGGTGCTGGTGCATGAGAAACCTGATCAGGACCGTCAGGCCGAACGCGAACCCGAAGCCCACGACATCAAACAGCGCGG
This sequence comes from uncultured Solirubrobacterales bacterium, assembly GCA_963838535.1. Classification (GTDB taxonomy): domain Bacteria; phylum Actinomycetota; class Thermoleophilia; order Solirubrobacterales; family Solirubrobacteraceae; genus Palsa-465. Next base: position 119,700 of record CAWIRN010000008.1, read on the forward strand.
CTCGGTACCAGCCAGGCGCGCGGAGCTTTGCCGGGAGTGCCATCAGCGGACCTCCTTCACGTTGCCGTCGCTCTCAGTGTGGCGATCGCCTGCACGCAGGTCCCTCACTTTGCCACGCTCGAGAGGAACTTGACAAGTCCCTGGATCTGAGTGGCGCTCAGCGTCTGGGCGAAGTTCGGTGGCATGACCCCGGCGCTGTACCCAGCCGGGAGATACGCGTACGGCTTGGTGATCGCGGTCATGATGCACTCCTCCAGCGTGGCGCCGCGGATGCGCTTGGAGGCGGGGGTCTGGCAGTCGCTGCGCAAGCGCTGGTCGAGGTTCGGGCCGATGGTGCCGGTGGCGCCGGCCGCGGCCAGCGTGTGACAGGAGGCGCAGCCGCCGGCCCCGGTGAACACTGCCTTGCCCGCGGCCGCGGTGGCCGAGCCCGATGATGCCGCCGCCGGGGCGCCGCTCGCCGCCGGTGCGCCAGTGCCCGGGATCCCCGTCTGGTCGTCGTTGGGCGGCCGAGTGCCGACGGGCGGTGGCGCGTTGGCCGGCTGGGATCGGAGCCAGGCCTGGAAGGCCGCCGGCGTGACCACGCGGACGGTGGCGCGCATCAGCGAATGACCCGCCCCGCAGAGCTCGGTGCATTCTCCGGGATAGGTGCCCAGACGGGTCGGGGTGACGCGGAAGCTGGTCGTGATGCCGGGCACGGCGTCGATCTTCTCAGAGAAGTTGGGGACGAAGAAGCTGTGGATCACGTCGAGCGAGCGGAGCTTGAACAGCACCGGCTGATGGTTGGCGAGGTACAGCTGTGGTGAGACGACCGTCTTGCCGTTCGCCTCGGGATAGGAAAACTCGAACGCGAACTGCCGGGCGGTGATGCTGATCGTCATCTCGCCCCGCTTGCTCTTCTCGTTGGAGCGCAGCACGATGTAGGCGTACGTGCAGAGCGCGATGATGAGGACGGCCGGCAGCGTGGTCCACACCACCTCCAGGCGCGTGTTGCCGTGGATCGGGGGCCCGTCCTTGAGCTCCTCGCCCGGGCGCATATGGAACTTCCAGACCGAATACAGGATCACGGTCATGACGAGCACGAAGATCGGCACCGAGGCGATCAGCAGCACGTCGTACAGGGTCTTGATGTTGCCGGCCTGAATCGAGGCCTTGCTGGGGAACCACGGGATGATCAGAGCGATCGGAATTCCGATCGCACTGGCGATCACCACGATGACCACCATCTGCAACACAGGGCGGTTACGCACGGTGCTGTCCTTGACCCTCGGGCGTCACTGCGACGGGCATCCTATGGGTTCTGCGCGACGAACGGCGTCGGCATCGGAGGGGGTGAGCGACGGCGCGCCAGAAAGGTTCACGGAGCATCAGCTCCGGTCCAATATGATTGCGGCAATCGTTGCAAGAAGATCGGGAGGCGCCATGCTCGTTCGCGAGGGGATGACAAACGTAGTGCTCACCGTGGGGCCCGGGCACACGCTGCGTGAGGCGGCTACGGCCATGTGCCGCCGCAAGGTCGGTGCGGCGGTGGTGCTCGATCCGGAGGGCCAGGGCCCCGGCCTGATCACCGAACGCGACGTCCTGCTGTCGGTCGGCGCCGGCAAGGATCCCGATCGGGAGCGCGTCGCCGATCACCTGACCGCCAAGCTCACGTTCGCGGCCCCTGACTGGTCGCTTGAGCATGCCGCCGCAGCGATGGTCCGCGGCGGTTTCCGCCACCTGGTCGTGGTTGATAACGGAGAGCTCGTCGGCATCCTCTCGATGCGCGACGTCGTGCGGGCGTGGATTGGTGACGGCGCCAGTTGCGAGGTGCCGGCCGGCGCGCAGGCGTAGCGGCGATCGCCGACGGCCAGAAGATTGGACCCGGCAGCGCTCGCGTTCAAGGCGCGATCAATGGTGCTCTTCGGGCAGGGCGTCGACGTCGCGCCGGGTGTCCTTGATCCAGCCCACGGTGGCGACGAGGAACACGATCAGGCCGATGATCGAGAGGATGAACGTGAGCGTGGTGCCCACCACGATCAGCGTGATCCCGATCGCGCAGACGAGGGGCTTGACCGTCGGGCCCGGGAGGTGGATCTCCTCGCCGGCCGGGGGCGTCTGCTGCTCGACTTCGCTCACGGGTGGACGTAGATCGCGGCCGCCACGAACGTCATGCCGAACATGAACAGGCAGACCGCGCCTGCGATCAAGCCGGAGCGGATGTTCTTGCGTGCGAGTTTCCTATCCATGGGCGGGAATCCTAATCGTTTGGTGGCTACAGCTTCACGTCCGCGACCATCGCCCCGAACAGCAGCGCCAGGTAGAGCAGCGAGAACAGGTACAGGCGCAGAGCGGTCCGGCGATCGGCCCGCCGGTAGAGCAACACCGACCCGGCGATGAACATGCAGCCCAGGACCACCGAGGAGACCAGATAGATCCCGCCAAACTCGCCCGCGCAGAAGGGAAGCTGCGTGGTCGCGTACAGCAGCAGCGTGTACAGCAGGATCTGACGGCGCGTCTCCTGATCGCCTCGGACGACAGGCATCATGGGCACCCCGGCCTTGGCGTACTCGTCCTTCATGAGCAGGCTGAGCGCCCAGAAATGGGGTGGGGTCCAGTAGAAGACGATCGCAAACAGGTAGAACGCGGTCCACGACAGCGAGCCCCGCGTGGCGGCCCAGCCGACCAGGGTCGGCATCGCGCCGGCGGCTCCGCCGATCACGATGTTCTGCGGCGTGCGGCGTTTCAGCCACATCGTGTAGACGCCGACGTAACCGACGAACCCGCCGAGCGCCAGCGATGCGGCGAGCACGTTGACGGTCAGCGAGAGCAACACAAATGACGACGCCGCGAGCGTGACGCCGTAGATCAGCGCCGCTCGCGGCGACACCCGGCCGGCCGGGATGGGGCGCGAGGCCGTGCGGCTCATGCGGGCGTCGATATCGCGGTCATAGCAATGGTTCACGGCACCGGCGCCCCCGGCGGAGAGATAGCCACCCAGGCAGGTCAAGGCGATCTTCGACACGGGGGGGCTGCCGGCGACCTCCATCGTGGCCACCGTCGTCAGCAGCAGCAGGGACTGCACCTTGGGCTTGGTCAGCTCGAGATAGTCGCTGAGCACCTGGCGGACGCCGGTGCCGGCGGGCGCCGCGCGGACGACGGTGGTGGTCGGACTGCTCATCGGCCCCGGACCTGAGTGGACGCGCTCATATCACCGGACAGGCTCAGACGCGAGCGAACTGCTCGCTCCCGCCCGTCTTCTGCGTGACGCCGGTCTCGCGCTCGATCTGGCGGCGGATGTCGCGCATCGGTTCGACCGACCGCACGCGCGGGATCGTGTCGAAGTTGTTGGCCGGTGGAGGCGAGGACGTGTACCACTCGAGCGTGTTTCCCTTCCACGGGTCGGGCCCGGCCACCTTGCCGTGCTTCAGGCTCCGCGTGACATTGAGGATCGTCACCAGAACCCCCAAACCCAGGATGAACGATCCAATCGTCGAGATCAAGTTGTAGGTCGACCAGCCGAGTCCCGGCTGATAGGTGTAGATGCGTCGCGGCATCCCCGACAGTCCGAGCGCGTGCTGGACAAAGAAGGTTGCATTGAAGCCGATGAACATGAGCCAGAAGGAGAGCTTCCCGATCGACTCATTGAGCAGCCGCCCGGTGATCTTGGGGAACCAGTAGTAGATGCCGGCGAACACCGTGAACACGGCTCCGCCCATGAGCACGTAATGGAAGTGGGCGACGACGAAGTAGGTGTCGTTGAGCTGCCAATCAACCGGGAACACGGCCAGGAAGATGCCGGTGATCCCCCCGATCACGAAGATCGCGATGAAGCCCACCGCGAAGTACAGCGACGTGGTCATCACGATCGACCCGCGCCATAAGGTCGCGATCCAGTTGAAGATCTTGACTCCCGTGGGGATGCCGATCAGGAACGAGCTCAGCATGAAGAATCCGAGCACGACGACCGGTATGGGCGAGGCGAACAGGTGGTGGCCCCAGACGAGCACGGCGAGGAAGGCGATGACCGCGGTCGATGCGGCGATCGCCTTATAGCCGAAGATCGGCTTGCGCGAGAAGACCGGGATGACCTCGGAGATGATCCCGAACCCGGGCAGGATCATGATGTAGACCTCGGGATGCCCGAAGAACCAGAACAGGTGCTGCCACAGAACCGGGGAGCCGTTCGCGGTGGGATCGAAGAAATGGGTCCCAAAGTGCCGGTCGGTCAGCAGCATCGTGACCGCCGCCGCCACCACGGGTAGAGCGATGATCAGCAGGATCGCGTAGACCAGGACCGTCCAGATGAACAGGGGCAGGCGGCCCCAGCTCATCCCGGGCGCGCGCATGTTGACGATCGTGGCGTAGAAGTTGATCGCCCCCACCAGCGAGGAGATACCGGTGATGTGGATCAGGAAGATCCACGCGTCCTGTCCTCCGCTGGGCGAGTACAACGTTTCCGATAGCGGCGGGTAGCTCCACCACCCGGCCTCCGGCGGGTGGAAGAACAGCGTGATGTAGAACACGATGCCGCCGAGCAGCAGCAGCCAGAACGAGAGCGCGTTCAGCCTCGGGAAGGCCATGTCGCGCGCGCCGATCATCAGGGGCACGAAGTAGTTCGCGAACCCGGCCATGATCGGCACGACGAACAGGAAGATCATGGTCGTTCCGTGCAGCGTGAGCAGCATGTTGTAGTGCTCTGAGGTGATCAGCGTGTTGTTCGGAACGCTGAGCTGCAGGCGCATCATCAGCGCCTCGATCCCGCCCAGGCAGAAGAACACGAAGGTCAGGACCAGGTACATAATCCCGATCTTCTTGTGGTCGGTGGTGGTCACCCAGTCGACCCAGCGCTTGGTCTGTCGCGGCCGTGAGACCTCGCGGGCGATGACCTGGGGAACCGGTCGGACTATGTAGTCGGTGGTCGACATCGGGCTGGGTTAGGTATCTCCTAGGTCTCCGCTGGCTGTGAGGATCGTTCGGAGCTGGCCGACCTGCGAGTTCGCCGCCTGGATGGCCTGCTGCTGCTGGGCCAGCCAAGCTCGGTACTGGGCCGGCGTCACAACGTTGACCAGCGCGGTCATCGCGGCGTGGTTAGTCCCGCAGAGCTGGGCACATTGGCCGTGGAAGAGGCCCGTGTGCGGCACCTTGAACCACGTGTAGGCGGTGTACCCCGGCACGGCATCGACCTTCCCGCCCAGCGACGGCACCCACCACGAGTGGATCACGTCGGTGGATCGGATGTCGAGCACGACCGTCGTGTGCTCCGGCACGACCATCTCCTGATAGGAGTAGGGGAGCTTCGAGGTGAAGGCGTGGTTCAGGCAATCCTGACCGTAGGTGTAGCGCCAGATGAACTGGCGCCCGGTCACGCAGATCGTGAGCTTCTGGCCGTTGGGCGGTGTCGGCTCGGTCACCGAGGCCGACAGCACGAGCGCGCCGGAGTCGGAGTTCGGCGGATTGATGATGCTCGGCAACTTGATGAACGTGACGACGGTCAGGACGACCAGGATCACCGCCGCGGCGACGGTCCAGCCGATTTCGAGTCGCGTGTTGCCGTGGATCTGCGCCGGGTGGGCGCCCCGCTTGGCGCGGAACTTGTACACCGAGTAGGCCAACGCGCCCTCGACGATCACGAACACCACGGCCGCGATGTAGAGGGTGATCTTGTACAGAGAGGAGATCGCGTTCGCGTTCGGCGAGCCGCCGGACTTCGGCGTGATGAAGTTCGCCAGCGCGTCCGGGGCCAGGACGAGCGAGCCGATCAGCGCTGCGCCGAGGACGAGGACCAGCCCGCGGGCGCTCAATCGTGACCGGGCCCCGCGCCACAAAACCCGACGACGGGGCCGCGAGCGGTCCGCAGGACTCCGGCGCTGGCGGCGGGACTTGGCGTCGTGGACGTCGGGTGGCAAGGCCGCGGCATTCTATCCAGCCACGGGCCTGACGTGCCCCCCTCGGTGACGCCGCGGCGGTTGTCGGGCGGCGGCTCGGCGCTCGTGTATCGAGCCGTCCGGCGGCCTGACGGGCCATCGGGTCCCGATATGTCACACGACCAGCCCTTATACTGGCCCTCACTTGCGCGTGTCGAGGGCGATCAGAGCAACTGCTTGGGCTCTCGTCGCTGCCGGGGTCGCCGCGCCCGCGTTGCGCCGTCGGGCCAAGCTGTCTCCCGCCGTCGTGATGTCCACGGCTGCGCTGGCGCCCGCCGCGCTGGTGGTCGCGATGCCGCGTGGCCGGGCGCGGGACCTGGGCGTCTGCACGCTGAACATGTGGGCCTATCTGGCTGCCTACGAGATACCGCACGACGATCCGGCACGGCAGGCGGCGCGCGTGCGGATCACGTACCCGATCGCCATCGACCGTGCGCTCGGGCTCGGGGTTCCGCCGACGGTCCGCCTCCAGCGCGCGCTTCTCGACTCCCGACACCGTGAACGGGTTCGAGCGCGTGCTCGTGTGGTGCCACTGGATGTGGTTCTTCGTGCCGCACGCCAGTGTTCTGTACGTCGTGCTGCGCAAGCCCGAGCGCTTCCCCCACGCGGCGGCGCAGATGTACGCCGTGTTCGATCTCGGGGCCGTGTTCTACTGGGCGGTCCCGACCGCACCCCCGTGGTGGGCGGCGCTGCACGGCCATCTGGGCGACGGTGAGCCGACCGACACCCGCCGCATGATGATTGAGTACGGAGAGCAGTTCTGGGGTAGCCGCTGGGAAGCCCTTTACGATGTGCTGGGAGGAAACCCGCTGGCTGCCATGCCGTCGCTGCACTTCGCCACGTCGCTGATGGGTGCCCACCTGCTCACGGAGGTGGGCCCGGTGGCGGGCGTCGTCGGATGGAGCTACGTCGCGCTGCTCGGGTTGTCGCTGGTCTACCTCGGCGAGCACTACGCGGTCGACCTGATCGGAGGTGCCGCGCTGGCGGAAAGCGTTCGTCGGCTGGCGCCGAAGGTGGCGCCGTTGGCGCGGAATGTCGTTCGTGGGCTGGAGGCGCTCGAGCGCCGGGCGGCGGCCGGTTAGGGGACGGGTGCAGGACCAGGGCCCCACCGAACATCGGACGCCGGTGCCGGGCGAGGCGCCCGCGGTGGGAGCCGCCCCGGAGGAGTCGTGGCCGCCCGATCAGCCCGGCCTGGAGGATCAAGCGGAGGCACGGCGCTCGCCCGAGGAGATGCCGCGGGTCGTCATCACGCGCCGGCGCCTGCTGGCCTCGACCGTGTTCGTGGTCTCGACGGTCGCGTTCCTGTATTTCGTCCTGCCGAAGCTGCTCGGTCTCAAGCAAACGTGGAACCGCATCGAGCAGGGAAACGTGTGGTGGTTGGCGCTCGCGGCGCTGCTCGAGGTCTGCTCGTTCTTCGGTTACGTGGCGGTGTTCCGGGCGGTGTTCGTGCGCGGGGAGTCACGGATCGACTGGCGCGAGAGCTACCAGATTACGATGGCCGGCCTGGCGGCCACCCGTCTGTTTGCCTCCGGAGGAGCCGGCGGGATCGCTTTGACCGCGTGGGCGCTGCGTCGCTCCGGCATGGAATCGCGGATCGTCGCGTGCCGGATGATCGCCTTCATGGTGCTGCTGTACGGCGTCTACATGGGGGCCCTGGTCGTCGTCGGACTCGGCCTGTACTTCGGCGTGTTTCCCGGACCCGCCCCGTTCGCGATCACGGTCGTGCCGGCGATCTTCGGTGCCTCGGTGATCGCGGTGTTCCTGGCGGTATCACTGCTGCCGGGCGATTTCGACCGGCTGGTCGCGCGCTGGACGAAGGGCGGACGGTTTGGCCGGCTGGCCGCGCAGGCGGCGGCGGCCCCCGCGGCGGCCGCCAGCGGCGTGCGGACGGCGATCAGTCTGGTCCGCACGCGCGATCCCGCCCTGCTGGGCGCGGTGGCCTGGTGGGCCTTCGACATCTCGGTGCTGTGGGCGTGCTTTCACGCGTTCGGCGTGCCTCCCCCCACGGCCGTGATCGTGATGTGCTACTTCGTCGGCACGCTCGGCAACGCGCTTCCCCTCCCGGGCGGCATCGGTGGTGTCGACGGCGGCATGATCGGGGCCTTCTCGGCCTTCGGAGTGCCGGTCGAGGTGAGCGTCGTATCGGTGCTCGCGTATCGTGGGTTCGCGTTCTGGCTCCCCACCATCCCGGGCGCTCTGGCCTATCTGCAGCTGCGACGGACGGTCCATCGGTGGCAAACCACACGCGCCCCCAGCTACACTTAATGAAGTGAGCGACCAACGCGTAGAGAACGTGATCATCGTGGGCAGCGGGCCCGCCGGCTACACCGCGGGGCTGTACACGGCGCGCGCGGACCTCGAGCCGCTCGTGATCGAGGGATTTGCCTGGGGCGGCCTCCTGCAGCAGACGACCGACGTCGAGAACTACCCCGGGTTTCCCGAGGGGATCACCGGGCCGGCGCTGATGCAGCATTTCCGCGACCAGGCCGAGCGCTTTGGCGCCCGCCTGGAGACCGATGACGCCACGAGCGTCGAGCTGTCTCGCGACGGCGGCCTGCACAAGGTCTGGGTCGGTGATGATCTCCACGTCGCGCGGACCGTGGTCTTGGCGATGGGCGCGCAACATCGCAAGCTGGATGTCCCGGGGGAGCAGGAGCTCTCAGGGCGCGGCGTCAGCTACTGCGCGACCTGCGACGCGGCGTTCTTCAAGAATGCTCCGACCGTGATCGTCGGCGGTGGGGACTCGGCCATGGAGGAGGCGATGTTCCTGTCGAAATTCGCCGCCAAGGTGGCGATCGTCAATCGTCGAGACGAGTTCCGCGCCTCGAAGATCATGCTTGACCGCGCGCGCGCGGTCCCGAACATCGAGTGGGTGACGCCCTACGTCGTGGAGGAGTTCTCAGCGGGCGACAACAGCTCTCTCGCGGTGGCTCGCCTGCGCCACACCCAGGATGGATCCGAGCGCCGGCTCGACATCACCGGGGCGTTCATCGCGGTCGGCCACGACCCGCAGTCACAGCTCGTCCAGGGTCAGGTCGAGACCGACGCCGCGGGTTATGTGGTAACCAAAGGGCGCACGACGCTCACGAATCTGCCGGGGGTGTTCGCCGCCGGAGACCTGGTCGACCACACCTACCGCCAAGCCGTGACGGCGGCGGGGTCGGGGTGCCAGGCGGCCCTGGACGCCGAGTGGTATCTCCGTGACACCCCGTTCCCCGTTGACGATGCAGCGGGCGCGGCCAGCGCCACCGCCTAGGGTTACTTACTTGTAGGGGCAGCCCCGGGCGGGACCGAAGTTGTGTGACGGTGCGCCGTGGCCCATCGGGAGACCGAGATCCTGAGTCCAGGTCGCCCCGCCGCTCGCGGATCGAGTGACTGGGTGACTGTTGACACCCGTGCCGACGTCCGCATAGGACGGGTTGAGGATGTTCTGGCAGTGGCCGGCGCTCGCCATCCAAGCGTCGACAACCGCGCGCGGCGTGCTGAATCCGGTCGCGATGTTCTCACCCGCCGCCGAGAAATTGAATCCGACTGCGCTGATGCGACTACTGAAATCAGCACCGTGGGTGAACTCGTGGTGTGCGACCATGGCATTCGTCCAGGCCTGCGCCGATCGGTCCAGGCGGCTGTTCTGCACCAGCGACGGCAGGTGATAGGCCGCGCGCACTCGGTCGATCAGGCACACGACCGCGGCCCTCATCTGTTGTGCGGATGCCGTCGCGGCTGGTGTATTGGCATCTGCGCAACCGCGCGCAGCGCGGCGCGCGGCCACCCGGACACGGGCGTCCGCTGGTGCGGGAGCCACGCCGAGCGTCGCGGTGACCGCAACCACCATGGCCACCGACACATAACGGCCCCAGTTATGTAACCAGGGTCGTGCGTTATGTAACCGCGCGGCCCAGCTGATTAACCGGGCGCGCGCAACAACGCGGCACCGAAGTGCCCGGTTGTGGGCGAAAAACACCATCCGAAAATCGGTTTGACTCCCATTGCGGACCGGCACTGACAACGTGCGGGATCCGATCAACATCCGGGAGGCGGGCGTGACTGTACACGATTCGCTTGGGCATCATCGTCCCGCGGATCGACACTGTGTCAGTAGGCGAAGAACCCCTCGCCGGTCTGGCGTCCGAGCCGGCCGGACCACACCAGGCGCTGGAGCAACGGTGCCGCGCGGTAGCGCTCTGCGCTGCGCTCCTGGGCCAGCGCCTCGAGCACGGCGAGCACGTGGTCGAGGCCGATCTCGTCCGCCCAGGCCAGGATGCCACGCGGGTAGTTGAGCCCGAGCGTCATGCCCGAGTCGATGTCGACCGCACTGCCCAGCTCCTCGCCGAGCGCGAAAGCGGCTTCGTTGATGACCTGGCAGACAATTCTCCCCAGCACGAGGCCCGGTGCATCGCCGACCCAGGCGGTGTGCTTCCCGAGCGTGGCGAAGAAGTGGTCCGTCCGCTCGGCGGCCGACTCGGCCGAGTCCAGTCCGCGGCTCAGCTCGACCAGGTGTGCGTCTCCGAACGGCGGGAGCGCGTGGAAGCCGACCGCGGCACCGCCCGGGTCGAGCGCGGCGAGCGATCCGGCGGTGCAGCAGATCGCCTGGGGGGCACCCTGCAGCGGCGCTTCGGGCTCCTCGCCTCCGGTGAGGTCAAGAATCAGGAACGGCGGTGGTTGCCGGGCCGCTTGCGCGGGTGAGCTCACGTCCCAGCCGGCCTGCGCCGCCGCGTGTTCGAGCTGGCCCGCGAGTGGGGTATCTCCAGCGATCACGATCAGGCCGTCACCGCCTCCGGAGGCCCGGGGATCCGGGTCTGGGTCGCGGTGCGGGCCAGACTCGGGATAGTCGTAATATCCCCGTCCCGACTTGCGGCCGAGCCGTCCGGCCGCGACGGCCCGCACCGTGATCGGTGATGGGCGCCAGCGCGGCTCACCGAAGCTCTGCTCATAGAACGAGCGCGACACATCGAGCCCGACGTCGACGCCGACGAGGTCCATCAGCTCGAACGGCCCCAGGCGAAAGCCGCCTCCGAGGCGGCAGACGCCATCGATGACCTCGATCGGCGCGACCTGTTCGGCCAGCAGCGTCAACGCCTCCAGTCCGAACGGCCGGTTGCAGCGGTTGACCAGGAAGCCCGGACCGTCGGCGGCATCGATCACGTGCTTGCCCATCGCCTCGCCCCGCCGCGCGGGCCAGCGCCAGCGCCGACGGAGCAGAATCGGCCCAGGCGACGACCTCGACCAGGCGCATGACCGGCGCGGGGTTGAAGAAGTGCATCCCAACGACACGCTCGGGACCCTTCACCGCGCTCGCCACCGCCGTCACCAGCAGCGACGAGGTGTTGGTGGCCAGGACACAGTCATCAGAGACGACCTCAGTGGAGAGCCGCGCGAACAGATCGCGCTTGAGCTCGAGCCGCTCGGGCGCCGCCTCGATCACCAATTCGCACGGCGCCAGATCTTCGAGCCGCGGTGCCGCCTGCAGCCGCGCTGCGGCCTCTGTGGCGGCGGCGGGTGGCCAGCGACCGCGGGTGGCGCCGCGTTGGAGCTGGTCCTTGATCCGCTCCAGCCCGCGCTTCAGCGCCTCGGCGTCAGGATCGTGCAGGAGGGTGCGCGCGCCGGACAGACAGGCGAGTTGGGCGATCCCGGCTCCCATGGTGCCGGCTCCGGCAACGCCGAGGACACTCGGCCCGGGCACCGCGACGCTCACTCCTGGCCAGGCCTCACTGGGGGACCAGCGCGTTGATCCCGGTCAGAGCGCGACCGATGATCAGCTGTTGGATCTGAGACGTGCCCTCGTACAGAGTGGTCACGCGGACGTCTCGGAAGTAGCGCTCGACCGGATGATCGTCGACGTAGCCCGAGCCTCCGTGCACCTGGATCGCGGTATTGGCGCAGCGCACCGCCGCCTCGGTCGCGTACAGCTTGGCGATCGAGGTCTCCGTGGTGCTCGGCTTGCCCGTGTCCTTGAGAAACCCGGCCCGCCAGACCAGCATCCGTGCCGCCTCGGTCTCCACTGCCATGTCGGCGAGCATGGCCTGGACGAGCTGGAAGCTGGCGATCGGACGGCCGAACTGCTCGCGCTGCTGGGCATAGCGCACCGAGGCGTCGACGCAGCCCTGGCAGATCCCCACGCAACCCGCCGCAACGCTGTAGCGACCCGAGTCAAGCGAGCTCATGGCGATCTTGAATCCCTCGCCGACCTCTCCGAGCAGGTCCTCGTCCCCGACCTCCACGTCATTCAGCGAGATCGAGGCCGTGTCCGACCCGCGCAGCCCCATCTTGTGGTGGATCTCCTGGGGCACGAAACCCGGTTGGTCGGTGTCGACGAGGAAGCAGGCGATCCCGCGGTGGCCCTGCTCAGGGTCCGTCTGGGCGAAGATCAGCGCCAGCTTGGCGTGATTGCCCAGCGAGATGAACATCTTCGCGCCGTTGATCACCCATCCGGAATCGGTGCGCTTGGCTCGCGTGCGCTGGTTGGCGGCGTCGGACCCGGTGTCGGGCTCGGTCAGCCCAAAGCAGCCCAGCCACTCTCCGGTGCAGAGCTTGGGCAGGTAACGCTGCTTCTGCTCCTCGGTTCCCCAGCGCAGGAGCGCGGAGCAGACGAGCGAGGTCTGCACCGAGATCACCGTTCGCATGGCTGAATCGCCCCGGCCGATCTCCTCGACCACCAGCGCGTAGGTCAGGTAGTCCAGCCCGGCGCCGCCGTACTCGCGCGGCACGATGGCGCCAAGGTAACCCTGGTGGGCGATCATCGCCACCAGCTCGAGATCGAAGTGCTCGTTGCGATCGTTCTCGCGCGCGCGCTCGACGATCTCGTTGTCGGTGAACTCGCGCGCGGTGTCGCGGATCAGGCGCTGCTCATCTGTGAGGTCGAAATCCATGGTGGGGACGCTACCTGAGCGTCGCCGCCGCCGTGGCCGGCGCAGACGTGCCCTCGGCCCCCGCCGCATAGCGACGAGGGCCAGCGGGCGTCGGTGCTTTGGGGCCTAGGATGCCGGGGGCAGGGCCGGCGGCGGCGCCAAGCCGGTCACGGAGACCGTCTCCGTGGGCGACACCGCGCCGACGTTGTCCGGCCCACCGGGGATCCGGACTCGGAACTGCTTGCTGCCCATCGTCCCAAACGTCCAGGTGAACGAATAGTTGGAACTGACGTTGACCACGCCGACCTCGACGTTGTGCCAGTTGTTGTCAGCGCCGAGCTTTTGCAGATAGATCGCGTGTCCGACCTTGATCGGAACCACACTGCCGGTGAACGTGACACTCCCACCGACCGTCGCGCTGTTCGCGCTCGCGCTGATTGTCACGACATCCCTGACTCCCTCGAACAGCTGGGCCGAGTGGCGAGACGGTGGCAGCGTCGTCCTCACCTGGTAGACCTCGTTGTGCGCAGGCGCCAGTCCTCCGGTCAGCGAGAAGGCATAGCTTCCATCCGTGCCTGTCGTTGTGGTGGCGATTGCGTGATAGGCCTGATTGGCCGAATGACCCCACAGAGTCACGTTCGTGCTGGGCGCCGGCGTCGTCGTCCCAGATTTGGCCAGGATGCCCGAGATCGTCAACGAAGAACCATCCGGTATCACGTCCGTCGGTGTGACGTTGATGGTGAAGTCGGCGACCTGGTTCTGCTCGATCGACACCGTGACCGGGTCCGACGCTCCCGCGACATTGCGGTCATCGTCGCGGAACACAACACGCACGTCGCGCACGCCGGGGCGACGCCACCGGTAGGGGATGGCGAAATTCGATCCCGCACCCAGCGCACCGCTCTTCAGTGTGACCCAGTCGTTTCCGGTCAGGCCGCCCTGCTCTTGCAGCAGGACTCGCTCGAACGGATGGTTGGGGGTGACGTGACCGGTGAACACAATCGGATGATTGGTATCGGCGGTCGACACGTTCGCCGTCAGACTGACCAGCGCGGCGACTCGCTCGTGGACTGTCCGGCTGTGCACGCCGTGGATGCCGTCCTCTCTGGCAAACCAACTCCGGTTGGTCAGCACGACGCCCTCGGCGCGCGTGAACTCGTAGAACCCTGCCGCGTTGGTCGTGGTAGAGCCAATGCGTGTGTAACCAGCGTGCGAGCCGCTGATGTGGTGATACAGCACAATTGTCTGGCTACCCACCGGTGGCGTGTTGAGCTGACCGTAAATCAGCACTCCGTCACCCGCCAGGATCGGGTTGGGTGTGGCATTGATCGTCAGGCCGCGGTTGTGGTGCGGTGCGGCACTGGCGAGACTGGGCGCGACTGTCACCGTTAGGGCGGTGAGCAGCGAAGCGAGCACGACAATGCGTGGACGCATGAAGCCTCCTTTAGATGTGGCCTCCGCCGGGATTCTCCGGCCCTCCAGCGCGGTGGCGTTCGGACGATCTAAGAACACCGCCGCGAGCGTTAAAGTTGCGCACGCCGCCTCCCGGCGACCCCGGCAACGTCGATAGACTCGCGGGCTGTGGACCCGTTTGCCGTGGTGCTGTTGGGCGGGCTGGCGGCTTTGATCCTGGCGATCTGGCTGCTGGGCCGGTACTACCCGGGCTCGGGGCTCGAGCAGGTCGGCTTGAAAATCGGCGCGGGAGATCGCCGAGACACGCGAGGCGCTCGACGCGGAGGACCTCGACCAGATGCTGGTCGCCCACAACGCGCGGCGACGGGCCAGGGGACAGGCCGAGGTCACGGTCGCCGACCTGGAGCTCCGGGTGATGGAAGACCTCAATGAACAGCGGCGTCGGCAGGCGCAGTACGCCGCCGATCGGGAGCTCGATGAGCTGCTGGAGGCCACCAACGCGCGGCGCCGGGCTCGAGGGCTGCCGGAACGTACGCGTGAGGAGGCCAAGCGGGAGTTCGGCGCGGGGCGTGCGCCGGGGAGCTGATCGCCGGGCCGCCCGGCGAGGACCCGGCTGTGGCGCGCTGCTTGGTCATCGGTTGCGGCTGCCGAGGTCGTTCGCTGGCGCGCGCGCTCCGCGGCAGCGGGCACGCGGTGCGGGGGACGACTCGAGACCCGAGTCACTGCGCTGACATCGAGGCGGCCGGCGCCGAGCCCTTCGTGGGCGACCCGGACCGGGTGGCCACGCTGGTGGGAGCCTTGGAGCATGTGGCGGTGACCTACGTGCTGCTCGGCTCCGCCACCGGAGACCCCGACGACGTCGCCGACCTGCACGGCAGCCGGCTCGGCATGCTGCTCGAGCGATCGCTCGACACGACCGTGCGCGGGATCGTCTACGAGGCCTCAGGCTCCGTCGATCCGGCCGTGCTGCGAGCGGGTGCCGAGCGCGTGCGCTCTGCGTGCCTGCGATCGAGCATCCCGTATCTGATCCTGGATGTTGATCCGTCCGACCACGCCGCCTGGCTGAGCGCCGCCACCGGCGCGGTCGACCGCGTGTTGGGCGCTTCGGGTGTGTAGGAGATGCTTGACGTTTCCGCCGCTGATTTCCCTGCGGACCCGTAGTTGGTTAGAGCAGTGACCCGATGCGGTCGAACAGGTCGGACAGGATCCGCGCCGTCGCGCCCCAGATCAGGTTGCCGTCCACGACGTATGTGTCGGTGCGAATCGGCAGGCCGCGTCGCACCAGGCGCCGGCGCGCGTAGCCGGCCTGCAGGGCGGACAGCGGGAGTTCGAGTACCGCGTCAACTTCGCGCGGGCTCAGCGTCCACACTCGCCCCGGCTCGATCAGGGCGACGAACGGGTACACCGCGTAGCCGGTGACAATCGTCGGGGTGGGCTGCAGGGCGCCGACGATGTCGACCGCATCGCTGGGCAGGCCGATCTCCTCCTCGGCTTCGCGCAGCGCCGTGGCCGCCAGGTCGCGGTCGTCATCGTCACAGCGGCCGCCCGGAAACGAGATCTCGCCGGCGTGGCGCCGAAGGTCGTCGCGACGCTTGGTGAACACCGCCGAGAGCTCATCGTCCTGGACATACAGCGCGACCAGCACGGCCGCGTTGGTGCCGCCCCGGACATCAAGACGCACCGCCTTCTCGGGCGAGAGCAGCACGCGGCGCAGATCGTCGCGAATCGCTCCCGTGCGCAGCGTCATCGGCGGACTATACGGGCGAGCCGCCACCCCCGATCGCCGTGGCCGGATCCGAGGCGGTGCTGAAAAACTGCCGACCGTGGGTAAGCGTTCAGCACTGTCTACCCCGACGGCCTGGCGGCGCTCACCGGAGGGCCGCCCGGACGCGCGGGGCCCGTCCCGGCAGGCCGCTAGCGTTGGACTTCTGATGGAACCGGTTCCTGATCGCCCGAATGTCGTGCTGCGCGACAACCGCGAGGGAGAGCCGATGGTGGTGCTGGCGTTCCCCTATGACCGTCAGCTCGTCGAGGCCGTTCGGACGATCCCGCATCGACGCTTTGACTGGGACACGCGCGAGTGGTCGGCCCCGGCCGAGGACTGGACCGCGATCAAGGTCGCCGAGCTGCTCGAGCGCTATCCCGATCTGACCGCCGACGATCAGGTGTGGCAGTGGCTCTCCGGGATCGAGCACCGATGGATCGGCTATGTGCGGACGACTCGCCACGACGGTCGCGGATGGTGGGTCCTGGACACGCGGGCGGGCCAGATCCCGCCCGCGCTCCGCGTCGGCGCAGTGGAGCGCGAGGGCAAGCTGCTGGTGCCGCTCACCCCGGCCGCAGCGGGCGTGTTGCGCGAGCAGCCTTCGGCGCGCTTGGATATCGCCGCCGAGCGATGCCTGTCGATCGTTGAGTCCGGTGAGGTTCCACCCCCCGCTCGGCTGGTCTGGTTTCGCGGCGTGGACGGCGAGCAGCTGCGCCTCGAAGTCGTGTGGGATCCGGACGTCGGCCGGGCGTTCGAGCTCATGCCGGGCGCCGAGGGCACCCGCGCCGTGCCCCCGGACGCATGGGTCGCCGAGCAGCTCGACGCGTTCATCGCTCGCCATGACGTCCAGGTCACCCAACCGGCGGGCGACGTGCTCGAGGGCCTGCTCGACGAGCGCCGAGCGGCGGCCGAAGCGATCCGTCGCTCGCGAGCCGATCACGGCGAGCCGATCGCGTCGACCGCCGCGGTGCTTGGAGGCGAGCTGGCCCCGTTTCAATGGGCGGGGGTGCATTATGTGCTCGAAGCCCGTCGGGCGTTCCTGGCCGACGAGCAGGGCCTGGGCAAGACGGTCGAGGCGCTCGCGGCCCTGGAGGCGGATGGCGCCTTCCCGGCGATCGTCGTGTGCCCGGCATCGATGAAGCTCGGCTGGCAGCGGGAGGCCGCGCGCTGGCTGCCTCATCGGTCGGTTGCGGTGGTCGAGGGCCGTGCCGCGGTCCCGCCCCGCGGTGACATTACGATCCTCAACTACGAGATTGTCGCCGCGCACCGTGAGGCGCTCGCCCGTGGTCGTCCTCGCGCGCTCGTGGTGGACGAGTCCCATTACTGCAAGAACCCACAGGCCAAACGCACCCAGGCGGTGCGCCGGTTGGCTGGCGCAGTCGCCCCCGACGGGCTCCGGCTGGCGCTCACCGGGACCCCGGTGCTCAATCACGCCGACGAGCTGATCTCGCAGTTGCGCGTGATCGGGCGCCTGGAGGACTTCGGGTCGGGCGCGCGCTTCTCGCGGCAGTTCCAAGGGCCGCTCAGCGAGGAGCGATTGCACTGGCATCTGCGCCGTCGCTGTTTCGTGCGCCGGCTGAAATCCGACGTGCTCCCTCAGCTTCCGGCCAAGCGCCAGGTCGTCGTTCCCGTGGCGCTCACCAACGAGGCCGAATACCGGCTCGCCGAGCGGGACGTGATCGCATGGTTGCGCTCGCAGCCGCTGGACCTGTCTGAGCTGAACGCCCGGATCGCGGCCACCCTACGCGCCGAGCGTCTGGCCCAGCTGGGGACGCTTCAGCGCCTGGCCGCGCGGGGGAAGCTGGCGGCAGCATTGGCCTGGATCGGAGACTTTCTGGCCTCGGGAGAGCCGCTGGTCGTCTTCGCTCGTCACGTCGAGGTCCAGCAAGCGGTGATCGCGCGGTTTCCCGACGCCCTGCACCTCGTGGGCGCCGACTCGCTCCGGGAGCGCGAAGCGGCGATCGAGGCGTTCCAGGATCCCGCGGGGCCGTCGCTGATCGTCGGGGCCACCCGGGTGGCCGCCCAGGGCATCACGCTGACCCGCGCCTCCAACGTCGCCTTCCTGGAGCTGGAATGGACACCGGCGATGCACGACCAGGCCGAGGATCGCTGTCACCGGATCGGCCAGCGCGACGCCGTCACAGCGTGGTACCTGCTGGCGGCCGAGACGATCGACGAGACGATGGCTCGGCTGATCCAGAGCAAGCGCGCGCTCGTCGCCGCGGTCACCGACGGTCGAACGCTGCACGTTGATGGGCTCGTCGAGGCCGTCGTGCGCGAGCTCCGTGACGGGCGCCCGTTTACCCATTTGCGCGCCGTGGCGGACGGCCCCGCCGGTCTCCAGCCCCGCCGTATCGCGCGAGTCTGAGCCACTCCGGGAGCCTGAGCCACCCCCGGGAGCAGCGCGTTGGCCCAGATGCCTTCGGGCGTCCACGCCGAGGTCTGGGGCCACGGACGGCGGATTCCTCGGGAGTACGGTAGATGGATCGAGGATGCAACACACACACCCCGGCGCACGGCGCTCGAGTTGGCCCGGGCCGTCCGGGATGGCCGGCATGTGGGCGCCGCGCTGCGACATCTCGACGCCTACGGGTCCGAACCGGCCTCGGTCGGCGTCGCGGAGGCGCTCGCGCGTTTCCTGGTCGCCCGGTGCGACTCTCACCACGCGGGCTGGCGCGTCGTCCGTCAGGTCGTCGTGGACTCGGCCGCCGACGCCCCGTGGGAGAAGTGCGCGCGCCGCGCCATCCCGTTGGTGGCCGAGGACCTCCTGAGCCTGTCGGGCGAGCGCGGGCGGACGCAACTCGCACGGGCCCAGCACATCGCCGCCCAGCGACGCGCCGAGCAGATCGCCGATCACGTCGATCAGGCCGCGGTGCTGTCTGACCTCGGGCTCAAGCAGGCGTTGGTGACCCCGGAGCGTTGGCAATCGGCGCTGAGTAGCGCCGTCGGAGCCCGCTCGCGCCAGCAGGTCGCCCGGGCGGTCGACCGTTCGCTGCGCTCATAAGGGGCGCGGCCGGACCCTCAGTCGGTGAGCGGTCCCGGATCCGGGGGAACGTCGACCGCGTGCTCGCGGAGCGCGTCGAGGGGCACGAAGTCGAGTGCGCGCTCGTGGGTGGAGGCCAGAACCACGTACGCCGCCGCGCCGTCCTCGTGTGCGCGGAGCCAATTCGTCGCGGTCACGCACCAGCGGTCGCCGGGCGTGAGCCCGGGAAAGCGATACTCAGGCATCGGCGTGACCAGGTCGTTGCCGATCCGCCGTTGGTGTTGCAGGAACGCCGGCGTGACCACGGCGCAGATGGTGTGGCTGCCGCGATCCTCCGCGCCGGTGCGACAGCATCCGTCGCGATAGAAGCCCGTGACGGGGTCGATGCCACACGGCTCGAGCTCTCCGCCTAGGACATTGCGATCGGGCACGACTGATCAGGCGTTGGCGCGGGCGAGAAACTCGTCGAGCCCGGCGCGCGCTTGGCGCTGCACCTTCTCGCGGACGAGCGGGGACCAGCCAAGGGCGAGCCCGATCGGGCCCAGTGCCTGGCGCGACCACGCGTAGAAGGAGAACGTGTCCTGGTGATCGGCGATCAGGCCGTCCTCGAACCGGAACACGGCGCGAACGTCGTTATGCACCCGGCGACCGGTCGAGAACGTGTAGTCGGCGAGCCAATGCGCCGTTCCCTGCCCATCGGTTGCCTCGTGCTCGGCCAGCGTCACCTCAAGGTCCGGGGCGCGACCGACCAGCATCCGCCACATGGCCCCCGGCTCCGGATCGCGCAGATCCGCGAACACCGGATCCGAGAAGTGCGCGCCGGGCGCGTAGCAGGCCGCCATCGTGTCCCCGTCGTGACGGCCGAAGGCCGCGTAGAAGCGGCTGATCAACTCGTCATTGGGATGGGCCATGGCCGCACGCTACCAAGTTACTGTCGCTGGCCGGGACGAATCGGCCGTCGGCGCCGAGCACGAAGCCCGGCAGCCCGAAACGTGCCTCGAGCAACTCGGGCACGGCCTCGGGGGCGACCGGTGTGACGAGCCTGCCCGCCGGCGTCTGCTCGGTCAGCGCCAGCCCGCTCCAGTTACTCAGCGACGTGAGCGCTCCGTCATCGCGCTGCGTGCTGACCACCAGACCGCTGACGAACGGCGAGCGCGGATGGGTGCAGGCGAACCAGTTGCTCACCTCGACGTCGATGAACGGCACCGGCTCCGGGACGAAGGCGTAGAGGTCGACCCAGTCATCGTGCACCATGCTCTGGAGCACGAACTCCGCTCCATCGGGGACGATGCGAAACCGCCAGCCGGACTGCTCCTGCGACGCCCCGGGGCCGAAGGGCAGCGGCTCGAACGGGCCCCCGTGCCCGAACCCGACATCGACGTGCCAGCTCGTGCCGCCCGAGCGGGCGCGGAGAACCAGGTGGGTGCGCGGCCGCGTGACTCCCGGTGGAGCGACCGACCGCACACGCGCGAGGAACATGTCGACCTCCGCGCCCAGTGCTTCCAGCGCCGCCTTCAGCAACAGGTTGTGCTCGAAGCAGTACCCGCCCCGACGCTCGGCGATGAGCTTGCGCTCCACATCCGCCAGCGCCAGCGACACCGGCACGCCGCGTTGCGGGTCAAGGTTCTCAAACGGGATCGAGATGACGTGGGCCCGATGCAGCTGCGCGATGCTGGGGTGCCCGCGCAGCCCAATCCTCGCCAGATATGCGTCGAAATCGAGCACGGCGGGACTGTAGAACGATAGGCTGCGCGCCATGAGCTTTGTCCACACTTGCATCCGTGTCCGCGACATCGACGCGTCGCTGGGCTTCTATGGCGCACCTCGGCTTCGAGCGCCGCGGGCGGCTGAACTTCGAGACGGCCTACAACATCTACCTGGGGCTCCCGGGCGACGGCGACATGCTCGAGCTGACCGTGAACCGTGGCCGCGACGAGCCCTATGAACTGGGCGAGGGCTACAACCACATGGCGATGACGGTCGAGGATCTCGACTCCGTGCTCGCTGGGCTCGCCCGCGAGGGGATTGAGCCCGAGAAGCCGCCGTACGCGCCCGGGGGGCGGGACGAGGTCGGCCGGATCTGCTTCGTCCGTGACCCGGACGGCTACCGCATTGAGCTGATCGACGGTGGCCGTTGGGAGACCCCGCAGGACCCGGACATCCCGTAGCCAGCGGGCGGTCGATCGAGCCGGGGCGACGCCGCAGAGACGCCGCGGCTCAGCCGCCGGTGATTCGGTACACCGGCCCCCGCAGCGAGGTCACGTAGATATGCCCGCTGTCGTCTTGGCCGAAGGACGTCATCGAGCTGACCGTCAGCCCGGTGGCATGGAGGTCCTTCGGGTGCCCGCCGTTCAGGTTCACCGACTCGATCTCCGGGTGGCACAAGTCACCAAACAGGTACCGCCCATAGAGCCCGTGGAGCGATGGGTCGCGGACCAGGTAGCCCCCGATGATCGCGCAGTAACCGTCACGGTGCAGCGCGACGAGCACCGGGAAGACGGCGTGCGGTGCCGTCAGGCCGCGGCTTGTTGTGGCGGTCGCCTTCCCAGACGCTCCAGCCGTAGTTGGCCCCGGCGGCCGTACCGGCCCGCGCCAGGTCGACCTCCTCCTCCCGGTCCTGACCGACGTCGCCGATGATCAGGTCACCGGTCCGACGATCGAACGAGAAGCGCCATGGATTACGCAACCCGTAGGCCCAGATCTCCGGCCGCTTGCCCGCCTGCCCGACGAACGGGTTTGAACTCGGAACCGTGTAGCCACCCGAGGCAGAGGGGTCGATCCGCAGAATCTTGCCCACGAGGGTGTTGGTGTTCTGCCCATTGTTATGCGGATCGTCCTCCATGCCACCGTCCCCGACCCCGACGTAGAGATATCCGTCCGGCCCGAAGGCGAGTTGCCCGCCGTTATGGTTCGTATCGCGGTGAGGGATCGTCAGCACCACTCGGGCGCTGGCGGGGGAAGCGAGATTGCCGTTTCTCGTCGACCGCTGGTATTGGACGATCCTGACGTCGTTGTTGGCGATCGTGTAGTCGACATAGAAGAGGCCGTTGCGAGCGTAGCCGGGCGAGAAGGCGAGCCCCAGCAGGCCCTGCTCGTCGCCCCCGGCGGTGTACACCAGCTTGGAGATGTCCAAGAACGGCTGGCTCTGCCGATGCCCACCGCGCAGCAGCATCACCTGTCCGGGCTGCTGCACGACAAAAATCCGGTTCGGCTGGCCTGGCGCGCCGGTGGCGTACACCGGCGCGTGGAACCGGCCGATCTGCACCAGTCGCCACTTCGCGGGCGCACGCGCTGCCGGTGCGCTGCTGCTGCTCGCGGGTGCGCCGGCGCCGGTGCCGCAACCCGCCAGCGCGAGAGCCAGGACGATCAGTCGTGCGAGGCACATCCGGGACCATGGTCCCATCATTGCGCGGGCGCCGCGACACCCCTAGCCAGGGTGGATCCGCTCGATCCGTTCGGCGAAGCTGACCTCGCCCGTCCATGGCTCATCGGCGAGCAGCTCATGTTGGCGGATCTCGATCCGGTGCGATAACGACGTGCTCGAGGTGCGGCGGGCGATGGCCCTCATGTGAGCGGATTGAACAGCAATCCGGTCGGCACCTTGGGGAAGAAGTAGGTCGACTTCGGCGGCATGCTCTCACCGGCCGAGGCCACGGCCTGCACCCGCTCGATCGGGGTGGGGGCCATGAAGAAGGCGGCGTCGTAGGCGGTCGTCTCCACCAGCTCCAGGGCTTGGTTGAAGTCCCGTGCGTATCCGAGCCCGTCCAGGTGGTCGATCTGCTCGTCGGTCATCCCCAGCGCGCCTTTGAGGATCAGAGCCTCGAGCACGGCGGTATCCAGCCGCCGGTAGGCCTCGCTGCGCTCTGGCAGCGCATGGTCCGCGATCCCCTGTGCCTTGAGCGTGAGCATGTACGGCTTGCGGACATGCGAGTCGAGATAGCCGATCCTCACCCTCTCACCAGGGCCGGGCACGAGCTGGGTGGTGTCCTCAAGCTCCTCGAGCTCGAAATCCCGCCGCAGCGCGGTGGCCAGCGCGACGTGCTGGTCGGGCCGCAGCCCACGGACCAGCCGATGCGTCGGAAACACCGTCAGGCCCGGGTCTTGGAGGGCGACCAGGCACATCAGGACGTAACGGTGCGGCCCTTCGCCGCCGATCTCGTCGGCATACACGCGCGCGGTCTCGTAACGGTGATGGCCGTCGGCGATCAGCAGCTCGGTATTGCGCAGCGCATCGTGGGCCCGGGCGATGGCGTCACGATCGTCCACGCGCCAGAGCCGGTTGACGGTCCCGTCGTCGTCGATCGTCTCGGCCCACGGCGACACGCCGGTGGCCTGGGCCAGTGAGCCCCAGACCGCCCCGGGGGGATCGGAGAACAGCGAGAAGATGGGGGAGAGGTTGACCTTGGTCGCCCGGGTCAGCCTCAGGCGGTCCTCCTTCGGGCCCGGGTGGGTCCGCTCGTGCGGTCGGATCCTGCCCGCGCCATACTCCTCGACCCGCACCCGGGCAAAACAGCCCCGCCGTGTTCTGCGCTGCCCGTCGGGGCCGGTGTAGTCCTGGGCCAGCGCCCACAGCGCGGGCCGCTCGTCCCGCACCACGACGCCCGTCGCTCGCCAGTCGTTCAGTTGCTCAGCGGCACGGTCGTAACGCTCCTCGCCACCTGCCGGAAGGTCGATCCGGACGACGTTGTAGGGCGAGCGAGACGCCAGCTCGGCCCGCTGCTCGGCGTCGATCACGTCGTAGGGCGGTGCCACGACATCCTGAAGGCCGCCGGTGGTGGCCGGGTCGTAATGCAGCGCGCGGAAGGGTTCGATCTCAGCTATGGCGCCGCCGGAGGCTACCCGACCGCCGCCGGCCAGGCGTGTCCGGTGCCCGCCACGCCCCTCAGGGAGCGCCCACCGGCGCTGTGCGGGCCGCCGTGGGCCGGGGTCCGCCGGCCTCAGGTCAGAGGATCGATCGCGTCCACGCGGACTGGGGGCTAGACTCGCCGCAACGCCGCGGGGCGTAGCTCAGCCTGGTAGAGCGCTCGGTTTGGGGCCGAGAGGTTTCGCCGGTTCGAATCCGGCCGCCCCGATATTTTGAGGAGCCTGACATCCGGACGTGGTTACGCCCGGAGAGCGCGAATTGGTGATCCGAGCCCCCGTAGCTCAGCTGGATAGAGCGACGGCCTTCTAAGCCGTGGGTCGCAGGTTCGAGTCCTGCCGGGGGCGCTGGCTGGCTGACTGACTAATGACAACCCAGGGAGGGCGCGCTTAGAGGTCCTGCTGGATTGCGATGACCATCCGCGCCTGGTCATTGACCACGTTGAAGAACCCCTCGGTCGTAGTGACGGGCACGTTCCCGACGGCGATCATCAACACGACCCGTCGGCCGCTCTTGGTCTGCACGTAACCGGCCAGGCTGTTGCCAAGCACGAGGATTTGGCCCGCTGGGGTTCCCACCACGCGGTTGCCGGTCTTGATCTGCGCATGCCCAGCGGCTGGGGACTTGGGGAATACGTTCGCCAGCGTGCCGTCGCGTCCGAGGATCGGAACGGCGTGGAACAAGGTGTTGCCGTAGGAGGTCTGGGCGACTCGCCGAAGGAACGTCGCGAGCGCGAACGGCGTGGTGCGGCCTTGATCGTCTGAGCCCGCGCCGTCTTGTGGGAAAAGGCTGGTGCGACACGCGCCGAGGCTGGTGGCGGTCTTGAGTTCGGCGCCCAGCCCGTTCAAGCAATTAGAGCTTCCCACCTTGACCGCGGCCAGACACACCATGAGGTCAGCGCCCCGGTTATAGCTCACCTTCAAAATCAGCTTGACGTACTGGGACATGGGCAGCGAGACGTGCTCGCCGATCAGGTCAGACCGCCGATAGCTCCCCTTCTGCGGCAGGGACGCAGTGGGGTTCGCGCCGGTCGCCGGTGCCGTCACCGTCACGCCGGCTCGCTGCAGTGCCTCGATGAACGCCGTGCGCGCGAACTCCGAGGGATGGTCGACCTCCCACACTCGCAACGTCGGCGAGCTGTGGGCAGCGATCTGACCCGACACGATGAGGTGGCCCGGCGTCGGCTCGGTGACATTGATGGTGGTCGTCTTGTGGGCCCCCACCGTGGTAACGCGGTTCGTCACGGCATAGGTGGCGGTCATCGGGCGCCAATTAAGCGTCGCGCGCTGCCCGACGAAGGTGGGCGTGAGAAGCAGGTCGATCAGGTTCTCGTTCACCCACATCGGCGAGATCAGCCCATCGGGCCGCGGTCCGGCGATGCGCCGGCCAGCGCGACCGGCACAGCAAACCACCCAACAATCGTGCCGACCACGCCGATGGCCACGATGACGGCACGGCGCACGTCGACGAAGCAGCCCCCTCGTTGCACCGGTCGGACCCTATCGCACGGCCGGGTTGGGCACGCCGCGCGGGGCCGCCGGCAACGACGGTCTCCACGGCGGAATCGGAGTTAGTCTTTAGGCCTGATGGTTCGGCTCGGTCGACCGGCAGCCGCCGGAACTCTCGCCGCGCTGGGCGTCCTGCATGCCGTGTGGGCGACCGGCTCCCCGTGGCCGGCGCGCGATCGTCACCGGCTGGCACAGCTGGTCGCCGGCACCGAAACGATGCCCGGCCCGGCAAGGTGCGCGGCGGTGGCTTGCGGGCTGGCAACCTCCGCCGCGCTCGTCGCCGGCGTAGGCGGTGAGCACTCGATCGCGCGGGTCGCGCGCGCCGTCGTCTGCGGCGCCTTCCTGGTTCGCGGTGGCGCCGGCCTGACCGGAACCACCCACCACCTCGTGTCCTGGACGCCCGCCGCCGACTTCGTGCGCCGGGACCGCCGCTGGTATGGGCCGCTGTGCCTGGGCATCGGGGCCGCGATCGCGCCAACCCTGACCGCGACCGGCATGCCCGCGACCGGGGTGTAAGGGTGCGTTGCCGTCCCTACAACCGGAGGCTCTGAGGCATCGAGCGGATCCACGGGACGCGTTCCGCCGAGCCGTGTTCGAGTAGCCAACCCGGCCGAGACTGATTGACTTCGCGACGACCTGGTAGCTAGATCCTCCGTCGCTGAGCTTGACGCTGGGGTTGGCGGGACGGGACGCCGTCGTTGCGCTAGTGAGTCTGTTGTTCTCGCGCGTGCATGGGTAGCCGGAACACGAGGAGGAAGGCGACGGCGAGTGGCGCCCGGCAGGCCCACGCGGTGATCTCACGTCAATGCCACACCAGCAAGCGGGCGCCTCGGGGACCGAAGCCGCCGGATGAGCGGCCTCCTCGCGCTCAGTAGGCGGCGGTCACCGATCGCAGCTCCTCCAGCGACTCGTCCATCAGCCGCCGGAACGCGGTCGGGTCGTTCTGCTGCACCCAGTGAGCGAATGCCACGTGAAAGACGGTCACGCCCGCCTGGGCGGCGAGGATCGCCGCGTTCGCTGAGACGCCCCGCTCCACCAGCGCGCCCTTGATCGCGGCGGCGAGGCTCTGCAGCTTGATCAGTTCACGCTCCTGTAGCTCCGGGTTGGCCTCGATGATCTGAGCGCGGATCCGGGCGAACGGGTGGCGCTCGGTGAACATCTCCGCGACCGGATCGAGTCCGGCGGTCACGACCGCGAGCGGACTCGCGTCGGCCGGTGCGGCGGCAAGCCCCTCCAGCCAGAGGCGTTGGAGCTCCTGGCTGCCGCTGAACAGCACCTCTCGCTTGTCCGAGAAGTAGCGGAAGAAGGTGCGCTTGGTCAGCCCGGCGCGCTCGGCGATCTCGGCGACGGTCGTCGCCTCATATCCCTGCTCGTCGAACAGTTCGATCGCCGCGCTCATCAGGCGGCCCTGTGCGTCCGGTTTCCAGCGTGACATCGACTCTGAGCGTAGTTGATGACACCAAGTGTCATGCGCGGTGCTATCGTGATGACACCAGGTGACATACCCACCGACTGGAGATTCTCATGCGCGTATTCGTAACCGGCGCCTCAGGCCATATCGCCGCCGCCGTCATCCCCGAACTTCTCAACCACGGCCACCAGGTCGTCGGCCTCGCCCGCTCCGACGCGTCGGCCGCAGGCCGTCGCCGCCATCGGCGCCGAGGTCCGCCGCGGCGATCTCGACGACCTCGACGGTTTGGCGGCCGCTGCCGCTGAGGCCGACGGCGTCATCCATCTCGCCTTCAAGCACGAGGCGATGCGTACCGGCGACTTCATGGGCGCGGTCGACTCCGACATGGCCGCCCACAAGGCGATCGGCGAGGCCCTGGTCGGCACCGACAAGCCCTTCGTGACGACCGGCGGCACGCTGATGCTCGCCATGGCTGGGATCACCGGCCGGGCGGGCGGGTCGGCACCGAGGACGACCAGTCCGAGGGTGGTCCCCGGACCGACGCGGCGAACTACACGATCGCTCTCGGCCAGCAGGGCGTGCGCTCCTCCGTCGTCCGGCTCGCGCCGATGGTGCACAGCGATCTCGACCACCACGGCTTCACGCACGCGCTGATCGGCTTCGCCCGGGAGAGCGGGGTCGCGGCCTACACCGGCGACGGCTCCAACGTCTGGCCGGCGGCCAACACCTACGACATCGGCGTGCTCTACCGCCTGGCGCTGGAGAAGGCCCCTGCCGGCTCGACGCTGCACGGCGTCGGTGACACGGGTATCCCGCGCAAGGTGATCGCCGAGACGATCGCCGGCAAGCTCGGGATCGAGACCAAGAGCATCACCGCTGAGGAGGCGCCGCAGTACCTCGGCTTCCTCGCCGCCTTCGCCGGCCTGGACAACCCGACCTCAAACGACAAGACCCGCGAGCTGCTGGGGTGGGAGCCGACCCATCCGGGCTGGGTCGAGGACGTCGAGACGGGCCACTACTTCGCCTGATACCGCAGCAGACGCCGCTCGGTGCTGCTGGTCCCACAGACCAGCCACACCCGCGCCGCGACGGACGCGACACCCGAGTCGTGGCCGTCGCGTCCGCCGAGGCCGGGCAACTTTTGCAGCGCTTCGGCGAACGCGGCGTAGCAGGTAAATTCGTGCTCGACCCTCGATGACAGCCCCGTTGAGCACTTTTCGAGCACACACCGGAGCGGTGATTCGGACCGAGACGCACGGGCGCGTCGCCGTGATACGTCTTGAGCGGCCGGCCAAACGCAACGCTATCGACCAGGTGAGCACACGGGAACTCGACGACGCGCTCAACGACTTCCAGGACGACTCGCGGTACTGGGTCGGTGTCCTGACCGGCACCGCGGATCTGTTCTGCGCCGGGACCGACATCGTCTCCGGCCCCGGCGACCCCACACCGCGGGGCGGGGAGTATGGCCTGATTCGCCGCAAGCACACCAAGCCCCTGATCGCGGCGGTGGAGGGACTGGCTCTCGGCGGCGGCTTCGAGATTGCCATGTCGTGCGACCTGGTTGTCGCGTCGCGCGCCGCCGAGTTCGGGCTGCCCGAGACTCAGCGAGGCCTGGTCGCGAACTCCGGTGCGTTGCTGCGTGCGATGCGGTGTTTGCCGGTGAATCTCGCCCGGGAACTGCTCATTACGGGAGCCCGTCTCGGCGCCCAGCGCGCCTATGAGATCGGGTTCGTGAACCGGCTCGCCGACCAGGGTAACGCTGTCGGTGTTGCCCTCGAGCTGGCCGCCGAGGTGTGCGCCTCATCGCCAGCCTCGGTGCGTTGCACCTTGCAGGCACTGGACGAGCAGTGGGTGGCCGATGAGGCAGTGGGATGGGATGCCACCGCGCGCGCGGTGGAACGGATTCAGGCCGGACCCGATCTCGAGGAGGGTCTCGCGGCCTTCGCCGAGAAGCGCAGCCCCCGGTGGTCCGATCCTGAGCCGGGCCTCAGTCGAGATCGAAAGCGGCGTGGATGGCGGCCGTGAGCGCGTCCTCCTGGGCCGGGAGCAGGAACCCGATCTGACCCTCGAGCGCCGTGGTCGGCACCGTGACGATGTTGTCGCAGCTGACGACGCCGTCGGTTTGCAGGCCGTTGGCTCTGCCAACTGGCACTACCAATTTGGGATTGGCCCAACGTTCAGAGCGACGACGCTTCGGCGTCCAGGCGATCGTCGTTCGCACTCGGCGTGCTGTCGTCGGAACTGGCGTGAACTCGGTTGCGGCCGGCGTTTTTGGCTGCGTAGAGCGCGCGGTCTGCAGCGCGGAACAGGGTGAGGGCGTCTCCCGCGTCGTTGGGGAGGACTGCGACGCCGGCGCTGGCCGTGATCGGCTGCTCCATGCTCGGCACGCGGATCGCTGCGATTGCGGCGCGAACGGCCTCGCCGACCTGGACGGCGCCGGTGGTGTCGGTGGAGGGGAGGAGGATGAGGAACTCCTCCCTCCATAGCGTCCGACGAAGTCGCTCTCGCGGATCACGTTGCGGAACGCGACGCCCACCGCCGCGAGGACCTCGTCTCCGCGGTCGTGTCCGTAGATGTCGTTGATCTTCTTGAAATGGTCGAGGTCGACGATCACGGCCGCGAGGGGGCTGATCGTCCGCGACGCTTGAGCGACCATCCGTTTGAGGGTGTCCTGCACTGCCCGCTGGTTGGGCAGACCAGTCAGTGGGTCGGTAGCGGCTCGCAGCTGAGCGAGCGCGAGATTGCGCAGGTTCCCGAGGACGGGCGCGGCTTGGGCCACGCTCTCGCGGATCCGCCGGGCAGAGCGGCGGTCCGGTTCGCCGGCGTGGCTGACGAGCACCGAGCCGATGACCTCCCCGCCGACGAGCAGCGGCTCACAGGTCGAGACACCGGGCAGCTCTCCGCACACCTCGCAGCTGGTCAGAGGGGTGCGGTCGCCACCCTGGGCGTGGCTGCGGGCGAACCGAACGGCCAGGCACGAGCGGGGGGTGGCATGCTCGAGGGGTATGTTGGGCACCCGCGTGAGCGCTCGCGGCAGCGGCGACCTCGACCGGTCGGCGCGCGGACACGTATGCGATCAACCGACCCAGCCTGGCCTCGACGGCCTTCGCCGTGGCGGCGAGCTCCGCAGCGCTCGGCCGCCCGCGCGGGGCGACGGCGAGCAGGCCTTGCCGAGTGAGAGGCAGGAACGCGTTCCATTCGACGGGGATCCGGGCGATCTGGGCATATTCCGCCGCCGGGTCACCCGCGTGAAGGCGGATCAGCGCCGCGATGTCGGTCTCGACCTCCGGGATCGCGATCGCGTTGAGCTGGGCGCGGAGCCGATCGGCGGAGGACGCGTCGCTCGGCGTGGCGATCCGCAAGCTCATGACCTCGACACGCCCGAGATCGCTCGCCAGCCCGCTGGTCGTCTCGGCCGTGAGAAAGTTGTCGTCGAACACCTGCCGGTTCGCGGCGTTGACCTCAGCCAGACCGCTCAGTCCCAGCACAGCCATTGCAGCCACCGCGACCAACAACACCAACAGGGACAGGAAGAACCGCGTGCTCGCTCGAATCTCGGCTAAGCGCATCCCACCTTGTATCGACCTACTCCCACAGCCCCTTGAGACGTCACGCCAAGGCTGCGTCCCAGAACCAGCCTGAGACGAGCCTCGTCGACGGTCACCCACATCCGCCGATAGCTGACAGACCCCGGTTCGATCACCGCGAGAACCCAGGGAACCCCTTGCCTACCCGAGCGCCGGACGCGTCGCCCTCTCCGCGCTCCCGCGAGCGTTCGCTCGGTTCGCGGCGCTGACGCTATGCGGCCGATCGAGCAGCAGATTATCTTCGTCACGGGGGCCACTGACGGGCTCGGTCGGGCGGTGGCTCGCGAGCTCGCCGGCCTGGGCGCGACGCTGCTGCTGCATGGCCGCAGCGACGAACGCGGTCAGCGCACGCTCACCGAGATCAAGGCGCAGACCGGCAACCACAAGCTGACCGTACTACCGGGCGGACTTCGAATCGTTGTCCGAGGTGCGCCACCTCGCTGAGCGGATTGAGGCTGACCAGGCCCGGCTCGATGTTCTGCTCAACAATGCGGCGCTCGGGATCGACCCTGTGCGGCGTGTCACGGTTGACGGGTACGAGTCGACTTTCCAGGTCGACTACCTCGCGCCGTACATGCTCAGTTACCTGCTGGAGAATTTGCTGATCGCATCGGCGCCGAGCCGAATCGTCAACGTGGCGTCGGCGGGCCAGGCGCCGATCAACTTCGACGACATCATGCTCGAGCGCAGCTATGACGGAATGCAGGCCTACTGCCAGGCGAAGCTGGCCGACGTGATGCTGACGATCGATCAGGCCGGGGAGCTGTCCGGAACCGGTGTCACGGTCAATTGCCTGCACCCAGCGTTCAACATGCCAACCAAGATCGTCACCCCCATGTTCACACCGGAGAGCGAGATCGCCGACGGCGTTCGCTCGACCGTTGCACTGATCAGCGACCCCGCCTTGGAGAACGTCACCGGCCGCTATTTCGACCAAACGCAAGAAGCTCGCGCGCTTCCCGAAGCCTACGATGAGCGAGCGCGCGCCCGACTGCGGGCCGTCGCTGAACAGTTGACGGGCGTGTCCCGCGGATCGGTCGGCGTCCGGACCAGACTGAACATCGGCGCCGGCGCGCTAGGCCGAGCCCGAAGCCGGTGATTCTGGTGCCTGTGACGGTTGCTCGGATCGGGTCGAAGAGTGCACTGAACACGTTGCCTGAGGCAAGGTCGGCAGCACCTCGACGTACCCGTCTGTTCCGTTGACGCGGATCCGCTGGCCATCACGGATCAGCCGGGTGGCCTGTTCCACCCCCACGACGGCCGGCAAGCCGTACTCCCGGGCGATCACCGCGCCGTGGGTCATCAGGCCCCCCACCTCCGTCACCAGCCCCTTGATCGCGACGAACAAGGGCAGACCAGCTGGGGTCCGTGTAGGCCGTCACCAGGATGTCGCCGGCTTCGAGGTCGGCCCGCGTCATGTCGAGGATGACGCGGGCCCGTCCCTCGACGGTCCCGCCGGAAACCGGTAGGCCGATCAGCGCCCCGGTCGGCACGTCGTCGCGTCTGTAGGCCCCGGCGATGACCTCGCCTTCCGAGGTGAGCACGCGGGGCGGTGTGAGCGCGTGGTAGGACCTGAACGCGTGCTTGCGCTGGGAGATCAGCTGGTCGTCCGGCCTCGTGCGTGCGCACGACGTCGCGCGAGCTCCTGGAGCGTGAGGTAGAAGATGTCCTCCTGCTCGGTGAGCACGTCGGCCTGCGACGAGGCGCTCGGCTTCGTTGCAGCAGGGCCTGCTTGTAGACGAAGTAGCGGCTGACGATGCCGTACTTCGGATACTCGCGATAGCCGATGAACGTCCGGACGCGGTCGATCATCCGCTTGGCCTCCTCGCGCCTTCTGTTCTCCGCCCGGCAGGGCCCGTAGGCGCTCCAGCAGCTCCTGCTCCTTCGCCCAGGCCTCCTGCCGTCCTTGCTCGAAGCGCCGCTGACCTGCGCCCGGCTCGAAGTTCTTGATGTTCCCGACAAGCAGCGGCACGAGCGTGGAGGGGCGTTCGCTCCAGCGAGGCCTCGTGATGTCGATCTCGCCGACGCAGCGCATGCCGTATCTGTCGAGGTAGGCCTCGGATGCTGTCTCGCGCTTCCGGCCCGCCGGCGAGCTCGGCCAGCTGATCCAGGAAGTCCTCGTCCTCGACGTGTTCCAGGAACGCCACGACCTCCGGATGCGGGCGGATCACGTCGGCGACCTCCAGGAGCGCCAGCCCCATCTCCGACGTGATGTTCCCAGGGGCGGACTGCGTCAGCGTGTCGGCCGCATTCTTCTCGCCCAGCCACGTCTCGAAGCCGCTCGTTGAGCCACCACGTCGCCTCCATCCCCGCCATGATCACCTGGTGGCTCTGCGGATCGAACAGGAGCCGCTTCAGCTCCTGGATGTCGGCCAGGATGAAGTCGAGCAGCGCCGTCCCGGACTTCGTCCGGATATCGCGCTTGCAGGGCGGCGATGGAAGCCTGGCTGCGCTCGATCAGCTCGGCGACGATCGTTGGATCGGTCTCGATCGGGGCGGGTGCGCTGCCTGGCGGCGGCCCACCGGCCCGTCGTCGGGGATCGACGGGACGAAGTCGCCGCGTTCGAGGATGGTCTGCAGCGCGTCCTCGATCAGCGGATCGGATTTCCCCAGGGCCTCCAGGACGGCTGCGCGGCTCGTCGGCGACGCCAGTCTCTGGGCGACGTCGACGAACAGCCTCCCACCTGCCTCGTACATGCGCGGGAGGGCCGTGAGCTGGAAGAGCGACAGTCCGAGGGGCTTCATGGGGTCGGTCATCATCTGCTGATGGCCGACGGAGACGTAGACGTGGTTCTCTCCGTCGCCGGCCGCGGGGATGGGGAACAGCGTGGTGATCGGCCGGCTCTGGACGATCTCGAAGCCATCGTCGACCAGGCACCACTCGATGTCCTGGGGACAGCCGAAGTGCGCTTCGATCTGCCGGCCCAGCTGCGCGAGTCGCACGACCTGCGTATCCGTCAGCGCAGGCTGCTCCTGCCGCTCGGCCTCGATCGTGTGCTCCCGTGTCCCGCTCGCCGGCGCGGCGTGGATGGCGAGCTGCTTGGTGGCGACCGCCTTGGCGACGACTTCGCCGTCGCGCACCTTGTACACGTCGGGGTTGACCAGGCCGGAGACCACGGCCTCGCCGAGGCCGAAGCTTGCCTCCACGGACGCGACCTTCCGGTTGGATGTGACGGGGTCGGCCGTGAACAGGACGCCGGACGCCTGCGGGAAGACCATCCGTCTGCACGACGACGGCCATCTGGACGCTTCCGGTGCTCGAAGCCGTGACGCAGGCGGTAGGTCACGGCTCGCTCGGTGAACAGCGAGGCCCAGCTCCGGCTGACGTGTCGGAGGATCGCCGCCGGGCCCACGATGTTCAGGTACGTGTCGTGCTGGCCGGCGAAGGATGCGGTCGGCAAGTCCTCCGCCGTCGCGCTGGATCGGACGGCGTAGGCGGCGCGCTCGCCGAGTCGGACGAGCGGGCGCGTGATCGCCGACGCCCAGATTCTTCGGGATCGCCGCCCCTTCGACGGCCCGGCGGATCTCGGCGCTGAGCGTTCGAATCGCCTCTCTGTCGTCCGGATTGAGCCGATCGAGCCGATCGAGCCGATCGTCGATCGACGGTGCTTCTGCCAGGATCCGCTGGAAGGCGTCCGTCGTCACGCAAAAGCCAGGCGGCACCCGGATGCCCTCGATCCGCGAAAGCTCCCCGAGGCGCGCCCCCTTGCCCCCAACGACCGCGACCTGCGTCTGGTCAATCTCCTGGAAGTCCAACACGTAGCAACCCATCCGCTCACCTCCCTCGGAGTTGACCCGGTCAACTCCGCTCGTGTTCTGCTCGGTCTGCTGCGAGAGCGCGACGCGGTAGGTGAGGTGGCGGAAGGCGCCGGCTCGGCGGGCGATCTTGGAAAGCAGACGCCCGTTGTGGAGCGAGTATCCAGGCGCGCCGCACGTATGAAGTCGGCGAAGCCGTAGGGCGTGTCAGCCCATGCCCGGGACGCCACCGAGTAATGCTGGCCGGAGCGGGCACTGGACGTGAAGTTGATCTGGCCGTACTTGGGCCAGGCGGTGGAGCTGTACGGGTGGTGCGGATCGCTGCTGTGGGATCGGCCGTATTCAGAGGGCGGCTCGGCGTGCGGTGCTCACGCGACGCCGCGAGCCTCGACCCGGGCACTCGGAGCGATGATGGCGCCGATGATCCACAGCACCGGGAAGATGATCCCGAGCCAGAACAGAACGAAGTGCCCCTTGCGGAACGTCGTCAGAGCGAGCGTGACGAACAACACGATGTACAGAACGGCCGCCAGCAGCCACAGGATGATCAATTGTTTCCCCTTGTTTGGGCGCCGAGCGCGGCGCGTTGTGAACCCATCGGCACAAAGCGATACGAGCTTGAGGGGACGCACCAGATCGCTCGATCAATGGAATCGGCCGACATCGCCTGCCAGAAGCCGGCCGTCTCGTGGAACCGCGTTCCGTCACCGTTGGGGGCCGAGCACGAGCACTGACGTCCCATGGTGGTGGTCAATCGGTGGGGTCCGGGAGCGGCTTCTGCTCGGCACCGAGCCGAGGTCCTGATCGCTCGATCTCAAACCACACGTGGGTGGTGCCCTCGTGCACGCCCCAACGGCTGGCCTCGGCATCGACAATCCGCAGGCCCAGCCCGCCCAGCTGATCGAAGTCATGCTCACGGGCCACCCGCTCGAATCCCGAACCCTCGTCGATGACCTCCACGAGCAGGCGGTTTTCATCGACGCTGGCCCTCAGCGTGATCGCGCCCTGCCCGTGCAGCAGGGCATTGGTGACGAGTTCGCTGACCATCAGCTGTGCCTTGTCAAGGTCCTCGCTATCGAGCGTTGGCGCGAACCGTTCAGCGACCAGATGACGCGCTCTGGAGGCTGAACTCGCGTCCCGCGGCAGTTCGACCTCGACGGGGTCGTCCATGGTGAGTCCTTTTCGTGGCACCGACTCGGGCTGGAGCCTAATCGGTGGCGCTTTGGGCCCGCCGAGGCAGTATACGACCGCTCGCGATGGCTACCGAATCGGTCCATCTAGACTTCCGACGGCATGCGGCTGACCGGCATCGGGATCTGGAGTGGCCACCTTCGCGCTGGAGGGGATCCTTCGCTGGCGGCCGAGGCCGCCGCGGAACTGGAGGAGCTCGGCTACACCGCGCTGTGGCTGCCCGGCTTCACGGACGGCCCCCTGGTCGAGCCGATCTCGACCGTGTTGGGCGCGACCACGCGGTTAGTGGCGGCGACCGGGATCCTCAACGTGTGGATGCGGGAGCCGGCGCGCACTGCCGCTGACTTCGGTCGCATCCAGACGGCCCATCCGGATCGCTTCCTGCTCGGGCTGGGCATCAGTCACTCGGTGCTCGTCGATCGCGAACAGCCCGGGCGCTACGGCCGGCCTATCGCCACGATGCGCGAGTATCTGGACGCGCTCGAGGCGGCCTCTGCGCCCGTCCCGCGTGGCAGTCGGGTGCTGGCGGCGCTCGGGCCGCGCATGCTCGAGCTGGCTCGGGACCGGGCCGCGGGCGCCCACCCGTACTTCGTGCCCCCCGAGCACACCGCCCTGGCGCGCGAGATCCTCGGCGACGGGCTGCTGGCGCCCGAGCAGGCGGTGCTGCTGGAAACCGACGCCGTGCGCGCCCGCGAGATTGCCCGTGGGCACCTCTCCGTCTACCTGCAGCTCTCCAACTACACGAACAACCTGCTGCGGCTGGGGTTCAGCGACGAGGATCTGGCCGGGGGCGGCAGCGATCGCCTGGTCGACGCCATCGTGGCCTGGGGGGACGCGGAGGCGATCCTGGCTCGCGTCCAGGCTCACCGTGACGCGGGCGCTGACCACGTCTGCATCCAGGTCCTGCAGGCGGACGCGGCGGCCCTACCCCGCGAGCAGTGGCGTGAGCTGGCCGGCATCCTGATCGACTAGTCAGAGTCGGTCGCTGGTCAGCGGGTCTCACCAATCCGGCGCGCGTCGGGACCAGACGAGGCGGGACACGCGAACTTTGGCGTCTGGGGTCCACCCCTCGGACCCCAAACGCCAAAGTTGGGGCCGCCGTTCGGGTTGACGGCTCGGACCAGGCGAACCTTGGCGTCTGGCGTCCACCCCTCCGACGCCAGACGGCGCGGTTCGGACATCCCCCGCGTTGGCGGGCCCTGTGGCGCAGGCCGACGGCTCGCGCGGGCGAGATCGTGTTGCGAGCGGCCTCGGTCGGCGGTGGAGGCTCGCGGGCTACGAGGGGGCCCTGCCCCAACGGCTCACCCAGATCAGCAGCGCCAGGATCCGGCGACCGTCGCGCTCGCTGATCTGGAAGCATTCGACCCCCTCCGGCCGTTGATCCAGTTGGCCTTCGATCACGGCACGTGCACCAGGGCCCCCCGACCCGCGTTGCAGCCAGTCTTCGAAGTCGAGCACCAGCGGGACGAACGTCTCTGACTCGAGCGAGAGGCCCGCCCGCGGTCCCAACCCGCGCAGCCGGGTCACGGGTAGGCTCGCCCAGTGGGACGGGTCGCGCAGCCGTTCGATCTCCTGCGACCACGCCGCCGCGTCGGGCGCGGCGTCGGCTACATGATCGGCCAGGATGATGCGTCCGCCGGGCCGCACCACCCGGGCGAGCTCTTGGACCATGCGGACGGGGGCGGGGATGTGATGAATGGCAAAGCGGGCGATCGCGCCGTCGACGCTTGCGGTGGGCAGGTCCAGGGCGGTCGCATCCCCTACTGCGAATGTCGCGTTGCCAATGCCGGCCGCGGCCGCCTCGCGCCGGGCGACCTCGATCATGGCGGGCGTCATGTCCACACCGTGAACCGCATTGGCCCGGACGGCGAGCTGACGGCTCAGGATCCCCGGCCCACAGGCGACTTCCAGCCACCGCTCATCCATCTGCGGCGCGGCCACGCGCATGATCTCCTCGAGCGTCGGCAGGTCCCGGGCGGCCGCGCTCGTGTTGAACGTCGCGGCTTGGTGCGTGAACTCCGCGACGATTTCCTCGTCCTGCATCAGCCGCTCGGTCTCGGCGAACGAGATGGGTGACTCATTCAGTGGCCGACTGGGCTCGCCAGGCGCGGAGATCAGACCGGGCACGGCTGATCAGCGCCCGCACCGCCAATTGGGAGCAGCCGACCGCCTGCGAGATCTCCGCGTAGCTGCAGCCCCCCAGCTCGCGCATGACGATTGCCGTGCGCTGGCGGCCGGGGAGCCGGCCGATTCGCGCCATCAGCTCCAGCGCCTCTTCGCTGGCATTGCCCTCTTTCCAGCTCTCCAAGCTCTGCCGGTCGGTGGGCGGCAGCCGACGGGAGCGGATCCGCAGGCAGCCCAGCGCCTGCCGGTGCGCGATCATCCACAGCCACGGACGCAGCTCCTGGACGCTGTCGCCCCGTCGGAGCGCGCGGTGGGCGACCAGCAACGCGTCCTGCACGACGTCCTCGGCGTCCGCCTCGCCCACTACGGCTCGGCAGTGGGCGACCAGCCAGGGCCGGTAACGGGTTACGATCGCCGTGAACGCAGGCGCGTCGCCAGCGGCCGCCTGCGTCAGTAGCGCGGCGTCGGTCGGCATCGCGGCAGCCTATCCAGCCCGCGACCCATCCGCATGTCGGCCGTGTGACGCGCCGATGGGGCGAGTGGCCGGGCCAAGTTGGACTGCCGAACCGGGATACCGGCGGCATCGCGCGAGCTGGGCGACGAAACTCAGGGCAGCGCAGCTTGGGCCAGGACCTCGTCGACCCTGAGCGGGCGCGCGATCTCGTAGCCCTGGGCATGGTCGACGCCGAGGGCGCCGGACGAGGCGCAGGATCTCTGCGTTCTCGACGAACTCGGCGATCGTCTGCTTGCGCGAGCCCGCGGGCGAGCTGGACGCACGACTGGACGATCAGCTGGTCGGTGCGGCTTTCCGTGCAGTTCTTGACGAACTCGCCGTCGATCTTGAGGTAGTCGAACGGCAGATACTTCAGGTAGTAGAAGGAACCGAAACCGGCGCCGAAGTCGTCGAGCGCGAAATGACAACCGAGGGCGGTCAGCTCGTCGACGAACTCGCGCGCGCGGTGGATGTTCTCGATCGCGGCCGTCTCGGTGATCTCGAAGATGAGCCGGTCGGGATCGACGGCGCGGCGGCGATCACGTCGCCGATGTGCGAGACGAGCCCGGGTCGCCCAGCGAGCGACCGGACAGGTTGATCTCGATCGACTGCTCCCGGGCAGTCGCGGCAGCAGCGGCGATCGCGTGCTCGATCACCCAACGGTCGATGGCGTGGATCTGATCGAACCGCTCGGCCACGTAGAGGAACGTCGCGGGCGGGATCACCGTGCCGTCTTCGTCGATCATCCGCAGGAGCGCTTCGTACCTGCCGATCGTGCCGGTGCGCAGGTCCATCATCGGCTGCAGGCGCAGCTCGAAGCGATCGTCCTTCAGCGCTGCGTCGATCTGATGGTGCAGGGTCAGACGGGCCGCGCGCTGGTGGCGCACGCCGTCCTCGGTGACGTAGGCGGCGATCCGATCGCGGCCCGTCGTGCTTGGCCGTGTACATGGCGGCGTCGGCCTCGGCGAGGATGTCGTCGGCGCGCAGGCTGTCGCGATCGTCGAAGACGGCGATGCCGATGCTCGCGGTGATCCCCCCGGGCAGCCGCCCTCGAGCACGACGCTGCGCCGGCGGATGAGGTCCGACAGGTCGGCCGGCGCAGGATCTGCGCCTCGTCCTCGCCGCCCTCGGTCATCAGCACGGCGAACTCGTCGCCGCCCAGCCGCGTGAGCACGTCGGTGTCCCGGGCCCGGCTCTGCATGATCCGCGCGACGCTGATCAGCAGCCCGTCACCGACGTTGTGGCCGAGGCGATCGTTGACGCTCCTTGAACTGGTCAAGGTCGATCAGCAGCAGCGCGCCGCCGCGCCCGTAGCGCCGCACACGGGTGATCGTGCACGTCGAGCGCCTCGTCGAGGCGGGCGCGATTGAACAGACCCGTCAACGGATCGTGGTTGGCCATGTACTGCAGCTGGGTCTCGTAGCGTTTGCGATCGCTGACGTCCTCGATGTGGGCAATGATGTGCAGCGGTTGGCCGTTCTCGTCGCGGATCAGGCTGGCGCCGACCGAAGCCTCGATCACCCGGCCGCTGGCGTGGATGTAGCGCTTCTCACCCAGGAGACGCTCGGTCGTGCCGTCGACCAGACGCCGAGCCCGGACGACATCGCGATCCTGGTCGCCGGGATGCGTCAGCGCTTGATAGGTCATCCCCAGCAGCTGCTCCCGGTCATAGCCCGTCAGCTCGCACATGGCCTTATTGACGTCGAGATATCGGCCCAGCGTGTCCGGGGTGGCGGCGATGATCGCCAGGCCGATCGGGGCATCGTCAAACGCGTGGCGGAACCGCTCGTCGGCGACCCGCAATGCGTCCTCGGCGTGGTGGCGCTCGGACAGATCGGCGGCAATGCCGATGAAGCCTCGAGGCTGCCCATTGCCGTCGAGCAGCGCTGTGAGGGTGAGCAGAACCGTCAGGCGGGAGCCATCCTTGCGCAGGTACGTCCACTCGCGTGTCTCGGGCTCGAGCCGGCGGGGGGCGCCGACAAACACCTCCAGGCCTGGCGCGATGCCCAGCTCTTCGGCCCGCGCCGCCACCTCTTCGGGATCGTGGAACACCGCCGGGGTGCGCAGACCGACCATCTCCTCGGCGCGGTACCCCAGCATGCGCTCGGCGCCGGTGTTGAAGATCGTGATCGTCCCATCGAGATCGGTCCCCGTGATTGCGTATTCCGTGGACGCCGCCAGCACCCCGGTGACGAGCTGTTCGCGTTCGAGGATCGCGCGCTCGTGCGCGCGCCGTTCAGTGAGATCACGCATGATCGTGCCGAAGCCGCGGAGCGTTCCGTCGGGCTCGCGCAGGGCGGTGATCACCACGTTGGCCCACACCTGAGTCCCGTTCTTGAGCACGCGCCAGCCCTCGTTCTCCAGGTGACCCTCGGCCGCAGCGGTCGACAGCTCGCGTTCGGGTTTGCCCGCCTCGACGTCCTCGGGTGGGTAGAAGACGGAGACGTGCCGACCGACGATCTCCACGGCCCGGTAGCCCTGCAACCGTGGGGCCCGCTCGTTCCAGGTCCTCACGTGACCATCGGCGTCGAGCAGCATGATCGCGCAGTCCTCTACCCCGGCGGCGAGCAGAGCCAGCAGATCCTCGTGATCGCGTGCTGGCGCATCCATCCCGTGTGAGGAATATCGACCCCTCGCGGGAGAACCTTGAGCGTTCCGACCCCGGGGCTTCAGGGTCCGGTGGTTGCTGCCGATACAGCAATTGGGCTGAAAGATGATCACTGGTTATGCGATCGAGCGCTTGGGCAGCGTCGAGTTGTCGCTGCTGTTCGAGGTGCTTGTGCCGAGGCGCGGACACTGCTCTGAGAGCGGCGGGTTGGCGCAGGACATGAATCGCTTGCCCAGTCCGGATGGGCGTACGGGCGCGCCATCGGCGGGATCACGAGCGGGCGTGTCTGGCTGATGGCGGACGGCGACCCGATCGACGCATCAGGCACGGAGCGGCCGCCGCCGGCGGTCCTCGTCGTCAACGATCGCCATGCTCAGAGGGTGGCGATCCGCGCGATGCTCTCGTCGCTCGATGTCACCGTAGTGGAGGCCGAATCGGGGCGTGGAGCGCTGCGCGCCGTGTTGCGCCAATCGTTCGCGGTGATCCTGATGGATGTCCGGATGCCGGGCATGGACGGCTACGAGACGGCCGATCTGATCCGCCAGCGTCTGGAGTCGAGTCGGACGCCGATCATCTTCGTCACCGCGTTCGGCCAAGAGGATCAACCAGAGACGGTTGCCGCATATGCGAGTGGAGCGGTGGATTTTCTGTTCACGCCGGTGGTGCCCGACGTGCTGCGGGCCAAGGTGTCGGTGTTCGTCGACCTGTTCGTGCAGGCCCAGGAGTTGCAGCGTTCGCTCGACTCGATCATCGAGCTGAACGCCGCCCTGCGCGACATCCAGGCGAGTACGCAGGCGGTGCTCGATAACGTCGCCGACGGGATTGTCACGGCCAGCCAGGCGGGGCTGATCGAGTCGCTCAACCCATCGGCCCGAGGGCTGTTTGGCTACCGCGAGCAGGAGGTCATCGGACAGCCCCTGGGGATCCTGATCGCCCCCGAGTGCCGAGAGGAATTTCGTGGTCTGGCGAGGACTGCGCCTGGTCTGTTCTCTGGGCGGCTGACGCAGAATCGGGCGACCGAGACACTCGGGCGCCGACGCGATGGTTCCACGTTTCCGATGGAGATCGAGCACGGCGAGATCAAGCTCGGCGTCCGTGGCCTGACGCTCGCCTTCGTGCGCGACATCTCCGAACGCAAGGCGTATACCGAGAGCCTCGAGCACCAGGCGCTGCATGACGCGCTGACCGGGTTGGCGAACCGCACGCTGTTCGGCGAGCACGCCCACAGCGCGCTCGCGTCGGCACGACGCAACACCGAGTCCCGCGCGGTCCTGATGATGGACCTGGATGGGTTCAAGCAGGTCAACGACGCGTTCGGGCACGATCACGGCGACCTGCTGCTCCAACAGGTCGGCCAGCGCTTGGTCGCCGCGTTGCGAGAGACGGATACGATCGCCAGGCTGGGCGGAGATGAGTTCGCGGTCCTGCCCGCCGGCCCGACCGGCCTCACCGCAGCGGCAGCCGTCGCGTGGAAGATCCAGCAGACCTGCCAAGCGGGATTTGTCATCAACGACGAGATCGTTCGCGTGTCCGCGAGCGTGGGCATCGCCATGTTTCCCGAGCACGGTGCGACAACGGTCGAGCTGCTTCGCCGCGCCGACGCGGCGATGTACCTGGCCAAGCGCTCGGGTAGCGGTCACGCCGTATTTGACCCCGTAGAGGAATCACAGACAGCGCGTCAGCTCGCGTTGCTGACCGACCTTCGCCTTTGCGTCGCCCGCGACGAATTGGTCCTCCACTACCAGCCCAAGATCGACGTCGCGACGCGCAGGATCTCCGGCGTCGAGGCACTCGTGCGCTGGCAGCACCCCGTTCAGGGCCTGCTCGCCCCCTCGAGCTTCCTGCCCGAGGTGGAACGCACGGCGCTGATCGAGCCGGTCACCCGATGGGTGCTCGACGAGTCGCTGCGCCAGCAGCGGATCTGGCGCGATCAGGGCATCGATCTCACGATGGCGGTCAACATCTCCGCCCATAGCCTTCGTCCCAGCAGCAACCTCCCCGACATGGTGGCCGAGTTGACCGAAACCTGGGGCATCTCGCCCGACCGGCTGACGCTCGAGCTCACCGAAGGCGCGCTGATCGAAGCTCCCTCGCCCGACATCCTGGATCGGCTCCACGCGATGGGGGCAAAGATTTCCATTGACGACTTCGGCACCGGCTACTCATCGCTGGTCTACCTGCAACGCCTACCGGTGGATGAGCTGAAGATCGATGCCTCCTTCGTCGCCAGCCTCGCCGCCGACAGCGACAGCGCGATCATCGTCTGCTCCACAATCGAACTTGCCCATAACCTCGGTCTGACCGTCGTCGCCGAAGGGGTCGAGGATGAGGCGGCGATGGAGCTGCTGCTCGCGAACCGCTGTGATACCGCCCAGGGATATCTCCTCGGCCGCCCGGGCTCAGCCGAGGAGCTCACCAACCAGCTGATCACGGCGCACCAGCCAGCGCGGGTGGCCGTCATCGGCTAGCGGCAGCGTCGCTCCGCGCTCAGCCCGCGTCCGGAAGGCTGCGCGCCTGGCGATCGATGCCCTGCCACGCGTCGCCGCGGGAATGCAAGCGCTCCGCGGCGGTCTTGACGGTCCAGCTCCCAGGCTTGAGCTGGGGGTCCGACAGCTCATCCCACTCGATCGGCATGGCCACGGGGGCCCGGGCCTTGGCGCGCACCGCATACGGCGCGACCGCGTGCTGGGCGTAGTTGATGCGGTTGACGTCGAGATAGATCCGGGCACCCCGGTCGGCTCGGCGCCATTCGAGCGTCAGGTGCTTGGGGTCGTCGGCCACCATCGCTTCGGCAAGCGACCGGGCGTACTGGTGGACCGCACTGAATGAAGGCCCCCGGACCAGCGGACAGACGACATGCACCCCGCGCGAGCCGGTGACCATCGCGTGCGGAACGAGTCCGGCGTCTCGCAACCTGGCTCCCGCGTCGCGTGCCGCGGCGCGGACAGCCGCGAAGCCGATGCCCGGCGAGGGGTCGAAGTCGAGGATCAAGCGGTCCGGTTTCGGTGGCTGGTCGGCTCGCGAGAGCCAGGCGTGCAGGGTGATCACGTTCTGCCCGGCCAGGTAGACGAGCGTGGCCTCGTTCTCGGCCACGACATGTGTCACGGTGCCGCCCTGCTTTGGCACCGTCGCCCTGGCGATCCAGTCCGGGAAGTG
Organism: uncultured Solirubrobacterales bacterium; assembly: GCA_963838535.1. Classification (GTDB taxonomy): domain Bacteria; phylum Actinomycetota; class Thermoleophilia; order Solirubrobacterales; family Solirubrobacteraceae; genus Palsa-465. The sequence goes on from CAWIRN010000008.1 coordinate 163,310, forward strand.
GGCCGGAATCGACTTGAGGTAGAAGCCGGGGCTGTCGATGCCGTGCGGGTAGGCCTGCAGGGCGAGCGGGCGGCCGCGCACGTGCGGGAGCATCGCTGCGGCGACCGCCTCGTAGTGCCGCGCGAGGTCGAGCTTGGTGATCGTCGGGCGCGTGAACAGCTCTCGCTCTGGATGGGTGATCTCAACCTCGTGACCCCCGATCTCGATCGTGTCAGTCATGCTTCGCGCACCACTTCGCTCGCGGGCTTGTCGTCGCGCAGACCAAGGAACCGAGGGTGGCGCAGGCGTCCATGGCTCGTCCACTCGGTGAATCCCACCTGGGCCACCAAATCCGGATTGACCCAGGTCACGCTGCGCTCGCGAATCGCCCCGGAGTCGTGGAACGGAGGATCGGGGCGGCGCAGGCCCCGCAGTCGGCTGCCCAGGTCGTGGAGCGTCGCCTCGTCAAAGCCGGTGCCCACCTTGCCGGCGTAACCGAGCTTGTCGCCGGCGTAGTAGCCCAGCAGCAGCGCTCCGAACTCCGTCCGCGACCCGTGCGGAGCCGTGTAGCCGCCGATCACCAACTCCTGCCCCTGCTCGCATTTGAACTTCAGCCAATCGCGTGAGCGCGTCTCGGTGTAGGGAGAGTCGGCCCGCTTGGCGACCACCCCTTCCCAGCCCTTGCCGCAGGCCTCCAGGAACAACGCCTCGCCGGCCCCGTTGCGGTGCGGAGTCCACCGGATGCCGTTCTGGAAAGTCAAGGTGGCGTGCAGCAGCCGTTTGCGCGTGCGTAGCGGCAGCGCCCGCACATCGTTTCCCTCCAGCCACAGCAGGTCAAAGACATAGAAGAACACCGGCACGTACTGGTGCTGGCGCTGCGCCAGCCGCGCGAAGCTCGTGTTGGCTCCAGCGAATGCCACGACCTCACCGTCAACCGCGAAGCGATCAGGGGGCTGCGACTCGAGCTCCGCGGCGATCTCGGGATAGCGGGCGTTCATCAGCAGATCGTTGCGCGACAACAGCCGCACATGCTCGCCCGAGCGGATCGCCACACAGCGGATGCCGTCGAGCTTGCGCTCGAAGATCCAGTCCGGATCGCTGAACCGCTCCCTGGTCATGACCGCCTTCATCGCCGCGGCATGATCTGGCGCGGGCGACGGTTTCAGCCGTTCACGCTCCTGCGCACTGAGCGAGCGCAACGCCTGTGCGACTGCTGGGTCGCGCTGCTTGTGGTCGCCCTCGCTCACATTCGGGTGACACCCTACAAGCCGACGCTGCGCGGCCGATGGCCAATGGGACCCGTGGAGGACCGCCTTGATGGTGCGCTGGCGAGGCAGCTGGGCTACTGTCACGGGCCGGGGAACAACACTGGAGGCCAGTATGGAGAGCAGTCGGAAGAGCCGTAATCGCGGACGGAATGGCGCCGTGGCGGCTGGGTCGCCAGCGCCGTCGACGACCAGGCGATCTCGCGCCCGGCCGGCTCGATCGAAAGCCGAGCCGCTGACGCCGGCGGAGCGAGTGGCTCGGGGCAAGTCGGCGCGCGCGGAGGTTCCCCGCGCCAGGCACGCCGTGTGGGATCCGCCCCCGGAGCGAGTCAGCCCGATTGGCTTGCTGGAGCAGCAGGCACGTCAACGCGTGCCCGAGCTGGTGCCGATCCGGCACGGGCGCATGCTGGTGTCACCGTTCAGTTACTTTCGCGGCGCCGCACTCCCGATGGCCTCCGATCTGGCCGGCACGCCGCACTCCGGACTGAAGGCTCAGCTCGGCGGCGACGCGCATCTGTCGAACTTCGGCATGTTTGGCTCGCCCGAGCGCCATTTGTTCTTCGACGTCAACGACTTTGACGAGACTGCGCCGGGGCCGTGGGAGTGGGACGTCAAGCGTCTGGCCGCCAGCCTCGAGATCGCCGCGCGCGACAACGAGTTCGACGACAAGGAGCGGGCCCGCATCGTTCGCCTGGCGGTGCGCACCTACCGGCAGACGATGCGGGAGTTCTCGAGCAAGCCGATGCTCGAGGTCTGGTACGCGCACCTGGACATGAGTGAGCTGCTGCCGCGCTTCCAGTCGTTGCTCGATCCCAAGAAGACGCCGGCCGTGTGGCGGGCGATCAACAAGGCGCGGGCGCACGACACCCACCAGGCCTTCGACAAACTGTGCTACACGCCGGGGAACGAACCGAGGATTATCAGTGATCCGCCGCTGGTCCTGCCCGTCGAGGAATTGTCGACGGACGGCGAGGCTCTCATGCAAGCGATGCGGACATTCATGCGCTCGTATCACCGCACACTGCCGGCTGATCGGCGCCGGCTGCTTGATCAGTATCGGCTGGTCCATCTCGCCCGCAAGGTGGTCGGTGTCGGCAGCGTGGGTACCGAGGCGTGGATCCTGCTGCTGCTCGACGGGGTTGGTTCGCCTCTGCTCCTCCAGGTCAAGGAGGCCGACACATCGGTGCTGGAGCAGTTCACAGCCAAGAGCAGGTTCGCCAATCATGGACAACGCGTCGTGGCCGGCCAGCACCTGATCCAGACGGCCAGCGACATCATGCTCGGGTGGGAGAGATTTGACTTCAACGGCCACGAACGCGACTACTACATCCGCCAGCTGCGCGATTGGAAGGGGTCAGCGGACATCGCCGGGATGACCCCGGCGGGCATGGAGCTGTGGGGGCAAATGTGCGGCTGGACCCTGGCCCGGGGACACGCGCGGTCGGGCGACCGGATTGCGCTCGGCTCCTACCTGGGAAAGTCCGACGAGTTCGACCGCGCCATCGTCAAGTTCTCGGCCGCTTACGCAGACCAGAACGAACTCGACTATCGGCTGCTCGAAGCCGCGGTGGCCGACGGGAGACTTGCGGCCGCGAGCGGGATCTGAGACTCCGCCGACCCATACAGTTACCTGTAACTCGTGCGGTTGGGTCGGGAACAGCCGGTGGTGTCCTGTGCCGCGGCGCGGTGTGGAGTCATCGCGGCGGTGTTCCTGACGCTGCTGGTGACCGGATGCGGCGACGCGGGCCAGCCGACGTCGGCATCCGCGAGCTCCACGGCCGAGCACCCGGCCCCCGCCCCGGCTGCCGAGCCCCCAGCCGACTCGAGCACGGATCCGATTGGGTCGCGCTCCGCGCGTGAGAACACGATGAGCTCGCGCCCCGCACGGCTCTCGGCCGCAGCGAGCACCCGCGCGTCCCTGATCGTGCACAGGCACGGGAACGCGCCTCGGATTCAGCACGGGACGGCCGAGACTGCACCCCGGTTCCAGTTTCACGCCGTCCCGCTGACCCCGGCGCTGCGCCAGCAGCTCAGCCGAACGTCGTGGCATCCCGGCTGCCCGGTGAGCTTGGACCAACTGCGGTACCTGCGCATCAGCTATTGGGGGTTCGAGCACCGAGCCCATCTCGGTGAGATGGTTGTCAACGCTTCCGCCGTTGCCCCCTTGGGCCACGCGTTCGCTGATCTGTTCGGCGCGCGATTTCCCATCCGCCGGATGCGCTTGGTCGACCGCTACGGCGGCAGCGACTACGCCTCGATCCAGGCTGACAACACGTCAGCCTTCAACTGCCGGGACGCCACCGGGACCACGCACTGGTCAGAGCACGCGTACGGATTGGCGATCGACATCAACCCGATCGAGAACCCGTACGTGTACGGCGACGGCACGACGACGCATCGCGCCTCGCGGCCCTATCTCGACCGCTCGAATGTCCGGCCGGGCATGGCAGTCCGAGGCGGGACCCTCGTGCGCGCGTTCACCGCGGTCGGCTGGGGGTGGGGCGGGCGCTGGCCTCCCCCGACCGACTACCAACACTTCTCGGTCAACGGCCGCTGACCAGCCGCTCCGGCGCGGCGCTGAGGTTGGCTGCGTAGCCTCTGCCGTTGCGTGCCCGAAGCTCCGTCGCCACCCCCGCCACCCCCGCCACCCCCGCCACCTCCGCCACGCTCGTCCGAGCTCGCCAGCCCGGCCGAGCCACCGGCTCCGCCGCAGGGCAACGCCCGTCCGCGCTCGGCGGGCTCCATCTTTCGCCTCCCGCTGTGGCTGCGCTGGGTGCTCTCGTTCGGGGTCGGCGCGGTGCTGATCGTGCTGCTCGTGCGGTTCGTTCAGCACAACAGCGGGACCTCACCCGCGAACGAGAGCCCAGCCGCTGCCGTACGGGCGAATCGCGAGGCCGAGATCCTCGTCGCACAGGATCAGGCGCCGCGCGTCGCGCGTCTTGGTGCAGGGGTCGCTCCGGCGGCCGCCCTTCAGCACGCCACGCGAGCGGACATCGCGCGGCTGATCTCGCAAGGAGTCATCAGCGGGCCGCTCGGACACTCCACTTGCACCCCGACCGGAACACGGGCCAAGACGCCGCGCGCCTTCCGCTGCACGGTCGTGGCCGCCAATTTCAATTACCAATTCGTCGGCGTGGTCGACACGCGCACGCGCCGGATCACCTTCTGCAAGCGCGACCCGCCGCCCGTCCCGTCCCAGAACGTCCCGGTCAGCCCCCGCTGCCTGGCTTAGTCGCCCGGCCGACGGGGTTCAATCAGATTCATGACGCCAAGCCGGCCCTGCCGCGCGGCAGGCTGGCCATGACCGCGACGAGCACCACCCCGACGATTGCGCTGAAGGCGATGCCGGTGGCGCGCAAGCCGAACTCCGACGCGGCGAGCCCGAAGCCGATCACCGGCACCGCCAACCCGACGTAGATCACGACAAAGAAGGCTGAGGCCGCCTCTCCGCGGCGAACGTCGGGGGCCCGGGCGTTGATCGATTGCAGCCCTCCCCCGATCGCCGCTCCCTGGCCGAGCCCGACCAGCACCGCTGAGAAGACCAGCAGCCCCAGCGACGCGGAGGTGATCGCCCCCGCCAGCAGGCCAACCCCGACGGTCAGTCCGGCGCAGCCGAGGGGCAGCGCGAGGCCCTCGCGCATGCGCCCGACACCGAATTGACCGCCCGCTGAGCACAGGAAGAGCAGGAAGACGATCCCGCCGGCCAGCAGGTGACTCGGCAGGTGCAGGAGCGACGTCAGGATGGTCGGGGCCACAGCCCCATAGAGCCCCGACACCGCAAACGCGCAGAAGCCGACCGTCGAGGCGCGGACGAACACCGCGCGGATCTCGGGTGGGACGCTGACCCGCTGAGGGCGAAGCCGCGCGCGGTGACGAGAGCGGACGGTCTCCGGGCACATCGAAACGCCCAGCGCCGCCGGGACCAGCAGCACCAGGTCGACCGCAAACGGCAGCCGCAGCGGTGCCGGCGCGAACTGCGCCAGTGCGCCGGCGATCAGCGCGCCCAGGCCCAAGCCGCCGAGGTTGGCCGCCACCGCCACTGAGGTGCCCAGGCCGCGCCGCCGCTCGGGAGCGAGCTCCACCAGCGCAGCGGTCGCGGTTCCCACGATGATTCCGCCCGAGAGTCCCGACAGTACCCGCCCGACCAGGATCGGGGCGAGGCCCCCTTGGCCCAGGAAGGCCACCGCGCTGAGCGCTGAGAGGACGACCGCAGCGAGCAACATCGGCCGGCGCCCGACCTCGTCGGACAGGCGGCCGAACAACAGCAATCCCACGATCACGGCGAACGCGTACACGGCGAAGATCAGCGTCACGGTCAGACTCGAAAAGCCAAGCCGCTCCTGATAGATCGGATACAGGGGCGTGGGCAGCGTGGTACCGAGCATCGCCACCGTGAACGCATAGGCAACAAACCAGAAGGCGTATCGGTGTCCGACGGCCCGTGTGCCGGCTGCGGTGATGCGGTCGTTCGTCAGAGGTGAACCGGTCAAGAGCCAGGGTCAGCCGGGGCCCTGGTCAGGCTACTGGTGAATTGGGAGTGGCGGATCAGCTCGGGGCAACCAACCTTTTGACCCCTGTCGCGTTGATGTAGATGGGGGGTCGTTTTGACGGTTCGGGCATGTACCGATCGTCGCCTGACGGTCTAGGGGCGACGGCGCTCTGGGGCACGGAATCCCCCGGGGCGCCGTCCGGCCGGCGCCGGGGAGATCGCCACCGGTGCGCCAAGTTGTCACCGCGCCGGCTCACGGTCGCGACCGCGCATGCACGGCCGGCACCGAGCTGCCGGAGGCAACTCCTGGGCCATTAGCTGGACTCTGACCGCCAAGTAGGAGAGACTGTGCGCGTGCGGCCCACGGATCTACTCGTCGGCTCTCGCCCGCTGGTAGAGCGAAGGCCGATATTTGACCGAACGGATGAGTACCTGGTCGCCCAGGTTCGAGCCGGCGAAAGCAACGCTTTCGAGGCCATCTACGATCGATATGCGCGCGGCCTGCTCTCGTTCTGCATGCACATGCTGGGAAGCCGGGAAGCGGCCGAGGACGCGCTGCAGCTGACCTTCGTCTCCGCATACCGGGCCTTGTGTGGCGGCGATAGCGATGTGTCCCTGCGGCCCTGGCTGTACACGATTGCTCGCAACCGCTGCCTGTCCGAGTTGCGCACGCGCCGCGACGCCTTTGATTTCGACGACGTGACGGTGGATCGGCCCGTGATCGACGGCCTGGCAGACCAAGTCCAGCGGCGTGAAGAACTGCGCGAAATGCTCGAGGACATGCAGCGGCTGCCCCCCGACCAGCGGGCTGCGCTGGCGCTCTTTGAACTCGGCGACCATTCGCATAGTGAGATCGCCGATGTGCTCGAAGTGCGCAGGGAGAAGGTGAAGGCGCTCATCTTCCAGGCGCGCGAGGCGCTGGTGCGGAGCCGGCAGGCCAGGGACCGGCCGTGCTCGGAGATCCGCGAGCGGCTGGCCACGCTGCACGGGCGGGTTCTGCCCCGGAGCATCACTCGGGCGCACATTGATCGCTGCGCGAGTTGCGCGGCCTTCGAGCATGAGGTTCGGCGTCAGCGGGCTACCTTTGCGCTCATTCTGCCTGTGGCTCTGACGGCCGAGCTCAAGGCCATCGTGTTGGGCTCGGCGCTGGGCGGAGGAGCGGTCGCGGCGGGAGCGGGTGCCGGAGCGTGCGGAAGCGGCGCGGTCGTCGCGGGGGGCTCTACCTCCGCCGGCTGCGCGAGCGCCGCCGGCGGAGCGACGGTTGCCGGCGGCGCGACTGTGGCGGGTGGCGCGACGGCCGCCGGTGGCGCGACGGCCGCTGGCGGCGCGGCGGCCGCAGGTGGCGCGACCGCCGCCGCCGGCGCCAGCGCTGCGGTTGGCGCGACGGCGGGTGGTGCGGGCGCCGGCGCCGCCGCTGGCCTCGCCGGAGTGGGTACGAGTGCGGCTGCCACCGCCGTTGCTGCGGCCGGCGCCCCGGTGGCGGCAGTGGCCACTGGGCTCACGGCGATAGGGACGGACTATGCCGCCACCGGTGGGGTGGCGGGGCTGGGCGCCACGGGCGTTGTCGCGAAGATTCTCACCGTCGCCGCGATTGCCACGGGCGCCGCGGGCGCCGGCAGCCAAGCCACCCGACCGGCGCCCCCGGCCAAGGTGGCGGAGATGTCGTCGGTCGCCTCCAACCCGGCAGATGGCTCTTCCGGCGCTCCAACGCCGGCCGCGTCAAGTGCGCTCGGCGGCACGTTGACCGCAACCGGCACCACGACGACGACGACCTCGGCCACGACAGCGAGTTCCGGCGACAGCACAACCACGACTTCCGGTTCCACGTCGAGCTCCGGAGGGACGACAACGGCGACCACGACGAGCTCCGGCGCCAACGGCGGGACCACGTCCGGCACGGGCGTGGCCAGTGGCGAGACACTGCCGACCGGCACCTCGGGCCCCGGCGCTACGCCCGGTGCCACTCCGTCATCGCCCACGCCGAGCGCCGGCGGCAACCCCGCGGCCGGCTCGCCCGCCGCGACCCCGATCTCCGGCGGGACGGGCTCGGCTCCGCCGTCCGCGACGCCGATCTCGGCCGCCCCCACCACGGCTCCGGCCGCCGCCGCGCCGAGTCCCACCGGCACCACGGCGCCGACCCCGCCGACCCCGCCGGTCGCGACGCCCAGCCGCACCGGCGCCACGACCGCGACGGCCGGGGCTGCCCCGACGAGCTCTGCGGGCACAACGACCGCGACGACGGCCGCTGCCCCGGCCGGCTCGGCCGGCGGCGCCACCGCGACGACAGCCGCGGCTCCGGCGGGCTCGGCCGGCACTGCGACCGCGACCGCGACGACGGCGGGTAGCGCGGGTGCCGCCACAGCCACGACGTCCGCTGCCCCCGTGAGCTCAGGGGGCGTGAGTACGGCGGCCGCCCCGGCCGCGAGCCCCCCCGCGGCTGCGACGAGCTCCGGCGACGGCACCACCACCACCGCGGCCGCTGCCCCGACAGCGGCGAGCTCCGGCGGCACCACGGCGGCTCCGACGCCCAGCGACTCAGGTAGCCCCACGGACGCGACAGCGACGACCAACCCCGCGTCGAGCGACTCTGGGACGAGCGACCCGGTGGCCAGCCATTCGGGCGCGAGCAGCACGGCGGCCAGCGATTCCGGCGCGGCGCGGCGACTCCCGCAAGCGACACGCCGGCCCCCTCCGGATCGGGGTCGGATTCGGGGTCGGGCAACGGCGGTGCAGCTGTGGCCGCCGGCAGCTGACGCCGACGACGCCATCACGGCCCCCGACAGACCGGTCGGTCGAATCCGTGGCGATCAACGACGACGTTGCGGCAGCCCGTCCGCGGTTCACGGCGCGGCACGAGTAGAGCGGACGACCAGTAGGAGAGGGGTTCTGTGGTCGCGCTTCCTCGGATCGCCCGAATCAGCGCCGCGGACCCGGGCATGTTCGCGCTCAAGGCCGCAGTGCGGGCGGCCATTGTCATGCCCACCGCGTTTGCGCTGTCGTTAGCGGTGTTCGGCGTCAAGCAGATGGCGCTGTTTGCCTCCTTCGGCTCGATGGCGCTGCTTGTGTTCGTCGAGTTTGGCGGCCCGTGGCGGGCACGTCTGCGCGCGTATCTGATCCTGTTCATGGTCGGCGCGGCGCTCGTCGTGATCGGAACGCTCTGCTCGCGTTCGGCCTGGTTAGCCACCCTCGCGATGGCGCTGATCGGTTTCACGATTCTCTTCACTGGGGTACTGGATGACTACGTTGCGGCCGCTCACGCGTCCGCGACGCTCGCGTTCGTGCTGGCGGTAATGGTCCCCGCGGGCGCGGCGGCGATCCCCGCGCGGCTGGCGGGCTGGGGGATCGCGGGAGCACTGTGCATCCCGGCCGCGCTGCTGCTCTGGCCCGGTCGCCCGCGGGACGCTACGCGCCACGATGCGGCTCAGACGTTGCGCTGCTTGGCCCGGCTGGTCGAGGCGGACGCCGATCGCGATCCGGCAGCCGAGGCCGCCGCTGCACAGGCCGCGCGGGCGGCGATCGTCAACGTGCGAAGCCGGTTTTTCTCCGTGGCCAACCGCCCGAGTGGGACGAGTGGCCCAACCGCGGCGCTCGGGCGCCTGATCGCAGATCTCGGCTGGCTGGTCCAGCTCGCCCGTAAAGGCCCCGTCGTGACAGACGATGATGGGTGGTGCTCGGTGCAGCGCACTGAGATCGAGACCGCGGTGCCCCTCGCCTTGCGTTCCCTGGCCACCCGCTTGGATGGACGGCCGTCTGAGGCCGAGCCGGATCTGGAGCGAGTCAGGCGAGCCAACGAGGCGTTCGGCGACGCGATGCGGGAACACGTCGAGCGACTACAGCCCGATCGGGACGAACGCAGGGCCGCGATCGACGTGGAGGAGGCCTACCGGCTGCGCCAGCTGTCCTTCGGCACCGTGCAGGCGGGCCGCGACGGGCTACTGGCCTGCGGCGAGCGTCCCGAGGGCGTTCCGCCGGAAACGCGCGGAGCGCGAATCGCCGCCACCCGCCGGCTCGCCGTCACGCACGCGACCATGCACTCGGTGTGGCTGCGCAACAGCCTGCGCGGGGCGATCGGGCTCGCGCTGGCCGTCCTCGTGGGCCAGCTGGCCGACCTGCAACACGCGTTCTGGATTGTCCTGGGAACGATGTCGGTCCTACGATCCAACGCGTTCTCGACCGGCTCGAAGATCGCCTCGGCATTGCTGGGCACGCTCGTGGGCATCATCGCGGGGGGCTTGGTGGTCGCACTCGTGGGCAGCCACGTCGGCATCCTGTGGGCGGTGCTGCCGGTGGCCGTGCTGCTGGCCGCCTATGCGCAACGGGTGGTCTCGTTCGCGGCCGGACAGGCGGCCTTCACGGTTGTGGTCCTCGTGTTGTTCAACCTGATCGAACCGGTGGGCTGGAAGGTGGGGCTCGTGCGTGTCGAGGACGTCGCCGCCGGCGCGGCGGTGAGTCTGGTCGTGGGCGTGCTGTTCTGGCCGCGCGGGGCCGGCGCAGTCCTGCGCCGGGCCATCGGCACGGCGTACGGCGATGCGGCGAGCTATCTCGACGCGACGATCACGGCATTGCTCGGCGGCGATCATTCCCCGCCCGAGGCCGCCGCCGGCCGGGCAACCGAATCCGCGCAACTGCTCGACGCGACCGTCCGTGACTACCTCTCCGAGCGCAGCTCCGCTCGAGGCCGGCTGGACGAGCTCAATCTGTTGGTCGCCGGCGCCGGTCGATTGCGTCGCGTCGCCCGGCTGCTGGGAGACGCCCACGCGTTCAGACGCCTGGCGCCGATCGGCGACGACGTGCCACGTCTGGTGGCGCTCCGCGACGCATTCGAAGCTGAGCAGGAGTCGCGCTGCGAGTGGTACGCGGCGCTAGGAGAATCGATCTCCCAAGCCAGCCGACCGCCGGTGCCCGAGCTCACCCAGGCCGTGTCCGGCCGACGCGCCGCTCGCGCGCGTCGTACTCGACCGCCCCGGGACCGCCGACGGTGTCCCACCGGGCCTGGCCATCGCCTGGGCCCATCGCCACCTGGAGATGCTCGCCGAGCTCGAGCCGCTGCTCGCGTCCGCCGCCGAGCGAATCATCGCGCCAGCATGATGAGGCCGCACGCCCTCGCGGGTAAGCTGGTCGCCATCGGCCGCGCGGCCGCCGGGCCGCACAGCGACACCTGGAGGGGTTGAGTTGAGCACGGCATTCGAGACCGACGTACTGATCATCGGCAGTGGCCCCGCGGGGGCTTCGACTGCCCTGTTCCTGAGTACCTACGGCATCGACAACGTCGTGCTGACGAAGTACCGGTGGACGGCCAATACACCCCGGTCGCACATCACCAACAATCGCACCGTCGAGTGCCTGCGCGACGCGGGCATCGAGGACCAGATCATCAAGGAGGGGACGCCGCAAGATCTGATGGGCGACACGGTGTTCTGCGAGAGCCTGGCCGGCGAGGAACTCGGGCGGCTCCGGACGTGGGGCACGCATCCCAGTCGCCTGGCTGACTACACGCTCGCGAGCCCGTCGCATCATTGCGACCTGCCGCAGACTCTGCTCGAGCCGATCCTGCTGGAGAACGCGGCGGCGCGCGGCACGCGGATCCGTTTCGACACCGAGTATCTCGATCTCGAGCAGGACGCGGATGGCGTGACCGCCACGGTGCGAGACCGCCTTGGGGGCCACACCTACCAGGTGCGAGCGAAGTACCTGATCGGCGCCGACGGAGGCCGCAGTCAGGTCGCCGAGGACATCGGGCTGCCGATGAAGGGCGAGATGGACCTCGCGGGCAGCATGAACATCGTGTTTGACGCGGACCTGTCCGCGCACGTCGCCCACCGGCCCAGCGTCCTGTACTGGATCATGCAGCCAGGCTCCGACATCGGTGGCATCGGCATGGGCCTCGTCCGGATGGTGCGTCCGTGGAACGAGTGGCTGATCGTGTGGGGCTACGACATCAGCCAGCCGCCGCCCGAGGTCAGCGATGCGGAGGCGATCAAGATTGCGCACAAGCTGATCGGCGACGACACGATCCCGATCACGATCCGGTCGACCTCCCTGTGGTCCAACAACCGGATGTGGGCGGCGCGCTACTCGGAGGGACGCGTCTACTGCATGGGGGACGCCTGCCATCGTCATCCGCCGACCAACGGGCTGGGCTCGAACACATCGATCCAGGACGCGTTCAATCTCTCGTGGAAGCTGGCCCTCGTCCTTCAAGGGCACGCGGACGCCTCTCTCCTGGACAGCTACAACGCCGAGCGTGCGCCGGTCGGCGAGCAGATCGTGAACCGGGCGAACCAGAGCATCGAGGAGTTCGGGCCGATATTCGAAGCGCTCGGGCTGCTCGACACGAGCGACCCCGAGCAGATGCAGGCGAACATGGAGGCACGCAAGGACGACAACCCGGCCGGGGCCGAGCAGCGCGAGAAGTTGCGCCGGGCGATCGAGTTGAAGAACTACGAGTTCAACGCCCACGGCGTCGAGATGAACCACCGATACCGGTCTCTGGCCATCGTCCCCGACGGGTCCGACGAGCCGGAGTTCGATCGTGACCCAGAGCTCTACTACCACCCGACGACGTGGCCCGGCGCGCGCGTCCCCCACGTGTGGCTCGACTACCAGGGGAGCAAGGTCAGCACGCTGGACCTCGCCGGCCATGGTCGCTTCGCCCTGTTCACCGGGATCAGCGGCGGCGTGGTGTGGCGTGCGGCAGCGGCCGCGGTGTCGGTGAAGACCGGTGTCGAGATCGTCTGCTTCGTGATCGGACCCGGCCAGCAGGTACTCGACGTCTACGACGACTGGGCCCGCGCCCGCGAGGTATCCGAAAGCGGGTGCGTGCTCGTGCGCCCGGATCACCACGTCGCCTGGCGTCGTGACTCCGACACCGGCGATTGTCTGGGGGAGCTGGCCGACGTGATGCAGCGGATCCTCCGACCGGCGGTGGCGAAACCAACGCCCGTCTCCGAGCCCGCCGGAGCGGCCTGACGTCGCCACCACGCGCGAGCGTTGCTGGAAGGCGTCGCGCTGGTAGATTGATCAGATCCGCGGTGGGCGTAGCTCAGCTGGTAGAGCTCCTGGTTGTGGTCCAGGCGGTCGGGGGTTCGAGTCCCCTCGCTCACCCTCCCCCTCCGAAGTCCCTGGTAATCGCCGATTATCAGTCAGGCGGTGCATAGAGAGCGCCGAAAGTGTCCATCAATTGTCCATCAATTTATTTGCGGACTTGCAGCATCTAGGGCCTCCGAGCGGGGCTGGGAGGCGCTGGCTAAGGGTGGCGGCGCAGCGGGATAGGTCGCGACTGCGGGCGTGACGGGCGTCCGGTCCCGCCGGTCTCGATCTCGCGCAGCCACTCCTCGACGGCTGACTCACGGAAGCGGCGGTAGCGGCCGAGCCGCACGTGGGGGATCCGGCCGGCGCGCGCCTGCGCCCAGACCCACTCGGTCTTCATCCCGAGCCGCTCGGCGAGCTCGTCAGCGGTGAGCAGCCTGTCCATGCCCTGTGCCGTCGATAGGTCGGGCCGCCCGCGGCCCCAACTCGTCGCAGTCAACGATGGGTTGTGCGACGACGGCCCGATGTGTCGAGGTCGTGGCGTTTGTAGAGGAGAGGCCCGGCGGAGCGCCGGGCCTCCCGTTACGCTTGGTGCGGGGCGGGTCAAGCCCGGTCACCGTCAGGCGTTGCTGTGTTCGGGCTCGGTGGCGTTTAGCACGCCGGCGCGGTTCTTGTGGGCACGCTCGTAGGAGCGTGTCTTGCGCGCCTGATCATCGTCGCCTTCGGAGAGCGCTGACTGGACCTCAGCGACGGTGAGTTCGTCATAGCCCGCCCACGGCTCCTGGCCGCGCAGCGAGGTGATGCGGCTGAGGATCGTGGTGCGGTCCTCGTGCTTGCGCTCGTAGGCGTCGATCTTGGCCAGGTCGATCTGCGAGAGGTCGGTCAGCCTGCCGGTGATCTCCTCGGCGGTCAGCTCGTCGTAACCGGGGATCGCCAGATCGTCCTCGGAGGCCACCGCACCCTTGATCTCACCCTCGACCTGGGCGACGCCAGGGACCTTGCGGGCTTGGCGGGCGGTGCGCTTGGTGGCGGCGGTCGTCGTGCGGGCAGCGTCCCTCGCGGCGGCCCCAACCTGGCGGACGGTATCGGCTGCGCCCGTCGTGGCGACGTCATACGACCCCTTACCGTTGACCTCGGCGCGGACGACGGCCTCGGTGAGCTTGGGGATCTCGCGCAGCACCCGCTGCATCATCTTCTCCTCATCTCCGAGGATCGACGCGGCGAGCTTGGTGGTCTCCTGATCGCCGACCGTGCTGGCCAGCCGCTGGATCGCCTAGCTGATTGCACATATCCGCTAGCGCGCAAGCACAACTAACGAACGGAGCCTCATGGCTAGCACCACCGATACGCAGGTCTTGGCGCCAGCGCGCGAGCGACGCGCCGACCCTGCCGGCACGCCGGTTCTCACGCGCTACCGTGGCGGCAGTGGCCCGCCGCTGGTGCTGTTGCACGGACTGGGACTCAGCTCGCGCTCCTGGCAGCCCGTCCTCACCCCGCTGCAGGACCGCCACGACGTGGTCACGATCGATCTGCCCGGATTCGGTGAGAGCCCGCCGCTGCCGCCCGGCGTCGCGCCCACACCGGCGCGACTCGCCGACGCGCTCGAGGCCGAACTGGACCGCCTTGGCCTGGTAGCTCCAGCCGTGGTGGGCAACTCGCTGGGCGGCTGGCTCGCGCTCGAGCTGGCGCGCCGCGGCCGAGCCGAACGAGCGGTCGTCATCTCCCCTGCGGGACTCGAGACGCCACCAGAACGGGCCGTCGTGATCGCCCTCAACCAGATGATGCGCATCCGTGCGCGCTTCGGCGCGCCGCTCGGGCGCTGGCTGACCGAGCCCTCGCTGGCCCGCGTCGCGCTCTTTAGCGGGCTGCGCGGCCGGCCTTGGCGCGTGTCGCCGGAGGCGGCCGAGCGCGACCTGCGCGAGTTCGGGTACTCGCCGGGCTTCCAGTCCACGCTGCATTCCACCGTCGGCAGCAGCGTCCCGATCCGCCTCGGCGAGATCCGGGTGCCCGTCCGCGTCGTGTTCGGAACGCTCGACCTGATGCTCGGCGTCTTCACCGCCCCGCGCTTCGCTGCGACGATCCCGGGCGCCGAGCTCGTCGCGCTGCCCGCGCTCGGGCACGTCCCGATGCTCGACAATCCCCAACTGGTAGCCCGGACGATCCTCGATTTCACCGCTGACGCCGACGGCGCCACGCTCCGTGGCGTGCTTCGGCATGCGACGGCCCCACCCCTGACGCCCGCCTCTTTGCCAAGCCCCGGTCGAGCTTCGGCGAGAGCCAGCCGGCGGCGACCATCTGCACATGATCAAGGATCCACCAGAGATCCTCTGCGAAGCCGACAAGGTTCCACCAGAGGTGGAGTTCAGGATTGAACGCACCCGGTCGCTGACCTCCCGGTTGCGTTCCGAGACTTCCTCGACTCGCTGGCGCGGCGATCGAAGCGGTCAGAACGGCAAAGCCCTTGCCCGAATGAAGCCGACAGTGCGGTCGCGACCGGGCGTCGACCCTGGCATCTGGGAGCTTGGGCCCGACGCCGCCGCCGAGTGAACGGCGCGGGGCCGTGCCCGGCCGGGCGCGTAGGCTCTCTACGAGGAGGACGGGTGACGCAAGCACAGCGCCAGCAACATGCGAGGGACGATCGGGACGAGACCCCGGACGAGCAGCTGGACCGCAACACGATCGAGTTGCTCAACGAGTTGCGCGTCGCGGGCACCGGGATTCAGGTGATGTTCGCGTTCCTCCTCGTGGTGCCGTTCAACGCCGGTTGGTCGAAGACGAGCTCGTTCGAGCGCGCCGTGTACTTCGTCACGCTGGCGCTTGTCGCGCTCGCAACGTTTCTGCTGATGGCGCCGCCGGTGCATCACCGGCTCCTGTTTCGCCAGCACGAGAAGCCCTATCTGATCGCGGTCGCCAACAGGCTGGCGATCGCGGGTTTGGCGTTCCTGGCGCTCGGCTTCACGGGCATCATGGTGTTGCTCTCGGACTACGTGCTTGGCGGCGTCGCGCCGATTGTCGCCGGCGCGCTGACGCTGGCAATCACAGGCGGGCTGTGGTTCGCGCTGCCGCTCCTGCGCCGCGGGCGAGAGCGCTGAGCGCGGGTTGACTCCGTCGGTGCCAAGCCGGGGCATGCACCGTCCCACGGCGGTCCGCGCCCACTAGAGCAGCAGCGACCAGCGGATTCTGTAGGGCGCGGACGCAGCCGGATTCATTGGCGGACATCGGGAGCATCCTCGAGTCCCGCGCCGAATCGCCCACTGACCGCTGACTCGGTGTGGGTTCGTGTGGCCGCCCCGAGCTCCCGGCGACCGCTGTGGGGCTGGCTCATCGGTTGCAACAGTCGGTCGTGAGCGCATATTCCTCGGCCCGCCGGGTAGCTAGCGGTCCTGGGCCCGCGAGGGGCGCATGACCGGAGGAGAGACCATGAGCAGCGACGTTCAGACGGGAACGATCAAGACTCGGATTCCTGCGCGCCTTGACCGGTTGCCGTGGTCTCGTTTTCACTGGCGGGTAATTATTGGTTTGGGGGCAGTGTGGATCCTCGACGGGCTCGAGGTAACGATCGTCGGAAGCATCTCGGCCCGGGTCGGTGAAAAGGCGGCGGGCGTCGGCATCTCGGCGGGTGATGTCGCGGGAATCGCCGCGTCGTTATACGTCACTGGCGCATGCATCGGGGCGCTGGTGTTCGGGCAGCTCACCGATCGGTATGGGCGCAAGAAGATGTTCATGATCACGCTGGGGGTGTACTTGGCGGCGACCATCCTGACGGCCTTCTCGTTCTCGCCGCTGTGGTTCCTGGTGTGTCGTTTCTTCACCGGCTTCGGTATCGGCGGTGAGTACAGCGCGATCAACTCGGCCATCGATGAGCTGATCCCCGCCAAGTCACGCGGCCGCGCGGACATCGCGATTAACGGGAGCTACTGGGCGGGCGCCGCCGGGGGCGCGCTGCTGGCGATCCTGGCGCTCAACACCAGCACCTTCCCGATCGACGTCGGCTGGCGGCTGTGCTTCGGGCTAGGGGCGCTGCTCGGCCTCGGGGTGCTCTTGGTCCGCCGTAACCTGCCTGAGAGCCCGCGCTGGCTGTTCATCCACGGCCGCGAGCAGGAGGCCGAAGAGGTGGTGTCTGACATCGAGCGGCAGGTCCGCGAGTCCACCGGCCGGGAGCTCTCCGAGCCCGAGGCCGAGATAACGGTCCACCAACGCCGGGTGATCCCCCTGTCGCTCACGGTACGCACGTTGCTGAAGCTGTATCCGAAGCGCACGATTCTGGGCTTGGCGCTGTTTGTCGGCCAGGCCTTTCTCTACAACTCAATCCTGTTCGGTCTCGGCGATCTGCTCGGCATCTACTTCAAGGTGCCCAGCGGCAATGTGCCCTACTACCTGGCGGTGTTCGCGGTCGGAAACCTCTTCGGTCCGCTGGTCTTGGGGCGTCTGTTCGACACTGTCGGGCGAAAGCCGATGATCTCCGGCACATACCTGCTCTCGGGCGTGCTCTTGATAATCACGGCGCTGCTGTTCAGAGGACACGAGCTGACCGCCACCAGCCTGACCGTCGCTTTGACGATCACCTTTTTCTTCGCCTCGGCCGGCGTGAGCGCCGCCTACCTCACCGTCTCGGAGATCTTTCCCTTGGAAACCCGCGCGCTCTGTATCTCCGTGTTCTATGCCGTCGGGACGGCGCTGGGCGGAATCACCGGCCCGCTGCTGTTCTCAGCCCTCATCACCACGGGCAACATCTCCGACGCCGCGCTGGCGTTCATCATCGGGGCAGTGATGATGATCATCGGCGGGATCGTGGAATTGATCTTTGGCATCAACGCCGAGGGGAAAGGCCTGGAGGACATCGCGGCACCGCTCACTGCCGAAGACAGCTCGGGCGGCGCAAGACCCGCGTCCGCCCCGACGACGACCGTCACTGCCTAGTGTCAGTAATGGATATTGGCCTAGATCTGTCCCGAGGTGTGAGGCGATTCGGGCGATGCTGAGACTTCATCCCAGCACCATCGACTACGTGATCCTCGGGATCTACTTCGTGTTCGTCCTGGGGATCGGGTTCGTGGCTCGGTTGTCGATCAAGACCGACCTCGACTTCTTCCTCTCGGGCCGTTCGCTCCCGGCGTGGATCACCGGCCTGGCGTTCATCGCCGCCAACCTCGGCGCGCTGGAGATCCTCGGACAGGCTGCGAACGGGGCCCAGTACGGGGTTCCCGCGGTGCACTACTACTGGCTGGGTGCCGTGCCGGCGATGGTGTTCCTGGGTCTCGTGATGATGCCCTTCTACTACGGGGCGAAGGTCCGCTCCGTGCCGGAGTACCTGAGACTGCGCTTCAACGAGGCCACGCACGCGTTCAACGCGGCCACCTTTGCGCTGGCGACGGTCCTGATTTCCGGCGTGAATCTGTTCGCGCTGGCGTTGATCATCCACCTGCTGCTGGGTTGGTCGATCACGACCGCGATCCTGGTGGCGGCGGCAATGGTGCTCGTCTACATCACGCTCGGGGGGCTGACCTCGGCGATCTACAACGAGGTGCTGCAGTTCTTCGTGATCGTGGCGGCCCTGCTGCCATTAACGCTGGTGGCGTTGCACGCGGTCGGCGGCGTCCACGGACTGGTGGAGAAGGTCAAGCACTTCAAGGGTCTCGGCGAACCCGCTCTGCACGCGTCGCGGGGGCTGGCGATCCACCACGTGACCAATCCGCTGAAGTCGGATTGGGTCGGGGTGGTGTTCGGGCTGGGCTTCGTGCTCGGCTTCGGGTACTGGACGACAAATTTCGCCGAGGTGCAGCGGGCGCTGTCGGCTCGAAATATGTCCGCGTCGCGTCGCACGCCTCTGATCGGTGCGTATCCGAAGATCTTCCTCCCGGCGATCATCATCCTGCCTGGCCTGATCGCGGCCGTGTCGGTGAAGGGCCTGGGCGGCAGTGCCATCGGTCTGCAGTACAACACTGCCATTCCGCATCTCGTCGGCAGCTATTTGCCCGAGGGGATGTTGGGCGTGGCGGTGACCGGGCTGGTGGCGGCGTTCATGGCCGGCGTGGCCGCCAACGTGACCTCGTTCAACACTGTGGTCACCTACGACCTGATCCAGTCCTACTTCGTCAAGGACCGGGATTCCGCGTATTACCTGCGCGCCGGGCGTTTGGTGACGATCGCGGGCGTGCTGATCTCGGTGGCGACGGCGTTCATCGCGAAGGGCTACTCGAACATCATGAGCTACATCCAGACGCTGTTCTCGATCTTCAACGCGCCCCTGTTCGCGACGTTCATCATCGCGATGTTCTGGAAGCGGGCGACCGCGTGGGGAGGTTTCTGCAGCCTAGTCGCCGGAACCGCCGCCGCGTATGCCGCCAATCGGCTGAACGCCTACCACACGGTGTTCCACTTCGGATCGCCACTGAGCGCAAGTTTCTGGCAGGCGATCTTGGCGTTCGTCGTTGGTGCGGTCATCCTGGTGGCCGTCTCGCTGGTCACCCGGCCGAAGCCGCGTGAGGAGCTTCGCGGACTGGTCTGGGGTCTGACCCGCACCGATGAGCCGGAGGAGAATGCGGATCCGCGGGACAAGCTCTGGTGGCGCTCGCCCGCGCTGCTCGGCGGTGTGGCGCTCGCCCTCGTCGTGGTCCTGAACATCATCTTCTTCTAAGAGACCCCAAGGAATCGCCTGTGGCATCGACACCTGACACCCCCGGCATAGACGAGGCCAAGGCCGCGAAGGCGGCCGACCGATTCGATATCCGCCGGCTGATCGGAGCGCTGTTCGCTATCTACGGGTTGATCCTGACGATTCTCGGAATCATCGGATCCTCACATGTCAAGCACAAGGCGGCCGGGATCAACGTAGACCTATGGACCGGCCTGGGGATGCTCGTGTTCGCGGGCCTGATGATTTTCTGGGCGCTCTCCCGCCCGGCCAGCCGCCAGATCGGCAGCCAAGCCACGCCGGGACGAGCCGGCGAACAGCCCTCGACCTAGCGTCAGCTTCCCCGACCCTCAGCTAGCGGTGCGCGATCACGCGGTCGATCCGCCCTTACACGCCAGCCGCGTCGGCTCGAGCACCACCCAACCGACCTCAGCGTGAACGTGGGACCCGTCGGCATCCCAGCGCCAAGGCCGCAGGACGTCTCCCTCACCAAGCAGCTCGACGCACTGGCGCCCGAGCACATCGACGTCCCGTGAGAGCAGCCCATCGATGAGCAGGAAGCCGCGATGGTGCAGATCCGGCTCGACCGCGTTCTCGGCATTCCACGCGCCCAGGGAGAGTTTGCGCACCCGTGTCAGCGCCTCACGGCGCGCGCGCTCACGCTCCGAGTCGTCGAGCAACGCCGCCAGATCGCGGTCGGCATCAACGATGCTGATCAGGTCCGTCACCGTTCCAGCCTCTCTTGGGAGGCCCTGGAGGCAGTGCTCGTGGCGGCTCGGGCGTCCGCATCTAACTCGCTATTGCGCATCACCAGGAACGGTACCCTGGGAAGATCGGCTGAAGCCGAGATCGCCCCCGTGACACTTCCGTTCGAGCGTTATCGTCGCGTCGGGGGTTGACCGTCGTCGACGGTGGCGGGGAGCGCCTCGAACTCCACGGCGAGCCGCGAACGCACTAGGCAACGCGGGCAGTGGCGCGGCGCAAGCACCGGCATGCGCGGCGCGATCACCAGTCGGCAGCGGGGACAGCGGACGGCTGAACCGCTAAATCGCCGCCTCTCTGGGCCCCCGTCATCGACGCCACTGGCCACTACCTTGCCGACGAGCGACATGAGGACCGTTTCCCGGCGACGCTCAGTAGTAATGTCGCCGACCGCCGACCGCACGCCCCATGGAACCGAGTAGGACAAGCGCTGCGCCGACCACCAGGAGGACGATCCCAATCGTCCAGAGGATCGCGACCTTAGCGATGAATCCGACTATCAGCAGCAGGGTGCCCAAGATGATCATGTACCGCTCCTCGTGTCATGCCGCGTGTGGGGTTGCCAGCTCAACGCACCCGGCTGGGGAAGTCTCGATTCACATCAGGTATGGGCTCGGACGTACGCATGCAGACACGGTCCATCATGGCCGCATCGATCGTTGCGTGGTCGTCGATGCAGGTCCAATCTTCGATGATCGGCCTGGTCGGCTCGCGAGTCGGAGAGCTCCCGGCGTTCTTGGTGCCCGGCCCCGGGCACCCAGCTCGTCTTTGAGCGACGAGCTCGAGGACGCGAAGGTCGCGTTCCTGTGCGATCCGGCCGTCCGTCCGGCGCTACTCGTGGGCTGTTGCCCGGTCTCGGGCGGGCTCGCGTCACGCGGCCTGGTGTACGAGCGACCGCAGCGGTGGGCGCTCGTCGATCGGGACGTTGATCACGGCGCCGTTCTCCCAGGGCTGGACGTAATGGCCGCCGGTGGGGCTGCGCGGCCCCGGGAGCCGGTTTTCGACAGCGGCGAGCACGGCGAACGCCATCTCGCCCAGTGCCCGTAAGGGCTGGTGGCGGTTCTGCCGGGTGCCGAGGTGGCATTCGGCCAGCGCGTCCAGGCCACATTGGTTGAGCGCGTCGATCATCACGGCGATCTCAATCCCGTAGCCGACCGGGAACGGCAGCGCCTCGAGCAGTGTGCGGCGGGCGGCGAATTCGCCGGCTAGGGGCTGGGCGAACCCGGCCAGCAGCGGGACGTGCAGGTTGATCAGGGGACGGGCGGCGAGTTCGGTGACGCGCCCGCCCTCGTGGGCCAGCACGCGCGCCCCAGCCTGCAGCGGCCGCTCGAACGCGCCCTTCACCAGTGCGATCGAAGCGTCGTTGAGCAGGGGGCCCAGAAGTCCGCTCAGGTGGGCCGGGTCGGGATCCTCGGTGTCGCCGTCGAGGAAGCAGACCAGTTCTCCCTGGCTGGCGTGGACCGCGCGCCACATCGCGTCGCCCTTGCCGATCGCGGGACCGTACCGGGACAGGACCGCGTCCTGCTGAAGCACGCGCGCCCCGGCCGCTTGGGCCCGCGCGGCGGTCCCGTCCTGCGAACCGGCGTCGATCACGATCACGTCGTCGACCAGGCCGGCCCTCCGCAGCGGCGCCACCGTCGCGTCGAGAACGCCGGCGATCGTCCCGGCGCATTCCTTGGTCGGGATGGCGACCGTTACGGTCGTCGTACCTTTCGCTGCGGCAAGTCCCTCAAGGCTGAAGTCCGCGGCTTGGTAGCGCCGGCGCTCTCGCCAGGCGGAGAGCGCCAGGTCGACCGACAGACCACGACGGGCCCGCCCGTTCACGCGGGCCGACGTGCGAACCCGCACGTCGGCGGCGCGCAGAACCGGGATTCCGTGCTCACGCAAGCGGGCGCAGAACCGCTCGTCCTCGAGCGCGGCTGACGCTTCCAGTCCACCGACCCGCCGATAGACCTCGGCGGTGAGCCCCAACGACGCGCCGGCAAAATGATGGTGGCCCGCCGCTGGGTCCACCGCGACGATCTGCGCCATCCGGCGTGCGGCATCCCGTTCACGATGGCGCAGCACGCCGCTGGGCAGGCGGTCCGCTTCGACGGGGTCAAGCTCGATCAGGCCCGCGACCACATTCGGCGCCGCGGGCGAGGTGGTCAAGCTGGCGCTCAAGCCAGTCGGGCGCCGGCGTCGAGTCCGCGTCGGTGGTGGCGATCAGGCCGTAGCGGCACCCCAGCGACTCGAGGCGTGCGGCCGCCACGTCCATGCCCAGACGTCGGGCTGGGCCGGAGCCGGCGCCCGGTCCGGTCACGATCGTCAGGGGCAGGCCGAGTTGCGCCGCGACGGTGCGGGCGACCGGCTCGGTCTGATCCGAGCACGCGTCGGCGACGAGCACGGTCTCAAACCGCGAACGCGAAATGGTCTGAGCCGCGAGCGCCTCCAGGCAACCCGCGATCAGGTCCTCCTCGTCGTGGGCCGGAACCACGACCACCCCGGCTAACTCCACGCGGCCCCCTGAGTGATGTGCTCTCTACCCAGCTCATAGTCCTCGTCAGCTTCGTGCGTGAGCACTCCGACCAGCTTCCCGTCGTTCCCGTACCAGATCGTGAAACTCTTGTCGGCGTGACGCTCCAGCCGTGATTCGGTGTAGCCGTCGCCCCACGCGGCGTACTTGAGCGTGTGTAGGCCGATCGTCGACCAGAAGCCGGGGACGGAATCCCAGCCGGCCGGGAGGCCGGCCGCTGTGCGTCCGGCGATCGTGCCCTGGATCAGTGCGTCGCCCCAATGCTCGACCCGCAGCGACCTTCCCGCGGTCAGGTTCTCCGCGCGGCACACATCGCCGGCCGCGAGTAGCCCGGCCGTCGTGGTCCGCATGGCGGCGCTGACCGGAATCGCCCGGTCGGCCAGGTCCAGGCCGGCCTGAGCGGCGAGCTCCGATCTCGGGCTCACCCCCGTGGCCATCACGACGACGCCGGCGGTGATCTGATCGGCTCCGGCAATCACGGTGAGCGCGCCGCCGGTTGCCTGGATCCGTTGCAGTGCCGTATCGAGTCGCAGTTCGACGCCATCGTCCGCCAGCCAGTCACGGATGATCTCTGCGGCCTCGTCCCCGAGCCGATCCGCGTTCGGCGCGGCCTCGTCGGAGATCAGCGTCACACGGTGGCCGCGTATTCTCAGCGAGCTGGCGATCTCGCAGCCGATGAAGCCCGAGCCGACTACCACGACGTCGGCGTCGCTGCCCAGACGACGCTGCAGCTCGCGGACCTGGTCCAGCGTCCGCACCACGCGAACCCCCGGATGGTCGCTACCCGGGACGGGCGGGCGGATCGGTTCGGCGCCGGTGGCCAGCAGACAGCTCTCGTACCTGAGCTGGCGGCCGCCGGACAGTGAGACGATCCGCTCAGCGGGAATGAGCGCGACCGCTCGGCCGCCGATCAGTTCGACGCGCTGATCGGCCAGCCATGATTCCGCCTCGATCGGGAGGTCGCTTTCACCGCCCTCTCCACGCAGTAGCCCCTTGGTGAGCGGCGGGCGCCGGTAGGGCATCCGATCCTCGTCGGTAACGATCGCCACGCGGCCCTCGCCTCCGGCGTCGCGGTAGCTGCGGGCAGCGGCCAGTCCGGCCGGGCCGCCACCGACGATCAGCAGCGCGTATGGCTGCCTCACCGGCGCTCCAGAACGTCGAGCAGATAGTCGTCGGTCGGGTCCGAGCGCAGGTGGCGCAACCATGGCTGATTGCGCAGCACGAGATGCACGTGCTCGGCGGTGCTGGACCGCTCAGGCCCCGGAGTGCGCCAGTGCACGCAGACCAGTCGACCGCCCCGGCCCAGCGTCTCCTCGAGCCTGGCCGTCGTTGCGGTTAGAGCCGCGGCCTCAAGGTAGTAGAGGATCTCTGAAGCCAGGATCAGGTCGTGCGGCCCGGTAACGATCGCCGCGGGAATCTCACCGAGGATCGCCCGGGCCTGGGGGTGCTCCGCGAGCTCGGCGCGGGCCCGATGCACGGCGCTTGGCGAGAAGTCGATCGTCGTCAGCGATCGGCAACGTGGCGCCAATCTCGCGCTGAACACTCCGATCGAGCCGCCGAGCTCGAGTGCGTGTTCGAAAGGGCCCCGGCCGCACGCGTCGAGCGTGGCCTCGTACTTGGCCCGTTCATACTCGCTGGTCCGATAGCCCCACGGGTCAGCGAAGTCCCGGTAGCGCTGCTCGAAATCGCGGGCCGTCATCGGCGGCATCGACTGAATTCCTCGAGCGCGGCCGAGCCGGCCGCGGCGAGAGCCGGATCGAGGCGATGCTGGAGCAGAAACAGATCAAGGTCGCGCCGGGCCCGGTCAAGCCGCCCGCCGACCGCAAACGCATGCGAGCCGCAGGCACGTGCCGCCTCGTCCACGATCGACCGACACGCCTCCGCGATCGCCGCTCGACCGTGAACGGAGATCGCCGAGAGCTCTGGCGAGGCGGCGTCCATCGCCTCGGCCGCAACCCGCAACCAGGCCGAGATGGTTCCAGACGCGGTCAGCATCCGGCCCACAGCGAGTCCCTCCAGCGCTCCACGGCTCGGGCGCTCGGCCAGCTCGTCGATCGCGGCCTCGATCGCGGCGTCGGCCATCCCGGCCCAGCTGGCCGCGGTCCGCAGCCCATCCCGCGCGAACCACGGCTGCGCCGTCAGGGAACCTCCCTCACCAAAGCGGGCCAACACCGGCGCGTCGTGGAACACCACCCGGTGCGACACGGACGCACGGAGGCCGGAGCCGCGGTACCACGTCGCGTCGATCTCCACGCGAGCAGCGTCGGTCAGGTCAATCCAGACCGACACCGGCGGACCGCCCTCGCAGTTGCGGGCCAGTACCAGTGCGCGATGTAGGCCCCCGGCGCCCGAGCAGAACGTTTTGACGCCCCGCAGCGCCTCAGCTCCGCCGACCGATACGACGGATGCGGGAGGGCCTTCGCCGGGCCGGGGGTCCCCGCCCCACACGCCAACGCGAAGCGCGCCGTCCCGGACCGCGGCCAGCTCACGATCGCGTAGCTCAGCCGGAGCCTGGACCGCTAGCCGTTCGACGGCGTTCAGATGGCCGTCGAAGATGCGACCAACCGAACCATCGGCGCGGGCTACTGAGCGCACCAGATCAAGCTCCGCCCGCGCGGGCGGGCGGTGCAGCCCTTCGCTGCAGTTGACGCGGAGCGCTCCAGCCGCCTCGAGCGCCGCAAACCCATCCTCGGGAAACGCGGGGACAGGCACGCGGTCACGGTCGGAGGCAGCAGCCGCGATCCGCTTCAGCGCGTCGGCCAGGTTGAGCTCATCCAGCGGTTCAGGCCGGCCGGGAAGGCCGACGGCCAGGCTCACGTCAGAGCTTCCAGCTTCAGGCCCTGGCGTCGCGCGAAGTCGGCGACCAACTCGACGTAACCGAACGTCTGCTCAGAACTGACCCGGCGAGCGCCAGGTCCGATGCCATCATGAGCGAGAACCACGGTTCCGTCCTCGAGCGCAGGGCGGCTAGCCAGGAACATGTCCTCGGCGAGGTCGCCGCGCCAGTCATGCGTGTCGACAGTCCACCCCAGGAGGTGGAGGCCGTACTCCTGCGCGACCAGCGCAGACCAGGGAGCGGTGACACCCCAGGGTGTCCGCCAGAACGTTGGGCGCACCCCGAGCCGCGCAAGTTGGCCGAGGGCGCTACGGGTGTCGCCTCGGAGCCACTCGACGTCCCGTTCGCTGTGGCGGACGTGCACGCCACAGTGCAATCCGATCGCGTGTCCCTCCCGCAGCATCCGGGCGATCAGCTGCGGATGAGCAGCGGTTCGGGAAGCGATCGGGAAGAAGGTCGCCCGCGCGCGACGGCCTGGCCAGCAGGTCGAGCAGCTTGTGCCGTCCACGTCGGATCGGGACCGTCGTCGAACGTGAGAGCCAGAGCGGGCACATCCACGAAGTACCCGCACACGATCGCGATCCAAACCGAGGTATGCGGGGGTGGGGTTCCCAGCGCCCGCGCAGATGTTCGTCGAGCCGTGCTTGCCGCGGACGTTCCTGGGGTAGACCGCCTTCTGTGAGATTCGCGGCGCTCGGAGGGTCCATCCTGCTCTTGCTGCTGTTCGTCCTGGCGGCCCTGGGCCTGGGGGGCGTCGGCTGGATCGTTGCCGCGGTGATTCTCGCGGTCCCGGCCGGGGTGGGGATATACGACGTGCTCCAGCGGCGTCACTCGATTCTGCGCAACTACCCCATCATTGGGCATGTTCGTTTCGCGCTGGAGGCGGTCCGATCGGAATTGCAGCAGTACTTCGTCGAGCGCAACTACGACGGGCGCCCCTACGATCGGGACACTCGGACGTCGATCTACGAGCGGGCTAAGGGCGTCAAGGACGAGCAGGCCTACGGCACCGAACGTGACGTCGCCGAACCGGGCTATGAATGGTTGCTCCAGTCGATCCACTCGATCGATTCGGCGAAGCAACCGCCGCGGGTGCGAATCGGAGGCCCGGACTGTTCGCAGCCCTACGACATGGCGCTCCTCAACGTCTCCGCGATGTCGTTCGGCGCCCTCTCCGGGGAGGCGCTGACGGCGCTGAACCGCGGTGCGGCCAAGGGCGAGTTCGCGCATGACACCGGTGAGGGCGGGTTGTCCCGTTACCACCTTCAGGGTGGAGACATTGTCTGGGAGATCGGGACCGGCTACTTCGGTGCCCGGACCAAGGACGGTCGCTTCGACGCCGCGGAGTTCCGGGACAAGGCATCGCATGAGGCGGTCAAGTGCGTGTCCTTGAAGCTGAGCCAGGGAGCCAAGCCCGGGATCGGGGGTGTACTGCCCGGGCCGAAGGTGACCAAGGAGATCGCGGGCGCCCGCAGCGTCCCGCAGGGTCAGACCTGCGTCAGTCCGCCCGGGCACACGGTGTTCTCGACCCCACGTGAGCTGATCCAGTTCATAGCGCACATGCGCGAGTTGGCCGGCGGGAAGCCGGCTGGGTTCAAGCTGTGTGTCGGGACTCGCCACGAGTTGCTGGCGATCTGCAAG
The DNA here is from genome assembly GCA_963838535.1 of uncultured Solirubrobacterales bacterium. Taxonomy (GTDB): domain Bacteria; phylum Actinomycetota; class Thermoleophilia; order Solirubrobacterales; family Solirubrobacteraceae; genus Palsa-465. The sequence continues at coordinate 190,460 of CAWIRN010000008.1, forward strand.
GCGATGTTGGAGGAGGGGAGCACCCCGGACTTCATCGTCGTCGACGGAGCGGAGGGGGGCACCGGCGCGGCCCCCGCTGAGTACGCGGACCACATGGGCACGCCGCTGACCGAGGGTCTGATGATGCTGCACAACGCGCTCGTTGGCTGCGGTCTGCGGGATCGCGTGAAGATTGGCGCGAGCGGGAAGGTGGCGACCGGCAGCGACATCGTCAAACGCATCGCCCAAGGCGCGGACTACACCAATGCCGCACGCGCGATGATGATGGCAGTCGGTTGCATCCAGTCTCAGCGCTGCCACACCAATCAGTGCCCGGTCGGTGTCGCCACCCAGGACCCCAAGCGCTCACGGGCCCTGGACGTGCCGGACAAGACCGAGCGCGTCTACCGCTACCAGCACTCCGTCGTCGCCGAGGCTCAGCGATTGCTCGCTTCGATGGGCTTGAGCGTCCCCGGACGAGGTCGGTCCGCACCATCTGGTCCGCCGCGTCGATCACGTCAGCTCTCGTAGCTACGCCGAGCTATTCGAGTGGTTGGCTCCCGGGCAGCTCCTGGACGAACCGCCGGAGACCTGGGTCACCGATTGGGTCCGCGCCGACCCGGACTCCTTCAGCCCTCAGCCGGCGATGATCGGGAGGGCATGATGCCCACCGTCGCCGAGACGATCGTCGAGGCGATCGCTGACCTGGGCGTCGCGTCGGTGTGGGGCGTGGTCGGCGATGCCCTGAACCCGATCACCGACGCCATCCGGCGCGAGGATCGGCTGCAGTGGATCGGCGTGCGGCACGAGGAGGTTGGTGCGTTCGCGGCCGGCGCGCAGGCGCAGCTCGGCGCGCCCCTCGGGGTCTGCATGGGTACTGTGGGACCGGGCTCGCTGCATCTGCTCAACGGTCTTTACGACGCTAAGAAGTCCAATGCGCCGGTGCTGGCGATCTGTGGCCAGGTGCCGCTGGCCGAGCTCGGCAGTGACTTCTTCCAGGAGATCGACAACGACGCCGTGTTCCGCGACGTGTCTGTGTTCTGCCGGACGATCACCAGCCCCGAACAGCTGCCGGGACTCCTGCGGCAGGCGATCCAAGCCGCCCTGGACGGCCCCGGGGTGGCGGTGTTGACAGTGCCCGGGGACATCGGGGCGATGGATGCCCCAGGGCCGCCGCCGCGCTTCGCGCGCACCGGAGTTCCCGTCGTTCCTGATCGCTCGCAGCTCGCCGCGGCGGCCCAGCTGATCGACGACGCCGGCAACGTCACGCTGCTGGTCGGCCGCGGCGCGCGCCACGCCCGCGCCGAGGTCCTGGAACTCGCAGACCGTCTCGCCGCTCCGATGGTGCTGACGCTCAAGGCCAAGGAGTCCTTAGAGGGCGATAACCCCTTTGCCGTCGGCCAGAGCGGGCTGATCGGCAACCCAGCGGCGCATGAGGCCTTCGATGGCTGCGACCTGCTGCTTCATGCTCGGGCACCGACTTCCCCTACCGCGACTGGTATCCGACCGGCAAGCAGGTCGTCCAGGTCGATCACCGTCCGGCTCACATCGGCAGGCGAACGGCAGTCGATCTCGGTGTTGTCGGTGATACTCGCCTCGCCGTCACCGAGTTACTGGCGCGTGTCGCGCCCAAGGCGGACCGCGGCCACCTGGAATCAGCGACGTCCCACTACGCCGGCTGGCGCGAGCGGCAGCTGGAGCTCGCGGATCCCGACTACGACAGCCGCGGCGTGCTCGAGAAGGTCCGTGGTGCGTTCGACAACCCCGACGATCGCATTCGGCCCGAGGCGGTGGCCGTAGCGGTCGATCGGCTCGCATCCGACGACGCGATCTTCACCAGCGACACCGGCATGTCCACCGTCTGGCTCTCCCGGTTCGTCACGATGCGCGCAGGACGGCAGCTGATCGGTTCGTACAACCTCGGCTCAATGGCGAACGCGATGCCGCAGGCCCTGGGCGCACAGGCTCTGGACCGTTCGCGTGAGGTGATCGCATTCTGCGGCGACGGCGGCCTGACGATGCTCATGGGCGATCTCATCACGGCGGTCACCTACGAATTACCGGTGCGCCTCGTGGTGTTCAACAACGGTCGCCTCGGCATGGTGAAGCTCGAGCAGGAGCAGGCCGGCATGCCGGAATTCGGGACGCACCTCACCCACGTCGACATCGCCGCGATCGCACGCGCCACCGGAATGCACGCCCTGCGCGTCGAGCAGAGCGCCGAACTCGACGAGGCAGTCCGCACCGCCTTTGCTCACCCCGGCCCGGTACTCCTCGACGTCGTCACGAACCCCGAAGAGGTCGCGCTGCCGCCAAAGGTCAAGCCGGCTCAGGCGTGGGGCTTCGCGATCGCGAAGTTGACCGAGGTCGTGGAGAGCCGCTCCTCATAGCCGCGATGCCCACCACAGCCATCTTCGATATCGACGGCACGCTCGTCGACACCAACTATCAGCACGCTCTGGCGTGGTATCGCGCGTTCCGACAGCAGGGCGTGATCATGCCCATCTGGCAGATCCACCGGGCGATCGGCATCGGCAGCGACCGTATCGTTGAGATGCTGGCGGGAGAACGGGTGGAGCAGGCGCTCGGCGAGACGCTGCGCGCTGCCCAAGGACCGCTCTACCAGGAGATGATCGGCGAGGTGGAACCGATGGACGGCGCGCATGAGCTGTTACGCGACCTCAAAGAGGCCGGACACGCGATCATCCTCGCCAGCTCAGCCGAGGAGAAGGACGCCGAACGCTATATCGATCTGCTCGAAGCCGAGAGCTTCATCGACGGGTACACCACATCAGCGGACGTCAAGGCCAGCAAGCCCGAACCGGACATCGTCAACGCCGCGATACAGAAGGCCGGTGGCGGACCGGCGGTAATGATCGGAGATAGCACTTGGGACTGCAAGGCGGCCACCCGCGCGCAGGTACCCAGCATCGGCGTCCTCACCGGCGGATTCTCTGAGCAGGAACTCACCGAGGCCGGCGCAACGGTCGTGTTTGACTCGGTCGAGCACCTACGTGCTCACCTCGCGACACGACGTTACAGGACACCGTGGCCTAGACACGCTAGGCAAATATGACACTCAGGGAGACAACGCAGCGCGCCCCACTCCCGGCGACTGGTGGAGATTTGTGTGTTCGTGCTGCGGGTAGAGGCCAGTCGTGTGGAATCGATCGTCAGGAGGTGGATGATGCCCCCGCGCGGTGTCAAACCGGGAACGAAGCGAGCACGACAGTACGAGCACATCAAGGACGGGGTGCTTGACCGCGGAGCGAGCGAGGATCGCGCCGAGGAGATCGCGGCGCGCACGGTCAATAAGGAGCGAGCCCGGTCGGGCGAGTCTGATACTCGGTCGCGCTCCTCGATACGGGACATGTCCTCTGGACGGCGTGGTGGTCAGCGGTCGGGTACCAACCGCCCCAAGGGGCGGACCCGCGATCAGCTCTATAACGAGGCCCAGCGGCTCGGCGTCGAGGGTCGCTCGAAGATGAATAAGGCCGAGCTTCAGCGAGCGGTCGACGGCCGCAAGTGACCGTTCGTGATCATCTGTCATGAAGATCGGCTATTTCCGCTCGAGCGAAGAGTGGGGCCCGCGTGAGCTGGCCGCACAATTCGATCGGCATCAACCCGCTGACGCGTCCGGCTTCTCGCTCTCGTTCTCTGACTCGCGCTGTTCGTTTGCGTCTTCCGGCGGCAGCTGCGCGCCCGGAACCCCGGCGTCCTGTTGTTTGGCCTGCCAGTCGCTCCTCGTCTTCTCGATGCGGCTGCCGAGTTCTTCTACGCGCACCTCCATCTCGTTGACCTCCGCGCGCATCTTCTCCACCGTCCCGTCGAGCTTCTCATCTCCCGTTGGTTCACGCTCCATGGGCGCAACCCTACAGGGCACGAGCAGCCAAGAGAACGCCCGCGGCACGTGCGAGGGCATACCGGGCCTGCGCTCTAGGTTCTTCACCCTCGACGATCAGCATGACCGCGCGATGAACTTCTACATCTGGGCGAGCTTGGTGAGGGTCTGTGAGCGCACCCCAGTGAAACAGGCAGCCCGGCGAGGCCACACCCCTCGGCTTGTACTTCATCAACCTCGCGACCTCGTGGCGCCCGAGATCTGCTTCTGTGCTGTCACGCGTCCTCGGCCTGCTCCGTGCCTTGTAGCGCGGGCGAGCGTGTGAGAGTGTCGGCTGCTGGGGCGTGCCACCGTCGAACTCTTAGATCTACCGCAACCGCCATCTGCTCCGTCCTTTCGCCGGGCCCGCGCCCGAGTGGTACTGGATTACGCCTGCGGCGGTCACGACCACGCCGTGACGCATTGCGCTGCGAGCGCAACGCCATCGACCTTGCGCGCGCGCCACAGATGGTGGCAGAGCGCAAGTCGCGCTGAGCATGAGCGGTGGCTGCGAGGCGTCGAAAGGCTGGAGATCAGAAGGCGTAGAGCAGCCTTCGGTGACAAGCAGCGAACGAGATCTCACCAAAGGAGAGACGATCCGCTTCGCCACGATGTTGACATCGCGTGGGTGCGTTATCTCTTTATTGACAGGGTGGAGGTGGTGTGGAACGGTCCGGCAGCGAGAGTGAGCTTCAGCACGAGCGTGCGGGCGCTGGGCGCGATGGTTGGTCGGATCGTCGTCGGCGTGCGCCCGGGCAGGCTCGTGCGGACGCGTTGGTGCGCCGCTTCCGGTGAGGGTCAGGTGGGAGGGGATCGATGCGGTGATCGTGATTGTGAGCTGTTTCGCTGATTTCGCGATCCGCGCGGGCGCGCGGATGGTTACGAATGATGGTGGGGCCTGCCTCAGCGCGATGCGGACCGTGGCGGTCGCTTTGCGGCCGGTCGGGTCGGTGGCGAGGAGCCGGATCGTCTGCGCTCTGGCGGGCAGGCCGCTCACCGATAGCGAGTCGCCGGTCCCGAGCCGGTGTTGGCCGTCGAACCAGTGCAGGCGCGCGCCGGTGAGCTGCTGGCCGGCGTCGTCGAACGCGGTGCCGTCGAGGAGCAGCGCGGCGTCGTTGGGCTGGCTGAAGCCTCGCGCCGGAGCGATGATCGCGACGGCCGGCGGGGCGCCCAACGCCCGGAACGGCTGCGAGGTGGCGTCGGTTGTGTTGAAGCCGTCGCTGGCCTCGATCTGCACTCGCCCCTGGCGGGAGGAAGACAGCAGTCGACTGGGTAGCTGCACGCTCCCGGAGTTCGGACCGGAGTAGATGATGTGAAAGTCGCGGCCGTTGTCCGCGGAGTAGCTGATGGTGATCTCGAGGTCACGCTTGTCGGCGTCGGTCGCGCGCCAGCGGATGGTGACATCGTTGCTCTCTCCAACGGTCTTTCCGCCCTGCGGGGAGATCGACCGCGACTGTCGGCTTGTGTGGAGGGCGGGTGCGGGTCGCGAGGATCTGCGACCCGTCTGCGATCGCGACGCTGTCGACACCGCGCCCTGGGATGAAGCCTTCGAGGGTGACGAATGGCTTGTGACCAGGGTCTTTGCGGCGCGCGCTCGGTGTGACCGGCCATGAACAGGACGGGCGAGGATCCGAGCACGCGACCCTGGGCGCCGGTCGCGATAAGGCGCATCGACGACGTCGCGCCGGGCTCTGGTGTGAGCCCGTCACCGTTCTGGACGTTGGTGATGATCGTGCCGACACCGGCCTCCAGTACGGCCGACACCAGCAGCCGGCCCGGCCGGCCACGCTCGGCGCTGGCGGCGTGTGCCGACTGCGATCCGGGGGGGCATCCTGGAGCGGCGGGATTGAGGTCACACAGAGACTCTTCCCAGCCTCGGGGGAGAGCCACACCGAGTTCTCGCTGCCGCAATAGGACATGATGTCGAAGTAGTCGGTGGGCGTCGGGTTGCCGCAGTCCGGGGGGATGGAGGTGGCACACCCGGCAGATCCCGCTGGGGGTGATCCGAAGATCGCGCGGAACAGGCCGGTTTCTCCGGCCGCGGCCGCGGAGCCGGCGGTGGTGTCGAAGCCGATGCCCTGGAGGTAGCCGAACTGGTCCGGCGGCCAGGACTCGCCCTGCTGGCTGCCGGTCGCGCCACACGCCGCGCTCGCGTGCCGGCGGCCGTACAGGTGTCCGGTCTCGTGGGCGACGACGCTGAGCGGGCTCTGCGAGTCGAGGTGGGCGATACGACCACCGAGATAAGCGACGCCGCCCTGACCGGCCGCTACGACGCTGATCGTCGCGTCGTTGGGTTGGTGGTTGCTCTGATCCCATTGCTCTGCCAACGTCGTGCCAATGCAGTTGTAGTCGCGCAGGGTGGCGCCGGGGGTCAGCCCGCACGGGTCCTGGGAGTCTCTGGGCGAGTTCACGTCAGCGGTCACGTTGGCGATCTCCTGATAAGGCCGGACGACGAAGCCTTGATCGGAGAACGGCCCCAGTTGCGCTGTGTCGGCGAACACCTGTTGTGGAGACGGCGGGTCGGGTAGCCCGGCGGCCTGAAGCTCGATCGGGTTGATTTCAAACGAGCGGGTGGGAATGAACCGCAGGCCGCTGAGCGTCGTCGCGCAACTCTGGCCCGAGCACGTCACATCGCCAACGGGAGGGGGCGCCGTAGCAGAATTGATCTGGGCGGTCAGAGTGATCGTTCCGACCTCCCACGATTCCGGAAGGATGAACGAGAACGCCCCGCTCGGGTTGGCTCGCTCGGCGGCTGGGACACCGCCGGGGAGGTGATCGTCGGTGAGCACTGGGCTCTCCAGCGGGTAAAGCGGGCCTCCGGGCAGCTCGCGACCGCCTTGGAAGCCACGCAACGTCGCGTCGCCAAACGCGACGCCGCCCAGCGGGGCGTTGATCGCGTTGACGTACAACCGCACCAGCGTGCGCTTATGCGCGACCAGCGCGACGCCATTGTAAACCCGGGTCTGACCGGCGGGTAGGGCGCCGAGGGGCTGCACCGTTTGGAACACGTCCAGTCCGTCCGCTCGCAGGACCGGCACCTGGACCACCTCCAGCGTGTACACGACGATCTGCTCGCGCTCGGGGCCACTGGAGACGGCAGTGACCGTCAGCGGCTCCCCCCGCCGTCGGCGACGCATCGAGGCCGGCGCTGACGGTCATCCGGATCCGCTCGCCGTCCGGGTTGGAGGCCGGGTTGGGATCGAAACTGATGCTCACTCCCGGCGGCCCAGCCGCGCTGAAGGAGACCCGGCCGATCGACCCGTTCTGGCGCGTGACCGTCAGGAAGGTGCCCACGCTGCTGCCCTGCGCAACGCTCAGGCTACCGCCGCCCAGCAACCAAATGACGGTGGCGGGGTCAGCGCGGGATGGTCAAAGGTGACATCGTCGATCCCGACCGGCGAACGTCGACCCCCGCACCTCGACATAGAAGATCGGCGCCGACGGGTGAGCGAAGCCAACCTGCGTCGAGAACCCCGCACCGCCGGTCACCTGGACAACCCGTGGAGAGTCTATCCGCGCCCCGTTGCGATCGAACGCCGTCACCGTGATCGTGTCCGCGACGGTCCCAAACGCACCCACGAACAGGCTCACCGACGACACCTCTACGGGAAAGAACATGAAGCCGTCCGGCGTCCGGCACGCCTCACCGGTGGGACACCGCGGGGTTGACAGCTTCCCGATCTGCGAACCGGAATGCGCGAGCGAGCCGACAACCGTCACCACCGGCTGCTCGCTGCCAATCCCCAACGGCGACGGACCGAACACCACCCCCCGATCCGCGCCACCCGCATCCCGATAATGGTCACCGACGAACGCCCCCGCGGCAAGATCATCAAATGTCACATTCGTGCTCGCCCGCGCAACCCCCGCACAGCACCACATCGCCAGCCCCACCACCAACACTCCCAACGCCAGACTGACGCGCGCGAACCCCCGACCCACCGCACGCCCACCCGCGCGGTCACACGCCGAATCGCGCATCGCCCGGAAACCAGAATATTCGCCCGGAGGCATCGCTCCCAACATCGCCCACGCCCGGCATTATTCGAATCGGCCAATCCTCCTCTGACCGCAGGCGCTTGTCAACCCACGTCGCGCCGGCCAAGATCCTGCTGCGGCGGAACCAATCGCTAACGGAGACTGAGAATGTTTAGCGAGCGTGTCAATCCGGATTTGCCCCGCGGCGCGCGGTGCCCTCGTCGGATACTCGACCCCGTCACGACTCACCGCGACGACGCTGGTAAGCCGAGCCGATCGTCTCGATGCCAACCCGCCACTCGGACAAATGACGTTGCCAACGCCTCGCCAAGCAACCTATTAGGCCCAAACGGGACCTCGCCGCGAGACCCATCAAACGGTCAACCGCATCTGCGTTGCCCTGCTCAGCCGTTGGGCGGCATCCAACACTGTGTGGAAGGAGGGCCGCGAGATCTGCCTGGGGACGGCGCCTCCAATGCCACTCCACGCCGGCCTCCCGCTCGGCGCTCGGCGCTCTGCCGATGCAACGCCGAGCGATCGAGCTAGCGGCCGCTTGTGACAGGGGCGTGATCCCGTTCACCACCGCCATCACGCCCCGGGGAACCTTCACGTCTAATCTTTGCTCCGCCGCGTGGCAGCGCGCACTCGAGAGGGCGCCCTCAGCGCGTCTGTGCGCCGACACACGGATATCGGCGGCATCCCGCGTGCGTGTCGGCTTACGCCGACCCTCTGAGGGTGCTCGCCTCAACCCCAATCCGGGCTTTGTCCAGCGAGGCCCTCGATCACGCCGTAGGGGAACCCGACCGGCTGGAGATTCCCGAGCGTGAGGCCGGCGGCGGTGAGGAGCTTGCCGTATTCGGCGTTGGTGCGTTCTTGGCCTCCGGTGAGCACGAGCATGTTGATGTCGCTGAGCAGAGTGGGGATTGGATCGGTCCCGTGTTCGGGGATCAGGCGCTCAACGATCAACACACGGCCGGCACGTGACGTCGCCTGGCGGTAGTTGCGGAGAATCTCGATTGCCCAAGCGTCGCTCCAGTCGTGGATCACGTTTGCCAGCACGTAGCAGTCCGCGTTCTCAGGCACGCGCTCGAAGAAGTCACCGGCGCGGGACCCGCGGAATCACAGAAGCAGGACGCAACCGGTCAGCGCGCACAATCCCCGAGATTCGCCACAGGCGGGCACCTGGTGCTTGCAGGCCGCCGGCCGTCCCTTGCGAGCATGTGCCCGGACGATCGCGGCGCGCCGGGGATCAGCTCGAGCCCCAGTCGTCGCGGGACGACGGCCTCGGCGTGACCGCTCGGCCCGCGATGCAGCAGCCTCGATCGGGTCACGTGCGAACTCTCTTACTGCCGGTGTCGGACAACAGCGGTCACGAGGTTGGCGCCAGCTCTGACGCCCGCGCGAGCACGAAAGCAGGTCCAGCCTCGCGCCGGCGTGAGTCTCGCAAAATCGCCAATCTGAGGGCCTGGATCGTCGCGAGCCGTTGTTCGTAAACCCTTGGGCTTCTGCGACGACCCGGGGGCCGAATCCGAACGCCCGAATCGGGACGTTCTCGGCGTCCGCAAGCCGAACGGTGGATTCTGGCGGTGGTCGCAACAGTTGGGTGAACTAAGTATCTGCGGGTGTCACTCCACTCTGTGTGCGCATCATCCTTGATACAGGTGAATTGTACCTGCTGGGGTGACAGTGATGTATCCGTCCGTGCCACATTCCGCTGGCCCTCCATGGCCATCGGGCGACCCCTCACGCAGGCAGCCTCCAACCCCGGAAGCAGGGAACAGGGTGGCGCTCACCACGCGCTGCCGCCGCGCAGCCCGCACAGCTCGGCGATGCGTTCGCTGGGCTTATAGAACCCGAGGCGCTTGCGCGGGCGGTCGTTGAGCTCGTCAGCGACGCGGTCCAGCTCGGCCTCGGTGATGGTGCTGAAGTCGGTGCCCTTGGGGAAGTACTGGCGCAGCAGCCCGTTGGTGTTCTCGTTGGTGCCGCGCTGCCACGGGGCGTGCGGATCGCAGAAGAAGATCTCGATCCCGGCGTCGACACCGATCTGCTTCCAGTCGCGCATCTCGGGCCCCTGGTCCCAGGTCAGCGTGCGGCGCAGGCTCTCAGGCAGGGTCTTGATCTTGGCCGCCAGCGCGGGGGCGACCTGCTCGGGCTTGTAGCCGTCGGGCAGCGCGACCAGCAGCGCGTAGCCGGTGCTGCGCTCCACCAGCGTCGCGATGGCGGTCTTGTTGTTCTTGCCGATCAACAGATCGCCCTCCCAATGACCGGGAACCGCGCGATCATCGGCTTCCTGAGGGCGCTGGGCGATGTTGATCATGTCGCGCGCTCGGTTGCGCGCCACCGCCCGCGGTCCGGGCTTACGCAGCGCCCGGCCGGTCCGCAAGCACTTGGTCAGCTCGCGGCGCAGAGCCCCTCTCGAGGTCACATACAACGACTGATAGATCGTCTCAGTCGACACCCACATCTCCGGCTCATCGGGGAACGCCAGCCGCAGCCGGCCCGCGATCTGCTCCGGAGAGTACTTGCGCTCCAAGTCGTGCTGCACGATCGCGCGCAACCGCTGGTTGACCACCAGCTTGGCCGGCTTGGGACGACTGGCGCGCTCCCACGCCCGCGCATGCGCCGTGGTCGCCCGATACTCCCCGCGGCGATCGGCGTTGCGCCGCAGCTCGCGCGAAACCGTCGCCGGCGAGCGCCCCAACCGCCGCGCGATCGACCGCACCGACTCCCCCGCGGCGCGGCCCACCGCGATCTCCTCGCGCTCAGAAAACGCCAAGTAGCGTCCCTGCAAATCACGACCGCGACGCGGACGCACCCCGCCCGCCGCAGCGATCCACCGACCGCCCATCTCGCGGTAGCTCCCGACCGACTCCGCGGCCTCGGTGATGAACTCCCCACGCTGTACCGCAGCCCAAAATGGCTGCACAACCTCAGAAACCATGCGACTACTAAATAGCATCAACAACACTCCAATCAGCGAGTGTTGCGACGACCGCGCGAACCGAAGGAAGGACCAACGGACAGCGGGGACGCGCGGTCTCGTGGCTGGATGTGTCCGGCAGCAGTCGCGGTCGCGAGCTGCGATGGGGCCGAGATCATGATCGCCCCGTACCGAAGGGGTCACGCGGTCGGCACAGGCGTCTACGGCTGGCTACGGTTCCGCGCGTGGAACTGCAGCAGCGCATCGCCGATCGGAGGGGTGAGTTCTTGATCTTCGCGGTGACGCCACCGAGGCTGACCACCGGACCGGAGCAGACCAGGCAGATCGCTGAGGTCACACTCGCGCGACTGCGGTCGGTGGGGATAGACGGCCTCGTTCTGTACGACATCGATGATGAGAGCGACCGTAATTCCGACGAACGCCCGTTCCCGTTCCTGCCCACGATGGACCCGGCTAAGTACCTCGCTCGTGATCTCGTGGGCTTGGACGTGCCGGCCATCGTTTACCGCGCGGTCAGCAAACACGCTGAGGCCGGCCTGCGTTTATGGCTCCGCGACCAGGATCCGGCCCGGGTGCTGTCGATCTTCGTCGGGGCGTCATCCGGCGAGAAAGCGGTTGCAACCTCGCTCTCGCGGGCATACGAGCTCCGGACCGAAGTCCGGCCGGACCTGCCACTCGGCGGAGTCGCGATCCCCGAGCGCCACGCGCGCGGGGGCAATGAGCACCTCCGGCTGATCGCAAAACAGGCTGCAGGCTGCTCCTTCTTCGTCACCCAGGTCGTCTACGACGTCAACGCTGCGAAGGACCTGGTCTCTGACTATCGCTACGAGTGCGCCGCCCAGAACCTGGCGCCGGCGCCGATCGTCTTCACATTCTCTGTCTGCGGCTCGATGAAGACGTTGGAGTTCCTCCAGTGGCTCGGTGTCGACGTGCCGCGCTGGATCGCGAACGATCTGCGCCATGCTGAGAACACCCTCGACGCGTCCTACGATCAAGCGGTCGCGACGGCGATCGAGCTGATCGCCTTTTGTCGGCGCGTCGGCGTTCCCGTCGGGCTGAACGTCGAGAGCGTCTCGATACGCAAGGTCGAGATCGAGGCCTCCGTGCGGCTCGCTGCCCGGCTCAGGGCCGAGCTCCGCCGCTAGAGGCCCCGAACTCGCACGCCAGCGAAAGGGAGCCGGGAAAGAAAGCCGTCTACACCCACGGCCGTACCCGCTTCGCCGCTCGCCCGGCCAGCTGGGACGCCGCCGAGAGGTCGCTGCTCGGCCGGGAATGCGGGAGATCCGTGCCGAGCGCGTGACACCCGTCTGGCTCGAAGCGGCCAACACGCCGACGTTACCCAAATAGGCGTAATCCAACATCGCGCCGTGGCTGGCGCCGGCCAGCGCGATCGTGGCCGCCAGGCCCGGCACGAGCGTCGCGAGTCCAAGGCCGTCTTGCCCCCTCGAAGCCGGTCGCACAAGCCGATCGACCAGCGCACACCGCAGGAGGCCGATCGGGGCGTCAGGAATCAGCCGCGCCCCACCGTCTCAAATCGGAAGGGCCTACGAACAGTCGGCCGGAGCCAGATGACAGTGTCGCAAGTCGAGGCAGCGGCTAGAGGTCCTTCAGGACGCGTTCCACGTCGAGATGCCCTGTGCTGCGCGGGGCGTGGGGTGGGGTGCTGCTGGTGGTGGGCGGGGTTGAAGCGTCTTCGAGGGTTCTCAGGCGGAATCGAACGCTGTCGGCACGGTCGGCGAGCGCAGGGACGACGTGGGGTATGCGGCTGAGGGCGCGGAGCGCGTGATCGACGCCACGCGTGCTGATGGGATCGTCGGCCTCCTCGAGCGGACTCAGGAAGCTGTCACAGATCTCGCGGGAGCGCCCCGGGAAACCGAGCCCAGTGAGCCGGTCGCGCGCGTGTTCCAGCAGCAGGTCGGCGAGGGTGAGCCAGTCTGCGAAGCGCTCAACACCTGCCGGGTCCAACAGGTTCGGCGCCGCGGTTGGTAGCAGCTCGGTCCAGGTGATGCCAAGGGCAGGGGGCTCGGGTTTTGACGAGAGGGCTCCGGCCAGCGTCAGCCAGGTTTCCAGCCCGACGAGGGGGATCGGGGTTCGCGCCCTCGTCCAGAGGTTTCTCACGCCAGAGAGGACTGCGCTGGCCAGCGCGTCGGCCTCAGTCCGGCTCGCGGTCCACCGCACGTCGCCGATCGTCACCATGAGCGCGTCCATCAGCCCGACCAGTTCGGCTGGCTCAAGCTCAGGTAGAAGGTCGTACAGGCGATCGGTCAGGGCATCCCAGTCGGCGTCGCATCGCAGCAGTGGGAGCTCGCGAACCCCGGTCACGCCGCCACCGAGCGAGAGGGCCAGCAGCGCACCGTGCACCGAGCAGCTGCGCAGGAAACGCTCCCGAGCGTCGCGGTCAGAGCTGAGGTGATCGATCACCAGATCACGCCAGCTGGGGTGAACCCATGCCACCCTCACACGAGCACTCGGAGAAAATGATCGGTCAGCCGGTCAACGAGCTCGGCCGGCGGGTGTGGTAGCGCGCCGTCGTGGTGACGGCGCAGTGAACTGGTGAGATCGCGCTCGGTCACCGGTCCGGGAGGAGTGTCGAGCATCGAGACGAGCAGATCGCGATGCTCAGAACTGAGCGCCGCGAACGACCTCGCCATCGCTTGGGTGGGAGTCGTGAGCTCGCTCCCCAGGATCCTGGCCAGACCCAGCGGCCCGGGCGACAGCGCGTTCACGCCAGCGACGAACCGACGGATCCGCTCGGGCGTGAAGTGCGGATGGGCGACGATCTCCGCGCCGCTGGCGCGAATCGCGTCGCGTGTGCCGGCGGGCAGATCCGCCGCCTTGGCGTGGCGAAACAGGATCAGCGTCTTTTCCCCCGGATCGAGTTCGCTCGCGTCCACGAGCACCTCTCCGGGCGCGGGAAACCGCTCCGCGCCGCGCTCGCGGTGCAGACGACCCAGCCCGGCGCGCAGCGGGGCCGGGCGCGAGGTCCAGATCAGCCAATGACGCTCATCGAGCACACGCAGGATGCGCTCCATAGCCCGCGCCCAGCGCTCCGCCGCGTCCGGTCGGTACTCCGTCGACCCAAACGCATCATCGGCGATGAACACCTGCGAGCGCTCGGCGTCAAACGCCCGCCAGAGGTCATCAGGGCGAACGCACTCATACCCCTCCCAGCCCGCGGTCATCTGCGCCAAGCCAATCATCCGGGCAATCGCCGTCTTGCCCATCTCCGGCGGGCCCGTCAAAACCGCAAATCGGTGTGCCATCAACACCTCGAGCGCGCGCCGATACGCGCGCGTCGGCACGAACACCGCGGCCAGCTGGTCGGCCGCATCGCGATCAAGCGACGACCGCCCCGCGACCCCGCCATCAATCAGCGCACTCAGATCACGCAGGCCGAGCAGCGAAGGCATCGCGCGCCGCAACTCCACCCGAGCGTCCACTCGCGCAGCCAGCCGCCTCGGGCCCCAGACCCGCACACGCACCCTGTACGGACGCACCCTCACCTCGACGGCGCGCGCGAACCACGCCGGCACCTCGAGATTGGTCAGCACCACGAACGAGGCCGCGACCGAAAAGTCCTCCGGGCGACGCGCCACGAGCAGGCCGACAGCGTCGAGCAGATCGCTCCACTCGCCACTGCGAACCCACGCGCACTGCACAAGCACCGGAGCCGACAACACCGAATCTGCCAACGGCGGCCCAACCGACGTGCCGCTCAACACCGAGCGAGACCGATCCGCCTCGCCCACCCACGCGCCAGCACCAATCCCACCCTCCAACTCAAGCAGCGCCTCACACAACTGCTCGAACTGCAAGAACCCCAACCGGTCAAACGCGTACACCACGCCAGCAAGTGTGGCGAACCCCCGCAGCCCGCACCAGGGCCGGATCCCAACCCGACCGATCCCAAGCCAGGCGCCGCCCCTTTTCCTCTCCGATCAAGCCGACAGCACCCACCTAGCGGGCTCATTGCGATGATGCCGGCCATCGCGCCGGTCGTGGGCGAGTGGCAGATTGCGCGCGCGGCTGTTCGAGGCTCACGAGGAAACACGCGGACTTCTGATCCATACCGGCGGTCGCTGGGGAGCAGATCGCGTTCAACGACTCCGCGGCCGGCAGGCGAAATCACGATTTGCTCATCCACGGACTGTGCACCTCCGATCCGATCGTCATCGGGCTCGAGGGCAAAGCGGATGAAACCTTCAGGCAAACGATCGCGACGTACCAACGCGATGGCTCAGCACACGCCGAGGACGGCTGATTAGGGCCTCGGGAATCGGCCACGACGTCGTCGCACAGCCCAAGTTGCGCGCGTCATGACGTCATACGATGCGAGTAGGGCGCGTCGCTGCTCCGCAAGTTCGGGCGCAAGCGCCAAACGGCCGCCTTGGGTGGATAACCGACCGTTTCTGCGCTGTCTGCACGGGCTGATGATCAGCGCGTGGCGTGTCGGCGACCTCGCCCGAGGCGAGACTTTGTGCTGGGCGCTGTTGTGGCTTAACCCGGGCGACCATCTCGGCGCCAGCGGCCTGCTCGCGAAGCTGATCGCCGGCGAGCCCTTGCCTCCATGATTGGCGCGCTCCGGCTCGTGGTCATGACGCTGGCCGCGGGTGTAGTTTGAGATCGTAGGCGGTCGTCGCGGCCGTGCGCCACCAGGACACCAGCTACGACGAGTTGCTGATGTCTGGCCTCGAGCGTGGACAGGCACGCGCCCAGGTGCGAGCGGACGTCGCACGCGTGCTCGAAAGTTGGCGGCGGCCATGACCGGATCGGGACGGACGCCGATCTACGGCCCGGAGCCGTTGAGAACGGAGCGCGACGCACCGCCACCAGGAGTTCCTCAAGTTTCTGCGCAAGCTCGACCGCGAGTTCCCCGGGACGACCGAGCCGCACCTGATCGTCGACAACTACCAGACCCACAAGCACCCGAACGTCAACGCCTGGCCTTCAGAAGCACCCTCGGTTCCACTTGCACTTCACCCCGACCAGCTCATCGTGGCGCAACCTGATCGAGCGATGGTTCGGAGAGCTCGACGCCCGTCAGACCGAACCTCGGGGCTGAGTAACGACAAGACCGGTTGTGCGTCCACCGTCCCGCGCCTCGGAGGAGCGGCCGGAGCCCTCATTTCGAGCTACACCGATTACAGTGACGCATGATCGCCCATGGTTGGGATGCGCTTCTTGAGGATCTTCGCAACGAGCTGCGGGCGGTCGACTCGGCCGTTGAGCTCATCCGCATAGAGGTTGACGAGTACGGACTCCTGCGTTTGAAAGCCCAGTCTCCGGAGGGCGTGCAGGGCGAGGTTCGCCGCATGCTCCGCCACTACGAAAGTCGAGCAACGACGACCTGCGAACGCTGCGGAAACCCCGCGCAAGCTCGCGCGGGAGCGATTCTCACTTTTCTCTGTGATAACTGCACGAAGTGAAACGCCAGGCCCGCCGGGAAGCCGGGGTCGACGACGTGCGACTCGCATCTGGAGGGCCAGCGGCGTCATCCGCGAAGCCGAACGCGCGGTCGCCGAACGAGCCGAGGTGTGCTGGGCTGTCGAGGATCAGCAGGGCGTGGGCCAATCTAACCGGAATTACGCGCCTGCCCGACGGCGCCGAGGAGGTGTCGGCAAATGTTCTCGCGCCCGAGAGCGCGCCGTCCCGTCAATCGCGGCAACTGTATCCATTTGCTGCTATTCGGTTCTATTCGCGATTTAGATCGTGAGCTTGACTTAGGATACGAAGCGAGTTAGTTTGGCCTGGCGATGACGCGAATCGTCGATCTCTCGGCGCCGATCGAGACCAGTCCGTCCGGTACCTCGGATTTTCAGCGCAACAGCGTGGAACACTTCGATCACGCAGCCGGCGCGGCGGAGATCCAGGCGCTCTACGGCGTGCCGTCGCGTCTGCTTCGAAACGGTGAGGGATGGACCCGCGAGCTCGTGTCGCTAGGGACCCATAACTCGACCCACGTCGATGCTCCGTACCACTACAACTCGAGGATCGCCGGACATCCGGCGGCGACGATCGACGAGCTCCCGATCGACCGATTCTTCGGCCCCGGGGTCGTGCTCGAGTTCCGCGACCGTGCCGACGGCGAGGCGATCGACGTTGCCGATGTGCAGGCTGCCCTGGCGGCCGCCGGCCACGAGCTCTCACCCGGGGACATTGTGTTGATGCGCACCGGCCGCGACCAGTTCTACGGGCAGGCCGACTACATCGACCGGGGTCCGGGAGTCACCGCCGCGGCTACCCGGATGATGCACTCGGCCGGTGTGCGGGTGATGGGCATCGACGCCTGGGGCTGGGACCGCCCGCTGCGGATCCAGGCCGAGGAGGCCCTGGCCAAGGACGAGCCCGGAATCTTCTGGGAGGCGCATCAGGCGGACCTCGACTACTGCCAGATCGAGCGGCTGGTCAACCTAGCCGAGCTCCCCGCCACCGGCTTCACCGTGGCCTGCTTTCCCCTCCGCGTCGTACGAGCCAGCGCAGCACCAGCCCGCGTTGTGGCGATCTTCCCTGACTGAGGAGCCTGTCTTGCCACCGGTGATCAACGTCCACACGCACTATCAGCCTCAGTCCGTCCTGCCGATCATCGAGCCCTACGGGATCAAGATGGTCACCGGGGAGGACGGGTCCTGGCACTTCCGTTCCGGCGACGTCGAGTACAACATCCCGGGCACCTCCGAGCAGTTCTGGGGTCGCGGCCTCGGCGGTCAGATCCCCGAGATGGACGCGGCCGGGATCGACATCAACGTTCTGCAGCCTAGCCCGATGATCTTCAGCTATCACCTTGAGCCGAAGGTCAACCGGGAGTTCTCCCGCGCGTTCAACGACGAGACCGCGAAGCACATCTCGGAGCATCCGGATCGCTTCTGGGGCTCGGCGCAGTTGCCCATGCAGGATCTGGAGATGGCCGCGGCGGAACTCGAGCGCGCCGTCACCGTGATTGGCCTGAAGTCCTGCTCGGTCGGCTACGTCCTCGGGTCCGACCGCACGCTGGCCGACCCCGAGTGCGACGAGTTCCTGTCGGTGGTCGAGCGGCTCAACGTGCCGATCCTGCTTCACCCAGTCGCGCTCGGCCAGGACATGGACCTGTCCGCGGGCGGAGGCAACTGGCTGATGAAGTACCAGATGGACTGGGCGTGGGGCTACATCTTCACCGAGAGCGCGGCGGTGGTCGGCCTGATCTTGGGTGGGGCGCTCGACCGGCATCCGGATCTGCGGGTGATGATCCCCCACGGGGGCGGGATGATCCCCTATCAGATCGGCCGCCTGGATTACCACGCCAAGGTCTTCGGCCGCGGGCATCGCCACGTCGGCGATCGGCTGGCGCATCAGCCCACCGAGTACCTGAAGCGGTTCTACTTCGACACCGTCGTCCATGAGCCGCGTTCGCTGGAGCTGCTGATTGACGTGATGGGTGAAGACAACGTGGTGATGGGGTCCAACTACCCGGGCTGGGACAACGCGCCCATCTGGGAGACGATCCGCGCCCTGCCCAACGTCAGCGATCGGGCCAAGGAGAAGATCCTTGGCGAGAACGCGGCCGAGCGGCTGTTCGCCACAACCGTGGCAGTGAGCGCGTAAGGCAGGCCGGCCAATGCGCTACCTCGTATCGATCACGCCCGAGACTGAGGTCAACAACGAGATCGATCGCTCCGGCGACGTCATGCCGCTGCTCGGTGCGCTCAAGGAGACATTCAAACCGGAGGCCTTCTACCTCGAGGCGGCGCAGCGCAAGATCTGGATGGTGGTCGACTTTGAAACCGCCGGCCAGCTCAACAAGCTGACCTGCATCGGAATCTTCAAGTTCGGGGCACGCCCGGAGTTCCGCCCGCTGTTCACCGAAACGGAGAACACGACGGCGATCCCCGAGTCGCTGGCGTTGATGGAGTCGATGCCGTGAACGTCGAGACATCGCCGACTCGTCGCGCACTGGTGGTCGGGGCTGGTATCGCCGGTTCCACCCTGGCGGTCTCCCTGGAGCGGCAGGGCTTCGACGTCGAACTGGCGGAGATCCAGGACGTATGGAAGCCGGTGGGGACCGGCCTCACCCTGCTCGGTCCGACGCTGCGCGCGCTGCGCACGGTCGGCCTGATCGACCGAGCGGTGAGCGAGGGCGCCGGTCTCAACCGACTGGTGGTCGGCAACGAAAGGACCGAGGCACTGACGGTCTCCGAGCCCCCGCGCCTGAATGGTCCCGAGTACCCCGCCTTTGTCCAGCTCAGCCGGCCCGCATTCCACGGCATCCTGGCCGACGCGGTGTGGGAGGCGGGGATCCCGGTGCGGCTCGGGGTGACGGTGAGCACCATCGAGGACGGCGATGGCGATGTTGGCGTGACATTCACCAACGGCGACCAGGCCTCATACGACATGGTCGTCGGCGCGGACGGAATCCATTCGACTGTACGCGAGCTGACCTTTCCCGAGGCGGAGCCTCCACACCGCACAGGGCAGGCCGTGTGGCGAGCGATGGTGGATCGATCCGACGGTCTGGATGCAAGCGTGTCGTTGGGAGCGATGTATATGTTCTACGGCCCGCGGAACAAGACCCTCGCCCTGCCCACCTCCGACCATCAGGTGTACATCGCGCTCGTGGAGAACCTCGAGGACCGGACCCGGCCGTCGGCAGAGCAGCTCCCGGAGCTGCTGCGCGAGCACCTCTCCGACTACAGCGGGTTCCTGGCCACGCTGCGCGACGAGATCGTTGAGCCGTCCCAGGTCACCTGGCGCGAGCTCGAGGTGCTGCTCCTGCCCTCGCCCTGGTATCGGGGGAGGGTCATCCTAATCGGCGACGCCGCCCACGCCACCACCCCGCACCTGGCCAGCGGGGCCGGGATCGCCATCGAGGACGCGATTGTCCTCGCCGAGGAGCTTGCCCCGGACGGACCGGTGCAGGCCGCGTTCGAGCGCTTCATGACCCGCCGTTACGAACGCTGCCGGATGGTGGTGGAGAATTCCGAACAGCTCGGGGAGTGGGAGCAGCGACCGGTCCCCGATGCCGATCCGGCGGGCCTGATCGCCCACAGCTGGGCCACGCTCGACGAGCCGATCTAGCCCCGTGACAATCCGCCGCGTACCGCTCGGAGGCGAGGGCCTGGTGGTTCCGCGCATGGGCTTCGGCTGCCTCGGCCTGACCGGGCTGTACGGGGCCGTCAGTCGTGACCAGGCCCTGGCGACGATCCAGCGGGCGATCGGCCTCGGCGCGAGCTTTCTCGATACCTCCGATGTCTATGGGCCATACACCAACGAGCAGCTGGTCGGCCAAGCGATCAGAGGACGACGGGACTTGGTGGTGCTGGCCACGAAGTTTGGCAATGTCGTCCAGGCCGACGGCTCGCGCGTGGTCGACGGCTCCCCGCGTCACGCGCGGCGGGCGTGCGAGGCGTCCCTGCGCCGGCTCGGCGTCAACCACATCGACCTCTATTACCTGCACGGCGTCGACAAGTCGATCCCGATCGAGGAGACCGTCGGCGCGATGGCCGAGCTGGTCGCGTTGGGGAAGGTGCGCTACATCGGGCTCTCCGAGGCCGCCGCCTCGACCATCCGCCGGGCCCATGCCATCCATCCGATCACCGCGCTGCAAAGCGAGTACTCGCTGTGGGAGCTCGGGCTGGAGGACGAGATCCTGCCTACCCTCCGCGAGCTCGGCGTCGGGCTGCTCCCGTTCAGCCCATTGGGTAGAGGGTTCCTGTCCGGCACGGTGCGGACCGAGGCCGACCTGGGGCCCACCGACGCTCGGCGCACGTTGCCGCGGTTTCAGTCTCCGAACCTGGAGGCGAATCTCGAGATCGTCACACGCATCGAACGGATCGCGCGCGGCATGGGCACGACCCCGGGTCCCGGATCAACGACAAGACGATGCAGTCGGGCACGACCGCCGGCATGGTGTTCTCGGTCGCCGAGATCCTCGCTCACCTGTCCCGCGTCCTGCGTAACCGGGTCGTCAGCGCCACGTGATCGCCGTCTCAGGAGAGCCCATGCAGATCGCCCGCTTTGAAGTGACCGGGCCCGACGGCCCTGAACCCCGGGTCGCGGTCGCCGCCGACGACACCCCCGACCGCTGGATCGACGCCCGGAGTGCGTACGGCCTCACTCTCCGGCTGGCGGGTGCCACCGAGGCGGCGGCCCGACGCATCGCCGGCGCGCTGATCCCGAGCAGCCTGAGCGCCGGCCTCGCCGGAGGCGACGCGTTCATCGAGGCGCTGCGGGCAGCGGCCGGCTCACCGGAACCGGGAGTTGCGATAGCGCATGGCGCGCGGCTGCTGGCGCCGATCGATCCAATCGCGTATCGCGACTTCATGGCCTTCGAAGGCCACTTCGTGAACGCCATCCATCGCACGCGCGGCCCCGACGCCGAGCCGGCGGCGGTGCTCTACGAGCTCCCCGTCTCGTACTTCGGCAATGCGGAGGCGATCCGCGGCCCGGACGATGAGATCGCCTGGCCCGCATACAGCGATCACATCGACTACGAGCTCGAGGTAGGGATTGTGATCGGGCGGGCCGGTACGAACCTGACTCCGGAGAAGGCCCTCGAGCACGTGCTCGGCCTGACCGCGTTCAACGACTTCAGCGCGCGGGACATCCAGATGCGCGAGATGGCCGGAGGCCTCGGGCCGTCGAAGGGCAAGCACTTCGGCTCCTCGGTGGGCCCTCGCATCGTGACCCTCGACGCCCTCGCGGACGACCTGCGGATGACCGCGCGGGTCAACGGCGAGCTGTGGTCCGAGGGCTCATCCGCGACAATCATGTGGTCGATCGCCGAGCTCGTCGCCTGGGCCTCGACGGCGGAGCCTCTCCCGGCTGGGACGCTGCTCGGGTCGGGTACGGTGACCACGGGCTGCGGCCTGGAGCTCGGCAGGAAGCTCAGCCCCGGCGACACCGTTGAGCTCGAGATCGAGAGCATCGGGGTCCTGCGCAACACGCTCGGGGAGCAGCCGACGACCGGCTGGTTCCCGCGGCCGCGCCGGCCCTCGGCCGGCTGAATCAGCCGACGGCCGCGATTGCGGAGGACTTGTTGGTCACTCGTTCGCTTCGGCGCTGAGCGCGGGCACGGCCGGCGCGGCTGCGCTGGGGCTGTGCACCGATACGGACTTGACGTCGACGAACTCGCGGATCCCGTACTCCCCCAGCTCGCGTCCGTAGCCGCTGCGCTTGATCCCGCCGAACGGCAGCCGGGCGTCGGAGAAGACGATCGAGTTGACGAACACCATCCCGGCGTCGACCCGCCCGGCGACGCGCTTGCCGCGCTCGAGGTCGGTGGTCCACACCGACGCACCGAGCCCGAAGTCGCTGTCGTTGGCCACGGCGATCGCCTCGTCCTCGTCGGCCACCCGGATCACCGCGGCGACCGGGCCGAAGGTCTCCTCTCGGAACACCGGCATCTCCTGGGTCACGCCGGTCATCACGATCGGACGCACGAAGAAGCCCGGCACGATCGACGTCGAAGCCACCGGTGGCGATCTCGGCGCCCTCGGCGATCGACTCCTCGACCTGACGTCGCAGGTCGTCGACGAGGTCCGGGCGGGCCAGCGGGCCGACGTCGGTGGCCGGATCGAGCGGATCGCCGACCTTCAGCGCTCCGACGACCTCGGCGAGCTTCTGCTCGAACTCGTCGGCGACCGAGTCGACGACGATGAACCGCTTCGCCGCGATGCAGGCCTGCCCGGCGTTGATGTTGCGCCCGCGGCTGCCCTCGCTCGCCGCCGCATCGAGGTCGGCGTCGTCGAGCACGACGAACGGGTCCGAGCCGCCGAGCTCCATCACCGACCGCTTCAGGTTGCGCCCGGCGACCGCCGCAACCTGCTGCCGGCCAGCTCGCTGCCGGTCAGCGTGACGCCGCGGACGCGCGAATCGGACAGGATCCCCTCCACCTCCCCCGGGCCGATCAGCAGGGTCTGGAAGACCCCGTCGGGGAAGCCCGCCGTCGAGGAACATCTCCTCGATCATCATCGCGCAGCCAGGGACGTTCGAGGCGTGCTTGAGCAGCGCGACGTTGCCGGCGGCGAGCGCCGGCGGCGCGAAGCGGAACACCTGGACGTAGGGGAAGTTCCAGGGCATCACCGCGAGCACGACGCCGAGCGGCTCGAAGCGGACGTAGTTCTCGACGCCGCCGCGCCCTCGATCGTCTGGGGCGCGAGGAACCGCTCCGCGTTGTCGGCGTAGTACTCGCAGAACAGCGGCCGACTTCTCGACCTCGGCCTCGGCCTCGCGGAGGATCTTGCCCATCTCCGAGCGTCGCCTGGCGCGCCAGCTCGGCGTTGTTCTGCGCGCAGGGTCGCTGCCAGCGAGCGCAGCAGCTCGGCACGCTCGGCGATCGGACGCGCGCGCCAGGCCAAGAACGCGGACTGCGCCCGGTCGATCGCCGCCTCGACCTGCTCGGGCTCGGTGTTCTGGTAGCGGGCGAGCTCGGTCCCGTCGGCGGGGTTGACGGCGATCAGGGTCATGGCAGTCAGCTCCTGTGGATCTGGTTCAGCGGTCAAGGTGTAGCCCGTGCGGGGCGTGCGCGGCGGCACGAGGATGGCGAGGAAACGGGTGCCGACGGCGCCGGCGGTGATCCCGTGGGCGACGCCGCCCGCGACCACCGACCAGGAGCCCGGCCAGGCGTGCGGTCTCAGCCACCGGCGGTGCAGCGCGACGCTCCCTTCGCAGGATCAGCGTGATCTGCTCCTGCGGGTGCTCGTGCAGCGGGAACGTGGCGCCCGCCTCGAACCGGTACTCCTGCGACCGTCGCCTTCTCGTGTGCTCAGCACCCGGCGCGCGATTCCGCGGAAGGGCGCGTCGATCGGAAGGTCGTCCAGCGCCGCCGCGTCCGCGTCACGCCTCGGCCGGCGGTCGTCGATCTCGAATCTGATCCCCGCCGTCCAGACCGGCTCGAGCACGACCTCGCTGAGGCGCCAGCCCTCCTCGCCCCGATGGGCGCTGAAGCGGTAGCGAAGACCGACGTCGGCGTGGCGTCGCGAGGTCGAGACGCCTCGGGGACGTGAACCGCGATTGCGTACCACTGGCCCTCTGCGTCGTCGCCGGTCACACGGACGATCTCGTTGGTGATGATGTGCTGGAGCCGGTCGAACTTGGTCAGGTCGCGCGCCGGTCCATCGGCGATCGCCTCCCGACCCCGGCGTCGCTGGCCCCAGATCTCGAACGTGCCGTCCTCAGCGAAGGCGTCCGCGTAGACGTCCCATTCCTTGCGGTCGATGGCCGCCCAGGCGCCGCGGATCAGCTCACGGATCGCCTGCTCGTCGCCGAGAGCGAGGATCTGTTCTTCGATGCTCACGCAGCCTCCTTGGATTCGACGCGGCAGCTCGGCCACGCACCGGTTGCGCTGTGTGCCGAGGCCGGTGATCGTCCCTTCCATCACGTCGCCCGGGCTTGAGGAAGATCCCGCGGCTGGCTCCGTTGCCCGCGGGCGAGCCAGTCAGCACCAGGTCGCCGGGGCGCAGCTCGGCCACGTCGGAGATGAACTCGATCAGCGCGGCCACGTCGAACACCATGTCGACGGTCGACTCGTCCTGCATCGTGGCACCGTTCACCTTCAGCGTGATCTGCAGGTCGCTCGGGTCGCCGGCGTGGGCGCGGGAACGAACAGCGGCCCGGTGGGCAGGAACGTCGGCGAGTTCTTCCCCGCCAGCCAGTCGAGGCCGAGACCGCGCGCGTCGGTCGCGGATCAGCGCGTCGCGAGAGGTGACGTCGTTGCAGATCGTGTAGCCGGCGACATGGTCCAGCGCACGCTCGGCGGGGACGCGGCGCGCGGAGCGGCCCGATCACGGCGGCCAGCTCCAGCTCCCAGTCCGGCTGCGCGCAGTCGAAGGGCAGGATCACGTCGTCGCTGGGCTCCGACCATCGCGTGGCCCGATCCCATGAACACGAAAGGGCGGCCGGTGCGCAGCCGCTCCTCGAGCTCCACTCGAGCGCGATCGCGGTCGCTGGCGGACAGGCCGTCGGAAGAGTCACCCCGCGCCTCGGCGCCAGCCATCAGGTCGAGCACGTGCTGGCGATAGTTCGCGCCCGCCTGGAAGATCTGCCCCGGGGGCAGCACCGGCGGGAGCGGGCGGAGGTCGCCGAGCCGGTGCTCGTAGTCGGCGGCGCCCAGACGGTCGGCCAGGCGCTGGAGCTCACCGAACGCCGCCGTCCCAGTCGCCGATCAGCTCACGGACGGCGCTCGCCTCCCCCAAGGTGAGGGGCCAGCGCTGCCGCGCGGTCCTCGCGGACGATCGCGGCAAAAGGCTCGCCCCCGGCGTGCGGCGAACGTGCCCAGAGCGAAACGGACAGGTGGGGTCACAGATTCACCTTCACGTCCGGCTAAGTGTATCCAAGTTGAGTGAATTGTCATCAAGTCGGAATCCAACGTCTCGAACTTGACTTCGGATACTACGACCATATACCTTCGTGATGCAGATCCCGCGCGATCGCTCGTGCCCGCGTATCGACATAGGAGAGAGAGACATGTCCCGCCGGCTCATCGCCCACCTGGCCCACCTCGAGATCACCACCCCGAAGCCCGAGGAGTCGCTGCGGTTCTTCACGGACGTGCTCGGCCTCGAGGAGACCACGCGCGAGGGGCAGTCCGTGTACCTGCGCGGCTGGGGGGAGTGGTCCCACCACAGCCTCAAGCTCACCGAGGGCGATCAGCCCGGACTCGAGCACATCGGCTGGCGGACCTGGAGCCCCGAGGATCTCGAGACAGGCGGTGGCGAGCGTCGATGAGCGCGGGCGCCGGCAACGGCTGGATCGATGACTCGGTCGGCCACGGTCCCGCCTATCGCTTCACGTCCCCGGCCGGTCAGACCCACGAGCTCTTCTGGGAGAACGAGATGTACGTCGCCCCGCCCGGGATGGAGTCACCGTTCCCCGACCGCCCGCAGCGTTTCGTCCCCCGCGGCGTCGCGCCGCGCCAGATCGACCACGTCACGGTGATGACCAAGGACCCGGTCGCCGACGCGAAGTGGTTCCGCGACGTCCTCGGCTCGACCTTCACCGAGTACACGCTGCTCAACGAGGACACCGACCTGGTCGTGTTCGCGATGTCGACCAACAACGAGAAGTCGCACGACCTCGGCCTGATCCTCGACCAGAGCGACGTCCCCGGCCGCATCCACCACTTCGCCTGGTGGGTCGATTCCCGCGAGGAGCTGCTCCGCGCCGCGGACATCCTGCTGAACGCCGACGTTCGCGATCGAGTTCGGGCCCGGACGGCACGGCATGGGCGAGCAGGAGTACCTGTACCTCCGCGAGCCGGGTGGCATCCGGGTCGAGATCAACACCGGCGGCTACCGACTCTACGTCCCCGACTGGGAGACCAAGCGCTGGGTCCCGTCCCAGGGTTCGAACACGTTCTACCGGAACGTCGCCGATGCCGGACTCGATGATGGAGGCGTTCCCGCCCGCCGAGCTCCCCGTCTCACGCCGACCAGGACGCGGCGAACCCCTGGTCCGCGGCGAGCGTCCATTAGCACCGGTTTCAAGGAGGTCCACGTGGCAGAGAAGAAGATCCTGATCGTCGGCGCCGGCATCGGTGGCCTGGGCACGGCGCGCCGCCCTCGCAGTGCCGGGCATCGAGGTCGACGTGGTCGAGATCAAGCCCGAGCCGAATGTGTACGGCGTCGGCATCAACCAGCCCGCCAACTCGCTGCGGGCGTTGCAGAAGCTCGGGGTGCTGGACGAGGTCCTGGACGCGGGCTTCCAGTTCACGTCGTGGATCTTCCACGACGCCAACGGCAACGAGGTGGTCGACGTCCGCTCGCGCCTGGGTGGCGAGGGGATCCCCGCCAACAACGGCCTCTCGCGCCGGGATCTGCACACGATCCTGATCGGCGCGGCGGACCGGGCGGGCGCCCGGGTGCGATACGCGACCACCGTCGCCGACCTGGAGGAGAACGGGAACGCGCACGTCGAGTTCGACGACGGCAGTACCGACGCGTACGACCTCGTGGTCGCGTTCGACGGGATCAACTCCACGCTGCGCAAGCGCCTGTTCGGCGAGGCCTACGATCCGGTCTACACCGGCTACGCGGTGTGGCGGGTGACGGTGCCCCGACCCGACGAGCTCACTCAGGGCGCGCTCTATCAGGCCGTCGGCGCCAAGGGCGGCCACATCCCGCTCAGCCAGGAGACGATGTACCTCCTGCTCGTGGTGGCCGAGCCGGCCCATTGCCGCTACGACAAGGCCGACTTCCTCGACATGCTGCGGGAGCGGCTGGAGCCGTTCTCAGGACCGCTCGGCCGGATCCGGGACGAGCTGCGCGACGACGCCGACATCGTCTACTCGCCGCTCAGCGAGGTCCTGCTGCCGATGCCCTGGTACAAGGACCGGGTGCTGATCTGCGGCGACGCGGCGCATGCCTGCACCCCGCACATCACCCAGGGCGCGGCGATGGCTCTGGAGGACGCGATCGTGCTGGCCGACGAGCTGGCCGTGGACCGCGCCCTCACCGCCTCGCTGGCGGCCTTCGGAGAGCGCCGCTTCCCGCGCGTGAAACTGGTCCAGGACGTCTCGCGCGGGATCCTCAACGGCGAGATGTCAATCACCGCCGAGAACATCGACGACGCCTTGGCCCACATGCGCGAGGAGCTCCCGGGCCAGATGGGCGGCGTCGATGACTTTCTCAACCAGCCGGCCTGAGCTCGGTGGCGCCGGTGCCTGACCCCGCGGAGCGGGCACGACTAGCCGTGCGGATCGACGCCCACCTGCATCTGCTCCCCGACGATTACCGCGCCGAGATCGAGCGGCGCTCGCTGTCGCCCTACCCGCTGCCGCCATGGTCCCGGGATCTGACCGACGAGCTGATGGCGCGTCACGCGATCGACGCCGCGATCGTCTCGCTGTCACCGCCCGGCGTCTGGTTCGGCGACGCAGCGGCTGGCGGCAGAGCTGGCGCGGATGGTCAACGAGCGTACCGCCGAGCACGTCCGCTCCGACCCCGGCCGGTTCGCCGGGCTGGCGATGCTGCCGCTGCCCGATCTGGATGGCGCGATGGCCGAGCTCGTGTACGCGCTCGACGTGCTCGCGCTCGACGGGGTGGCGCTGTTCTCCAACGTCGACGGCATCTACCACGGCGACCCGCGCGTGGGATCCGCTGTGGGACGAGCTCGAGCGGCGCGGCGCCTACGTGTTCCTGCACCCGGCCGCGCCGACCCCGGCGCCGGCGCTGCCCGAGCACCCGATCTGGCTCTACGAGTTCCCCTTCGACACGACGCGCGCGGTGGTCAACCTGATCTACTCGGGCACGCTGGAGCGCTGCCCGGGCGTGCGGGTGCAGGTCCCGCACCTCGGTGGCACGGCGCCGTTCCTCGCCCACCGGATCGCGTCGCTGGCCGACCGCGCGCCGGCGCTCGCCGCCTCGGCCCCGGCCGGCGCGCTCGCCGCACTGGCCGGGCTCTGGTACGACACCGGTCTCTCCAACCACGCCTCCGCGGTACGGGCCGCCCTCGGGGCCGGTGCCGCTGGAGCGAATCGTGTTCGGTACGGACTGGCCCTACGGCGTGCTGCCCGCGACTGGAGACCCCGCGCCCGAGCTCGACTTCCTGGGCGCTGACCGCGCGCTCGTCGACGCGGCCAACGCCGCGGCGCTCGTCCCCCGGCTGCTCAGTAGGAGTTGAGCTTCGCCTCGGCGCCCTGGGGCGACGGTCCGAATCGTCGTCCGCAGCCGAGCCAGGTCGTGGCCGGGATCGAGACCCGCGAACACCAGCGCGGCCGTGCGCGCGTAGTGCTCGGTGAGGCGCAGCGCGACCAGATCCGGATCCCCGGCCGCGGCGGCGTCGATGATCGCTCGGTGCTCGGCGCGGCGCTGGTCCCATACCCCATGCGTGGCCCCATACTGCAGGCGGTAGCGCTCGGCGTGGTCGAACAGCTGAGCGATCATCTCGCTCACCCGCGGGCCCGCGGCCGCTACCAGGATCTGGTGAAAGGCATGATGCGGCGCGCGCATGCCGGGCCGGTCGTCCACGCGCATGTAGTGATCCATCTGCGCCATGTAGCCCTCGAGCGCCGCGAAGTCGTCCGAGGTCAGGGTCGGCACGGTGATCCGGATCGCCACCGCCTCTAGCGAGATCCGCATGATGTACAGCTCTTCGGCGTCATCGCCGGACAGCTCGGCGATGCGGACCCGGCGATTGGGCTCGGAGACGACCAGCCCTTCGCGCTGGAGCATCCGCAACGCCTCGCGCAGCGGCGTGCGGCCGGCGTCGAGCTCCTTGGCCAGCGACGCCTGCGAGGTCACCGCCCCGGCCGCGAATCTCGCCGCGAAGGATCGCCGACCGAAGCTGCTCGTGCACGACGGCGACGTGTTGCCCGCCGCGGGTTCCGGTTGTTTCAGTCTGCGCCATTGGACACAAGTTTACGTATTTAGGCGTCTCTTCGAACAAACTGGATACAGCTCTGGCCAGGAGCGGGACCGCTTCACGCGATCCTAAAGCGTAGGGTTGATTGCGATCTGGCAATTGGATACAGTTCTCGCGCTAGTCGGTACACGGAGGAGAGAGAGGACTCATGACCAGACGGAGCATCAGGCCTGTGCTGGCAGCAGTGACGATCGGGCTCACCCTGTTCGTGGCCGCCTGCGGGAGCAGTTCGAGCAGCAGCAGTTCGAGCAGCAGCAGTTCGAGCGGCAGCGCCGCCGGCGGCGGCGGAGCAGCAGCAGCACGGCATCCGGCGGGACCAGCGCCGACCTGAGCAAGCGCCACCAGCATGTACAGCGCGTTCGTCGGAGGCACCGCCGGCAAGGCCGACACGTCCAAGGCGCCGGTCACGATCGGCTTCGTCAACGACAACGGGCGGCGTGCCGAGCTTCCCCGAGGGAAATGCTGGCCGCCGCCGCCGCGGTCACAGTTCCTGAACAACAATCTCGGCGGGATCGGCGGCGCCCCGGTCAAGCTGGTCTCCTGCGCGATTGCGGGCAGTGAGGAGCAGGGCCAGACCTGCGCGCAGCAGTTCCTCTCCAACAAGTCGATCAACGGTGATCGCCGAGGACTCTCTGGCGGTCGGAGCGCAGACCTTCCACAAGACGCTGGCCGGCGCGAAGCCGGTGGTGATCGGCTCGCCCAACGCGATCGCCGACGCGACCGCCACGAACGTCTTCCCGATCAGCGCCGGCGTGTTCGGGACCGACCCAGGATTCGTCTACTACGCCTCGCAGGTCCTCCACGCCAAGACCGCAGCGCTCCTGTTCCCGGCCGATGACCCGACCGGCCAGGTGGCCGCCAAGCAGATCAAGGGAGACCTGACCAAGGCCGGCATCAAGGTGACCACCGGCGGCTACCAGTCGACGGCGCCCGACATCCTGCCCGTCGTCGAGGCCTCGGGCGCAACCAAGGCCGACACGACGATCGCGCTGCTGCCGAGCCCGCCGACCTGCATCGCGGGCGCGAAGGCACTCGCGCAGGCGGGTGTCAGCAAGCCGATTCTCGGCCTGGCCCTGTGCATCGCCGCCCCGGTCAAGCAGGCGGTCGGCGACTATCCCGAAGTGGACCTACGTCTCGATCAACACCAACCCGGCCCTCACCGGCGCGGATCCCGCGACTGACGCCTACCTCGACGTGATGAAGGCCTACGCGCCGAGCGGCGCCAACACCGGGCGGCTTTGCCCCGCCTTCGTTCATGGCGGTGCTGACCGCAGCCAAGGCGATCGCCGAGGCCGGCGGCGCCAGCGCCAGCGCGGCTAAGATCGGCGGCGTGCTGAAGGCGTTCCACGGACCGGTGCCGATGTTCCCGCCGACGCTGCAGCCCGGCTCGATCCCGACGCTGCCGGGGCTCTCGACGATCCAGACGCGCCTCTACACCTACAGCGGTGACGGCAACTGGAAGGACGCCACGGGCGGCAAGTGGGTGCCGACCGCGCAGTGATCGAGGCGTAGGCATCACCGCGGGCAACGACCCGCGGTGATGCCGCCCCTCCTTCCCCATGTCCCAGTTCCTGCTCTTCGTACTCCTCGGCCTCGGTCTCGGCTCTCTGATCGCGGGCCTGGGGCTCGGGATCGTCGTCTCCTACCGCGGAGCCGGAGTGATCAACGTCGCGATGGGTGCGATCGCGATGCTGGGCGCGTACGTCTTCTACGACCTGCGCGTCAACGGCGCAGCTGCTGCTCCCTCCGATCCCGTTCGTGCCCGCGCGCGTCAGCCTCGGCGGACCGTGGTCGACCGTGCCGGCGGTGGTGGTCGCGATCGCCGTCTGCGCGCTGACCGGCGCCCTGTTCGACATCCTCGTCCTGCGGCGCCTGCGGGGCCAGTCGCCGCTGGCCAAGCTGCTCGCGTCGCTCGGCCTGTTCATCACGCTCCAGGCGATCGCCGTGCTGCGCTACGGCACCAGCGGCCAGGCCGCCCCTGCGGTTCTTCCCAACAACCCGACTGACTCGGTGCACGTGTTCGGCGCCAACGTGCCGACCGACCGGCTGATTCTCACCGTGGTCGTGATCATCGCGGGAGCGGTCCTGTGGGCGGTCTACCGGATGACACCGCTTCGGCCTGGCCACCCGCGCCGCGGCCGAGGATGAGACCAAGGCGATGCTCGTCGGGCTGCCACCGAACGAGCTCTCGCTGGTCAACACGGTGATCGCCTGCGTGCTGGCCGGAGCGCTCGGCATCTTCGTCGCCCCGATGACCCAGCTCGATCCGACCACGATCGCGCTGGCGGTGGTGCCGGCGCTGGCGGCGGCGCTGTTCGCGCGGTTCACCTCGTTCGGGATCGTCGTCGCGGCCGGACTGGCGATGGGAATCATCGACTCGCTGGTCACGTACTTCTCGCGCCAAGCCGTGGTTCCCCACCTCCAACGGCGTCCCCATCCCGGGCGTCACCGAGCTCATCTACTTCCTGGTCATCGTGGTCGCGATGTACGCGCGCGGGGGCAAGCTCCCGCGAGCGCGGGATGCTCACGGACGCTCGGCTGCCGGCCGCACCGCGCGCGACCCGCGTGGTTCGCCCGGCGCTGGTGCTGACCGCCATCGCCGTGATCGCGCTGCTGACCTTCCCGTTCGACTTCCGCCAGGCGCTGATCAACTCGCTGATCGGCATCGTCGTGTGCCTGTCGCTGGTGGTCACCACCGGCTTCGTGGGCCAGATCTCGATCGTCCAGGTGGCCTCGCGGGGCTTCGGGCTTCGTCGTCTCCAAGCTGTCGGTGCATCTGGGCATCGGGTTTCCGCTCGGCCCGATCGTCGGCGCCGTCGCCGCCACCGCGATCGGCCTGGTGGTCGCGACGTCGGCGCTGCGGGTGCGCGGGGTGAGCCTCGCGATCGTCACCCTGGCGGGCGCCGTAGCGCATGGAGCAGTTCGTGTTCGCCAACCCGGTGATCGGCGGCGGTGCGTCCGGCGCGCCGGTCAACGCTCCGCACCTGCTCGGCCTGAACCTCGGGCCGACCGCCTCGTTCCCGATCAACGCGGCGACGCCGCCGAGCCCGGTGTTCGGTCTACTGTGCGTCGTGGTAGCGGTGATGCTCGGGATGGGGGTGGCCAACCTCCGCCGCAGCAATCTCGGCCAACGGATGCTCGCCGTGCGGTCCAACGAGCGCGCTGCCGAGGCCGCCGGCGTCGACGTGCGCGCGGGTCAAGCTGATCGGCTTCGCGATTTCCTCGTTCATCGCCGGGATCGCTGGAGCGCTTTACGCCTACAACTTCAGCTCGGTCACGGCCGGGCGGTTCGGGATCGTCACCGCGCTCGGCTTCGTGGCGTTCGCCTACCTCGGCGGGATCACGACGGTGTCGGGGGCCGTGGTCGGTGGCCTGCTGGTCACCGAGGGTCTCGTCATCCACGCGGTCAACGTCTGGTTCGGGGTGCCGATCAGCTACCAGCTCCTGGTGGCCGGGCTCGCGCTGATCCTGACCATCATGTTCAACCCGACCGGGATCGCCGGAGCCGCCGCCGAGGCGCTGCGGCGGGGCCAGGCGGCGCGGTGATGTGCTGCACGACGAGGCGGCCGTGGTGTCGCCGTCTGACCCGCCTCCGCTCCGGCCCGGCGTGCAGGCGGGGTCCGGATGAACGCGGCCGCGGCGCTCCGCACCGAGGGGCTGTCGGTCCGCTACGGCGGCGTGCAGGCGCTGGACGGCGTAGACGCGACGGTCGCGCCCGGGACGCTGGTCGGCCTGATCGGACCCAACGGCGCCGGCAAAGACGACGTTCATCGACGCTGTCGGCGGATTCACCGCCTCCACCGGACGGGTGATCCTGGTGGACCAGGACGTGTCCGGTCTTCGCCCACACGACCGCGCGCGGGCTGGGCTCGGACGCACCTGGCAGGCCGCCGACCTGTTCGACGACCTGACGGTGCGCGAGAACCTCCGCGTGGCCGCCGGGCGCCCCTCCGCGCGCGGGACCCTGTGGGAGTTGACCCACGGCCGGCAGCACCAGGTCGACGGGGTCGACACGCGCGCTGGCCGAGCTGGGGATCGAGGACCTGGCCGACCGCGCCGCGGACCAGCTGACCCAGGGCCAGCGCAAGCTGGTCGGGGTGGCCCGCGCGCTGGCCGGGCGCCCGCGCGTCTGCTGTGCCTCGACGAGCCGGCCGCCGGGCTCGACACCGAGGAGAGCCGCGATCTCGGCCTGCGCCTGCGCCGCGTGGTCGACGCCGGCACCGCGATGCTCCTCGTAGACCACGACATGGGGCTGGTCCTATCGGTCTGCGACCACGTCATCGTGCTCGACTTCGGCAAGGTGATCGCCCGGGGCGCACCGAGCGAGGTCCGCCAGGATCACGCAGTGATCAAGGCCTACCTCGGCGGGGCGGCCGGAGCGGTCGAGGCGGGCCGGTGAGCGGCGTCCTGGAGGTGCAGGATCTGACCGCCGGGTACGGCGGTGCTCCGGTGGTCCGCGGCGTCGGCCTCGGCGTCGGAGCCGGCGAGGTGGTGGCGATGCTCGGGGCCAACGGAGCCGGGAAGACCACGATCCTCCGTGTCATCTCCGGCATCGTGCGGCCGATGGCCGGATCGGTCACCGTGCTGGGCAGCGACGTTGCCCGCATCTCGCCCTACCGGATCGCGCGCAGCGGCCTCGCCCACGTCGCCGAGGGGCGAAGCATCTTCTTCGGCCTCACCGTCGCCGAGCACTTCAAGCTCGGACACCGCGGCGAGCGCCTGGACATCAACGACGCCTTCGAGTACTTCCCGCAGCTGCAGGAGCTGCGAGATCGCCGCGCGGGCTTGCTCTCGGGCGGCGAGCAGCAGATGCTCGCCCTCGCCCGCGCGCTGGCCCGTCGCCCCAAGCTGCTGCTGGTGGACGAGCTTAGCCTCGGGCTGGCGCCGGTGATCGTCGAGCGGATGCTGCCGGTCGTACGGCGCTACGCGACCGAGACCGGCGCGGGGGTGCTGCTGGTCGAGCAGCACATCGAGCTCGCGCTCGAGGTGGCCGACCGCGGGATCGCGCTGTCGCATGGCGAGGTCATGCTCGATCGCCCCGCCGCCGAGTTGCGTGACGATCGCGGGCTGCTTGTCGCGAGCTATCTCGGCGAGGCTGCGGCGACCGCGAGCGCAGGCTGATACGGGAAGCTGTTGGCCCCGGGGACTTCATGAGCAATCCGGTCGTCCTCACCGCCGCGCTGACCGGCCCAATCGCCACGAAGGCCGACAACCCTCACCTGCCCTGCAGCCCGACCGAGATCGCCGCGGCCGCGGCCCAGGCGTCCGCGGCAGGCGCCTCGGTTGTACATCTGCATCTTCGGGATGAGCAGGGCTTGCCGACCGCTGATCTGGATGTCGCACGGCGAGTGGTTTCGCTGGTAGCCGAGGCTTGCCCCGCACTCATACAGCTCTCTACCGGGGTCGGTCTGAAGGTTTCGTATGAGGATCGCGCTCGACTGGTCGAGGTCCGGCCCCAGATGGCGACGCTCAACGTCTGCTCGATGACGTTCGGGAGTGGCGAGTTTCGCAATCCGCCCGATCAGGTCCGTCGGTTGGCGGCGCGGATGCGAGAGCTCGAGATCAGGCCCGAGATCGAGATCTATGACACCGGCCATCTCGACTTCGCCTTGCAGCTCCTCAAGGAGGACCTGCTCGCGCCGCCGCTGCAGTTCTCGGTGGTGATGGGTGTGGTCGGTGGGATCGCGGCCACGCCGGCCAACCTGGTCAGCCTGCTGGGGCGGGTGCCCGAGGGCTGTATATGGCAGGTGATCGGGATCGGCCGCCACAACCTGCCGATGACCGCGATCGGACTGGCCATGGGCGGCAACGCTCGGACTGGGATGGAAGACACGTTGATGCTTCGACGCGGGGTCCCGGCCACCGGTAACGGCGAGCTGGTGGAGCGGCTGGCTGGTCTCGCCCGGGCCCTGGAGCGGACGCCGGCCACCCCCGAGGAGGCTCGTCAGCTGTTGCGATTGGATCCTCGTTTAGCGGTGGCTGCTTCGTGAGTGAAACCACCGGATCTCTGAACGACGTCGGTGTCGGGGTTGCCGCTGTTCCCGACGTCCTTGGACGAGTACATCGGCCGGTACAGCAACTGGGGCCGGTGGGGCGACGGCGACGAGGTCGGGACCATGAACCACATCACCGCGTGGGATGGTCCGCGACGCCGCCCGGCAGGTCGCTCTCGGGCAGGTCGTCCCGCTCGGACTCGAGTTCAATCAGAACGGCCCCCAGACCGGCGCCAACGGCCGCTTCAACTGCCTGCGCTACACGATCGCCACCGGCACCGATCACGTGATGGGCGCCCAGCGCTGGGCAGGTGGCCCGATCCCGCGCGAAATGGGCTACTCCGACGACACGGTCGTCCTGCACCTCCAATCCGCCACCCACTGGGACTCGCTGTCACACATCTTCCACAGAGGGAAGATGTACAACGGATACCCGGCCGCCGAGGTGACCGCGCAGGGGACGCCGCACAACGGATCCGAGCGGCTCAAGGACCGGCTGGTCGGCCGCGGCGTGCTGCTCGACCTCCCCCGGGTGTTGGGCCTGCAGTCACTCGCTGACGGCTACCCGATCACGGTCGATGACCTGGAAGCCGCCGCCGAGTTCGGCCGGGTCGAGGTCCGCTCCGGGGACATCCTCATGATCCGCACGGGACAGATGGCCCGGTGCCTGCGGGACGGCTGGGGCACGTACGCCGGCGGCGACGCGCCGGGGCTCAGCTTCTACACGATCCCCTGGCTTGCTTCGCGCGACATCGCCGCCGTGGCTACCGACACCTGGGGCGTCGAGGTCAGACCCAACGAGCTGCCGGACAGCTTCCAGCCGTTTCACATCGCCACGTTGGTGTATATGGGATTGTTGCTGGGCGAGATGTTCAATCTCGAGCCGCTGGCCGACGCGTGCGCTGCTGATGGCATCTACGAGGCGCTGTTCGTGGCGCCCCCGCTGGCGATCACCGGGACGGCCGGGGCGCCCCCGGGGCCAGTGGCGATTCGCTGAAGCGTCCCGCTAACCGGACCCAGCCAGGTTTCGGATACACGGGCAGCGGGGGCTCGTTGAAGGCTGAGCGGAATCCCTCCGCCGTCGTGGTTGGAGGGACGGCCTTAGTCGGCTCACATTCGACAGCCCAGACGGTCAAGATGTAGGCCCGCTAGTGCCTAACGAAAAGCCTCAGGATCGGTACCGATTTCATCGGTGGGCAGGTGCTTGCCGCCCGCGTTGCTCCCGCCGAGCTGATGAGGCGCCGCCCGGCGTTGCCGGGAACCGGATGCCACGATCTGACGGCCGAGGATGGGACCGTCGCGCTCGACCTCAGGGCAAGGTTGTCTACGTGCTGGTCGATCACGAGGAGCACCGGGTCGGGTTCGGGACCTGAGGTCCTCGCCGACCCGGCGCCCCGTGCGCCTGCTACATCGCGATCGCTTCGTAGACGTCGACCGCGCCGCCGATCTCGAGGACCGGGCAGCCCTTCGCGAGCTCGACCGCCGAATCGAGGCTGTCGGCCGACACGATCGAGTAGCCGGTCAGGCCACGCGAGCCGCCATCGCTGACCGAGCCGCCCGGGCCGACCGTCTTCGCGGTCCCGGTCGCGGCGCCGCCGTCGACGACGGCCGAACCGAGCTCGTCCGAACCACTGACCCCACTTGGCCATCTGCGCGTTGCGCTCGGCCTCGTCGGCGGCCACACCGTTGCCGCCGCTGTACGCGAACACGTAATTCGACATCTCCTGCACCCTTTCGGTCGCGGCCGGCGCGGATGCCGGCCCTGTTGATGTGATGACGAACAGCCGACGCCCAGATGGACACGGCGATCGAGAAACCGCCGAGGTGTCCGTCTGAGCGACCGCCGTTCGTCTCAGAAAGAAAGCCGGCAGCTCGAGAAGGGAGCGCACTCGCCGTCGCCACCGAGCTGGAGGAGACTCTCGACGTCACAGTGGCGATCGAGGTCCGTTCAGTGCTCGCGACGAACCCGCTCCTCGCCGCGTCTCTCACTCGTGTACGCAAGAGGTTGGTTTCCGGACGCTCCGACCAGGCGCCTTCTCGAGCATTGAGTCCGCCATCAGACCGTCCGCTGGTCCATCGGGCTACGAACGCTGCTGAGCCATCCCGTCTGAGACGCTCGCCCCCCGATTCACGCGTTTGCGCAAGCGCGCTGCTTCGTCCGATCAGATTGAAAGCAGAAGGCAGGGCTCGGCGTCCACACCGCAATCAGCGCGCCCCGACACGGATCGGCGCGAGCGGATTTGAGGCGGCCTTGACAGGCGATCACGCGCTGAGGCCGCCTGGCGGGGATGTGCTGGCGTTCGATAGCGCGCGCCAGAGCAACTTGAGTTCTGGCGCTCTCGAGTTAGTTCAGCCTTCTTCGTCTATTTCATCCAAGACGGAGAGAGCGGGCCCGTGAAGATCGGGCTATCGAGAGACCCCGAGCAGCGACTCCGCAAACTTCAGACGGGAAACCCACGAGAACTCCTACTTCGGCACGTGATTCCGGGAGACCGAGCCGTTCAGCGCGGGCTGCATACCCGCTTCGCACCGGCACGTATCCGGCGCGAGTGGTTCGGCGGTCCCGAGTATCTCCCCATCATCCTTGCCTTCGCTTCGGGACTCGCCGATCGGATGGTGACCGCATACGACGGTTCCGGTGTACCAGCGATCGTCGCCAGGGCTGCGGATGGAGGTCGTCGGCGGGAACCTCGCCAGCGGCCACCCTCGAGCAGTGGGCTGCGAACCTCGGTCCGATCGGCGCCAGCCAGGCCGTGCGTCTGGCCGGCCAGCTCGGCGGCGCGCTCGACGCGGCCCACACGAGTCCACGGCGGGTCATTCACCGCGACGTCAAACCCGCAAATGTGCTGATCACCGCCAACGCACTCGAGCACGCCTACCTCACCGACTTCGGGATCGCCGCTGACGTCAACACCGCTCGGGCGTCTCGCCGACGGCGCGGGATCGATCGACTATGTCGCCCCAGAGCAGCTCGCCGGCGAAGCTCCGACCCCCCGGAGCGATATCTACTCCTTCGCCGGGGCTCATGTTAACCGCTCTCACCGGCTGGGTCCCGTTCGAGCGCGACGACATGCGAGCGAAGATGTGGGCACATGCCAATGCCGAACGTCCCTCGGTAACCATGCACCGGTGTGACCTCCCTGACGGTGTCGACGCCGTCATTGCGGCAGGGATGGCAATCGATCCAGCCTTGCGTCACGCATCGGCCGGTGCGTTTGCCGAGGCGTTGGGCGCGGCCATCTATGCCGACTCGGGACTTCTGGTCCCGCCGCTGCGACCCGTGGATTGCGCTGGCTCGCGGTGTTCGCTGGAGTTCTCGCCGTCAGTGCTTACTTGTCTTGGTCCGGGGTTGTCAAACGTGATGTTCGTGGTTTGACTGGCGGTGGTTGTATGGGGGGGCGTGGGCGCGTTTGAGGGATGGGGTGTGTCCGTGGACGCCCAGGCTTACTTCGGTCCTCGACGCGGATTGGCTACCGCGGTCGGGTACATGATGTGTGATGGGGTGTTCCGGCAGATGGTGTTGCGGCCGCTCAGTCTTTCTGGGCCGTTCCCGGAGTCGGGTCGGCAGCACCCCGACGGGAGCTGGCCGCGGTTTCATCGGTTGATCTTGGGCTTGCCGCGCGACAGTTTGGGGGATCGAGCGCTCAGGTGGCGACGGGCTCTAGTCCGGTGCGAGTCCGGGGCTGCCTTAGCCTGGATCCACCGCGTAATGCCGGTGGTTCCGTCCGGGGCTAGGTTTAAATGCCCTCCTGAGCAGGGCTTTTCGGCGGTTGTATGTGGCAACCGCGGCCCTGTCAGGAGGTCACCTGAATGGTGCACGATCAGCCGGACGTAATCGAGGGCCCCGCGACGCTCGATCAGATCACAGTCCGGTTCGATGAGCCGCGGTTGGTCAGCGACGCGGGGTTGCTGTTGACGGGTCGCTGGCCGAGCGGTTGGGGGTCGAGCAGCTGGTGAATGACAGTGTGTGGCTCGATCCCAAGGCGCCGGGCGCGGCGCTGCCGTTCGGCGAC
>CAWIRN010000009.1:0-168749 GCA_963838535.1 uncultured Solirubrobacterales bacterium
GCAGCGTGACGCGCCCGTGGGACCATGCCGGAAGTGGATCGCGGTCGCAGACCGGGTACTCCCAGAACACCGGGGTCGACTGGATCAGCGCCATGACGTCGACTTCGCCGATCGCGAAGCGCCGCACGTGGGGGAGCACTTCGTCCAGTCGCCCCGGCCGCGACCAGTCCTCGCGGCGCGGCGGCGAGGTTCCCTCGACGCCGGTTCGCGCCATCACCGCCCAGTTCGTGAGTCGGCGGTCGCCCACCGCAGCCTTCGCGATCGGGTAGACCACCACCTTCGCCTCCATCCCCCCGGCGATGATCATCGACCGCCCGGTCAGGAACGCAGGCCAGTCCGTGGCGCCGCGCCACAGCATTGTCCCGTTCCACCGGGGCGGCCCTTCGCCGGGGGCCAGCGTCGCCCGTACGGTCGAGTGGATTCCATCGGCGCCCACGAGCGCGTCTCCCCCCACCGTCTCGACCGCCGCGCCGGCGGCATCGACGAACCGCGCGCTGACGCCGTCGCCGTCCTGTGCGAATGCGACCAATCGGCGGCCGGTGGAGATCGCTCCGGCTCCGAGTCGCTCGATCACGGCGTCTCGCAGCACGCCCTGGAGCGCGCCGCGGTGAATCGAGAACTGCGGGACGGCGTGGCCGGCGTCGAGCCCGCGCAGCTCGCGCCAGATCTCCTGGCCGAAGCGGTTGGTATAGATCAGCTCATAGGTGCGCAAGCCGACCGAGTCGAGCCGTTCGAGCAGCCCGAGCTCAGCGAGTTCGCCGATCGCGTGCGGCAGCGTGTTGATCCCCACGCCGAGCTCGCCGATCTGCGGCGACTGTTCGAACACCCGGCACGCGCAGCCGCGGCGGTGGAGCATCAGCGCCGTCGCCAGCCCGCCGATGCCGCCGCCGACAACAAGAACGGTCATCCCCACGGGGCCAGCCTAGAGACTGGCGCTCCCCCCGTGGGCATCGATTCGCGCCGGCGAAAGCCCGACGCGCTTTGCGCGGCGCGCGCGCACGATCGCCCGTGGCGCCCCAGGGTGTCAGGCCAGCAGGGCGTCGAGGTGCTCGGCGATGCCGGCCCACACCTGCGTCCGCGGATCGATCACCGCGAAGTGATCGACACCGGGAAGCTCGAGCAACTCGCACCGATCGCCGACCGCTCGCGCGGCCTGAGCATAGCCGCGACTTTGCTGGACCGGGACGCGATCGTCGGCATCGCCGTGCACGAGCAGCACCTTGACGCCGGTCGGCAGCAGCCGCGTGGGATCGGCGATCGCGTACGCCTCGGATCGCTCCCGCGGCGTTCCGCCGAGGAACTCGAGTACCGCACTGTCGCCAATCCGCTCGCGCGCGCCGGACCCAAGGTCACACACGCCGGCCAGCGAGACGACTCCGGCGACGCCCGGCATGCCCGCGGTGCAGAGCGCCAGCTGGCCGCCGGCCGAGTGGCCGATCACCACCACCTGCGAGCGATCCAGCGCAGCATCGAGGTTCGTCAGCGCGTCGATCGCGGCGCGTACGTCATCCACTGTCTCGGGCACACCGCCGCCGCTACCCACTCGGCGGTACTCGACATTCCACGTCGCCCATCCGCGATCGGCGAGGTCAACGGCCAGTGCCGCCATCGTCGCTCGCGTGAACCGAGCGCGCCAGAACCCTCCGTGGAGGAGCACGGCGACGCGATCCGAGCGTCGGCGGTCGGCGGCGGGCATCAGCAGGTCGGCCACGTGCTCGGGGTCGCTGCCGTATCGGTGCGTCTGCGGCGGGCGGCCCTGCGCCGCAGCCCAGTCGGACAGCTCGGCGATCAGAGCCTGAACGTCCCGGGGCGACACCGGGCGAGCATAACGACTGCCACCCGGTGGCTGACCGCATCCGACGCGGTGCGCGAAGCCGGTGCCGCGAGTGCGGGCGAGTCTTGCCTCGGGCATTAGGCTGAACGTCATGTCCTACCGGCACCTCCTGGTCGCCTATGACGGGACGTCGGAGGGAGACGAGGCCATCGTCGCCGCCGACCTGATCGCGCAGCGATATCAGACGCGCTTGACGATCGTGGTCATGGTGGTGTTGGAGCAGCCGACGCGCTGGGCCACCCGCTGGCCCCGACAGACCAGCGTCTGGAACGACGTTCTGCTCGACCGCGCGCGCGCCGACCTCGAACGGGCGGCCAGCCTCGTGGAGGCGCCGGCCGAGCTCACCGTGCTGTTCGGTCCCCCGCATCGGGCGCTGCCCGAGGGCGCGAAGGAGTTCGACTGCGACGCGATCATGCTTCCGCCGCGTCCCCGCCGACGCCTGGCCAGGGTGCTCTCCCGCGATCGGGCCGCGGCGGTCCGGCGACGCGCCTCGTGCACGGTTCTGCAACCGCGCTGAGGCCGGCACTGGCGCCTCCCGCGCGCCCACCCGCCCGCCGTCCGCCGTCCACCGGCCGCCCGCCCGCTAACCGGGTCTGAGGATGCGAGACTCTCGGCCGTGGCCGCGAGCGAGTCCGAATACTCGATTCAGGGAGGCCGGAGCGACGCCGACCGGCTGGCGCGCCAGGCCAACGTGATGGCTCACGCGACCGAGGCCTTTCTCGCCGATGCCGGCCTGTGTCCGGGATGGGCGTGCCTCGATGTCGGCTGCGGCGATGGCCAGGTGACGTTGGCGATGGCTCGGGCAGTCGGGCCGGCAGGGCGCGTCGTGGGGATCGATATCGACAGCGAGGCGCTGGAGCTGTCGCGCCAGCGGAGCGCCCAAGCGGGCCTCGCGGCCGAGTTCATCTCGGCCGATGGCGCTCAGGTTGTGGAGCCCGACGCGTTCGACCTGGCCTACGCTCGGTTGCTGCTCAGCCATCTCACCGATCCGCTGTCGGTGTTGCGAGCCATGCGCGATTCGGTCCACCCAGGTGGAGTGGTCGCGATCGAGGACTTGTTTACCGGGACGCTGCGCTCCGACCCTCCAGCGGCCGCGCTGGACGAGTTGCAGGAGGTCTATTCCGCGACCGTACGCGACCACGGCGGAGATCCAACCATCGGACCGCGCTTACGTGCGCTCCTCACCGCGACCGGGGTCGAGCACATCCATGAGCACACGGTCGCCAACCCGATGCGCTCCGTTGATGAGAAGCTCTTCCTGGCCGAGCTGATCGACGGCATGCGGGAGGCGATCGTCGCCTCGGGCGCGGCGACCGACGCCGAAATCGTCCAGCTGCGGGCCGACGTGCAGCGCGCGGCCCGCGATCCGGACACCGTCTTCTACCAGGCGCGAATCCATCAGGTCTGGGGCCAGCGTTCCGGTGTGCGGTAGAGGATCACCAGATGATCGAGCGAACGGAGCACTGATGGGTACGGGCTCGAGTGGCTGGAAATGGCGCGGGGTAGCCCGGTCGGTCGTCGGCTGTCAAGTAGCGCTGAGCGGCTGGCGCTGTGCGCGAGGCGGTCCGGTGTTGTGCAGGTGGGTTGCGCTACTTGACAGCCGCCGCCCGCCGCGCTGGATGGCCAGGAGGTCGGGGCGCTGAAGCGCCCGACCTCCGGGCAGGAGGAGCCGTCCGGTGCGGCTCTCATGGTTCCGGCGAGCCTGGATCGGCTAGGGCTGGCCATCGCCTCGGCGCGCTGGCCGAGCGGCAGACGCCAGGTTCTCCGCACGCTGCGAGGGTTGTCGCTATCAAGAAGTGTCAGAGGACCGAAACGCGCGAAGCTGGGGAACGTCCCAAACGAGGGCCCGTCTTCGGCGTTTGGGTCGTTCCCCAGCCCCCAGCTGTGAAACGTCCACATCGATCTTTTTGGACCCTCGACTGGGCTGTTGTACAGCCGAATCTGTCAGAAATCTGACCCTCACAAGATCATTCCGTGCGTCGGAACCGCCCCGTGCCCCGAACCGCCCCGGGCGCCCGCCGCGCCGGACGGACCGCGAAGAGCGCGACGGCCCTGAAGGGCAGTGTTGGTTCACTCGGAACCGTCAAGCGGCCCGATGGCATGACCCAGGTCACCTACAAGGGCATGCCGCTGTACTCGTTCGTCAAGGATGTCAAGCCCGGACAGGCAACCGGTCAGGGCATCAAGGATGTCGGAACGTGAACTGCAGTCACCACCACGGCTGCCGCGAGCAGCGCGCCCGCGGCGCCAAGCCCGGCAGCGACGACCCCGGCCCCGGCCCCGGCATCGGGCGGCGGCAGTTACTCATACTGATGATCGCCTGACGGGACGCCCAGCCCTGGCGGTTGGTCGCAGGCGCGAGTTGCGTGGTCTGACCAAGCCACCAACTCGCGCCCGCAACCTGCGGGTACTAGGTTTGTGGGGAACTCTGCTCCTCGGAGCCGGGGTCCCCCACCAACATGACCATCGCCCGAGCCCCCGATAAGCCGCCGCCCCCGCCCGCCCCAGTCACGGCGCCTCGGGCCGGCCCGGCGTTGTGGGTGACGTTCAAGCGTTTGACCCAGCTCGGGTGGCCCCGAGACTTTCCCCTGGTCCAATTCCCCAACGCACCACTCATCATCGCCTTCATCGCGGGCGAAGTCGCCGCTCACTCTCACGGCTCTGGCCACGCCGGCGCGCAGGCGATCTCCTACCTGGCGACCGCGATTTGGGCCTATGAAGAGCTGTTCCAGGGCGTCAACTGGTTCCGAAACCTGCTGGGCCTCACGTACGTGATCTCGACTGCCGTCCACCTCGCGCTGGCGCTGCAGCACTGATCGACGCTCGCGAACTCTCCGTGGTCGCGGTGGCAACTGCGGTCGCCGGAGACCACGAACTAAG
Organism: uncultured Solirubrobacterales bacterium; assembly: GCA_963838535.1. Classification (GTDB taxonomy): domain Bacteria; phylum Actinomycetota; class Thermoleophilia; order Solirubrobacterales; family Solirubrobacteraceae; genus Palsa-465. Next base: position 4,715 of record CAWIRN010000009.1, read on the forward strand.
ATCAGCGTGGTGGCGCCCGGCGATGTTCACGCGGCCTTTGCCCAGGCGGCGGCAGAGGACGGTATTCAGCTGGGGAGTCATTCGTTCGACTGGTTGTCCGAGCAGGGCCACGTCGGACTGGAACGGGTCGCCAAGGGGCGTCGCGATGCGACACTCGTTCGGCCGGTGACGGCGGCGCTGCGGCCCCTGGCCGCTATCTACGCTCGCCTGAAGGGGGACCTCTCGGTCCTGTACGCGGCCAGGGAAAACCTTTTGCTCCCCGTGGATCTGATGCACGAGCCGACCGGGACGGTGATCGAGGTCGACGAGTCGTCGCACTTCACCTCCTTTCGCCTCAGCGCGCTTGAGCTCTATCCGGTCGACGTGACGGTGGGGTTCGACGTCGAGGAGCACAAGGAGTTGTGCCGGACCTGGTGTGCGAGCACCGACCGGCGGCAACGCGGCCTCGCCGCCAAGGGATTCGGATTCGGCGGAATCCCGCGGGAGCTGGCGTATCACGATGCGCTGCGCGATCTCGCCACACCCGCGATGGGTTACCCGCCGTTGGTGCGAATCGCTGCCCTCGACGGCGACGGCGCAGCGGCCTACGGTCGTCACCGGGTTGGACTGATGGAGCTGTTAGGGCCTTGACCGAGGGTCCGTAGGCTCCCCGCGGACGCTCAGCGGGCTCGCGGGCGAGCGGGCTTTTCCGGCTCGTCGGTGACCGCGACGTTGACCGTCGAGCAGCGTCCGCAACGCACGCGGACCTTGAACGTCATCTGCAGCGGCTGCATCGCCACGGCGAGCACGTTGCCGCATTGCACGCAGACGTAGTCGTCCGGCCCGTTACCGCGGAAGACCGGACGGTCGGCCTCCTCCTGCACCGCGGTGCCGCCGTCGAACGGCACCTCGCCATCACGGATCCGTCTCATCGTGATCGTCGCCATAGGGCAGGCTCAGATCTGCCCGAGCTTCCCGGTGAAGTCCTTGATCAGCGCGTCCAGCACGCCGACGACGACTCCCTCGCCCATCGAGGCAGCTTTGCCGGTGATCTGCGCGTTGGTATGGATCGTCCCGCCACCCTCGGTGAGCGTGAACTCGACGCTGGCGTTGGCGTGCCCCTGACCGCCGGCCTCCTTGGACTTGATGCTCATCACCGCGCGATGGGCGGCGGCGTCCTGCTCGACGATCTCCACGGTACCGGTGAACTTCATCGACATCGCCCCCATCTTGACCTTGATCTCGGCCTTGACCGCTTCGGGGCTGATCCGCTCGAGCACCGTGCCGCCCTCGACGCACGGCACGACCTTCTCCAGATCGAGGATCGACGCGTAGCTCTCGTCGATCGGCTTCGTCGTCGTGAACGGGTTATCCAACACTACGGCCATGGGTGTTCTCCTTTATCGAGGGGCGGAGCCGGCGATGACGTCCGAACCGATAGAAGACTGCCGGATCATCACCAGCATTGTTGTGATATCGCCTATGTGTTGTGATGGTCATATAGACTCAACGCATGCCAATCCAGACGGGAACATACAAACTCGGGCCGGGCCACGGCACGCTGTCGATCAGGACCAAGCGCACCGGCGCCGCGGCCAAGGCCGGACACGACCTGGTGATCCATGTCACCGCATGGGCGGCGACGCTCGAGGTCGGCGACGGGCCCGAGCAGGCCGCGGTGGTCACCCTCGACGCCGACGCCACATCGCTGCGCGTGCGCGAGGGCAAGGGGGGGATGCAGGCACTCGGCGAGGATGACAAGGTGAGCATCCACAAGACGATCGACGACGACGTCCTGAAGCGGCAGGACATCGTGTTCCGCTCGACCCAGGCCCAGCGCAGCGCGGAGGGCAACCGGATCGCCGTGCAGGGGGAGCTGACGCTGGTCGGCAAGACCCGCCCGGTCGAATTCGACCTCGAGATCGCCGACGACGGCAGGCTCACGGGCGCCGCGGTGATCAAGCAGAGCGACTGGGGGATCAAGCCGTACTCAACGCTGTTCGGAGCCCTGAAGGTCGCCGACCAGGTCGAGCTCGACCTCGACGCCAGTCTGCCGACGACTTAGTGGTCGCCACCTGACCACCGCCGGCGGCCGGCTCGGCGCCGGCGAGCTCGCAATCACCGCGCCGCGGCGGCGCCGATCAGTCGGTGTAGACCGTCTGTGCATCGAGCCCTCCCTCGACCCCGGGCGGTAGGGCCCCGCTGCCGTGGGCGTACAGCGCGATGTCCTCGACGGTCTTGACCTGCGTGGGGTCGTCACCGGTGCCGTTCACCCACGCACCGTTGAACCACTTCAGGCTCTCCGGGGGGGCTTCCAGCGCCGCTCCGGCCAGCAACTGCGCCTTGTCACGGATCTTGGCCGTCGCGCTGACGATCGCAGTCGCGGTGGCCGCCGATGGACTCGTGTTGTAGCCGTGGCCGACGCCGAAGCGGTCGGTGTCTGTCGTCACGACCTTGACGTCAAGCGCCGGGACACCGAGCTCGGTGGCGATCAGGTGGGCGTACTCCGCCTCCCGGCCGTCTGACTCAGTGGTCAGGCTGAGCACCATCTTGCCGGTGGGGTGCACACGAAGAAACACTGCTCGGTAAGCCTCGCCAGCCATGGTCATTCACCTCCTGGTTGGATGGGAGCGGTCATCGCTTGCCGTTCACCGCGCCGACCGGGCTCGCGGCGGCGAGCCGCTGGCGCTCCTGGTGGGCGGTCAGCGCGTTGTGCTCTTCCAGCTCGCAGAAGGACGGCTGTGGTCCGCCCAGCGGGTGTGGAGGCACGGCGGGTCGTCCGCATCCCGGGTAGATACACATCTTGGTCGAGCTCTCGCTCATCAGTCACCAGCTCCTTGTGTCTCGTTCTCATCGACCACCCAACCGGGGGTGGTGTTCCCCCGGCTCGGGCCGTGTCCGCTGGGCATCGCCACCGAGCTGCCCGCGACGGGAGTGGCACTGGCCCACGGTTCCGGTTCCTCGTCCTGCGCGAACGGCAGCGCTCGGGCCTGGGCGGCCGGCGAGACGCGACGGTCCCACGACTGCACCCCGATCGCCTCGACCACTTCGCCGAGCGCCTGAAAGCTGTGACCGCTGACCAGCGCGTCGCAATGGGGCAGCGCGGCCACCATGCCGCCCGCCTGCACCGAAAACGAGCTGGCGCTGACCCGAGGATTGACCCACACGATCCGGTAGGCCAAGCGCGCCAGCCGCTCCATCTCGCGCCCCACGAGCATCGGGTCGCCGCGCTCCCAACCGTCGGACAGGATCACGATCACGGCCCCCCGGGCCATGCCGCGACGCCCGTGCCGGTCATTGAACTCCTTCAGGGCGTCGCCGATCCGCGTGCCGCTGGACCAATCTGGCGCCGCGGCGGCGGCGCGCTGAATCGCTCGTTCGGGGCTGCGCGAGGCCAGCGCGCGGGTCACGCGGGTCAGTCGGGTGGCGAACACGAACGCCTCGGCGTTCGGACCGCTGCCCGCGGCGCAGGTCAGGAACTGCAGGTATGCGCGCGCGTAGGGCTCCATGGAGCCGGAGATGTCGCACAGCATGACGAGCCGTCGGCGGACCAGACGGCGGTGTCGGCGGGACAGACGGATCGGATCGCCGCCCGTGTGCAGGCTCCCCCGGAGGGTTCGGCGCATGTCGATCTGCTGCCCGTGACGGCCCTTCTCGTAGCGGCGGGTGCGGCGCATCGGGGTGGCCAGCTGCAGTCGCGACATGAGCCGGTAGAGCTGCGCAAGCTCGTGTGCCTCGAGCGCGTCGAAGCTCTTGCGCCGCAGCAGTTCTTCGTCGCTGGCCGTGGCCAGCGGTACCTCGGCCTCGGGCAAGTCCTCGTCCTGGTCGCCTCGGCCGGGCGGCGACGACGACATGGCGGCCGCCGGGACGGGTCCGGTCGCGCTTCGCGTCGAGGCCTCGTGTTCGACTCGCGGTCGCTCGTCGGGCGGCGAGGCGACGGTCTGCACGTCCTCGGGGTGGAACTCCTCAGCCTCCTCGCCGTTGCGGAAGACGGAGAAGAAGACCGCGTCGAACGCTTTGACCTGCGCGGGCTCGGAAACGAACACGGCGCGAGCGGTCCAGTACAGGCGTCGGCGGGTGATCGGATTGACCAGCGTCAGCGCACGGGCGAACGCGGCCGAGCGCCCGGGCGTCACGGGCAGGCCGGCATCGTGCAGCCGGCGGCTGAACGCCCCCACCAGGGGCGGAAGGTCGAGGTGGACTGTCTCGACGCCGAACTCACCGCTGCGCACGCTGGAATCAGTCACGGCCGTGCACGAGTTGCTCCAGGCCAGCCGCGCGAATCACCTCCTGGTCCTCGCTGTACTTGAGCACGGATCCCAGCGTGAGATCGATGGTGGCGGGGTCGAGGCGCTCAACGCCGAGCAGCTTCAGCGCGGCCAGCCAGTCGATCGCCTCGGCGATGCCCGGCGGCTTCTGCACGTCGCTGTCGCGCATCCGGGAGACAGCGTTGGCCACCTGCACCGCCAGCGTCTCCGAGGAGTTCTTGACCCGGCGGCGAATGATCTCGACCTCGCGCTCGGGGGTCGGGTAATCGATCCACTGGTACAGGCAGCGGCGCTTGACCGCGTCATGCAGATCGCGCGTCCGGTTGGAGGTCAGCACGATGATCGGGGGATGGGTGGCGCGGATCGTCCCGATCTCCGGGATCGTGACGCTGGCCTCCGCGAGCAGTTCGAGCAGGAACGCCTCAAAGTCGTCGTCCGCCCGGTCGATCTCGTCGATCAGCAGCACGGCCGGCCGGGGACCCGGGTGCTCGAGCGCGCGGAGCAGGGGACGGCGAATCAGATAATCCGGGCCGAACAACTCCTCCTCGCCGAGCGTCGATCCGTTGGAGTCGGCGAGCCTGATGCTGAGCAGTTGGCGCGGGTAATTCCATTCGTAGAGCGCCTCGGCTGCGTCGATGCCCTCGTAGCACTGGAGGCGGATCAGCGGCGTGTCGAGCACGAGCGCCAGCGACTTCGCGGCTTCGGTCTTGCCGACGCCCGCCTCGCCCTCGAGCAGCAACGGCTGGGGCAGACGCAGGCTGAGGAACATCGACGTCGCCAGGCCCTCGTCGACGAGATAGTCCACATCGGCCAGGCGCCGCGCGAACGACTCCACGTCGGGAACCAGCCAGCGGATCTCGCCGGCCGCCTCGCCGGTGACCTGAACCGCGCTCATGCCAGAGTCCGGGCGGCGCCGTGGACGCCGGCCGACTCCTCGAGCCCGGCTTGCGCGAGCACCGCGCGGTAGTCCTCCGGGGTGTCGACATCGAGCGGGATGTGACCCGGGACCTCGACCTCGGTCACCTCGTCGGCGCGCCGCCCGAGCAGGCGCCAGACGCCCTTGTCCCCATGCAGCTCCGCGAGATCGGCGAACGTGCTGCGCGCGAACGCGATCGGATGCCCGCGTCCCTCGTCGTAGCGGCAGAGCGCCAACGGCGCATCGCCTCGTCCGGCCAGCAGCGCCGCCACCGCGTCCGCGGTCACTCCGGGCTGGTCGCCGAGCATCAGCACGATCACGTCGCAACACGGGTCCACGGTGCCCAATGCGGCGGCAATCGATGACGAGCAGCCGGCCCCGTAGGCCTGGTTGACCACCACGTCGGCGCCCGCGAGGTCCACGTGGGCACGGACCTCGTCGGCGGCGCCACCGACCGCCACCACGATCTGGTTGAACCGGCACGCTCGGGCGGTGCCGACCACGTGGCCGAGCAGCGTCGTATCCCGGTACGGGAGCAGCTGCTTCGGACGCCCGAGCCGGCTCGACCCGCCGGCGCCGAGCACCAGCCCGGTGACGAACGGATCAGTCCGCGGCGACGGCATGCTCGTGCTGAGCCTCGAACTTGGTCTTGCAGCCCTCGCAGCAGAAATACACTGTCTCGCCGTCGTGCTCCAGCGCAGGGGTGCTCGCGACGGCGGCGACCGACATCCCGCAGATCGGGTCGACGGCGATCGTCGGTGACACGGAGGCGCCACTGGGGCCCGCCGGCGCGGACTCGTGCGCGGAAGCGTTGGCACGCTCTCCGCGCCGGACCGCGACGATCTTGGCCAGGATCGACAGCGCCACCTCCGCGGGGGTGCGAGCACCGATGTCGATGCCGGCCGGGACGTCGATCTGATCGAGCAGCTCTTTCGGCACACCGTCGCCGCGGAGCTCGCCGAGCACACCGTCGCCGCGCTTACGGCTCGCCACCAGACCGACATAGGGCAGCCCGGACTCCAGACCGCGGCGCAACGTGTGCAACTCGTCTCGCCCATGTGCCGCCACGACGAGGGCGAGATCACCCGCGCGAGGATCCAGCACGTCGCCGTCCACCGCGACCACATTGAGACCCAGGTCGGCGCCGATCCGCAGGACCGCGCCGGCGATCGGCGTTTCGCCCACGACCAGCACCCGTGGGGCAGGGAGGACGGGCTCGAGGAAGACCTCGATCGCCCCGCCCGACAGGCAGGGGTTCTGGACCGTCACGGCCCCATCCTCGCTGGACACATCGTCAGCGGCGCCCATCCCATCGTCCTCGGCCGAGAAGGGCAGGATCCGCAGCAGGACGGCCTCATCGTTCTCCATGGCCAGCAACGAGTACGCCCGTACGCTGTGCTCGGCACACACTCCGCCGACGAACCCCTCAACCGTGCCATCGTCGAGTACGAGCGCGGAGTCACCGGCTTGCGCGCTGGTCGGGCGTTGCGCGCGCACGACGGTCGCCGTCACGAATGCGACGCCCTGCGCGGTGAGCTCCTGGGCTCGGCGCGACATCTCGGCGGTCATCATTGCGGCGGCTCCGGCCGGCCCTGCATAGCGGCCCACACGCGTGCGGGTGTGCAGGGCATGTCGACGTGCTCGACACCATGGGTCTCGTACAGCGCGTCGATGACCGCATTGACGATCGCCGGCGGTGAGCCGACGTTCGGCGACTCACCCACGCCCTTGGCCCCGAGCGGATGGTGCGGACACGGGGTCACCGTCTCCCCGAGCTCGAAGTCGGGACACTCGAGCGCGGTGGGGATCAGGTAGTCCATGAACGACGAATTGAGGCAGTTGCCCTCCTCGTCGAACGAGATCAGCTCCATCAGCGCGATCCCGATGCCCTCGGCGAGGCCACCGTGGATCTGGCCGTCCACGATCATCGGGTTGATCCGAACCCCGCAGTCGTCGACCGCGATGAAGCGCCGGACCGTGACCTGGGCGGTGTCCGGGTCGATGTCCACCACGGCGATGTAGGCGCCGTACGGGTAGGTCAGGTTGGGCGGGTCGTAGATCACCTGCGCGTCGAGTCCGCCCTCCATCCCGGCCGGCATCGGCTCACCGTCGTAGGCCCGGATCGCGATGTCCTCGATCAGCGCGCCCTTCTCCGGGTCACCCTTGACGTACCAGCGGCCCTTCTCCCAGGCCAGATCCTCAGGCCGGGTCTCGAGCATCGTCGCCGCGATCAGGCGCGCCTTGTCACGCACCTTGCGTGAGACGACCGCGACCGCCGCGCCGGACACCGGGGTCGAGCGGCTGCCGTAGGTGCCGAGCCCGTAGGGCGACTTGTCGGTGTCGCCGTGGCGGACCTCGACGTCCTCCGGCGGAATCCCGAGCTCCTCGGCCACGATCTGCGCGAACGTCGTCTCGTGGCCCTGCCCCTGCGTCTGGGCGCTGATGCTGACCACCGCCTTGCCGGAGGGGTGGATGCGCAGGTCGGCTCCGTCGTTCATGGCCAGCCCGAGGATGTCCATGTGCTTGCGCGGACCCGCTCCCACCCCCTCGGTGAAGAACGACACACCGATGCCCATCAGCTCGCCGCGGGCGCGCTTCTCCAACTGCTCACGGCGCAGGTCCTCGTACCCGGCGATGTCCATCGCCACGCGCATCGTCTCGGCATAGTTGCCCGAGTCGTACGTCCAGCCGGTCGTCGTCTCGTAGGGGAACTGCTCCGGGCCGATGAAGCTGCTCATCCGCAGTTCGATCGGGTCGACCTTCATCTCGAGCGCGAGTGCGTCGACCATCCGCTCGACCAGGTAGACGGCTTCGGTGATCCGGAACGAGCACCGGTAAGCGACGCCACCGGGTGCCTTGTTCGTGTACACCGCCTTGACCTTCACGTGCGACGCCTGCAGGTCGTAGGAACCGCAGACGATGTGAAAGAAGCCGGCCGGGAACTTGGTGGGCTGCGCCGTGCTGTCGAAGGCGCCGTGGTCGGCGATCACGTCAACCCGCAGGCCGGTGATCTTGCCGTCCTTGGAGCACATCTCCGAGCGCATGATGTAGTCACGGGCGAAGCCGGTGGACATCAGGTTCTCGGAGCGGTTCTCGACCCACTTGACCGGTACGCCGGCCACGATCGACGCCGCGATCGCGCACACGTACCCGGGGTAGACCGGAACCTTGTTGCCGAAGCCGCCGCCGATGTCCGAGCAGCGGATCCGGATCATGTGCTCCGCCAGTCCGGCCACGTGCGCGTAGACCGTGCGGTGGGCGTGCGGGGCCTGATTGCCGTTGTAGATGTCGAGTTGGCCCGTCTCCGGGTTGAAGTCGGCGATCATGCCGCAGGTCTCGAGTGGCGCCGGATGACACCGCGGGTAGATGATGTCGCGCTTGACGACGGTGTCCGCCTCGGCGAACGCGCGGTCGGTCGCCTCCTCGTCGCCGGCCTCCCAGGTCGGGCTGGCCAGGTTGTCGCGCTGGCCGGCCTTGTCGTCGCGGATCAGCGGCGCGTCGGGATCGAGCGCCGTGCGGGCATTGACGACCGCCGGGAGCGGCTCGTAGTCGACATCGATCAGTTGCAGTGCGTCGTTGGCCGAATACTCGTCGGTGGCGACGACGAACGCGACCTCCTGGCCCTGGAAGCGAACCTTGTCGCCGGCCAGGACCGCCTGCGTGTCATACGAGATCGTCGGCATCCAGGCCAGCCCCAGCGTCTCGAGGTCCTTGGCGGTGACGACGGCCGCGACGTTGGGGTGCGCCAGCGCCTTGGAGGTGTCGATCGAGAGGATCCGCGCGTGTGCATACGGACTGCGCAGGATCGCGCCGTAGACCATTCCCGGCAGCCTGATGTCGTCCAGGTAGGTGCCCTTGCCGCGGATGAAGCGCGCGTCCTCCTTGCGCTTGAGCCGACCGAAGCCGATCGGCCGTTCGGTCTGCGGACTGGGGAGGTTCTCGGTAATGGCCATGCTCATACCTCCGTTTTGCTCGGCGAACCGGATGTCGTGCTCGACGAACCGGATGTCGTCGCAGCTTCGAACTCGGCCGCCCAGCGAACCGCGCTCACGATGTTCTTGTACCCGGTACAACGACAGATGCCACCTGATATGGCGGTACGGATCTCGTGGTCCGTTGGATCAGCGTTTTCGTCCAGAAGTGCACGCGTCGTCATCAGCATTCCCGGCGTGCAGAATCCGCACTGGAGCGCGTGGCGCTCGTGGAAGCCCTGCTGGATCGGGTCCAGCACGCCGTCGACCTCGAGCGACTCGACGGTCCGGATCTCGTGGCCCTCGCACATGACCGCCAGGGTTGTGCACGACTTCACCGGCTTGCCATCCATCAGGACGACGCAGGCGCCGCAGTTTGAGGTGTCACAGCCCCAGTGGGTCCCGGTCAGCCCCGGGGTGTCGCGAATGAAATGCACGAGCAGTTGACGCGGCTCGGTCTCCCGGGACACTTCCTCGCCGTTGATCGTGAGCGAAAGTTGCATGATCAGGCCTCCTGATTCAGGGCGCGCGCAGCGGCGCGGCGCAGTGCGCGCGTGGTGAGGACGTTGGCGAGATGGCGCTTGTAGTCGATCGGCCCGCGGCCGTCCGCCCCGGGAGAGCAGTCAGTCGAGGCGATCTCACCGGCCTGCGCAAACAGGTCCTCCGATGGCGTCTGGCCTCGGAGCAGGTCTTCGGCTCGCGACAGGTGGATCGTCGTCAGCCCCACCGCGCTGAGCGCGATGCCCACCTCGGCGATCGTCCCGCCGTCGATCCACAGCGCGGCCGATGCGGCCGCGATCGCCCAGTCACCCGCACGTCGCTCGACCTTCTCATGGGCGCTCCCGGCGCCCGGGCGCAGGGGGAGACGGATCTCGGTCAGCAGCTCGCCGGCGCCCACCGCCGTCATGTACGGCCCGATGTGAAAGTCCTCCATGCCGACCACGCGTTGTCCGTCAGCGCCGCGGATGACGACCTGCGCCTTGGCCGCCGAGCAGACGGCCGACAGGTCCTCGGCCGCGTCGGCCTGGCAGAGCGAGCCGCCGATCGTGCCGCGGTTGCGCACGACCGGGTCGGCGATCACGGTTTCGGCGTCGCGAAACAGCGGAAAGCGCTCGGCGAGCAACTCCGACTTCAACAGGTCGACGTGCCGGGTCAGCGCACCAATCCGGATCTCGCCCGGCGAACCGGATGTCGTCGCGCCCTCCTGGCGGATGTAGGAGAGCTCGGCGAGATCGTTGATATCGATCAGGTACTCGGGGTTGGCCAGCCGGAGCTTCATCATCGGCAGCAGGCTGTGGCCGCCGGCGATGATGCGCGCCTCAGAGCCGAGCTTCTGTAGCGATGCGATCGCGCCCTCGACGCTGGTCGCGCGCTCGTACTCGAATGACGCAGGTGTCTGCAACAGGTGCTCCTCTCGTTCAGGAAACGATCACTCGCTGGGCTTCCAGCGGATCGTCAAATCGGGGGACTCGCCGGACGGGTGCTCTGGCGGCGTCGCGACCGCGGTGCGACCGGGAAGTCGCTTACGCGGCTCTCCGATGTCTTCCCGCTGCTCATATTGTGTTGGCGCATCGGTGCCGATCACCGGGGATCTCGGGAGCTTCTCCGGACTGGTGTGGCGGACGTCGGGATAGAGCGAGCGGGCGGCGAGACTTCCGCCCTCGACGTTGCGCAGCACGACACCCTCGGGGCTCGCAGCCGCGATCGGGGCCTCGCGGCCGAGGCGAGCCAGCGTGAGCGTGCCCTTGGTGTACACCTCGGCGATGCGCGGCGCTTGGATCGTGCGGCTCTCGGGGAAGTTCCTCAGCCCCTCGGCGGCGGCTCCGGCATACAGGCCGTCGACGAGACCGACCGCGTCGTCGATCCCCGCCTTCTTCACCAGCAGGCCCTCGAGCAGATCAACGCCCGCGTCGAGTTGCTGGTTGATCGTCGTCACCACGTCGTTGACCGGCGCGCTCTTCTCCACGATCTCGCTCACGCCGGCGATCACCTCGTCCAGCCCCGCCGTGATCTTGCGCAGCTGCAGGATCGTCGAAACGAGGTAGTAGACCAGCGCTAGGACGATCAGCAGAACGGCCAGGATCATCACGATTGCCACTGCAGGCATCGTCCCTCCTATTCCGCGTCGTCGAGGATCACGTCGAGCGAGCCGCCGTAGTTGGCGACCCCCGCGACCGTCTGGGTCACTTGGTCCTGCGTCGTCAGCAGCAGCGCGGCAGCGTCAAGGTCCTTTGAGCCCGCTGCCGCGACCTTGGCGATCTGTTGCACGCTGGGGACGATGCTCTTGGAGGCGTTCAGCACGCCGCTGAGCAGGTAGACGACGACCGGAAGAATCGCCAGCAGCAGGACCGCGTCTCCGATCCACCAGAGGATCATCGCGGCCTCCTCTCGGCGACGATCGCTGCCTTCCTGGCGATCCCTGGCAGGGCGCCGAGGATGATGTCGAACTGGGCGTTGATCGCTTTGACCGCTCCTTCGAGCGGGCGTAGGTGCTCCGATTCAACGCCCTGAAGGGCGGAGGCCAACGTCGCCAGTCCGTCTGAGATGTTCGCCAGGCCCTGGCGGATCAAGATCAGCGCGCCAGCCAGCACGAGCACCACGATCAACGCCAGCACGACGCTCAGCAGGATCAGTACGTGTGCGGTACTCATGCGCCGCCGTACCCGTCGGTGAGCGCGTTCATGTAGCCGTCTTGGACCACAGCTTCCTCCACGATCAGTGACAGCACGGGCGCCGTGGCCTCGAGCTGCGGAATGTTTGCCGTGTTTGCGCCGACCTTGCCGGCCGTCTCGAGCAGGCCGGCGACCGACTTCTCGATGCTGTTGACGGACGACAGCAGCAGGGTGAGCAGAATGGCGACGACGACCGCCGCGGCCAAGCCGATCCCGAGGGCGATCGCCCAGTACGTGTTTCCCGAGATTGCCGCTATGGAGAGGGTCATTTTCCGACCGCCACCTTTCGCAACGATCGCGCAGCGTGCAGGATCCGTACGCCTGAGTCATTGATCCGGGCGATCCCGCCGAGTTCGGTCGTCTGCTGGCGCACCACCTCGACTGCCTGCTCGGAGGTCTTGGCTTGCTTGGCGATCCTGGCCGCCAGCGCCACGATCACGATCACGATCACAGCGGCCACTGCGATGACGACGACCCCGAGAATGATCCCGACCGTCCATCCGGTGGTTGACGCAGCCATCGGGGTCAGCACAACGCCCCCTGGCAGCCTGAGGCCGGGATAACAGCCCGTCTGGTCATCTGGTTCTCTCCTTGCTCGACCCGAAAGAAGGACCGCTCAGCGCTTCGCGCTTGGCGGTCCCCCACTGGCTACCACTGTGCCGATGGTAGCTGGCCCCGTCAACTTGACCTAAGCGATCGCTTAGGTCAAACGATGATGCGCTTTGAGTAGGTTTTGCCGAGCGGCTTATTGCGGCGGCTTCGCCGCGCCCCGCATTGCGTCCCACACGCGCGAGGGCGTGCACGGCATGTCCATGTGCCGCACGCCATAGGGCTTGAGCGCGTCACAGACCGCGTTGACGATCGTCGGCGGCGAGCCGACGGTCGCGGACTCGCCGATCCCCTTGGCCCCGAACGGGTGGTGTGGCGATGGGGTCACGGTGTGGTCGGTCTCCCAGTCGGGGACCTCGCGCGCGGTCGGGATCAGGTAATCCATCAAGGACCCGCCGAGGCAGTTGCCGTCCTCGTCGAAGGCGATCAGCTCCATCAGCGCCATCCCGACGCCATCGGTGAGCCCGCCGTGGATCTGCCCCTCGATGATCATCGGATTGATCCGGGTGCCGCAGTCGTCGACCGCCAGGAACCGTCGTACGGTTACCTTGGCGGTGCCGGGGTCGATGTCGACGACGCAGATGTAGGCGCCGAACGGGAACGTCAGGTTCGGCGGGTTGTACACGGTCTCCGCATCGAGGCCCGCCTCGATTCCCTCGGGCAGATCCACCGAGCCGTGCGCGGCCATCGCGATCTCCTGGATCGTCGCGCCCTTTTCCGGGTCGCCCTTGACGTGCCAACGGGCGGGTGGGCCCTTATTCCACGCGAGGTCGTCGGGCGAGACCTCGAGCATCGCCCCGGCGACGATGCGGGCTCGATCGCGCACCTTGCGGGCCACGAGCGCGGTGGCCGCCCCGCTGACCGGGGTCGACCGCGAGCCGTAGGTACCGAGGCCGAACGGCGTGAGCTCGGTGTCGCCGTGGACGACGTCGATGTCTTCCGGCGGGATCCCCAGCTCCTCGGCGACGATCTGCGCGAACGTCGTCTCATGACCCTGCCCCTGGGTCTGGACGCTGATCGCGAGCTGGGCGGTGCCGGTCGGGTGCACACGCAGCACGGCGCCGTCGGCCATGCCGAGCCCGAGGATGTCCATGTGCTTGCGCGGTCCGGCGCCGACCGCCTCGGTGAAGAAGCCGACGCCGATGCCCATCAGCTCGCCGCGCTCACGCCTCTCGGCCTGTTCACGGCGCAGCTCGTCGTAGCCGATCTTGGCCAGCGCCTTGCGCAGCGTGGTCTCGTAGTCGCCCGAGTCGTATACCCAGCCGGTCTTGCACTCGATACGGGAATTGATCGGGGCGGATCAGGTTCTTCAGCCGCAGCTCCGCCGGATCGGTGCCCAGCTCGTCGGCCAGGCAGTCGACCATCCGCTCGACCAGGTACACCGCCTCGGTGACGCGGAACGAGCACGCGTAGGCGACCCCGCCGGGGGCCTTGTTGGTGTAGACGCCCCTCACGTGGCAGTGGGCCGCCTCGAGGTCATAGGAGCCCGTGAACACGTGGAAGAACCCGGCCGGATACTTGGTCGGCTGGGCGCTCGCGTTGAAGGCGCCGTGGTCGGCGATCACCTCGACGCGGACGCCCAGGATCTTGCCCTCCCGGGTGGCGGCGATGGCACCCTTCATCACGTAGTCGCGCGCGAATCCGGAGGACATCAGGTTCTCCGACCGATCCTCCATCCACTTGACCGGCTTCCCGGTCGCGATCGAGCCAACGATCGCGCACACGTATCCGGGGTACACGGGCACCTTGTTGCCGAAGCCGCCGCCGATGTCGGGCGAGATCACCCGGATCTTGTGCTCGGGCAGCCCGGTCAGCGAGTGCGTACAGCGTTCGATGGGCGTGCGGTGCCTGGGTCGTGCACCACAGCGTCAGCTTGCCGGTGGTGTGGTCGAAATCGGCGATCGCGCCGCACGTCTCCATCGGAGCCGGATGCACGCGCGGGTAGAGCATGTCCTGCTCGACCACGACGTCGGCGCGTGCGAAGACCGCGTCGGTGGCCACCCGGTCGCCTGACTCCCAGTCGAAGATGTGATTGTCGCGCTGGCCCGGTTTGTCGTCCCGGATCACCGGGACGTCCGGGTCGAGTGCCGTGCGCGCGTTGACGACCGCCGGCAGGGTGTCGTATTCAACGTCGATCAGCTCGAGCGCGTCGCGCGCCGAGTAATGATCGTCCGCGATCACGAAGGCAATTTCCTGGCCCTGGAAGCGAACCTTGTCCGTGGCCAGGACGGCCTGCGTGTCCTGCGACATCGTCGGCATCCACGCGAGCCCCTGCGCCTCCAGGTCCTTGCCGGTGATTACCGTGTGAACCTTCGGGTGAGCCAGGGCCGCGGAGGTGTCGATGGACACAATCCGCCCATGCGCGACCGGACTGCGCAGCAGCGCCCCGTGCAGCATGCCGGGCCGCTTCACGTCGTCGACGAACGTGCCCTGTCCTCGGATGAAGCGCGCATCCTCCTTGCGCTTCAGGCGGCCGAAACCGATCGGGCGCCCCTCGGCGGTGGCCATCAGCGGCCGGGCCGGGCCGGATTCGCGGGGGCGCTCATGAGCCTTGGGCCGGGCCGGATTCGCGCGGGCGCTCATGAGCCCGGCATCTCGTCGGTCGCGTGGTCGGCCGCCCAGCGAATCGAGCGAACGATCGTCGCGTAGCCGGTACAGCGACAGATCTGGCCCGAGATCGCCTCGCGGATCTCCAGGTTGGTGGGATCGGGATTGCGGTCAAGCAGCGCGCGGGCGGTCAGCATCATCCCCGACGTGCAGAAGCCGCACTGCAAGCCATGCTCCTCGGTGAACCCCTGCTGCACGGGGTCGAGCACACCGTCGAGCTCAAGGCCCTCGACGGTCCGGATCTCGTGACCCGCCGCGGTGGCCGCCAGCACCGTGCACGACTTCACCGGCTCTCCGTCCATCAACACGACGCAGGTGCCACAGTTCGACGTGTCACATCCCCAGTGGGTACCGGTGAGGTCGAGCTCGTCGCGCAGAAAGTGCACCAGTAACAGCCTCGGCTCGACATACCGCGTGTACTCCTCGTTGTTCACTGACACGGTGACCTGCACTACCGCCCCCCCAGCAGCGCCCGCGCGGTGGCGCGTTGCAGCGCGCGCAGCGTCAACACGCCGACGGCGTGCCGCTTGTACTCAGCCGACCCGCGCTGATCGCTCGCCGGGGAACACGCCGCAGCGGCGAGTCGGCCCGCCTCGGCGAACAGCTCATCCGACGGTGGATGACCGGCGAGTGCCTCCTCGGCCACCGTCGAGGTGACCTCCGCGCCCACGGCCGTCAACGCGATCCCGGCGCGACCGATGTTCCCGTCCGACAGCGAGACCGACGCTGCGGCCGCGGCGACCGCCCAATCCCCGCCCCGGCGCTCGACCTTCTCGTAGGCACAACCTGTGGCTTCGCGCAGCGGCACCCGGATCTCGACCAGCATCTCGCCGTCAGCCACAGCGGTTGCGTATGGCCCCCGGTAGAACTCGCGCATATTCAGGACACGCTGTCCTGCCGGCTCCCGGATCACCATCCGCGCGTCGACGGCAGCGCACACCGCACTGAGGTCCTCGGCGGGATCCGCCTGGCACAGCGCGCCGCCGATCGTCCCGCGGTTGCGCACCACCGGATCGGCGATCACCCGCTCGGCGTCGTTGAAGATGGCCAGCTTCGCGGCGAGCAGGTCGGACTCGAGCAGCTCCCGGTGGCGGGTCATGGCGCCGATCCGAACCTCGCCATCTTCCTCGCGTATGTAGCCGAGCTCGCCCGCCAGTCCGTCGAGGTCGATCAGATACTCGGGCGCCGCGAGGCGCAGCTTCATCATGGGCAGCAAGGAGTGGCCTCCCGCCAGCAGACGCGCCTCGGGCCCGAGACGAGCCAGCAGCTCAAGCGCATGGTCAACGCTCGTCGCACGCTCGTACTCGAAAGGTGCTGGAACCTGCACGGCATCGTTCCCCTCGACGACCTTGAACCGAGGCCAATAAGCGACGCGCCCGAGGACCTCGCCTCCCTGTGTAGCACTTTGCCGCTGTTATCTTGGCGCGTCAACCGACCTTAAGGATCGCCTAGCCCATGACCCTTGCCCAGCTGCAGTCCTTCGTGCTGGTGGCCCGCCACGGTTCGGTGAAGGCAGCCGCGGCGGAGCTCGAGGTGACTGAGCCGGCCGTGTCCGTCGCCGTCGCCGCCCTGCGCAAGGAGCTCGGCGATGAGCTGTTCGTGCGCGATGGGCGGGGCATCGCGCTGACCGATGGCGGGCGCCGCTTGGCCGTGCTGGCCGGGGAGATCCTCGGCCTGGCGGAGCAGGCGCGCCGTTCCGTGCAGGACTCGCCGGGTCAATCGCGGGTGGTGCGGATCGCTGCGAACACCATCGTCGCCGAGCACATCGGTCCGCTGATCGACGCGTTCACGGCGCGCAACGCCGGCCTGGAGCTCACGGTCGAGTCGGTGTCCGGTGCGACGTTCGCCGACCTGCTCGAACACCGCCGCGCCGACATCGCGCTCGGCTCCTCACCACCGCCCGAGCGCTCGGCGACGATCGCCACGGTTCCGTTCCTGCGCGCCCGGCTGCTCGTGGTCGCAGCGCCCGGGCACCCGTTGGCCGGACGGCGCAATATTTCGCCGTTGGCGCTGGCCGACCAGCGTTGGCTGATCGGCCCCCCCGGGCTCGACCCCACGATGGGCGCCGGGCTGTTCTTCGCTCGCAGCGGCCTGGACCCGAGCGACCTCGCCGCCTACACCAGTCATGCGGCGGCGATTGCCGCGGCCGCGGCCGGCGAGGGGATCATCCTGACCCTCGCCCATTCCGTCGTCGAGGAGGTGCGCCGGCGGGCGCTGGTCAGGCTCGACGTGCGCGGGACGCCGATTCTGGAGATCTGGCACGCGAGCACGCTGGGCCTGGGTCGGGCGCTGCCGGCCGCGCTCTCACTCCAGCGCTTCGCCACGACGGCTGAGGCGACCCACGCCATCTCGACCGGCCGTGCCGGCACGACGTCGCTGCGGGTCCGCCCCGCGGTGCACGTCACGCTCTGGCGCTCGGTTGCGGCCGACATCGACGCCGCCGCAGAGCGCGGAGCGAAGCCATGACCCCTTCGATGGGGTCCGATTGACGGGGGTCCCCCACGGACCAAACGCCAACGTGAGACGGTCGGAGTGGGCTGGAACGTCGCTACGTGCCCGCTTGCACCGGTGTCGGCGCCGTGACCTCGGCCTCTTCCAGCTCGACGCGACCGCGGGGAAACCAGATCAGTGCGATGAGGAACGTCGCGGCCATCACGCCGGCCATGATGTGGAAGACAGTCTGCGTCGAATGGGCAAAGGCGACCTGGACGTCGTGCACGAGCGCTGCCGGCTGCCTGGCGCCCGAGTTCGAGCTCGAGCTCGAGGTCCCGACCGACGCGGCGACTTTTTGCGCCGCGGCCTTCGGGACGCCACTCTTGGTGAGGGCACTCGTGATATTGGTCTTGTTCTGGCTGACCAGGACCGCTCCGAGGACGGCGAGTCCGAAGCTCGCGCCGAAGTTCCGCGAGGTCTGCGTGATGCCGGTGACCTCGCTGTAACTGGAGCTCGGCGCGCGATTGACGGCATCCGTGCTGGCCGGACTGAGCATCAGGCCCACTCCGGCGCCGGCGATCATGATGTAGATCCACTGGGCGCTGAGCGAGAGGTCGGTCAGCTTCCCCGCGAGTAGGTAGAAGCCGACCGCCGAGATTGCCCCGCCCAGCACGACCGCCGGTCGGGCGCCACGTGCGTCGAGCACTCGCCCGCCGATCTGGGACGCGATGACGAACCCCAGGAAGAAATAGAGCAGGTAGAGCCCCGCGTTTTGGGCGCTTTCGCCGAGCGACAGCTGCGCGTAGATGCTGGCGAAGAAGAAGTAGGGGACGAACACGACCGACATCAGACCGAGCACGATCGTGTCCACCGAGAAGCCGCGGTCGCGGAAGATCTGCAAGCGCAGTAACGGCTCCGGCGTGTGCAGCTCCCACAATACGAACGCGAGCATCAGGAGCAGTCCGATGATGATGCAGGCCCAGGTGGCGAGGCTGCCCCACCCCCACACGCTCGACTGCTCGAACCCGAGCACGGTCAGGCCCATCGCCCCCGTGATCAGCACCGTGCCGCGGTAGTCCAGGTTCCCCGGGTGCTTCTGGTTGTCGGGTTGGGACTTCCAGATCAGAATCAGGGCGATGATCGCCACCGGAATGTTGATCCAGAAGATCGCCCGCCAGGTCCATGCCGTGAGGTAGCCGCCGGCGAGTGGGCCGATCGCGGTCAAGCCGCCGCTGATCCCGAAGAAGATCGCCATCGCCTTGCCCCGCTCGCGGAGCGGGAACGACGCGACGACGATGCCGACCGCGGCCGGGAACATCAGCGCGGCCATCGCGCCCTGGATCACGCGGAAGGTGATGATCCATGCCTCGGCGATGCTGCCCGTGGGCGTGAACCCGCAGAGGGCCGACGCGACGGCAAAGCCGATCACTCCGATGACGACCATGTTCCGCCGTCCGCGCACGTCGCCCAGCTTGCCGCCGAAGGCGAACAGCGCCGACAGCGAAAGCAGATAGCCATTGACGATCCACTGCGAGCCCTCGGACGAGATCGACAGGTCCTTCTGCAGCGAGGGGATCGCGATGACGACGATCGTCTGGTCGATGAACGTCATCGCGACGGCGAACACCATCGCCGCCAGCACGAGGTTCTTGTTGGTTCTGCCGCTCACGGCCGGAACATTATTCCGTCTCTCGGTGCGCCGTTGCACTGTTCCGCGTATGGTTTCCCGGGCTGGTTCTGGGGCTCGCTGTTCGGCGTGGCCGGAGTCGGTGAGCTTCAGGACGGTGTGAAGAACGATCGGAGGAAGGGCACATGTCGGAAGCCAACGAAGCAGCTCTGAAACAGGCCGTGGCCGCGTTCAACGACCCAAGTCGCCGCGAGCGCTATCTCGATCTGTACGCCCCCGATGTCGTGCTCCATGGCTACCCCAGAGGTGTTGAGGGTCTCGCAGGGGCGCGCAGCTTCTACTCGCAGTTGTGGGCGGCGTTTCCGGATGCTCGCCTGAGCGTTGAGGAAACCGTCGCCAACGGTGACCGGATGGCGGCTCGGTACAGGCTGTCGGGGATTCAGGCCCAGGATTTCTATGGCTCGCCGGTGGCCAGTGGTGGGACGGAGCTCGAGGGCATGACCTTGCTGCACTTTCGCGACGGCCAGGTGGTCGCGGTGTGGCAGACCTCAGGCACACTCGACACGATGACGCGGCTCGCCGCGCGGGCAAGCAAACAGCCGGTTCGGCACTCCGCCGCGGCCGATGCGGCCGCGTTGCGTTGGGAAGAGAAGCATCCGGAGGAAGCGCTCTGAGCCGCTGACCGCGGCGCGAGCGGCACCATCGCCACGGAAGCGGTGAGCGAGGTCCTCAGCCGATCGGTTGGCTCGCGTACTCCGGCTGCGGGTCCGGTGGAGTGGGAGCCGGCCGCGGTCGATCCCGGCGCTCGATCCACTCGGTCAGCCGATTCACCGCGAGCAACAGCGCGAGCGCAAGCCCGACGGTCGAGACGATGTACCACGGCCACGGCCCCATCAGGTTCAGCAGCGAGTTGTGGGCCGGCTTCTGGCGCAGGTACATGTAGTTGCCGCCGGTCAGGATGTCACCGAGGCCCGCCACAGCGGTGAACGCAAGCGTCGTCGCGAATACGCGCCACACCGCTCCGGGCTTCGGATACAGCCGGCAGCCGAGCACCAGGAAGCAGGCCGCGACCACCGCGCCGATGTGGTAGCGCGAAGTAGGTGAAGTAGTAGACGGACGGGAAGCTGTTACCCAGATCCGGCGTCAGCAACGCTTGCAGCGACGCCGTCAGCGACCAGAAGTAGACGAGCTCGACGAGCCGCAGGCGCCGAGTCCAGAGCGCGAGGATCGAGACCGCGGACACGACATCGGTGAGCTGCAGGGGAAGGCTGTAGCGAAGCGTCCAGGTACCGAGCACGACGTCCGCGACGTACTCCCCGGCCCACGCCGCCAGGATGACCAGGGCCAATGCCCGCCCGGCCGGGACGGTCCACGGGCCCGGGTGACGTCGCGGCGCCCACACCGACAGCCCAACGGCCATCGCCAGCACTGCCAGGGCTGCCAAGTGCGCATCCGAGAACTGCCGCAAGGTTCACCTCGCCACGCCGCGTCCTGTGCTGTCGATCATGCTACGCCTGGTCGTGCGGCAACCCAACATCTCGGTCGTATTTATACGGAAGTTATAAATTTGATCGCCGATTGGGACGTGGAAAGCACGCAAGAAATGTGTATTTATTTATGATGATCTTGTCCCATGACCCGTGCCGAACGCTATGCCAACCTCGTCGGAGTCGTCGTCCCGTTTGCCGGCGTGCTCGTCGCCATCGTCCTGTTCTGGAACCGCGCGGTCGACGCGGCCGACCTGGCAATCCTGGCGGTGATGTATCTCATAACGGCGGTCGGAGTCACGGTCGGCTTCCACCGTCTCCTGACCCACCGAGCGTTCCAGACCTATCCGTGGCTCGAGCGGACGTTCGCCATCATGGGCTCCCTGTCGGTCCAGGGATCGGTCATGGACTGGGTGGCCGATCACCGTAAGCATCACGCCCACACCGATCGCGAGGGCGATCCCCACAGCCCCCATGTCGGTCACGGCAGCGGGCTGAGCGGACTCTGGCACGCACACGTCGGTTGGTTGATGGAGACTCAGGGGCAGGCTGACTGGAAGCGCTACGCGCCCGAGCTCTACGAGGACCCGGCGATGCGCCGGATCGGCCGGCGCTTTCCCCTGCTCGTCCTGGTCTCGCT
The DNA here is from genome assembly GCA_963838535.1 of uncultured Solirubrobacterales bacterium. GTDB lineage: Bacteria > Actinomycetota > Thermoleophilia > Solirubrobacterales > Solirubrobacteraceae > Palsa-465. Next base: position 25,924 of record CAWIRN010000009.1, read on the forward strand.
GCTGATCCCGACCGTGGCGGGTTATGTGCTCGACGGATTCACGCTGCGCGGCGCGGTACTTGGCTACATCTGGGGTGGGCTCGTGAGGATCTTCCTGGTGCACCACATCACGTGGTCGGTCAACTCGGTCTGTCACTTCTTCGGCACTCGCCGATTCGATATCGAAGACCGCTCGACCAACGTCGGTTGGCTATCCGTGCTGTCGCTGGGGGAGTCCTGGCACCACAACCATCACGCCTTCCCGCGCTCGGCGTACCACGGTCTGCGCTGGTGGGAGCTCGACCCCTCGGGCTTGATCATCTCGACGTTGCGCCGCCTCGGGTTGGCGTGGAACGTCGTGCGCATCACCCCTGAGCGTCAGCGCGCGAAGACCGTGGTCGACGCCACGACCTAGTCAAACCGGCGCAGCTCGGCGCGCGCCATCGTGCGCTTGTGGATCTCGTCGGGCCCGTCGGCGAGCCGGAGCGTTCGCAGGTGGGCGTACATCATCGCCAGCGGGAAATCGTCGGAGACGCCGGCGCCGCCGCACACCTGGATCGCCCGATCGACCACGCGGAGCGCCACGTTCGGCGCCGCGACCTTGATCGCCGAGATTTCCATCCGGGCGTGCTTGTTTCCGACCGTGTCCATCAGCCACGCCGCTTTCATCGTGAGCAGACGCGCCATCTCGATCTCGATCCGTGACTCGGCAATCCAGTCCTGAACGTTCGCTCGGTCGCTGACGGGTTGCCCGAAGGTGACGCGGGTGAGGGCACGGCGGCACATCAACTCGAGCGCTCGCTCGGCCGCGCCGATGGCCCGCATGCAATGGTGAATGCGCCCCGGCCCGAGGCGCGCCTGGGAGATCAGGAAGCCGTCGCCCTCATTGCCGATCAGGTTCGACGCGGGGACCCGAGCGTTGTCGAACACGATTTCCGCGTGACCCTCGGGATCGACGTAGCCGAATACGGGCAGGTTGCGCAGGATGGTGACGCCGGGGGTGTCACGGGGCACGAGGACCATCGACTGCTGCCGATAGCGAGGCCCGTCGGGGTCAGTCTTGCCCATCACGATCATGATCCGGCAGCGTTCCCGCATCGCTCCGGAGGCCCACCATTTGCGCCCGTTGAGCACGTACTGATCACCCTCCCGATCGATCCGCAGCTCGATGTTGGTCGCGTCCGAGCTCGCCACCGCCGGCTCGGTCATCGCGAACGCAGAACGGATCTCGCCTTCGAGCAGCGGCCGCAGCCACCGGTCCTGCTGCTCAGGGGTGCCGAACACGGTCAGCACCTCCATGTTGCCGGTGTCAGGCGCTGCGCAGTTGCAGGCCTCGGGGGCGATCTGGCTTGCGCCCGTGATCTCGGCCAGCGGCGCGTACTCGGCGTTGGTCAACCCGGGTCCCCAATCGGGATGGGGATGGAACAGGTTCCACAGTCCCCGCCGCCGCGCTTCGGTCTTCAGCTCCTCCATCACCGGCGGATGAGAATGCGGGTCGCCCGAGCTCAGTATCTGTTCGTGATAGACGCTCTCCGCGGGGTACACGTGCTCCTCCATGAACGCGAACAGACGCTCACGCAGGTCCTGGCATCGATCGGTGAGTTCGAAGTCCATCTGATCAGCTCCTTGGTCTTCCGAGCGCGCTGGCCCACACCCTCTCACTATTCTCCCGCTCGGAGCATGGAGATCCCCGGCTAGAGCAACCATGGAACTCGCGGACCGACACGTCGTGGTCACTGGCGCGGGCAGCGGAATCGGCCGCGGGCTGGCTCGGCGCTTCGCGGCGGAGGGCGCGCGCGCCGTGGTCGTGGCGGATCTGGATCTGGCCAGCGCGGAGTCCGTCGCCGCGGAGATCGGCGGGCTGGCCGTGCACACCGATGTGAGCCGCGAGAGCGACATCCAGGCGTTGGTCTCGCGCGCCCGGGAGGCCAACGGACCGATCGACCTGTTCTGCTCCAACGCGGGGGTGGCCGGCCCGGCCGGCGGACCCGAGGCCGCCGACGAGGACTGGCAGCAGATCTGGGATATCAACGTGATGGCCCATGTCCGGGCCGCCGGGGCACTGCTGCCCGAGATGGTCGCCCGCGGAGACGGCTATCTGCTCAACACCGCTTCCGCGGCGGGCCTGCTCACGCAGGTCTCCGCGCTGGCCTACTCGGCGACCAAGCACGCCGCCGTCGCGGTCGCCGAGTGGCTGGCCATCACCTACGCGGATGCCGGCATCAAGGTCTCATGCCTCTGCCCTCAGGCGGTGCGCACACCACTGCTGGAGATCGCGCTCGAGGATCCCATCGGCGCCGCCCCGCTACTGGCGGGCGGCGTGCTCGAGCCGACCGATGTCGCTGAGGCTGTGGTCGCCGGGATTCGCGAGGAGCGGTTCCTCATCCTTCCGCACGCGGAAGTCGCCAAGTTCATGGCGCTGAAGGGCGCTCAGCCCGAGCGCTGGTTGAATGGCATGCGCCGGCTCGTCCGCCAGGCGCGCAGCGCCGACGCGGGGCCGCCGGCCGCTTAGGGGTCGTGCCCGTCAGTGGGCCGCTCGCACGTGGCTGTACCTACGGCGGCGACCCCTTGGCTCATGGAGTGATGAGCCTGCGCACACCACGGGCGAAATGTCCGACGTGGCCACGATTGACGCTGGCCAGCCCGGTGATGCCGAGGATCGTCACGAACGCTCCCGCCAACAGCGCCAGTACGGCGAGGATCTCCGGCCAGTGCGCTTCCAACCGCGCGCGCACGGACGCGATCATCCGCTCGGCATCGTCGCCCGCGAGCGTCACCGTCGCGATGATCAGCAGCAGCGGCAGCACGAAGCAGACGTTGAATATGACCAGCAGCACGAGCTGTCGGAGCGGGTCAAGGCCGGAACCCACGATCGCCGCGATTGCGGCGAAGTAGGGAAACGCGGTGGGGAGTTCAACCGCGGTGATCGTGGCTCCGAGGACCGCGCTCGATTTTCCGCTCGGATTCGGCTCCGGCAGGTCACGGCGGGCGAGCCGGTCGCGGTACCCCCACAGGAACGCCGCACCGGTCAGCATCGCGACGCCCGCCACCACCTCCAGGAGATAGCGCAGGTGCGGTCCCGGATGGGGCACCAGGGATAGCAGCAGCTGACCCGGACCGAGCGCGACGATCGCGCCGCCGAGAAAGTACACCGCGAATACCCCCGCGGTGAACTCGATCAGGTTCTGGCGCGCCCGCTCGCCGGTACTCAGATAGAGCGCCGGGGCGATCGTCGTCGGGTTGAGCGAATCCGCCAGCCCAATCGAGACGACGAGGCCGATCAGTCGGAGCATGGACGCATTCTTCCGGGTAACCGCGGACCCGGCGGTGCCCGTCAGGCGAAATGCAGCTCCTCGCCCTCCTCATCGGCCACCGGTCGCTGGCACGTCGGGCACCACCACCGCGCTTCCATGGCGGTCCCGCATACAGCGTGACGGGGCGCGGCGCCACCCTCGGCGTGACGGGCCCCCCACCCGGCCAGCAGCCGGAGCGCGCCGGCGAGCTCCTGGCCGGCCGAGCTCAGCTCGTAGACGAACCGCGGCGGACGCTCGGAATAGGGGCGCGCGATGACCAGCGCGTTGCGCTCGAGTTGGCGCAGGCGCTGGATCAACACGTTGGGAGCGATCCCGCGCACCTCGTCCTGCAGCTCGCCGAACCGGCGTGGGCCGTCCAGCAGCGCGGCGATCAGCAGCAGCGTCCAGCGGTCACCGACGGCCGCCAGCGCGTCGGCCAGCGCCGAGGTGGCCGGGTCGTCGATCGGCTCGCCGGAGGCGGCGGTACGCGTGGCCGTCGAGTTCGCGAGCGCGGAGGCGGGTGGTTCATCCGGCGTGTCGGACATCGACTCCCAATGCTAGGTGGCCAGGCTGATAAAGTGCTGACTTGCAGTTTGCAAGTGACAAGCAGACAGACATGCATCAAGCCGCGCCACTGCGCGGCGATCAAGGAGATTTCCAGAATGACTTTGCTCGAAGAACTAGAAGGCTCCGTCCAGGGCGCGGTGCACGGCGTCGGACCGGCGGTCGTGGGGCTGGGCCGCGGTTGGGGGCTCGGCTCCGGGGTCGTGATCGCGCCGGGACGAGTGCTGACGAACGCCCATAACCTGCGCCACGATCAGCTGAGCGTCACGTTCGCCGACGGCCGTCGCGAGAGCGGCCGCGTCGCCGGGTCTGACCCCGACCTCGATATCGCGGTGATCGACGTCGACACTGCCGATGTCGCGCCTGTCGAGTGGCGCGCCGATGAGACGCCGCCGGCGATCGGGCGCGCGGTGCTCGCCCTGGCCAACCCCGGCGGCCGTGGCCTGCGGGTCACGCCGGGATTCGTCTCGGCGGCGGCGCGCAGCTTCCGGGGGCCTCGGGGCCGCCGGATCGGTGGAGCGATCGAGCACACCGCACCGCTTCCGCGTGGCTCCTCGGGCGGTCCTCTGGTCGACCTCGGCGGTCGGCTGTTGGGCATCAACTCGGTCCGCGTCGATGGAGGCCTGATCCTGGCCATCCCGGCCGACGCCGCACTGCATGAGCGCGTGGACGCGCTCGGGCGCGGCGAGGCTCCCCAGCGCGTCAAACTGGGCGTCGCGATCGCCCCGCCGCGCGTCGCGCGCCGGCTTCGGCGGGCGGTCGGGCTTCCGCAGCGCGACGGCGTCCTGGTCAGGGCGGTCGAGGATGGCAGCGCCGCGGATCGCGCGGGGATCGAGCGCGGTGATCTGATCGTCGCGGCCGGCGATCGCGCGCTGGATCGAGTCGACGTCCTCTACGAGGCGCTCGATGCTGTCCGCGCGGACGGCAAGCTCGAGCTGACGGTCGTCCGCGGGACCGAGGACCGGACCGTCCCGGTCGAGTTCTGAGGTATCACACCCGACACCGCCCGAGCCGGAGGTAACCATGAGCATCACCGCAACGGACCACCCTGACGCCCGCGAGGCAGCCGCACTCGACGCCTACTCGCGCGTCGTGGTCGATGTGGCCGAGCGGCTCGCGCCCTCCGTCGCCAACCTGCGGGTGATGCGACGGGGCCGCTCCGGCCAGGTGCCCGCGGGCGCGGGGAGTGCCGTGGCGCTGACGCCGGACGGTTTCCTGCTCACCTCGGCGCACGTCGTGGCCGGCCCGGGGCGGGCCGGCCGGGCGGCGTTCGTCGACGGGCGCGAGCTCAGTTTCCGGGTCGTCGGCGTCGATCGGCTGTCCGATCTCGCCGTCCTGCGAGCTGACGGCGATCAGCTGACCCCGGCCGTGCTGGGCGAGGCCGAGCAGTTGCGGGTTGGCCAGCTTGTGGTCGCGATCGGCAACCCAAACGGCTTTGCCGGCTCGGTGACGGCCGGCGTGGTGTCCGCGCTCGGACGCTCGCTGCCCGCGCGGGCCGGACGGACCATGCGCTACATCGACAACGTGATCCAGACCGACGCCGCGTTGAACCCGGGCAACTCGGGCGGAGCGCTCGTTGACAGCTCCGCGCGGGTGGTGGGGATCAACACCGCGGTGGCCGGAGTGGGTCTCGGGCTGGCCGTGCCGATCAACACCACCACCCGGCAGATCGTCGGCGCCCTGATGCGCGACGGGCGGGTCCGCCGGGCCTACATCGGGATCGCCGCCGGGCCTCGGCCGTTGCCGCCGCGTGCCCGCGCCAGACTCGGGCGCAGCGGCGGTGTGGAGATCGTCGACATCGCGCCCGGCAGCCCAGCCGAATCGGCGGGCCTGCGCTCCGAGGACCTGATCGTCGCGCTCGGCGGGCAGTCGATCGAGGGCGTCGACGACATCCAGCGCCTGATGAGCCACGATAAGATCGGGCATACGCTGCCAGTCAGCGTGCTGCGCGGGGACAGGGAGCTGGAACTCGAGCTCTCGCCTGTGGAGCTAGTGGAATAAAGGGGCGCTACACTGCCTAGCGGCGCCGGGCGGCGTTCGTTCTGACGCCCGCGGTTCGGTGGCCCTTATCCCTGATCACCACCCTGTCGGGAAGCCCTTATGGCCCGTGGAGACGTCCGGATCGCCGCCACTCTCGCGTGCGAAGAGTGCAAGCGCCGGAACTACCAGACGAATAAAAGTAAGCGGAACAATCCGGAACGGCTACAGCTGCGCAAGTACTGCCGCTGGTGCAGGTGTCACACCGCGCACCGCGAAACGCGCTGATTCCGCGACGGAGTACTCCGTGGCTCGCAACCGCAAACGCGCCAAAGAGCGGCGAAGCCGCCGGCCGGTAGACGGGGCCCTGCCCGACCCCGGCCTCGCGACCGCTGGACCCGAGGCGGCCCACGAGCCGCTGGATCGGTCTGGGCCTGTCGACGATGCGCTGGATCCGCAGGACCACGTTGAGGATCCGCAGGATCACGTCGACGACAGTCCGGACTCGCTGGATCACCTGGACGCGGTCCTGGATCCGCTGGATCACCGCGACGAGACTCCGAACTCGCTCGATCAGCTCGACGACGCCCCGGATCCGCTCGAACACGCCGCTCCCGACGTCGAGCTCGCCGCCGCGCAGCTCGCTGTGGGTCGTCCGGACGTCGTCGAGGAGTCACAGGCGGATGCCGATGAGTTCGATGTCGAGGTCGAAGCGTCGATCGCAGCCGGAGGCCGCGCCGGCAACGCGAACGGAGCCGACATCGAGGAGGAGAGTGACACCGGCCGCGGCGAGCTGGCGAGGACCGATGGCGCCGCGCCCGAGCGCCGGGCACGGTCCGGTTTCCGCCTCGTACACTTCCTTCAAGGAAGCTGGCGCGAGCTACAACGGGTACAGTGGCCGGACCGTCGGCAAGTCATTCAGGCGACTGGAGTTGTGCTCGGGTTTGTGGTTGTGGCCGGCGTCTACCTCGGGCTGGCAGATGAACTCTCCGCCAAGATCGTCAATTTCATCCTGAAGTAAACCGCTTCCTGTCCCAAGAGAGAACATGTTCCGCTGGTACGTCGTCAATACCTATTCAGGTCACGAAAACAAGGTCAAGCACAACCTCGAGCACCGCGTGGTGTCGCTGGGTCAGCAGCGCGCGGTCCGGCAGATCGTCGTGCCGACCGAGTCCGTCTCGGAGATGAAGGACAACCAGAAGATCACCGTCGAGAAGCGGACGATGCCGGGCTACGTACTGGTGAACATGGACCTCAACGAGGACTCGTGGTCGCTGGTCAAGGGGACCCCGGGGGTCACCGGCTTCGTCGGAGCCTCGAACGAGCCGGTCCCGCTGACCCAGGACGAGGTCAATCGCCTCCTGCACCGCGAGACCGAGGTCAGGCCGCGGAGCCGCGCCCAGTTCGCGATCGGCGAATCGGTCAAGGTGATCTCCGGCCCGCTGTCGGATTTCTCGGGCGAGATCTCCGAAGTCAACGAGGACGCCCAGCGGCTCAAGGTGCTGGTTTCGATCTTCGGCCGGGAGACGCCCGTCGAGGTCGGCTTCGATCAGGTCAAGAAGATCTAGCTAAGGTGTGAGTCCGCGATGGCCAAGAAGGTACTCACTCAGATCAAGCTTCAGGCGGTAGGCGGCCAGGCGAGTCCGGCGCCGCCCGTTGGCCCTGCGCTCGGGCAGCATGGCGTGAACATCATGGAGTTCGTGAAGTCGTTCAACGCCCAGACGCAAGCCGATACGGGCACCGTGATCCCGGTCGTGATCACCGTCTACGAGGACCGTTCGTTCACCTTCATCACCAAGAGTCCACCGGCTGCGGTTCTGATCAAGCAGGCCCTGTCGCTGGAGAAGGGCTCGGCCGAGCCGCACCGCGACAAGGTCGCGAAGATCACCCAGGATCAGCTGAGGGAGATCGCCGAGAAGAAGATGAAGGACCTCAACGCCAACGACATCGACGCCGCCGCGAAGATCATCGCGGGCACGGCGCGCTCGATGGGCGTGGACGTGATCTGACATGGCCAAGCACGGCAAGACCTACAACGACGCCAAGGCGCGCTTCGACCGCGAGCGTGAATACGAGCCCGCCGAGGCGATCACCCTGATCAAGCAGTTGAAACGTGCGGCGTTCAACGAGTCGGTCGAGGTGCACGTCCGCACCGGGCTCAACGTCCGTCACGCCGACGAGCAGCTGCGCGGGACGATCGCGCTTCCCAACGGTCTGGGCAAGGACGTCAAGATCATCGTCTTCGCGCAGGGCGAGAAGGCCCGCGAGGCCGAGGAGTCAGGCGCCGATGTGGTGGGTGGCGAGGATCTGGCCCAGAAGATCCAGGACGGCTTCGACGACTTCGACGTCGCGATCGCCACGCCGGACATGATGCCGATCGTCGGCAAGCTCGGTCGGATCCTCGGCCCGGCGGGAAAGATGCCGAACCCCAAGGTCGGGACCGTGACCATGGACGTGGCCAAGGCGGTCAACGAGTCCAAGGCCGGGAAGGTCGAGTACCGCACCGACCGCACGGCGATCGTGCATCTGGTGATCGGCAAGAGCGACTTCGCGGAGCAGCAGCTGCTGGAGAACTACGCCGCGGTGATCGACGAGCTGATCCGGGCCAAGCCGTCGGCCGCGAAGGGCCGCTACATCCGCTCGGTCACCTTCGCCACGACGATGGGCCCCGGCGTCAAGGTCGACCCATCACGGACCCGCGACATCGTCGAGGAACCGGTCCCCGCGTAGACTGAACTGCGACAAAGAGACGATGCCCGAGACCTCTGGCGGCGCTAGCGCGTAAGCCCGGAGCAGGCGGAGCCTCGATGCGAGCCGCAGGCTTGCCTCTCGACGCCCGCCGCTGTGTGGGCGTTGCTCGTGAGAGAGAGCCGACATGAACAGAGACCAAAAGACAGCCGTCGTTGACGAGATCGCGGGCCAGATCAAGGCCGCCGATGCGATCTTCGCCGTCGACTACCGGGGCCTGTCGGTTTCCCAGGCCGCCGACCTGCGCGCCAAGCTGCGCGACGTCGACGCGCGGTTTCGCATCGTCAAGAACTCCCTGACCGAGCGCGCGGCGGACCAGGCCGGGGTCGAGGAGCTGAAGCCGATGCTGGTGGGGCCGACTGCGCTCACGCTCGTGAACGGCGATGCCGCATTGGCTGCGAAGGCGCTCAACGACACCGCACGCTCGCTGAACCTGCTCGAGTTCAAGGGCGGTCTGCTCAACGGCTCGGTGCTGAGCCCCGACGACGTCCGCTCGATCGCCCGTCTGCCCTCGCGCGAGGTGCTGCAGGGCCAGCTCGTGGCGACCATCGCGGCGCCGCTCACCGGCCTGGTGCGCGGCCTGAATGCGCTGATCGTGGGACTGGCCATTCAGCTCAAGGCCATCGCCGACATGGACCCGCCCGTTCTGACCGCCGCGCCGCCAGCCCCCGCACCGACGGTGACCGAATCAGCGCCGGTCGAACCGGCGGCGGACATCCAGCCCGAGCCCGTGGCGGAGGCAGTCGCCGAGCCCGTGGCGGAGGCGCGCCGGCCGAGCCCGGTAGCGGAGGCAGCCGCCGAGCCCGTGGCGGAGGCAGTCGCCGAGCCCGAGGCGGAGGCAGCCGCCGAGCCCGTGGCGGAGGCAGCGGCCGAGCCCGAGGCGGAGGCAGTCGCCGAGCCCGAGGCGGAGGCAGTCGCCGAGCCCGAGGCGCAGGCAGCCGGCCGAGCCTGAAGCCGAGGCGCCGGCCGAGCCTGAGAGCGGCGACGCCGGCCGAGCCCGAAGCGGCGGCACCTGCCGAGCCAGAAGCCGAGGTCCCGGCCGAACCTGAGGTGCAGCCAGAGCCAGAGCCCGTGGTGGAGCCCCCGGTCGAGCCCGAGGTGGCGCCGCCACCGGTCGAGCCGGAGGTTCAGCCGGAGCCCGAGCCCGTGGTCGAGCCGCCGGTGGAACCTGTGGTCGACCCGCCGGCCGGGCCCGAGGCAGAGGCGCCGGCCGAGCCCGCCGGCGAGGTCTCCGAGCCGGGCGCTGCATCTGAACAAGCCCAACAATCTGAACCGGACGCCGCGTCGGACGCGGCGCCGTCCGAATAAGGAGGAACCATGACAACCACACAAGAGTGGGTCGATGAGCTCAAGACGATCTCCGTACTGGAGCTCTCTGAGCGGATCAAGGCGCTGGAGGAGACCTTTGGCGTCTCGGCGACAGCGGTCGCAGCCGCCCCGGCGGCCGGCGCCGCGACCGACGGCGCGGAGGAGGTCGAGGAGCAGACCGCATTCGACGTGATCCTCACCGGGCCGGGCGAGAAGAAGATCCAGGTGATCAAGGTCGTACGGGCCGCCACCGGGCTCGGCCTCAAGGAGGCCAAGGCGCTGGTCGACGAGGCTCCCAAAGCGGTCAAGGAGGGCGTCGACAAGGCCGAGGCGGACAAGCTCAAGGCCGACATCGAGGAAGCCGGCGGCACTGTCGAGTTGAAGTAGCCCGTCGCACGGCCGGTCGCCCAGATCGACGCAAGCGCGTCGATCTGGGCGACCGTCCACCGGGCAACGACCAATCGAGGCCGGCAAAACTCGATTTGGGTCGCCTCCCAGGCCCCTTTTTGGGGGGGCTGGGCGCGGGGCGAACAAAATGTCACTCAACTCCCTTGGCTTGGAGGGGTGTGCGTGTTCTGGCCCGCTGAGCGGGCTCTCACGTACGAACCCCCGGGAACCACGGAGTTGGGGGAGATTTAGCCCACTCGACCAAGGACAGCCGTCCGGCCTTTTTCGCAAGTTCTTCGGCTGCTCTGAGCTCCATATTCGCTGCAGATGGTGACGTGAGGGCATGACCATTCACGCCCAGCTCACTTCCGCGCCCTCGTCGCAGCCGCCGAGTTATCACACGGTCGGCATCGAGGTACCGCAGGCGTCGGTTCTTGACGCCCTGTCTCTGCTTGACCATCGCACGCGCGCCAGCGTGTTGCCTGAAGCCGGCGCGCCTCCCGGTCGCTACCTGGCCCTGGACGGTGATGGCCCCGTGGGGCTGCTTCCGCTCAGTCGATCGATCGTCCATATCGGCCGCGGGTTGATCGCCGACCTGCGACTCGATCACCCGCAGGTGTCCCGGCGTCACGCGATCATCGCCCAATGGGCCAACCGGGCCCGTGTGCTGGACGACCGCAGCTCAAATGGCACGTTCGTCAACGGCCGTTGCATCACGGTGGCCGACCTGTATGACGGAGACGTGGTGCGCTTCGGCATGGTCGCGCTGCGCTACGTCGAGATCGCTCCGCTGTGGAAGACACCCCCTCTGCGCCGAGTTCCCAGCCCCCTCCGCGCCGCACGCGAGCCGCTCGGTCCCGTCGCCGCCTGAGCGGGGAGCGTTCGCCGCGCTCGGTCCCGTCGCCGCCTGAGCTGTGAACGGCTCGGCGGCGCGGTCCCGTCCTGCCCCGACGCCGGCGGCGAGCACGGCACCTGGCGGCGTTTGCAGCACGATTCTCCTGACGGCGCTGACGCGCGGGTTGGGCCGCCAGGCTTGCCCCAGCGTGGATTTCCCCCTACACTGCGACCGTCAGCCAATAGCCGTAGCCGCCAAACCATCGGTACCGCGCCACATACGCGGTCGCTGAGGGCGGGGTCCGTGAGAGCTGAAGGTCCTACACAGGGCACCGCTGCCGTGTGCTATCTTTGCTGGTCGCGCTCAACGTGAGCCATTGTGCTCACGTCGGCGTTTGTTCCCTCTCGACCGCCCGAGGAGTCGCCGTCTTGGCAACCGCTCATGCCCCCCGGACGCGCCGTAGTTTCGCGCGTTTGACCAAGGTCCTTGAAGTCCCCAACCTGATCGATATTCAACGCAAGTCCTTCGCTTGGCTGACCGACCCTGACGGCGGTGGCCTGCGCGAGACGATCGACGACATCTCGCCGATCGAGGACTACACCGGAAACCTCGCCGTCCAGTTCGGCGAATTCACGTTCGATGACCCGGTCGCCAGCCTCGAGCAGTGCCGTGAGAAGGACCTCACGTACGCGCGGCCGCTGACGGTGACCGTCGCGTTCATCAACCGTGAGACGGGCGAGATCCGCGAGCAGTCGGTGTTCATGGGCGATTTCCCGTGGATGACCGAGCGGGGGACGTTCATCATCAACGGCACCGAGCGGGTCGTCGTGACCCAGCTCGTGCGCTCGCCGGGGGCGTATGTGATGGAGCCCAAGGACCGGGAGAAGCAGGTTTTCATCGCGAATCTGATGCCGGCGCGCGGCTCGTGGCTGGAGCTGGAGATCGATAAGAAGGGCCGCGTGTATGTCCGCATCGACCGCAAGCGCAAGCTGCCGGTCACGGTGCTGTTGCGCGCGATGGGGTATGCCTCGGATGAGGAGATCCTGAGCCTGTTCGAGAACTCGCTCTACATCCGTAACACGGTCGAGGCCGATGCCGAGCTGCTGCGCACCGAGGAGGGCGCGCTGATCGAGCTGTTCAAGAAGCAGCGGCCGGGTGAGCCGCCGTCGATCGATGCGGCCAAGTCACTGTTGCATCAGCTGTTCTTCGATCCCAAGCGCTATGACCTCACGCGGGTGGGGCGTTACAAGCTGAACTCGCGGCTCGGCCTGGATATCGATCTCGATACCCGCACGCTGACCCACGACGACATCATCGCGCTGGTCAAGGAGCTGGTGTTGCTGCCCAAGCTGCTCGGGATGCCCGAGGAGCCCGATGGCGAGGTCAAGGATTACGCGGCCGAGGCGGTCTCGATGCCGCGCGAGCCGATTCAGGATCACCTCGACGAGTACGAGCATTTCGGCAACCGTCGTCTGCGGACGGTCGGCGAGCTGATCCAGGAGGCGTTCCGGATTGGCCTGTACCGGATGGAGCGCGTCGTGCGCGAGCGCCTGACCACCGAGGATGCCGACACGATCACGCCTCAGACGATCGTCAACATTCGTCCGGTGGTGGCCGCGCTGAAGGAGTTCTTCGGTTCCAGCCAGCTCTCGCAGTTCATGGACCAGACCAACTCGCTGGCCGGCTTGACCCATCGCCGGCGCCTGAGCGCGCTGGGTGCGGGTGGTCTGACGCGTGAGCGCGCGCCGATCGAGGTGCGCGACGTCCACCCGACCCACTATGGGCGCATGTGCCCGATCGAGACCCCGGAGGGGCCGAACATCGGCCTGATCGGCTCGCTGTCCTCCTACGCGGAGATCTCCGAGCACGGTTTCGTCACGACCCCGTACCGGATCGTCCGGGACGGCCGGGTGACCGATGAGATCGTGCGGATCGACGCCACCCAGGAGGAGGAGCAGATCATCGCGCAGGCGAACACGCCGGTCGATGCATCGGGTCGGCTCATGGGTGAGGAGATCATCTGCCGCACGCAGGCGGGTCAGTACGTGACGGTCGCGGCGGACGACGTCGACCTGATCGACGTCTCACCGGAGCAGATCTGGTCGGTGGCGACGGCGATGATCCCGTTCCTGGAGCACGACGACGCCAACCGTGCGTTGATGGGCTCGAACATGCAGCGTCAGGCGGTGCCGCTGTTGGTCACCGACGCGCCGCTGGTGGGCACCGGCATGGAGCGTCGGGCGGCGATTGATACGGGCGATGTGAGCATCGCGCGATCGGCCGGCAATGTCTCCTACGTCGACGCGGAGCAGATCCTCGTCGAGCGCAGCGACGGCAGCCAGGACGAGTACGAATTGCAGAAGTTCATGCGCTCCAATCAGGGCACGCTGATCCACCAGAAGCCGATCGTCGACGTCGGCACCGCCGTCGAGCAGGGTGCGGTCCTGGCCGACGGCTCGGCCACCGACATGGGTGAGATGGCGCTGGGCAAGAACCTGCTCGTCGCCTTCATGTCCTGGGAGGGGTACAACTTCGAGGACGCGATCATCCTGTCCAAGCGACTGGTGCAGGACGACGAGCTCACCTCGATCCATATCGAGGAATATGAGATCGACGCCCGCACGACAAAGCTGGGCGACGAGGAGATCACCCGCGACATCCCGAACCGCTCGGAGGAGTCGCTGCGCAACCTCGACGATCGCGGGATCGTCCGGATCGGCGCCGAGGTCGCCTCAGGTGACCTGCTGGTCGGCAAGGTCACGCCGAAGGGCGAGACCGAGCTGACCGCCGAGGAGAAGCTGATCCGCGCGATCTTCAAGGAGAAGGCGCGTGAGGTCCGCGACACCTCGCTCAAGGTTCCCCACGGTGAGGGCGGCGTCGTGATCGACGTCAAGACCTTCAGCCGGGACGAGGGCGACGACCTGCCGCCCGGGGTCAATGACCTGGTGCGCGTGTTCGTGGCCAAGAAGCGCAAGATCGCCGAGGGCGACAAGCTCGCCGGACGCCACGGGAACAAGGGCGTGATCTCGAAGATCGTCGACGTCCAGGACATGCCGTTCCTCGAGGACGGCACGCCGGTCGACGTGATCCTCAACCCGCTCGGCGTGCCGAGCCGGATGAACCTCGGCCAGATCCTGGAGACCCACCTCGGGTGGGTCGCCGCGAACGGTTGGTACGAAGATGGTTCCGAGGCGCGCAGGCACGCCACCAACGGCGGCTCGCGCGCCGATGGCAGCGCCGGCAAGGTCTATGTGGCCACGCCGGTGTTCGACGGCGCCACGGTCGCCGACGTCGATGAGGCGCTGGTCCGCTGGCAGGACGAGCACACCGCGGGCGACGGGCTGATCCGCATGGATGTGGACAAGCAGCGGCGCGAGGGCGAGCAGGCCTCGGGCAAGGTCCGGCTGTTCAACGGCCGCACCGGCGCTCCGTTCGAGGAGCAGGTGACGGTCGGCTACATGTACATCCTCAAGCTCCTGCACCTCGTGGACGACAAGATCCACGCTCGGTCCACGGGCCCGTACTCGCTGGTCACCCAGCAGCCGCTGGGCGGCAAGGCGCAGTTCGGCGGCCAGCGCTTCGGCGAGATGGAGGTCTGGGCGCTGGAGGCCTACGGCGCCGCGTACACGCTGCAGGAGATGCTGACCATCAAGTCCGACGACACGGTCGGCCGCGTGAAGGCGTACGAGGCGATCGTCAAGGGCGAGAACATCGCCGAGCCGTCAATCCCCGAGTCGTTCAAGGTGCTGCTGAAGGAGATGCAGTCCCTGGCGCTCGACGTCAGCGTCGTCTCCGAAGAGGGTGAGCGCGCCGAGATGCGCGAGGAGGACGACGACCTGCTGCGCGCCGCCGAGGAGCTGGGCATCGACCTCAGCGGTGTCCGCGCCACCGACGGTGCGGCCGCGGATGAGGCCACCGAGCACGAGGGCGAGACAGTCGAGGCCTCCGCCGAGGAGGTCCTGACCGAGGACCCGGATCTCGAGCCCGGCGAGGACCTCGCCGAGGAGGACTTCGAGACCGATGTCGATCCGATGCTCGAGGCCGACATCGATGCCGGCGAGGCGGAGGGTGTCACTGAGGCCGCCGAGGAGATTGCCGAGGGCATCACCGCGGAGGCCGTCACCGAGGAGGCAGAGACGTGAGTGGTGGATTGCGCAGGGCGCGATCCACTTGGGAATCGCGTCAGGGCGCAATTCACTCGGGGTCGCCGGCGGCGATTCCCCAACCGCTCCGTCACTCTTCAAGAGAAAGAAACACATGATTGACATCAACAATTTCGACGCCATCGAGATTGGTCTTGCCTCCTCCAAGCAGATTCGCTCTTGGAGCTCGGGCGAGGTCACCAAGCCAGAGACCATCAACTACCGCACGCTGAAGCCCGAGAAGGATGGGTTGTTCTGCGAGCGCATCTTCGGTCCGACCAAGGACTGGGAGTGCTACTGCGGCAAGTACAAGCGCGTGCGTTACAAGGGAATCGTGTGCGAGCGCTGCGGCGTGGAGGTCACGCGCTCCAAGGTGCGCCGTGAGCGCATGGGTCACATCGACCTGGCCGCGCCTGTCTCGCACATCTGGTTCTTCAAGGGTGTCCCCAGCCGGATCGGCTATCTGCTCGACATGGCGCCCAAGGAGCTGGAGAAGGTCCTCTACTTCGCCGCCTCGATGGTGACGTGGGTGGACGATGAGGCTCGCGCTCGCGACGTGGAATCGCTCGAGGGCGAGGTCGTCAAGGTGCTTGACGCCTACGCCGCCGAGAAGGAGGAGCGGGTACTCGAGCTCAAGGAGTCACTGGCCCGCCGCGAGGAGCACCTCCAGACCGCCCGGACCGGCCGCGACTTCTCCGACGAAGACCACCTGTGGGCGGAGACGCTCGAGGTCAACGTGGCCAAGCTCACCGATGACGAGCGCGAGAAGATGCTCAAGGAGCTCCGCAAGAGCTTCCAGGCCGATATCGACGACACCGAGGCCTACATCGAGGACGCGGCCGAGCGCATGCGTCAGGTGTGGGAGCTGTTCAAGTCGATGAAGCCCAAGGACGTCATCAACGACGAGACCACGTTCCGCGAGTTCAAGGATCGCTTCGGCTCGCCGTACGGATTCGGCGAGTACTTCCGCGGCGGCATGGGTGCCGAGGCGGTGCGCGATCTGCTCCAGCAGGTCGACCTCGAGGCCGAGTCCGAGGACCTCCAGGAGCAGGTCAAGACCGCCAAGGGCCAGAAGCAGGCGCGCGCGGTCAAGCGGCTCAAGGTCGTCTCGGCGTTCCTGTCCTCAGGCAACAAGCCCGAGATGATGGTCCTGGAGGCGGTACCGGTGATCCCGCCGGAGCTGCGCCCGATGGTTCAACTCGACGGCGGTCGATTCGCCACCTCCGACCTGAACGATCTCTACCGTCGCGTCATCAACCGCAACAACCGGCTCAAGCGACTGCTCGATCTGGGTGCCCCCGAGATCATTGTCAACAACGAGAAGCGGATGCTCCAGGAGTCGGTCGACGCGTTGTTCGACAACGGCCGCCGCGGACGTCCGGTCACGGGTCCGGGCAACCGGCCGCTGAAGTCGCTGTCGGACATGCTCAAGGGCAAGCAGGGGCGCTTCCGCCAGAACCTGCTCGGCAAGCGGGTCGACTACTCGGGTCGTTCGGTGATCGTCTCCGGTCCGTCGCTGCGGCTGCATCAGTGCGGGCTGCCGAAGCTGATGGCGCTCGAGCTGTTCAAGCCGTTCATCATGGCCCGCTTGGTCGAGCGCAAGTCCGCGCAGAACATCAAGGCCGCCAAGAAGATGGTCGACTCGATGATCCCCGAGGTGTGGGACGTGCTCGAGGAGGTCATCCACGAGCACCCGGTGCTCCTCAACCGCGCGCCGACGCTCCACCGTCTGGGTATCCAGGCGTTCGAGCCGGTGCTGGTCGAGGGCAAGGCGATTCAGGTCCATCCGCTCGTCTGCCACGCGTTCAATGCCGACTTCGACGGCGACCAGATGGCGGTCCATCTGCCCCTGTCGGCCGAGGCCCAGGCCGAGGCGCGGATCCTGATGCTGTCCTCCAACAACATCCTCTCGCCGGCGCATGGCGCGCCATTGGCCACGCCAACCCAGGACATGGTGCTCGGCGCCTACTACCTGACCTACGGGCCAGATGCGTCGGAGCTGGCGAAGATCGATCTGACCACCCAGACCCCGCGTCCGCACCGGTTCCGCACCGCCCAGGAGGCGGAGTGGTCCTACGAGCACGGGGTCGTCAAGCTCCATGCCTTGGCCGAATACCGTCCGGTCGGGCGTGAAGGCGGTCACATCCTCACCACGGTCGGGCGGGTCATCTACAACGACAAGATCGAGCGCGCGCTCGAGGAGGCGCTCGGCGAGCAGTTCGATCCGAGCACCTACGAGTTCATTAACCGCTCGATGAAGAAGAAGGACACCACCAAGCTGGTCGACGACCTCGTCCAGCTCTACGGTGCGGCCTCGATCTCACAGGTGCTGGACGCCTTCAAGGACATCGGATTCCACTACGCCACCCAGGCGGGTGTGACGATCTCCAAGAACGACGTCCAGACGCCACCGTCCAAGCCCGAGATCCTCGCCCGCTACGACATCGAGCTGGCCACCATCGAGCAGCAGTACGAGGAGGGCGAGATCACAGAGGAGGAGCGCCACGAGGCGGTCACCAAGCTGTGGGATCGCGCCACCAACGAAGTCGGTGAGGCGCTGTACGCACACCTGGATGAGCTCAACCCCATCTTCATGATGGCCAACTCAGGTGCGCGAGGCTCGTTCTCGCAGATCCGGCAGCTCGCCGGAATGCGAGGCCTGATGGCGAACCCGAAGGGCGAGATCATCGAGCGTCCGATCAAGGCCAACTTCATGGAAGGCCTGACCGTGCTCGAGTACTTCATCTCGACCCACGGTGCGCGTAAGGGCTTGGCGGATACCGCACTGCGGACCGCCGACTCGGGCTACCTGACGCGCCGCCTGGTCGACGTGGCCCAGGACGTGATCATCCGGGCCGAGGACTGCGGCGCCGAGGGATACATCGAGATGCCGGTGTCACAGCTCGACGTCGATCCCGAGACCCGCAAGCTGCGGCCCAACGGTGAGATCAACACCGACCTGATCGGCCGGGTCGCCGCGCAGGACATCAAGACCAAGCGCGGCCGGGTGATCGTCGAGCAGAGCAAGGAGATCGACCGCGCGGAGCTGGCCGATCTGGTCGAGACACACCAGGACGACACCGACAAGGGCCTCGTCGTCACGGTGCCGGTTCGGTCAGTGCTCAAGTGCGAGGCGACGACCGGCGTCTGCCAGGCCTGCTACGGCCGCTCGCTGGCCACCGGGAAGCTGGCCCAGATCGGCGACGCGGTCGGGATCATCGCCGCGCAGTCGATCGGTGAGCCCGGAACGCAGCTGACGATGCGGACGTTCCACACCGGCGGCGTCGCCGGCGCGGACATCACGCACGGTCTGCCGCGCGTGGTGGAGCTGTTCGAAGCGCGCAAGCCGAAGGGCTTGGCGAAGATCGCCGAGGTCGGGGGCAAGTCCTCGATCGAGGAGACCGACAAGGCGGTGACCGTCGTGATCACCGACGACACCGGTGAGGAGCACCGCTACACGTTCCCGCGACGCACGCTCCTGTACGTCGATTCGGGCCAGCAGATCGAGGTGGGCACGCAACTCAACGAGGGTTCGCTGTACCCACACGAGCTGCTGCCGATCCGTGGGCGGACCGAGACCGAGCTCTACCTGGTCCGCGAGGTCCAGGAGGTCTACAAGTCCCAGGGCGTCGACATCAACGACAAGCACATCGAGCTGATCGTGCGCCAGATGATGAAGAAGGTGCGGGTCGACCAGAAGGGCGACACCGACCTGCTGCCGGGACAGTTCGTCGACCGCCAGGAGTACGCACGCGTGAATCGGACGGTCATGGACGCCGGCGGTGAGGCCGCCCAGGCCGAGGAGATCATCCTCGGGATCACCAAGGCATCACTGAACACGGACTCGTTCCTGTCGGCCGCGTCGTTCCAGGAGACGACCAAGGTGCTCACCGACGCTGCGTTGGAGGGCAAGATCGACCGTCTCAACGGGCTGAAGGAGAACGTGATCATCGGCAAGCTGATCCCGGCCGCCACGGGCCTCAAGCGCTATCGGCGGATCGAGATCGAGCCGTCCGAGCCGCTTCCGCGCGGGATCGACGAGGTCGGCCTGCTGGATCACGATGACCTCGCGGCCGAGCTGGGGCTGACCGACGGAGAGTCGCTGACCGGGTTCGGCGGCGGGCTCGAGCCCGATCTCAGCGACCTCGAGAACATCGGGAACGGTGGCTCGTCGCTGGGGTTCGCAGAGGAGCTCGCGGATCTCGACATCGCGTCCGGTCACGGAGGCTCGACCGAGGATTAACGACGCATTGACCCATCTCCGGGCCGCCCATCAATGGCGGCTCGGGGGTTGGGCGGATGGTTGGCGTCGGCCTGTCGGCAACGCCAGCTCGAGCTGCGGCTCTCAACGAACCGCCGCTCGGGCTGGCGGGCCGCCGCGGGTCGAGGGCTGAGTCATAGGTTTGCGCAACTATGGTAAGGTTTGATGGACCTGGGTAATGGATTCGGGGCAACCCAGGTGATATGAGCACGGAACCGCTTATAGGGGCGACATACCATGAACGTTGCAATAGTTGGGGCTGTTCCCGCATCGGCGGAGCGCGGGTCGATTCGAATCCGTCGGAATGATGTAGCTCGTCGTGCCCGCGCCACCGCGACAACCGTGGCCGTCGCCGCGGCAGCGGTCGGCGTGTGGCAGTTGGTCAGCCCGGTCCATCTCAACGATCCCGGCGCCCGCGCCGGGATCGAGACCGCGATCACTCTGACGGCGCTGCTCAGCGCGGCGCTGATGCTCGGCCACTTCCGCCACAGCCGACGGCGGCGTGACCTGCTGCTGCTCGGGGCGCTGATCATGGTGTCGGTCACCGATTTCGCGTTCGCAGCGCTCCCCGCCGTCACGGGAGCCGAAACGGTCCCGTTCGGGATGGGCGCCCGGCTCAGCTGCATGGTGCTCGTGTCGATCGCGTTCGCCGCCGCCGCACTGGCCCCGGACCGAGAGCTCCTCGGTGGTGGCCGTCGCCGGGTGGTCGGGCTTACCGTGGTCGCCGGGTTGGGCATCGCCGCCTTGAGCCAGCTGCTTGATCGGATCGCGGGAACCGATTCCTCCGGGGCGCTCGCCGCGAGCTATGCGCCAATTTCGGTGGTGGTGGGACTCGGGTCAACCGGCTTGTTGGCGATCGCGGGGACGGCGTTCGTTCGCCGCGCCGGACCCCAGGACAGCCACGCGGGGCTACTCGCGGCAGCGTGCTTTCTGCTCGCGGGGGCGAACCTCGGCTATCTGATGTTCGCCAATCTTCCGGCCAACTGGGTCACGCCTGGCGATGGATTGCGATTGGCCGCCTATGCGGTGCTGCTCGTCGTGGCGCTGGCGCAGTTCCGGCAGACAAGCCATCACGCTACCGATGCGGCGATCAACGCGGAGCGCCTCCGGCTCGCGCGCGACCTGCATGACGGCCTGGCGCAGGATCTGGCGGTCATCACCACCCACGCACAGCGACTCGAAGCTATCGTCGGAATGGAGCACCCGCTCACGGTGGCCGCGCGCAGCGCACTGGCCGCCTCGCGCGGCGCAATCGTGGACCTGAGCGCTTCGGAGGCTCCGACGACGGCGGCGGCTCTGCGCCGCGTCGGGGACGAGCTCGGAGCACGCTTCGGTGTCGAGGTCAGGGTGAAGATCGAGGCGGATAGCGCCCGCGTCGGTATGAATGAGCTCACCCAGGCTGACCGTGAACACGTGGTACGCATTGCGCGCGAAGCGATCGTGAACGCGATTCGACACGGTGGTGCGCGTCGCGTCGACGTGACACTTGACTGCCGCGGACACGATTTTCTCCTGCGGGTCTCCGATGACGGCTGCGGGATCAGCCAACCCGAGGTGCCGGCGACGAGCGGATTTGGCATGACGGCGATGCGTGCGCGGGCCGAGTCCCTCGGCGGACAGCTGATCGCGCGCCCGCGGGTCGCCGGTGGCACCGAGCTGGACGTGCTCCTGGCGAGCACACCCGCGTCGGACTAATCCGCGAACAGCTCCATCAGCGCCGCGCGCAACAGCACTGGGTCGTGGATCCCCGGCTGCTCGCTGCGTAGTGGGCGGCGCACCGCTCTGATCCGGTCGCCGGCCAGTTGCGCGGAATCGAACTGCAGCTCTGCGCCGGGGTCGTAGAGCGCGGTGTCGACTCGCACACCGTGGCGTCGCAAAGCCGCCAGGTGATCCCGGCCTGTCATTCCGGCCGTCTCAGCAGCATCTGGCTCGAGGTTGCAGATCCACACCACGCGTGCAGCGGTGCGCGCCAGTGCCGAGGCGACGTCCGGTAGCGCGCTGGTGGCGAGGATGCTCGTGAACAGCGAACCCGGCGCCAACAGGACCCAATCGGCCTGCTCGATCGCCTGCACCACCGCCGTCGGCACATGTGGGCGTTCGGGGTCGAAGCCCAGACGGCAGATATCGGCCCGCGCGGCACCGATCGCCGACTCACCACGGATCATCCGCCCGTCCGCCTCAGCCATCAGCGACACGGGCTCGCTCGTCGCCGGCAGCACGACGGCGGAAATCCCGAGCTGCTCGCCGAGCCATTCGCTGGCCTTCTCAAGGTCGCCGAATGCCGCGGTGAGCGATCGGATGAGCAGGTTTCCGAGCGGGTGGCAGCCAATGCGATTGATGGTCAGCGGCCGCCGGAACGCGCGACCCAGGGCGACCTCGTGACCCGTCAGCGCCTCGAGCGAACGTCGCAAGTCGCCGACCGCCGGCCCGCCCCCGCGACGGATCAACTCTCCCGAGGAGCCGCCGTCATCGCCCACGGTCACGATCACGGTGAGCGCGTGCTGATCATCGCGCAGCGTTCGCAAAACCGAAGCGAGACCGTGCCCGCCGCCCAGCACCGCTATCCGCCCCTGCACGACCGGTCTCCTTTGTGTTCCCCAGCGCTCCCATGTATTACACGCCAGGACGCCGGAGCCGTCAATGAGGACTGCGACCTATCCGACGTTCAGGGTCTGATCGCGAACCCTCTCCCCGGGCCTCGGCGCCGTGACCGCCCGTCATCAGCCGAGCGTCCCTCTCGCCGCAGCATTGCAGCGTCGCGCCCGTCCTGCCGATAAGGAAGGTGATGCCTACGAATCGCCTCAGCGTGGTCGTGATCGATGATCACGAGTTGTTCCGTGGTGGGCTCGTCCAGCTACTGGAGGAACGGGGGATCCGGGTCCTGGGCGAGGCGTCGCTGGCCGCCGATGGCATTCGGCAGACGGTGGAGCTGAACCCCGACGTCGTGCTGATGGATATCAACATGCCCGGCATGTCCGGCATCGAAGCGACGCAGATCCTGGCTGCGGCGACTCCGCTGATACAAGTCCTGGTCCTCACGGTCGTCGCGGATGAGCGCAATGTGACCGAGGCACTGCTCGCCGGCGCCTGTGGCTACCTGGTCAAGGATGCGCCTATCGACCAGATCGTCGAGGGCATCAGGTCGGCGGCGCGCGGCGAGTCCTCGATCTCACCTCGGATCGCGAGCCAGTTGGTACGACGCATACGCGAGCCGACCGAGATCGAGCCGGGGCTCGCCGGGGCAGAGTTGACCCCGCGCGAGGGCGAGGTCATGGAACTGCTCGCCCGCGGCATGGACAACCCTGACATCGCGCGCGCCCTGTTCCTCAGCCCACACACGGTCAAGAATCACGTGTCGAGCATCCTGGTCAAGCTCCAGGTCGAGAATCGCCTCCAGGCCGCCGTGCGCGCGGTCCGCAGCGGGCTCGTGTAAGACCGCAGACCAGCAGCGTCAGCTCTCGTCGAGCGTGGGCCCGGCGACGTCGCGCAGCGCAGCCGTGGTGGCGCGGAGCGCCTGCAGTTCCTCGGTCATCTCGGCACGGCGCTGCGCCAGCTCCGCCGATTCCACGGACGCCCCACCGGACCCGGCGGGCTGCGGGTCGGGCTCGCCCAACCGTTGCCAATCGGCGTCCAGAATCAGCGCGTAGGCGTGCAGGTCGGTCAACGCGTCGTGCATGCGCGGGTCCAGGCTCGAGATCGTCCGGTTCGCGAGCCGTGCGGGGGGATCAGCTTGGCCTGGTGGTGGGGTTTTCGCCCGCTTCGCGCGTGGCTCCCCGAGACCGGTCGGTGTTCGCTTGCGGCGCGCCGGCATCGAACTATGGGTAACTGCAGTATGTGCTGCTGGCATTCGTGGCCAGCGTCGATGGGGCGTAGCTCCATGCATACCGTGGGTGCGTGTACCAGTACCGCACCTCGAACACGCCAATCGCATAGGTGTGCTGGCCGGGACGCACATGGATCGGCGCCCAGGTCCATGGGGCGATCGCGCCGGCCGGCGTCTTGAACTGGTCCACTCCGCCGGGTGTCGCGGTCCACCGATACCACCGGCTCGCGTTGATCCCCGCAGTCCCCAACCACCGCCACCCAGTCGCCGCCGTGTACCAGGCCACCCAGGGCCGGACGTCGATCTCCACGGTTGGTGTCACCGTGAAGTTCGGAGCGGCGAGGTACGGCGTGGTGTCGCCGAGCAGCTGACACTCGAGCCCGCCGTCGCTCCAAAAGGTGGCCCGGCCCGGCCTGGCCTGCAGCGTCAGCGAGGCCCGCTCGGTCGCCTTGCCCCGCCCGAACGTCACGCTGGCCAGCGTCGAGCCCAGCCCGGCCAGGCGTCCGGCGGCGGCGCGGCTGAGTGACAGCTGGGCACTGGCGCGTCGATTGCGACATGAGTAGCCCGCGCGCGCGAGCACTCCCCGCCCGAGGGCCGGTACAGCAACGCTCACCTGACCACTGGCCTGGCAGGCGATCGCCAACGAGAACCCCCGCCCCCTGAGGAGCGCCGTTCCGCTCAGCAGGCCCGGACCTGACACGCGCGCGGGAATTGTGGCGCTGGCGCCGAGCGGCGCCGCTTCGGGCACGCTTCCCGGATTCGGTGGCGTGGAGAACCCCGATCCGGCTCCCGGTGGCGGTCCGGGCAGGGCCGGCGGCGCGGCCGCGTGCCCGGCGGCCGGCATGGTGGTACACGCCAACAGGAGGGCGACGATGCACAGCAACACGCTGCCCCTGGCGGCGCGCGCGCAGCGAGGTCCCGTTCGGTTACCGGTAGCCACAGTAAGTGGTGACCGCGCTGGCGCCCGCGCCCGATCGGGCGTAGCTCCACACGTATGTCGGATGGCTGTACCAGTAGATGGCCTCGAACACGGCGATCACATACGTGCCGTGACCAGGCTGCACGGAGATCGGGGCCCATGTCCATGGGCTGATCGCGCCGGGCGACGTTTGCCACTCTGCGACTCCGCTGGGGGTCGCCGTCCAGCGGTACCAACGGCTCGCATTCGGGCCGCGGGTGCCCAGCCACTGCCATCCAGTGCCCGCCGTATACCAAGCCAGCCATGGCCGTACGTCGATCGTCGTCACCGGCGTGTCGGTGAAATTGGGAGCCAGCAACTCCGCCCCGTTGGTGCCGGAGACGGCGCAGCGCAGCCCGAGGTCGCTGTTCCAGAACGTCGGCGTGCCGATCCGCGTCTGGAGCGTCAGTGAGACGGTCTCGGCTGTCTTGCCGCGCCCGAAGGTGAGCCGTGCCAGCGCCTCACCCACCCCCGCGATGCGTCGCGCGATGGACGCCGGCAGCACGACCTGCAGGTTGGCGCGGCCGCCTCGACACGTGTACCGCGCCCGCGCCAGAGTGCCAGTGGCCAGGGCCGGCGCGGCCACGGATACCCGACCGCTGGAGTGACATGCGATGGGAAGGGAAAATGCCGTGCCGCGGAGCCGTGCGGTGCCGCTCAGCAGCCCGGGCCCGGATGCCTGAGCGGGAATCGTCGCCGGTGGTCCAGCCGACGTAACGGCGGGCGCTCGTCCTGGTGCCGGCGGGAGCGGAAACCCCGATCCGGCATCCGGGGGAGGCCCCGGCAGCCCAGGCGGGGTGCTCCCGGCCACGGCCTGGCCGGTCGATACCACCATGCCAACCAGCGTGCAGAGCAACACCCCGCGCCAGGCGCGAACTGTCCACCGCCGATAGGTACCCGTGCCACGGGAAATTCCGATCACCTGACTCTGTCTGGTTGGAGGATCAGGCGGCTTCCGAGGCGCGTCCCCCGGACGCGCCACCGGACACTGAGGAATCGTCGCGCGCGAGGCCCTCGATCCTCACCACGAGCGTGGCCAGTCGCTGTCGCACGGAGCCGACTGCGTTCTCGATCTCGACGCAGGCCTGGGAGAGCCCCTCACGGATGACCAGGCACTCGCTGAGCAGGCTCCATGCGTCGTCGAGGAGGTCACCCTCTTCCTCGGCAGCCACCAGCCGCAACTCGTCGATCATCGTGCCCACATCGGACGGACGATGTCGCCCGGCCTTCAGCCGTGCGTTCTCCTCGCGCAGCAACATGACCTGCAGCTGCAGGTCGGCCTCCTCATCCAGTTCCTCATCGTGACGCTGGGCTTCAGCACCGGCGCGGACGGAGTTGCGGCGAAAGCGTCCGAACGGCTCGCGGTTGCGCCGACCCGTCGTAGTGTCGTAAGCGCCGATGGACGCCGAAGCGAGAATCTCCGCGACGACTTCGGGGTCGTTGGGTGCAGTGGTGAGCGTGGAAGAATGTGGCACGTTTATCCGTTCGAGTTCAATTTCCGGGTGTGAGCTGAAGTCCTGGGTGCGCATGTCTTCGAGGGGAAACCTGATCATGCGCACAGCTTGGCAGCGGAAGTGGCTGACGTGAATAGGTCGACTTGCGCACAACCGTTCAGCTCTCTGAACAGGGGTGCCTCGAGTCCAACCGACTCACTGCAGTCGAGCTCCGGTTACTGAATCCAGAGTGTCGTCGCGAGCACGCGTCCGGAGCGCGCCAGCCGAAGCAGCAGCGGCGGGAGCGTCAAGAGGACCCCGACTGTGGCGCCCACCGCCAGCGCGCCGCCCGGGACGTGCACGTCAACCAGGTAGAGCCAGGAAAACTCCGCCGCCAGCGCAGCCGCCGCGGCGATCAGTGCGGCGCGGTGCAGCGCGAAGGACTCCAGCAGCCCGATCAGCAAGCTGACCAGCCCTGCGCAGCCGAACGCGACGAACACGCTCGGGGCGTCGGTACCGTGCGTCCAGCCCCCGATGGCGATGACCACGAGTGACAGTACGATCGTTGCGGCGAGCAGCCTCCACACGGCGCCGGCGAAGATCGACATCGCGGGATCGCTCATGGCGGCGCGGCTGGCGCTGTTGAGGGGGACGCCGCGCAGTCCGCGGGGAATGGCGTCGTAGAAGTTCCACAGGTAGTAGCCGCCCCAGAAGCTCCCGATCACCGAGGGGAGCAGCGCGATCGCCGGGTGCACGCCGTGCACGCCCCACCCGAGACTCCGGTCTGCAACCAGCAACACACCGATCGAGCCACCCAGCAGTGCTGCCAAGAGCGCGCGTTGCACGCTCCCCGCGCGCACGTCAGTGCGCGGACCGCAGGTGAGAATCGCCGTGAGACACATCAGCAGCGTGATCGCTGTGAGCGCCCCGAGGACCACGTAGGGAGGGCCATTGGCATCGAGCGCGATCGTCCCCAGGACGAGTACGGCGGCGTAGATCAGTCCCCAGCCACGTCGGGTGAGGACTGTCCCCCCGACCCAAACCGGCACCAACATCGCGGCGACGGGGCCCCAGCCCGGGATCAGGACGAGTGGCACCTCGATGAATACAACCGCCAGTGCGCAGAACACAAAGCCGTCACGGGCCAGACACGACAGCCCGTCCCGGCGGCTCAGGTAGCGGCTACGCAGGCCCCACTGCAGCGCGACCGCGATGGGCAGTGCGACCCTGATCGCATGGGCGAGCACGTCCGGGCCGAGGTGCTTTCTGATCGGGGCGGCCCAGGCGGCGACGGACACGATCAGGAGGACGAGTGTGATGCCCTCGGCCATCACACTGCGCTTCAGTTCGTCATCGGCAGGCTCGATCCGGCTGCGCGCTCGCGGTGGCGAACTATCGAGGGTGACCAGGCCGCGCGCATCCGACATGGCGACCTGGGCCGGCTTGCCGGTCCAGGCCTCGAGCACGACCGCTGCCTCGAGGTAGTCGCGCGGCGGGCGCCCGAGGCGTGCCGCGACGACCGCCTCGGCATGGGTAGCGGCTTGCCGCTCACGCTCGCTGCGCCGGACGAGGTCCGTTGGCCCGTCGGCCGGGGCCGCGTGTCCGTTGCCGTTTGTCGCGTGTCCGTTGCCGTTTGCTGCGTGCCCGTTGCCGTTGCCGTTGCCGTTGCCGTTGGTCGCGTGTCCGTGGCTCACGTGCGCCCCGTGCTGATCAGCTCCGCGATCAGTTCGTCGTATCTGTCCAGGCAGCGGGCCAGCGTGTAGTGCCGATGCAAACGCTCGTATCCGCGGCGGCCGAGCTTCGTCGCGAGCCCGGGATTGCGCAGCACCATGACCACTGCGCTGGCCAGAGCGTGGATGTCGCCGGGGGGCACGACGATCCCGCACCCGCGCAGTACCCCCGGCACGCCGCCGACGCTTGTCGCGACCATCGGTCGCGCCTGCGCCATTGCCTCCAGGAGGGCCATCGGCATGGCCTCCGAGATGCTCGTCATCAAGACCAGGTCGCCGCCACGGATCACGGAGTGGGGGTCCTCCGTGCGACCCATGAAGCGAAAGCGCTCGACCGAGATCGAGTTGCTTGTGCATCTGCTTGCACGCCTGCGCGTACGGCTTCCTGGCCGGCGGTGGGTGGCCCCCAGTATTCGAACTCCGCCTCCGGCATCCGGCGAGTCACCTCGTCGGCCACGAGCAGCATGGTCTGCACATCCTTCAGCGGATCGACCCGTCCCATCGCGATCACCTTGTTCCCGCGAGGAGCATCGGTCGGGCTCGGTCGGCGGGTGGATGCCGTTCGCGATCACGCGGATCTTGGCGGGATCGACCCCGAGACCGCGCTCCCAGTCGGCGTTGGCCTCGGTGACCGGGGCGATGACGTCGGCGGCGGCATAGGTCGCACGGGTCAGGCCAAGCGCGAGTCGCGGCGACATGTGACCATGGGTGGGCGACGACCAGAGCCTCACGCACTGACGCCAGGTACGCCTCGCGAACATAGACTCCGTGCTCGGTGAGCAGCATCGGCGTTCCGTG
Source organism: uncultured Solirubrobacterales bacterium (assembly GCA_963838535.1). Lineage (GTDB taxonomy): Bacteria > Actinomycetota > Thermoleophilia > Solirubrobacterales > Solirubrobacteraceae > Palsa-465. The sequence goes on from CAWIRN010000009.1 coordinate 54,160, forward strand.
CAGCGCCTTGTGCACGAGCGCGGGAATCCCCGCCCAGCCGGCGGCGGTGACATGCAGTAAGTCGCAGCGCGGCGTGGGAACGGCTGATGTGCGCGCCACCCAGTACAACGTCTGGTAGAGGCGCGCGGCCTCGATCGCGTCGTAGATCGGCGGCGGCGCGGAGTCCCCGTGACTCTCGCCGAGCACATCGTCGAGTGCCCGCAGATATTGCTCCCAGCTGTCACGGGCGCGGAACTCTCGCCGGATCAATTGCGGACACTCTCGACAGCGCACCAGCGCCTGAGTGAGTCCGGCAAGATCTCCCTGCCACGGCATCAGCCCTCGCACGAGGGCGGTCGGGAGTGACACCTCGACCCCGTCTGTCGCGGTGCATCCGGCGTGGAGTCCGGTTCTCGGACCACAGCTCGATCGGTCGCAGCACGTGGGCGTTCGGCGGAGGCGTGAAGCTCTTCCGCATGCGCTTTCCGCCGGCCACGATCGGCAGGACGTCCCACTCGATGTGCTCCAAGCCCCCGATCAGGATGTCGCACCACGAGCTGACGCCGCCCATCGCGTACGGGTAGGTGCCCTCGGTGATCATCAGCACCCGCGGCTTGCGCTCCCGCGAGCGGGATGGCTTCACCGGGTGTGCGGCGCGCGTCGGCGGAGACTGGTCAAGGGGCGCGACTCCGCGTAACGGCGCGCCTCGGCCCCGCGTCGTCGTGACGACGGATTGGTTGTGTGTTCTCATGGCTGATACGTGGCGAGCCTCCGGCTCCACCGGCCCCCAAAGTCGTCCCTAACGCAGTGTGCGGGACGATTGTCGCGTGACCGGCTCGGGCGACCAAGGGGCCACGCGCAGGATCTTGCGTTCAGTCACTGAACGCGACCGGACGCCGGCACGACGCAGATCCGGCTACGCCGAGGCCGCCTCGGTCTTCATCTCCAGCCGCTCTGCTCGTTCGAGCAGCTCGACCGCGCCGCGGCGATTGGGCGCCCCGAGTTTGTGGAGGATCGCGGAGATGTGACGGCGGACGGTGATCTCAGAGATGCCCAGCTGGGCAGCGATGTTGGCGGTCGTTTCCGACTTGCGCAGCCATTCGAGCACCTCGAACTCGCGCGGGGTGAGTTCGATGCCCTGGGCGGCGATGGAGAGAGGGAGCCGGTTGCGGCCTGGGCGCTCGCGAAACTCTCGAATCAGCCGCGCGGTCATTTCGCGCGGCAGCGCCGCCTCGCCGCTCATCACGCCGCGGATCGCGTGCGGGAGCCGGAGGGCGGAGGTCGACTTCAGCAGGTAGCCGTCCGCGCCGGCGCGCAGAGCGCCGAACAAGTCGTCGTCGCGCTCTGAGACGGTCAGCATCACGAGCTTTGTCTCCGGGAGTGCCTGGTTGATCATGCGGGCGGCTTCGATGCCGTTGCCCGGCATCCGAATGGCCAGCACGCAGACGTCAGGTCGGTGCTCGAGGGCTGCGCTGAGGGCGTCGGCGGCGTTGCTCACCGCGGCCACCACCCGGATCCCGTGCGGAGCCAGCGCGCGCTCAATCCCGGCGCGCGTGGGGGCATGGTCGTCAGCCAGCACCACGGTCAGTTCGCTGCGGTTCTCTATGTCACTCTCGGCCACGCGATCCTTCGCCCAGCAGCAGCTGGCTGGCACAGCTCTCGTTGTGGCCCGACCGTAGCACTGGGCCCAGCCGCGTTCCACAGCCCCCCCAGGGCATTCGGCGTTCAGCGTGTGAACGCAGGACAGGCGAGGAAGCCCATTGGCGAGGGCAGGCCCTGGCCTCAGACTGCGAAACGCAATCGGCGCCAAAGCGCTCGGGCTGACGACATTCGGGGGCCGGGCTTGCGCAAACCAGATCGTGGGGGTTTCAGTGATTTCCGTTCGTTACCTGTCCAGCTTCGCTGCCAAGACGTCCAGTGGTACTCATTCTGCCGGTGCGGTTGCCCGCGTTCGGGACCACTCATGAGGGCGCGCCTGCACATCAGACGCTCGATTGCCCTGCTGGCCGCCGCTGTGGTGCCGGTCGTGGTCTTCTGCGCACTCGCCGGGATCCCTGTGATCTCCAAAGGTTCGGCTCCCACGCTGGCCTCGGCCGCCACTACCCCGGCCCAGAAGATCGGTCTTAAGGTGCTGCTGATCACGGATACCACGAGCCAGCCCTCCTATGGCGACTGGGCGAACACGCTCAAGCGCGAGGGCGTGCCGTTTGACTCTCTGGTCACGAACCCGGCGAACGCCTCCCCGGCGCCGGCCGATGGCACCACGCCGCTGCCGGTGCTCTCGAGCACCGCTGCCGACGGTACTCCGGTGGCCAACTACGAGGCCGTCATCGTGGCGTTCTCGGGCACGCAGGGTCTGAGCACCGCCCAGTGGGCCACCCTTCAGACCTTCGAGCAGCAGTTCTCGGTACGCCAGCTCTCCGCCTACGTGTTCCCCAGCTCGGACTACGGGCTCAGCGCAGTGGCGGGCGGGGCCGACGCGAGTGGCACCGCCGTCAGTCTCACGACCGATGGGGCGAAGGTGTTCCCCTATCTCAAGCCCGGCGCGAGCCCCAAGCTCGATGCCCAGACGTTCGGATATCAGTCGACGCCGCTGACGGCTGCCACCACCCCGGCGCTGCCGGCCGGCGCGAGCGTCGACACGCTCGTCTCGGGCCCCAGCTCCAGCTCGCTCGTGGGCATCTACACGACCGCGGATGGCCGGCAGACGATGTATCAGACCTTTGACCAGAACCAGTTCATGCTCCAGAGCGAGCTCCTGCGTCACGGCGAGCTGGCCTGGCTGACCCGGAACACCTACTTCGGGGATCAGCGCAACTACCTCGAGACGCACATCGACGACAACTTCCTCTCCGACGATACGTGGAGCGTGGCCGGTAACGCCACGACCCCGGCGCACTCCACTGACTTCAATGCGAGCGATGCGCTGCGCGAGGTGCCTGCTGATGTCACCACCGCGGCCACCTGGTCCGCCGCCAACAGCTTCCGCATCGACATGCTGTTCAACGGCGCCGGGAGCGGGGCGGCCGATCCGTTGCTGACCGCCTTCCGAGCCACCAAGAGCGACTTCGGCTGGGTCAACCACACGTGGGATCACCCGAACATCGATGAGGGCTGCGCCTCGCAGAACTACATCGCGGCGGAGATCAACCAGAACACGAACTGGGCCGCGTCGTCGGCCGGGCTCGGCTTGACGCAAAGCACCGATCCGACGGTCGCGCTCGGCACCGAGAACCCGGGCGCAGTGGTCACCGGCGAGCATTCGGGTGTGGCCAACCTCGTCCCGGGCAATCCGGGCCAGGTCGATCCGCCCAGCCTCGACGGAGCTACTGCCGCGGCGACCGGCGGCACGCTCGCCACCGGCAACTATGTGTACGCGGTCACCGATCAGTTCAACACCGCAGCACCGGGAGACACACCGGTCGCTGGGACCGGGGAGTCCGAGGGCTCGGTCTCCGCTGCCGTTCCGGTGACGGGCGCCACCGGCTCGGTCGCACTGACCTGGAGCGCGGTCTGCCACGCGGCCGGGTACAAGATCTACCGGGCGCTGGACACCGGCACGATTGGCCCATGGTCACTGATCGGAACGGTCCCCGCCAATACCGCGACTGACTTCACCGATCCGACCTCCGCCTCCACCACTGACACCTCCGGTGGCGGGGCGATCGAGAAGACGTTCCTCGACACCGGGACTGCCGGGACCGCCGCGACACCGCCCAGCACGGGCAGCGCGATCGAGAGCCCCTACGAGCAGAATCCGGCGCTCAACGCGGCGTTTGCCGCCACCCTCGGCGGCGGGATCAAGTATTTCGGCGCCGACGCCTCCAAGCCCTACCCCAGTCCGGCGGACGGTGCGTTCGCCACCGGGGCATTCAGCGGGGCCCAGAGCCCCTCCGGAGCAACGTTCACCGACGCTGGGGCCACGGCGATCCCGCGTTACCCGACGAACATCTACTACAACGTGTCGACCGAGGCGCAGGAGGTCGACGAGTACAACTACCTGTACCTGCCTCCGTCTCTCGGCGGGGCATGTGTGAATAGCTCGACGACCACGTGTTTGTCCGCTCCGGCGACGTTCGCCGATATCGTGACGAGCGTCGATGCGGGGATGTTCCAGCACCTGATGGGCAACGATCCTCGTCCCAGTTACTTCCACCAGACGAACCTCATGTCCGTGGCCCCGGGAACCCCCGGAGGCAGCGCGGGCGGTGAGGGTGACGGCCTGTTCTACAAGACGGTCGATCCGCTGCTCCTGCAGTACAACGCGTACTTCGCGAGCAACGCGCCGATCGAGCAGTTGACGATGGCCCAGATCGGCACCCTGCTGACCGAACAGGCCGGCTGGACCGCGGCGAACGCGACCCAGGTGTCAGGCAACATCCAGGGCAACGTCGTGACCGTCAGCAACAGCGGCGCGGCGGTGCAGCTGCCGCTCACCGGCACCAACATCGGCAGCGCGTACGGCGGCAGCACCTCGGGTTGGACGCTCGCACCAGCGGGCACGAGCACGTACACCGCGCTCGCGGCCTGGCCGGCTCCGCCGACCGTGCCGGTGGTCGTCACGCCGCCGACGGGTCCGGCTCCGAGCACCGGGACCGCGCCGTTGCCGGGGCCCGCGCCCAAGCCGGCCACACCGCCGACGACGCCGACCAAGGTGGTCAAGAAGCCCGCCCCGGTGGTGTTGGTCGCCGTCCAAGTGGCGCCCAAGACGGTGCGCATCAAGCGCGGGAGCCAGGTGACGGTGTCGCTGAAGTGTCAGGCCCCGAAGGGCAAGCTGTGCTCGGGCCGGTTCACGCTCAAGGCGAGCGGGCAGACCGTCAGCCACACATTCCGGATCAAGGCGGGCAAGGTCGGCCGGATCGCCATCGGACTCCCGAAGAAAGCCCGCGCGGTCTTCGCGATCCGCGGGCCCAAGCGGCCGGCGCATTCGGCCGCCCGCAAGCCGGCGTCACACACGCTTCGTGCGACGCTGTCGATCTCGACCCAACAGTCGGTCGGACGCGCGCACGTCACCACCGGCAAGCTGACCATCAAGAGCTGACCCGGGGATCGGGGTCGTGGGGCACCCAACCGGGTGTGTGCGGCGCGGCGGCTGTGCAACAGTCCCGTATCGCCGCGACCCGTCCCACGATCCCGACTCCGCGCAGCCGATGAGTCAGCGCCTGCGGATCGTGGCGTTCGGCTCGGCGGGGCTGCTGATCGTCGCCGGCGTCCTGTGCGACGGGGTGATCGGCGGCGGGACCGGTGAGACGCTCGCGCTGGTGCTGGTCGGGCTGGGACTCGTGCAGGCGACGAGCCTGGTCTTTCTGGAGATCGGCCTGAGCGAGGATCGCGAACGGGATCGTGCCCGCCGGCGTGACCGCGCCCGCCAGGCTGACTCGCCGGCCCGGTCGGATCGGCCGCCGCCGGCGAGGGGTCGGCGGGACAGGATGCGCAGTCATCGCCGCCGCATCCGATGAGGAATCCCTCGGAGGCGGCCTTCAGTGAGGCGGCCGCTCAGATGAACGGGGCTGTTCTCAGGCGCTAAAATCGTGAATCTCGATTCACAAAGCCGACGGAGGGAACGACGTGGATCTCGACGACACGCCCGAGCAGGCCGAATTCCGCGCCCAAGCTCGAGCCTGGCTGGAGGCCAACCAGGACCAGGCTCCGCCGCGGTCCGGTTCTCATGAGGACATGGGTTACGTCGATTCGCGTCGGGCGTGGCAACGGCGGCTGGCGGAGGCCGGTCTGGCCGGCGTGACCTGGCCGCGTGAAGTCGGTGGTCGGGGCGTGGGGCCGATCGAGCACGTCACCGTCAACCAGGAGATCGCGCGGGCCGATGTTCCGGGCATCCTCGATGTGATCGGGATCGGGATGCTCGGGCCGTGCATCATCGCCCACGGAAGTGAGGCGCAGAAGAGCGCCTATCTCGGACCGATGCTCTACGGCGACGAGGTCTGGTGCCAACTGTTCTCCGAGCCGGGCGCCGGCTCGGATCTGGCGGCCGTACAGACCCGCGCGCGGAGCAACGACGACGGCACCTGGACGCTCAACGGGCAGAAGGTGTGGACGACTAATGCTCAGTTCGCCTCGTATGGCCTGCTGCTGGCCCGCACCGATTTCGACGTGCCCAAGCACAAGGGCCTGACCATGTTCATCGTCCCCATGGATGCGCATGGTGTGACGGTGCGCGGATTGCGCCAGATTTCCGGTGAGGCCGAGTTCAACGAGGTCTTCTTCGAAGACGTCGTGCTCGACGGGGACGCGGTGGTGGGCGGCATCGGCAGCGGTTGGGGTACGGCGATGACCGTGTTGATGTACGAGCGCCTGACGATCGGCTTCGGATCGGAGTCCTTCGGCTCACCGGCTGAGCTGTCTCGGGTGCTCGCCGACGACCCGGCGGCACGCGCGGATTCCGACGTGCGTCGGCGGCTGGGTGACGTCATCACCGAACTGCTGGCGGTTCGCTTCAACGGCTACCGAGCCCTCACCTCGTTGTCAAAGGGCCAGATCCCCGGCCCGGAGGCCGGCTTGGCGAAGGTCACCATGGTCAATGCCGCGATCTTGGCTACCGACCTCGGCGGCGACGTCGTCGGTCTGGACGCGCTGGCCGCCGACAGCCGATGGCACTATCTGATCTCGTTTCTGCCTGGGCTCAAGTCGGCCGGAGGAACCGAGCAGATCCTGCGCAACACGATCGGCGAACGGGTCCTCGGTCTGCCGCCTGAGCCTCGGCTCGACAAGGGCGTGCCGTTCAGCGAGCTGCGCGCAAAAGAGCGTCAGGCGGTGGCTCAATGAACTTCGCCCTGTCCGACGAACAGGTGTTGCTGCGCGAGTCCGCGCGCGGCACGTTGGGCCGCTTCAAGACGATCGAGGCGGCACGAGAGGCGCTCGAGGACCCCTCCGAGCTCCCGGATCTGTGGGCGACCACGGTGGAAGCCGGCTGGCCCGGCTTGTTGATCGGTGAGCAGTCTGGCGGAGCCGGCCTCGGCACCTTCGACGCCCTGCTCGTGGCCGAGGAGTGTGGGCGGGTGCTCGCTCCGGTGCCGTTACTCGGGCTGTTGCCGGCGACGGCGATTCTCGAGGCGGCCGGTGACCAGTCGTTGCCCGCGGTGGCGGCCGGGGAGCTCCGGCCGACCTACATTCCCGCGCGACCGCCGGGAGACCTCGAGCGGCGGTGGACCGTCGAACCGCGCTCAGGGATGTCGCGCGAGGGCGCTCCCCGTGCCCGCGTCCAGGGCGCAGAGGTGGTGCTCGACGGCACGATCGCCTTCGTGCCCGACGCGCCGGGGGCAGATCTGCTCGTGGCGATCGGGGTAAGCGAGGACGGCGAGCCGGTTGCGGCCGCGGTTTCGGCCGTGGCGCCAGGCGTCTCGATCGAGACGGTGATGCGTTACGACGCGTCGCGGCCGCTGGGGCACGTCACGTTCGCCGGGGCCGTCGGCCGGCGTCTGGAGGTGGATCCGGACGCGCTCGCCAGCGCGTGGTATCTCGCCCACGCTCTGATCGCCGCCGAGTCGCTCGGTGCCGGGCAGACGTGTCTCGAGGTCAGCGTCGCCTACGCCAAGGAGCGCTTCACGTTTGGCCGGGCGATCGGCTCATACCAGGCGATCAAGCATGAGCTGACCGAGGTTCTGCGCCAGCTCGAGAACGCCCGCGGCCTCCAGTACTACGCGGGCTTGGCCGGCGATTCCATGCCGGAGGAGTTCCCGCTGGCGGCGAGCGCCGCGCGGTCGGCCGCCGGGCAGGCGCTCGACTTCGCCGCGCGCGCGATGATCGACGTGCACGGCGGGATCGGGGCGACCTGGGAACACGATGCCCCACTGTTCTTCCGCCGCGCGCAGCTTTCGCGGCGGCTGCTGGCCGGGACGCACGACGCGACCGACCGTGTCGCCGAGCGAACGCTGAGCGCAGCTGCCTAAAGCTCACCAACCCTAAACAGGGCTATGTGTACAGTCAGAGGGGTGCGTATGCCACGGATCGGGATCTACGCTGGGGTGCCGCTGGTCGTGTTGTGTGTCCTCGCGAGCGCGGCGCGGGCGGCTGCCTGGCCGTCGCATTGGCTTCCGCCGCAACGGCTGACGTGGTACTGGCAGCTCCAGGGCAGCGTGAAAGTGGAGCCCGTGACGGCGACCGATATGGACGGGTTCGACAACAGCGCCGCGACGGTCGCCAGGTTCCATGCGCTCGGGCAGCGGGTGATCTGCTACATCGACGTCGGAACGGCGGAGGACTTCCGCTCCGATAACGCCTCATTCCCGGCGTCAGTGCTCGGCCAGACCAACGGCTGGCCGGGGGAGAAGTGGCTGGACGTCCGACGGTTATCGGTCCTGGAGCCGATCATGACCGCGCGCTTTCGCATGTGTGCTCAGAAGGGGTTTGACGCGGTCGAGCCCGACAACATCGACGGTTATGCGAACGGCACCGGTTTCCCGATCACCGCGGCACAGCAGCTCACCTACGACGAGTGGATCGCGAATGAGGTCCATGCGCTGGGGATGACGGTGTTTCAGAAGAACGACCCGGATCAGTCGACGCAGTTGCAGCGGTACTTCGACGGGGCGTTGGACGAGCAGTGCAACCAGTATGCGGAGTGTTCGTCGTTCCAGCCGTATCTGTCGGCGGGCAAGCCGGTGTTGAACGCCGAGTACCAGTCCTCGACGTATCCCGGCTTCTGCGGCGCCGACAACAAGCTGGGAATCATGGGCGCGTTGTACAACCTGGATCTCGACGGCGCGGCCTATCAGCCCTGCTTTGGCCCCACCGTCACCGCGCCGGGGAAACGTTCCAGTCCGACCGGCCCGGCGAAGCCAGCCAAGGCTCCGACCCCGGCGGTCGGCATCGGCCCAGCGCGCCTGACCGACCACCGTGGCGCGATTGCTCTGCGGCTGAGCTGTCCGGCCCGCGAGTCCTTCTGTGCCGGCGCGCTCGAGCTCGAGAGCGTCAAGCGGTTCCCCGCGGCCCACGCCGCGAAACGTCAGCGCCGGCTCCTCGCGCTGGTGTTCGGCACACAGCGCTTCCACATCAGCGGCGGCCACAGCTCCGCCGTCAGCGTGAAGGTCTCGCGCCAGGCGTTGCGCAGGTTCGGCGCCGCCCGCCGAATCGGGCTCGTGGCGACGACCACTGCCCGCGACCGGGCGGGGCGCCACGCCAAGAGCCGTCGGACCCTGATGCTGAGCCTTCACTAGCACCCGCCCGCCCGTCTCTGCCGCACACGGCAGGCAATGTGAATCACGATTCACTAGACTTGTGAATCGCTGTTCACGCGTCGGCACCAAGGAGAGCTCATGGCCACGATCGACGTCACCAACCCGGCTCGCGAGGTCCGTAATCAGGCGCTGGCGCTGGCGCCGGTCGATCTGTTCGAGATCGATCTGTCGCTCCGCGAAGCGCTGGAGCGAGAGGGGGGCGGCTGGGGCGTCGACCGGGCGCGCGAGGCGGGGATCGTGGCCGGGAGCGTCGAAGCGCTGGAGCACTCGCGCCGGGCCGAGCGCAACCAGCCCGTCCTGCGCACACACGACCGGTATGGCCACCGGATTGACGAGGTCGAACTCGATCCGTCGTGGCACTGGCTGCTCCGCGGCGCGATCGAGCGGGAAATCCACAGCCTCCCGTGGCGCGAGCCTCGGCCGGGCGCGCACGTGGTCCGCGCGGCGCTGTTCACGTTGTGGGGGAACGCCAACGCTGGCGTGATGTGCCCCGTCTCGATGACCTACGCGGCAGTCCCGGCTCTGCGTGACGGCGCGCCGGCGCTCGCCGCTGAGTGGGAGCCCCGCCTGACCAGGCCCGACTACCAGCACGGCGCGCTCGCGGGCATGGCGATGACAGAGCGTCAGGGCGGCTCGGATGTGCGCGCCAACATCACGCGTGCCGAGCCTCTCGGTGACGGGTCCTACGAGATCCACGGCCACAAGTGGTTCTGCTCCTATCCCCCGTGCGACGTGTTTCTCGTGCTGGCGCAAACCGGGTTCCCGTCCCGGCTCTCGTGCTTCTTGGTGGAGCGCGGCCCCGGGGTGGAGTTCCAGCGCCTCAAGGACAAGCTCGGCACACGCTCGCTGCCTTCCTCCGAGGTGGAGTTCCACGGCGCTCACGGCCAACTCGTCGGTGAGGAGGGCCGCGGCGTTCCGGCGATCATCCGGATGGTCAACCACACCCGGCTCGATTGCCTGCTCGGCGCCACGACGGGGCTGCGGCGCGGCACGGTTGAGGCGATCAACCACGCCCGCCAACGCTCCGCCTTCGGGGCGCTGCTCGTCGACCAGCCCGCCATGCGCAATGTTCTGGCCGACCTGGCGATCGAATCCGAGGCGACGACCGTGGCGGCGATGCGCATCGCTCGCGGCTACGACGAGCCCTCAGACGCTGCGTTTCGCCGGTTCGCTACGGCGGTGATGAAGTACTGGGCCTGCAAGCGTGCCCCGGCGCACGCCGCCGAGGCGCTGGAGTGCTTGGGCGGCAACGGGTTCGTCGAGGACTCCGGGATGCCACTGCTGTACCGCGACGCGCCCCTCGGATCGATCTGGGAGGGCTCCGGGAACGTCGCCGCTCTCGACGTGTTGCGCGCGATGGTCAAGGAACCCGACGGCCTACCGTCCTTCCTGGCCGAGTGTGAGCTCGCGGCCGGCGGCGATGCCCGGCTCGATGCGCACCTCGCGCGCCTGCGCGGGCAAGCTCGAGCGCTGATGGCGGACAGCCAGGACGAGAGCCTCGAGGAGCGCCTCTACGACAGCCAGTTCGGCGCCCGGCGAGTCGTCGAGGATCTCGCCGTCTCGCTTCAGGCGTCGCTGCTGGTGCGCCACGCCCCGCCGGCGGTCGCCGACGCGTTCTGCGCCGCGAGGCTGGGCGGCGCGGGCGGGCGCGTGTACGGGACGCTCCCACGCGGCGTCGACGCGCAGGCAATTGTCGAACGGGCGCTTCCCGCGTGACCGACGTGCCTGAGGTGCTGACCCCCACGCGTGAGCGGTTGCTGCGCGCGGCCCGGGAATTGATCGAGGAAGGCGGTTACGGGGCGGCCACGGTGGTCGCGATCGCCGAGCGGGCCGGCGTGGCCGCCGGCACGCTGTATCGCCATTTTGGATCCAAGGAAGAGCTGTTCGTCGAGGTCTTCCGCGTCGTGTGCGACCGTGAGGTCCGGGCGATGGAGGCCGCTGCCGCGAGCCTGCCGGACGCGGCGCCGCTCGTCGATCGGCTCGAGACGCTGCTGGCGACGTTCGCCGAGCGCGCCCTGCGTAAGCCCCGCCTGGCCTGGGCGCTGATCGCCGAGCCGGTTGATCCCCTGGTCGACGCCGAGCGCCTCGCCTACCGTGAGCGCTACAGCGCGATGACCGCCGAGACGCTCCGCCAGGCGATCGCCTCCGGCGAGCTCCCGCAGCAGAACGTCGAGCTCACCGCCGCGGCGCTGGTCGGCGGCTGCGGCGAGGCGCTGGTCGGGCCGCTGTCCCCGGTGGCAGGAGACAAGCCGCCCGCGGGGGAGATCCTGATCGCGCTAGGCACGTTCGTCCGGCGCGCGGTGGGTGCCGGGTGAGCGACGCAGTGCGGATCGAGCGCGACGGCCCGGTGACGACCGTCGTGTTGGCTGCAGCACAGCGGCGCAACGCGGTCGACGGACCGATGGCGACGGCGCTGGCGCAGGCCTTCGTCGCGTTTGACCAGGACGAACGGGCGGCGGTCGCCGTGCTGCACGGAGAGGGCGGTGTGTTCTGCGCCGGCGCGGACCTCAAGGCGATCGGGACCGACGCCGGCAATCGTGTGGCCGGCGACGGCGACGGCCCGATGGGGCCTACGCGGCTGCGGCTGTCCAAGCCGGTGATCGCGGCGATCGAGGGCTACGCCGTGGCCGGGGGCCTCGAGCTTGCGCTGTGGTGCGACCTGCGTGTGGCGGCGCAGGACGCCGTGCTCGGCGTGTTCTGCCGCCGCTGGGGTGTGCCCCTGATCGACGGTGGGACGGTTCGGTTGCCGCGGCTGATCGGGGCCAGTCATGCGATGGACATGATCCTCACGGGCCGCCCCGTCGGGGCAACCGAGGCCCTCTCGATGGGTTTGGTCAACCGCGCCGTCGCCCCGGGCCAGAGCCGGGCGGCCGCTGAGACGCTCGCGCACGAGCTCGCGGGCCTCCCCCAGGCGTGCCTGCGTTCAGATCGCCTGTCCCTGCTCGAGTCCGAGGGACAGGACGAAGCCACGGCGATGGCCAACGAATTCAAGCGCGGGTTGCCGTCGCTGGCCGCCGCCCAGGCGGGCATCGACCGGTTTCGCTCCGGCGCCGGGCGTCACGGATCGTTCACGGATCCCCGGTAGCCCCGGCCCGAGCACCGCTTCATCGCCGAGACGCCCAGGCGATCAGCTCGGCGACGTGACGGTCGGTCAGACCGATCGCCGGCTCGGTGCTCAACAGGAGCGTCGGCGCGGGGCGTGCGCTCGCCCAGTCCGCGCATGTCTCGTCATGGGCGTCGTCGATCCAGGCCAGCGGGATGGAGGGCGGCGCGTACGCGTCGATCGCCGCCAGCTTCCAGTGCGCATTCGCCTGCCCGACCGCGCGCTCGAACGTGAGGTGCGGGAGCGGCCCGGGCAGGCCGAGCGCCAGCGGCAGGTATTCGTTCGCCTTCTCCTCCCAGCCCGTGCACCAGACGAGCTCGAACGTCTTCGAGAGCCGGCGCAGGTGTTCGCCCGCGGTGGCCGACAGGAAGTGCGCGATCCCGTCCACGAGCTCGAACCGTCCGGCCGGCGGGCGCGCCGGATCGAACCCGAACAGCGAGATCACACCGTCGATGTCGATCATGAGGATGGGCTCATTCATAGCTCGCGCTTATCTCTGAGCGCCAGAGTCTCGGTGAAGTGTCGAGCCGGAATTGGTCACGGACTCGAACATTTGGTGTACTACGTCCAGCGAACTCAAGGCGAACGGTAGCGCTGCCGAGAAGATCCGTGAGGCTGAGCACCGTTTCGCTAGCTACCGCTCCAGGTTTCAAACTATGACCCCACTTATCGGCATCCTGCTTGCGCTTGCCTGCGCACTTTCCACGAACGTCGGCTTTCTGTTCAAACACAGAGGCGCGTGCGCCGCACCGGCGGTCGACATGCGCAGGCCGTTGCGCTCGGCCAGGTCGCTGTTTCGCTCGCGGTTCTTCGCGATCGGCATGCTGATCGCCTCAATGGCCTGGATATTCCACGTCGCGGCGATGGCGGTGGCTCCGCTGGATCTTGTGCAGGCGGTCCTCGCCGGTGGCGTCGTCATGCTGGCGATCATGGCCGAGAGAGTGTTCGGCCTGCGGATCGGCCGCCGACAGTGGATCGGACTCGGGCTCACGGCGGCCGGCCTGATGCTGCTGGGGTTCACGCTGCCGGCTCAGCACGGCGCTCAATCGGAATTCTCGGTGCCGGGGATGATCGCGTTCGAGGCCGGCCTGCTCGTCGTCGGCACGCTGCTGATCATGGGACCACGCATCGGGGCGCCCAAGGAACACCACGGCTTCATGCTCGGGGCGGCAGCCGGGATCTTGTTCGGCGTGTCCGACGTTGCCATCAAAGCCATCTCCGGAGTCGTCGGGGCCCACGGGATACTCGGCCTGTTGAGCCCGTGGATGTTGGTTGCCGTTGTCGCCTCGATCGCGGCGTTCTACGCTTCCGCGAAGGGCCTTCAGGACGGGGACGCCGTGCCCGTCATCGCCATCACGGGCACCGCGGCGAATATTTCCGGCATCGTGGGCGGGATTCTCGTGTTCGGAGATCCGCTGTCCGGCAAGCCGCTGCTGCTCGTGGCCGAGTGTTTCGCCTTCGCGCTCGTGCTCGTGGCCGCGTGGTTGACTCCCTCGCCGCGAGCCTCAGCCTCAGCCTCCCTCGCTTAAGCGCCTCCTGCGGGCTCGCGGTTCGCGACTGCCGGGCCGGGGCGGCCCGCCGCGCGTTGCCGATGTGTACAACACCCTTCGTACCGTTCGACGGACGGGATGATTGAGCCCAGCACTGAATACGGCTACCGTTGTACGAAACGGCACAACGGCTCGGAGGCGTGAGAGATGGCGAGTACCGAGGAGGCAGTCAGAACGGAAACGGACACCCTCCAGGATTTGGCCCGGCGGCATCTGTGGATGCACTTCACCCGCATGTCGGCTTATGCCGACCACGAGATCCCGATCATCGTTCGCGGCGAGGGCTGTTACGTCTACGACGAGCACGGCAACCGCTACCTCGACGGTCTCTCGGCGCTGTTCTGCGTGAACATCGGCCATGGTCGGGCGGACATCGCTCAGGCGGGAGCCGACCAGGCCAAGGAGCTCGGCTTCTTCATCAACTGGTCCTACGCGCACCCGAGGGCGATCGAGCTCGCCGCGAGGATCGCCTCGCTCGCCCCGGGGGACCTCAACCGGGTCTTCTTCACCAGCGGCGGCAGTGAGGCTGTCGAGTCCGCGCTCAAGCTCGCGCGGCAGTACTTCAAGGTGATGGGCAAGCCGAACAAGTACAAGGTGATCGCGCGGGAGGTTGCCTATCACGGATCCAGTCTCGGGGCGCTGTCGGCGACCGGGGTGACCAGTCTGCGCGAGCCGTTCGAGCCGCTCACGCCGGGCGGCTGCCACGTCCGCAACACCAACACCTTCCGGCTGCCGGATTCGATGAGTCCCGCTGACCTGGTGGAGGCGATCGCCCACCGGATCGAGTTCGAAGGCCCGGACACGGTCGCCGCCGTGATCCTCGAGCCGGTTCAGAATGCGGGCGGGTGCTTCACACCGCCCGACGGCTACTTCGATCGCGTGCGTGAGATCTGCGACGAGTACGACGTGCTGTTCATCTCCGACGAGGTGATTTGCTCCTGGGGCCGGCTCGGCGAATGGTTCGGGGCTCTGCGCTATGACTATCAACCGGACATCATCACGACAGCCAAGGGGCTGACGAGTGCCTACGCCCCGATGGGCGCCGTGATCGCCTCCGATCGTGTCGCTGAGCCATTTCTCGAAGGGGAACGCCAGCTTCAGTCATGGGTTCACGTTCGCCGGTCACCCGATCTGCTCGGCGGTCGCGCTGGCCAACATCGATGCGATGGACAGCGAGGGGATCCTGGACAACGTCCGGCGCAACGAAGCGGGCTTTCGGGCGATGCTCGAATCGCTGCGCGACATCCCGATCGTCGGGGACGTCCGCGGCGCGGGCTACTTCCACGCGATCGAGCTGGTCAAGGACCCGCAGACCAAGGAGTCCTTCTCGTCCCAGGAGTCGGAGAACCTGTTGCGCGGTTTCCTCTCGGGCGAGCTGTACCGCCGCGGCCTGATCTGCCGCGCCGACGATCGCGGTGACCCCGTGATCCAGCTCTCTCCTCCGTTGATCGCCGGCTCGGAGCAGTTTGCGGAGATCGAAGCCGTCCTGCGGCCCGTGCTGACCGAGGCGGCAGAGCGCATGAGCTGCCACACGGCCTAGTGGCCGCTCCCGGCGACCGCTGATGATCGATTCCAGATCGGGCTCAGACGCGGATGCTCACGGTTCGTGAACTGCTGGACGGGCTAGAGGTTCGCCTCCTCGCCGGCGAGGCGGCGCTCGACCTGCCGGTCCGCTGGGTGCACATCTCCGAGCTGCTCGACCCGACGCCATGGCTGTCGGGCGGTGAGCTCCTGCTCACGACCGGAATGCAGCTGGACACGCCGCAGCGCCAACGCGAGTTCGTCGCGCGGCTCACCGACCACCAGCTCTCCGGACTGGGCTTCGGTATCGGCTTCCTGCACGAATGCGTCCCGCCGGCATTGCTGCAAGCCGCCGCCGAGCGGGACTTTCCGGTCTTCGAGGTGCCCTACGACGTTCCGTTCATCGCGGTCACCGAGGCGGCGTTCACGCAGCTGGTGAACGAGCAGTACGCCGTTCTGCGGCGCGCGATCGCGGCCCACGAGCGGCTGGAGCGGATCGTGCTCTCGGAGCGCGGCCTGGAGGCGCTCGCCGGCACGCTGGCCACATTGATCGGCGCGGCGGTCCTGGTGTTCGACGCTCGCGGCGAGTCGCTGGCCCAGCGGGCGTTTCGCCGCCCCGTCGAGCCGGAGGCATTCTCCGCTCTGCAGGCCGAGCTGCGAGAGCGCTCGCATCGGCACGACGCGCGGACGTTCCTGCCCGCCTCCGCCGAGGAGGACAACCGCGGGATCGCGCTCCCGGTCGCCGCCGACGGCGCGCCGCGATCCGGCACCGGGGCAGAGCGCACACCCGAGGCCTGGCTGGTGGCGATCAAGGACAGCGGTCCGCTGTCTGACTTCGATCGCCTGACGCTGCATCAGGCGGTGACGATCGTCGCGCTCGAGCTGCTCCGCCGGCGGGTGGCTGGAGATACCGAGCGCCGGCTCGCCGGAGACGTGTTGGCCGCTGTCGTTCAGGGAGAGCTGGGCGGCTCGGAGCTCGCTCGTCGGTTGGAGCCATTCGGGCTTTCCGAGCGCGTGGCGGCGATCGTCGTGGAGCGGCCGAACGGTGGCCGCGGATCGGCCGCACCGGTGGAGAGCGGCCTCTCGCTGGCGCTGCGCGAGGAGGCCGCGCCGGGCCTGGTGGCGTCGACCGGCGCGCTCACCTGTGCGCTCGTCGCGGGCCTCGACGAGGCCGAGCTGTTCGCGCTGGCCGGACGGGTGAGCGCTCGGCTGGCCAAGGATCTGGGCAGCGAGTTGAGCGTCGGCGTGGGCCGGCCGGTTCCAGGCGGCGAAGCCAGGCGGAGCTTCCACGAGGCCAGGTGCGCGGTCGAGGCGGTCGGGCTCGGTGTGGCGCCTCGGCGCAACGGGTCCGCTCCGGTGGTGGCGGGCCCGCACGTGGCGACGTACAAGGACCTCGGCTCCTTCCAATTGCTGCTATCGCTGCAGGGGGACGAGGCGCTGAGACTGTTCTGCGACTCGATTCTGGGGCCGATCGAGGCCAGCGAGGGACACTACGGAGGTGAGCTGATGCGATCACTAGAAGCATTCATCGAGGAGAACGGTCAGTGGGAGCGGGCTGCCAAGCGGCTCTACTGCCATCGGCACACGCTGCGCTATCGGATCCGGCGGGTCGAGGAACTCACCGGGCGCAACCTCGGCAGCGCGCGTGACCGGATCGAGTTCTGGCTGGCCCTGCGCGGGCGGGAGCTGGTCGGATGAAGGTCGGGGTCCCCAGCGAAGTCAAGACCGACGAGTATCGGGTCGCGTTGACGCCCGCGGGAGTGCGCGAACTGGTCGACGCCGGTCATCAGGTATTCGTCCAGAGTGAGGCTGGGCTCGGCTCGGCGATCTCCGATCAGGATTACATCGCCCAGGGCGCGACGATCGTTCCCGACGCTGACGCCGTGTTCGGCGAAGCCACGCTGATCGTCAAGGTCAAGGAGCCCCAGCCGGCGGAGGTCGCGCGGTTGCAGCCGCGCCACACGCTGTTCACCTACCTGCACCTGGCGGCCGACGGCGCGCTCACGCGTGGCCTGATGGCTTCCGGAGCGACCTGCATCGCCTATGAGACGGTCGAGGACAATCGCGGCCGGCTGCCGCTGCTCGCGCCGATGTCCGAGGTGGCGGGCAAGATCGCCACCCAGGCTGGAGCGTTCATGCTCGAGAAGCCGCTCGGCGGGCGGGGAATCCTGCTCGGCGGTGTGCCGGGCGTTGCCGCCGCCAACGTGATGATCATCGGCGGTGGGGTCGTGGGGATGAACGCGGGGTTCATCGCGCTCGGCATGGAGGCGACCGTGTATGTCTTCGATCGCAGCATCGACCGGCTGCGGGAGCTCGATATCGCCTTTGGCGGGCGCGCGGACACCTGCTTCGCCACGACGCTGTCGATCGAAGAGCGACTCCGTGACGCCGACCTCGTGATCGGTGCCGTGCTCGTGCACGGCGCGCGCGCGCCGCGCGTCGTGACCCGCGAGAACCTGGGCCTGATGAAGCGCCAGGCCGTCCTGGTGGACGTCTCGATCGACCAAGGCGGATGCTTCGAGACATCGCGTCCGACCACGCACTCCGATCCCACCTACGAGGTCGATGGGATCACCCACTACTGCGTGACCAACATGCCCGGAGCGGTGCCGATCACCTCGACCTATGCGCTGACCAACGCCACGATGCCGTACGTGCTGCAGCTCGCCTCGGCGGGGGTGGCGCAAGCCACGGCCGCCAATCCGGGGCTGAAGCTGGGGGTCAACGTGTCAGGCGGGAACGTGACCTACGCGCCCGTCGCCGAGGCGGTCGGCGTGCCCTGCGTTGCGGTCGACGAGGCGCTCGCGGGGATCGGGGTCGGGGCCTCAACTGGATGAGCGCGGCGGGCGGGTCAGGCTCACCCGGGGGCGGTGGCGGTCCTCAAGGCCGCCCCTGCTAACCTCGCGAGCGAATGCCGACGACTAGCCAACTGATTCGCAAAGGGCGCACCGCGCCCAAGAAGAAGCTCGCCACCCCGGGCCTCAAGTCCGGCAAGGGCCGCAAGAAGAAGGTCGCCGCGCCCCAGCGCCGCGGCGTGTGCACGCGCGTCTACACGACCACCCCGAAGAAGCCGAACTCGGCCCTGCGCAAGGTCGCACGTGTTCGTCTGACCAACGGTATGGAGGTCGGTGCCTACATCCCCGGCGAAGGCCACAACCTGCAGGAGCACTCCGTGGTGCTCGTGCGCGGCGGACGAGTCAAGGACCTGCCCGGGTTCCGCTACAAGGTGATTCGGGGCACCCTCGACGCGGCCGGCGTCGGCGATCGCAAGAAGGCTCGCTCGCAGTACGGCGTGAAGGCGAAGTAGGTTCAGCCATGCCCCGTCGCGCACCCGCCCAGATCCGGCCAGTCGAGCCCGATCCCGTGTACCGCAGCCGGATCGTCCAGCAGGTCATCAACAAGGTGATGCTCGACGGCAAGAAGCCGGTGGCGGAGAAGATCGTCTATGACGCACTGGCGATCCTGTCCGAGCGCAGCGGCAAGAACCCGGTCGAGCAACTCGAAGCCGGGGTCAAGGCACTCACGCCCGTGCTCGAGGTTCGCTCCCGCCGCGTCGGCGGCGCGACCTACCAGGTGCCCGTCGAGGTGCCCGCCCGCCGGGCGCGCACCCTCGCCGTGCGCTGGCTCGTCCAGTTCGCCCGCCAGCGGCGCGAGAAGACGATGGCCCAGCGCCTCGCGCATGAGCTGCTCGACGCCCAGCAGCAGCAGGGCAACGCGTTCAAGCGCAAGGACGATATCTACCGCATGGCCCAGGCCAACAAGGCCTTCGCGCACTACCGCTGGTAGAAGGTCCCCGGAGTCCCGCTCGCCGCCGGGGCTGACGATTCGTGGGTGGTACTGCGGTCGGTGGTCGGCCTGTCGCCTGGCGTTGGGTGCTGGAGCGGGTTCGTGGGTGGGTAGCGCGGTGGGTCGTCGGCCTGTCGCCTGGCGTTGGGTGCTGGAGCGGGTTCGTGGCGGGGTAGCGCGGTCGGTCGTCGTCTGTCACGTAGCGTCGGGCGGGTGATTTTGCCCGCGAGGCGGTGTCGTGTTGTGGTGAGTGGTTGGCGCTACTTGACAGCCGCCGCCCGCCGCGCTGGGTGGCCAGGAGGTCGGGGCGCTGAAGCGCCCGACCTCCGGGCAAGAGGGGCGCCCGGTGCGGCTCTCATGGTTCCTTCCGGCGACGGCCGGATCAGCTGGCCTGGCGATTGCCTCGAAGCGCGGGCCGAGTGGCGTCCACCAGGTTTTCCGGACGCTCCAGATTGGTTGCCGGTGCCCGGAAGTCACAGGAGGGCAAAACGTGTGGGGAACGTCCCAACGCAGGCGCCGTTTCCGGCGTTTGGGTCGTTCCCCAGCCCCCAGCTGTGAAACGTCCGAATCGATTTTTTTGGACCCTCGAGTGGGTCGTTGTACAGCCGAATCTGTCAGAAATCTGACGCTGAGGACGGCATTCCGTGCCGGAACCGCCCCGTGCGCCTGCCGCGCCGGACCGGCCGGCCCGCTCACCCGCAGAGAATGCCTCCACGCGCCTCCGCGGCGCGGAAGTGGGACAAATCGCACCCAACCGCCCGATCCGGGGTGGGTGTGTGTGGCAGGGCCCGCTGAGCGGCACACATCGCTCACAGCCCCCGATTTGAGGGGATTGTGTGCACTTTTGTTCGCGGCGGCCCCGCGAGCACCACGGCGTCCGCCCTTCTCTTGCCCGGAGTCGGGCGCTCCCAGCGCCCGACATCCTGGCCAACCAGCGCTGCGGGCGGCGGCTGTCAAGTAGCGCCAACCACTCACCACAACACGGCACCGCCTCGCGAACACGGCAGCCGGTCGACGCTACTTGACCGCCGACGACCGACCGCGCTACCCCGCCTCGATCCCACTCCTGCCGCCCGAGCTACTCGACAGCCCACGACCGATCGCGCTACCCCGCTGCCAACCCAACCCAACCCAACCCTAACCCAGCTACCCCCAACCCACGAGATACGTCAGGAAAGCCCTTTCTGGCTCGCTCACGTTCGGCCCGACCCATGGGTAGGTCGGGCGCAGGACTAAAGGCGAGGGCTGCCCGCCGCACGGGACCGGGGGCTGCGGCGGAACAACCCTCGCATTCCGTTAAGTTAACGATTTTCCGGTTTGGTAAACCGATCTGGGACGGGGATGGTCAGGATCCGGACCGACCCAACACGGACCTTATGTCCGGGGCTGGGAGCAGCAGGAGGCCGATCCCACAGGTGATCATCAGCACAGCCGCGCCGAACGTCTCGATGTAGAGCCCGGCGCTCGGGTGCGCGCTGGCCATGACGAAGCGCGCCCCGCCGCTGCCGACCACGCCGCTGGCCTGAGCATCGGGGAGATCGCCCAGCACCGCGATCAGGAGTGCGATCAGTCCCAGTCCGCCGAGTCGCGAGCACCGCCGCGCGACTTCGGGTGCGCCAGATGCTGTAGGAGAGCAGGGCCGCCAGCACTCCGAGCGGGACCAGCGCGTAGCCGTGATGCGAGCCGGTGTTGACTGAATCGAGGGTGGGGTGGCCGGCGCCCGCTCGCACCGCGTACAGGGTCGTGAGCTCGGCCACCAGCAACAGCACCGCGCCGAGGAGCCCGGCGAGCGTAACGCCGATGCGGATCGCCAGCGCGCGCGAGGATGAGGGGCCCGCCGTGCGCCCGGTTTGCGGCCCTAGGATGCTGCCCCGGTGGTGTCTGCCCCTCTGCTATATTCGGTCGTCGCCTCGGGTCGCGTCGCGTTCATCTGTGCTCGGTCCCGGGCGCGGAGGATCCCACTGATGGAGACGCCGACCTACTAGACAATCGCCCGTAGTCGACACCCGCGTCGTGAACGGGCCCACTGGGCCCTTTTTCACGCCCGCGACCGGCGAGCGGGACCCGCCTCGACCCACCCAGCTTGATGCCTCGCACTTTCACCTTAGAGAACACTCGCAACATCGGAATCATGGCTCACATCGACGCCGGTAAAACGACGACGACCGAGCGCATCCTTTATTACACCGGACGGACCTACAAGATGGGTGAGGTTCACGAGGGCGCGGCCGTGATGGACTGGATGGAGCAGGAGCAGGAGCGAGGCATCACGATCACCTCGGCGGCCACGACGTGCGAGTGGGACGGCCATCGCATCAACATCATCGATACTCCGGGACACGTCGACTTCACCGTTGAGGTCGAGCGTTCCTTGCGCGTGCTCGACGGCGCGATCGCGCTGTTTGACTCGGTCGCCGGGGTCGAGCCCCAGTCTGAGACGGTCTGGCGCCAGGCGGACAAGTACCACGTCCCGCGGATCGCCTACATCAACAAGATGGACCGCATCGGCGCCGACTTCGAGCGCGGCGTCCAGACGATGATCGACCGGCTCGGGGCGCACCCGGTCCCCATCCAGCTGCCGATCGGGTCCGAGTCCGAGTTCCGCGGGGTGATCGACCTCGTCGCGAACAACGCGATCATCTATACCGACGAGCTGGGCCTGGAGCATGCCGTCGTCGAGATTCCGGCCGAGCTGGCCGAGCAGGCTGCCGTGGCCCGCACGCACCTGCTCGAGGAGGTATCCCGTTACGACGACGGGCTGCTCGAGATGATCCTCGAGGACGAGGAGATCTCGATCCCGCGGCTCAAGCAGGCGATCCGCACGGCCACGCTCGGCACCAAGATGACGCCCGTGCTGTGTGGTTCGAGCTTCAAGAACAAGGGCGTTCAGCCGCTGCTCGACGCCGTCATCGACTACCTCCCCAGCCCGCTCGAGGTGCCGCCGGTCGAGGGCATCGAGCCCGATCGATCGGCCGAGAACGGCGGGCGTCCCGCGCATCGCGACGCCTCGGACGACGAGCCGTTCGCTGCGCTCGCGTTCAAGATCATGGCCGACCCCTACGTCGGCAAGCTGACCTATTTCCGAGTCTATTCAGGCAAGCTCGCCGCTGGATCGCGCGTGCTCAACGTGAGCACCGGTCGCACCGAGCGGATCGGCCGCATCCTGATGATGCACGCCAACGAGCGCCAGGAGCTCGCCGAGGTCTACGCCGGTGACATCGCGGCCGGCGTCGGGATCAAGCAGGTGGTGACCGGCGACACGCTCGCCGCCCCCGACCGGCCGATCAAGCTCGAGACGATCGTGTTCCCCGAGCCGGTGATCAAGGTGGCGATCGAGCCGAAGACCAAGATTGATCAGGAGAAGATGTCGACCGCGCTGGCGCGGCTGGCCGAAGAGGACCCGACCTTTCAGGTGCAGACCAACGAGGACAGCGGGCAGACGGAGATCTCCGGGATGGGCGAGCTGCACCTCGAGGTGCTGGTTGATCGCATGCTGCGCGAGTACAAGGTCGACGCGAATGTCGGGCGTCCGCAGGTCTCCTATCGGGAGACGATCAGCGGCACGGCCGAGAAGGTCGAGGGCCGCTTCGTGCGCCAGACCGGTGGCGCGGGCCAGTACGGCATCGTGTACATCAACGTCGAGCCGGCGCCCGGCGAGGGCTTCGACTTCGTCAACAAGGTGCGCGGCGGTTCGATCCCTACGGAGTTCATCCCGGCGGTGGAGAAGGGCGTCGAGGAAGCCCTGGAGAACGGTCCGCGGGCCGGCTACCCGATGGTCGACGTCCGCGTGACGCTGACCGACGGGAAGTACCACGACACGGATTCCTCGGAGATCGCCTTCAAGGTCGCCGGATCGCTGGCGCTGAAGGCGGCCGTGGCACGCGCCAAGCCCGTTCTGCTAGAACCAATCTTCTCGGTTGAAGTGGTGACGCCCGAGGAGTTCATGGGCGAAGTGATCGGCGATCTCAACCGTCGCCGTGGCCACATCCTCGGGATGGAGCAGCGGGGTAACGCACAGATCGTGACCGCCGAGGTTCCGCTGGCTGAGATGTTCGGTTACGCGACCGACGTACGGTCAAACACGCAGGGCCGGGCGACGTACACAATGCAGTTCGATCGCTACCAAGTGGTTCCGCCTCACATCGCCGAGAAGGTCGTCGGAGAGCAGGCAGCGGCCTAGCAGCAGCACCGGACGGAAGTTTGTATCTTAGATTGTTCGTCTTTGGACGAACCCCAACACTGAAATCAGAAGGAGCGACACCAAAGTGGCGAAGGCCAAGTTCGAGCGCGACAAGCCCCATGTCAACGTCGGGACCATCGGTCATATCGACCATGGCAAGACGACGCTGACGGCCGCCATCACGAAGGTGCTGAACGAGAACTTCGGCGGCACGGAGGTGCGGTCCTTCGAATCGATCGACAACGCTCCCGAAGAGAAGGCGCGCGGGATCACGATCGCGACCTCACACGTCGAGTACCAGACCGCGAACCGGCACTATGCGCACGTCGACTGCCCGGGTCACGCGGACTACGTCAAGAACATGATCACGGGCGCCGCGCAGATGGACGGCGCGATCCTCGTCGTGTCCGCCGCTGACGGCGCCATGCCCCAGACGCGCGAGCACATCCTGCTCGCCCGCCAGGTCGGCGTGCCGTACATCGTGGTGTTCCTGAACAAGGCGGACATGGTCGACGATCCCGAGCTGCTTGAGCTGGTCGAGGTCGAGATCCGCGACCTGCTGTCCGAGTACGAGTTCCCGGGTGACGACATCCCGTTTGTGGTCGGCTCGGCGCTGAAGGCGCTCGAGGGCGACAAGGAGTACGAGGGCAAGATCCTCGAGCTCGCCGAGGCACTCGACACCTATATCCCCGAGCCGGTCCGGGATCTGGATAAGCCGTTCCTGATGCCGGTCGAGGACGTGTTCTCGATCACGGGCCGCGGCACCGTGGCGACCGGACGGATCGAGCAGGGAATCATCAAGACGGGCGAGACGGTCGAGATCGTGGGCATCAGAGCCACGACCACGACAGTGGTCACCGGCGTCGAGATGTTCAAGAAGATCCTCGACGAAGGGCGCGCCGGCGACAACGTCGGCTGTCTGCTGCGCGGGACCAAGCGCGAGGACATCGAGCGCGGCCAGGTGCTGTGCAAGCCAGGCTCGATCACGCCGCACACCAAGTTCATGGCCGAGGTCTACGTCCTGAAGAAGGAGGAGGGTGGCCGTCACACGCCGTTCTTCACGGGCTACCGGCCGCAGTTCTACTTCCGCACGACCGACGTCACCGGCGTGGCCAACCTGCCCGAGGGCACGGAGATGGTCATGCCCGGCGACAACGTCCAGATGGAGATCGAGCTGATTCAGCCGATCGCCATGGACGCGGGTCTGCGGTTCGCGATTCGCGAGGGAGGCCGGACGGTCGGCTCGGGAGTCGTCACAGAAGTTGTGCAATGAGCTAAAGCTCATTGCATTGAGAGTTGGCCTGGCGGCCAACTCTCGGGGGGAGGCCAATAGGCCAACTCCCGGGGGCAGGTGCTACACAGCCCAGTCCCGCAGGTAACCAACCGATACGACCTTTATAGGGCGGGCCCGCAGCCCGGGGCTCGCCCTCAACACTGAAAAAAGACAGGCAGCTTTACCCCAAAAAACATCGTGGCCACCATCGCTCAAAACAAAATCCGTATTCGCCTGAAGTCCTATGACCACACGGCGATCGAGACGGCGGCAAAGGAGATCGTCGAGACGGCGACGCGCACCGGCGCGACCGTGTCGGGTCCCGTGCCCCTGCCGACGGAGAAGAACGTGTATTGCGTGATCCGCTCGCCGTTCAAGGACAAGGACTCGCGCGAGCACTTCGAGATCCGCACGCACAAGCGACTGATCGATATCCACCAACCGACGCCCAAGACGGTCGACTCGCTCCAGCGTCTCGACCACCTGCCGGCCGGAGTGGATATCGAGATTCGCCTGGCCTCGTAGGTTCCCATGGCCGCGATCCTCGCCAAGAAGCTCGGAATGACGCAGCGGTTTCTCGACGACGGGCGCGTCGAGCGGGTGACCGTGCTGGAGGCTGGGCCGTGTCCGGTGACGGCGATCCGTACGGTCGAGCGCGACGGGTATGAGGCCGTCCAGCTCGCGTTCGGCGCCTGCAAGGAGAAGGCGTTGACCAAGCCCGAGCTCGGTCACTTGAAGAAGGCCAACGCCTCGGCTCACCGCCACCTGGCGGAGTTCCGCGATGAGGCGGGCGAGCTCCTGGTCGGAGAGACGGTGACGGTCGAAGCGTTCGCGCCGGGGGACAAGGTCAAGGTCTCCGGCAAGTCCAAGGGCAAGGGCTTTCAGGGGACGATCAAACGCCATAACTTCGCGAGCGGGCCGAAGTCCCACGGCTCGCATAACGTGCGCGCCCCCGGATCGATCGGTGCCTCGGCGACGCCCTCGCGGGTGTTCAAAGGCCTGCGTGGCCCCGGCCGGATGGGCGGCGGCCGGGTGACCCAGCGCGGCCTGACGGTCGTCGAGGTGATCAGCAAGGAGAACCTGCTGCTGGTCCGCGGCGCCGTTCCCGGGCCCAGCGGCGCGACGGTGGAGGTGCGGACCGATGGCTAAGACCGCACCGAAGTTGGGCGGCGGGTCCTTGGCGCTTGACCCGGTGGCGTTCGAGGCCCGGTTCAATATGCCGCTCGTGCACGAGACCGTGCGCGCCGAGTTGAACGCGCGCCGGCGCGGCACCGCATCGACCCTGACGCGCGGAAAGGTGCGGGGCGGCGGCGCCAAGCCCTGGCGCCAGAAGGGCACGGGCCGGGCCCGGGCCGGGTCCTCGCGCTCGCCGCTGTGGACCGGCGGCGGGACGGTGTTCGGCCCCACACCGCGCAGCTACATTTCCAAGGTCAATCGCAAGGCGCGCCGCGCCGCACTGCGCAGCGTCCTCTCGGCCCATGCCGGGCGCGACTCCCTGGCCGTGTTCGACGCTTCCGGATTCTCGGCCCCGGCCACCAAACAGGCCGTGGGACTGTTGTCGGACTGGGGCGTGTCGGGGCCGACGCTGGTCCTGCTGGCCGCCGGCGAGGAGCCCGCCCACAAGTCGTTTCGCAATATCACCCGCGTGGCGGTCATGCCCGTCGAGGAGGCCGGAGTGGCGGATGTGATCGGAGCGGCTTCGCTGCTGGTCTCCGAAGCGGCGTTTCCCGAGCTGATTGCGCGGGCACTGGGGAGTTCCGCCGATGAGGAGGCCGACGCCTGATGGACGCGAGCCAGGTCATCATCCGTCCGGTCGTGTCCGAGAAGTCGTTCGTGCTCGCCGAAGCCGGCAAGTACACCTTCCGGGTCCACGACCACGCGCACAAGACCCAGATTCGACAGGCGATCGAGGAGCTGTTCGAGGTCAAGGTCTTGGCTGTGCGCACCTCGTCGGTCAAGAGCAAGCCCAAGCGCCGGGGGCAGATCGCCGGTCGCACGCGACACTGGAAGAAGGCGATCGTCCAGGTGCGTGAGGGCGACACGATCCCGATCTTCCAAGGACTCGAGGGCTCTGAGTAATGGTTACGCGTGAGACACACCAAGTCCCGGACTGTGAAGGGTCAGAGTAATGGCGATTCGCAAGCCGAAGCCCACCTCCCCGGGACGTCGATTCGTCACCTATCCCGACTTCGCCGAGGTCACGCGGTCAGAGCCGGAGAAGTCCCTCACCGAGGGCCTGAAGAAGTCCGGCGGGCGCAACTCGAACGGACGCAAGACCTCTCGCCATCGCGGTGGCGGCGCCAAGCGTCTCTACCGCAAGGTCGACTTCAAGCGGCGCAAGGACGACGTCCCGGCCAGAGTGGCCGAGATCGAGTACGACCCCAACCGCTCCGCCTACATCGCCTTGCTGCACTATGCCGACGGCGAGAAGGCCTACATCCTGGCGCCGCAGCGACTGCGGGTCGGCGCGACCGTGCAATCAGGACCGACCGCGGACATTCGCGTGGGCAACAGCCTGCCGCTGGCGAACATGCCGCCGGGTACGGTGGTCCACAACGTCGAGCTCACTCCCGGTCGTGGTGGGCAGATGGCGCGTGCGGCCGGGACCGGGATCCAGCTGCTCGCCAAGGAAGGCGACTATGTGACCCTGCGCCTGCCCTCGGGCGAGATGCGCCTGGTGCGCGCCGAGTGTCGCGCGACGATCGGCACGATCGGCAACAGCGACCACCAGAACGTCAAGATTGGCAAGGCCGGCCGCAAGCGTCACATGGGCGTACGCCCGCAGACGCGCGGCACGGCGATGAACCCGGTCGACCACCCGCACGGCGGCGGCGAAGGGTCGACCACGCCGGGTCGTCACCCGGTGACCCCGTGGGGCGTGCCCACACTCGGCTACCGCACCCGCAAGAAGGGCAAGATATCCGACCGTTACGTCGTGCGTGGACGCAGGAGAGGTAAGAAGCGATGAGCCGATCGAGCAAGAAGGGCCCGTTTGTACAGGAACGGTTGATCACCCGGATCGAGGCGATGAATGCCTCCGGGGAGAAGCGCATGATCAGAACCTGGTCGCGCTCCTCGACGATCTTCCCCGAGATGGTCGGGCACACGATCGCGGTCCACGACGGCCGCAAGCACGTGCCGGTGTTCATCTCGGAATCGATGGTGGGCCACAAGCTGGGTGAGTTTGCGCCGACTCGGCTTTATCGAGGGCATGCGGGGACGGGACGGAGGCGATGACGCCCGATATCGAGTCAGCATCAGAAGAAGAGCCCAAGCGGTCGCTGCGGCGTCGACGGCAGGAAGGCTGGCGGTGGTTCCTCCTCCGAGGCCTCACCCGCGTCCGAAGCCCCGCGCTTGGATGAGTCCGGAGCGGGGGATGAGCCCGAGGCGACGCGAGGGGCTTCGGCCGCGGATGTGACCCCGGAGGATTCGGCCGACGGGGAGCCCGAGGCGGTTGCTGGTGGCGCTTCTGCTGACGTCGACCCCCAGGCTGAGGTGGAGCAGACGCCCGAGGACGTTGAGGCGGAAGAGGCGGCGGCGGATGTGATGCTGGAAGCGGATGCTGAGGCTGAGGGTGAGGCCGACTGGACGACGAGTCTGATGATGACGAGTCCGATGAGGAGGACGAGGACGAGGACGAGGGCGGAAGACGAGGAGCCCGAGCGGCGGAGACGCCGGGTACCGGGACTTCGCGGCGGCTGCCGTTGCGGCGGCGTCGGAAGGGTTCGGAGGGGGCTGAGCCTCCGGCGGCTCCGGCGCCGGCTCGGCGGCGGTCTCGGCGGGAGCCGGGGGCTCCGATCCCGGTGGTGCGGGCGCAGGCGAAGTATGTGAGGTCGTCCGCGCGGAAGGCTCGGCTGGTGTGTGACCACATTCGTGGGAAGAGTGTTGAGGAAGCGCGGGCTATCCTGGCTCTTACGCCGCGTGCGATCGCGAAGGACTGGAGCAAGCTGCTCGAGTCGGCGGTTGCGAACGCCGAGCACAATCACGAGCTCGTTGGCGAGGATCTGTACGTCAAGGCGGTTCACGCCGACGAGGGTCCGACGATCAAGCGGTTCCGACCGCGCGCGATGGGCCGCGCGACGAGGATCCGCAAGCGCACCAGCCACCTGACGATCTTGCTCACGCCAAAGGAATAATCACCACCATGGGTCAACCGTAATGGGCCAAAAAGTACATCCCGAATCGATCCGCGTGGGCTACATCCACGATTGGAAGTCGAACTGGTTCAACGAGAAGAACTTTGCCGACTATCTGCACGAGGACACGCAGATCCGCGAGCACATCATCGGCCGGCTCTCGCACGCCGGCCTGTCCGACATCACGATTCGCAAGAACGCCACCGAGGTCGAGGTCAACATCAATACGGCGCGGCCGGGGATCGTGATCGGGAAGTCCGGCTCCGAGGTCGACCAGCTACGCCGCGACCTGCATCGGATCACGCGCAAGCAGGTCAAGGTCAACATCCTGGAGATCAAGCGCCCCGAGCTCGACGCGCGCCTGGTCGCCCAGTCGATCGCGGAGCAGCTCCAGAACCGGGTCGCCTTTCGCCGGGCCATGAAGCGCGCGCTGACCAGCGCGATGCGCTCGGGTGCCAAGGGCGTGAAGGTGCAGGTATCGGGACGCTTGGGCGGCGCCGAGATGGCGCGCACCGAGGGCTACTCCGACGGCCGCGTCCCGCTCCATACGCTCCGGGCGGACATCGACTACGGATTCCACGAGGCGCGCACGACGTTTGGCCGGATCGGCGTGAAGTGCTGGATCAACAAGGGCGAGATCATGCCCGAGGGTTACACAGGCGCCGACCTCACGAGCATGGACGAGCCCGCGACGCAGGCGCCCGAGCGCGGGGGGCGCGACGGGCGGTCCGGCGGTCGTGACGGCCGGGGCCGTGGCGGAGGAGCCGGTGGTCCCGGCGGCGCGGGTGGCCGTGGCGGCGGACCGGGCGGACGTGGCGGAGGAGCCGGTGGTCCCGGCGGTGCCGGTGGCCGTGGCGGCGGACCGGGCGGACGTGGTGGCGGACCCGGCGGTGCCGGTGGCCGCGGTGGCGGACCCGGCGGCGCGGGTGGCCGTGGCGGTGGACCGGGCGGTGCCGGTGGCCGTGGTGGCGGACCCGGCGGTGCGGGTGGCCGTGGCGGCGGACCCGGCGGACGTGGTGGTGGACCTGGTGGGTCCCGTGGCGGTGCCGGTGGCAGCGGTGGGCCAGGCGGAGGTCGTGGCGGCGGAGCCGGCGGGCGAGGCCCGCGGCCCGGCAACGGTGGCGGAGCTGGCGGAGGCAGTGCGCGCTGATGCTGTCCCCGAAACGGGTCAAGTTCCGCAAGCAACATCGTGGCCGACGGGCCGGGCTCTCGCGCGGGCAGGTGAGCGTGCAGTTCGGCGAGTACGGCTTGAAGGCGCTCGACGCCGGTTGGCTGACCAACCGGCAGATCGAAGCTGCGCGTATCGCGATGACCCGCAAGATCAAGCGCGGCGGCAAGGTGTGGATCAACGTGTATCCCGACAAGCCGTTTACCAAGAAGCCGGCCGAAACGCGGATGGGGTCAGGCAAGGGGTCGCCCGAGGGATGGGTCGCGGTCGTCAAGCCCGGGCGGGTCATGTTCGAGCTGGCGGGCGTACCCGAGCCCCTGGCCCGGGAAGCCATGCGGCTGGCCGGTCACAAGCTTCCCGTGCGCACCAAGTTCGTGATGCGAGAGGACACGTAGATGACACCAGCTGAGCTGCGCGACATGAGCGACATAGAGCTGCAGGAGCACATTCGAACTGCTCGCCGCGAGCTGTTCGGGCTGCGCTTTCAGCACGCGACGGGCGAGCTGGATAACACCTCTCGTCTCAACCTGGCCAAGCGCGAGGTGGCTCGGGTTCTGACGATCCTGCACGAGCGGGAAATCAACGCCGATACTGAACAGGCTTAGGAAATGGCTGAAGAACAGACACCAGAGAACACCGAACCGGCGACTCCGGTCGCGGCGGCCGAGGATCAGCCCGCCGGCGCCGGACCGGCGTCGGGAGGCGCCCCGCGGTCCCAGGAGGTGCTCGAGCCCAAGGAGCGCCGGCGCCGCGGCCGGGCGGCCAAAGCCGCCAAGGGCAAGCCGCGTCCGGCTCGCACGGCCGAAGAACGTCATGAGGAGCGTGTCTCCGAGCGTCGCGCCAAGGCGGAGGTCCGGCGCGGCGTACGGGTGCGCACGCGGACCAAGGCGCGCGCTCGCGCGGGCTCGTCCGAGCCGACGGCGCCGCGCGAGCACCCGGCCGGCGTACAGAAGGTCCGCCAGGGCGTGGTCGTCTCCGACCGCGCCGACAAGACGATCACCGTGCGGATCGACACGGCGCGCCGCCATCGCCGCTACGACAAGATCGTGCGCACCTCACGGACGCTGCACGCACACGATGAGAGCAACGATGCGCACATCGGCGACACCGTGATCGTGCGCGAAGCCCGTCCGCTCTCGCGGACCAAGCGCTGGCGCCTGATCGAGATCATCGAGAGGGCAAAGTGATCCGGCTGCGCACTCCCGCGCCAATTGCGGCGCGACACCTCACCACGACGTCTCCCGGAGCCACTCCGTGATCCAGAACGAGACCAGAATGCGCGTCGCCGACAACACCGGCGCGCGCGAGATCCTCGTCATTCGCGTACGCGGAGGGTCCCGCCGCCGCTATGCCGGCGTCGGCGATGTGATCGTCGCCACCGTCAAGCAGGCCAGCCCACAGGGCTCGGTCAAGAAGGGCGAAGTGGTCACCGCCGTGGTGGTGCGCACCAAGAAGTCGTACGGACGCGACGACGGAACCTACATCGGCTTCGACGAGAACGCCGCCGTGCTGATCGACGCGCAGAACAATCCCCGCGGGACGCGTATCTTCGGTCCGGTGGCCCGCGAGCTGCGCGAGCGTAACTTCATGAAGATCGTCTCGCTCGCACCGGAGGTGTTGTAGGTCATGCCCGCACGGATCAAGACCGACGACGACGTGATCGTGATCGGCGGCAAGGATCGGGGCAAGCGCGGCAAGGTGCTGCGGGTCGAGCCCAAGCGCCAGCGTGTCTACGTCGAAGGGCTCAACATCGTCAAGCGCCACCAGCGTCCGGTGGCCGGCTCGCAGCAGGTGGGTGGCGTGATCGAGAAGGAAGCCGGTATCCACGTCTCCAACGTGATGCTGGCCGACCCCGAAGGACGGCAAGCCGACCCGGGTCGGGATCGAGATCCAGGACGGCAAGCGCTACCGCGTCGCCAAGCGCAGCGGGACTAGGATCGACTGATGCCCACCGCACGACTGAAGACCCGATATATCGAGGAGATCCGCCCCGCGCTGGTGGAGCGCTTCGGATACTCGACGCCGATGCAGGCGCCACGGCTCCAGAAGGTGACCGTGAATATGGGCGTCGGCGACGCCAAGCAGGACTCCAAGCTGCTCGACGCGGCCAGCGGGCAGCTCGCGACGATCACCGGTCAGAAGCCGAACGTGCGCCGGGCGCGCAAGTCGATCGCCCAGTTCAAGGTACGTGAGGGCATGCCCGTCGGGCTCGCGGTCACCCTGCGGGGCGAACGCTCCTACGAGTTTCTCGATCGGCTGATGTCGGTCGCGATCCCCCGGATCCGCGACTTCCGCGGCCTGAACCCCCGGGCCTTTGACGGCCGCGGCAACTACTCGATGGGCGTGCGCGAGCAGATCATCTTCCCCGAGGTCGACTACGACGAGGTTGATCAGGTGCGCGGGCTCGACATCACAATCACCACGACCGCCGCGAGCGACGTGGAGTCGTTCGCCCTGCTCGAGGCGTTCGGGATGCCGTTCGCGAAAGAGGGCCGCCCGCAAGCGGCCGCGACCAGGAATTAGAAGGAGCACATGGCCAAGACTTCACAGCGTGTTCGCCAGCAGCGGACACCCAAGTACAAGACACGGGGCTACAGCCGTTGCCGTCGCTGCGGCCGCGCGCGGTCGGTGTACCGCAAGTTCGGCGTGTGCCGGATCTGCCTGCGCGAGCTGGCGCATAACGGCTACGTACCCGGCATGACGAAGTCGAGTTGGTGACGGTGACGCCATGACGATGACTGACCCCATATCGGACTTCCTCACCCGTCTGCGCAACGGCGCCAAGGCGCAGCATCATGACGTCCGGATCCCGTCGTCGAAGCTCAAGCGCGAGCTGGCCCGGATCCTCAAGGAGCAGGGGTACATCGAGGCGTACCAGATCGATCCTCCCGTTCCCGGCCGGCCCGGGGAGCAGATCACGGTCACGCTCAAGTACACCAACGAGCGCCGGCCGGTGATCTCGGGCATGAAACGCGTTTCCCGGCCCGGCCAGCGCACCTATGTCGATCACTCCCACATCCCCCGCATCCAGGGTGGCATGGGTACCGCGATCATCTCGACCTCCAAGGGGGTCATGACCGGTCACGAAGCCCGCCAGCAGGGCGTCGGTGGCGAGGTCGTGGCCAACGTCTGGTAACTCTGTAGAGCGATGTCCCGAATCGGAAGACAACCAATCCCCGTCCCGGCCGGGGTGACGATCGCCATCGAGCCTGAGCTCGTGACCGTCAACGGTCCCAAGGGCGAGCTCTCGGAACGCATTCACCGCGACATCGCGGTCGAGCGTTCGGGCGAGGAGCTGATCGTCACGCGACCGACGGACCGCGGCGAGCATCGCGCGCTGCACGGCCTGACGCGGACGCTGGTGGCCAACATGGTCCAGGGCGTGACCGATGGGTTCGAGAAGCGGCTCGAGATCCAGGGGGTCGGCTACCGGGCCCAGTTGCGTGGACGCGATCTGGAGCTGGCGCTGGGCTACTCGCACCCGGTGCCGATCAAGGCGCCGGATGGGATCGAGTTCGAGGTGCCTCAGCCGACCCGGATCATCGTCAGGGGGGCCTCCAAGCAGCAGGTCGGCGAGGTGGCGGCGAACATCCGCAAGCAACGCAAGCCTGAGCCCTACAAGGGCAAGGGGATCCGCTATGAGGGCGAGTACGTGCCCCGGAAGGTCGGGAAGCGGGCATGACCGTGCTGACCAAGCCCCAGCGCCGGCTCAAGCGCCGTCGCCGCGTGCGGGCCAAGGTGCGCGGCAGCGCCGAGCGCCCCCGCATCTCGGTCTTTCGCTCCAACCGCGGGATCTCCGCGCAGCTGATCGACGACGATGCCGGGCGCACGATCGCCGCGGTGAACTGGACAGAACCGGAGCTGCGGGCGTTGCGGCCCGGCGATCAGGCGCGTCGCGTCGGAGCGCTGCTGGCCGAGCGCGCCAAGTCCGCCGGTGTGGACGTGGCCGTGTTCGATCGCGGCGGATATCAATATCACGGGCGCGTTCAGGCGCTCGCCGAAGGTGCCCGCGAGGGCGGATTGGCTTTTTGACATGACCAGAGCCGCTACCCTGACCAACTGATGGCCCGAGACCGCTCAACTTCAGCTGCCGGCCTCGACCTGCAGGAACGCGTGGTGGAGATCAATCGCGTGGCGAAGGTCGTCAAGGGCGGCCGGCGCTTCTCGTTCACCGCGCTCGTGGTGGTCGGTGACGAGCGCGACGTGGTCGGCATCGGCTACGGCAAGGCGAACGAGGTTCCGGTGGCGATCCAGAAGGGCGTCGAGCGCGCCAAGAAGAACCTCTATCGGGTGCCCAAGCACGGCTCCACGATCACCCACCAGACGACCGGCGTGTTCGGTGCCGGCCGCGTGTTCCTGAAGCCGGCGGCTCCCGGCACGGGCGTGATCGCCGGTGGCGGCGTGCGCGCGGTGCTGGAACTCGCGGGCATTCACGACATCCTGTCCAAGAGCCTCGGCTCGCAGAATCCGATCAACCTGGTCAAGGCGACGATGGCGGGCCTCGAATCCCTGCGCACGCCGGATGAGGTCGCCGAGCTCAGGGGTCTGTCGATCAATCAGGTGCTGGGCCTGACCACCGAGGACCGCGATGGCTCCGCCGAGGGCTCGCTCCAGGCCGCTGGTGAGGGCCCGCTGCAGACCACCGACGACGGCCCGGTGCCGGCGACGAGCGAGACCGCATGAGCACGCTGCGCGTCACGCAACGTAAGTCGCGCAACGGCTGCGACAAGCGCCAGCTCGACACTCTGCGGTCACTGGGCCTGCGCCGAATCGGGCAGACGGTTGAGCATGCGGATTCCCCCCAGGTCCGGGGCATGATCCACAAGGTGCGCCACCTGGTCGAGGTCTCGGAGCCCGCGTGAGCCCTCCGTACGAACAGGCGCCGAACCCTGGCCAGGAGCGGATCGGGCTGCACAACCTGCATCCCGCGCCGGGCTCGCGCCGGCCGCGCAAGCGGATCGGGCGCGGCGAGGGCTCGGGCACCGGGAAGACGTCGGGCCGTGGGCAAAAGGGTTACGGCTCTCGCTCGGGCGCCAAGGACCGGGCTCGGTTCGAGGGCGGCCAGAACCCGATCCACATGCGGATGCGCAAGCTGCGCGGTCCCAACATGAAGAAGTCGATGCCGTTCGAGCCGTTTCGCACGCACACGCAGCCCGTCAATCTGCTCGACCTCGAGGCGCGCTTCACAGCGGGCGAGGCGGTCACCCTGGAGACGCTGAACGCCCGGGGACTGGCCACGCGCAAGGGCGTACCGGTCAAGGTGCTCGCCAAGGGCGAGCTGACCAAGGGATTGACCGTGCACGCGCACGGTTTCAGCGCCGCGGCCCGCAAGCAGATCGAAGCGGCCGGCGGCAGCTGTCAGTTGATCGAGAGCTGAGGCGAGCGCCGGCGTGATCGCGACGATCCTCGGAGCCTTCAGGGTCAGAGAGATCCGCAACAAGGTTCTGTTCACCGCGCTGATCCTCGCGCTCTACCGGCTCGGCACCCACATTCCCGCGCCGGGGATCAACTCAGCGGCAGTCAATGAGATCCAGAAGAACTTCGGCGGCAACAGCATCCTCGGCCTGCTGAACCTGTTCTCGGGCGGTGGGCTGGGCCGAATCGCGATCTTCGCGCTCGGGATCATGCCGTACATCACCGCCTCGATCATCCTGCAGTTGTTGACCGTGGTCGTGCCGTCGCTGGAGAAGCTTCAGAAAGAGGGCGAGGTGGGGCAAGCGCGGATCACCCAGTACACGCGCTACCTGACGGTCGGGCTCGCCTTCGCCCAGTCGATCGGCTACGTGTTCCTGTTTCGCAGCTTCGAACAGCAGGCCGGCACGACGCTGATCACCAACTTCACCTTGCTCAAGGTCTTCCTGATCGTGATCTCGCTCACCGCGGGATGCGTCCTGCTGATGTGGATGGGGGAGCTGATCACCCAGCGCGGAATCGGGAACGGGATCTCATTGCTGATCTTCGCCAGCATCGTCTCGCGGATCCCCAGCGGGGTGTCGTCGTGGTGGAACAACCCCGACCAGGTGTTCAAGGTGATCATGCCGTTCATCGTCCTCGGCGTCGTCGCCGCGATCGTGTTCGTCCAGGAGGGCCAGCGCCGGATCCCGATTCAGTACGCCAAGCGCGTGATTGGTCGCCGTATGACCCAGGGCGGCCAGACCTACCTGCCGCTGCGAGTCAACATGGCGGGCGTCATCCCGGTGATCTTCGCGGCGAGTGTGATGGCGATCCCGCCGACGATCGGGTCACTGGTCGGCCAGAACCGCAACAACTTTGCCACCCATCTGGCGAGTTTCTTCAGCCCGCAGAGCTGGCATTACGTGTTGGGCGAGAGCATCTTCATCATCCTGTTCACCTACTTCTATACCGCGGTCACCTTCAACCCGGTCGACCAGGCCGAGAACCTGAAGAAGTACGGGGGCTTCATTCCCGGGGTCCGACCCGGCAGGCCCACGGCCGAGTTCCTCGACCGCATCCTCGCGCGGCTCACGTTCCCGGGCGCCCTGTTCCTGGCCGCCGTGGCCGCGCTGCCGACGATTCTCATCAACCAGACAAGCGCGAACTTCTTCTTCGGCGGCACCTCGATCCTGATCGTGATCGGTGTGGCGCTCGACACGATGAAGCAGCTCGAGGCGCAGCTGATGATGCGCAATTACGAGGGCTTCTTAAAATAGGGACAGCCTCGGGCAATGCCACGCCCGGGCAATCGCCCCCTGGGCGATTGCCAGTGAATCGCCCTCAGGGCGATTCACCTGAGTCGCTAGAGTGCACGTTCGTGGCCGAGCTCAACCTGATCCTGTTCGGTCCGCCTGGCGCGGGCAAGGG
This sequence comes from uncultured Solirubrobacterales bacterium, assembly GCA_963838535.1. Classification (GTDB taxonomy): domain Bacteria; phylum Actinomycetota; class Thermoleophilia; order Solirubrobacterales; family Solirubrobacteraceae; genus Palsa-465. The sequence goes on from CAWIRN010000009.1 coordinate 90,869, forward strand.
AACGCAAGCCGACCGCTTGCAGACTGACTTTCAGCTGCCGTTCATCTCGACCGGCGACATGCTCCGGGCCAACGTCAAGGCAGGTACTGAGCTGGGAGGTAAGGCGCGCGAGTTCATGGACGCCGGCGAACTGGTCCCGGATGACCTGATCGTCGCGATGGCCGCTGAGCGCCTGCAGGAGAGCGACGCTCAGGACGGGTTCATCCTCGATGGCTTCCCGCGCACGATCGAGCAAGCCAAGGCGCTCGACAAGCAGTTGTCCGAGCTGGGCCGTCGCGTGACCGCAGCGCTGCTGATCGACGTCCCCGACGAGGAGCTGGTGCGCAGACTGTCCGGTCGACGCATGTGCGTGAAGTCGGGGCACAACTACCACGTCGAGTTCGATCCGCCCAAGAATGAGGGGATCTGCGATCAGGACGGTTCGCGTCTGATCCAGCGCGACGATGACAAGCCAGACGTCATTCGCAACCGGCTGCGCGTCTATCACGACCAGACCGAACCTCTGGTCGAGTATTACGACGAGCAGGGCCTGATGCGGCGCGTCGACGGCACCCGCCAGCCCACCGAGGTGCATGATCACATCCGTGCGATGATCGCGACGCTTCGCCTAGAGGAAAACGTCTAACCGGACGGCTACGCGTACCAGTGATCATCAAGAAGAGCCCTGAGGAAATCGAGCGGATGGCGGCTGCCGGCGCCGTGCTCGTGAAGACGATGAACCTACTCGCCGGCAAGGTGAGACCCGGCGCGAGCACGCATGAGCTGGACGAGGCGGCGGAGAAGTTCATCCGCTCTCAGGGAGCCGAGCCGGCCTTCAAGGGCTATCGGGGGTTTCCCGGCTCAATCTGCACGTCGCCCAACTCGATGATCGTCCACGGGATCCCCGGCCCGTACAAGCTGGCCCGCGGCGACATCCTGTCCGTAGATGTCGGTGTCGTGCTCGATGGCTGGGTGGCCGACGCGGCGCGTACTTTTCCGGTCGGGGCGATCACGCCGGTGGCCCAGAAGCTGCTGAGCACGACCGAGGAGTCGCTCCACCTGGCGGTGGCGCAATGCCAAGCCGGGAATCGCCTCGGCGATGTGTCACACGCGGTCCAGGAACACGTCGAGGCCGCTGGGTTGTCGATCGTGCGGTCGCTCGTCGGCCACGGAGTCGGGCGATCGATGCACGAGGAACCGCAGATTCCCAACTACGGCAGCCCGGGCACCGGTGTCCCGCTGGAGGCAGGGATGGTGCTGGCCGTCGAGCCGATGGTCACCGCCGGACGACACGCGGTGCGGGTGGGCGAGGATCACTGGTCGATCTACTCCCAGGATGGCTCGCTGGCCGCGCACTTCGAGTTCACGATTGCCATCACCGCCGAAGGCCCCCGCATCCTCACTCCGTGGCACGAGGCCAACGGCGCGCGCGCGGTCGCATAGCCGATCGCCGGGCAAACGGCCCCCCGAAGGTCGGTTGACCCCGGGGATTGCCCCCAAGCGATTCGCCCTCTGGGCGATTCGCCGCGCCCCGGCCCGAAGGTCGGTTGACCCCGGGGATTGCCCCAAGGCGATCCCCCCAAGCGAATCGCCCTCTGGGCGATTCGCCGCGCCCCCTGGACGATTTGCCTGCTAGCATCCTTCGGGTGCGCCTGCAGCGCATATTTTTGTGCTGCACCCGCTCCTTCGCTTGGTAGCGGCGACCGTACCGGTCGCCAGAGCCGGGCCGGAGGAATCTACAAATCACTCAGGACGAAAGCGAAGCAAGCGTGAAGGTACGACCGTCGGTCAAGCCGATGTGCGAGAAGTGCAAGATTGTCCGCCGGCAAGGGCGGGTGCTTGTGATCTGCTCGAATCCACGGCATAAGCAGCGGCAGGGCTAAATGGCGCGCATCTCGGGGATCAATATTCCGCTCAACAAGCGAGTCGAGATCGGCCTCACATATATCTACGGGATCGGACGCTCGCGTTCGAATGAGCTGCTCGCCAAGGTGGGCATCGAGCCCGATCGCAAGGTGCGCGACCTCACCGAGGAGGAGGTCGTGAAGCTCCGCGAGCTGATCGACAACGATCTCACGGTCGAGGGTGACCTGCGCCGCGAGCGCTCGCAGAACATCAAGCGCCTGCAGGAGATCGGCTGCTACCGCGGCATGCGCCACCGGCGCGGCCTGCCGGTGCACGGTCAGAACACCAAGACCAACGCCCGCACCCGTAAGGGTCCGAAGCGGATGCAGGTCGCCGGTAAGAAGAAGGCGGCCAAGAAGTGAGTCCAGCTCCCAAGCGGCCTCAGCGCGGGCGCCGGCGCGTACGCAAGAACATCCCGATCGGTCAGGCACACATCAAGACTTCGTTCAACAACACGATCGTTTCGCTGACCGACCGCGAGGGCAACGTGATCGCGTGGGAGTCGGCCGGGGGTGCGGGCTTCAAGGGCTCGCGCAAGTCGACGCCGTTCGCCGCCCAGGTGACCGCGGACGCCGCCGCCCGCAAAGGGATCGAGCACGGGTTGCAGAAGGTCGAAGTGTTCGTCAAGGGTCCCGGCTCGGGTCGCGAGACCGCGATCCGGTCGCTGCAGGCGGCTGGTCTGGAGGTCACCGGCGTCAAGGACGTCACCCCCCAGGCGCACAACGGATGTCGGCCCCGCAAGCGGAGGCGCGTCTAGATGGCTCGCGACACCGGCCCACAGTGCAAGCAGTGCCGTCGCGAGGGACAGAAGCTGTTCCTTAAGGGCGAGCGCTGCCTGACCGACAAGTGCGGCGTCGAGCGCCGTGGCTATCCACCCGGCGATCACGGCCGTGGCCGTCAGAAGCAGAGCGAGTACCGCGTGCAGCTGCGCGAGAAGCAGAAGGCCAAGCGCTACTACGGAGTGCTCGAGAAGCAGTTCCGGATCTATTACGACAAGGCTTCGCGCCAGGGTGGCATCACGGGCGAGAACCTGTTGCGGATGCTCGAATGCCGCTTTGACAACGTGCTGGTGAGGCTGGGCTTTGCGGCTTCGCGCCGGCAGGCGCGCCAGCTGGTCCTGCATGGACACTGGACGGTCAACGGGCGTCGCGTGAACATCCCCAGCTATCAGATGCGGGACAACGACGTGATCGCCATTCACCCCCGCTCGACTGCGGGGCAGGTGATCCGCGACGCGACCGAGCTCACCGGCCAGGTGCCGGCGTGGCTGCAGGCCGACCACGACTCGCTGACGGCGAAGGTGCTGCGCAAGCCGGAGCGGCGTGAGATCGCCGCGCCCGTGCAGGAACAGCTGATCGTCGAGCTGTACTCGAAGTAGTAAGAGCTTTGGTCGCGCGGGCCTCATGGCATCGCGCGGCGTTGACCGTCGCCTAAGCGACCAGGAACCCACGACGTTAGGACCCCGATGCTTGACTTCCAAGTCCCCCGAATCTCCAGCGAGTCGTCTGATGACACCCGTGGCTCGTTCACCATCGAGCCACTCGATCGTGGGTTCGGCTACACCTTCGGCAACTCGCTCAGGCGCGTGCTGCTGTCTTCGCTCGCCGGGGCTGCGGTGACGAGCGTCCGGATCGAGGGCGTCGCTCACGAGTTCTCCACCATTCGGGGCGTCAAAGAGGACGTCACCGACATCGTCCTGAACCTCAAGGGCGTCGTGTGCCGTATGCACAGCGACGCGACTGAGATCGAGGCTCCACTGGTGGTCACCGGTCCAGGCGACATCACCGCCAAGGACATCGACCTCCCCTCCGGCGTCGAGATCCTCAACCCGGACGCTCACATCGCGACGCTGGAGAAGAAGACCAAGCTCGAGGTCTATCTGACGATTGGACGGGGCCGCGGCTACCGGCCGGCCGAGGAGAACAAGTCCCCTGATCAGCCGATCGGCGTGATTCCGATCGACTCGATCTTCTCACCGGTGCGCCGCGTGGCGTACAACGTCGAGCAGGCCCGTGTCGGTCAGAAGACCGACTTCGACAAGCTGACGCTCGATATCGAGACCGACGGCTCCATCGATCCGCACGCGGCGCTGCGCGAGGCGGCCGAGATCCTGATCTCCCAGCTCGCCATCTTCACCGACGCTGATCGCGTCGTGGAGCTGCGCGAGGCGGGCGCTCCGGGCACGCTGGAGCCGGGGCTCGTCGGTGGCGGTCAGGTCGGCGCACCGTCGCGCCCACCGAACGCGATGGACGACATCCTGATCGAGGAGCTGGAGCTCGGAGTGCGGTCCTACAACTGCCTCAAGCGCGCCGGCATCCAGACGGTTGGCGACCTCGTGTCGAAGACCGAAGGCGAGCTCAACGCGATTCCGAACTTCGGCAAGAAGTCGATCGACGAGGTCATCGAGACTCTGCACGCGCGGGGCCTCGGGCTCCGGAACGACTAGAGTCCCACCGGTCATGCGCCACAAGCGTCAGCGATATCAGCTCAGCCGCAGCTCCTCACACCGCAAGGCGCTGCTGATGAATCTGTCCAAGGAAGTGATCGACCACGAGCGGATCCAGACCACCGAGGCGAAAGCCAAGGCGGTCAAGCCCGAGGTGGAGAAGCTGATCACGCTGGCCAAGCGCGGTGATCTGCACGCGCGTCGCCAAGCCCTCTCGGCGCTCGGGCAGGACAAGTTCGTGGTGTACAAGCTGTTCGAGGAGATCGCCCCGCGCTACACCGAGCGTCACGGCGGGTACACGAGGATTCTCAAGCTCGGCCCGCGTCGGTCTGACTCGACCGAGATGGTGTTACTCGAGCTGGTCTAGGTCGCTCCGTCGTGTCGCCTCAGCTGCGGGTTCGCACTCGGCACGCGCTTGCTCTGATGCGCGAGCGGCTCGATGGTCTCACGGCTGCTGCTTGAGTACGACGGAACCGAGTTCGCCGGCTGGGCCCGCCAGAGCGGGCACCGCACCGTCCAGGCCGAAGTTGAGCGGGCGCTCGGGGTGGTTCTGCGGCGCGAGCCCGTCAGCCTCACCGTGGCCGGGCGAACCGACGCCGGCGTACACGCGTGGGGTCAGGTGGCGAGCTACGCTGGGGAGCCCGTCCGGGCGAAGAGTCTCAACGCGCTCCTGCCCTACGACATCGCGGCGCTGGACTGCGCGGTCGCCCAGCCCGGGTTCGACGCGCGTCGCGACGCCACCAGTCGGGCGTACTGCTACCGGCTGCTGACGCGCCCCACACGCAGCGCGCACGAGCGCCACCGAGCGCTGCACTGGCCCCACCGGCTCGATCGCCGCTTGCTCGACGCCTGCGCGGCCGCCGTGGTGGGAACGCACGACTTCACCGCCTTCACGCCGGGTGAGACGAACCATGTGCGCTTCTCCCGCGACGTGCTGGCGGCCTTCTGGCGGCGCCCCCGCGCCGACGCGCTGGAGTTCTGGATCGAGGCCGACGCGTTCATGCGCCACATGAACCGGGTGCTGGTGGGGACGATGCTCCACGTGGCGAGCGGTAAGCGCCCGCTCGAGGGCTTCATCGAGCTGCTCGAGGGGCGTCCACGTCCCGAGGCGGGACCGACGGCCCCGCCGCACGGCCTGTACCTCGTCGGTGCCGGCTACGGGGATGAGCGGGTGCTGGAGGCGCGGGAGGCCACCGATCGGGAGTTTCGTCCGCCCAGCTCAGCCGTGGCGAGCCGATCGGGGTCGCCCGGTCGCAGCACCGCCTGAGGGCGGCATAGCATCTAGAGGATGCGAGTACTGCTGACCAACGATGACGGGATCGAGGCAGCCGGCCTACAGGCGCTGCGCCGCGCGCTGGCGCAGGTGTCCGCGATCGAGCTGGCGGTCATCGCCCCGGACGGGAATCGCTCGGCGATGGCCCGCTCGATCACCACTCGCCGTCCGCTGTGGGTACAGGAGGTCGACTTCGACGATGGCACCGTCGGCTACGCGACCGACGGGACTCCGGTCGACTGCGTGCGGCTGGCCAGGCTCGGGCTGGTCGAAGGGTTCGAGGCGGAGCTCGTGGTCGCCGGCATCAATCACGGCTCCAACCTGGGCGACGACATCACCTACTCAGGGACGGTCGCCGCGGCACTGGAGGCGATTGTGCTCGGGCTGCCGGGGATTGCCGTCTCGCAGCAGTCGAATGCCCGCGAGCTCGACTTCCGCGTCGGCTCGGGGTTTGACTTCACCGTCGCGGCTTCCTTCACCGCCCGGCTGGTCGCCGAGCTGGAAAGCGTGCCGCTGCCGCCGGGGACGCTGCTGAACATCAACGTCCCCGGCTCGCATCCGGACGGCGTCGAGGTCGCACGGCTCGGCAAGCGCGTCTACCGTGATGAGCTCTCGCTGGTCGACGAGGCGGCCGGCGGCCGTCGCCTGTACCGGATCTACGGCGATGCCAGCTATGAGCGCGACGAGACCGGAACCGACCTGGCCGCCGTGGCCCAGGGCAAGATCGCGGTCACCCCGATCCACTTCGATCTCACCGACCGGGACGGCATGGACGCGTTGCAGCGCTACGACCTCGCGCGGCTGATCGCGCCGGCAGCGGAGGAGGTCATCGATCCATGAGCGCGGCGGAAGGGGATCGCGCCGAGCTCCCCCAGGAGCGTGCCGCTGAGCTGCGTCGCCTGCTGGAGTACCACGGCTACCGCTACTACGTCCTCGATGACCCCGAGGTCGGCGACGACGCCTACGACGCGCTGCTCGACGAGCTGAGGGCCATCGAGGCGGCGCATCCTGAGCTGGTCACCCCCGAATCGCCCACCCAGCGGGTGGGCGGCGAGCCGGTCAGCGACCTGGTCAAGGTGACGCACCCGCAGGCGATGCTCTCGCTGGCCAACGCACGCTCGGCGGAGGAGCTGCGCGCGTGGATTCAGCGGATGCGCAATCACCTGGCGCGCGAGGGGATCGCCGACCCGGAGTTTGAATTCGTGGCCGAGCCGAAGATCGACGGCCTGGCGATCTCCCTGCTGTATCGCGACGGGGTGTTCGAGCGGGGCGCCACGCGCGGCAACGGCGAGGTCGGCGAGGACGTGACGCATAACCTCCGCACGATTCCCGCCATCCCGTTGCGGATCGACGTCGAGCACCCACCGGCGCTGCTCGAAGTGCGCGGCGAGATTTACATGTCGCTCCCGGACTTCGCGGCGCTCAACGAGCGTCGGGCCCAAGCCGGGCTCTCGACCTTCATGAACCCGCGCAACTCCGCTGCGGGGACGATCCGGCAGCTCGATCCGAAGCTCGTGGCCGAACGGCCCTTGTCGCTCTGGTGCTACGCGATCGGCGCGACCGACGGCATCTCGTTCGACGCGCACTGGGACGCGTTGGAGTGGCTGCGCGCCAACCGCTTTCCCGTTCATCCTGATGTCAAGAAGCTCCGCACCGAGGATGACGTGGTCGCCCAGTGCCGCTCGTGGGAGCAGCGGCGCGGCTCGTTGGACTTCGAGATCGACGGCGTGGTGGTCAAGGTCAATCAGGTCGAACTGCAACGCCGGCTGGGCACCGTGGGGCGCGAGCCGCGGTGGGCCATCGCGTGGAAGTTCCCGCCGACGACCGCTGTCACGCGCCTGCAGCAGATCGGGTGGAACCCGGGCAAATTTGGCGACCTGCACCCATACGCGATGCTCGAGCCCGTGCGGGTCGGCGGGGTCACGATCAAGCTTGCGACGCTGCACAACGAAGAGGACCTCGCCCGCAAGGACATTCGCGTCGGGGAGGACGTGATCGTCCTGCGAGCCGGGGACGTGATCCCGCAGGTTCTCTCGCCCGCCCCGCACGTCGCCGAGCGCGACGGCCGGCCCTCGCCGCCGCGCCCGCCCGCGCGCTGTCCGGTGTGCAACACGCCGACCGTCAAGCCAGAGGAGTCCGTGTTCACCAGGTGCCCCAACCGTGACTGCCCCGGCCGCCGCTGGCAGTTGCTCAAGCACTTCGTCGGCGCGATGGACATCGACGGGCTCGGGGAAAAGCAGGTCAGCCTGTTCATGGAGCTCGGTTGGGTCACCACGGCGGCCGATTTCTACCGCCTGGACGCCGACCAGATCGCCGAGCAGATGGGGTTCGGGCGCGTCTCGGCGGACAAGCTCGTCGCGGCGGTTAAGGACTCAGAGCGCCAGCCGTTCGGACGCGTGTTGTACGCCCTGGGCATCGAGGAGGTCGGGTACGTCACCGGCCGCAACCTCGCGCAGCACTTCCGGACGATCGACGCGCTATTGCAGGCCACGCCGGAGGAGATCGAGCAGACGCCCGGTGTCGGGCCGAAGATGGCGCGAACGATCCACGCTCAACTGCACGACGAACGGATGGGGGCACTCATCGAGGATCTCCGCGCGTGTGGACTGGCGTTCGCCCAGGAAGGCCCCCCGCCGGGTGAGGGCCCGCTGGCCAACCGGACGTTCGTCCTCACCGGCACGCTGCCGGAACTGACCCGCGAGCAGGCCACCGAGCGGATCGTCGCCGCCGGTGGGAAGGTCACCGGGTCGGTGTCGCGCAAGACCGACTACGTACTCGCCGGCGCTAGTCCCGGTTCCAAGCTCGCTCAGGCTGAGCGACTCGGAGTCAACGTGATCGACGAGGCCGGGCTGCGCCAGCTGCTCAAAGGTTAGGTGCCCCCAAGAAGGGCTCTCCTGCTGTTTCCGTGGTGGGTGAGGGTCCGTGAGCGGGTAGCGCGGTCGGGTGGTCGGCGGTCACGAGGTCGGCGGCAGGAGAGGGATCGTGGGGGGTAGCGCGGTCGGTGGTCGGCGGTCACGTAGCGTCGGCGGCAGGAGAGGGATCGTGGTGGGGTAGCGCGGTCGGTCGTCGGCGGTCAAGTGGCGTCGGGCGGCTGCCGTGTTCGCGGGGCGGTGCGGTGTTGTGGGGAGTGGTTGGCGCTACTTGACAGCCGCCGCCCGCCGCGCTGGTTGGCCAGGATGTCGGGGCGCTGAAGCGCCCGACCTCCGGGCAAGAGGGGGCGTCCGGTGTGGCTCTCATGGTTCCAGCGAGGCTGGATCGGCTAGACAGGGCTGGCGGTCGCCTCGACGTGCTGGCCGAGCGGCATTCACCAGGTTCTCCGCGCGCTGCGAGGGGTGGCGGACACCCGGAAATCGTCAGGACCGCAAGACACCTGGGGAACGTCCCAAACGAGGGCCCGTTTCCGGCGTTTGGGTCGTTCCCCAGCCCCCAGCTGTGAAACGTCCACATCGATCTTTTTGGGCCCTCGAGTGGGTCGTTATGCAGCCGAATCTGTCCGAAATCTGACTCTGAGGACAGCATTCCGTGCCGGAACGGGCCCGTGCCCCGGAACCGCGACGCCACTCTCGCCGCCCGACGCCACTCCCGCCACCTGACCGCCGATGACCGACCGCGCTACCCCACTCCCAACCCAAGCCCAACCCCTCACCCACCCACGGAAAGCGCAGGAGAACCCCAGAAAGCAGCTATTACGCGGCAGTCCTTAGCCGTCGTAGTTGGCCAGCGCGACCGCCATCCGGTCCTGGATCGGATGCGCGGCGTCGGGATTGATCGAGTTCATCAGGAAGGCGAACGCGAGCGTGTGCCCGTCGCGCGCCTGGCAGTACCCGACCAGATTGGAGACCGCGGACAGCGTGCCCGTCTTGCCGCGGCACTGACCCTGCGCGATCGTCCCCTGCATCTCACCTTCCAGGGTGCCGGTCTCGCCCGCCACGGCGAGCGAACTGGTGAAGTCGGCATTGCCGGCCATGTGCGCGAGCAGCGTCACGACCTGGATCGGGGTGGTCAGGTCGTCGTAGGACAGGCCGGAGCCGTCGTCGAGGCGCGGGTGGATGCCGAAGCTGCGCGCGAGCTGAGCCCTGACCACCGCCGCGCCGGCCGCGGTCGTGCCTCCGGTGCCGAATTGGGCGCCGATGTCCTTCAGCAGCATCTCCGCGAAGAAGTTGTCCGACGGCGTGTTCGTGAGGGCAATCAGCGTCGCCATCCTCGGTGAGTTGACATCCGCCAGTGCCCTGGCGCCGGCGGGTGTGATGCCCGCGCTGATATGGGTGCCTTTGGGCACCTTGACCCCGGCGTCGCGCAGCGCATTGACCAAGTTCGCCGCCGCGGTGAGGGCTGGGTGCGGGGCGAACGTGCTGCCGTTGAGGGTGGCCCAGCCGCGGTCGTACGCGACCGCGCTGAGCTCGCCCTCGATGAAACCCGAGGGCTGATAATCGGTCGCCGGAGTGCCGCGGCGTGAATCGAACCTCGACTCATCGCCGACGACGTTTCCCTTCAGCGCCCTGATCCCCGTCGCCCGCAGGAGATTTGACACCAGCCGCTGGAGCGTCGCGCCGCCCCCGTACTGGCTCTGATCGAAGCCCTGCGAGCCGAAGGTCGGATCGCCGCCGCCGCGGATGTAGAGCGTTCCGCTCCAGGTGCCGTTGCTGAGCACTCCGCGGCCGAGGATCGTGGTGGTGAGCGTCGCGTTGGGCCCGAAGCGCAGCAGCGCCGTCGAGGTCGTGTAGAGCTTCTCGACCGAGGCCGGTAGGCGACCCCTCCCCGCGGCCGCGGAGAACAGGCTCTGCCCCGTGGTCAGGTCGACCACATACGCTCCGCTGGAGCGTCCGGCCGCCCGCATTCCGCTGCTCAGCGAGCGGCTCAACGAGCGCTGCGCGGGGCTGGGCGTCTGAGCCGAAGCTGCACCGGCCGTGCCCGCGACCATCACCGTCACCGACGCGCACGTGGCAAGAAAGCCTCGCATCTATCGTAGGTAACCGTTCACAGGCCCGAAAGCTTCGGTGTGGTGGACTGAACGGCGCTGTACAATTAACTCAAGCATGGGCAAGGTTGTGAAGCTCGACGCTTCGGCGACGGATCGCCCGGCCGCAACCTCCCGCGAGGGTGCTGGCCGTCGACGCGGGCCACGCTCCAAGTCCGCGCTGGTGCTCGGCGGCGGAGGATTCACCGGAGGCGTGTACGAGATCGGTGCTCTCCGGGCGCTCGATCTGCTGTCGGTGAACCGGACGGTGAACGAGTTCGACGTCTACGTCGGGACGAGCGCCGGCTCATTCGTGGCCGCCGCGGTCGCCAACGGCATCACGCCAGAGGAAATGATGCGGGTCGTCGTCCAGCAGCTGCCCACGCCGTACCCGGACGCCCGTGTCGGCGCCCTGCTGCGGCCGAACTACGGCGAGTTCGTGAGCAAGGGATTGCAGATCCCGATCCGACTCGCACAGTTGCTGCGCACGTTGGTGCGTGACTTCGGCCAAGTGTCGGCGGTCGACCTTGTCGTCGGCCTCGCCGAGATGCTGCCCTCGGGCCTGTATTCGGGGGAGGGCATCGAGCGTTACGTGCGCAGGATCCTGTCCGACGCGGGCCGCACCGACGACTTCCGGCTGCTCTCCCGTGAGTTGTATCTCGCCGCCACCGATCTCGACACCTGCGAGCGGATCGTGCTCGGTTCTGAGGAGTGGAACGACGTGCCGATCTCCACGGCGGTCAGCGCGTCGAGCGCGGTGCCAATGTTGTTCCGACCGGTGAAGGTCAAGGATCGGGAGCTGGTCGATGGAGGCATTCTCTCGACCACCAACCTGGACATCGCGGTTGAGGCGGGCGCCAAGTTCATCGTCGTGGTCAACCCGCTCGTGCCGTATATCAACGACTTCGAGAAGCGAATCCCGACCAGCACCGGCTCGCGCGCCCGACGCGTGTCGGACATCGGCTTCCCCCAGATCGGCTACCAGGCGTTCAAGCTGCTGGCCCATCAACGTCTGCACGAGATCGCCGAGCATTGGGGGGAGCGCTACCCCGGGGTCGACATCATCCTGATCGAGCCGGATCTGAACGACGAGCTGATGTTCGAGACGAGCGTCATGAACTACACCTCGCGCGTGGACATCGCGCGACACGGGTTCCAATCGGTGACCGTCAAGCTCGCCCACGACTATCCGCGTTTCAAGCAGATCTGCGCTCGGCATGGGGTTCAGATCTCGGCCACCCGAGTCCGCACCGTCGTCAAGCACTTCGAAGCCGAGCGCGAGAAAACCCGCGCATGGCGGAAGATCCTCGAGCAGACGACCTCGACTCTGCTGCGCCAGTCGGCTCAGGACTAGCTGGGCTACGCCCCGGCCGGCTGCGGTTGTTGCTGCTGTGATCCAGGAAGCTCGCGCAGGCTCGAGAGGAACAGGGTCTTGTCGATCCGACCGTTGAAAATAGGGACGCCCAATTCAACGCATTTGACGATCACGTCACGACGCTCCAAGCCGGACTCGCGCGCAAGCTCAGTGGGCGTCAGGTGATTGGCCATCGATCCTCTTCTCCTTTGCCGGTCACTACATGCTCACAAGTATGCCGTGCCGGACGGATGGTCTCAACCTGGCGGCTCGAAAATCTGTCCGCTAGCACCGGTTTTTGCCCGATTCCGCTCTGATCGCCACGAAGTTATCGAAACAACTCTCCAAAAGCTCCGCGTCGCTCGGCCGGCCCTCGCGGGCGCGTCGCTATGGGATACTGGTCACATCGGGGCGTGGCGCAGCCTGGTAGCGCGCACCGTTCGGGTCGGTGAGGTCCGCGGTTCAAATCCGCGCGCCCCGATATCAGAAATCCCAGGACCCCCCCGCCGCGTTTCAGTGGCGAGCGGGTGAGGACGTTGGCCCCGCTGTGCCAAGGAGCTCTCGGCGATCGCCTGCGAGGTGCTGACGCATGGAGCACGGCTCTCAGTCACCTGCATAATTCCCCAAACCGCTCTCGGGTCGCGGTGATTTGGGTCAGTACGCATGTGGGGCATGCGCGATCGCCCGAATCGACAGCTGAGAATTCGATTTGGGATCTGATGCATGTGCATGCATCGCTTGGCCCGCGCGTGTGGGCGAAATCTCACACCCGCTTGCCCCGCTTGCCCCGCTTGCCCCGCTCGCCCGCTCGCCCGCTCGCCCGCTCGCGCAGCTCGCCCCGCTTGCCCGCTCGCCCGCTCGCCCGCTCGCCCGCTCGCCCGCTCGCCCGCTCGCGCTAGCGTTCGCGTCGTGGCCGAGCTACAGACCGGAATCGAGGCCTCTCATGAGTTCGAGGTCACGGGGTGGCTGCTGACCGATGTCGCCGGCACGCTCGGGTTCTCGGTTCTCTCGACGCACGCGATGATCGCGATGATGGAGCGCACCGCGGTAATGCTCGTGTACCCGTTGCTCGGCGACGGATGCGCCACGGTCGGCTTTGAGGTCTGCGTCAAGCACGTCGGTGCGGCGGGCGAGGGCTCGCGATGCACGGCACGCGCCCGCCTGGACGAGATCGTCGATGGACGGAAGCTCCGCTTCGCCGTCGAGGTCACCGCACAGGACGGACGCACGATCGGTATCGGCACGCACGAGCGCCGGGTGATCAGCACCAACCCGCGATCGTCCCGGAGCTGAGACCACCCGCGCTGTCGAGCCAACCGGCCTACAGGCGGCCCTGGGCCTCGGTGCCGGCCGGAAACGGCCTGGTAGACCTGAAGGTCCGGAGCGCTGGCCAGGGCGTCGCTCAATGTCGGTCCGAGCTCGGTGATCGCCGGACCGGTCCCGTGCACGGTGAGCGCGTCCGCGGATGTCCACTTCTCGATCATGCAGAAACCCGCCTCTGACTCGTGCAGGGCATACAGGAGACAGCCCTCGTCTTCGGCGTGGGTCCGTCCGATCGCGTGGATGAGTGCCGCCCGCACGTCGTCGCGGCGTTCAGGCTTGGGAATGATCGTGGCTACGACCACGACTTCATCGGTCTCGGACGTCTGTCTCCTTTGTTAGGGTGGACTGGCGCCCACTCGGCAGGCGCTCGGCATCGCGGGATGGTCGGGTGCCGGCCCGCGCGCGTGGATCGGCGCGACGACCTCGGCGCCCAGCCTCAGTATCTGCTCACGAGTGCGCTCGAACGACGGCCCGGTCGAGACTCGGCAGCAGAGGATCACGTAGTCGATGCCCCGTTCCTCCTCGGCCGCCTGCAGTCGCTCGATGCACTGCTCGGCGGTGCCCAGCACCAGGTAGGGGGCCAACGAGGCGGCGGTCACGTCGGCTTCTGAGGGGAAGTCGGGGTGCTGGAGCAGCCCATGGCGCACGTAGAACCGGGCAGATCTGATGAAGTGGCTGCCGAACTCGCGGGATGCCTCCTCGAAGGAGTCAGCCACCCATCCGTCGCGCATCGCCACGATGAACGGCTGCTTGCCCAACTCGTGCGCCCGCTCACGGTAGGCGCCCGAGCGTGCACGCCAGTCGGCATCGGTCATCGGCAGCGGGTCGCTGGTCCAGCACTCCCCGTAATCCGCTGAGCGTCTCGCCGCCGCCGGCGCATTTCCCCCGCCCCACACCGGCCAGCCGCCCGGCTGATATGGGGGTGGCGCCAGCTGTCCCTGCCGCACCTGCCAGTGGTCGCCCTGGAAGCTGAAACGCTCGCCTGAGAATGCCTGGCGCCAGATCCTCAGTCCCTCCAGGAATCGGCCCAGCATGCGCTCCTGGGGGATGCCGAACTGCCCCCAGAAGTCCGGGAGGAAACCGCGGGAGACCGTGGTGAACAGCCGGCCGCGTGACAGGTTGTCGATGACCGAGAACTGCTCGGCCGAGCGCATCGGATGTGACAGGGTCGCCACGAACGTGTAGCTGCCGATGGCGACTCGGTCGGTCTCTCGCGCCAGCAGGGTGAGCAGCTGCTCGGGCCCGGCGTATCGGCACTCGGGAGCGCGATGGCGGTCGGGCACGACGACCGAATGAAACCCGGCCCGCTCGGCCAGCTGGGCCTCCTCGATCATCGCGTCCATCGAGCTGGCGACCGCCTCGCGGTCGCCGAGGGGAGAGTAGGTATCGATCAGGTAGCCGATCCGCATGCCGCAGACGGCCAGGCTACTGATCTGGGGTACGGGCCCACGAGCCGTGCTGCGCCGTCACATATGATCGAGGCCCGGAAAATGACAGATCCGGGGTCGTAACTGAGGGGATCGAGATAGGAGCGTGTTTCGTGGCCGTGACCGTGAGCAATCTGCAGAACTTCATCGACGGCGAGTTCGTCGCCGCGCAGGAGGGCGCCACCGACCCGGTGATCAATCCCGCGACCGGCGAGGAGATCGCGCAGGCCGCGAGCTCTGACGCGGGCGACGTGGACCGAGCGGTGAAGGCGGCCACAGCCGCGTTCGAGACCTGGAGCCGCACCACCCCGGCCGAGCGCGCGCTGGCGCTGCTGCGGTTGGCCGACGCGCTGGAGGCCAATGGCGACGAGATCGCGGCGATCGAGTCCGAGAACGCCGGCAAGCCGATCGAGTCGGTCAAGGCGGACGAGATTCCCGCCATCGTCGATCCGCTCCGCTTCTTCGCCGGCGCCGCCAGGGGCCTGGAGGGCAAAGCGGCAATGGAGTATCTGGAGGGGTACACGTCGTATGTCCGGCGCGAGCCGGTCGGTGTGGTCGGGCAGATCGCGCCCTGGAACTACCCGTTGATGATGGCGATCTGGAAGATCGGCCCCGCGTTGGCGGCGGGCTGTACGACGATTCTCAAGCCCTCGCCGACGACGCCGGCGTCCGCCGTCCGGCTCGCCGAGCTGGCCGCGGACATCCTGCCCAAGGGCGTGCTCAACGTGGTCCTGGGCGGCAACGATCCCGGAGCCGCGCTGGTCGAGCATCCGGACATCGCGATGGTCTCCCTGACCGGATCGGTGGATACCGGCAAGTGGATCGCCGAGCACGCTGCGGCGTCACTGAAGAAGGTGCACCTCGAGCTCGGCGGCAAAGCTCCGGTGATTGTGTTCGACGATGTCGACATCGAGGCAGCCGCGGAAGCGATCGCCGGCTTTGGCTACTACAACGCCGGCCAGGACTGCACCGCCGCCACGCGTGTGCTGTCCAGCGCCAAGATCCACGACGACCTGGTCAGCAGCCTGGCCGGGCAGGCGAAGAGCCAGGTGCTCGGCGACACCGACTCGGCCGACACCACCCTGGGGCCGCTCAACAGCTTGCGTCAGCGCGAGCGAGTCGAGGGCTTCCTGGAGCGCAAGCCGGCATACGCCGAGCTGGTCACGGGCGGTACAGAGCCCGATCGCCCCGGCTTCTACCTCGAGCCCGCGGTCGTCGCCGGTCTGCATCAGGACGACGAGATGATCCAGCGTGAGATCTTCGGCCCGGTGATCACGATCCAGCAGTTCAGCGATGAAGCCGAGGCGATCGCCTGGGCCAACAGCACCCCGTACGGGCTCGCCTCATCGGTCTGGACGCGCGACATCAGCCGCGCGATGCGGGTCTCGGCCGCGCTGCGGTTCGGTTGCGTGTGGATCAACAATCACGGGCTGCTGACCAGCGAGATGCCCCACGGCGGTTACAAGCAGTCCGGCTACGGCAAGGACCTGTCGATGTACAGCGTCGAGGACTACACGCACGTCAAGCATGTGATGATCGCGCACGACTTCTGAGTCACGGCCGCCCGGGCGCGCGTGACCACGAGGCGCGCCCGGGGCGTTCGGGCCGGTTATGGCCGATCGTCTTCCTCGCCGGTCCGGATGCTGTTGAGCCCCGCTTCGATGACGTCGAGCCGCGCCACGATCTGATCGAGCTTGGTCGAGATCGCGTTGCTCGTCGTGCCCTCGATCCGTCGCCGCGCGGTCTCGATGAAGGTCGAGGTGATCGCAGCGGTGACCACGGTCAGGAAGCCGATCCCGAGCAGCATCACGAGCGCGGCGACCAGCCGTCCGGCCACGCTCGTCGGCACCAGGTCTCCGTAGCCGACGGTCGTGACCGTCTGGACCGCCCACCACAGCCCGTCGCCGATGTTGGGGAAGGTGGCCCGGTCGGTGAAGTGCATCAGCACCCCGGAGACGATCGTCACGGCGACCGTCATCGTCGCGATGATCCGAGCGGCCCGCTGGATGGTCAGCGGCTTGCCCAGCAGGATCTTCATCGCGCGCGGGCGCTCCGGCGGGGCGTCGGCCGCGCTCGGTCCGGGTGTGGTCATGCTCGGGCCCTCCTTACGATCAGCTGCAGACAGGACGGTGGCAGCATAAGCCGATCAGGTCCCCCGAACGGTCAGCGTCACTGCCGCTTGCGTTCCGCGCGGCGCGCGCTGCGCAGCCGCTGGCGATCCTCGCGCGGGGGCCGTGGCGTGAGCGGCTTGTTGCGGGTGCCGCGCAAGATGAGAAATGCCACGGTGCCCCACAGGGCGGGGACCCACAACGCGATCGCGTGGTAGACCACCGTGGCAGCGGTGGCCAGCGTGGCCGGAACCCCGTACAGGACGAACATCCCGACGACGCTGGCGTCGAGCACGCCGATATTGCCGGGGATCGGGATGATGTTGGACAGGTAGCCGATCTGGTAGGCGAGCACGATCGTGGCCAGCGGCGGAACGTGGCCGGCCGCGGCGAAGCACGCCGCCAGCACGCCGATGTCGCACCACAGGAACCCGATCGCGCCGATGATGCGCCAGTCACGCGAGAACAACACCTGCTGGGTGAGGCGGATACTCACGGCGATCTCGACCATCAGCGTTCGCATGCGGCCGGGTGAGCGAGCCTTCGCCAGTCGCTCGGTGAATCGCGGGAGCAGGAGGAAGAACACGAGTGCGGCCAGTCCGGCCGCGGCGGGGACGATGCTCAGCAGCGGGTTGCGCGGACCGGGCAGAACGCCGATGTACAGGCCAACGCCGACCACGATCAGGGTGATCACGTTGATTGCGCTGGTCAGCAGGAACAGGACCGCTGAGCGCTCGGCGATCCGGGTGGGATTCCCGCCTCGCTCGAGCAGCAGCCAGGCCCCCACGGCGACGCTTCCCGCGCCCCCCAGGGACACTGCCGCTCCGAACGCCAACTCACTCAGCGCCACCCGCGCCCCGAACCTGATCGGGGCCCGGTCGAACACCTGCAGGAACGCGAGCACATAGCCGAGGCACGAGAGGATCTCCAGCACAAAGCCGACCACCAGCCAGGACGCCTGCATGTGGCGGACTTCGTCTGCCACGCCGTGCAGTCCGGGAACCGCGAGCAGCAAACCCGCGACCAGCGCCCCCAGAATCGTCAGCGAAATCAGCCCGTGCCAGAGGCTGCGGCTGGCTTTGCCAGCGTCGAGACCGGAATTCTCATCGCTGGGCCGCGAGTCGTCGGCGCTGGCCGCCATGGTTGACTATTCAAGCAATGACGACCGTCGACATCCCCGGATACGAGATCGTGGGCATCCGGGCCGACAATCCCGGGCCCTTCACGCTGACCGGGACGAACTCGTGGATCGTCGATCGTGGTCCCGCCTGGCTCGTCGATCCCGGGCCGGCGCTCGACGCGCACATCGACGCGCTGGGTGCCGAACTCGAGCACCGGGGTGGCCTGGCAGGGATCGCGCTGACCCACGACCACGCCGACCACGCGCAGGCCGTGCCGGCCATCCGGGAGCGCTTCCCGGACGCGCCGCTCGCCGCGGCCGGCGGGAAGGTCGACGTCCGCCTCGTCGACGGAAGCCGGTTTGGGCCGCTCGAGGTCGTCGCCACCCCGGGTCACGCGCCGGACCATCTGGCCTTTGTCACCGGGAGGATCGCGCTGACCGGCGACACCGTACTGGGGACCGGCAGCGTGTTCATCCCCCCCGATCCGGGTGCGCTCGCCGCCTATCTGGATGGTCTGGCCCGGCTCCGCGATCGCGATCTGGCCGTCCTCTGCCCGGGGCACGGGCCTCCGGTTTACGATCCGGCGGCGAAGCTCGCGGAGTACGTGGCGCACCGCCTCGAGCGCGAGCGAAGGCTCGTGGCCGCGCTGGACGCGGGCCGGCGCGGCGTTGATGAGCTGCTCGACGCGGCGTGGGACGACGTCCCGACCGTGCTGCGCCCGGCGGCGGCGATCACGCTGGCTGCGCACCTGGACAAGCTCGCCGACGAGGGGCGGCTGCCCAGCGGGGTCGAGCGTCCCGCGAGCCCCGACCTCGGGGGAGCCGAGTCCGGGCCAAAAACCTAATCAATTAATTAGATTTGTAAAACGGACCCAGGTCCAGCTTCCGCGCGAGCGGCGTCGCCGGCCGCCAGACGTTCCCGCGCGAGCGCCATCGCCGCTGCGAGCGGGGTCGCCCCGATTGCGTCGGCGTGAGCGAATATCTGCCGCAGCGTGTCGCCGATACCGCGCACACGGAGGCGGGCGACGGCCGGGTGGTAACCGCCGATCTCTTCGGCGATGTTGATCAGGCCGCCCGCGTTGACCACGAAGTCGGGCGCCCAGAGGACTCCGCGGGCGGCGAGGAGATCGGCGATCTCCTCGTCCGCGAGCTGGTTGTTGGCCGCTCCGGCGATGATCCGGCAGCGCAGCCGCGGCACCGTGTCATGGTTCAGAAAGCCACCCAGCGCACACGGGACGAGCACGTCGACATCCGCCTGCACTGCCTGATCGGGTGTCAACCACTGGGCGCCGAGCCGTTCGGCGAGGCTGCGCTTGCGCGGCTCGACGTCCGCCACCAGGAGCCGCGCGCCGCTCTGGGCGCAGCGCTTGGCGACGCGCGAGCCGACGTGCCCGAGTCCGATCACGCAGATCGAGCGATCCCGCAACGAGTCAGACGCGAACACCCGCTCGCAGCAGGCGCGAATCGCCGTGTCCACTCCCAGCGCGGTGAGCGAACTCGGGTCGCCCGATCCGCCGCCCCGACGGGCCAGACCGGCCACGTGGCGCGTCTGTCGAGCAATCACGCTCATGTCGCGGCTCGAGGTTCCGACATCCTCGGCCGTGATGTACCGACCCTCCAGCGTCTGCACTGCGTCCGCGAAGTCGAGCAGCGCCGCCTCACGGCGCGCGGAGGGGAACGGGCCGCGCGGGGGCGCCATGATCACACCCTTGCCGCCGCCGAGATCGAGGTCCGCGACGGCGGCCTTGAAGGTCATCGCGCGCGACAGGCGCAGCGCGTCGCGAACCGCCGCTCGCGAATC
The DNA here is from genome assembly GCA_963838535.1 of uncultured Solirubrobacterales bacterium. Lineage (GTDB taxonomy): Bacteria > Actinomycetota > Thermoleophilia > Solirubrobacterales > Solirubrobacteraceae > Palsa-465. Next base: position 110,562 of record CAWIRN010000009.1, read on the forward strand.
GTCATAGCCCCACATGCGGCAGCCGCCCAGCGACGGGCCGCGAACGGTCGAATGGACCGCGATGACCGTATAGAGACCCGAGCGCCGCCCTCGCCGCACGAGCAGCTCCTCATGTTCCAGCGTCTCGAGGTAGCGCTCGATCGTGCTAGCTACCCGGCCCGGTGGCGCTGCTGGCGCCCGAGGATCCGGTTCCCGAGCCGATCGACACCAACGCGGCTGGGCTGGTCGGCGTGCTCGAGCTTGCTGAGCCCGATGTCCCGCCCAGGCCGGTGTCCGTGCTCGAGGCCCCGTCCGAGCCGGCGATCGCACCGCCCGCTGTGTCGGTGCTGCCGCTGTCCGCGCTGCCGGTGGCCGGGGCCGCCGGAGCCGTCGTGGTGCTGCCGGTCGCTGGGATGGTTGATCCGGCGGGCGTACTGGTCGAACTCCCGACGGCGCTGCCGGTGCCAGATGCGTCGGTTCCTGTGGCCGACGAGGCCGGCCCGGCGCTGGATCCGCTCGTCGTCGAGGGTGGGACGGGAAGCGCCGCGCTCGCGCTCTTGACCGAGGACGGCTGGGTCGTGGAGCGAACGCGCGCCGCCTGCTTGACCACCGGACGCGACGGTGCAGGGGGTGTCGCCGGCTGGGCCGGCACCGCTGCGGCGGTGGCGGAGATCTGAGCCTGCGGGGCGGATGGCGGTGCGACGTAGGCCGCCGGGGTCGCGGCTGGGCGCGGGACCGCGACCATGCGGTGATGGCGGACGTGGTGACGGATCGGCGGGCTGATCGTTTGCTGGACCTCGACCGCTCCACCGGCGGTGACCACAGCAGCCGCCAACAGCGTGACGACATGACTGGCTCCCGACGCGAGCGCGCCCGCGGAGGCGATGGCTCCACCGGCGCCGACCGCTCCGCCGGCGGCCGCGGCACCGCTGCCGGCGGCCGCACCACTACCGGCGGCCGCGCCGCCGCTGGCGCCGCCACCCAATCCCAGCAGCTTCGCCAGCACCCCGACCGGCCCGAGCGCCGGCGCGAGCGCGGCGAACTGGCGGCTCACGCCGCGCACCTCGGTACGGAACTCGCGGCAGCCTCGGCAATCCCGCATGTGACGCCGGGCCACGCCGCTCGCGCGGACGCCCCGGTCATGCGCCAGGATCAGCTCCTCGCGGATCTGCGGACAGGCGATGTCCCGCGCCTCGCTGGCCTGCGCGAGGCCCACCCGAGCCCTCACGAGCAACGACTTGACGGCGGGAATCGTGACGCCGAGCGCGCCGGCCAGGTCGGCGTAGGCCATCCCCCCGAGCTCGCGCATCAGGAGCGCTGAGCGCTGCTGGTCGGGGAGCCGCTGGACATCGGCGATCAGACGCCGAAGCGCATCGCGTTGTTCCACCTTGGTGGCGGGATCCGGTCCCGGCGGATGGAGGCAATCCATCACCTCGGGCGCAGGGAGGGACGGGCGGCGAAGCTCATCGATGCAGCGGTTGTGCGCGACGCGGTACAGCCACGCCCGCAGCGCGAGTTGGCGGTCGTTGGCGCGCAGGCCGGCGTAGGCACGAACGAAGATCTCCTGGAGCGCGTCCTCGGCGTCTTGGGGCGAGCCGGCGAGCATCTGGCGCGTGTAGGCGAACAGTCGCTGGCGGTACCGGTCATGGATGATCCGGAACGCCTCCTCATTGCCCGCGCGAAACAGTGATACGAGCTGCTCGTCTGAACGAAGGCGCAGTAGCGATGCGCCGATCGAGATGCGAGTCCGCGCCAGGCCTACTGATGCTGGGAGGGCCGAGGCTTCCACGTAAACCCTATGACCACTCTAACGCGTGATCCGGGTGAAGGTTGCGCCGTCTCCCCGCTGATCGCACCGTATGAGTGCGCCGAGCGAGCTGCGGCCGGCGCTAAAGTCCTCGATAGTGGTAGATCCGGCTTCGGGGATCGGGATTCCGGTGGCGTTCGGGGCGGGACTGATCTCGTTCCTGTCTCCGTGCGTCCTGCCGCTTGTCCCGGGCTACATCTCAGCCGTGGCCGGCGTGACACCGTCGGAGATCCGCACGCGCCGCGTGATTCTGCCGACGCTGGCCTTCATTGCCAGCTTCTCGGCGATCTTCATGGCGCTGGGCCTGCTGGGCCAGCGCGCCCTGCGCACCGCTCTGACCGGACCGGCCGCGCTGAAGGTGTCGGGAGGGCTGATCATCGCCATGGGGTTCGTGTTCCTGCTGGCCCCGTTCGTGCCGATACTGAGCCGCGAATGGCACGTCGGGAACCTGGTGCAGCGGGCCGGGCGTGGCGGGCCGGTGCTGATCGGCGCGGCGTTCGCGCTCGCCTGGACCCCCTGCACCGGACCGACGCTGGGGGCGATCGTCACCGCCGCGGGAGCATCGACGTCGTCGTCTCGTGGTGCGGTGCTGCTGGCCGCCTACTGCGCCGGTCTCGGCGTGCCGTTCCTGATCACCGGCCTCGCCTTCGGCACCGCCACCTCGGCGTTCGCCGTCGTCAAGCGCCACTACCCAGTCGTGATCGGGGTGGGCGGCCTGGTCCTGATCTCAATGGGCGTGCTGATCTGGACCGGCGAGTTCACCCAGCTGAACATCACGGTCAGCCACTGGATCCAGAATCTAGGGCTCCCGGACCTCAACTCCGACACGTAGGCGCGGCGGCCTCACGCGGAACGTTGGCGTTTGGGGTCCGAGGGGTGGACCCAGAACGCCAAAGTTCGCGCGCAGCTCGCGACGACGAGGTTCAGTCGTCGTAGCCCGGCTCGCCGGGCAGCACGATTCGCGCGGTCTCGCCCGCGCGAATCAGGCGGGGCTGGACGGTGCGCACCTCGCGCGTGGCCGCTTGCGTGATCAGCTGCTGCACCGAGTCGAAGCTCGAGAGCTGCTCCAGATGCTTGATCGTGGGAAACACGAGCAGGATCTCGCCCTCGCGCGCGGCGGCGAGCGCGGCTTCGGGCGTGAACCAGCGCGCGTCGACGATCTCCGCGCCGTCGACGCGAGGCTCGGTGGCGTCCGGCAGTGTCGCGAGATAGAACCAGGTGTCAAACCGGATCTTGACTTCGGCCGGCGTGATCCAACGCGAGAACAGGACGAGCGCGTCGGGTCCGGCGAGATGCACGTCGGCCTCTTCGGCGAGTTCTCGGATCGCCGCTGCGCGCAGCGCACTGTCACCCTGCCCCTCGTCGCGGTCAACCGCCCCACCGGGGAACACCCATGCGCCCCCCATGAACCGAGCCTGGGGGTTGCGCTTGACCAGCAGCACCTCGATCGTGTCCGACCCCCCGCGGAGGAGAATCACCGTCGCCGCAAGCCGCGGGGCAGTTTCGCGGCCAGCATGGAAGTTCTGGCCAGGTTCGGGTCGGTCGGCCACCGGTCGCCGACCCTAGCGCGGTTCGGTGCTCGGTGGGCTCTGGCGCTACGCTTCGGCGCGTGAAATGGATGTGCGAGTCGTGCGGGTTCATCTACGACCCGGAAGAGGGGGACCCCGACGGCGGTATCCCGGCCGGGACGTCATTCGACGACATTCCCGAGACGTGGTTCTGCCCGGTGTGCGGAGCGCGCAAGCGGGACTTCACGCCCTACGAGGATTGACACCCCCGCTCAGGGCCGGACGAGCCAGCCCTATCGGCCGGAGGACCGCAGCCAGTCCACCAGTTCCCACCAGGTCCCCGCCGCCCGATACCGCGCCTCGCTCCAGGCATGCTTCCATGCCGCCGCCCGGGCAGTGAACACGCTCCGATTTTGCGCCACGGCGATCACGGTACCTCGCCTGGGCTCGCAGCCCGGTTATGCGGCGTGTCTGATCCGCTCGGGGGCCTCGAAGTCGAACACGCCGACTGATGGCACCCGCACGGATGCCACGGGCGCCGGCGGCGCGTCCGCCGTCGCCGGCAGCTCGACGATCGGAGCGGACAGCAGGCTTGGCTGCACGCCGGCTTCGCGCGCCGCCTGGCCCAGCGTGCGCGCGGCGGCCCGCAGCTCCTCCTCGCGATGGGTCGCGATCACCGCCAGGCGTAGCCGCGATGTCATCGGCGGCACGGTCGGAGGTCTCACCGTCTCGATGAACACGCCGCGAGCCAGCGCTGCGTCACCGATGCGCCTGGCCAGGTCCGCGTCGCCCACGACGAGCGACAGGATCTGGGTCCGCGAGCCCGCCAGGTCGAATCCCTCCCGCTCCAGCTCGGTCCGCAACGCTGCGGCGTTGGCGGCCAGCCTCTGGACCCGCTTCGGCCCGGCCTCCAGCAGCTCGAGCGCGGCGAGTGCGCCGGCGACCGCCGGGGGAGGCAGCGCAGTCGAGAACTGCAGCGTGCGGGCGGCGTTGATCAGGTAGCGCGCCATCTGCTCATCGCACGCGACGAACGCGCCGTAGCTGCCGAGCGCCTTCCCGAGCGGGCCGACGATCACGTCGACCTGGTCCTCCAGTCCGTCCTGCGCCAACGCGCCACGCCCTCCCGGGCCCAGCGCACCCGTCCCGTGCGCCTCGTCGACCAGCAGGCGGAGGCGATATTGCTGGGCCAGTTCGACGATCGCCGCCAGGGGCGCGACGTCACCGTCGATCGAAAACACGCTGTCGGTGACGATCAACGCGCCGCGCCCGGCGGCTTGGCCGATGCCCCATTCGAGATGCTCGACGTCACAGTGGTCATAGACGAACACCTCAGCCCCCGACAGCCGGCAGCCGTCGATCAGCGAGGCATGGTTGAGCTGGTCGGAGAACACCACGTCGCCTGGGCGGGCCAGCGCCGCGACGGCGCCGGTGTTGGCCAGGTAGCCCGAGCCGAACAGCAGCGCGCTCTCGCGACCGGTGAACGCAGCCAGGCGCTCCTCGAGCCGGCGATGGATCGTCATCGTGCCGGATACCAGGCGAGACCCTCCGGCGCCGACTCCCCAACGCGTGGCCGCCTCGGCGGCCGCCTGCCTGACGTGCGGATGGTCGGCGAGCCCGAGGTAGTTGTTCGAGCACAGGAGCAGCACCGGCTTGCCGTCCAGGAGCACGTGCGGCCCTTGCGGACCGCTCACGAGGCGGGTGCGTAGCTGAAGGCCGAGGGCCCTGAGCTCATGCAGCCGCGCTTCGATCGCGATCATTCAACACGCAACATAAGCCACGTGGCGGACGGCTATCGCGTCAACGGCCCTTCCATTCCGGTCGACGTTTCTCAGCGAACGCGCGGACGCCCTCGCGGAAATCCTCGGATCCGAAGCAGTCGCGGCGCAACTGCATCAGCTCGCGCTCGACGTCGTGCCCGATCGCGGTCGGCGCGTCCAGTACGGCGCGGATCACCCGCTTGTTGCCGAGTTGCGCCAGCGGCGCATTGCCGGCGATCTCGGTTGCCAGCTCCACTGCCTGGGCGGCCAGCCGCTCCGGCTCGGCGACGTGGTTGACCAGGCCCCAGGTCTCTGCCGTGCGGGCGTCGATCCAGCGGCCCACGAGAAACAGCTCGCGGGTGCGTGGAGCGCCGATCGTGTCGATGAACCGGCGGATCCCGGTGTGGGAGTAGACGAGCCCGAGCTTCGCCGGTGGCATGCCGAGCGGAATCGTTGCCGCAGCGATGCGGAGGTCGCACGAGAGCGCCAGTTCGAGCCCGCCACCGATCGTGGGGCCGGTGAGGGCAGCCAAGGTTGGGTACGGATACGCGTCGACGGCGTCGATCGCGGCGGCGAACGGATGCGCCACGAGCTTCTCCGCTTCGTCGGCGAACACCGCGTCGGGCAGGTCGCCGATGTCGTAGCCGGCGGAGAACGTGCTCTCCTCGCCGGTGATGATCACGCAGCGGGCATCGAGTTGCGGCATCGTGGCCGAGAAGCGATCGAGGATCGCGTGGTCCAGAGCACCGCGCTTGACCGGGTTGGAGATGGTCAGGCGGGTGACACCGGGTGCCGGCTCGTCGATCAGCAGCCGACCCCCGCCTGGGTCCTGGGTGGCACGGGGCCTAGTCGAGGACAACGAGTATGTCGCCCTCAGACACCGACTGACCCTCCGCGCAGCGGATCTCCTTGACCACGCCAGGATCCTCGGCCTCGACCGGCATTTCCATTTTCATCGACTCGAGAACGACCACCGTGTCGCCCTCTTCCACACGGTCGCCGACCTCAACCTCGATCTTCCACACGGTGCCCGTGATATGGGCCTCGACCTCGGGCAACTCAGCCTCCTGTGCTTTGCGGGACCGGCCGGAGAATAGAGCGAGACGCCCACAGGGCCCGGGCTGAGGTAAGCGCCGCGACGGGGTGTCACTGGGAAGCTGTGGCGATCAGGTCTTGGCCCGCCGGGCTCGCCGGCCCCGCCGGCGCAGCTCCGATGCCACCAACGCCCCCAGTGGTCGACTGCTCGTCAATTCGTAGCGGCGTTCCGTGCCGGCGCCTTTCTGCGCCCACCCGTACCAGGCGTCCTCGCGAATGAACCGGGTGAACGATGGATGTTGCTTGACGAGCAGTTCGAACACGGCGAGTAGATGCGGCTCTGAGCGCTCACTTTCGGACATCGGCCCCAGCGGACGTCCGTCGGCGTGCGGCAGGATCCAGGGATTGTTCTCATACGTCCACTCGAGATCATCCATCAGCAGCCAGCCCCCGGGCCGCAACAGCTTCTCGATCAGGACGACAGCGAGTCCGTCGATGTTCCAATTCTTCGAACCGTCGAGGTAGCAGAAGTCATAGCGCGGTTGGCAGTTGCCGGCGGTGTCGCTGGCGGCCTCGATCTGCTGCTTGAGGAACCAGTTGTAGGAGCTGTGCGCGCGCACGATCGTCACGCGCTCGGCGAGCCCGGCGCGCTCCAGCACTGATTGAGGTGACGGGTCGTAATCGGCGGCGCCGTGATCCACGGTGGTCAGGTGACCGCTGCCGTTGGCCTGCAGTGCCGCCGCCATGTAAGCGGCCGACACGCCGTGAGCGGTGCCGAGCTCGAGTGCCTCGCCCGGTCGCGTGGCGCGGATGTGCTCATATACCCGGCGCCCGAGGGTCGGCGTCATGAACGGGATCCCCCGCACGGATTGCGCCACCACGTCGAAATCCATCCCGTGATCTTGGCATGGAGTTGTGCCTATTTCCGGGATCCGTCCGCCGGGGGCGCTTGACTAACCAGACAGACACCGCTTGGATCGCGTTCGGCGGGAAGAATGCCAGGGTCAGAGATCTTCATCAGTTCGTGCTCGCGGCGCCAGCTCGCACGTCGGCGCCCCACCCGGGTCTCCGTGCGAGGCCAGGTTCTCGTTCTTCTGCTCGTACTCGCGTGTGTCGCGTTTCTCGCGGGCCGCGGCGGGATCTAGGCGAGAGGTTCCGAGCCGGCGGGCGGTGAGGCGCGCAGCCGAGGCGGGCGGCTTATGATTGACGCTCGCGCGTACGGAGCGCTCTCGTGAGGGTCGAACCGAAAGGGCACGCATGACCACATTCACCGTCCCCAGGCTTCTCGGGCGCGTCGGTGTCCTTGTCCTCACGGCCGGCGCGCTGGGGTTGGTGTTCGGTGTCGGTGGCTCAGCGTTGGCCCGCGGCAAGGACAGGATCCACGTAGCCAAGCCGGTTGGTGCCAAGCGCAATGCCGTGTACAACGTGGTCGTCAGCGGCTTCTCCAACCGGCAGGGGAAGGCCTACCTGTTCGTCGACTACAAGCGCTGTGCCGCGACGCTGCTCGCAGAGACGGCGCAGGCCTTGCCCAATGAGAAGAAGGTGTACAACGTTCGCGGCGCCTTCACCAGGGTCTCCGGCTGGACATCCCCGGCGGCCAAACTGGACCATGCGTGCGTGTATCTGGTCAACCCCAAGACGGGTCAGTTGCTCGCATCCGGCGGTACCGGATATCTGGTCCACTGATGCTCCCCAGGCCCTAGCGACGCCGGCGCAGCGTGAGCGGCGAGTGGATTAGCGCCGCGCGGCCGGGGCGCTTGAGTCTGCGTGTCCGTCGCATGAGGCGTAGGCTGATCGACGAACCCCATGGCACCTGACGACGCAGCGCTCGACATCGATCTGCTCGCCGCGTCGCTTCGCGTCGATGTGAGCGACCTCGGCGCCTTCGTCGAGGCGCTGGCCAGCAAGCTCGAGGACGTGGTGCCCGGGCGGGTACGTGTCGAACGTCGTCGCGACGGCATGTTCGGTCCCAAGGTGGTCCGCCGGATCTCGCTCGAGTTAGGCGACCGGCGGCTGGAGCTGTTGGCGCAGGGTGGGGCGATCAACACCCGGTGCTCGCGGCTGTCTGGAGGCATCGTGTTGAAGAGCGAGTCGCTCGACACCGACGCATGGCTGACGACTCTGGGCGAGGCTCTGGCGGCCGAGGCGCGCAGGAGCGAGACCACCCGACAGGCGCTGGAGCGACTGCTGATCGGCGGTACGGAGGCCGGAGGCTGAGCATGTCAACCACACCGGAGGGCTGGAGGCCCGCCGAACCATACGAGGAGGCACGATGGGCTTCTTGAAGCGAGACGCCGGCGACAGCGCCCAACCGGGGCAACCGCAGGGTGACGGTTCGGAGGAGGCTCCACACGCCGGCTCCTACGAGGCCGGTTCGCTGGCCGGGATCCCCAGCTCGGGCCGCGACCGGATCGAGCGGATGAAGCAGGAGACCGCCCGGGGGTTCTTCACCAGCGACCTTTCGGTCAACGAGTTCCTGCTCGTCAAGCAGTCAGGCTTCGAGCCACTCGGCCTGGTGCTCGGCAGCTCGATCTACCACATCGGCTTTCAGCAGGCGATGTGGAACCAGAACCAGGAGATGGGCGTGCTGACGCAGGCGATGTACCACGCGCGTGAGCTGGCCATGACGCGCATGGAGGAGGAAGCCGACCAGCTCGGCGCCGACGGCATCGTCGGTGTCCGCCTCGATATCGGACGCTATGAGTGGGGCGCGGATCTGGCCGAATTCATCGCGGTCGGCACGGCGGTCAAGCACGCCGGCGGGGTCCTGCACCGCGCGCCGAACGGACGTCCGTTCACCTCGGACATGAACGGCCAGGACTTCGCGACGCTGCTGCGGGCCGGCTACCGGCCGGCCGGCCTGGTGATGGGCAATTGCGTCTACCACGTCGCTCGCCAGGGGATGTTGGCCTCGCTGCGGCAGGTCGGGCGCAACCTCGAGATGCCGAACTTCACCCAGGCCCTGTACGAGGCGCGTGAGCTGGCGATGGAGCGGATGCAGAAGGAGGCCGACGAGCTCCAGGCCGGCGGGATCGTGGGCGCGCGGATCGTCGAGCGCAGCCACGGTTGGGGCGCGCATGTGATCGAGTTCTTCGCCATCGGCACGGCCGTGCTGGCGACCAGCGCCGAGCACGAGATCGAAAAGCCGGCGCTCGTGCTCCCGCTGACCGGATAATCCTGCCCAGATGACCGACGTCGAGATCAAGCCCCAGCGCTATAAGGATCCGCGGCCGCCGGAGTACTTCGACCGCTTCCACGAGCGTGTGCGAACGCGGGAGCCGGAGGCCAAGGTCTATGAGGTCGTGCGGACGCTGACGGTGCTCTACGCGCTGACCGTCTTCCGGGCGCGGGGCCTGGCCAGCGAGAACGTCCCCAACGGCCCTGTGATCCTGGCGCCGAATCACGCGTCGTTCATGGATCACTTCTTTGCCGGCGCGTTCGTTCGGCGCCGGATTCAGTTCATGGCCAAGTCACAGCTGTTCCAGCGCGGCCCGAGCCAGTGGATCTTCAGTCACGGGGGCGTGTTCCCGGTGCGTCGCGGCCACCAGGACGAGGAGGGGTTCACCACTGCGTTTCGCATCCTGGAGCGCGGCGGTGCAATCGGCATGTACTGCGAAGGGGGCCGCTCGCGGACGGGCAAGCTCGCCGACGAGGCGCGGCCCGGAATCGGTCGGCTCGCGCTCGAGTCAGGTGCGGCGGTTGTGCCGGTGGCGATCCTCGGCTCCCACCAGGTGCGCAACTGGAAGCGCCTGCAGTTCCCGCGGGTGACCGTGCAATACGGCGAGCCGCTGAAGTTCGAAGTGCACGAGCATCCGACTCGCGAGCAGCAGCAGCAGGCGGCTGACTACATCCTGGACCGGATCCGCGAGCTGCACTCAGAGCTCGAGCGGTTGGGTCACAAGGGGGCCATCCGGGCGGCGCGCCAGCGGGCGCGGGACGGGCTCGGCGAGCACCGGCGCGCCGTCTCGCACGACGTCGTAGCGGTGCCGCGGCCTAGGCGGTCTTGATCGCCAGCGCCTGCTCGAGCCCCAGTTCGTCGATCGCCACCTCGCGCATCTTGTACTTCTGCACCTTTCCGGTGACCGTCATCGGGAACGACTCGACGAACTTGATGTAGCGCGGGATCTTGTAGTGCGCGATCTGACCGCGACAGAACTCGACCACGGCCGCTTCGGTCAGCGCCGCTCCGGCGCGGGGCACGACCCAGGCCATCAGCGCTTCGCCGTAGCGCTCGTCGGGGACGCCGATCACCTGCACGTCGGAGATCTCCGGATGGGTGTAGAGGAACTCCTCGACCTCGCGGGGGTAGACGTTCTCTCCGCCCCGGATGACCATGTCCTTGATTCGCCCGACGACGCGGACGTAGCCGCGCTCGTCCATCGTGGCCAGGTCTCCGGTGTGCATCCAGCGTGAGGCGTCGATCGCCTCGGCGGTGCGCTCCGGGTCGTTCCAATAGCCGCGCATGACCACATAGCCGCGCGCCAGGAACTCGCCCGGCTGGTTGCGGGGCAACGTGCGCCCGGTCTTCGGATCGACAATCTTGATCTCGACGTGGGGACCCGCCTGGCCGACGGTCCCGCAGCGGTTCTCGATCGTGTCGTCGCGGCGCACCTGAGTGGTGACCGGGGAGGTCTCCGTCATCCCGAACGCGATTCCCAGCTCACTGATTCCCATGTCGTGCAGGACGCGCTTCATCACCTCGATCGGGCAGGGCGAGCCGGCCATGATGCCGGTACGCAGCGCAGCTGAGGTCGTAGCGCTCGAAATCCGGCAGTCCCAGCTCGGCGATGAACATGGTCGGCACGCCGTACAGGCTGGTGCAGTGTTCCTGCGCGCAGGCGGCGAGCGTCGCCGCGGGCTCGAAGCTCTCCGCCGGGTACACCATGCAGGCGCCGCGCGAGGTGGCCGCGAGGTTGCCCATGACCATGCCAAAGCAGTGGTACAGCGGTACCGGAATGCAGATCCTGTCCCGGTCGGTGTAGTCGACCAGTCCCCCGACGAAGTAGCCGTTGTTGATGATGTTGTGGTGGCTGAGCGTCGCACCCTTCGGGAAGCCGGTCGTGCCGCTGGTGTACTGGATGTTGATCGGCTCGTCGAAGTCGAGCTCGTCCATCGCCGCTGCCACCGCGCCCGGCGCCGCTTCGCTGGCCGCCAGCTCGTCCCACTCCGCGGTGGCGAAGAACACTGATCGCTCGAGGGTGGGCAGCGCGCCGCGGACCTGGTCGACCATCGAGACGAAGTCCGAGCCCCGGCATTCCCGCGCCGCGAAGAGCCAGCGACAGCCGGAATGTCCCAGCGCATATTGCAACTCGTTCACCCGGTAGGCCGGGTTGACGTTGACCAGGATCACCCCGAGCTTGGCGGTGGCGTACTGGACGAGCGTCCACTCGGCGCAATTCGGGCCCCACACGCCGACGCGATCGCCCTTGCCCAGCCCCTCGGCGAGCATGCCGCTGGCCAGGCGATCGACCGCGGCGTTGAGCTCCGCGTAGGTGTAGCGCACGCGCTGGTGACACGACACAAGCGCTTCGGCGTCCGGGACCCGCGCGACCGTCCGCTCGAGGTTGTGGCCGATCGTCTCGCCGAGGAGCGGCTCCTCGTAGGCTCCGTGTGCGTAGGACAGCATCATCGTTCTCTCCTTACTCGCCTGGGCCGATGCTACTCGGCTGGGCCGGGCCTCATACGCCCTTCTTAGCGTCTTCTCACGCGGTTGATAGGGACGCGGCCGATCCTGTTCAGGCCGATGCAATCGATTCAACCCGAGGGACCCACATGACCTCCACCCCCCCTGACGGCGCCCGGGCGCGCGGAAGCGCGCTGCGCGAGGCGCGGCTGATCAGAACCCGGATGATCCGTCGCCGCGTGATCGCCGGGGCGCTCTCGATGTTTGTCGCCACCTGGCTCTTGATCACGACGATGCTCGTCTCCGGCCATGATCCTGCGCTGGCCGCGCGCAAGACGTCGAGCACGTCGAGCGCGACGCTCGCCGCGACCGCTAGCGGCGACACGAGCGGCGCGACCAGCGCCACCAGCAGTGGCGCCAGCAGTGGCGCCACGACGAGCAGCGGCAGCGACGGCACGGGAACGGCCAGCTCCGGCGCCACGAGCGCCCTGACCACGCAGCAGTCATGAGCGCGACCAATAACGGCGTCGCGATCGGCCACGACGTTCCGGTGGTCGAGCATCGCCAGACCTTCGCGTGCTTTGGCTCGCAGTGCACGGTGATCGTCGCCGATGCGGCCCGTGCCGCCGATGCCGCGGCGGCGGTGGCGATGGCCAAGCGAACCCTGCGCCAGTGGCACGATCGCTTCTCGCGGTTTGCGCCGGACAGCGAGCTCAGTCGCCTGAACCGGGATCTGCGCGCGACGGTGCCGGTCAGCCCGCTGATGCGCCGCGTGATCGAGGCGGCGCTGATCGGGGCGCGTCACACCGGGGGGTTGGTCGATGCCACGCTGGGCGACGAGATCGAGCGAGCCGGCTACGACGCGCACCTCGAGGGCGACGGTATCCCGTTGCGGGTGGCGCTGTCGCTGGCCCCCCCGCGCGTTCCCGCCTCCGCCGACCCGTCGCAGAGGTGGCGGCAAATCGTGGTCGACCGGCGCACGGGCGCGGTCACCCGCCCCGCCGAGGTCCGACTCGACCCGGGGGGCATTGCCAAGGGCGTGTTCGCCGATGAGCTCGCGTCGCTGCTGGCGGGGTTCGACGCGTTCGCCCTCGACTGCGCCGGCGACATCCGGCTGGGCGGCAGCGCGCACACGATCCGACAGATCCACGTCGCCAGCCCGTTCGACGACACGACGTTGCACACGTTTGCGCTGGCCGCCGGAGGCGTCGCCACGAGCGGTATCGGCCGACGCAGCTGGCTGCGCTCAGACGACGAGCCCGGTCACCACCTGCTCGATCCCGGTACGGGCCGGCCGGCGTTCACCGGCGTGGTCCAGGCCACCGCGCTCGCGCCGACCGCCACCGAGGCCGAGGTGCTGGCCAAGGCTGCGGTGCTCAGCGGCCCGGAGCGCGCTGCCGGGTGGTTGGTGCACGGCGGCGCGGTGGTGCTCGAGGATGGACGCTGCCAGGTGGTGGAGACTCAGAGAGTCTCCTGCGCCCACGGAACCACGACCGCATCTTCCAGCGGGGAGTCGCGCGCCACCACATACTCGGCCGCCTCGCTGGCGGACGGGTTCTCGAGGACATGGGTCTCGCGGGGCGGGACGTAGACCAGATCACCCGGGTGCAGCGCGACCTCGTGTTCGAGGCGATCTCCCCACTTCACCCGCAGACTCCCCGCCAGCATGTACACGGCGCTCTCGCACCCTGCGTGGTAATGGGGTTGCGACCTCGTGCCCGGAGGAACGCGGAACACGCCCATGTAGATGTTCTGCGCCCCCGCCGTGGCCTGCGAGATCTCGGCTCCGCCGACGACGCCACGCGGAACATCACGATCCGGGCCGGGCTTGACGACCCTCATGGGCGCGAGTCTACTCGCGCCGGGAGACCTCGATCTGCAGCGGTGGCTGGGCGGCCGACTCGTGGTCCACCTGGAGCGTGGTGTGCGCGACGCCGAACTGCTGTTCGACCAGACCCTGCAGCGCGCGTCGAAGCTGGTGGCAATCATCGCCGGCTCTCACCACGATGTGGGCCGAGAGGGCCGGAAAGCCGGAGGTGACCTCCCAGACGTGCAGGTCGTGGACCTCGACCACTCCGGGCTGCGCGGCCAACACGCGGCCGATCTGATCGGGGTCAAGGCCCGCCGGGGCGGCCTCCATGAACACTCGGCCGGATGCTTTGAGCAGCCCGTAGGCGGCGTGGAGCATGATCGCGGCGATGAACAGCGAGGCGATCGCGTCGGCCCGCGAAAAGCCCGTGGCGAGGATCACGATCGCCGCGACGGCGGTGGCGACGAAGCCGTACAGGTCGGTCAGGATGTGACGATAGGAGCCCTCGACGTTGAGGCTTCGCTCGGGGCCTCCACCCGCCAGGATCCTGACGGCGGCCAGGTTGACCACGATGCCCACGATCGCCACGATCAGCACGAGCCCGCCGCGCACGGTCGGCGGTGAGATCAATCGCGAGATCGCATCCACCACGATCACCAAGCCGAGGACGAGCAGCGTCACGCCGTTGGCCTGCGCGCTCAAGATCTCCACCCGGCCCAGCCCGTAGGTCATCGCCCCCCGAGCCGGGCGAGCGGCCAGCTTGGCGGCGGCCAAGGAGATGGCCAATGCGATCGCATCGGTGAGCATGTGGGCGGCGTCGGAGAGCAGCGCCAGCGAGGAGGCGACCACGGCGACCACGACTTCGAACGTCATGAACGCGAGGATCAGCGCCAGGGCGAGCTTCAACGCGCCGCGCTCGGCATCGCGGCCGTGCGCGTGACTGTGATCGTGGGCCATGGTCTGATCGTACGACGCGGGTCGAGCGCCGAACGCTGCGCGGGGCGGAGCTAATTCAGCGATGGATCTGACGGCATGCGGGCGACCAGCGCGTAGCTGCCGCCCTTGCGCGTCAGCACGGTCGGCCAGAGGTCCAGCGCGCTGGCTGAGAAGGCGTCCTCGTTCTGGGCCGGCTCGAGGATCCAGTCGCCCCGCTCGAGCTCTGAATCGAGCTGCCCGGGGCCCCACCCCGAATGACCCACGAACGCCCGGCCACGCCGCAGTCCGGCGACCGGCTCATCGGGCGCGGAGCCGGTGGCCAGCACACCCACGTCATCGAAGGCGATCAGCGCCGCGTCGGTGGCGTCCTCGAACTCGGCCAGCACGATCACCGCCGACGGTTGCACCGGGCCTCCGATATACACCCGCTCGTCCAGATCGACGAGCTCCTCGAGTTCCGGAATCGCTTCGCGGACGCTGGTCTCCGACGGCCGGTTGAGCACCAGCCCGAGGGCTCCCTCGTCGGTATGTTCGACGATCAGCACGACGGTGCGCCGGAAGTTCGGATCCAGCAATCCGGGGCCGGCGATCAGGAGTTGTCCGCGGGCGGAATCCATCAGATGCTCTTGTTCGGCTCGAGCCTAACGGCTCGGGCCCGCCGGCGCTGCGGGGCTGTCAGTCAGGCGTCCTCAGCTTCTTCGACCGCCGCCATCGCTCCCTGGAAGCCGATCTTCGAGTGCGTGCCGTCGCAGAACGGCTTGTTGGTCGAGCCGCCGCAGCGGCACAGGAACGCCGTCTGCCCCGGGACGGTGATCGCGTTCCCCTCATGGTCGACGAGCTCGATCGGCCCGGTCACCTTGTACGGCCCGTTCTCGGTCGCTTCCACCCGGACATCGGCCATCATCTACCTCCTGGTTCTGGTCACTGGACCTGCACCCTATTGCCTACGCCGGGAGGAGAAGCACCTCATATGTCCACTGCCGACGTTCTCAAGCCCGACTTCGGGACCCAGCGCAAGCATTTCATCTTCACCGACGAGCACGAGCAGTTGCGCCAATCGATCCGTCGTTTCGTGATCAAGGAGCTGCAGCCGCATGCGGACGAGTGGGAGGAGACGACGTTCCCGGACTGGGTGTTCGAGCGGATGGGTGAGCTGGGCTTCCTCGGGCTCGACAAGCCCGAACAGTACGGCGGGCAGGGCGGTGACTACTACTCGAGCCTGGTACTCGCGGAAGAGCTGGCGCACGCCCACTGTGGCGGGCTGGCGATGGGCGTGGCGGTTCAGACCGACATGGCGCTGCCCCCGATCCTGGCCTTCGGAACCGAGGCGCAGAAGCAGGAGTGGGCGGCCCCGGCGATCAGGGGCAAGGCGATCCTGTGTCTGGGGATCACCGAGCCGGACGCCGGCTCGGACGTGGCCGGCATCAAGACGCGCGCGGTCAGGGACGGCGACGAGTTCGTGATCAACGGCTCCAAGACCTACATCACCAACGGTCACCGCGCGCACGCGATCGTGCTGGTGACCAAGACCGACCCCGAGGCCGGGCAGTCAGAGCAGGCCGACGGCGTCGCCGAGGGCACCGGCGCGGGCTTCACGCTGTTCCTGGTACCGATGGATCTACCCGGCGTGATTCGCGAGAAGCGCTTGCAGAAGCTCGGGATGCACGCGTCGGACACCGCGCTGCTCGCCTTCTCGGACGTGCGCGTGCCCGCGTCGGCCGTCCTGGGCCAGGAGGGCAAGGGCTTCTACCACATCATGTGGGAGCTCCAGGGCGAGCGACTGATCGGCGCCGCGGGGGCCGTGGCGGGGGCGCAACAGGTGTTTGACCGCACGCTCGAGTACGCCAAGCAGCGCACCGCGTTCGGTCGGGTGATCGGCCGCTTCCAGGTCACGCGGCACAAGTTCGCCGAGATGGCGACCAAGATCGAGACCGCTCGGCAGATGGTCTACACGACCGCGTGGCGTTTCGCGAACGGCGAGTACCCGGTCCGGGAGATCACGATGGCGAAGCTGTACGCGTCCCGGATCGCCGTCGAGGTGGCCGACGAATGCATCCAGATTCACGGAGGCGCCGGCTACATGAAGGAGTACGGGATCGAGCGCTCGTGGCGCGATCTGCGGCTCAACCGGATCGGGGCCGGCACCGACGAGATCATGCTCGAGGTGATCGGCCGCTCGTACGGCCTCTGACGGCCGGATCGGATCCCCGACGAGCGCCGGGACATCCCGTCGCGATCGCCGTCACCGTCACCGTCGCCCAATCGTCATCATGCGCCCGATGGCCTACCGCACGCTTCGCTATGACCTCGCCGAGACCGGCGTGGCGACGGTCGCGCTCGACCAGCCCGAGACCCGGAATGCGCTGTCCGACGAGTTGCTCGACGAGCTGATCGCCGCGTTGCAGGCCGTCCGCGACGATCCGCACGCTCGTTGCCTGGTGCTCACCTCGACGCACGAGCGGGTTTTCTCCAGCGGGGGCAATCTGGCGGGGTTCGCCGCGGACGTGCCGCTGGTGCGCAAGCACTTCGCCACCGACCGCTTCCCGCGTGTGTTCCGTCTGCTCGGCGAGCTCGGCAAGCCCTCGATCTGCGCCGCCAACGGTCACGTGCTCGCGGGGGCGCTGGGCCTGGCGCTGGCCTGCGATCTGATCGTGGCCAAGGAGGGGGCGCGGTTCGGCACCCCGGAGATCAACGTCGGCGTGTTCCCGTTCATGATCATGGCGCTGATCTACCGCAACGTCGGGCGCAAGAAGGCGGCCGAGCTGATGCTGCTGGGGGAGCAGATCTCGGCCCAGGAGGCCGAGCGGATCGGGATCGTCAACCGTGTCGTCGTGGCCGAGGACTTCGACTCGCTGGTCAAGGACTGGGCCGAACAGCTGGCGGCCAAGTCCCCCGTGCTGATGAAACTCGGCAAGGACGCGATCTTCCGCCAGCAGGACATGGCGTTCGCCGACGCGCTCGACTTCCTCCGCTCACAGCTGACGATCGCCTTCTCGACCGAGGACATCCAGGAGGGCGTCCGGGCATTCTTCGAGAAGCGCGAGCCAACGTGGTCGCCACCGTAATCACGCCGGGCCTCTACGGCCGCCCGACGCGCCCGCCGGTCCTGGCCGGAGACCGGGACTCAGGCCGACGAGGTGACCTCCTGGCCGGTGGTGCGTGGCTGGGGTCGGCTCGGCAGGGTTCGGGCCTGAGCGAAGGTGACCAGCCGACCGTGCTCCTCGTCCCACAGTTTGAGCTGCACAGATCGCAGGCCGTCCCACAGCGTCAGCGTCGGTACCCCGTGGAAGATGGGATTGTCGTCGTGTGCCCGCTGCAGGTTGTAGTTGGGGATCCGGGCATTCAGGTGATGGACGTGGTGCAGGCCGATGTTGCCGGTGAAGAACTGGAGCGGCTTGGGCAGTTTCAGATACGAGCTGCCCCGCAACGCCGCATCGGCGTAGCTCCACTCATCGGCGCTCACCCAGTACGCGTCCTCGAACTGATGCTGGACGTAGAACAGCCAGATTCCGGTCGAGCCCGCGAGCAGGGCGGCTGGTCCCCACACAAGCAGGAAGTCGCTCGGCCCCATCAGCCAGCACAGTCCGCCGACGATGACCGCGAGCGCCAGGTCCACGGCCAGGACGCTGTTGCGCATGTGGGGCCGCGCGTTGCGCGCGACGATCCGCGGCCCGACGACCATCGCGATCACCGGGCCGAGCCCGAACATCACGACCGGGTTGCGGAGCATCCGGTATCCGAGCCGCCCGCGCCAGTCCTTGGCCCGATACTCGTCGACGGTCAGCGTCAGCACGTCCCCCACTCCACGCCGCTCCAGGTCCCCCGAGGACGCATGATGCACCGCATGGTCATGGCGCCAACGCCGAAACGGGGACAACACGAACAACCCCAGGACCGCGCCGAGATAGGCGTTCGCCCGCTTGGACCCCATCAGCGAGCCGTGCGAGCAGTCGTGAAACAGGATGAATGTGCGCACCAGGAAGCCGGCGGTCGGAATGGCCAAGGCGAGCACAACGAGATCCGAGACGCCGGCATTCAGCAGTAGGTACATGAGGACAGACAGCCCCAGGTAGGGCACGACCGAGGTCGCGATCTGGAGCAGGCTGCGCCGGAGGGACGGCTGAGCGTACGGCGCGAGGATCTCGTTCCAGAACGGGCGGTTCGACGGTTGCGACATGGCAACTCCGATGCGGGGGGGTGAACGTTGCAGGTGCAACGACCCCCGCGAGCCGCCACTACGGCCGCCGCAGACGCATGCTGCTCCTAAGCCAAAACCCGCCACCTCGCCGCTGGGACGCCGTCACGATGCCCTGACCAAGCGTGAGAGTATCGCGATCGGCGGCAGGTTGCGATCCATCGCTGTCAACCGTGACGGTGGTCGGATGCGCCGCGGAGAGCGCGGCAGAACCGTCGCCTGTGATGGCGATAGCATCCGCGGCGCGTCGATGAGCGAGACGGATTTCAGTCAACCGATGCACGAGCGGCTTGCCGGGGGCAAGCTGCTGGCCGAGATCACCAACCGGCTCGTCGCGCTGATGCGCGAGCATTGTGGTCGCGGTCCGATCAAGGCCAAGACCTACGTCCTGGACAACCTGATCGTGTGCGTGCTGAGCAATGGATTCACAGCGATCGAGCGAACGATGATCGACGGCGGAGAGCCTGACCGCGTCCTCGACATGCGCCGCGATTTCCAGCGCCTGATGAAGGTGCGCTACAGCCAGATGATCGAGGAGCTGACCGGTCGCAAGGTGCTCGCATTCCTCAGCCAGGCTCATGTCGAGCCCGATCTGACGATCGAGATCTTCCTGATGGAAGGGGTCCTGCCCGGATTCGGCGCGATTGAACTGGTTGACCCGGGCGAGGATTGCGCCGCCGGGCCGCGCGATCCTTGACGCGAGGTTCGGCAATGGCCACCGACACCCCATCCACCAGGAGTCTCCTGCGACCGCTGGCCGAGGACCTGCGGGCGCGGCGCGAGCAGATCATGCAGGGCGGGGGCGCGGGGAAGATCGCCGCCCAGCACGCCCAGGAAAAGCTGACCGCGCGCGAGCGGCTCGAGCTGCTGATCGACCACGGGACGTTCGTCGAGCTGGGCATCCACGGACGCCCGCATTCCTCCCAGCGCGCGATGGACGGCAAGCCGGCGCCCGCCGACGGCGTCATCACCGGCTACGGGAAGGTGGACGGTCGCTTCGTGGCGGTCGCCGCGTACGACTTCACCGTCATGGCCGGGTCAATGGGGATGACGGGCGAGCTCAAGGTCTCGCGGCTGCGCGAGCTGGCGCTGACCCAGCGGATCCCGCTGATCTGGCTGCTGGACTCCGCCGGGGCGCGGATCCAGGAGGCCGTCGGGTCGCTGTTTGCCGGCACCGGGCACCTGTTCCGCGAGGAGGTCGTGATGAGTGGCGTGGTGCCCCAGGTCGCCGCGTTGATGGGCCCGTGCGCCGCGGGGACGGCCTACATCCCGGGGTTGGCCGACTTCGTCCCGATGGTCAAGGGGCGTGGGTCGATGGCGCTGGCCGGCCCGCACCTGGTCAGGGCGGCGGTGGGCGAGGAGGTCACCCAGGAAGAGCTCGGCGGCTCGCGCGTGCACTGCCGCAAGTCGGGTGTCGGGGATCTGGAGGTGGCCGACGACCCCGAGTGCATCGAGCGGATCAAGCAGTACCTGAGCTTCTTCCCGCAGCACTGCGAGGCGCCGCCGCCGATCTTGACCACGCTCGATCCGGTTGACCGCGCCGACGAGGGACTGCTCGACATCCTGCCGGAGTCCAACCGCAAGCCCTATGACATGTACGAGGTCATCCGGCGGATCGTCGACGACGCGGTCTACTTTGACCTCAAGCCCCAGTTCGCCAAGACGATCATCACCTGCCTGGCGCGCTTCGGGGGTCGCCCGGCCGGAATCGTGGCCAGCCAGCCCAAGCACCTGGGTGGGATTCTCGACAACGATTCCGCAGACAAGGCCGCCCGATTCATCAACCTCTGCAACGCCTACGGCATCCCGCTCGTGTACCTGATGGACGTGCCCGGCTTCATGGTCGGCACCAAGGTCGAAGCGGCGGGGATCATCCGCCATGGCGCGAAGATGCTCTATGCCACGGCCAACGCGACGGTCCCGAAGGTCACCGTGGTGCTGCGCAAGGCCTACGGCGCCGGCTATTACGTCATGTGCGGGCGGGCGTATGAGCCCGATCTGATCGTCGCCTGGCCGTCGGCGGAGATCAGCGTGATGGGCGCCGAGGGCGCGGTCGAGATCATCTTCCGCAAGCAGGTGCAGGAGGCGGAGGATCCGGCGGCCAAGCGCCAGGAGCTGATCGAGCAGTTCCGCAGCACCATCGACGTCTACATCGCCGCCGGAAACGACATGATCGACGACGTCATCGACCCGCGCGAGACGCGGGCCACGATCTGCCGCGCGCTCGAGGTCTCGGCCGGCAAACGCGTGCAGCGGCCGTGGAAGCGCTCGGGCGTGGTGCCGGTATGAGGGGAGTCGGCAGGGCCGATTCCCCGGCGAGTTCGCGACGCAGAAGTGGGGAGGTCAGCCGCCTGTGAGCGTCGAGGACCCGGCTGTCATCACCTGCTCGATCTCGGGCTCGATCGCCAACCGCCGGCAGTGCCCGGCGATCCCTTACACGCCGTCGGAATACGCGGCCGAGGCGCGCCGGATCGTCGACGAGGGCGGAGTGCACATCCACATTCACGCCCGCCAGCCCGATGGCACCCCGAGCTACGAGGTGGAGGACTTCTCGGCCATCAGCGACGCCATCCGGGCCGAGATCGGCGAGGCGGCGATCATCAACTTCTCGACCGGGGCGGTCGGGGTGCCCGTGGCCAAGCGGATCGCCTACCTGGAGGCGTGCCGGCCCGCCGTCGCCGCGCTGAACATGGGCTCGATGAACTACGCCAAGTACTCCCGCTCGCGCCGGGACTTCGTGTTCAAGTTCGTGTTCGTCAACCCGTTCGACGAGATCATCGAACTGCTGCAGGCGATGCGCCGGCTCGACATCAAACCCGAGCACGAGTGCTTCGACCTCGGCCACGTCGGCGCGCTGCATCCGTTGCTGGACATGGGTCTGGTTGAGCCCCCGCTGCACGCTGACTTCGTCATGGGGGTGGTGGGCGGAGTGCCGGCGAGCGCGCGAAACCTGGCCGCGATGGCCGACAACCTGCCGGTGGGCACTCACCACTGGGGGGTGATCGGGATCGGGCGCGAGCAATGGATGCTCGTCGCGGCGGCGTTGACGCTCGGCGGCTCGATCCGGGTTGGACTCGAGGACAATTTCTATCTGCCCAGCGGCGCCATGGCCCGGTCCAACGGCGAGCTGATCGCCAAGGCGCGGCAGATGACGCAGGACGCCGGCCGACGGCCGGCCACCGTGCATGAGGCCCGCCGGCTGCTCGCGCTGCCCCCCCGTCCGGATCTGGCCGGGAACGATCTGGCGGCGTCGCCCCAGACCGTGGACGGCTCGCCCGCGTGACCGCGCTCCCCCTGGCCGGCCTGACCGTCCTCGATCTCAGCCGGTTGCTCCCCGGCGGCTTTTGCTCGCTGCTGCTGGCCGACTTCGGCGCCGACGTGGTGAAGGTCGAGGACACCGGGATGGGGGACTACATCCGCTGGTCGCCGCCCTTTTACGAGGGGGCCGACGAGAGTGCGCGCAGCGCGCTGTTTCTGGCTCTGAACCGTGGCAAGCGGTCGATCCGGGTCGACCTCAAGACCGAGTCGGGGCGGCAGGTGCTGTTGCGGCTCGCCCGCGACGCCGACGTGCTGCTCGAGTCGTTCCGTCCTGGCGTGCTCGATCGCCTGGGCGTCGGCTACGAGCGCCTGCATGAGCTCAATCCCGGCCTCGTGTACTGCGCGATCACCGGTTACGGGCAGGACGGCCCGAACCGGGACCGCGCGGGCCACGACATGAACTACCTGGGCCTCAACGGGATCCTGGGGCTGACCGGAGACCGTGATGGGCCGCCCGTCCAGGCCGCGGGCCAGATCGCCGACATCGGCGGCGGCGCGCTGATGGCGGGAATCGGGATCCTCGTCGCGCTGCGCGAGCGCGAGCGCTCCGGTCACGGACAGCTGGTCGACTGCTCGATGTTTGACGGCGCGCTGTCCTGGCTGGCGCTGGTCGCCGCCGAGGCGTTCGCGAGTCCCCGCGCGCCGCGCCGCGGCGACCTCGTGCTGGCCGGCGCGCTGACCTGTTACCGGCCGTATCGGTGCGCCGACGGATACGTGACGCTGGGCGCGCTGGAGCCGAAGTTCTGGCGGGCGTGGTGTCTCGGCGTCGGCCGTGAGGACCTGCTCGATCACGCCTTCGACCCGCCCGACTCCACGACGCACCGGACGGTCTCGGAGATCTTTGCCCAACGGACGCGGGCGCAGTGGCAGGCCTTCGCCTCGGAGCACGACTGCTGTCTGGAGCCGGTGCTCGAGCTCGATGAGGTGCTCGACTCCGAGTTGGTCCGCGCGCGCGCGATGGTGGTGGGGCTGGGGCAGCCCGGCGCCATCCGGCCGGTCAACCTCCTGGGCGTCCCGATCAAGCTGAGCCGGACACCCGGCGACCCCCTCCGAGCGCCGGGCCCAGCGCTCGGCGAGCACACCGACGAGATCCTCGCGGCGGCCGGCTTCGCCGAGTCCGAGATCGTCGCGCTGCACGAGGCGGGGGCGGTCGCTGGTCGGGCCGTCGGCGTCCAGGGGTCGTTCCTCGGCCGAGCGCAATGACCGATGCGCCAGGCCCGCCGAGCCGACCGCAGAGCGACGCAAAGCGGTGGCTGGCCGAGTTGTGCCGGCAATGAGGATTAAGGGCGGCCTGGCGGCCGCTGGTTTGGCCTCACCACCACACGTCGTGCTCCTCCATCACGCCGTAGCCCTCGGCCAGCGGCACTCCGCCCGGCAGTTCCCCGGAGAACGTCCCGAAGGGCTGTCGGTAGGCGCTCCTGACCAGCAGCAGGTTCTCGTGGCGTTCGCGCATGGCCTCGGCGTGGAAGCGCAGCCCATCGACCCCCGACAGGTCAGCCGCGAATGCACTGGGCCCGACTTCGGCCGGGCGGCCATCGATCCACACCGTTCGCTCGCTGTTGCGCAGCGGGTCGTTCACGCCGCTCACCAGGTTCCAGGCCAGCGGCCGCCCGTCGCGCGATTCGCCGACCCCCGCGCTCCAGCGCCAGCGTGTATGCCGCTCATAGTAGGCAGCCGTGTCGTCGATCACCGCCCGCGCGTCGACGCTGCGCTGAGCGCCGTCCAGTTCGACCGTGCCGCGGGCTCGGATGCCCCCCTGCTTGCGTGTCCAGGCGTAGTGGCGACCGCTCGGGCACACGGTCTCGATCCCGGCGATCTCCTCCAGTCTGAGGTCGAGCCCGACCCGGCGATCGCGCAGACGCGCCCGCCCTCGGTCAAGCCGGATCGTGCCGCGTCCGAGTGTGGTGCGCTGGTACAGCCGCCCGCCGTCCCGATCCCATACCGCCCAGAACGCCTGCCGCGCGACCCCGATCCGCACCGTGGCCAGGCACAGCATCAGCTCGGGGCCGAAGACGCCGACGTAGCGCCACGCCTTCAGCGGCCGCACGCCCTGACGCGAGGGCATCGACAACGGAGGTAGCGCCAGGCCGGCCAACGCCGTCGGGCGCGGGGCACCGAAGATGCCGCGGTAGGGGAGCGGGAGCTCGCCCGCCCTTGACCGAGCGGCTACCGTTTTGGCGTGCGGGATCATCGGCGAGGATCGTATGTGCCGCACTGGCCGAGCTGCGATCCGACGGGGCTGATCTGGGGCCTGGAGCGGCGGGTATCCTTGAGCTGCTGACTGACCGGTCAATCAAGTGGAGGATCACGTGCGCGCGGGTGCCGTCCAGCTCAACTCGACCGAGGACACCGAACGTAACCTCGCCACCGCCGACCGGCTCGTTCGCGAGGCGGCCGCGCGGGGGGCCGAGCTTGTCGCGTTGCCGGAGAAGTGGAGCGTGCTCGGGCGACCGGGACCGATGGCCGCCGCTGCCGAGACGCTCGACGGCCCGGCGATCAGCTGGGCTCGCTCGATCGCGCGCGAGCTGGGGATCGACCTGGTCGCCGGATCGATCGTCGAGCTGGTTGCCGGGCGGACCAAGACGTCGAACACCAGCGTCCACGTCGGTCCCGACGGCGAGCTGCGCGGGGTGTATCGCAAGATCCACATGTTCGACGTCGAGGTGGACGGCGTCGTGTACGCCGAGTCAGACAAGGAGCAGCCCGGCGACGAGGTGGTCGTATCGGAGCTGGCCGGAGGGATCCGGTTGGGGATGAGTGTCTGCTACGACCTGCGCTTCCCCGAGCTCTATCGGGTCCTGGTGGTCCGCGGCGCCGAGGTGCTCGTCGCACCCAGCGCATTCACCTTGGCCACGACGCGCGACCACTGGGAGGTGCTGGTGCGCGCTCGGGCGATCGAGAACCAGGCGTTCCTGATCGCACCCAACCAGATCGGCACTCACCCGGGGGGCTACCGCTCGGGCGGGCGTTCGCTGATCGTCGATCCGTGGGGGTTGGCCCTGGCGACCGCGCCGGACACCGAAGCGGTGATCGTGGCCGACCTCGACTTCGCTGCCCAGCGCGATGTGCGCCAGCGACTGCCGGCGCTCGCCCACCGCCGGGCGGACGCCTACGCCTGGGACCTGTGATGGCGACCGCAGCCACCGACAAGCGCCGCGTGATCCTGGACGGCGCGGTGCGGGTGTTCGCCCGGCAGGGCTTTCACACCTGCCGCGTGTCGGACATCGCCGACGAAGCCGGGGTCGCCTACGGCCTCGTCTACCACTACTTCTCCTCCAAGGACCAGATCCTCGACACGCTGTTCCTCGAGCGCTGGGATGTCATGCTCGCCGCGATCGCCGAGGCCGACGCGTCGGAGCGCTCCCCGGCCGACAAGCTGTACGCGATCGCCGCGTTCATCATCGACTCCTATCGCCACGACCCCGACCTGATGAAGGTGATCATCGTCGAGGTCACGCGCGCGGCCAACACGTTCGGGCTGACCCATGTGGCCAAGATTCGCGATGCCTACGCGCAGATCGCGGCGATCGTCGCCCGCGCCCAGAGCGAGGGGATCTTCCGCACCGACATCACCCCCGAGTTTGCCGCGCAGGCGTTCTACGGCTCGATCGAGCAGGTGCTCACGGGATGGATCTTCGACAGCGTGCCGGTCGGGGAGCACGAGCTCGAACGGGCCAAGACGATGATCGTCGAGACGATTTGTCACGGTCTGGGCTCGGTAGCGGCAGCGGCAGTCTGATTGAATGCCTCCGATGACGGAGAGTCCGCTAGTTAAGCGAATGATTTGGACAGGATTGCTCGCCGGTATCGGGGCGCTCGCGAGTCTCGCCTCGGCTCGTCTGGCCGCCCTGATTTGGATGCGCATCTTCGGGGAAGAACCCCCCGAGTGAGCGAGCAACCGCCCGCACCAGAGGACGGCGCCGAGAGGGCCGCTCCCGACGCGCCGACCGTCATCAGGCCCGTCGAGGTGACGATGCCCGACCCGCCGACCGTCGTCGAGCCTCAGGCGCCGGACGAGCCGACCGTCGTCGAGCCCCAAGCACCGGACGCGCCGACTGTGGCCAGTCCGCCGCCCCCGGCTCCGCCCGAAGTGTCTACGGCGGCCGCTGTCCCGGTGGAGCCGCCGCCCCCGGCCCCGCCCGAAGTGTCTACGGCGGCCGCTGTTCCGGTGGAGCCACCGACGCCGCCACCGGCCCCTCCCGAAGTACCTGCGGCGGCCGCTCTCGCTGTCGAGCCACCGCCACCGGCCCCGGCCGAGGTGCCCGCGGCGGCCGCTCCTCCCGTGCCGCCGTCGGAGCCACCCCGACCCCCGTCGCCGGGCGCCATTCCCGCACCCCCGGCCTCGCAGGCCGTGTCTCAGCCCCCGGGTCAGGAGCCGTTTCCGGCAGCCGCCGGCGGAGCCGCGTCTTCAGCTGGCGACCGTCCTGAGCTGGCGGTGGGTGCCGCGTTCGTCGGCGGTTTCGTCCTTGCCTTGATCCTCAGGCGCCTGGCCCGCTGAGAACGGACCGCGCCGTGTCCCCTGATAACGGACAGCCCGACAACCTGGCTACAGCGGTAACCGAGGTCTCAGAGCGGATGTCGTTGCTCGTCCGCGAGGAGATCGAGCTCGCGAAGGCCGAGGTCACGCTGAAGGTCACCAGCCTGGCGCGCGGCACCGTGGCGGTTGCCGCCGGTGCCGTGTTCGGTGTGTTCGCGGTCGTGTTCGTGCTGCTGACCATTGCCTGGGCTCTGAACTCCGCGTTCGGCAGCCTCTGGGAAGGGTTCGCGGTCGTGATGGTCGTGCTCCTGGCAGCCACCGCCGGTGCCTTCCTGTTCGCTTGGCGCAAGTTCAAGGTCGGCCCGCCCACTCCGACGATGGCGATCGAAGAGGCCACGAAGATCCGCGCCACGGTCACCCCCGGGTCCGAAATCGACCGCTGATGCCACCTCCGCAACGCACTCCCGAGGAGATCCGGGCGTCGATCGAGCAGAACCGCCAGGAGCTTGGCACTGCGGTCGAGAAGCTGCGGGTCGAGGTCGTCCACCTGACCGACTGGCGCGCCCAACTCCGCGGCCACGAGCAGCAGGCGATGATCGCGGCCGGGGTCGCCGGCTTCCTGCTCGGCGGAGGCATGGCGGCGCTCGGCGCGCTCGTCGGGGGCCGCCGGCGCCGTCGACGTCGTGAGTTGCGCTAGCTAGCGGCCGCTCGGTCGCCGGAAGTCCACCGTCGAGTCATCCGGACCACCCTCCGCCGCCCCAGCTCGGCGGCTGGAGACGCGCTCCTATTAGCTGGCCGCTCAGTTAATCAATTTATCTATTCATTTAATTGAATAACAGAAACACCGCGGCGGACCTTCGGTCGACGCAAGCGCGGGCGAGGGTCCCTGGGCGGGTGTAGGTGCGAAGAAGGGGACGGATGCGGAACGGGCGCGAACAAAAGCTCACTCAACTCGCTGGCCTCGGGGGGGTGCTCGCGATTGAGCCCGCCCAGCGGGCCCTGAGACACACACCCCCCGGAAACAGAGCGGGTGTGTGAGATTTAGCCCACGTCACCCGGCGGACATGGCGGGCGGCCATGCTCGGCGGACGAGCGGAGCAGGGCGCCGCCCGCTATGAGCCGTTAGTCGGTTCCCAGAGGATTACGGGACCGCACTGCGCGACGGCGAGCCACTCCCTTGGCGATGACGTCCGCTGTCGGCCCGCCGCGGGTTCGGGGCGACACGTACAAGTGGTCACTGTACGAGTCCGAGCGCGCTGCGGAGCGGCACAGCGCAAGAACCGGGACCGCGATGCAAATCCATGCCACGATCCCGACCAAAACGACAGTTATCAGATCCATGAGTCCCTCCGGTGGACCCCCATGACCAAACCTCAGCGCCGAGCCGAGTACTTTAACTGCGCTTCAGCCTAGCGCGAAACGGCGTTGTGCGACGTCGTGGGGCGGTGTCCCGCTGAACCCGGGCCGCGACGTTACGGCGCGAGGTACGAGCTGGGGAGTCCGCCGGCCCCCAACAGGCCGGGTCCGACGTGGGTGCCGATCACCGGGCCGATTTCGGATACGACCCTGGGCGCGACGCCGAAGATCTCGGTTCCGCGCGCCGCGAGCTCCTCCGCCTGAGCTGGTGCCTGGATGTGCTGGACCATCCAGCCGTCTGCACCGGCCTCGTGGCGGGTGCGCAACAAGTCGACCATCCGCTCGAAGGCGCGGCGCGAGGTGCGGACACGTTCCACCGGGGTGATCTCCGACTCGACCGTGAGGATCGGCTTGATCTTCAGCGCCGAGCCCAGCCACGCCTGCGCTCCGGCGATCCGCCCACCTCGTCTGAGGTACTCGAGGGTGTCGATCGCGAACCACATCTTCAGCTCTGATCGTGCCGCCCGAGTCCGCGCGGCGACGGCTGCAGCGTCGGCGCCGCTGCGCGCCCCGGCGGCGGCGGCGAGCACCACCAGGCCCTGGCCCCCGCAGGCCGTGGCGGAATCGACCACGTGCACGCGCTCGGCACGCTCGCCGAGCTGTTCGCGTGCCTGCTCGGCCGCGCGAACCGTCCCTGACATCCCGCCCGCCAGATGGATCGAGACGATGTCGCTACCGGCGTCGAGCAGCGGCTCGTACACGGCGAGAAAGTCGCCGATCGAAGGCTGCGAGGTGGTCGGCAGGTCGGTGGACACGCGCAGCCGTTCGTAGTACTCGTCGTAATCAGTGATCTCGCTCTCGCGCCGCGTGCCGTCGCTCCAGTGCACGTACAGGCTGACCACGTGGATGCCCTGTTCGGCGACCACCTCGCGGGGCAGGTAGTGACACGTGTCCGACACGATCGCGACAGCCATGACCGCGGCACCCTAGCAGCGGCCCGCCGTTGCTCTGGAGGGCATGTCCACACCGGAAGTGGGTCGAGGCAGGTGATGACCGCGGCAGGCGGCGTATCGTCTGGGCCCGATGGCGACCCTGTATCGCTGTAGGACCCCCTCCGACTGGCTCTGCCCCTGTGGCAAGGTGGCCCGCGCTCTCACCCGCGATGGAGTCGAATTCGCGACCGTGGCGGTTCCGCAGCGTCGCTCGCGCCGAGCCGAGGTCGAGGCGTTGAGCGGCCAGCGTCGGGTCCCGCTGCTCGTGCTCGACGGCGACGTGATCTGCGACTCGCGCAGGATCGTCGAGCACCTGGCGTTCAGACGGGAGCGCACATGAATCGCGACGGGCGCCGGCTAGCCGGCCGGTTGGCGTCGCCGCTATCGCACGAGCTCGAGGACCGCGCCGGCGTGCCCCGGTCGGGTCACCCCGCGCTCGGTGACCAGCGCCGTGATGAGCGACGCCGGCGTGACGTCGAACGCCGGGTTGCGGCATCGGGTGCCGGCCAGCGTCAGCTCCCGGGGGCCGCCCGGAGCGGCGGTCACGCAACGCACCTCCGCGGCGTCGCGCTCCTCGATTTCGATCTCCGCTCCAGTCGCGCATGCCGTGTCGATCGTCGATGTGGGCCCGGCGACGACGAACGGGATTCCCGCGGCGGCGGCGGCCAGCGCCAGGCCGTACGTGCCGACCTTGTTGGCCACGTCCCCGTTGGCCGCCACGCGGTCGCAGCCCACGATGACGGCGTCGACCTCGCCCGACCCGATCAGGCCCGCCGCCGCGCCGTCGACCAGCAGCTCGTGAGCGATTCCGAGTCGCGCGAGCTCGTAGACCGTCAGCCGGGCACCCTGGAGCAGCGGCCGGGACTCGGTGACCAGCACCCCGGCCAAGGTTCCCCGCTGCGCGAGCTCGACGATCACGGCGAGTGCGGTGCCGCGGCCCGGTGCGGCCAGCGCCCCGGTGTTGCAGTGGGTGAGGATCCGCCTCGCGTCTGCCAGCAGCTCGGCGCCGTAGCCGGCGATCGCCGCGCTCGATGCCGTCTCCTCGGCGTCGATGGCGAGCGCCTCGGCCAGCGCCGCCGCTGCTTCCTGCCCGCGTGGCGCCTCCATGACCGCCGCGCGCACCCGTTGGACGGCATAGGCCAGGTTGACCGCCGTCGGACGGGCATTGACGAGCGTCTCACTGGCCCGCTCGAGGGCCCGCGGATCGCGGGCCAGCTCCAGCGCGATCCCGTAGCCCGCCGCCACCCCGATCAACGGAGCGCCCCGGATGCACAAGCGCCGGATCGCGTCCGCGACCTGCTCAGCGCTGCGCAGCTCGAGCTCCCGCTCCTGCCAGGGGAGCAGGGTTTGGTCGATCGCCCGCAGCGTCTCGCAGTCGAACCGCAGCGCCGAGATCGGCTCGGCCACCCTGCCGGAGCGGTCTAGCGCAGCGACTCGATCGTCAGCGGCGGCGCCTCCACGGCGGCCGGCTCGGGTGCCGGCGCATCCACGGCACCGGCGTCCAGGCCGAGCGCGTCCTGTAGCTCTCCCGACTGGTACATCTCGGTGATGATGTCGCAGCCTCCGACGAGCTCACCGTTGATGAACAACTGCGGGATCGTCGGCCAGTTGGACAGCGTGGAGAGCTCCTGGCGGATGCGTGGGTCGGGGAGGATGTCGACCGCCGCGAACGGCTGGCCGAGAGATTGGAGGATCGCGACGGTCCGGGCCGAGAAACCACAGGCGGGCTGCTCTGGGTTGCCCTTCATGAACAGGATCACCGGGTTCTCGGAGATCGCGCTCTGGATCGCTTCGCGCATGGGGTTGGCGGTTTCTTCGCTCATGGGCTGTTCTCCGTTTCCGAACTTCGCGTTTGGATGGACAGTGCGTGGATGCGGTCACCCACCTCGGAGCCGAATACGTCGTAGACGAGTCGGTGCTGGGCGATCCGCGGCAAGCCCGAGAACGCCGGCGCCGATACGATCGCGTTGAAGTGGTGGCCATCGCCGGTGACGCTCGCTGTGGCGCCGGGGATCGCGGCTTCGATCCGTGTTTTCAGCTCCTCTGGAGTCGCGGACACGCCTCTAGCGTAGCGAGGCCGCATCGCTATACTGAATGAAGCATGATCACTCTCACAGACAAAGGTGCGGAGAAGGTCCGCGAGTTCCTCTCCTCCCAGAGCGCGGTGGCCGAAACGGCTGGGCTCAGGGTTGGGGTGCGCGGCGGCGGTTGCTCTGGCTTCCAGTATGCGCTGGCATTCGACGAGCAGCGCGCGGAGGACACAGTGTTCGAGGACAAGGGAATCCGGCTGCTCGTCGATCATCCCAGCCTGCCGTACGTCAAGGGCTCGGTGATCGACTTCGTGGAAAGCCTCCAGGGGGCCGGCTTCAAGGTTGAGAACCCCAACGTCGTCGCCGCATGCGGCTGCGGCTCCTCGTTCCGCGTCGCCGAAGAGCAAGAGGTCTCGGCGGTCTAACCGCGGGTCGTCAGATCGGCGTGGCGCTCAGCGAGCGCCACAGGATCAGGCATGCCAGCGTCCGGTACGGGCGCCAGGGCTCGGCGATTTCCTCCATCGCGGCAGGGGCAGGCAGGGCGGGCAGCTCGTAGCGCACCATCATCGCGCGGCGGATCCCCAGGTCTCCGACCGCCAGCACGTCCGGGCGCCGGAGCTGGAACATGAGAAACATGTGGGCGCTCCAGGTGCCGATGCCCTTGACCGCCACAAGCTCGGCGATCACCTCGTCGTCGGACAGTCGGTCGAGCTCGTCGAGCCGCAGTGAGCCGCCCAGCACGTGCTCGGCCAGCGACCGCAGGTAGCGGACCTTGGCGTGCGAGAGGCCGGCGGCGGCGCGCAGCTCGTCGGGGTCGTCGGCGAGGACCTGCTGGGGCGTGGGCGTCTGACCCCCGAAGCGGTCGGTCAGGCGCGTGTAGATGGCCCGCGCCGCCGTGGTCGAGAGCTGCTGGCCGACGATCGACCGGACGAGCGCGCCGTAGGGGTCCTGCGGCCTGCCGGCGCGGGGATTCTCGAGTCCATCCGTGCCGAACTCGTCGATGATCGCTCCGAGCACCGGGTCCGCGGCGCGTAACGCCGCCACCGCGTCAGCGATCGCCGCGGGCGGGTTAGGGCTGGCCGGCAACCGCTCGGGGAACGCCCGTGTTGGTCGAGTACGTGGGCGTCATGGCGCCTGTGCCAGCGCGAGCGCCGCCCCGTCGAGAGCTCCGAGCGCCCGCTCGACCGAGCAGGAGATGCAGGTGAACGTCGGCGTGTCGCGCAGCGTGTAGGAGCTGGACTCGGTGGTCCGCAGACGCTGGACGAGGTCGAGGAAGTCGGCTGGATTGTCGGTTTCGAATGCCACGACGAACTCCTGGTCGTCCAAGCCGAACGAGTAGCTCGTGTTGAGATCCACCGACGGGAACTCGCGTCCGAGCTTGATGTGCTCCTGCATGATCCGCCAGCGCTCGGGCGCCGGCAGCGCATACCAGCTTCGCGTCTTCACGAATGGGTAGACGAACAGGTACTTGCCGTGCGCAGGTCGAACTTCAAGGCGTGACTCCTCGGAGTACTCCGACGGCTTGGTCATCGCCAGAAACGAATGCGGAATCGTGCACCACTTCATCAGCCCACTCTGCGCCAGCACAACGTGAAACTCGTGGATCCGTTCCAGGTTCTGAGCTTGACTGAGCAGCATCAGATCGGCGTCGCCGCGGGTGCCCACGAGCGAGAACGCGCGCAGGAGATGGCCGTCGGCGAAGTCCTCGCAGGCCGCCATGAACTCGTGCTTGTCGGCGGCTCGACGCTCGTCATCGAGCCGGCGCCAGGCCGGATCGACTTGCAGGAACGTGTACTTGACGAAGTGCCGGACCGGCATGTTCACACGATGATAGGCGACCCAAATCAGGCCGCCGTGCCGAGCGAGGGGCTAAGATAAAGGTTATGCGGATCGCGCTGGTCTCGCCCTACTCGTGGACTTATCCGGGCGGCGTGACGAGACACATCGAGGCGCTCGCCGAGCGCTTCATCGAAGATGGACACGACGTGCGGGTGCTGGCGCCGTACGATCCCGCCGACACGTTCTCGGCGGTGCTGCACCGTGGCGCTCGGCCTCAGCCGTTACAGGCCCCCGACTATCTGGTCCCGCTGGGCCGCACCGTCGGTTTCAAAGCCAACGGGGCGGTGTCAAATGTGTCGATCACGCCGCATGCCGTGGCGACGATGCATCGCGAACTCCGCACCGGACACTACGACGTCGTCCATATCCACGAGCCGATCGTTCCATTACTGGGATGGCTGGCGGCCGACTCGACCCGGCTGGCGAAGGTCGGAACCTTCCACGCCTACTCCGACAGCCGGATCTCCAATGGGATCGCCAACGTGTTCGGCGCCCGGCGCGTATTCAACCGCCTGCATGTGCGCATCGCCGTCTCCGAGGCCGCCGCCTGGACGGCGAGGCGCTTCTTCGGCGGGCACTATCGCGTGATCCCCAACGGTGTTCGCGTCGACCCGTTGCTCGCCGCGCGTGCCGGCACCGCATCTCCCGCTGACCCGTTGCGGCTCGTCTTCGTGGGCCAGGCCGTGGAACGCAAGGGCCTCCCGCTGCTGCTGAACGCGTTCGAGGCCCTGCGTGAGCACATCCCGGCCGAGCTCACGGTGATCGGGCCGACGCCTCAGGAGCTGGCGCCGTTGATGCTCGACGACCGCGGCGTGCGCGTGCTCGGGAAGGTCGATGATGCTCGCAAGCACTACGAGCTCGAGCATGCGGACCTGCTCTGCGCGCCGTCCCTGCGGGGCGAGAGCTTCGGCATGGTGCTGACCGAGGCGTTCGCTGCGGGCACGCCGGTGATCGCGTCGGACATCGCCGGTTACCGAGACGTGGTCCGTGACGGAGTCGATGGCGTGCTCGTTGCACCGGGCGACGCGCAGGCGCTCGCCGAGGTGCTGCGTGATCTGTGGGAGGAGCCGGCCCGACGTTCCCAGATGGCGCTCGCCGCCGTCCGCGATGTGGAGCGCTTCGCCTGGCCGCGGGTGGCCGCCGAAGTCATGGGCGCGTACACGGACGCGATTGAGACTCCCGAGCCCGAAGGCCGGGTCCAGCGCGCCGCGGTGAGGATCGGGGCCCGCGCCGCCGACCTCAAACCGCACGTTGCCGCGCGGCGGATCCCCAGCCTCGAGCCCCCGCTCACCGGGGGTCGCTCCCCGGTCGTCAGGTTTGCCCGCCGCGCGAGCCTGGCGATCGTCTCGCTCGGAGGCCTGCTGCTGGCGTGGCTCGCACTGCAGAAGATCGGCGTGGGCAACGTCACCACAGCGTTGATCAACTCGAGCCCGGCGTTCGTGCTGCTCGGGCTCGGGATCATGTGCGGGGCGATGGTGCTGAGGGGGTTCTCGTGGTACGCGATCCTCCGCGCCGCACTGCCGCGCGCGCGCATACGGATCTCGGACGCGATGCAGGGGACATTTATCGGTGTGCTGATGTCCTCGACGCTGCCCGCACGCCTGGGGGAGCCCTCGCGCGCGCTCGTCGTGGCCCGGCGCACCGGACGGCCGCGGGAGTATCTGCCGGTGGTGCTCGGCACGCTGGTCTCCCAGACCCTGCTCAACCTTGTCGCCCTGACGATCCTCGGTGCCGTCATGTTCTCGTCCGTCGACCTGTTCAACGGGCACCAGGACGCGTTGCTGGTGGCGGCACTCGCACCGTTGACGCTGCTGGTGATCGTGCTGCTGGCGCCGGTGCTGCTCCGTCACGGTAGCCTCGCCTCTCGGTTCGGTCGCGTCCACACCGTGGTCGGTCAGATCCGGCGGGGGCTGACCCGGGTGCGAGCTGGACTCGCCGTGTTCCGCCGCCCAAAGCTCGGCGCCGCGGCGGCTGCCGCCCAGTTGGCCGCATGGGGATGCCAATGGCTGGCCTGTTACGTCCTGCTGGTCGCGCTCGGGTTGGATCATCGGGCGGGGATCGCAGCGGCCGCAGCGGTGCTGTTCGCCGTCAACATCACCGCGGTGCTGCCGGCGACGCCGGCCAACGTCGGTGTCTTTCAAGCGGCCTGCGCGGCGGTCCTGCACACCGGTTGGCACGTCGGCTTCGGCGCCGGAGTGGCCTACGGCGTGATCCTCCAAGCGGTGGAGGTCTCGAGCGCGCTGTTGATGGGTATGCCCGCCCTGCTCAAGGAGGGCATGTCCTGGCGTGAGGTCAGGCTGCGCGCCATGAACGCTGCGCCGGTGAAGCTCCCCGCTCGGCCGGCGCGCTCTCAGCGCACGGGCTCGCGCCGCGGCAGCGGGCCGGTCAAGGTCGAGAGCTAGTCGTCAGCAGTGAGCTCCGGCGGCTAACCGGCCAGGGCGCCGGCGTCCACGAGCTCGGACAATCGCGTGGGGTCCTTCTCGCTCCCTGCGATTACCTCGTCGCTGGCCTGCTTGGCCGTCTTGGGCAGCGAGCCTGACTTCATGCCGAAGTAGACCGCCTGCGGATGGTGCGTGGCGATCGCCAACGTCGACTGCTCGGGCTCGACGGCGAAGCCGCCCGAGAGCCGCAGACCGATCGACGGCGCGTCGAGCAGCCGGAAGACCTTCTCGTGTTCTGACTGCTCCGGGCAGGCGGGGTAGCCCCAGGAGTAGCGGCGACCCTGATCGGGCGCGATCCCCAGCTCGCTGCGGACGCGGGCGTGGACCCATTCGGCCATGCCCTCGGCCGTTTGCACGCCCAGGCCGTGCACGAACAGCTGCTCGGCGAACTCGCCCTCGGCCTCGAGTCTGGCCATCAGTTCGGTGACCTCATCCCCGGCTGTGACCGCTTGCAGGGCCACGACGTCGACGGCGGGGGCGCCCGGTCGCCAGCGGCCGGAAGAAGTCGGCCAGGCAGATCCGGTCGTGCTTCGGCTGTCGCGGGAACACCAGCCGCTCCAGCTCGCGCTGGCCCGGGGCCTCCGGGTCCCACACGATCAGCTCGTTTCCGTCCGCGTTGCAGGGGAAGTAGCCGAGCACGGCGCGGGGACGCAGATAGCGCTGCTCGCGCCACATACGCTCCAGCCGCGGCTGGAAGTCCTCGCGCAGCAGACGGGCCCATTCCTCGCCCTTGACTCCGCGCCCGCCCCAGTGGAGCTTGAACAGCACGTGTGTGTCGAGGTGGTGGTAGACCTCGTCCATCGGAATCTCGAGCTCGCGGACCCCCCAGTACGGAGGTTCAGGGATCGGGTTGTCGGTCGCCGCTGCGCTGCGGACCGAGGCGTCGGTGGTGGGGGGCGAGTTGTCCGGCTCGGCCGCCGGCTGCTCACGCAGCTGCTTCGCCGCGGCCCGCGTCTTGGCGATCAGCCCCCGGCGCGCGTCGGCGTCGGTCAGCTCGTCCATCTTGGCCAGGCCCTCGAAGGCATCCTTGCAGAAGAAGACCCCGGGCTCGTACACCTCGTCGGATTCGCTCCCCTTCGGATACAGGATCCGCAGGCCGAAATTGCGATTGATCGCCGCGCCGCCGATCAGCACCGGGAACGGCAGGTTGCGCGCGTGGAGCTCCTGCACGCACGCCGGCATCTGCTTCGACGTCGACACGAGCAGCGCCGACAGGCCGATCGCGGTTGCGTCATGCTCGACCGCGGCGTCGAGGATGTTCGAGATCGGCACCTGTTTGCCGAGATCGATCACCGTGTAGCCGTTGTTCGTGAGAATCGTGTTGACCAGCGACTTGCCGATGTCGTGCACGTCGCCGAACACCGTCGCGATCACCACCGTCCCCTTCGTGTACCCCTCGAGCTTGTCGAGGTACTTCTCCAACTGCGCGACGGCGCGCTTCATCACCTCGGCCGACTGGAGCACAAAGGGCAGGATCAGCTCGCCCGCGCCGAACTTGTCGCCGACCTCCTTCATGGCCGGGAGCAGCACCTCATTCAGGGTTGGCACGGCGCCGATCTTCTCGACGCTGAGGTCGATCCAGTCCTCGACGCCCTCTCGCTTGCGACGCAGAATGTGGTAGTGCAGCGCCTCTTCGGGCTCCATGCCCACGGTCGGGTCGGCCGCGCCTGCGCCGTCCTCGATCTCGGCTCCCTTGGACTCAAAGTGGGCGATGAACCGCTCCAGCGCGTCCTCGCGACGGTTGAACACGAGGTCATCGGCCAGTTCGCGTTCCTCGGTGGGGATCTCGGAGTACGGCGTGATGTGGTTCGGGTTGACCATCGCGAGATCGAGGCCGGCCTCGACGCAGTGGTGCAGGAACACGCTGTTGAGCGCCGAGCGAGCCGGGACGCCGACGCCGAAGCTGACGTTGCTGACCCCGAGTGAGGTCTTGACGCCCGCGATCTCGGTCTTGATCCGCCGGATTCCCTCGATCGTCTCGACGGCGCTCGGCCTCCACTCCTCGTCGCCGGTGGTCAGCGTGAACGTCAGGCAGTCGAAGATCAGCGCTTCGGGGTCGAGCCCATGCTCGTCGCAGCACAGCTGCTTGATGCGCTGCGCGATCTCAACCTTGCGCTGTGCCGTCTTGGCCATGCCGATCTCGTCGATCGTCAGCGCGATCAGCGCCGCGCCGTGCGCCCGGGCCAGCGGGACGACCCGGTCGAGCTTGTCGCGGCCGGCTTCGAGGTTGATCGAGTTGACGATCGCGCGACCCGGGATCTGTTGCAGCGCGGTGTCGATCACGTCGGGCTCGGTCGAGTCGATCTGGATCGGAGCGGGCTGGGTCAGCGAGATGCCCTTGACCACCCGGCGCATCTGCTCGGCTTCGTCCTGGCGCTCGGTCAGCGCCACGCACACGTCGAGCACGTGGGCACCACCGGCGACCTGGTCCTCGGCGATCGTCATCAACCCGTGGTAGTCGTCGGAGAGCAGCAGCTCCTTGGCCTTACGCGATCCCTGTGAGTTGACCCGCTCGCCCACGATCGTGGGGCGGGGGTCCTGGACCATCGGAGTGGCGGTCATCATCGAGCTGACATGGATGGGTCGGCGCGCCGGGCGCTGTCCCGGCGTGCGGCCGCTGACGCGCTCGGCGATCGCCCGGATGTGATCGGGCGTCGTGCCGCAGCAGCCGCCGACGATCGAGATGCCGTAGCGCTCCACGAACTCTCCCAGTGCGTTCGCCAGCGGTTCGGGCTGCTCAGGGAAGATCGTCTCGCCATTCGGGCCCTGCAGCGGCAGGCCGGCATTCGGAATGCAATGGACCGGGACCGAGCAGTACTCGCCGAGGAACCGGATCGCGTCGCGCATATCCTCCGGGCCCGTCGAGCAGTTCAGCCCGATCACGTCGACCTCGAGCGCCTCCAATGTCGCGAGCACCGCGCTGATGTCCGTGCCGAGCAGCATCTTGCCCGCCTGGGGCAGCAGCGAGACGCTGACCTGAATCGGGACGCTGCGCCCCATCTCCCGGCCCGCCGCCCGCGCGCCGAAGATCGCCGCCTTGACCTCGAGAATGTCCTGCGCGGTCTCGATGATCATGAGATCGACGCCGCCTTCCAGCAGCCCTCGGGCCTGCTCGGTGAAGACCTCGGCCAGCTCCGCGAATGTGATCCCACCCAGCGTCGGGTCGTCGCTGGCGGGCAGGAACCCGGTCGGGCCGATCGAGCCCGCGACGAAGCGCCGATCGCCGGCGGCCTTCCGGGCGATCTGCGCCGCCCTGACGTTGATCTCGCGGGTGTGATCTTCGAGCCCCCACTCCGACAGCTTCAGTCGCGAGGCCTGAAACGTGTCGGTCTCCAGCACGTCAGCGCCGGCATCGAGCATCGAGCGGTGGACGTCCTCGATCACGTCGGGCCGATTGAGCACGAGCGCCTCATGGCAACGACCGGGTAGCCGGTAGTCATCCTCGAGGCTGAGCTCGAACTGTTCGAGCGTCGCGCCCATTCCCCCGTCGTAGATGATCGTCCGCTCGCGCGTGGCGGCCAGGAAGTCGAGCATCAGAGGATCGTACTAAACCTTGACACGCGCGTGGCAAGGTTGGCCGAGGGGGTGGCAAAACCTCCTCGAACCTCATAGAATCTCATCACAGGTGGCCGCGACCGTACGGACGGCGGAGGCCACCCCAGGGACCAATCACGGGGCACCGGCGGGTCGGCCGGTGCCCTCCCACGGCAAGGAGGTCTAGATGATCGCTTCATCGCCACGAGCGCCGGTGCCGGCAAATGCCGCTGCGCTGAACCTCGACGGGCTGCTCAGCAGTTGGCTCGAAGGGTGGGAGATGGCCGTCTCTGGAATGAACCAGTACGTGTCCGCGGCGCTCCGCGGTCACGGAGTACCCGATGTTCCCCGCTGGTTGCAGGTGGCCTGGACGCGACGGCCGCCGGCGTGGACCACGCCCCACGAGACCGTATTTGACACGCCGATCGCGCGGCTGCGCGACTTCTCCACCGCGCAACGACGCGGGCTGGTACCCACCCTCGTGCTGCCGCCCCAGGCCGGTCATGATTCCTGCATCGTCGATTATTCGGCCGACCAGAGCCAGATGGGGGCGATTCTCGCCGCGGGCCTGCAGCGCGCGTTCTCG
This sequence comes from uncultured Solirubrobacterales bacterium, assembly GCA_963838535.1. Lineage (GTDB taxonomy): Bacteria > Actinomycetota > Thermoleophilia > Solirubrobacterales > Solirubrobacteraceae > Palsa-465. Next base: position 149,785 of record CAWIRN010000009.1, read on the forward strand.
CTCGACTGGATTGGCGCCACCCCTGAGACGGCCGACTCCTCGATCGAGGACTACCTCGAGGTGATCGACGGCGCGGTCGATCACTGCGGCGGGCGGGTCAACCTGATCGGCGACTGCCAGGGCGGATGGCTGGCGGCGATCTACGCCGCCCTGAACCCCGAGCGGATCAACACGCTCACGATCGCCGGGGCGCCGATCGATTTCCATGCCGGCGAGCCGGTGATCCACGAGGTCCTGCGCCGACTCGCGCCCGGCGGCAACCTTCGCTTCTACGAAGCCCTGATCGCCGCGGGCGGCGGAGTGTTGAAGGGCGAGCACATGATCGCCGGATTCATCATGATCCAGCCCGGCAACGAGATCTCACGACAGCTCGAGTTGCTCTGGAATCTCGACGATCCCCAGCACGTCGCGCGCTACACCGAGTTCGAGGACTGGTTCAAGCACACGCAGGACATCCCGGGCGCGTTCTATCTCTGGATCGTGGGCCACCTGTTCCGCGACAACGCACTGATCGGCGGCGGCCTGGAGGTCGGTGGACGATCCGTCGATCTCGCCAACCTCTCCATGCCCCTGAACCTGCTCGCGGGAGCCACCGATCACATCACACCCCCCGACCAGGTGTTCGCCCTCGCCGAGCACGCCTCAACCCCCTCAGAGCTGGTCACCCAGCGCCTGAGCACGGGCGGCCATCTCGGTCTGTTCATGGGCCACGAAGCACTCCACGAGCACTGGCCACCCCTACTCGCCGAGGTCATGCGACATTCGGTGATCAAGCCCACACCGCGCAAGGCCCGGCGCCAAGGTACGCCCGTTACGCCGCTTGGCCGGGGGGACTGACGCGTCAGCCTGCTTGGCGGAGTCCCGCCGTGGAACGAACGCGGAACACTAGTCTCAGACGGCGGCAGGGACCTGTACGTACCTGGCAAATCGGCCGGGCCCATCGGGATTTTCCGGCTGATGCATGCCAGACCTGTATCAGCCGGAAAATCGCCAGCGGCCGACGCGATTTGTCACTCAGCCCAGGTCCCAGTCCGCGTCGCCGTCATCATTGACACGGCTTGGGGAACATCCACGCCGGTCCAGGCGCGCGAGCGCGTCGGGCTGATGGATCGTCCGGTCCCTGACCGGTCATCCGCCCCTAGCGGGACGTCCACCCTTGGTCCATCGTGACCGGCGCGCCGGTGAACGCGCGGCCGGTCGGAGCGATCAGGAATGCGACGACCTCGGCGACGTCGGAGGGTTCGATCAGCTCCTTGACGGCGTGTGGGGCCAGGATCACCTGTTCGAGCACGTCTTCCTCGGACAGACCATGCACGCGCGCTTGATCGGTGATCTGCTTCTCGACCAGCGGTGTGCGCACGTAGCCGGGGCACACCGCGGTTGCCGTGATGCCCGCCTCGGCGCCCTCGAGGGCGAGCGTCTTGACCAGGCCCAGCACGCCGTGCTTGGCCGAAACGTAGGCGGCCTTGTACGGCGAGGCGACCAGCCCGTGCGCGGAGGCGATCACGATGAACCGTCCCGCCGGGCTGTTGCGCAGTGCCGGCCAGCTGTGCTGGGCGAGCAGGAACGGGCTCGTGAGGAGCAGCGCCACGATCGCATTCCAGCGCTCGACCGGAAACTCCTCGATCGGAGCGACGTACTGCACACCCGCATTGGCGACGACCACATCGAGGCGGTCAAACCGCTCCAGCGCCGCCGCGACTGCGGCGGCGTTGGCGTCGGCGAGGGTCAGATCGGCTTCGTAGGCGACGCCGGGTCCGTCCGGATCAGGGCGCAGATCGACCGCCAGCACATCCATGCCGGCAGCTTCCAGGCGTGTTGTTATCGCCCGTCCGATCCCGCTGGCCGCGCCGGTGACCAGAGCCGCCTTGCGGTCGCTCATTTAGCGGAGCCGTTCCCGCCGCGCTTGCGCGGACGGGGTGAGGTGCCCACAAACGCTTGGTAGACCTCGCGCAGCGCTGCTCGCTGGCGAGCGCTCAGCCGCGAATCCGCCGCGATCGCGTCCAGGACCGCGTTGTCCTCAGGCACGTCGCCGGGCACCGATATGCCCGCCTGCTCGTAGAGCGCATTCGCTGACACCTTCAGTGCGTTGGCGATTCCGTCGAGCACGTGCTCTGAGGGCGCTCGGAGTCCGCGCTCGATCTGGGACAGGTATGGATTCGATATCCCGGCCAGCTCGGCGAACTGGCGCATGGACATTTCCCCGAGTTCCCGTTGACGGCGAATGATCTCGCCGAGCGCGGCCGCTGAACGATTGGACATAGCATCGGAGCATACGACCTCGCCCCGCGCACCTCGCGTCGCTCGGGCGGCGGTAACCGCGGGCGAGCCTGCCACCCACGACCACGCGGAGGTGGCAAGCTCGGGCGAGCCTGCCACCCACGACCACCCGGAGGTGGCTACATGTCCTGGCCGCCGTTGACGTCGAAGGTCGCCCCGGTGATGTAGGAGGATCCGTCGGCGGCGAGGAAGTGCACCACGCGGGCGATCTCGTCCGGTCGCCCCAGCCTGCCCACCGGGATCTGCGCCTTGATCCGGTCGAGCACCTTCTCGGGAACGGTCTCGAGCATCTCGGTCAGGATGTATCCCGGGGCCACGGTGTTGACGGTGACGCCGATCGAGTCTTCGTCCAGCTTGCCGGCGCGGGCGAGCTGGAAGCTGGCCTCGCGGGCCAGCGACTTGGTCAGCCCGAACAGCCCCGACTTCGACGCCGCGTAGTTCGCTTGGCCGATGTTGCCGGTCTGCCCGACGACCGAGGAGATGTTGATGATCCGCCCCGATCCGCGCTCGATCATGTGTGGCAACACGGACTGGGACATGAAGAACGCTCCGGACAGATTGACCGCGATCACCCTGTACCAGTCCTCATCGGTCATCTTCAGCACGGTCTTGTCGATCGTGATCCCGGCGTTGTTGACCAGCACGTCGAGGCGGCCGTGGTGCTCGATGACTTCGCCCACGGTCCGGCGGCAGTCCTCGGCGGACCCGATGTTGCCCTGGTGGATGCTGGCTTCCACGCCGTTCGCCTCGAGCTCGTCGAGGAGCCTGCCGCGTGCTCGGCATCGCGCCCGTAGCCCGCCGCCACGGTCGCGCCCTGCACGGCAAAGCTGCGCGTGATCGCGCCGCCGATGCCACGCGTGCCGCCGGTGACGAACACGACGCGACCGTGCATGCGGGGCCGCTGGGGGGCGCCGGGAAACGTTCCCGGCTCAGGGGGGTCCGCCGGGCCCGGCGCGTTGGTCGTGCTCTCGGTGCTCATGATTGCTCTCCTCGGCTCTCCTGGTTTGCCACTTGCTGCCACCGTTGCTGCCGGGCGCCTGCCATACAGGTGGGCCGCTCAGCGTCGCGACCGTCGCGACCGTCGCGAGCCTACGCTCCTGCGCGGGAGGGTGCAACCGCGCCGGCCCGCTGAGCGGTTCTCGAGCGGGGCGGCAGCCCGGCTCACGGCCAATCTTGCGACCAAGGTCTAGTCGTGTCCGCGATGGTTTGCGGGCGAATGCGCGATCTCGGTCGGCGGCTGCGACGCACCCAGCCCTGAGCCGCGCGTCGTCTCAGACCACGATGCTGGGCGTGGGTCCGCCAGGCTGGCTGACGGTGACCACGCGGCCGCTGTTCGCGGCCGCGTACAGCGCCTCGATCGTTCGCGCCTGCCCGAGCGCGTCGGCGCGCCCGAGCAGCAGCGGCTGCTCCCCGCGGATCGCGGCGGACATGTTCTCCGCCTCGAGCCCATAAGAATCAACCGGTTCGAGCTCCAGACGCTCGGCTGTCCCGCCGCGCCGGAGCTCGATCACCGGGACGCGGCAGTGCCAGGGGTCGTCCAGGAAGATGGAGCCTTCGTCGCCGACCACCTCCAGTTCGTCGCGCGGGTCAAGCGCCAGGCCGGCATCGAAGTGGGCGAGCACGTCATCCGCGAAGCGCATCGTCGCTGCGAACGCGACGTCGACGCCGTCGCCGCCCAACACCTGCTCGGCCGATACCCGCTCCGGCTCACCGGCGATCAGGCGAGCGCCGCTCACGCAATAGCAGCCGACGTCCATCAGTGCGCCGCCGTCGAAGGCCGTGCTGAGACGGACATCGCCGGTCCTCGCGACGAAGCTGAACGCCCCGCGCACCATTCGCAGCCGCCCCACCGCCCCGGCTGCGACGAGCTCGGTCAGCCGGCGCGTTTGGGGGTTGTGGTGGAACATGAACGCCTCCATCAGCAGGCGTCCCTCCTGCTCCGCGACGTCGAACGCAGCGCTCACGTCCGCCGCCCGACGGCCGAGGGGCTTCTCGCACAGCACGTGCTTGCCGGCTCTCAGCGCGCGGAGCGTCCATTCCAGATGCAGCGAGTTCGGCAGCGAGATGTAGACCGCCTCCACAGCCGAGTCGGCCAAGAGTGCATCGTAGCCGCCGTAGGCGCGCTCGATGCCATGCTCGCGGGCGTAGCGCTCAGCGCTCCGCAGCTCGCGGCTGGCCACGGCGACGACTTCCACGTTTATCAAATTATGATGATCTAACCTAACCCCTGCGTCTTAACGCACAATAGTATCGCCTGCGTGACGAGCCCCTCCCGGTCGATACGTTTTCCCGGAGATCCCGTTGCACAGACGCGCCTATGGAGTGTTGATAGATTACGCGTGGTTGCGACAGCGGTCAATAAAAATCGGCGGCAGTAACGGTTACCCGGCTGTTTCATTAACAGTTAATGCAGCGGCTGGATGTTGAGGACATTGCACTTGGTCTTCAACTTCGATCTGATCGCCCCAATACCGATTCCTGGCAACCGGCCGTGCAATTCTCTCCGATTGAGCAGCGGCAGGCCCCAATGTAACCCCAGAGTAACCTGCCTTTTTCAGGAGCCGTCGCGAGTATTGCAAATCGGAGGTGCGCCTGCACGCCACCCGGGAAACGTCCCTGATGCGCGCCCCAATCGCCGCTTGCGTTGCACGCGAGGGTCTTACAAGGCAAGGGCATTCGGGCGGATTCGGGTGCCGGCCGGTAAACAATCCGGCCTCGGACCTTGATATACTCGCTTCATTTGTCGGGGTGAGATGGAAAATCCAACGGAGTTCGAGCAGGAGAGGGCGGAATTAGAGGCGGTCCTGTCTTCGGACGTATTTGCGCGCTCGCCCAAGGTAGCGCAGATTCTGAAATACGTCTGTGAAGCCCACTTTGCGGGCCGATCTCACGAGATCAAAGAGTACAACATCGCTATAGAAGTATTCGGGTCGCGGGGCGGATTTCGATCAGGGCCGCGACTCGATCGTACGCGTCGAAGCCCACCGGCTACGAAAAAGGCTGCAGCAATTCTATACCGGCAATGCGTCGGCGGCGACGAAATGCAGATCGTGCTATCGCCGGGCAACTACGTTCCTCAATTTGTGCGGCGGATAGGAGCGCCCCCGGTCGCTGCTTCGTTGGAAACGGCCGCTGTTGCCGCCGAGCCTGCGCCGCCTTCTTTGCCCGCGCCACCGGCGCAATCGCAATCGGCGCGCGGCTTCCGTCGGGCGCCGCTTTACGCTTTGGCTGCTTTGATAATCCTCGTGATCGGCTCATTCGTTTATGCGCGCTTTCCGCATCAGGCGGCAGCCGCCGCTTCGGTTCCCGTCAAGGTCAGAAGCAGAACCGACGCACTGGATGCCTCGCGCGAAATTCGGATTCTAGCCGGCGCCGCTACCGCCAGCTTTGTGGACCATTACGGCAATGCGTGGTCAGAAGACCGCTACTTCAACGGTGGAACTGTCCGGGCCGTGGGACCCAGGCCCATAGCTTACACTCAGGATCCCGCGCTCTTTTATCACCTCCGTCAGGGCGACTTCTCGTACGATATTCCTCTGCAAAAAGGATCATATGAACTGCGGCTGTATTTTGCCGAAACGATCTTTGGCGAGAACAATGTGGCGGGCGGCGGCGAGACTTCGCGCGTTTTCCGTATTTTGGCGAACTCGAAGCCGTTGGACGACGACCCTCTAGACGTAATCGCCGACGCGTCGGGCAGCAACACGGCGGATATCAAGGTCTTCAAGGATGTGCACCCGGCCGCGGATGGCAAACTGCACGTCGCATTCGCAAAATTCGGGAACAATGTACCGTTTGTGAACGCGATCGAGATCACGCCTTCCGAACCGGGCGCCATCAGGCCGATTCGGATACTGGCGCGGATATCGGCCACACGGATGGGAACAACCGCGCCTGGAGTTCCGACCGCTACTTCCACAATGGCGTGATCGTGCCGCGAAACGTGGCTGTGTCGCGCGCGGACGACCAGGAGCTTTATCGCAGCGAACGCGTCGGCAATTTTTCTTATGTGATTCCCGTCGCCGAAAACGGGCGCTACAAGGTAACTATGAGGTTCTGCGAAGGTCGCGAGCGGGGGCCGGATTCTCCAGGCGGCAGCGCCGGTTCCAGGATCTTCGATGTCTTGTTCAACGGCAGAACGCTGCTTGGCAACTTCGACATTTTCAAGGAAGCAGGCAGTCTCCATCCGCTGGACAAGACGTTCGAAGGCCTGGAGCCGAACGCGCAGGGCAAGCTGATCTTCACCTTCACGCCAACCCGCAATTACGCAGAGCTCAATGCCATCGAAGTAATGGATGAAGCCTGGGGAGATCCTCCTGGCCCGCAAACCCAGGCTCCGCCACTGGTAGCGCCGCGGACGAGCCGCCGATGATAACGCGGGCCTGATCTTTCGATCGAAAGGGCTGTTCGTGAGTCTGACTCGGCCCTCCAAGGTCCAAGGCCCGGCGCCGAGCGTATCAGGGAGAAATGGATCCGGCTATCGCCCAATTCGAGGAGGCTTTCCGCATCGCTTCGGCCGCAGCGCCGCAACTCCTACCCGAAGTGGAAGAGATGCTGGGCGTGACGTACCTCCACCGGGCGGAAATGGTCAACGGGTATACAACCATCCCGGGGGAGCGCTGCCTCTGCCGATTCGTCCCCAATTCAGTTACCCCAAAGGCGCGGATTCGCAAAAGGCCGTCCAGCACTTTCTCGCGTCGCCCAAGTTGCGGCATGACGATCTCGAGACCAGGCGGCGGATCCTCACCTCCGCCACGCGTGGCTCGACATCCCAATCGCCGCAATATAGCGCCCGAGGCCTCCAGGCGTGCCACTCTCCGCAGCATCGTGATAGTCTGACCTCATCATGCGCAGACGTGCGTTCCTCGGGATGGCGGCCGCGGCCGCCGTGCCGCCGGTGCGCGCCCAGCGCCGCGATACAACCACTGCCGTGACGCTCGATGCGGCGGCGGGCGCCTACCGCGTCCAGCCCGGCGGCAGCATCCAGGCGGCGCTCGAGGCGGCCGCCAAGGATCCCACTAACAAAATCGTCTACGTCCAGGCCGGGACCTATTGCCCGGCGGAGCACGGGCAGGCGCTGATCTGGTTCAACGGGCGGCATGATGGCATCACGCTCGAAGCGGTCGGCGAGGTGGTGCTGACCGCCGCCAATCCGGCAATCGCCGATAAGAAAGCGCCAAGCTTCCCGGCGGTCGTCAATCACGTCGTCTATTTCGGCGACGGCGTATCGACCAAGACCGTGCTGCGCGGCTTCCGCGTCACCGGCGCGAACAACTACACCACCGGCACCGGCAAGCGCTCGCCAATCGAATCGGATGACGTGCCCAAGACGCCGTTCTTCTATCTCGATGGCGGCGGCATCAAGATCTATGCCCGCGCCTTTCCGACCATCGAGCGCGTCGAGGTGGTCGGCAATTGCACCAGCCCATGCGGCGGCGGCGTATCCGTCGAGCACCTCGGCCAGGCGCTTGACGCCGCGGTGTTCCGCGACTGCATCTTCCGCGACAACCGCACGCAAATCACGGGCGCGGCGTTCGATCTCCTACACGGCAGCCGCGCCACGCTCGACAACTGCCTGTTCGTCGGCGACATCGGGAATCTCGGCGTGGACTACATCGGCCTGCTGACCGGCGGGGAGTATCACCCGGAGAACGGCTCGGGCGCGATGACGGTGTTCGAGAGGTCGCGCGCGGAGGTCAGCCGCTGCACCTTCACCGGGAATTGGGCAGGCGTCGACGACAATGGCGACGCCAGCACTTACGTGAAGTCAATCTTCTGGAACAACACATTGAAGGGCGGGATCTCAACCGGGGCGCGCTACGAGATCGACATTACCAACGGCGGCGGCGTACGACAGTCATTCATCCACGGTGAGACGGACGACCTGCGGGGGGCGATCGATCGAACCGTGAATACCTTTGATCCGCCTGATCCGCGCTTCGACGCCCAGTTCGTGCCGCAGGCGCCGGAGTACGCGGCCGTGGGCTACCGGCCGGTGGCAGCCGCATCGCGCAGCCGCACCAGCGGGTAGCCCATCCTGACTACCGTTCGCGGAGGTCGAGTCGCGAATTGAGCCTGAACGGGCCAGCGTTGCTGGCGGAAACGGTCTGGTGATCGTGTGACAATCCGGGCAAACTTTCTATGAACAGCAGGCGCCTAATGCAGAAGACCTTTGCAGCCGACCGTTGTCCGATCAGTTGTCCGATCAGGTTTGACAGGTTATGTAGCTTCTGTTATCATCCGTTGCCAGGGTGGTCCATGGGTAAACTCGCAACTCCTTTCTTTACAGGGGTTCCCGGCATGGACGAGTACGTGGAAGTACACCTATGACGACTACGCTCCTCCAAAGGCTCCGTAGTAATCAGCCCCATGTTCGATTGATCGTCGCCGCGCTGGTGCTCACGTATCCCGCAGTGCGTGCCTTTCAGGCCCCATCGGGTACTGCATCACCGCCTGAAATCCGCTACCCTGCGAAGGACGTGGGAGTCGATTCGCTGGTACGCCGCGCCCAGGAACAGAAGCAGGCCGCAACCCAGTACTCCGTTGTTCACGATTTCCATTTCGAAGACAAACTTCCTGAAAGCGGCATCACGTTCCGGCAGCGAATTGTCGATGACTCCGGGCTGAATTACAAGCCGGTTCATTACGATCACGGCAACGGAATAGCCGTGGCGGATGTGGATGGCGACGGTCTTTATGACATCTACTTCGTGAACCAGGCGGGGCCGAGCGAGCTATGGAAAAACCTCGGCGGCGGCAAATTCCGCAAAATCGATAACCCTGCACTTGCCATTCCCGGGCGCATCGCAGTGGCCGCTTCGTTTGCCGATATCGATAACGATGGCGATGAAGACCTCTATGTCACCACAGTGAACGGCGGCAACCTGTTATTCGAGAACGACGGTCACGGGAACTTCCGCGATATCACTCGCGAAGCCGGCCTTTTGCATACAGCGCATTCCTCCGGCAGCGTGTTTTTCGACTACGACCACGATGGCAGGCTCGATCTTCTGGTATGCGACGTGGGGCAGTACACGTCGGAGAAGAAGGGCGCTCAGGGCCAGTTTGTAGGATTGCCGGACGCATTTTCCGGCCATATGTATCCGGAGCGATTCGAGCACCCAATCCTCTATCGCAATCTGGGCAACAATCGATTTAAGGATGTGACCGCGGCGGTGGGGCTCACGCCGCATGGATGGTGCGGAGATGCCGCCGTCGCGGATGTCAATGGCGATGGCTGGCCCGACGTCTACTTTTTGAATATGATGGGCGCGAATCATTACTACGAGAACCAGGGCGGGAAGGGTTTTGTCGAGAAGACTAAAACCTATTTTCCGAGAACCTCCTGGGGCGCCATGGGGGTTAAGTTCTTCGATTACGATAACGATGGCCGCCTGGATTTGTTTGTGACCGATATGCATTCAGACATGCAGGAAAATGTAGGGCCGGAGCTGGAACAAAAAAAGGCTCCGTCGCATGCGCCCGACAGCTTCCTCATGGGTCCGGCCTCCAGCTTCGTGTTCGGCAATTCGATGTATCACAACACGGGAAAGGGTCCGTTTGAAGAAGTTTCCGACGCCATGGGGGTCGAGAACTACTGGCCGTGGGGACCGAGCGTCGGAGACATCAATGCGGATGGATGGGATGATATCTTCATTGCGTCGTCTATGAACTTCCCTTTTCGATATGGGATCAATTCCATGCTGCTCAACGACCACGGGAAAAAGTTTCTGGACGCCGAGTTCCAGTTGGGCATTGAGCCGCGCCGCGGGGGGCGAACACACACGCCGTGGTTCCAGTTGAACTGCTCCGCCATGCCTCCGGATCCGCAGGAGATCATGCACGGGATTTGCGCGAACCGTAAGGGCATGGTCACGGTTATGGCCCCGCTCGGGAGCCGCGCTTCCGTTTTGTTCGATCTGGATAACGACGGGGATTTGGATATCGTGACCAACGATTTCAATTCGGAGCCTCAGATTCTGGTGAGCGATCTTGCGGCGCGCAGACCGATCCATTGGCTGAAAGTGCTGCTGACCGGAACCGCATCGAACCGCGACGGTTTGGGCGCCACGGTACGTGTGATCACCGCAGCCGGCGCAAAATATTTCAAGTACAACGATGGCAAGTCCGGATATCTTTCGCAAAGTTCTCTGCCGCTCTACTTCGGGCTTGGTGACGAAAATGCGATTTCACGCGTCGAGATTCATTGGCCTTCCGGCCGCGACCAGGTTATTACACAAGGTCTGCGCGCGAACGAGATCCTGCGCGTGACGGAACCAAAGTAATGCGCGCGGCAGGTCTCAGATTTGCGATCCTTGTCAGTCTGCCGGGTTTGCAGGCATTCGCCCAGCCTCAGTCCCCCTGGGACCGCGGCGCGCGACTGGCTGAGGAAGGTAATTACGCTGCCGCTGTGCAGACGCTGACTTCGGCTTTGGCATCCTCCCCCGCGCCAACTGCCGCTCCCTATTTGTTGCTTTCCGATTGCTATGTACAGCTGAAGCGACCGGCGGATGCCGAGCAGATTCTTCGCAAGGGACTTTCGGCCCATCCCGCCGATCCTGTCCTGGAGTTGTTCCTGGGTGAGTTACTGATGGATGTACAGTCCTACAGCCTGGAGGCGGGGCAGTTACTCGAACATTCGGTTCGTACCGCACCGCGCGATCCGGAAGCCAGGCATTCTTACGCACGGTGGGCCCATATGAATTTCCGCGAACGCACCTGCGTGGCGCAGGAAAAAGCCGCCTTGCTCCTGCCCGGTCTCGATGACGTTACGGTGTTGAAGATGAACACCTTGTTGGGGATCTGTTCCGGCCGGGTCGAGGATGCCGCGGGAGCACGGGCTGCGTTCCGACGGGCCAACGCAATCAATTTACGCCAGAAGACCTACGATCCGGCGACGGCATGGCAATACGTGGAATTCCTGAGGCGCTTCGGGGAGGATGCCGAGGTTCAGTCGATTGTCGGGGAGATTCTCGAACGCGTTCCCGGGTTTGGGCTGGCCCGGCTTGAGCGCGCAAAATACTTCGATCGGGAGGGCCAGCCGGATAAGGCGGCTGAGGCAGCGCAGCTGGTGTTGCAAAGTGCGGGAAACGATTTGGAGGTTGAGCGCGCAGCTCACGGGATTCTTGCGCGGTCATTTACTGCATTGGGTGACACGGCTAACGCTGCCCGCGAACAGGCGTGGATCGACGCCCATCCTGACCTTTAAACGCCGGTCAGGTGATATTCCCCACCGGCCCGCGACCTTTGAACACGTGAGGGAACCCGGGCTGAACAAAGTCTTCATGCCGATGGGCGCCAATTTCGGCGAATGGATAACGACGGATATCCAGACATGTCCGCGAGTGACTACCGCGTGATCGAACGGCCACGCTTCCGGCTTGGAGGCGATCATGGCCGCTAGTCTTCGGGCCACACTCAGAGCTATCGCCTGGTTGCTCGTGGCTGCCGTGAGCCTGGCTGCCGCCACACGTTACCCGGTCACCGGGGTTGTTCTGAAAGTGGACCCGCCGCATCGTAGTTTCGAAGCCTCCTGTGCCGCCATTCCCGGCTACATGGAAGCGATGGCGATGGCGTATTCCGTTCTGGATAATCGTGAACTGGCCGATCTGAAGCCGGGCGCCTATGTGAACTTCACGCTGGTCGTGGAGAAGAAGCGCTCATATGCCGAACGCATCCGCATCGATCATTACGAGAGCTCCCAGCGGGAGCCGCCGCTCGCGCGCCGTCTCAAACTGCTGGAAGCTCCTCACGCCACCGTGAAACCAGGTGACGCCGTGCCCGATCTTCACCTTGACTGACCAGACCGGGAGCCGCGTAACGCTGTCCCAATGGGCTGGGAAAGTGGTGGCCGTGACCTTCATCTATACCAGTTGCCCGTTGCCCGATTACTGCTTCCGGCTCTCCAACAACTTCAGTCAACTGAATCAGCGTTTCGCCAGCCGCATGGGCCGCGACCTCGTGCTGCTCAGCATCAGCTTCGATCCGGTCCATGACCAGCCCAAAGTGTTGGCGAAGTATGCGTCCACCTGGAAGGCCGATCCGGAATCGTGGCACTTTCTGACCGGGCCGCTCGACGAAGTGAAAGCCGTTTCGCGCCAATTCGGCCTGAATTTCTGGCCCGACGAAGACTACCTCACGCACTCGCTGCATACCCTGGTAATCGATCGCCGAGGCCGGCTGGCAGCCGATTTCGAAGGCAATCAATTCACCGCCCGGCAATTGGGAGACTATCTGGAAGTCCTGATTTCCGGCAGGTAGCGCCGAAGCGATACAACGACAGATATAATGGGACCCCGGTCCGTGCTGCTAATGCGCAAAGCTTTCCTGATCTTCGGTGCGAATTTGTTGCTGCTATCCGCGCCCGTGCCTCTCGACAGCGAGCAGGCCGCCAGGCCGGGGCCCCGCGAAGCCGGCCGCGTGCAGTTCAACAACGTTGCGGCGGAGTCGGGCATTACCTTTCGCCACGAAAACGGGGCTTCGGCCGAGAAGCACATGTTCGAGACCTTCGGCTCCGGGGTGGGCGTGATCGATTTCGACAACGACGGCCATGCCCGACCTGTTTTTCGCCAACGGAGCCGACCTGGCCCACGGCAAGCCATCGCCTGGCAATGCGCTCTATCGCAATCTGGGCAACGGAAAATTCGAGGATGTAACTGCCAAAGCAGGTGTCGCAGGCAATGGGATGTTCGCTACCGGCGTGACCGTGGGCGACTATGATAACGACGGCTACCTGGATATCTACGTCACGGGCTACGGCGGTAATCAGCTCTTTCGCAACAATGGCGACGGGACCTTCAGTGAGGTGACGGCCAGGGCTGGAGTGGGCGCCGGTGGGTGGAGCAGCAGCGCCGCCTGGGTGGACTACGATCGCGACGGCTACCTGGATCTGTTCGTGGGACGCTACGTGGATTCCGACTTGCGCAAGCCGCTGTACTGCGGATATCAAAAGCCGGGCTACCGCATGTACTGCGAACCGCAGTTGTTCGACGGGACGCCGGCATTGCTGTACCACAACAATCGGGATGGCACGTTCACCGAGGTCTCCCGCAAAGCCGGCGTGGCGAATCCGGCGGGAAAAAGTTTGGGGGTGGCCATCGGCGATATCGATGGCGATGGATGGCCCGATATCTTCGTGGCCAACGATGGAGTCCGCAATTTTCTCTACCGCAACAAAGGCGACGGCACCTTTGACGACATTACCTACGGCGCCGGCGTAGGTTTCGACATGAACGGCAAAGCTCTGGCCGGCATGGGTGCGGAGATCGTGGATCTCGATGGCGATGGCCTGCCGGACATCTTCTTTACGGCCTTCTCGGACCAGTACAACCCGCTCTACCGCAACCTCGGAAAGCTGCTTTTTGAAGACGCCACGGTCAAAGCCGGATTACCATCCAGCGTGAAGACACTCGGCTTCGGCACCAAGGTCTTCGACTTCGATAACGACGGTTATCCGGATATCTATGTCACCAACGGACACGTCATCGATAATGTGAAACTCTACGACCCGCAGCTTTCTTACCGTCAGGCCGACCTGCTTTACCGCAACCTTGGCGGCGGCCGTTTTCGCAACGTTTCGGCGGAAAGCGGTCCGGCGTTTCGCATCCGGCACGTGGGCCGCGGTCTGGCGGTGGCGGATTTCGACAACGATGGCGACCTGGACATCGTGGTGACGCGATTCCGGCGGGAGCCCGCTCCTGCTGCGCAATGACGGGGGCAATCGCAATCATTGGATCGCGCTACGCGCACGCGGCCGCGAGAGCAATCGTTTCGGGATCGGCGCGAAGGTGCGGGTGACCAGCGGCGGCCGCACCCAGTTGCGGGAAGTCAATCCCTACGGAAGTTACCTCAGCACCAGCGACGTGCGTTTGTATTTCGGGCTGGGCAACGCAACCGTTGCCCGCATCGAGATCGAGTGGCCCAGCGGGAAGAGGCAGGCGATCGACAGCGTTCCCGCCGGCCAGATTTTGCTGCATGGATGAGGCCGATGCGAAGCGCTGAGAGCCTCAGGTATAATCTGACCGTGCCGCGGCTCCTGATTGCTGGTGGGCTGCTCGCTTCGGTCATGACTTGGGCGCAGACTCCTCGTGCCGATCTCCAGGGGCGCACAGAGTGCGCGACAGGGCGCGCAACAGGGCGCGCAACTGGGTGCCGCCGCGGAACACTCTGCAACAGGGGAAAGCCGAACAGACGATCCGCGAGTGCAAGGCCGTGCTGGCGACCGATCCGCGCTCAGCGCCCGCACACATGCTTCTGGGACTGGCGTATCTCGGGCAGGGTTCGACTGCCATGATCGCCGATGCCAAAGCGGAATTGCAGCAGGCGCTCGATATCGATCCGGAGCTTCTGTGGGCGCGCTTCTACCTGGCGCGGCTCTATTTCGACCAGGGCTTGACGCGAAAAGGCCCAGGAACAACTGGAGCGCGGTCTGAAGCAAAGCCCTGGTTTACCTCATTTTCTTTCACTGCTGGGTGAAGTCCGGCGCAAACTCGGAGATCCTGGCGCCTCTGTGGAGTTGAACCGCAAGGCTCTCGAGGCAGGCGTCACAATGACCCCGGCGCATTATTTCCTGGCGCTTGCTTATCTGGACCTGAAACAGGAACAGGCCGCAATGGCCGAGTTCGAGAAGGCCGTTCACTCGCCCTACGTCACGCCGGAGATGTACAACGCGCTGGCGTCGCTCTACATCAAGAAACAGCAGTTCGCCGCAGCGGAAGATCTATGCCGGAAAGCCATCGCGCTGGACCGCTCGCGGCCCGACGCGTACCTGAACCTGGCGCGAGTCTACAACGCCCAGCACGCGAGTGACAAGGCGCTGGAGGCTCTGCGCGCCGCGCTGCCGGAGGGCAAGGAGTTCCCCGCGTCCCAATATTACCAGGACCTGCAGGCGGATCTCGCGGTGGAGCGCGGCGCCGCGTACACGGCCAAGAAAATGTACGCTCTGGCGATCGACGAGTATGTTCGCGCACTCGATTTCGATCCGCGCCGCGCCGTCGTACACCGGCGCCTGGCGGAACTCTATCTACAGAAGGGAGACCCGGCCCGCGCCGCTCTGCATACGAAGGAAGCGGACAAGCTCGAGAAAGGCCAAAGGTAGGACCGGTATTCCTTGGATTTGAGACTGGGGGAGGGATCGAGGCAGGACTGGCGTTTCTTGGATTTAAGACTGGGGGGGACGGACCGAATCCGTCCCCCCCGGGGCTTCAGAAGGTGAGGCGAAGCTCGAGTTGAACGCTACGCATCGCCGCGGCGCCGGTTACTGCGCCGAAGCCTGCGTTCTTGGGCAACTGGCGTCCCGAGGCGAGGCTGCCGTCAGCGTTGTACTCGCCGTTCTGGACCGCCATCGCCGCCGGGGTGTTGAAGGTTACCGTCGAGTTCCTGGCATTGAACTGCACAATGTTCAGGACGTTGAAGATATCCGCTCGGAACTCGAACCGGCGGGACTCCTGGAACTTCCAGAAGCGGAACCGCCGGATGACCGACGTGTCCACGTTATCGATGGGACAGCCGCGCAAGTTGTTGCGGGCCGAATCCATGCCAACGCTGCCGTAACTCGGGCCCTTTACCACGGAAACATTGAATTGTGCGAGGGGATTGCTGGAACATCCACTGCCGGGACTACCGCTCAGCACCACGTTGCCGCCGAAGTCCGGAGAACCGGTGATGTTCACGTTCGATCCCTGGGAATTGTAGCCGTACCCGAGGGTGTACGCGGTGCCGGAGGCGTATTTCCAAACCCCGGCAAACTGCCAGTCCTTGGTTAACTGATGAACAACACCGCCCATGCTCTTGAAGCCCGCGGGTTCCCACACCGAGTTGAAAATAAAGAAATGGGGCCGGCGGTCGAGTGTGTTATTCAGAGCTTCGTAGGCCGCCTGTTGCGACCACAGGGACAGCGTGCCATCGGAATTGCGCACGTAATGTTTCACAAGCCCTGTGTTGCCGGTGAGCGAGAAACCGTGCGTGTAGGCAGCCCCGAACGAGAAGCCTTTAGAAAACCGGCGGTTCACACTCACCTGCAGCGAATGATACGTGTCGTGGAAGTCAGACGTATTCTGTCCGATTGTGCCCAGACCCACGAACGGCCGCAGCAGGTTCGTGCTGTAAGCCGAAGCTCCCGGATATGCCGCCGCGCCGAGGGTCGCATCCTGATACTGCGGCAGATACGCTGTGCCGAGGGGAACCTGGTTCCAGTTTTGTGTGTCTCCTCCCTGCAACGCCCCGAAGCGGTTATAGCCGTGGTTGCCCACGTAGGACACATCCGCGGTGATATTTCCAGGCAGCGATTTCTGAACACCGACGTTCCACTGCAGCGACGTGGGAACCTGCGCATTGTACTGGAAGGTGACCAACGCCGGTACCGGGAGCGGGCTCAACCCGCCCTGGCCAAGCGTCGACAGCGTGCCGTTGAACAGGTCGGAATCCGTCGCAGCCGGCGGATTGCCCGGAATCGAGAACACCGTATTGCCGTCCGGCCGGTCGTAGAAGAGTCCCAGGCCGCCCCGAATCACCAAGTTGCCTTTACCGCCCACGTCGTACGCCAGGCCGAACCGCGGTGCGACCACCAGCTTTGGCCACGTGTAATCGCTCTTCGCGATTCCCTGACCTGCCGCTATGATCCCGTTCAGCGCAGTGCCGGTGCCCGGAATGGGAGTCCCGATCAGAGCCTGCGTGTTCGCCGCGCCGGCCGCGGTGACGATCTTGCCGGTACGAGGATCCATCGCGTTTCGGATGTTGCCGGAACATACAGTGGTGCCGTTGCTGCACCCGGGCACGTAGAGAACGGGGGCCTGAGAAGCCTGCCATTTGTCGGGGAAGAAGTTCGACATCGTGCTGTTAATGTCGTACTGAGGCCCCTGATGCACGAAACGCATTCCGTAGTCCAGCGTCAGGCGGTTGGTCACCTTCCAGTTATCCTGGACAAAGGCTTCGACTTGGTTGTAGACCATATCGCCTTCGATGAATTTCGACGCCTGCAGGTACTCCGTGAAGACTCCGAGCGCCGCGTTCGAGTAACCGAAGCCGCTGTCGAGCGTATTCGTCGTGCTGTTGCCGAAATTCACGTACCCTTGGAAGCTCAGGTTCGCGATGCCGCCCGCGCCCGTGTTCTGCGCCTTGTAACTGTGGTTGAAATAGCCCCCTGCCTTAAGCGTATGCCGCCCCACGATCTTGGTCAGGCTGCCCGCGACATCTTGCGTATGGTTCACGTTCAACCAGCCGGGGAACTGCAGGTTCGGCGGCGCGGCTCCGATCAGGCCGCCCCAACCGAAGATCGGCGGAAGGTTGATCGACGTGCCGTCAAAAAACACCGGCTTCTCCTTTTGCAGGACCTGGTAATCGTAATAAGCCGGGTTCACGACACCGGCCTGTGGATACAATTCGGGGAAACCGGGCAGGGATTTCAGACGGTTCGACGCCGGGGACGTATCGAGACCCCCGTTATTGCCGCCCGCCAACTGGTTCTTAATGCTTCCATAGGTCACTTCCACTACCGTCGTCGGTGTGACCGACCAGTCAAATGTGGCGCCGTAGTTGGTGATCGTCGGATACGGCACATAGGCGTCGTTGAAGCCAGGGAGCGACCCGACCTGGAGTACCGGGCGCTGAATCTGCCCGGAGTACTTAGCCGACAGGCGAACATTCGGCGTGAACTGATAATCGAGGCGGATGGCGGGCTGCTGAGTCAGTTGGTTATAGCTGGCCGGGTTCAACTGATAGTTGTAATTGTTGCCCGGGGCTTGGGTGACATTCGGCATCGGGTACTGGTTCAGAACCGCCAGGCCGGGAGCATACAGCCGGTTCTGCGGGATGATGTTCCCGGGGAAGGGCGCGCCGTTTGTATAGTCCATGATCGACGTGATCAGGTTGCCGTTCTGGTCGCGGCTCTGCGAGAAATCGCCCTGCCGCTCAGCAGCAGTCGGCAGACGCAGCCGGACCACGTTGCCGCTGTTGGCGAGAATCGCTTGGGGTGCGAACTGATGCGCGTAGAAAAAGAAGAACTTGTTCTTCCCGTTGTACACTTTCGGGATGACTACCGGCCCGCCGATGGTGTAACCGTATGTGTTCAGACCCGTGAACACGGGAACGTCGCCGTTCTTTTGCGTTGTCCATGCCCGCGAGTTCCATCCGGTGTTCGTGAAAATTCCATACCCTGCCCCGTGGAGCTGATTGGAGCCGCTCTTGGTCACGGCCGTAATCTGCATTCCACTCGACCGGCCGTATTCCGCCTGATAGCCCTGGGTAAGGACCTTGACTTCACCGATGGACTCGATATTCAAACTCAACATCTGGCCGTTGTTGCCCGTATCCATGGCCGAGATGCCGTCCATCATGATGTTGTCCTGGCTTTGGCCGCCGAGCCGCGCGGTGCTGCCGGTGCCGATAGAGCCATCAACGCCGGGGGTAAAAGCCACGGCGTTAAAGAAGTTTCCGTGTTGGATGGGCAGGCTGTCGATCTGCTTGGTCTCGACCGCATACGACCTCTCGCCGCTCTGCGTCTGGACTAACGCCGTGTCTGCCATGACAGTGATAGTCTCAACAGTCGAGCCCAGTTCGAGAGTTAGCGTCGGCACACCGACGCGATCGCCGCCCGTTACCAGGATCCCCGCACGCCTAAGGGCTTTGAACGACGGCGCGGTGACTTCGATTGTGTACGTGTCGGCGGTGACGTTAGGGAATACGTAATC
>CAWIRN010000010.1:0-67292 GCA_963838535.1 uncultured Solirubrobacterales bacterium
TAGGCTGTCGACCACGCCGATGGGCGCGAGCCGGCTGTTGGGCGCCGAGCTGGTGATTGCCTTTGCCATCAGCGCGTGCGCGGTGGTGGTGATCACGGTCGTGGCCCGTCTGGCGTTCGGCGTGGCGCTGCCCCATCAGGTCGGTGGCTTCATCCTGGCGCTCGTCCTCGGGGCGGTGGCCATGCTGGCCCTGGGCACGCTGATCGGCGCGACGGTCCCCAACCAGCGCGTGGCCAACCTGGTCGGCTCGCTGCTGTTCTTCCCGCTGCTGTTCTTTGCCGGTCTGTGGGTGCCGCGGGCGCAGATGGGCCCGGTGTTGCGTCACATCAGCGATTACAACGCGGCGGGCGCGACCCGGGCGTCATCGTCGCCCGCGCGTCCGGGGTCGGGTGATGCACCGCATGTGGCCAGTGGCCGGCGATCTGGTCCTGGTCAGCGCCGTGGGTCATCCGTGCGTTACACGGCCGGGTGAGGCTTGTCGGGGTGGCGGTGGTGGCGGTGGCCAGCGCGCTCTCCCAAACCGGCAGCGGCCCGTACGACACGGCGGGCGCCGTCGCGGCACTGATCATCGTCTGGGCGGTCAACGCTGGCGTGGCCGGCACCGTGATCTGGTTTGGCTGGATCGGCAACGAGCAGCGCGAGCGCCGCATGCACGCGATCTCCGAGCTCACCGAGGCCAACGCCCGCCTGGAGGAGAGCCTGCGCGAGAACGCCGCGCTCCAGCAGCAGCTGCTGGTCCAGGCACGCGAGAGCGGCGTCTCGGAGGAGCGCCAACGCATGGCGCGCGAGATTCACGACACATTGGCCCAGGGGCTGGCCGGGATCATCACCCAGCTGCAGGCCGCCGAGCGGATGGGGACCGACGCGGACGCCGCCGGGCGCCATCTGCAGACGGCCATCGAGCTGGCGCGCGAGAGCCTCAGCGAAGCCCGCCGGTCGGTCCAGGCGCTGGCGCCTGAGCCGCTGGACGGCGCCCGGCTGCCCGACGCGATGCAGCAGATCGCCACGCGGTGGTCGGCCCTGCACGGCGTGCCGGTCACGGTGACCACCACCGGGGAGGCGAGGGTGATGCGGCCCGAGATCGAGGTGACACTGCTGCGCACGGCGGTCGCCACCGGGTACGACCGCGGCCTGCTGATCCCGCGCGGCGCGGGCTAGACGCGGCTCGCCGGCCGCCGCCCCGACCGATGAAGGGTCGGCGGCCGTGACGTCGAAAGTGGTCGGCGCCCTGCGCCTGTGTGCAGATCGCGGGGTCAGGCTCCGCCTCGAGGTGTCGGCTTATCGCAGCCGCGACGCGGGGCCGGCACATCCACGAGAAGGAGTGATCGAATGACGGAAAAGTCCGCCAAGCCCGCCACCACCAAGCGCACCAGCAAGCCCACCCGCTCGCGCAAGCCCAAGACGACGCCGCGCCGGCCCGCTCAGAGCGAGATCTCCACGCGGGCCTACTTCATCCACCTCGAAGAGGGTGGATGCGATGAGCTGGGGAACTGGCTGCGCGCGGAGCGGGAACTGACGGCAGCCTGAGGTCGCGCGCCCACACCCCGTACGCGGTCAGCTCGCCGCTCGCGCTGTGTCCATGCTGCTGTCGCCTTCGTCGTAGAGGCCGAACGGCAGCGGGTCGCCGACCTGCCAGGACTCGGCGAACTGCGAGCGCTCACCGGCGTCACGGGTCCGCGCGAGCACGCGGCGCGCCAGCTCGAGCTGGCGCGCCCCCCACGCACCCAGCGCCGCGACGACATCGCCGCAGCCTTCACCCAATGCCCGGCCGAGCTGGTAGCCGTCCTCGGCTGCCTTTGCCGACCCGGCCGCTGCGTGGGGGCGCAGCGCGACGGCCGCGTCCCCGATCAGGCACATGCGGCCGAACGCCATGCGCGACACCTCGACGTCGTAAATCGCCTGCAGGAATGGTCGGCTGGTTCTGCGCACGAGCTCTGCCAGGGGTTCGGGCAGCAGACGCTCGGACGCCTCGCGCAGGTCAGCGACGTGCTCGCCGGCCACCAATCCCGGCGGAACCGATACCTCGCGCAGCGTGCCGTGCCGGTCGGTCATCAGCAGTTCCAGGTCTCGGCCGAACTCGACGTTGCGGTACCACACCCAGTTCATGACCGGTGCGTCGGCCGTCGGGATCGGATAGGTCAGCATGTGGCTGTGCGGGAGCACGCAGTAGGTGATCGCGTTCTCCAGCCGCCGTCGCGCGGATTCGGTCAGTGCGGAGCGCGCGACGATGCCGCGCCAACCGACGTAGCCCGCGTAGCGACTCTTCGCCTCCGGGACCAGCGCTCGACGGCCTGCCGACCTGATTCCGTCGGCCCACACCACCAGCTCACACTCGCGTACCTCGCCCGACGCCAGACGCACCCGGGCGCTGCTGCCGTCCTGGTCGGCGCCGAGAACCTCCTCGCACAGGTGGTAGTGGGCCGGGCCGAACGCGGCCAACAGCTTCCGGTACAGGGTGTCGTACGAGGTGAACGTGTACGGAGAGACGAGCTCGGCGGCCGTCCGGCCGTGTGTGTCCAGATAGCGCAGGAATCGCGCCGACTCACCCACGTCAGCGACCCCGGCGCCCTGCTGCTCGACCAACCATCGCACGGTGGCGGGATTGAGGACGATCCCCGCCCCCTGACCCTCCAGCGGCGCCCGGGAGCGCTCGCACACGTCGACTGCCCAGCCGGCCTTGCGCAGCCACAGCGCCGCCGACAGGCCACCCAGCGACCCGCCCGCGATCACGGCTCGCCGAGCCGGCGTGGTCATCGCCGCGGCGCGAGGCGATCGTCTGGATGCTTCACGAGCGATTGCGGACCGCGGCGAGCGCGAGTGCGTCCCGGCCTGTCAGATGACGCTGCCGCCCAGCACGGCGACCAGCTGTTTGGCGTTCTTCTTGCCGATCTTGGGGACGTCGAATTCCCAGACGGTCCCGTTGGTGAACTGCAGCTTGAGATGGGAGATCAGCTTGCCGTCCTTGAGCACGGCTTCCTGGAGTTCCTCGCGGGGCGCGCGGGCCAGCGCCAGGTCAGTGACCTTCATCTTGATCGCCCCGGACTTCGTCTTGATCAACGCCACCTCGCTTTCGCTGGCCGCGAGATAACCGACCCGACCGAAGGCCGGAACGTCTGACGCGCCCGACGATCGGCTCGCCACCGCAGTGGCCCCGACCGCCCCGACGACGCCTCCCACGGCCCCCACTGACATCTTCTTGGTGAACCCTCGCGGGTTGACCATCGCGCCTGCAATCTCCGGCGCACCCAGCGCCGCGGATCCTTCACCGGCCATGTTTCCAGCCCTCCTTGTCGACCCTCACGGCAGCACCTGCGCGACACCGGCCAGACCGCCGCAAGCCTATCCCTCCCGGCCAGGACCCGGGAGTCCGATACGGCTCGCGCCCCCCGTGCGGTCAACCAGGACCATCGTCGCGCGTGATGATTTCCTGCTCGGCGCCGAATAGTTACTAAAGAAAATAACTATTTATTTATCTATTTTTTCCCCACCGGGGGTGGGGTGTTTTGGCCCACTTCACCCGGCGGGCGTGCGTGGGGCGGCTCGGCAGGCCCAATCGAGGGCCAAGAGTCGATCGGGCGGTTCCACAGCTGGGAGTGTCAGCCCTACACGACCCGGTGCCGCGCTCATCGCGCGGGCAGGTAGCGGCGCGCGGTGACGTACTCGTCACCGCGGGCGGCGAGGGGGATGATGCGCACCACGCTGGCTGAGTTGGGAGACTCGATGATGCGACCGCCCCCGAAGTACATGGCCACGTGCGTGATGGCCCGCGATGGCGGGTCGGTGGCAAAGAACACGAGGTCGCCGGGGCGAAGCGCCTGCCGCGCCACGGGCCGGCCCTGCTGGGCCTGCAGGGCCGCGGTGCGGGGCAGGAGGATCCCGAAGGCGTCGTAGATGGTGAAGGTCAGACCGGAGCAGTCGAACCCGTAGGCCGACGTGCCCGCGTACAGGTAACGCGTGCCCAGGAACTGCTCGGCGGCGGTCACGAGCGCCCGGCCGGTGGGGGGTGGCGGCGGCGTGCTCAGCGATCGGACGGCCACAGCCGAACGAGCGATCAGCGCCGAGCCCCCGGTCGGTGTCTGCACGACGGTCCAAGCTCCGCTCTGAGCCAGCTCCGGCAGCCTGGTGTTGTAGCTGAGAAGGAGCAGACGACGGCCGGCGGCGCCGGTCGCCGTGCGCTGGCGCAACCAGGTCGTGGGCTGGGTCACGAGGGCCACCGGCGCCGGGGTCGGGATCGGGGTTGAAGTCGGTGAGACCGGAGCCGAGCCCGATGAGCCCGGGGCGGGGGTCGGCGTGGTCGGAGTGGATCCGCTGAGCCGGGGTGGGGGTGGGGGTGGGCGTGGTCGGAGTGGATCCGGGTGAGCCGGGGGTGGGGGTGGCGTGGTCGGAGTCGATCCGGGTGAGCCGGGGGAGGGGAGGGCGTCGTCGGCGCCGGTGAGGACGGGGCCATCACGAGCTGACGCGCGGGCAGCCAGCCGGGGTAGCTGAGGTGGCTCGGGGTTGGCTGGCCGGTGAGTGAGACCTCCGCCCACGCCCCTCGCCGAGCCCACACGACGACCTGCTGTCCGTAGAGGGCCTGCGTGACCAGTCGGCCCACCAGCCAGCGCCGCTGCACGGTGTCCATGGCGTTCAGCCACGCGCTCAGCCGGACCGGGTTGCTGAGCGAGGGGCCGTCGAGCGGGCGGGTGCGGGCCGGTGCTATCCACAGCGTCGCCACGGCGACGTTCACCAACGCCAGTCGCTGGCCCTTGGCCGGTACCGAGGCGGCAGCGGTCGTCGCGCGCGACCCGGCCGACGTTGCGGCGGCTCGCGCCGACACCGACCCGATGCCGGCCAGCGCAGCGACCGCGAGGACGAAGCTCGCCGTGGCCCGCGTGTGCCGCAGATGGATGTGGCGAGAGGGCGCAGGCATGTCCGACGTCCGCTCATCATGGCGCACCCGGCTGGTGGCTGTCCGATCCGGCGAAACCAATCAGCCGCAGCGACCCTGCCCGCGTCAAGCGGAATATCGCACTCCGCCAGTCGGCGTGTGAACGTCTTGCCGGAGAACTTGACGGGGGCTAAGGTTCACGTCGGAAGGAGCGTGACGGATGAGTGCAACCGAGCGGCAGGTCGTGTCGTCAGCCAACAGTGAGGCGATCGAGGCGTGGGACGGTCCGCTGTTCGAGCGCTTCGTCGAGTACCGGCATATCGTCGTGGCGGGTCTCGGGGGTCACGGCGACGAGGCGATGCGGCTTCACCCACTCGCGGCCGGCGACCGCATATTGGATCTGGGCTGTGGGTTTGGCGATACGACGCGGCAGCTGGCGGCGCTCGCGGGCCCCGAGGGATTCGCGGTCGGCATTGACGCCTCGCGGCGGTTTATCGACGCCGCGACGCGGGAGGCGCACGAGGCCGGCATCGACAATGTTCGGTTCGCGGTGGCCGACATCGAGACGACCGTGTTCGGCGAGCGCTTCAACCTCGCGTTCTCGCGGTTCGGCACGATGTTCTTCGCCAATCCCGTCGCCGCGATGCGCAATGTGCGCGACTCGCTCGCCCCCGGCGGGAGGCTTGTGATGGTGGTCTGGCGCGCGAAGGTCGAGAATGACTGGCTCTACCGCGCCCAGACCATCACGGAGCGGTTTGTCGCCAAGCCCGAGGAGTACGACGAGCCGACCTGTGGTCCTGGGCCGTTCTCGATGGCCAACGCGGACACCACGACCGGGATCCTGGTCAGCGCGGGCTTCGAGGACATCACGCTACGGCGATGCGACATGCCGATCTCGATTGGGTCGAACATCGACGAGGCGGTCGAATTCGTGATGAGCCTCGGACCAGCGGGGGAGATCCTGCGCCTCGCCGGCCAGCGCGCGGCGCACCTGCACGAGCCGATCGCCGAGGCGCTGCGGGAGGGCCTCGCCGAGTGGGCCGGACCCGACGGCGTCACGGCGCCGGCGTCGACGTGGATCGTCTCGGCCACGACGCCGGCCACGAGCTGAGGCCGCCGTTGCCAACCCCAGCCGGCTGGGAATAGAGTCGGGGCCGCCGGTCGTGAGGCCGCGGCCGGCCCGCCGAATTTCAACCCCGCCGCGAGGAGGATCGATCATGAAGCTGTTGCAGGTGAACTACCGTCGCGAGCATGGTCAGGACGACGCTGCCCAGAATGAGCACTTGCTGGGCGCCGCGGAGCGGATCTCTGGCTTGCCCGGGCTGCAGTGGAAGATCTGGATCTACGAGGACACGCGCGGAGCCGCCGGTGGTATCTACCTGTTCGATACCGAGGAGCACGCGCGCGCCTGGGGTGACGATGCGATGCCCTCTTCGCTCGGGCGGCTGCCCGGGGTCAGCGATATCGAGGCTCGCTACTTCGACGTCGACGAGCGCCTGAGCACGATCACGCGTGGTCCGGTACCGGCGACCCACGAGGTCCGCTAGCCGCCTGTGCTCTACCTGGAGGATCTCGTCGTCGGTTCGGTGACCGAATTGGGCACCGTCGTGGTTGACCGCGACGAGTTGGTCGCGTTCGCCGATCGGTTTGACCCGCAGCTGATGCACACCGATGAGGCGGCCGCCGCGCAGTTGCCGTTCGGCGGGATCATCGCGAGCGGCTGGCACACGGGCTCGATGTGGATGCGCCTGTACGTCGATTCGGTGCTTGCGGACCTCGCGAACCTCGGTGGCCTGGGCATCGACGAGCTGCGTTTTCCCGCCCCCGTCCGGCCGGGAGACGTCCTCACCGCGGCGGTTGAGGTGCTCGAGGCACGTCCGTCGCCGCGCAAGCCCGACCGCGGGACCATGGTCGTGCTGGGGACGCTGCACAATCAGCACGGGGAGCTCGTGTTCAATCTGCGCAGCGCCACGCGCGTCGCGCGACGGCCGCAGCCCGCACCCGACTGAGGCGTTCCGGACCGGTACCCGGAGGCCGCGCCATCCTCGCGATCCCAGGCGAGATCGGGGATCATCACGGGATGCCTGATGACTCGAATGTGTTCGAAACGGATGACTGGGAGCGGGAGCTCGCGTCGGCTCGCGGGACGCGCGTCGGCGCCGTGGCCGGCGCTCAGGCTCTCGGGTGCTCGCTGTTTGAGCTCGACCCGGGCGGCCAGGCGGTGCCGTACCACGTGCACCACGCTAACGAGGAGTTGCTGATCGTCCTCGATGGCGCGCTTGAGCTGCGCACGCCGGACGGGAGCCGCGAGGTTGTCCGGGGCGCCGTGGTCGCCTTCCCGGCCGGGCCGGCCGGTGCCCACCGGCTGCGCAACGTGTCCGACAAACCGGCCCGCTATCTGATCGTCTCCACGATGCGGTTCCCCGAGGTCGCCGAGCAGCTTGACACCGGCACGATCCTGGCCATGAAGGGGCCGGGCGACGGCTGGGCGTTCCCGTCCGGCACCGCCGGGGACTACGTGGCGCTCACGGTCCAGGCGATCGAGGCCGATCCGGGCTCCTGACAGCGCCCTCGCGCGGCCCGCGTCACCACATAGACGAGCCCGTCGAGCCCGAGCTGGTCAGACGCGAAGGTTCAGCCGGGTGGCCGGACCGAGGCCGTTTGCCAAGCCCGGCACGCCAGTCCGGGTCTGGCCTGTGCTATATGATTGAGGCATCAAAGGTTCTATTTCAGTAACTCTGTTCAGCGATCCCGCCTGTCCCTGGGGCTACTCGGAGAACCCGGCGTTGCGGGTGATCGAGTGGCGCTATGGCGACCAGCTCGACTGGCGGTTGGTGCTCGTCGGTTTGAGCGAGGACGTCTCGCGTTATGCCGAGCATGGCTTCACGCCGCTACGGATGGCGGGTAGCGGGCTGCGCTTCCGGGAGCGCTACGGGATGCCGTTCGCGCCCCACCCCAAGCCGCGCCTGAGCGCGTCGTCGCGAGCCTGTCGCGCGGTGATTGCCGCTCGCCGGCAGTGGCCGGGGAGCGAGTGGCAGGTGTTCCGAGCGCTGCAGTTCGCCAACTTCAACACACCGCTGCTGTTCGATGACGACGAGCTGCTGCGCGAGGCCCTGAGCGCCGTGCCCGGGATCGACGCGGACCAGATTGTCGCCCTGATCGACGATCCTGCGGTGCTCGCGGCCTACGAACAGGACAAGGCCGAGACCCGTACCGCGCTCGGTTCGCCCACCGAGCTGCAGGGCAAGGCCGGCAACAGCGACGGAGCGGTTCGCTACACGGCGCCCTCGCTGCTCTTCGAGGCCGCCGATGGCCGCCGGCTCGAGGCGGGCGGCTTCCAACCCGTCGAGGCCTACGACGTGCTGATCGCCAACCTCGACCCGACGCTCGAGCGCCAGGCGCCGCCGGAGGATCCGGGCGCGCTGCTCCAGTACTTCGACTTCGGCCTCAGTACGCAGGAGGTCGCTGCGCTGATGACCCATGGCAACGATCTACCCGACCGCTTCGCCACGGAGACCGCGCTGCTCGCGCTGGTCTACGAGGGCCGGGCTGAGCGCCACGCCCTCGGCAGCGATGCGCTCTGGATCGCGACCGATCGGGCCGCCGGACAGCAGCTTGTGGCCGCCGGGGCCACGAGCGGCGTCTGACCACCGACGGGCGGCGTCTCGGATGCGAGGAACCTATCCGACGGCCTCTTGTCAGATCAAGAAGACGTTGCGCTCCACTGGGATCCTCACGCCCCCGATCGGCTTGCCTGACGCCGGCGGGCTCTACCGTGCGCTGAATGGACATCACTCATCGTGCCCGCGTCGAATCACTGCTGGCCGGAGCGGCGGCCGAGCACGCCAGTCTCATGTCCCGTCTGTCGCCCGAGCTGGGGGCATCCCTCCCGGTCGACGCTCAAGGCGTGACCCAGGCCATCGATCACCTCGCGACCGCCGCCGGCCTATCGGTCGGCGAGCGGCGCGCGTTGATCCGCCCGCACGCCGTCAACGCTGCCGTGCTGCACGCGCGCGTCTTCGGGCCTGAGCCGCTGGCGCGGGAGACGGTGATCGCCTCGTTCGTCGAGGGCGCGCGAGTCCGTGCGGACGCCCTGGCCACGCTGGCCGACGTGATTGGCGGCGAGCCGCTGGGTCGCGACGTCCGGAGGCTGCTGGTTGACCATCCGCCTCCGATGGGCGCCGAGGGCCCCAACGTGGTCTCGGCGCTGCGCGCCACCTACGCCGCACACGAACGCGCGGCCGTCATGATCGCCGTGAGCCTCGATGACGCCTACTAACGCGAGCCCGTTCGCCCTTGCTCTCTCCGCAGAGACCCAGTGCTACGCGCCGCGCTCGCGATCCCGGCGTCGCGAAGCCGTCGCCCACCGCGCGTAGCTCGCTCACACGAGGCTCTCCGGCCCCGGTTCGACCGGCAGGTCGCCGCGCACCCGTAGGCCGAGAACGGGGAATATGAGCGTGGTGAGGACGGCGGCTCCGACGAGCGCGGCTGCGGTGGACGAGCGCATGTGTCCGCTGGCCCTCGCGAGGGCGGTGATCGCCAGCACGAGCGGCAGCTGTGTCGAGCTGAGCAGTGCCAGCGCGGCGCGATCGCGTCGTCCCAGCACGCCGCGGTAGAGCAGCAGCGCCGGAGTGCCCCCGCACGACGAGCATGAGCACGAAGAAGAGCAGCAGCTTTGCCACGTCAGCGGCGCTGGCGAATAGCGATGCCACGTCGAGGTTCATTCCGCTGGCGACGAAGAAGAACGGTACGAAGACACCGAACGCCACGGCCGTGAGCTTGGAGTCGAACGCCGGCAGCTCGCGCGTTTTCAGTACCTGACGCGTGATGACCCCGGCGGCAAAGCCGCCGAGCAGGAGGTCGAGGCCGAGCTTGTAGGCGAGGAACGAGAGCGCGAAGATGAGCACAAGAATCCAGCGCACGGCCAGCTGGGAGCTGCTTTCCAGCGTGCGCTCAAACAGTGGCAGCGTCTGTCGCGAGGATCGCACCGCGAAGATGGCCACGCCGACCGCCAGACACACGAAGGCGATCAGGATCAGCGCGTTGTGCACGGTGCTCTGAGTGGAGAGGATCAGCGTCAGCAGCATGATCGGGCCGAACTCTCCGACCGCCCCGGCGGCCAGCAGGTACGTTCCGAAGCGGGTGCGCATTTCCCCACTGTCGGACAGGATGGGGATCAGCGTGCCGATCGCCGTCGTCGCCAGCGCGGACCCCGTGTACAACAGCGACAGCACGATTCCCAGGGCGGCGAGCACACCGCCCAGCGTGTAGGCCAGCGCCAGCGACAGCCCCCATCCCTGCAGCGCCAACTGCAGCGGTTGCCCGCGGATCCGGTGGATGTCGATCTCGTAGCCCGCGAAGAAGAACAGCAGTCCGAGACCGAGGTCGGAGAAGAACGCGACGAACGTGTCGGTGTGCAGGCCCAGCCCGCGCGGCCCGATGACCACCCCGAGCAGCAGCTCGAGGACGACCACTGGGACGACGATCCCGCGGCCGAGGGCGATCGCGCCCAGCGTGCCCGCCAGCGCCGCGGACGCCAGAATCGCCAGGAAGACCCCTGGGTTGACAACGATTGCCGCGAGCACGTCAGCGGACTCTGTCTGAGTCGGCCATAGGGGCGCAACCAGAACGCCAAGGTTCAGCCGTCGACCGCGACCCCCGGCGGCGCCTATTCGAGGGCCAAGACGAGCTTCTCTCCCTCTGAGGTGGCGAGGCGCTTGACGGCGCGGTCCGCGCGGCTGACGAGTGCTTTGACCGCGCGCAGCGATGCATTGTCGGATGGGCTGCGAAAGCGCTCGAGGACCGCAACGAAGGCTGCCAACTGGGTCTGTTGCGTGGTCACGACGCGGCGGAAGTCCGCCAACCACTTCCGCGTGCCCGGCGGTTGCACCCTGGCGCTTGACCGGACCAGCGCGCGGACATCAGCGCAGATATCGCTGGGGCGCAGCCGCAAGAGGTTCCGCTGCGCCGCCAGGTAGCCCTTGACCGTGGCGCTGGTGCCGGGGCTTGACCAGGGCAAGCCCGAGATCGCGCCGGCCAGCTTCGCGAACGCGCGGCGATCCTGCAGGTTCGCCACGACCGTCAGATCCGAGCCGATCTCCTCGCCGAACGCGAGGGCGGGGCCGATTCGGTCCGGGCTGGTCCGGACATGATCGATCGGTGCGAGTGCGTGCGCGCAGCGGCGGCGGGTGTCAGCCACAAACGTGTTGTCGGCTCGACGCCCCGCGGGAATGCCGGCCAGAACCCCCTGTGCGAAGCGCCCGTAGGCGCGCAGCGCGACATGATCGGACGCCGTGTCGATCGACGCCCCGGCCGCCCACGACGGGATGACCAACCCGGCGAGCACAGCGACCCCCAGATACCACGGCCGCAGAGATCGGATCCTGCCCCGTCCCGCCCCCGGGCCCCTCGGTTGATCGTCGATAACCACCGCTCCTCCTCACATCCAGGCCATCAGTCTGCAGGCAACATCCGTTCTCCGTGGCGCCCCGGTCGCGGGCCGATCGAGCGTCCGGTTCGTCCGGATCCGCCAGCCGGCAGCAACCGCGGGCCGGAGCATATGCGTGGCGGTCTTCCGGCGCCAGTCGGGGCGGATCGCGTGGCGGTCTTCCAGCGCCAGCCGGGGCGGATCGCGTGGCGGTCTCTCAGCGGCAGCCGGGGGCGGATGGCGTGGCGGTCTCGCAGCGCGGACGTAGTCCGGCGGCGGGCGGTGTGGCCTCGATGAGAGCACAACCTTGCGGCGGCGCGCGCTGACCTGGGAAGCTTTCGAGCCTGAGCTGACCGCGTCACAGCGCTGGATGGGAGGGCAGAGCGATGGAGAAGAAGCTGATCGTGTGTTGCGATGGCACCTGGAACGATCCCGACGAGTTGCGCGACCACATCGCCAAGCCCACCAACGTCGCCAAGCTGGCCCTGACGTTGGTCTCGGACGTCGACGGCGCGGACACGGAGCAGCCACAGCTCGTGCACTACGAGCCCGGGGTCGGCACGAGCCGCAGCGAGCGGCTGATTGGTGGTGCGTTTGGCTACGGCCTGTCACGGAACATCATCAATGGCTACAGGTTCCTCTCCGAGCACTACGAACCGGGCGACCACGTGTATCTGTTCGGCTTCAGCCGCGGCGCGTACACGGCTCGTAGCCTGGCCGGGTTGATCCACAACTGCGGGATCCTGCGCCAGGACTGCATCGACCAGGTGGACACGGCATTCGCCTTCTACCGCGACCGCACCAACCAGACCCACCCCAAGACAATCGCGTCACACATCTTCCGCGACAACTACTCGCACGCTGATTCCAAAGTGTTCTTCATCGGCGTGTGGGACACCGTCGGGGCGTTGGGGATACCCGAGGAGATTCCCGGGTGGGAAGAGCTCTCGAGGGTGTTGACGGGCTGGGAGCAGATGTGGGGATTTCACGACACACAACTGAGCCGGGAGGTCAGCTTCGCCTATCACGCGCTCGGTATTGACGAGGAACGCCCGCCGTACAAGCCCACCCTGTGGACACAAGCCGACCAGGCCGACGGCCAGACGCTCGAGCAAGTCTGGTTCGCCGGTGTCCACAGCGAGGTGGGCGGCGGAACCAGCGACTCCTCGCTGTCTGACATCCCGTTCCTGTGGATGGTCGACAAGGCGCGCGCGCAGGGCCTGGAGTGCAAGCCAGGCCAGCCCGACAACGGCTTTCCGGATCTCGGCTTACCCCCTCCGGCGCCGAACTACGCCGCACCGATCCTGCAGTCCCGCCGAGGTGCCTGGCAGATGCTGCACCCGTATCACCGACTCACCGAGCCGTTTGTCAAGAGCGCGCCCAGACAGTGGATCTCGACCAGCGCCAAACGCCGGGTGCAAGAGGGGATCGGGGGTTACTCGCCGCCCGGCCTCAATGAGTGCCTGGCGGCATTCGGGAGCGCGCCAGTGCCACAGGAGACCACGGCCGCCTGATCGCTCGCCCGTGAACCCGGCGCGGCGGCGTTTGGATTAGGCGTCCCGCTGGGATCTCTATCCCAAACCATCCAGGAGGTCACTCAATGAGCAATGTCATGGTTCGCTACAAGGTGAAGTCCGAACGTGCGGCGGAGAACGAGCAGCTCGTGCGGGCCGTCTACGACGAGTTGGCGCGCGTTGCGCCGGACGGATTTCGCTACGCGACGTTTGTGCTGGAGGACGGGGCCAGCTTCGTGCATATCGCGTCAATCACGACTGCCGCCGACGACAACCCCTTGCGTGACATCAAGGCATTCGCGGAGTTCCAGCGTGACATCGCGTCTCGCTGCGACGAGGGCCCCGTCGTGACGTCGTTCCGCGAGGTCGGCTCGTTCGGCTTCTTCGCATGAGCAGGGTCACCAATCCCCCGCCCACCTGACCCACGCCGCACTGCTCCTGACGTGGGAGCTCCAGCCGCCCCCGCGTGTGCCTCCTTCGGGCCGCCGGCCGTCCAGACTGGCCCCGGCGGTGCCTCAGCTCACCGTGATCGCGCCCGCCAGGCGCGCTGCCGAGTCGGGGTCGTGGGAGGGCAGATAGACCGTCGGATGCTGGGCGCAGTGAGCCAGGATCGTCCTCAGAGTGGCGACGTGCGCCGCTGGGTCCGGTCCGATCGCGTCGGCGCGCAGCGCGTGCAGTTGCTCGAGGGAGTCCGTCGCGTCGCCGGCCAGCATCACGTGGCGGCCTGAGTCATCGATGCAGATCACAGACACGTGGCCGGGGGTGTGTCCGGGTGTGTCCACGGCGACGATGCGTCCGTCAGCGCTCAGCGCGCGGCTGCGTTGAAAGGCTCCGAAGGGGCCACCGTCGAGCGCGAACGCCTCGGGGGCGAATCCCGCCGGCAGCGGCTGGCGCAGGACGCGACGCATCACGCGCGGGAGTGGAGAGGCGACGTAGCGCAACTCCACCTGGTGGCTCAGGACCCGCCGCCCCGGCACATGGACGAGCCCGTCGATGTGATCGCCGTGGGCGTGGGTGAGCACGACCTCCGAGACGTCGGCGAGCGTCAGGCCGGCCGCGGCCATCGCGGCCGGGAGTTCCTGCTCGCGTGTCACTTCCATGCGCGCAAAGGGAACGTTCCGCGCCGCGGCGGTCTCTCCGGTGTCAACCAGTCGCAGCACCCCATCGTGTTCGATCGCCCAGCAGTAGATCGGGAGTGGGTCCGCGAAGGCGCCGGGCAGGAACAGATCCAGCTGCCGCCGCGGGCCCTGGCTGGGATACAGGAAGCTGTGCTTGACGCGCACGGATCCGGTCTGGATGGCATGAATCTTCATCGTGTGGTGTCCTTGATTTTTGGGGGCTTGGTGCGTGAGGGCTTAAGGCGTCGGGGGTTGCTGGCGCGGGGCGGATCCGGCGCGAAGCCGCGCAGAATCAACTCGACGATGTTTTCCGCCAGGCGCTCGTCGATCGGTCCGCCGGTCACCATGAGGCGGTAGAACAGGGGCCCCGCGAGGACGTCAAGCGCGAGTGACACATCCAGGTCACTACGCAGGTCGCCGCGCCGCACACCGCGATCGAACACCGCTTGCAAGGCGGTCCGCCGGCCGGTCAGGAAACGATCTCGAGCGACGGTGGCAAGTTCAGCATTGCGGCTCATCTCATCGACGACGGTCGGCATCAGCTTGGCCGCGAGCGATCCGCTGTAGAGCTCGACCGCGTCGCGCATGAGCGCCAGCAGGTCATCGCGCGTCGAGCCGCTGTCGGGGATCTCGATCTCGCTGACCAGCGCGCCGACCGCGTCGGTCACCAGCTGATCCTTCGAACGGTACCGCCGGTAGATGGTGGCCTTGCCGACGCCCGCGCGGTCAGCCACGTCGTCCATCCGCAGCGCGTGCAGCCCGTGCTCAGCCATCAGCTCGAGCGCCGCCGTGATGATCGCGCGGTCGGCCCTGGCCTCTCGCGGTCGGCCCACCGCTCGTGGGGTTGATCGATCGTCTGACATCGGGCTCACGCGGTCTGGCCCGGTTGCACTGCGCTGAACACGCGAGGAATCTCCTGGGTCGGGGGGCCGGGGGCTGGCGCTACGCTCCCGCTTTACGATACTGGTTCGTTCCGTAACTGAAACCGTACCACAGTTTCGACACCCGTGGGTATCGATAGTCGCAGCGTCGCCGTTACAGTACTAGCGGTCGGCGGCGGTGGGCGCCGCCCCTGGGGGTCAACCGCCTGAACAACCGTCGCGCGAACGGTGTGTGCCACTCGGCCGGCGCGCCGAGGCGATCGTGAGCCCGTCGTCCGGCAGGCGGCGGAACCGTGAGGCCACGATGGCGAGGCGCGGCCGCCTGAATCGCGGCGAGCGCGGCGACTACTTCTTGGGGGGCGTTGAACACCGAGGCATCGAACACCGGAAGCGCGGGATCGGACGCATAGCCGAGGTGACCGAGCTGGAACAGATTCTCGATGGTGGCCAGGAGGGAGAAGTGGTTGAAGTAGCCGATCACGTCGACGCTGCCTGGCTTGACGTACTGCGAGATCAGCAACAGCCCGACGTACCCGCCACCGCCGGTCGGGTTGGTCTCGCCATCGCCGACCCCAGCCGGAATCGTGGTCGTCGGCGTAGTCGTCGTGGTGGTGGGGGTAGTCGCGGTCGGCGTGGTTGGCGTGGTTGGCGCGCCGCTGACCGGTGCGGTGGTCGTCGGCGCGCCCGCTGCAGGGGTCGGAGCGGGCGGCGTAGGGGACGGCCTGCAGATCGGCAGGACCCGGGCGTTCGCGGTGGTCGTAGCGGCGGCACGGGAGTCGTGGTCGCGGTCGGCGTGGTTCTTGGTCGTGGTCGAGCGGCGGGCAGGGCAGTTGTGGTTGTGGTGGTCGTTGTGCCGGTCGTCGTGGTCGTGCCGGTTGTCGAGCCGACCGGGGTGGTGCCGGTGTCGACGGTGGTGTCATTGGCCGTCCCCGGCGTAGTAGCCGCCGATCCGGGGGATGTGGCGCCGGGGGTGGTGGGCCCCGGGGTGGTGGTGCCCGGGGTGGTGGTGCCGGGGGTGGTGGTGCCCGGGGTGGTGGTGCCGGGGGTGGTGGTGCCGGGGGGTGGTGGTGCCCGGGGGGTGGTGGTGCCGGGGAGTGGTGGTGCCGGGGGTGGTGGTGCCGGGGGCCGTCGGGGTCCCGGTTCCGGAGGGGGTGCTCGTGCTCGGGAGGTTCGGGTAGGTCGGGTTATCGCAGCAGCCGCTCGAGTCGGCGTCGGGTCCGCTCTGGGGTGCCTGGTCGAACGTGATCGCGATCAGCCCTCCCGCCTTGTAGGCGGGTGAGGCCTCGATCTCGGGGCACGACCTCGTTAAGGAAGGCGTCGGCCGGTCCGAGGCCGGACGGCTGTCCGGGGGCACACGGTTCTTCCGAGCCGTCGTGACAGCGATCCGGGACGATGTACGCGAGGGACGGCGCCTTGGGGCCGGCCACGAGATCCGGTGCCAGCTGTTCGAGCCCGACGACGTCACCCGCGCAGGTCGTACTGTCGATCACCGAGTGGAAGTACACGAACGGGTTGCGCCACGTCACGTACGGATCTTCGAGACTCGGAGTCTGAGCGGGGCTCGGCGCCCCCCAGCGTCGGGTGGCGGCAACTCGTCGGCTGACCGGGTCCGCCGCTGCCGATGGCCTCAACGTAGGCCTTCCACGTCTTGCCTTCGGCCACCAGCTGATCGCCGAGTGTCTGGGCCTGGCGCGGATACACGCAGCCACTTCCGAGGAGCTCGCCCTGTGTGCCGATGCTGCCTGGGGTCAGGTCCGTGTACAGTGGGCAGTTAACGGCCGTCTGCGGGGTGGGCCCCTGACCGCTTACCAGCGCGATCTCGTTGGCGAGCTCCCCGCCGGCCACGGCGAAGTAGTTGCCGAGCAGCTCCCCTTGGCCGGTCAGTGTCTTCGACAGATAGGTCGCCTGCGAACTCGGGCCGAACGCGGAGTTGTAGCCCTGAGCGGAGAGCGTGATCAAGAAGACGTGGGTGATCGGCGGCAGCCCGGCGCGGCCGGTGGCACCGCCCGGCGGGGCCGTCGGCGTGCTGCCGGCGGCCGCTCAGCCGGCGGCCGGGTCGCTCGCCGGCGCACTGGATTCGG
Organism: uncultured Solirubrobacterales bacterium; assembly: GCA_963838535.1. Lineage (GTDB taxonomy): Bacteria > Actinomycetota > Thermoleophilia > Solirubrobacterales > Solirubrobacteraceae > Palsa-465. The sequence continues at coordinate 16,889 of CAWIRN010000010.1, forward strand.
GCGCCGCCGGCGCGGGCGGCGCGTTGCTTCGGCCGTGGTCGATGGCGAGGCGGAGGCCGCGGCCGGCTGGCTGGCTGTCGTCGACGGCAGCGCCGCGACGATGATCGGCGCCGTCGCGCTGCTGTCCTGTGCCGGGCTGACACCCGAGCCGACGAGCACTCCGAAGGCGAGCAACGCCATCACGGCGACCGCGCCGGCCGACGCCGAGGGCATTGCCCGGTCCCTCCCCCCGCATCCTCGGCGGCAGCGGTCGCCGCGGCGTCCAGTGATTTGGCGTCGTCGTCGGCGATCCGGTGGCTCCGGCCGACTCCGGCGGCGAGATCGCCGCGCGGCCAGTTCGCATCGGGGCGGCAGGACACCGATGACGCTCGGCGATCGCACGCGGAAGCGGACCATGCCTTGCACCGCACTCCACGCAGTAGCGCTGGTCGTAGGCAAGCGGCGCGCTGCACTCCTCGCAGCACATGCGAGATGCGTAGCTTCGCCCACCGGAAGTCGAAAAGACAGCCATCCTGCGCAAGTATCGCGCTGCGCCGGCGGTGACACAGCACGGGTAACTGACTTTTCACAACCCGTTGACGCGCCCGCGGATACTGTCGTGGTGTCGCAATCCCAACCCGCGGCGCGAGCAGCCGTGCGGCCGCTTGCACGACTACGCCGAAGCCATGGAATCGAGCACCAGCACCGAACCCGTCGAGCGCGCGGCCGAGCCGGCGCCGAATCATGAGGTGAACACCGAGATCCTCGATGGTTGCCCCCAACCGCGAGCAGTGCTCGGCGTGTGGTGCGGGCGATGGCGCCCGACCAGCGTTACTGCGTCGAGTGCGGTGAACGTCGCGGTACAGCGCGCGTCGCCATGCTGGATGCCCCGGCGCAGCAGGCTGGACAGACGCCCCCCGCGCGCCGTCCGCCGCGACGAGTGCGCACATCGATCAACAGCACGTTGATCGCCGGAATCGGCCTGCTGCTGCTGGCGATGGGGGTCGGCGTCCTGATCGGACGCTCGGGCAGCACGAGCTCGAAGACCCCTCCCGCGCAGGTCGTGACGGTCGCCGGCGCCGGCGGTGCGGCCGCCGGCGCAGCCGCCACGAGCACGGCGCCCCAGGCGCCCACCGGCAGCACGGGCGCGACGAAGTCCAGCAGCACCACCGTCACCGCTACGAAATCGACCTCGAAAAAGCCGCCGGGCCTCCGCCGAAGACCGTCAAAGTGGGCAGCCCCGGCACAGGCCCCGGCTATCAGAAAGGGCACTTCACCGGTCAATTCTTCGGTGGAGGAGAATCGGAATGAGAGACCGCATCATCAACGTGAGCGATCAGGATCGCGGCGGGTACGGCGATGCCGAAACCCGGCCCGTGGCCCCGGACCCGTTGGAGGTGGTCGGCAGGGACGCCGAAACCACCGCTTCCGCGGTGCCGGCGTCGGCGAGCGGGGCGGTCGGCCCAGCCACGCCGGAGATCTCCGGGACTGGGCCCGGAGGCTCGGAGTCCGTGCTCCCGCCGCCCGCGACCGGGACGCTCCCCGACATGCCGCGTGAGGAGCCGAGCGTCGATCTGGCCAAGCGACGGCGACGACCGCTCACAGCGCGCGTCGCCGAACTCCAGTGGGATCTCGGTGGCCTTGTGTACGAGATGGCGATACGTGACCACATCCGCGTCGACGTGCTCGTGCGGCGCGCGGCCGTCCTGCAGGACGCCGACGCCGAGCTCGGGGAGGTCGAGCGCATCCTCCGACTGGAGCAGACCGCAACCGCGGGCGCCTGCGCCTCCTGCGGGGCGCCGCACAGCACGGGCGCGTCTACTGCTGGCAGTGCGGTCAGCCGCTCTTGAGCAGGTCTCGAGCCACGCCATCTCGTAGCGAGCCTGCCCGGGCGCCCGCTCGCGTCACCCGAAGCGGCCGGTCACGTAGTCGCTGGTGCGAGGATCGGCCGGCCGGGTGAAGATGATCTCGGTGTCACCGTACTCGACGAGCATGCCGACTCGCTCGTGCCGCCGGTCACGTCGAGGCTGAAGAACGCGGTCCGGTCGGCGACCCGTGCGGCCTGCTGCATGTTGTGCGTCACGATCACGATCGTGTAGCGGCTCTTCAGCGTGCGATGAGCTCCTCGATCGAGGCGGTGGCGACCGGGTCGAGCGCCGAGGCCGGCTCGTCCAGCAGCAGCACGTCGGGCTCGATCGCAATCGCGCGCGCGATGCACAGCCGCTGCTGCTGGCCACCGGACAGACCGAGCGCGCTGTCGCTTCAGACGATCCTTGACCTCGTCCCAGAGCGCCGCATCACGCAGGGCCCGCTCGACCCGCTCGTCGAGATCCGTCTTCAACCCGAGGTTGCGCGGCGCCCACGCGACGTTGTCATAGATCGACTTCGGAAACGGATTCGGCTTCTGGAACACCATGCCGATGCGACGTCGCACCTCGACTCGATTGATCCCGCCGCCGTAGACGTCGTGACCGTGGTAGAGGATCTGCCCGGTGAGCCTGAAGCCGGGAACTGAGTCGTTCATCCGGTTGAGGCTGCGAATGAACGTCGACTTGCCGCAGCCGGAGGGGCCGATCACGGCGGTCACCAGGTTGCGATAGATCTTCAGCGTTGTCCAGTCGAGTGCTCGCTTGTCTCCGTAGGAGACGCACATGTCCCGGATGTCGAAGATCGGTTTGCGACCCGCAACGGGCTGTGCGGCGTGCTGCCCGGCCCGGGCAGGCGCTGAGCACTCGGGGCGGTCTGGATCCGCAACCGCGGGCGCGCCGCCGGCTCGCCGGCCTCGCGGTCAGCGCTGGGGTCGGCGATGCTCATCCGGCCGATCTTGCACTACTGCGGGCCAGTAGCACCCGTGCGCCGATGTTTGCGAGGACAATGACCGCGAGCAGGACGAAGGCCGCGCCCCAGGTACGGGTGAAAGCACTGCGGGTCGGCGGCTTCGGAGGCGGTAAAGATCATCACCGGCAGGTTTGGCACCCCGTGACCGAACAGGTTGAGCTCGACGCGGTTAGTGAAGATTCCGTCCACCAGCAGGAGCGGCGCGGTTTCGCCGGCCGCCCGCGCGATCGCGAGGATCGTGCCGGTGACGATCCCGCCCAGGGCGGTCGGCAGGATCACGCCGAGGACCGTGCGCCAGCGGCTTACCCCAAGCGCGTCCGCCGCCTCGCGCAAGCTTGCCGGCACGAGCAGCAGCACCTCCTGGCTCGAGCGGGCGATCAGCGGCAGCATGATGATCGCTAGCGCTACTGAGCCGGCGAACCCGAGTCGCCATGACCGGCGACGATCAGACCGAAAACGAACAGCCCCACGACGATCGAGGGCAGACCCTGCATCAGGTCGAGCGCCAGCCTGAGCGCCTGACCCGAGCGCGAGCGCCGTCCCGCGAATTCGGTCACGTACAACGCCGACAGGACTCCGACGGGAATGGCGATCGCGGCTGCCAGCCCGACGATCATGGTCGTGCCCACGATTCCCGCGGCGATACCGCCGCCCGCGCCTCCAAATGGGGGCGGATCCTTCGTCAAGAAGTTGAAGCTGAGCGCGCTTGCGCCTCGGCTCACCACGCCGTAGGTGACGATCGCGAGCACCGCCACCGCAAGCAGCGCCGACGCGGTCGCGCCACCCTCTAACAGGCGGCTCACCGCAGCCCGTCGGCGCAGGTTGCCGGACGGGGTCAGTGGAGCGGTGGGGTCGAACGGTGCGCTCATCGGGCATAGGCTCGCTGGGCATCGAAGTGGCCGGCAATCGCATGCGCGAACAAGTTTGTCGCGACGCCGATCACGAGCAGGGTCAGAGCGAGGTAGAAGAGTGAGGCGGTGTGCAGCTTCGAGACGGCACATCTGGAAAATCGAGCGCAATCTGGCTGGCCAGGGTCGTGCCGGGCTCGAACAGCGAGGCGTGGACCTGGCTGCCGTCGCCGACCACCTGCGCGACCGCGATCGCCTCGCCGAGGGCGCGCCCGAGCCCGAGCGTCGCGGCGGCAGCCACCCCGGACACCGTGGTTGGGAGGACGACGCCCCGCACCACCTCCCACCCGTGGCGCCGAGCGCCTCCGCGCCCTCTTTCAGCTCGAGCGGAACCGTCAGGAACAGGTCGCGGCTGAGCGAGGCGATAATCGGCACAACCATGATCGTCAGGATCAGCCCGGCGGTGAACAGGCTGAGGCCAGTGGTTTGGGGCGGCCCAAAGATCGGCAAGAAGCCAAACGCCGAATGAAGCCAGGGCTCGACGTGCTGCTGCACGAACGGAGCCAGCACGATGACGCCCCAGAAGCCGAGGATCACGCTCGGGATCGCCGCCAGCATCTCGACGAGCGGGCCGACCATCGGCGCTCAGACTCCCCGCGGCGCCAGCGTGCTCAGGTAACAGCGCGATGGCGATCCCGAAGGCGTCGCCAGCGCCAGCGCCATCAGTGAGCTCACGACGGTCCCGAAAAGCACGGTCGCGGCGCCGAATATTCCGAAGTTGGGCTTCCAAGCGGTGTGGCCGACGAATGCCAGCCCGAAGTGGGAGATCGCCAGGCTTGCGCCGCTAACCACCTGATAAGCGACCTCGACCAACACAAACACGGCCAGGAGGCCGGCGGAAGCGCATAGCCCCAGGAGCAAGCCGTCTCCGACTCGGTCGATCGTTCTCAGGCGCCGACGCGTTCCCGTGGGGCGGGCGTAAACGGCGGTATCGAGGACCCGCGCTTAGTGACACGCCGCGCCAGCGTAGAGAAGTCGCATTCCGTGTCGCTTGTGTACCACTCCGCAGTCACAAGCTTTTGAAGACCGAGCAACAGGTCAGTAACAGATCGACCCCCTGCCGCCGCGATGCTACGTCGCGCTCGACCAGGACGGCCGGTCCGGGGACGGGCGCAGCATCCCCCAAACCGGAAAGGAAGTTACTTTGCACTGCAAGAGATTGACGTGCCTGGCCTTCGCGATCGTTGTCGCTGAGCGACGATGACCGCCGTGGCAGCTCCAGCGCTAGCAGCAGGCAGCCTCACGGGTGCCGGGTCGACCTTGGTCGCCCCGCTCGAAGCGGAATGGGCGCAGGCCTTTCAGGCCAAGCACGGGATCAGCGTCGCCTACAACCCTGTGGGCTCCGGCACCGGAATTACGGACATCTCCAGCGCCTGGTTGACTTTGGGGCTTCCGATGCCCCCCTAAACCCGACTCAGGCAGCCGGATGCCACGGCTGTTACGAGATTCCCTGGGCGCTGTCGGCGACCGGTGCCGGGTTTCACATCAATGGCGTCCGCCGGCTGCGCCTCAGCGGGCCAGTACTGGCCGGGATCTACCTCGGACAGATCACGAACTGGAGTGATTCCCGTATCAGGGCCCTCAACAAGGGGGTACGCCTGCCGAATCTCAAGATCACGCCGGTACATCCGCAGCGACGGCTCCGGCGATACCTACGCTTTCACGAACTACCTCGCGGACGTAAGCCTGGGCGTCCAGAAGCAGGGTTGGCTCTCGACTTCGGTCAGCTTCCCGACTGGCGTCGGCGGGAAGGGGCAACTCAGGCGTGACCGCGATTCTCGAGTCAACCAACGGCTCGATTGCCTACATCGCTGTGTCGTACCTGATCGCCCACAGCCTCCCGGCCGCCGCGATCAGGAATGCCGCGGGTAGGTACGAATATCCGAACCTCGCCAACATCGAAAACGCCGCCCAGACGGTGAAGCACGTGCCGGCGACCAATGAGCTGCACATCGTCAATCCGTCGAAGCGAGCGAAGATCGCGTACCCGATTTCGACGTTCACGTATGTGATCGTGCCCAAGCGTCCAGCCAGGCGTCCCTGCTCAAGCAGTGGATCCTGTACGCGATGGGATCTGGACAATCGTTCGGTCCCTCACTGGACTTCGCGAAGATCCCTTCGGTCGTCCTCAGTGCGGGCAAGAGGACGGTCGCGACGCTGTAGCTGCGGGCGGTGACAGAGACCAGTCGAGCCGGTTCCTGGCCGGCATCGCGAATGCGATGCCGGCCGGGTCGGCAGTTGTGCAGGCGCCCGGACAGGGTCGTCTGAATCTCGAGAAACAGGAGGGTGTTCGTGAGACGTATCTCGCTTGTGGCCACCGCGATCACGGTGGTCCTACTGACAATCGGAGTCGCGGCAGTTGGCGCTAAGACGCATCCCAAGCCGAAAAAGGTGACCGCAAAGGTCACGTGCTCGCTCGCGCTGACCACCGAAGTTCCCGCCGGCGACACAGTGATCACGCCGGGCGACCCGTCGGGCACCCAGTTTGGCTTCGTCGGTTGCGGCAAGCTACTCGGAAACGGCGTGCAGACGGACCCATTCAGCCAGACGTCGAGCGGCGACATCGTCGGCTCGTACAAGCAATACTTCGGAACCGGAAGCATTCACGGCCTGTATGACCTGACGGTCACCGAGCAGGCGGCCCCGACAACCACCACGTTCACCGCGACGAGCTACGCGGGCACCGTGAGCGTCATAGGCGGCACCGGCGGCTGGGCGCATGTCACGGGCAAGGGCACGCTGACGTGTTCATCGCCGGATGCCATCCACACGAGCTGCACCGAGCATCTGAAGTTGAAGCTGCCCGCGGCCTGAGCCCGCCGTAGGCCCCAAGCAGTCGGGCGAGCGGCCGAAGTCCATGCGGCTGGAGAGTTGATCCAGCCGTGCGGGCTCGGCCGTTCCCGCGCCTGGGCATTGACGAGGAGGGGAACACCTTGCCCGCCGCGCGGTTGGTGTCGATTTTTAACTGAATCGATACACCCGGTACCCGTCGGTGGGAAACACTGCGCACCTTCGCACCTCGACCTGCGCAACGGAGATGAGCCACACGATGAAAGACCATGACCCCGGCCGCACCGACCGCCGTGTCGATCGTCGAAGGTCGTCGCTGAGCACCCACCGTTCGCGTTGGCGTCGCGGGGCGCTGATCGGGGTCGCCGTCGCGGCTGTTGTATCGGCGGCCGCGGTGCCGATCGTCTCGGCCCGCCAGGTCTCTCCGGTCCACCACAGGCAGGGGGGCAGGGCGACCCAGGACCGTCTAGGTATCCGACCCGGGAAGGTCAAGCACGTGTGGCTGATCATCCTGGAGAACAAGTCGTTTGACGCCACCTTCACGGGCCTGAACAACAACACGTATCTGTGGAAGACGCTGCCGGGTCAAGGGGTACTGCTGAAGAACTACTACGGCACCGGACATTTCAGCCTCGACAACTACATCTCGATGGTGAGCGGACAGGCCACACAGCCCGACACGCAGGATGACTGCCCGAGCTACGACTCCTTCTCCGGCACGGTCAGCAAAAGCGGTTCGCTGTTCACGAACCGCAACTTCGGTCAGATGGCGTCCGCTCAGGGCGCCAACGCGGCACCCGGCTCCAACGGCTGCGTGTACCCGTCGAGCGTGCCGACGTTGTTCAACCAGCTCGACGCGAAGGGCGTCAGCTGGAAGGGCTACGCCCAGGATCTCGGCAACCCCGACCCCAGCCCACCCGTGCATAGCGCGGGCACGCAGTACTGCGGCGCTCCGTATGCATCGCCCGGTGCGACCGGCAGCACGACGCAGCCCAATCCGGGCAGCGCCAATGCGACTGACCAATACGTCCCCAAGCACTTCCCGTTCCCCTGGTTTGAGTCGATCCTGCAGTCGGGTGACTGCAACTCGGCCCACATCGCGAATCTGTTCGACTCGAGCAACGGGCTGTACCACGATCTCCAGAGCGAGGCGACGACCCCGGCCTTCAGCTGGATCTCGCCGAACAACTGCAGCGACGGCCACGATGCGGTGTGCCACGGCAACAACCTGTCGGGCGGCTTCTCCGACCCGAACACGGCGAAGGCGCCGGTCAACTTCACCGGCGGGCTGTACGCGGCCGACCTGTTCCTCGAGCACGTGATCCCGGAGATCGAGTCGTCGCCGGCGTTCAAGGACGGCGGCCTGATCGACATCACCTTCGACGAAGGGTTCCCGCCGTTCACCTACACCGGAAACAGCTTCGCCAACTCGACGATCGTGGCGCCGGATGCCGCCGACCTCAATCGCGTCTGACTCGGCCGCGGAGACGCTGTTCGGTCATCGTGTGCATTACGAGCCGACGGGTCCGAACACGCCGCTGGCCAAGGACGCCAACGGCAACGAGCTGTATCCCGGACCGGGCTACAACGCGTTCGTCGATCGTCCGAGCAACTGCGTTGCGCAGACGGTCCCGGCGCAGCCGGCGGGCACGTGCCTGCTCGGCGGCGGCGATAACCCCCCAGGTCCGCGCACCGACGCCGGAGCCACCGCACCGGCCGGAAGCTCGACGATCGCCGACAACGCGATCGTGGCGACCGACGCCGGAAATGCGGTGACCGGCACGGGGATTCCCGCGGGCGCGTTCGTCGGGCAGGTCACCAACACACCGGTGACGGCGACGGCGTCGAATCAGGACGGCGGCTTCGTCGACACCGGGACGTTCACTCTGGTCGACTCGTCCGGCAATCCGCTGGTCACGACGGCGGCGGTGAGCGGAATCACGCTCGCGGCGCGCACCGACGCGAACGATCCGCTGTTCAACGCCACTGATCCCACCACCGGCGGCGGTGACACCGGCAGCGTCCTGATCAGTCCGTACATCCGACCGGGCAGTGTGAGCACCGGCTTCTACAACCACTACAGCTGGCTGCGGACAATGGAGGATCTGTTCAACGTCGGCAGCGGTCTCGCGGGGCCTCGATGGGCAGGGTCACATCGGCTACGCGGCCCAGCCCGGTCTGGCGCCGTTCGGGCCGGACGTGTTCACCAATCCGCAGGGCCCGTTCGCGCATCGGGGTCACCGACACCACCAGCGTCGAGGTCACTGATCCTGCCTCGGGTGCCGGCCAACCCGATCAGTAGCGACGAGGCTCCGTCGTCGCCGCGTCGGTGACGGAGCCCGCGTCGCCGGTCCACCGTGAGCCACGGCGGGGGCTGGGCCTTCGGGCTCGGCCCCCGCCGCGCCGTTCTCGTCGTCGCTGCCGTCCTGGTCTCGGCGATTCTGGTGATCGCGTTTCTCGGGGCGCTGCTCAATCACGGCTCTCGGGTCCGCCGCGCCGCATCGGCTGGTCGCGGCCCACCCGTCGGCCATGACGCGTCCGGTGACCCAGGCGCTCGGTATGAGCTGCCGCCCGCAGGTCGGCCGTGACACACGGCTCCGCCGCCGCGCGGTCAGCCAAGTACGGGGGCCTCCCCAGCTGGCTGCCGAAGGCGAAGGTCCCCGTCGGCCGTGTCCTGCAGGCCAGCAGCGCCCATCCGGTGCTGACCATCCAGGGCGACACGGTCTCGGTCCATCTCGCGAGCGGACGCGTGCTGGCCACCGCGGTCGGCCCGACCGTGCCGGAGGAGGGGCGCTTCCCGGTGCCTGAGACGACTCCGTGCACGTTCATCATCACGTTCACGGCCGCGACCGGCCCGATCCCGATCAGCGCGACAGGCCTTCACATTCGTCGACGAACTCCATCACGTCCACCACCCTCGGGTGACGGCGATGGACGGTGGCCCATTACCGCGGGAGATCGCGCCCGGTCGCACGCTGTCGCTGAAGATCTACGACGTGCTGCCGACCGGAGACGGCGGCCTGGAATGGACGCCGGAAGGAGCGCGGCCCATCGTCGCCTGGGACTTTGACGTTGAGATCGACTAGCGGCCCGGTGGGGGGCGCCGACAGGCGCCAATAGCTGCCCATAGCTGCTGTGCGCGCGCTCGCGTTTCGCGGCGCATGCTTCTGTGCGCTTCACAACATCATCACCGGAGGTGAGCGCGTTGTTCACTTTGGTGGCGGTTTGCAGGGCAATACTGTGCCTCATGAACGAGAACAGTCGCTCCGACATGCACGTCCATTCGACTGCATCGCAGCTGTCCAAGCTCGGCATCCAGCGTTCGCTGAACCTGCCTGAGTGCGCCACGCCACCAGAAGAGGTCTACCGGCTCGCCAAGCGCCGCGGGATGCAGTTCGTGACGATCACCGACCACGACACGATCGCCGGCGCTCAGGCGATCGAGCACCTTCCGGACACCTTCATCGCCGAGGAGCTGACCGTGTGGTTCAAGGGTGAGCCCCAGGCGGTGCACGTTCTGTGTTACGGGATCACTCCCGACGATCACGAATGGCTACAGGCGCACAACAGCGATGTCGAAGCATGCGCGACGTACCTGCACGAGCGCGAGCTCACCGTCGCTCTGGCGCATCCGTTCTATGCCGTCGAGGCACCGCTGACCGCGCGTCACCGCCGCCGCCTCGCCCAGCTGTTCCCGATCTGGGAGACGCGCAACGGCTCGCGCGCGAAGGAACTGAATTTGCCGGCGTTCGTGTACATCGAGACCCACGGCGGCACCGCCATCGGTGGCTCAGATGACCACGCCGGAATCGATATCGGTCGCACGTTCACCGAGACCCCGTGGGCCGCCGACCCGGCCGAGTTCCTGGCCCACGTGCGGAGCGGCAACGTCGCGGCGCACGGAGAGCAGGGCAGCGCGGCGAAGTGGACCCACGCTGCGATGGCCCTGGCGATCCGCAGCTTCGGCCGCTACGACGGGTCCCAGCCGGCCAGCCCCGGGGCGGTGCTGAAGATCGTCGAGCGCGTGATGCGTGAAGGCGAGATGCGCGGCGGTCAGGTCGGCGCCGACCTCGGCCCCGACGACGCCCGCGCGCTGCTGCGCTCCTGGCTGGCGGCCATCGACCTGCAGTTCGACGAAGCCACCCTGCTGACGCTCCTCCAGGAGGGGGAGCTGAGCCACCCGGATCTGCACCGTCGCGCACGGCGCATCCACGAGCGCAAACTGTCCGCCGCCGTGCGCGAACTCGTCGCGGCGGTCGAGGCTCCGGGCGGACCGGACATCGCCGGCTGCGGAACCAAGCTGTTTGACGCCTGCCTGCCGGCGATCCCCTACGCAGCAGCGACGGCGTTCCTAGGCCGGGAGAAGTTCAAGCTGAGCCGCAGCGACGGCGACCGGCCCCGGGTCGCGCTGGTAGCCGACGGGCTCAGCGGGATGCACGGCGTCACCCAGTACGATCCAGCAGATCCGGGACCGCGGCGTCCCCGGCTACGAGGTCGAAGTGATCGGGACCGATGCCGATGTCGACCGGCGCCTGAGCTCGGTGGCAGAGATCGAGATTCCCTTCTACCCCGGACTACCGATCGGGGTCCCGAGCCTGCCCGCGATCGTCGAGGCGCTCGCCGAGGGCCGCTACGACCTGGTGCACCTCTGCTCGCCGGGCCCGGCCGGCCTCGGCGCCTGGCTGCTGGCCCGGGTGCTCGAGCTGCCGGTGGTTGGCAGCTACCACACCGAGTTCGCCGCCTACGCGGGCGTGCGCTCCGGGATGCCGCACCTGGAGCTGATCGCGCGAGCGGCGCTCAGCGCCTTCTACGGCGCCTGCGACGTCGTTCTGTCTCCGAGCCCAGCGAGCGACCAGCGACTGGCCCAGCTCGGGATCCCCAGCGGGCGCATCGGACGCTGGGACCGCGGCGTCGACCTCCAGCGCTTCGACGCGAGCTTGCGCAGTGAAGGCAGCTTCCCGGGTGAGATCAACGTGCTCTACGTCGGACGGCTGACCAAGGAGAAGGGCCTCGATCTGCTCGCCGAGGCCTTCCTCGCGGCCCGCGGGCAGGACCCGCGGCTCCACCTGGTGCTGGCCGGCGGCGGCCCTGAACAGGACGCTCTGCGCGAGCGCCTCGGCTCGAGCGCCACCTTCCTCGGCTGGCTGCGCGGGCAGGACCTGGCCCGCGCCTACGCGAGCGCCGACGCGTTCCTGTTCGCCAGCCAGACCGACACCTTCGGCCAGGTGATCCTCGAGGCCCAGGCCAGCGGCCTGCCCGTGGTTGCGGTCGACGAGGGCGGGCCCACCTCACTGATCCTCCGCGGCGAGACGGGACTGCTTGCCGCGCCCGAGCCCGAGGCGCTGGCCAACTGCTTGCTGGCCCTCCTCCACACGCCGCAGCTGGCCGACCGGCTGCGCAAGACGGCCCTCGCCGTCGTCCGCGAACGCACCTGGGACGCGTCGCTCCAGCGGCTGGCCACCGGCTACCGCTCGGCGCTATTGCGGGCGCCCGCAGCCGGCGAGTCGCGCAACGCTGCGTAACGCCGGGCCAACCTTGGCGTTTGGGGTCCGACGGGTGGACCCGAGACGCCAAAGTTCGCGTGACAGCGGCGGCACCCTCTCGCGCGTGGGCCGTCCCCCGACGCTGGCAGTAACAGCTGACGGGGCCCGTTCACGGAGGGATCGTCGCGAGTGTCGCGGTGAACGCCTCGTGTTTCAGTGATGCGGTTTGCAGAGCTTAAGTGAGTTGTGGGTTGTGATGGCGAACTGTGACACTGACCCGGGCAGGCGCCTCGTCAGCTGCCAATGACGTGGTCACTCACGCGCCATTGGGCGAACAGTCATCGCCCCGCTCCACGCGCTAGTTTCAACCATGTGTTAATCGAGTGGGCTTGATCTGATGGAGTTGCCGACACCTTGCGTGATGCGGCCTAGCAGGCTCCGATGGCTACTCATCATCGACTGGGAGGTAGCGTGAACATCCCTCGAGCCCGGAGCGACGGGCTGCTCGTGGAGACGCTCGACGCCGAGACGCTCATCTACGACATCGAACGTGACGAAGCGCATTGTCTGGATGCTGAGGCGGCGGCGGTGTGGCGTGGCTGCGATGGTGTCTGTTCGCTGAGCGAGCTCAGCGCGCGCACGGGTTTGAGTGAGGAGGTGGCCGCGGCGACGGTGCGTGATCTGGCGGCGCGGCATCTGGTGGAGCCGTTGGGGGTGAGCCGGCGGGATGTGCTGCGTACGCTGGGGGTCGGTGCTGCGTCGGCGGCGGTGGCGATCCCGGTGATCCGTTCGATCGTGGTGCCGACCGCGGCCCAGGCGACGAGCTGAGTGGCTAACGCCGAACCCTCCGCGATGACCGCCGAGCCGCCTCGCTGAGCAAACGGCAGAGCGCGCGCCAGCCGCTCGCCGGCGGTCTCCCGGCCCGCCGCCTCGGGGTCGACGATGCGATGGAGGCCTTGGGGTGTGGCCGGGACGACGAGGTGAAAGACGGACTGGTCGTACCGCCTGAGATCATCACGAATGTGCCGAGTGCCCCAGCGGGTGCCACCGGCCGATTAACCTTCGGAGCAGAGGAGGGTCAGTGACTCGCATTGCCGTGATCCCAGGAGATGGTGTCGGCCCCGAGGTCATTCAGATCGGCCTCGACGTGCTCGCAGCGGCGGCGGCGGCAGATCCCGACTTCGAGTACGAGACCGTGACGTTCCCGTGGGGCTCGGAGCACTACCTGAGCACCGGGGCGATGATGGACGCTGACGCGTTGGAGCGGCTGGCGCAATTCGACGCGATCTACTTCGGTGCCGTCGGCTCCGCCGAGATTCCCGACCACGTCACGCTCTGGGGACTGCGGCTGAAGATCGTGCAAGCGTTCGACCAGGCGATCAGCCTTCGGCCGGCACAGCTGTTACCGGGGGTGCGCGGTCCGCTGGCGGGCCGCGGCCCCGATGACGTGAACATGGTCGTCGTGCGCGAGAACACGGAGGGGGAATACTCCGGCGTGGGCGGGTTCTCCCATCAAGGACAACCGTCAGAGCTGGCGCTGCAAACCTCTGTGTACACACGCGCCGCGATCGAGCGCACCGCCCGCTACGCGTTCGCGCTGGCGCGGACGCGGCCCGCGCATCGGGTCACCAGCATCACGAAGTCAAACGCCAGCCTGCACGCGAGCGTGCTGTGGGATCAGGTTGTCGCCGAGGCGGCTCAGGACTTTCCCGACGTGCAGCTGGAATCACTGCTGGTGGACGCCGCGGCAGCGCGGCTCGTGTTGAACCCCGGGTCGTGCGACGTTCTGGTCGCATCCAATCTCCACGGTGACATCCTGTCGGACCTGACTGGAGCCCTCACGGGCAGCCTCGGCATGGCGCCGAGCGCGAACCTGAATCTCGACGGGAGCTACCCGTCGATGTTCGAGCCGGTCCACGGCTCGGCGTTCGACATTGTCGGTCGCGGCATCGCCAACCCGATCGGGGCCGTTCTGTCCGCAGCGATGATGCTCGAGGAGCTGAAAGCGGCGACAATCGCCCACACCATCCGGGTGGCGGTATCTCGCGTGTGCGCCAGCGGGGTCTGCACGCCCGACATCGGTGGTTCCGCGTCCAGCGCAGAGGTCGCGGCGGCGATCCTGACCGCGGTGGACCAGCAACTGAACGCACCGGTGGCCGAGCCCGAGTGACGCCGATCGGGGACGACGATGCGAGAGAAACCTTCTGCTCGGCAAATCACCGCCGTTAGGCGGCTAACCTACCAGCCGTTGCCACGTCGAGCGCGCTATCCGGACCAGGAGGGCTACGTCGAGCGCGACGGAGTGCGCGTGTTTTACGAGGTCTACGGAGACGGAGAGGAGACGGTGTTCTTTCTTCCGGCGTGGTCGATCGTCCACTCGCGAATTTGGAAGGGGCAAATCCCGTACTTCGCCCGCCACTACCGAGTTCTCGTCCAGGACCCGCGAGGCAACGGGCGCTCTGACACCCCGGCCGGTGAGTCCGCCTACACCAGTCAGCAGTTCGCCGACGACGCGCTGGCGGTGATGGACGCGACCGGAACCGAGCGTGCCGCTCTAGTGAGCTTCTCACGCGGGCCGCAGCGCGAGTTGCTGCTTGCCGCGCAGCATCCGGACCGGGTCAGCGCGCTCGCGCTGATCGCCCCGGGAATTCGCTTTACCCCGGCGCTCGGGGGCCGGGTCGGGTGGGCCGCATTCGACGCCCGCAGTCGCGCGGAGCGACACCTCAGGGCGCTCGACGAGGTGCTGCGGGTCGCCCGGCACTCACCGTCGGCGCTGTGGTCACCGGCCACGCGTCGCGGGTTGGCGAAGATCGGCCCGCTGGAGCCGCAGCGGATGTTTAACCGGCAGGATTGGCTGCGCGACCCGCGCCCGTTTGTCGAATGGTTCATGGCCAGCGTGTTCCCAGAGCGGCACTCGACCAAGCAAATCGAGGACGCGGTCGGCTGGGGCTTGGAGATCTCACCCCAGGCGCTGGTCGATTCCTATCGCGGCGAGGGGTATGCCGCCCGCGCGACGGCGCTCGGGCTGTGCGCTCGCATCCGCTGCCCGGCCATCGTCATCCACGGCGGGATGGATCTGATCTGCCCGGTGGAGTGGGGGCGGGCGCTCGCAGAGGCGCTCGGCGCGCCGTTCGTGTGCCTGGAGGACACCGGCCACTGTCCGCCGGCGCGGCGTCCAGTGCTCTTCAACATCACGCTGCACGATTTCCTTGCGGCTGGTCCACCGGGCCGCCCCGGCCGCCCCAGCCGCCCCAGCCCCGCGAGCCGTCCGGGCCGCCCCGACCGCGATCCCACGATCCCCCGCTCCGACGATGGCCGGCGGAGCGCACTGTTCGTCTCCTCTCCGATCGGCCTCGGTCACGCCCAGCGCGATGTCGCGATCGCTCGTGAGCTGCGCAAACTCGTGCCTGACCTCCGGATCGATTGGCTCGCCCAGGACCCGGTGACACGCGTTCTGGAGGCAGAGGCAGAGCGTGTGCACCCCGCCAGCGAGCATCTGTGCAGCGAATCCGCCCACTTCCAATCAGAAACCACAGGCCATGACCTTCACTGCTTTGACGCGTTCCGACGCATGGACGAGATCCTGTGCGCGAATTTCATGGTCTTCCACGAGGTCGCCGGCGAGCACGACTACGACCTGTGGATCGCCGACGAGGGGTGGGAGGTGGACTACTTCCTGCACGAGCACCCGCAGCTCAAGCGTGCCCCGTTCGTCTGGCTCACCGACTTCGTCGGCTTCCTGCCGATGGACGATGCGGACGATCGCGAGCGCTACCTGACGGCCGACTACAACGCCGAGATGGTCGACCATGTCGCCGCGCATCCAGGCGTCCGTGACCGAGCGATCTTCGTCGGCAACCCGGAGGATGTCATACCCGGCTGGCTGGGCCCGGATCTGCCCGAGATCCGAGACTGGACCGAGCAGCACTTCGACTTCGCCGGGTACGTGATGGGCTTCGACCCGGCCCGGTTGTCAGACCGCGCCGCACTGCGGGCCGAGCTTGGCTACGGCGCCGGCGAGCAGGTGTGCATCGTCACCGTCGGGGGATCGGGCGTCGGCGTCGATTTGCTGCGGCGGGTGATCGCGTCCTACCCGGAGGCCAAGGCTCGGGTACCCGCGCTGCGCATGATCGTCGTCGCGGGGCCGAGGATCGACCCCGACCGGCTGCCCGGGATGGAAGGCCTCGAGGTGCTGCCCTACGTTCACAACCTCCACCGCCATCTCGCCGCGTGCGATCTCGCGGTCGTGCAGGGCGGGCTCACCACCGGGATGGAGCTCACCGCCAACCAGCGCCCATTCCTGTTCTTCCCGCTCAAGCACCACTTCGAGCAGAACTTCCACGTCGCCCATCGGCTGGCGCGCTATCGCGCGGGTCGCCGGATGGACTACGACGACTCGTCCCCGGATGTGATCGCCGAAGCGATTGCCTCGGAGATCGGACGCCAGGTCGATTACCGACCCGTCGAAACCGGCGGAGCGCGCAGAGCGGCTGAGCGTATCGCCGAACTCCTCTGAGCGTTCGAACCTCCGCCCGCGCGCAGGCAAAGTTGGGGGCACCAGCTCCACTAACCGGTGCCCCCAGTGGACGCGTCCTCGGAGCCCTTCAGTCAAAGGCTCCGCGCTGTCAACACTATCTAACTCTACATAACACTGATAAAAGTTCTACAAAGCTCGATCAGGCCTGACTGAGGCCGCTGCCAGCGTGCGCTCGCCGGTGTCCCACGTACGTCGCGTACGGCCCCGATGCGATCGGCCCTCGACCACCCGTCAGCCTGACCGGACGGTCGTTTCCCATCACGTATCCGCCGCTCCAGATCAGAGCGCTTAGAGGTCGCGGCGTCGGAGCCGGCGAACCGGACAACCGGGCTCATCGGTGCTGCCAATGAACTCGGCATAGGGCCCTTCGCCCCGTTGACGGAACTCGCTTCGTACCGACTCGTAGTACGCAGCGTCGACGACGGCAGTTCCTCGCCGGAAACCCTCCTCATACCGTTCACGTGCGGCGACGCTGCCCACATACGCCCAGACTGGACCGTCTACCGGCTCAACGATCCGCTCCGTGACCTCCAGCCGGTCGTAGTTTCGCTCACGCTCATTCAAGGATCGAAAACCGTGTGTGTCGATCGGGAGGATCACCCCGTTGATCGTGCTGGCCAGATCCTCCACGACGTTGAGAAACGTGACGAACACCGACGGACGCTCGCCCGTGTCGGGATCAACGTAGTACTTGTATCCCTCCAGCGTCAGACGATTGTCCATCGACACATTCCATGTCCGGCGCAAGCCCTTGGCGTGCACCAATCGACGCGAGGCCAACTCGCTGACCGGCCCTGCCACGAGCGAGCCATACCCCAACACATACATTCTCTCTGAACGATCCAACAGTGGTGCCACCATCGACCTCGAATGAGCGACGGAACCTACTCCAGACAGTAGTGTGGGCGCCCGTGACGAGGCCAACCGTGATCGTCCTCACCGCTCGGACCACAGCCGAATATGGGGTCTGGGTCGAGGACGTGGAACTGGCGCCCGCCGCGCTGATCAGAACGCTGCAGCAGGCCGGGTTCCTCGTCCTGCTCGTCTCCCGTGACTCCCTCGGAGGAGATCACACCATCGATCAGGCGATTCCTGGCGTGGCCGGGGTCGTTTCATATGCGGACGACCAATACGGCGGGACGACGCGCCCCTCATTGGAGGCGCTCGAAGCGGCCCATGGGCGGCCGGTCCTTCGCGTGGACGGTTCCGGAGAGATCGAGCCTGGTGAACTCGCCCGATTTCTCGGGCTGCTATCCAACTGAACGGCACAGCTATCGCAACGACCGAATGCCGTCGGCCGCCCCTGCGCGCGGCCGGCAAGTGCACCGCGATCCCGAGCCACTGACCACGGCGGGCGACCGGCCGCGGATCGCGATCGACCGCGGATGGCGATCGACTGGTCGCGGATGGCGATCGACCGGCCGCGGATGGCGGATCGACCGGCCGCGGATGGCGGATCGACCGGCCGCGGATGGCGATCGACCTGCACTGTCTCCCAAACTGCGTCAACCGACGCGGATCCGGGAAATTACGCACGTCAGGCGTGCGCGATCACCCATTTCCCCGCTCCAATCCTCGGTTTGGGATCTCGTGCAGGTCGTCTACCTATGAATCACGCCCTCCCTGCGCCACGATTCATTCTCAGCTTCGCGACAGCAGTGGGGTCAGCCAGCCTTGACGACGTGCCACGTGCCACCGAAGCTGGTAATCCCCTGGCCCTTGGTGTCGCCGATCTTCGTGTCACCCGAGTAGAAGTACAGCGGGTGTCGGTCCAGCATCACCTGGTAGAGGTTTCCCTTGACGCGGCGGAGGATCGACAGCGTTCCCGGCACACCGGGCGCCTTCGGCGGTCGAATGTTGGCCGACCTGACCTCGACGGGTGGCCAGAACTTCAGGCACTGGCTGCTGACGCACTTGAGCTTGCCGAGGCTCTCGCCGCCGAGCTCGTAGATCGTGTCGCCGCGGCGATCCACGACGATTGTCGTCGACTTGCCGTTGATGGTTCGATTCGCGACGCCGAGCGAGCTGACCAGCCCGGCCGTCGCCGCGCCGGCCAGTGCCAGGGCACAGACACAAACGATCCCGACTGCCAACGTCCAGCGCCGATGGGTCACACGATGCAACACCTGTTCGCTTCCTTTCCGAGGGTAGGCCGCGGTGAGCTTATCGCGCCGCAGGTGAGCGATGGTTGGCGTGTCGTTAGCGTGCCGGTCGGCCGATCACGAGCCCGCCGAAACACGTGAGCGATGGTTGGCGTGTCGTTAGCGTGCCGGTCGGCCGATCACGAGCCCGCCGAAACAGACGAGCGATCGTTGGCGGGCCGTTCGCTTGCCGGTCAGCCGATCACGAGCCCGCCGAATGGGGGCTGTTCGGCCACCGGGTCTTACCGGAGCCGGGCCCAACGCGATCGGCCCCAGGCAGCAGAGCGCGAGGCGCGGGCCTGAGGCGGGGGTCGGGTCGCCCCGGGGGTGATCCCGAGGGCTGAGGAGATGACGGCCTCGGTGTTGACCGAGGACTTCGAGACCGCGCGCGAGGTGCTCGCCGCATAGGATGACGACCGATGCCGTCCGTGCCCACAGCGCCCATCGTTGCCTCCGGACTGATGAGCGGTTTCGCCGTGGCGCGCTACAGCGGGCGACGCGAACTGGGTGGCGTCGTGCTCGTGGCCGCGGGGGCGTGGTGCGCGCGCTCGTGGGCCCGTTCCTCGGGCGCGGGAGTGACGGCGCTGCTGCTCGCCACGTACGCCGCGGCCTTCGGTGCTTCGCATCCCCTGGCCAAAAAGCTCGGCGCCTGGCCGTCGGTCTGTGCGGTCAGCGGTGTCGCGTCGGGCGCTGCGTACGGGCTCGCGGACCGACGCTCAGACGCCTCGTCGTAACCGACCGGCGCTGATCAAGACGTAGCCCGTTCTCGCCAAAACGGCGCGGCCCGCGACGCCTTCCGACTCGGCGGGTCGCGACATCACGGGGTAGGGCGCTCGGAGTGATCCGATTCCGGTGCCCGTTCGTAAGGAACGTCAGTGGGTGCAAAACCAATCCGATCGGAGCTTTCACATGCTGGGATTTGATAATCCAATTCACATCGCATTCATTCTGGTACTCCTGCTGCTGGTGTTTGGCGCCAAGCGGCTGCCGGAGATGGGCCGTTCGCTGGGTACCGGGCTGCGCGGCTTCAAGGAGTCGATCAGCGGCGAGCATGATCCGACCGCGCACCTGGCCGCGACTCCGGCCACCACCCCGATGACGGCGACGCAGCCTGTCACGGCCGAGCCGGTCGCCGGTGCACACCCAGCAGCTCACCGCCGCGACCGCTGTCGCACCCGTCTTCACCGCCGAGCCGGTGGTCACCGCCGAGCCGGTGCTCACCGCCGAGCCGGTGGTCGCGGGCAAGCCCGTGGCCAACCGTGTCCCGGTCTGGCGCGTCTAGGGTCGCTCGCACCGGGACTCTGAGGGCCTTCTGATGTCACAGATGTCAAGCGCCATCCGCCGGCCGCGGCTGCGGCCGATCGAGCATGGGGAGCGTCTGAGTGTGGTGGGGCATCTCGACGAGCTGCGGACGCGGTTGATCGTGTGTCTGGTCGCGGTCGCGGTCGCGTTTGGCGTGTGTTTTTGGCAGAACCATCAGTTGTTGCACTTCATCAACCAGCCGTTGGCGAATCAGACCCAGCAGCAGGTTCGTGATGGGCACGGGCCGCTGGGCGCGACCTACACGGTGCAGCAGGGCGCCAAGGACGTCGCGGCGCAGCTGAACATCGTCGCGGGCCTACTGGCCGGGCAGCGTCAACCGCCGGCCGTACAGGCCTCGCTGGCGAAGGTCCAGGCGAGCCTGCAGCGTGATATCCGCCGGCTCTCGGCCGCCCCGCAGGGGAATCTGCCGGTCACGTTGGGGGTCGGGGAGCCATTCAACACAACGATCGGGGTAACGTTGATCTTCGCGTTGATCCTGTCGTTGCCGGTGCTCTTGTTGCAGGTCTATGGGTTCTTGATGCCCGCGTTTGAGCCCTCCGAGCGGCAGCGCATGCTGCCGGTCACCCTCGCGATCCCGGTGCTGTTCGTCGCCGGCGTGGCGTTCGGCTATCTCGTCGTGCTCCCAGCCGCGCTGCATTTCTTTCAGAACTTCAACAGCGGCCAGTTCAACGTGCTGGTCCAGGCCAGCCAGTACTACAAGTTCGCCGCGACCACGTTGCTGGCGATGGGGCTGCTGTTCGAGATCCCCGTCGCGATCATCGCGGTCACCCGCGCGGGCCTGGTCACCCCCCAGCAGCTGCGACACAACCGCCGCTACGCGATCCTGGCCTGCGGGCTGGTCGCCGCAATCCTTCCCGGCGACGCGATCACCATGCTGCTCGAGGTCCTCCCGCTCTACCTGCTGTTCGAGGCCAGCGTCCTGATCGCCGCCATCTCCGAACGCCGCAGCCAAAAGCGAGCCGCGCGACAAGCCGCCAACGAACCCGAGCTCCACGTAGGGCGCAGCATCTAAACCACATCAATTCATAAAAAAATGAGTTGGTGACAACGCCGCTGCACAAGTAGTCAGCGCGCCTGAGAGCCGGACCGATCGCTCGGACACTTGGTCTGCGGAGGGCGGCAAAGATGGGGCGAACGCCTCATGACGCCGAGCCCGCGCGGCCCTAGCCTGCCTCTTGTCAGGTCAACCAAAGGAGCCAGGCAGATGCCAAAGGTATCGAGGGACAGTGCCGCGCAGGTCGAGGACCACGGGCCCGTCGAAGATCGCCATGAAGACATCGACGGCTACACGGTGAACTTCGTGTCACTGCGCCAGGACATGGATCTGGCCCCGCTGCTCAAGGGGCTGCCCAATGACAGCTGCCAATGCCCGCACTGGGGTTACGTGTTCAAGGGCCGTCTGACCTGGCGCTTCGCCGATCACGAGGAGGTGTTCGAGGCTGGCGACGCCTTCTACGTGCCGCCCGGCCACGCTCCCGTGGCGGAGGCCGGCAGCGAGTTCGTCCAATTCAGCCCCAGCGATGAGCTGCGCACGGTCCAGGCGGCGATGGCGAAGAACATGCAGGCGATGCAGCGGGCATGACCCGGGTCGCGCAACCGACAGAGAGAGTGCTGAAAAACCCCGCGCCATCCGCGCTTATTCAGCACCGCCCCGAGCAGTTCCTCGACCGCGTGCCCATCAGGCGCTAAGGCGAGGTGACGGTTTGGTCTCCGGCGGCCGGTGTGGCGTTTGTTCGATCGCCCGGGGGCCGGTGCGGTGTTAGTTGGTTGGATCGCCCGGGGGCCGGTGCGGTGTTAGTTGGTTGGATCGCCCGGGGGCCGGTGCGGTGTTAGTTGGTTGGATCGCCCGGGGGCCGGTGTGGGGTTGGTTGGATCGCCCGGGGGCCGGTGCGGTGTTAGTTGGTTGGATCGCCCGGGGCCGGTGTGGTGTTGGTTGGATCCCCCGGGGCAGGCGTGGTGTCGGTTGGATCTCCGGCGGCCGGTGGCTGGCTCTGGTCAGCGGTGAGCGCAAAGCCACCGGTCGCGCTCGAGGGCTCGTACGTCGGCTCATCGCCGGCGAAGCTCGCGTTCACGGTGTAGGAGCCCGGGTCGTCCACCGGTGTGACCGAGCAGCTTGCGTCGCCGCTGGAGTCCGTGGTGGCGGTGCAGCTCTCGGCGCCGAGGCTGAGGCTGATCGTCTCGGACGCTACGCCGGCGGAGTCGCTGCTCTCGGTCAGCTGGGCGGCCAGGGTGACCGGGTCGTTGTCGCCACCGCTGGTTGCGCCGGTGTAGGTGAGCGCGGTGGGGATGTGCAGGACTGTGAACGGGCTGCTGGCTGAGGCGGCGCCGTAGCCGGCGTCGCCGCTGAAGGCGGCGCTGACCGAGTCGTGGCCGGGCGGGTCGCTGATCGTGACCCGGCATGAGGCGCTGCCGGTTGCGTCGGTGGTGGCCGTGCAGGTCTCATCGCCGGCGACGGTGAACGTGATCGTCCGCCCGCCGAGCCCGTCGGTCGTGCCGTGGTCGGTCAGTGTCGCCGACAGCGTGACCGTGTCCCCGGTGTTCGCGCTGCTTGGGCCGGTGAGGTTGATGTCGGCCTGGTTGTTGGACAAATGGTTGAAGTCGGGTGAGCCCCACCCGCTCACCTCGTCCCACCCGGTGGTGGCGGAGAAGCCGTTACTGCCGGAGGTGATGTCGTGGAAGTCGCTTGCGTAGTCCGTGGGATCGTTAGCCAGCGAATAGATCAGCGGGGCCGAGAAGCCGATCCCGGGTCGTCCCGAGTTCGCGTTGTTGTGGTTCCAGACCGCCGAGGCAGCCGCCCAGATCGGCGTCGCCAAGCTCGTGCCGCCGCTGCAGCAGCCCGCGGCGCCGTCAAAGTCGAGATAGGTGCCGATGCCCGAATCGGCCGACACGTCGGGCTCGGCGCGTCCCGCACACGCGGCCGAGGGGTACGCGAGTGGGCTGCCGATTCCGGTCTGCCACGCCGGGCGCGGCTCGCTGTTGCTGCAGCCACCACCGTCGGGCATCGCGGACTCCGAAGACCACACGCTCCCGGCTCCCACGATGAGGCGGGTGCCGCCGACGGCGACCGCGTATTGGCTGACCGCAGGATACTGGCAGCCAACCGAGGCGTCGCCGTCGCCTGACGCGAAGTAGAACGTCTTTCCGGTGGCGGCACCCTGCTGGAGCGAGGTGTCCATGTTCGGGTCAGCCGGACAGCCGGCGGACTGCGCGCCCCAGCTGTTGGAGATCACCGCGACGTTCGAGTTGGCGGCCTGGTTGACGACGTCCTCCATGGTGGCCCAGCTGTTGTCGTGGCCAAGCCAGTAGGTCTCGTGGATGCCGGGCGCGACCCCGTGCGCGATCTCGGTGTCCATCGCCACCTCGTTGTCGGTATCACTCTCCGTCGTCGAGCCGTCGACCGGGATGTAGTCGAGGCCGTCGTCTCCGGGCTGGCCGACCGTGATCGGGGTCGTGCCGGTGGCGTCGGCGTAAGTCGGTGAAGTCGCTCTGCGGCAGCGCTTGGCCCCACAAGGTGAACCCGACTGTCTGGCCGGAGCCGTTGCCGGAGATGTCATAGGCCGAGCGGAAGTCGCCGCCGTCATAGCCGCACACCGAGCCCGGGGCCGGGGTGCACGTGACCGCCGCCTTGATCACGTCGTAGTTCGACAGACCACTCACGAATTGCACGTGCAGGTCGGCGGGCACGGCCGGGTTGCGGTTGTTGGCGCGGAACTGCCGGCCGCCGACCTTGTACTGGTTGATCGTCACCCCAAACGCACGCTCGGCCGCCGCCGTGCGCGCGCGCACGTGGACCAACAGGTTGTCTGGCGATACGCCCACGAACACCGAGACCTTGGCTGGCCAACCACTGCTTCACGGCCGTGACGCTCGCCGACGTCGGAGCGTAGTTCGCCATGTACTGCGACTGGGTCAGATAGTGGCCGTAGCCTGGGCTTCCCGGGGTGCTCGCCGCCTTGATCAGCGCGTCGAGCTGGCCGGAGTTGCGAACCTCGAGGCCGACGTTGAGTTTCAGGGTGCTGTTCGGATTCTGGTGCGCGCGGAACGAGGCGTGGCCGCGTGCTACGGGCACCGGGGTGTCGCGCGGTATTTGCCTGCGCCCAGGCCGAGCCGATGCGACGGTCGCGGACGCGTCCAGCACCAGCAGTCCTACCACGCACAGCGCTGTGATTCGACCGCAGCCGATCCTGACCCGGCGGCCGCGATCCGCGAGCACTCGACGGCCGGCGCGTTCGCACCAACCCCGAAGCCAGCCAGGCCCACCACCCATCACTCGCGCTCCCATGGTCCGCTCTGTTGCGGGCTTCCATGCCGGTTACGTGACGTCGGGCGATTCCGCTGCCCGCGGTGATCGTCGCAGATTTCCCCGCCAGGAGGCAGGTTGGTGCGCGAAGCGCGCCGATAAGCGCGACATCTCGGACTTAACCTCAAGAACCCGGCTACGTTGGTCGATAGTCAGTTATGGACGAAAAGACGAGGGGCAGCGCGCCTGCGGTCGTCAGGCGCCGCGTCGGTGCGCCCAAGCCGAAGAACCAGCCGTGGATCGACCATTGGCTCGAGACCTTCCATGACCTGTCGGAGCTGACGGCGTCTCACCCGATGATGGACGCGGTCATCGAGGAGATTGACGGTCGCATGATTCGGGTGGGGACGCGTTGGCTGGCGGATTTTGCGTCGTGTAACTATCTGGGCTTCGATTTGGATCGTGAGATCATCGAGGCCGTGCCCGCGTATCTGGATGCGTGGGGGACGCACCCGAGCTGGTCTCGACTGTTGGGCAGTCCGGTGCTGTATGAGCAGATCGAGGAGCGGCTGGTCGGGCTGCTGGGCAGCGAGGACGCGCTGGTGCTGCCCACGATTACGCATATCCATATGTCGGTGATTCCGGTGCTGGCCGCCTCGGGGACGATCTTTATGGATTCGCGGGCGCATAAGACGATCTATGACGGCTGTCAGCTCGCGCGGGCGCGGGGTGCGGCGGTGAAGCGGTTCCGGTTTGAGGATGCCGGCCACCTGGAGGAGCTTTTGCGGGCCGAGCGCGATCCGGCTCGTTTGATTTGCATCGACGGGGTCAACAGCATGACGGGCAACGCGCCCGATCTGCCGGCGTTCGCCCGGGTGGCGCGCGAATACGGCGCGCTGCTGTATGTCGATGACGCGCATGGGTTCGGAGTGATCGGTGAGCGCAGCCCGCGCGAATCCTCCCCGTACGGTCTGCGCGGCAACAGCATCGTGCGCTATTTCGACGAGACCTATGAGAATGTCGTGTTGGTCGGCGGGTTCTCCAAGGCGTATTCCTCGCTGGCGGCGTTCATCGCGTGCCCGACGGTGCTGAAGAACGTCCTGAAGGTCGCGGCGTCGCCGTATCTGTACTCCGGGCCCTCGCCGGTCGCGTCGCTGGCCACGGTGCTGGCCGGCCTCGAGGTCAACGACAAGCGTGGCGACGCCCTGCGTGATGTCGTCTATCAGCACACCCGCCGCGTCGTTGACTGCCTGGCCGGGCTCGGCGTCGACACTCCGAACCGCTCCGCCTTTCCGATTGTCGAGATCCCGCTCCGCGATCATCGCCGGATCGCCGCGGTCGGGCAGTTGCTGTTTGACCGCGGGATCTATGTGACGCTGGCTCCGTTTCCGCTGGTGCCGAAGGCGGATGTTGGCTTCCGCGTCCAGCTGACGGCGGCCAACACTGTCGCCGAAGTCGAGGCCCTATGTGCGGCGATCGAGGAGCTCGCGAGCCTCGGTGAGCTGAGGCCGGCGCAACCTGCCCCGGAGCCGTGACCCTCGGTATGACCCCACCTCGGCCGCTCGAGCACCGCGCCCGCTGGCGGCGCATCGGCCTCTGGCGGCTGTATCTCGGCGCGGGAGCCGTCCTCGCCGCCCTGTATGTCTTCGTGCCGCCGTTCCGGGAGAGCGGCCCGGTCTTCAATCTCCTGGGGCTGTCCGCCGTGGTGGCCGTGGTGGTCGGGATTCGACGCAATCGCCCCAAATCGCGGGGGCCGTGGTGGCTGTTTGCGTTCGGGCTGTTCCTGTTCTGGCTCGGCGACCTCTACACCTACAGCTACCCGAAACTGTTCCATGTCGGTGTGCCCTTCCCGTCGGCCGGGGACGCGATCTACCTGACTGTCTACCCGGCGCTGATGGCCGGGCTGTTGCTGCTCGTCCGCCGTCGCAACCCCGAGCCCGACCGCGCCAGCCTGATCGACTCGCTGATCATGACGCTCGGCCTGGCGCTGGTGTCCTGGATCGCGCTGATCGCACCGTACCTCCACGACAACACGCTGTCGGTGGTGCCCAAGCTCGTGTCGATCGCCTATCCGCTTGGCGACATCCTGCTCCTGGCCGCTGCGATCCGACTCGCTGTCGACAGCGGTAAGCGCCGACCGGCGTTGTACCTGCTGCTGCTGAGCATCGTCACGCTGCTGCTCACCGACTTCGCCTATGGGGTGGTGACGCTCCACAACGCCTACCACCATCAGGTCATCCTCGATGTCGGGTGGATTGGCTTTTACCTCTTCTGGGGCGCCGCGGCGCTGCATCCTTCGATGCGGGAGCTCGACCAGCCCGCACCCGAGCGGGAGCCCACCTTCACGTGGCTGCGTCTCGTCCTGCTGACCTGCGCCACGCTGATCGCGCCGGTGATCGAGCTGGCCAAGGAAATGCGACGCGGGGACTTCGACCTCGTGATCACGATCGCCGTGTCGGGGATCCTGTTCGCGCTCGTCGTGGTCCGGATGGCCGGTCTGATTCGGCAGCGCGAGCGCAACATCGAACGGGAGCGGATCCTCGCCGCGTCGGCGGCCGACATTGTCGCGGCAACCTCCCGCGACCAGATCTGCCAGGCCGCCCTCACCGCAGTACCGTCATTGATGAAGGGAAGTATCTTCGCCAGGCTGTGCTTCGTCGGCGAACTGGACGTCGACATTGTCGCGTTGGCCGTCGTGCCGGATCGAGCCACCACGACGTGGTCGTTGCCGATCGCATCCTGGCCGCCGTTGCTCGCGTCGGCAGGGTCATACGTCGGCAGGGTCGCCTCGCTGGGAGAGGGCGATCGAGCTGCCCTCAAGGTACCCGCCGGGACGGCCGGCGTGTTCGTATTGGAACTATCACCGTCAGGCAACGACCGCACGCGAGGGTTGCTGCTGATCGCGGGTGAGCACCCACCGTCGATGGCGGTGCAAACCGCGCTGGTGGCGCTGGGGACGCAGGTCTCACTCGGGCTCGAGAGCAAGGCCCTGACCGAGGAGCTGCATCGCCGATCCAGCGAAGCTCGCTTCCGCTCTCTGATCCAGCACACCCACGATCTGATCACCGTCCTGGATTCGAACGCCACCGTGACCTACCAGAGCCCGTCGATCGAGCAGGCGCTCGGTTACACGCCCGAGGAGATCGTCGGAACGCCGTTTGACCGGCTATTGCTACCGGGTCCCAATGGTCGGCTGCTGCGCCTGCTCGCGGACGGGCCAACCTACTTCGGCAGCGATGAGGAGGTGATCGAATGCTCGCTCAGTCACCGTAACGGGAGCACGCGACAGTTCGAGATTCTCTACACGAATCTACTCGAGGACAACGCGGTGCGCGGCATCGTGCTCAACGGTCGCGACATCAGCGAGCGCAAGGCGTTCGAGGCGCAACTCGAGCATCAGGCCTTCCATGATCCGGTGACCCAACTGCCCAATCGCGCGCTGTTGAACGAGCGCGTCCGTCACGCGCTGGCCAGGGCCCGTCGCGAGAGCACGACACTCGCGGTGATCTTCCTCGACATCGACGATTTCAAGACCATCAACGACAGCCTCGGGCATGTGGCTGGTGACCGAGTCCTGCTGGAAGTGGCCAAGCGACTCGCGACGAGCATCCGAGTCAGCGACACCGCGGCACGGTTTGGCGGTGACGAGTTTGCCATCCTGCTCGAGGACATCGCGGGGCCGGAGGAAGTGCTGGACACGGCCGAGCGGATCGTGGAGCGCCTGCTGGAGCCGCTGCACATCGACGGCAACGAGATCGTGGTTCGTGCCAGCCTGGGCCTCTCGATCCTCGACCATCGGTTCATGGTGAACGCGGACGAGCTGATCCGGAACGCCGATGCGGCGATGTACATCGCCAAGCGCGACGGTAACGGGAGCTACCGGCTGTTCGAGCCGAGCATGCACTCCGACGTGGTCGCGCGTCTCGAGCTGCGGGCCGACCTGCAGCGCGCATTGGTGAACGATGAGTTCGAGCTCTACTACCAACCGGTGATCCGCCTCCGCGACGGCACCGCCACCGGCGTTGAGGCACTTGCGCGCTGGCGACATCCCGAGCGCGGGCTGATCGGGCCCTCCAAGTTCATCCCGTTCGCCGAGGAGTCCGGATTGATCATCCCACTCGGACGATGGGTTCTCCGCGAGGGATGTCGTCAGGCGATGGCAATTCGGGACCACGTCCTCAGCGAGACGCCCCTGACCATGAACATCAACATCTCCGTCAACCAGCTCCATCAGAGCGACATCGTCGCCGACGTTCGCGATGCGCTCACCGACTCCGGCCTTGACCCGGAGAGCCTGACCCTCGAGATCACCGAGACCGTGATGATGATCAACGCCGATCTCGCCGAGCAGCGCCTGACTGAGCTCAAACAGCTCGGTGTGCGGATTGCGCTGGACGACTTCGGTACCGGATACTCATCTCTCGCCTACCTGTCGCGCTTCCCGGTTGACGTCATCAAGATGGACCGTTCGTTCCTGTCCGCCGGCGCCTCGCCCGTGGCATCGGGCCTGGCGACTGCGGTCATCGGCCTGGGCAAGACATTCGAGCTCGATGTCGTGGCCGAAGGCATCGAGTTCGCAGAGCAGCGCTCAA
Source organism: uncultured Solirubrobacterales bacterium (assembly GCA_963838535.1). Lineage (GTDB taxonomy): Bacteria > Actinomycetota > Thermoleophilia > Solirubrobacterales > Solirubrobacteraceae > Palsa-465. Next base: position 45,720 of record CAWIRN010000010.1, read on the forward strand.
CGCTGCGCGAGCTCGGCTGCAAGCTCGGTCAGGGTTTCTACTTCGCCCGGCCGATGGACTCGTCCGCGACGATCGAGTACCTGCAATCGCACACCAAAGTAGCGCCGGCGCCGGCACGAGGCATCTGACCGACCCGCGCCCCGATGCAACATAGCTACGAAGGGCTCGACCGAGGCGGTGGGTTCACCCGCGTCGGTCTGCTCGCGCCGCTGCGGCACCGTGACTTCCGCCTGCTGTGGAGCGGAATGTGCATCGACCTGCGGGGCACGGCCGCCGAGCTCGGTCTCGTGTTCGCCGCGGGCGGCATCGGGTCGGTGGTGTGCGCGGTGGCACTCAGTCAACACGGCCTACCCAAGCGTGACATCACCTGGATGTACGTCTTCTGGACCCTCGCCACGCTCGCCATCGCGGGCTACGGGCTCGCCCACGCGCTGTGGGGACTGATGCTGGCCAGCCTCGCCTTCAACGCGCTCGAGACTGCCGGAACCATCATCTGGGCCACGGCGAAGCAACGACACGTGCCCGCATCGCTGCTGGGCCGCGTGTCAAGCCTGGACTGGTTGATTTCGATCGGGCTGCTGCCACTGTCCTTCGCGCTGACCGCGCCGCTCAGCAGCGCGCTCGGCGTCCGGACCACGCTGATCGGCGCAGGGGTCATCGGCGCCATCGTCACCTGTGCCGCCCTGTTCGTCCCCGGAGTACGCGCGATCGAAGGCAGCCACAGCGAGCAGCGTCGGGACGTTTTACAGCGGCCTCGGGAGTCGTGCTGAATTTACCCCTGTCATCCGCGCTTTTTCAGCATTGCTCGGCGCCCCTGGTATGGGGACGTGACGGATCCGGTGTTGACCGGTCTGCGCGACGGGCGTACAGCGAGCGGCGCGTGTGGTTTCCGTGGGCTGGCCCGGCTCACCGATGTGTGAGGATTGCCCTTCTAATGCGCTCGCGCCCCCGCCGGGTGGCGGGGGCGCGGAAACGGTCCGGCTGATCTGGTTGGTTGGCGGGTGTGTCGGTTACGCGGCGGAGTGCACTTGAGCGGGCTCGAGCGCGACGCCCAGCACCTCGTCGATCGTCATCGCCACGTGGAAGTTCATCGCTTCACGAACCTCCTCGGGGACGTCGTCGAGGTCACCGCGGTTGCGCTCGGGCAGGACCACATCGGTCAGGCCCGCGGCGTGGGCCGCCAGCACCTTCTGCTTCAGTCCGCCGATCGGCAGCACTCGGCCTTGGAGTGTCACCTCACCGGTCATCCCGACGGTGTGGCGCACGGGCCGGCCGCTGAGCAGCGACGCCAGCGCGGTCACCATCGTGACCCCGGCACTCGGGCCGTCCTTCGGGATCGCTCCCGCCGGCACGTGGACGTGGAACGAGCGGTCCTCGAACACCGCGGGGTCGATCTCGAGCTCCGAGGCGTGCCCGCGGACGTAGGAGAGCGCGATCTGCGCCGACTCCTTCATCACGTCACCGAGCTGGCCGGTCAGGGTCAGACCCGGCTTGCCCTGCATCGCGGTGGCTTCGACGAACAGCACGTCGCCGCCGGCGCCGGTGACCGCCAGGCCGGTGGCCACTCCGGGCACCGCCGTGCGGATCGCCGACTCCTGGAAGAACCGCTGGCGCCCGAGCGCATCGCGAATCGCGTCGAGGTCGATGACGACCGGAGCCGTCGCCTTCCCTGAAGCGATCCTCGTCGCGGTCTTGCGCAGCACCTTCCCGAGGTCGCGCTCGAGCTGACGGACGCCAGCCTCACGCGTGTACTCGATGGCGAGCGTGTTCAGCTGCTCGTCGGAGATCTCGACCTCCTCGGGCCGCAGTCCGTTGCGCTCCAGCTGACGCGGCCACAGGTACCCGCGGGCGATGGCGACCTTCTCGGAGGTCGTGTAGCCGTCGAAACGGATGACCTCCATCCGGTCGAGCAGCGGTCCGGGGATCGTGTCCGCGACGTTCGCGGTGGCGATGAACATGACGTTGCTCAGGTCGAGCTCCAGGTCCAGGTAGTGGTCCCGGAAGCTGTGGTTCTGGGCTGGGTCGAGCACCTCGAGCAGAGCCGAGCTGGGGTCCCCGCGCCAATCGGCGCCGACCTTGTCGACCTCGTCGAGCATGATCACCGGGTTCATCGTTCCGGCATCGCGCAGCGCGCGCACCAGGCGGCCCGGGAGCGCGCCGATGTACGTGCGGCGGTGACCGCGGATCTCGGCCTCGTCACGGACGCCGCCGAGCGACATGCGGACGAACTCCCGTCCGGTGGCCCGGGCGATCGACTCGCCGATCGAGGTCTTGCCGGTGCCGGGCGGTCCGATCAGGGTGAGGATGGCGCCGGAGCGCTTGTCCTCGTTGATCCCACGCTCGACGCGCAGCTTCTTGACCGCGATGTACTCGACGATCCGGTCCTTGACGTCCTCCAGGCCGGCGTGATCGGCATCCAGCACCTCACGGGCGTGCTCGGGATCGAGCCGCTCGTCGGAGCGCTTGCTCCACGGCACCGTGATCAGCCAATCGAGGTAGGTGCGGATCACCGTCGACTCGGCGCTCTGCTCACCCATCCGCTCCAGCCGTCCGAGCTCCTTCTCGGCCTGCTCGCGGGCGTGGTCGGGCATACCGGCCTCTTCGATCTTGGTCCGGTACTCCTCCACGACCGAAGCGTCGTCCTCGTTGAGCTCCTTGCGGATCGACTCCATCTGCTTGCGCAGGAAGTACTCGCGCTGCTGCTTCTCGGCGCCGGTCTCGACGTCGTCGCGGATGCGCTTGCGCACCTGCAGCTCGGCGAGCCGCTCGCGCTGATAGCCAAGCGCCAGCTCGAGGCGGTCAGCGATATCGACCGTCTGCAGCAGCTTGACCTTCTGCTCATAGTTGATGTCAGGGCTGTACCCGCCGGTGTCGGCGAGCGCGCCGGGCTCGGTGATGCTGCGCAGGAAGGCCGAGATCCGGCCGTCATCGCCGCGGATCTCGAGGATCTCCTCGACCACGGCGCGGTACTCACGCTCCAGGTTGCGGGTCCGGCCATCGACCGGGACCTCGTCTGGGCTCTCCGTCACCTCGACGTACAGCCGACCGTCGGGGAGCGTGTGTGCGGCCCCGGCGATACCCCGGTGCAGGCCCTGAAGGGCCACGGCACGCGGGCCGCCAGGCAGACGGACGCGGTCGCTCACCTCAGCGACGGTGCCGACGGGAGCGAATTCCGATTCGTGACGCGGCACGAGCAGCACCCGCTCTTCCTCGCCGACGTCCACGGCGAGGGTGACAGACATTCCCGGGAAGACGACGAGGTCGTCCAGCGGGACCAAAAGAAGGCGACTCATCAAGTCTTCACTTTCGTTAGTTGCTTACGATAGATAAGTGAATGGTAGCACCTTGAGGGTCCGCTGCACGGGCATGATCTGCGTCCCACGGACTGAGATAATCCACGTCTCTGAGTCTATCCCGGCGCTCGCGTCGGCTCTGAGCTTCGGCGTCAGGACTTGCGCGCGACGCCCTCGAACATGTAGCCGAACGGACGGGGACCCTTGAGGTAGTAGTTCTCCAGGCGGACCAGCTCGAGTCCGGAGTTGACCACCAGCTGATCGATCGGGCGGTTGAGGTGGCAGCCTCCGGCGACCCGGCGTTGCCACGGGTTCAGCCGGTTCTGCCACCCGGCGACCTTGGGGTCGGGAGAGCGCCCATGCTCGACAAAGTGGAATCCGCCGCCGGGACGCAGCACCCGCCGGATCTCGCTGAGCGCCCGATCGACGTCAGGGATGGTGCACAGCGTCCAGGTCGTCAGCACATGGTCGATGCTGGCCGACTCCAGGGACAGGGCTTGACCGTCCAGGTCGACGTACGCGACCGGCACGCTGCTGGAGGCGACCCGCTTGGCTGCCAGTTTGCGTCCCACGGTCGCCGGATCGACCGCTTGGACGCGGGTGATGGCGGCCGGATAGTGGGGGACGTTCAGCCCCGACCCGAATCCGACCTCGAGGACGTCGCCGTCCAGCGACGCCGCGACCCGGGCACGAATCGGCGCGAGCTCGCCCCGGCGCATGGTCAGGTCGATGAACCGGGGCAGGACCTGATTCTCATAGAACCCCATCCCGCGAGTATCGCCCATCCATACGCTGACAATTCGCGCGGATCGGGCGTACGTCCGCGTCGAGCGCCATCGGTCAGCCGATTCGCCTTGACTCTCAGCCTCAAGTCGAGGCTGAGAAGCATTCGTATTTCCTAGGCGCCTGTGTCCGCCTGGTCCGGCGACTGTTGCAGGGAGAGCGTGTTGCCGTCCGGATCCGAGAACCAGGCGATGAGGGCTCCGCCGGGGGCCGTCCAGATGCCATGTTGGTCCTGTTGAAGTCCGTCGTAACGGTTGCACTGCACCCCGGCGGCGGCGAGCCTCGCGACCGTCCGCAATGTCGGGCACGCGCCATCCGAGCACCGTGTACGGCGCGGTGACCGGGATCTCCACGCGCGTGACCCGCAGCTGGGTTCCGCCGATCTCGTAGACGTTGGCGAATTCGCTTGCCTCGATGAGCCGCAGCCCGAGCAGGTCGCCGTAGAAGTGAGCCGATCGAGCGAGGTCACGGGCGGCCACGAACGCGACGAGCTCAGCGGATTCGAGGATTCTCGTCACGGGAGGCGGAGCGCCGATCAGCCGGCCGGAAGCCGGTCCAGGCTGTGGGGCGTGGAGTGATCGTCATCGGTGGACGCCTGCGCGTGACCCAACGAATCGATTGGTTCTGTCGCGACGTGGGCGCCGGAGCGCTGGCCGATGGCCAGGGCGGGGATCGTCCAGTGGGTGATCGGTCCGATCGCGAGCGCGTAGAAGACGGTCCCGATGCCGATCGAGCCGCCGAGTAAGAAGCCGGTCGCCAGCACGGTGCCCTCGATCGTCGTGCGCACGACGCGCATCGAGTGCCCGCGGGCGGCGATGCCGACGCTCAGGCCGTCGCGCGGGCCGGGGCCGAGTCCGGCGCCGATGTACAGGCCGGTGGCCAGGCCGTTGCCGACCACGCCGCCGACGAGCAGCACGATCCGCGCCCACACCACGTGCGGCGGATGGAAGATCGACAGCATGAGGTCGATCACCACTCCGACGACGAGGGCGTTGCACACGGTCCCGAGGCCCGGGCGCTGGCCCAGCGGCCACCACAGCAGGAGCACGACGAGGCTGGCCAGGATCGCCCAGGTGCCGATCCCCAGCCCGAAGGTTCGCGACAGCCCCTGGTGCAGGACGTCCCACGGGTCCAAGCCGAACGCCGCGAGCACGATCATCCCCGCGCTGACGCCGTAGAGGACCAGGCCGGCGAGCAGTTGCACGCCCCGGCGCAGGCGGCGATCGGCCGGAATGGGGGACAGCAGTCGGAGCATCACCGGTAGAGTGCCAGTCTTGGCACCGTTGCAACAGGGCCAATTCACGGCCGATGGCCCCTTCGCGCTGCGACGGCTGCGCGACGCCGCACCTGGTCCGCCTGCTGGGCGACTGGCGTGACGGCGCGACGGCGTATCCCGCGCTGGCCGCCGGTTTGCGCGAGCTGATCGTGGAGGGTCGCCTGCCGCCGCACACACGGCTGCCGTCTGAGCGGGCGCTGGCCGGCGCGCTCGGCGTCTCGCGCAACACCGCGACGGCCGCGCTGGACGTGCTGCGTGACCAGGGGTATCTGGCGTCGCGTCGTGGGGCGGGGAGTTGGGTGACCTCTCCGCCCGCGACGGATGCGCGCCCCGATGAGCTGCTGGTACCCGCGGGCGACGTGATCGACCTGACGCTGGCCAACCTGCCGGCGCCCGCGGATCTCGGTGCGCTCGCGAGCCTGGCCGCGAAGGAGTTGGGGCGGGAGATCGGCGGGCACGGTTACGAGCCGTTCGGGCTTCCCGCCGCCCGCGAGGCGATCGCGGCGTATCTCACCAAACGCGGGCTGGCGACCGAGCCGGCGCAGGTGCTGGTCACGCAGGGCGCTCTGCATGCGTGGGACCTGGCGTTGCGCACGTTCGCGCGACCGGGTGACCGGGTGCTGGTGGAGACCCCGACGTATCCCGGGGCGCTGGATGCGGTTCTGGCGCACGGCTGCGTTCCGGTCGGCGTCCCGGTCGGCTCCGAGGGGTGGGATCTGGCGTTCATGCGCGCCGTTCTGCGTGATGCGCGGCCGCGGCTGGGCTATCTCATCCCTGACTTTCAGAACCCGACCGGCTTCTGCGCATCGGCTGCCCAGCGCGCCGCGGTGGCGCGGGAGGCTCGCGCGGCGGGAGTGCCCTTGGTCAGCGACGAGAGTCTCGCCGAGTTGTGGATCGACGCCGGCGAGCGTCCGCCGTCGCTCGCCGCCGGCGATCCCGGTACGGGCGTGCTGGCGGTCGGTTCCTTGTCCAAGCCGGTGTGGGGTGGGCTGCGGACAGGGTGGGTGCGCGCGGATCGGGAGCTCGTGCGGCGCTTGGCGCTCGCGCGCAGCAGCCAAGACGTCAGTGGCCCGGTTCTCGATCAGTTGCTCGCCGTCGAGGTTCTCGCCCGCCTCGACGCCCTGTTGCCGGGCCGTCGGGCGCTGCTGCGCGAGCGCCGTGACGCGCTCCTGGCCGCGCTGGCGGCGCAGCGCCCGGCCTGGCGCGCCGCTCGGCCGTCGGGCGGCATGTCGGTGTGGGTGGAGTTGGCGGATGGGACGGCGGCCTCGGCGCTGGCGGCCCGCGCGGTCGAGCATGGGGTGCGGGTCGCGGCCGGGCCCCGTTTCGGTGCCGGCGCGGGGTTCGAGCAGCGATTGCGCCTGCCGTTCACGCAACCACCGGAGCGCCTGGCGCAGGCGGTCCGCCGGCTCGCGGCCGCCGAGGACGCGCTCGGGTCCCGGCCGGCGGCCACCGAACCGGCAGCCCGCTGGGTGGCCTAGCCCAGCCCAGCCGGACGGATACCGGACGGGTGTCACATAGCCGACTCATGACATCTGGGATCATCAGGCGATGGCGGAAACTCGCGAAGCCAGGGCAAGAGTCCGCGCATGATGTGCTGGCGGCGGAGGAGTTCGCGATGCCCGCGCCTGACCCCAGCCTGCACCCCGGCCCGATCACGCTGCCCGAGGATCCGACCGGGATCGCTGAGCCGCACGACGTGCTGGCCGCCGAGGAATTCGCCATGCCGGCGGGGCATGGAGGGATCGGCAGCGCCGCGCCGCAGCGCGCGCGGCCCTCACGTCGGACCCTGGCGTTAGCCGGCGTCGGACTGCTTCTGCTGGTGATTTTGCTGCTTCGCCGGTCCCGGTGAGCCGCGTCGCCGCCAGATTCGAGCTCGGGTCGGTCGTGGCGGACCGCCGCATCGACTCGGTCGCGGGCGAGGGCGGCATGGGGATCGTCTACCGGGCGTGGAATCTGCGCCTCAAGCGGGTCGAGGCGGTCAAGGTGATCGGCGAGGAATTCGTGCGCGACACGTCCTTCCGCGAGCGTTTCGCACGTGAGACCGAGATCGCGGCCAACATCGATCACCCACACGTGGTCACGTTGTACGACTCGGGCGAGGGACCGGGCGGCGAGCTGTTCATCGCCATGCGCTACGTCGAGGGCACGACCCTCGAACGGCTGATTCGCCAGCGCGGACGACTCGACCCCGGGGTCGCGGCCAGGCTGATCTCGCAGATCGCCGATGCGCTCGACGCCGCCCACGGCCAGGGACTGGTGCACCGCGACGTCAAGCCCGCGAACATTCTGATCGCGGGCAGCGAGGGCGGGTACCACGCGTTCCTGACCGACTTCGGCCTGGCCAAGCGGGTCTCGTCCCAGTCGGCGCTGACCGGCGTCGGGCTGATGGTCGGCACCGTCGACTACATGGCGCCGGAGCAGGCCGATGCCCGTCCGGTGGACCTGCGCGCCGACGTGTACGCACTTGGCGCGACGCTGTACATCGCGCTCACGGGCGAGGTGCCCTACCCGCGCGAGGGCCAGATGGCCAGGCTCCTGGCCAAGCTGGCCGAGCCCCCGCCGATCCCGTCCCAGGTCGCCCCGGGGGTTCCGGCCGCGTTTGACCAGGTGATCGCCCGCGCCATGGCTGAGAATGCCGCGCAGCGCTACGCCTCGGCCGGCGAGCTCGGTCAGGCGGCGCTCGACGCCGCAGGCGAGCGAACGCCGCTTTCTGGGCGTAGGCGTGGGGGGCGTTCGGGCGCTCCGGATCCGATCACGGTGGGGGCGGTGGTCGACGACCGCTACCGGATCGACGCGGAGGCCGGCAGCGGCGGCATGGCGGTCGTCTACCGCGCGACCCACCTGAAGTTGCGCAAGACGGTCGCCCTCAAGGTGATGTCTCCGACCCTGGCCGATGACCCGGAGTTTCAGCGGCGTTTCGAGGATGAGGCGCGATCGGCCTCGGAGATCGACCATGACCACGTCATACCGGTGTACGACTTCGGGGAGGACGAGCACGGTCTGTACATCGTGATGCGCTACGTCGACGGGAACCTGAGGGATCTCCTGCGCGATCGTGGGTCGCTGGAACCGATGCGAGCCGTGCAGGTCATCGAGCAGGTTGCGTCCGCGCTCGACGCCGCCCACGCCCGCGGTCTCCTGCACAGAGACGTCAAGCCGGCCAACATCCTGGTCGACGAGTCCACGAGCCGCATCTTCCTGGCGGACTTCGGACTCGTGTTCTCGGCCCGCGAGGACAGTGACCACCGGACCCAATCCAAGGTGCTGGGGACCGATCTGTACATGGCGCCTGAACGCCGGCACCGTGAGGAGACGAAGCTCGGCGACATCTACTCGCTGGGTGTCGTGCTATGGGAGATGATCGCGGGTCCGGGGAGCCACCTCCCCGGGCGCAGCGCGCAGGCCGACGACGCGCAGGTCCCGGAAGGACTCCGCGCGGTCGTCGAACGGTCGGTGCACGAACGCCCGCGTGAGCGCTTCCAGTCAGCCGGAGAGCTTGCCTGGGCGGCGCGGTCGGCTCTGGCGCCGGTGACCGTGGTGGATCGCAAGCGCGAGCAGGAGTCCCCGGTGTTCCACGAGCCGCTGAGCGCCGGCCTGAGCGCCCGGGTGATGGACCTGTGCAGCGAGACGCTACCCACTGCCGGTGACGCCATCGCTCGTGATGAGCTCGAGGGCATCCGCCAACGTTTGAGCGAGCCGCTGGCGCTGGCCGTCGCGGGCCGGGCCAGCGCCGGCAAGTCGACGCTGGTCAACGCTCTGCTCGGTCGCCGGATCGCCCAGACCGGCACCGGCGAGGGAGCCGGCATCGTGACCTGGTTTCGCTCGGGGACGCCCGAGCGCATCGAGTTGGTGATGACCAGTGGCGAGCGCGAGCGCCGAGATCTGACCCCTGAGGGCGCGATTCCGCCGGCGCTCGGTGTACGCCCCGATGAGGTGGCAGCGATCGACGTGTGGCTCTCGGTCGACGCGCTGCGGTCGCTGACGATCGTCGATACGCCGGGCCTGGAGGCAGTCCCCTCGAGGCCCGAGGGCGAGCCGTCGGCGATCGGCGCGAGTGAGGAAACCGATGCGATCCACCGGGCCGACGCGCTCCTGTTCGCGATGGCGGGGGACGCCATGGCGGCGGATCGCGAGGCGCTCAAGGCGTTCCGGCGCCGTTTCGAGGGGGCCGGGCGCGCGAGCGCCGTCAACGCGATCGGAGTGCTGACCAAGGCCGATCTCGTCGCCGCCGACGCGGCCGCCTGGGAGCCCGCAGTCAAACGGGCAGAGGGATTGCGAGAAGCTCTCGGGTCCCTGGTCAGCGGCGTGGTGCCGATCGCGACGCGCATCGCCGAGACCGCCAACGCCGGGGGGCTGAATGACGAAGATGTGGTCCGGCTATCGCGCTGGGCGCAGCTCAATGAGGCCCAGCGCCGGCGCCTGTTCGATCCAGGCGACGGATCCGGCTCCACGACGGCGGTGGTGGCCGCTGCGGATCGGGATCGCCTGTTCGGCCTGCTGGGGCGCTACGGGGTGCGACTCGCGCTCGAGCTCGCGGATTCGGGCGACCCGTTCAACCTCGTCGCGCTCGTCCGCCAGCTGCGTGAGCTCTCCGGCATCGACGAGCTGCGCAAGCAGATCGATGGCGTGCAGCTGCGCTCCGACGCCCTGAAGGCCGACGCTGCACTCACCGACCTCGAGTCGCTCGCCTGGCGCCACCAGCTCGCCGAGCTGCGCAACCGGATCGATCGGCTGCGGCTCGACGCGCCGGTGCTCGAGCTGATGCGCCTGTTCGACCGCTGCGCGACCGGCGAGATCGAGCTCGACGAGGGCAAGCTGGAGGAGCTCGAGCAGCTGCTCACCGGCCGAACGATGCCCGAGCGTCTCGGCCTGGGGCCGCTCTCATCTCAGAGCGACCTGCGCTCCGTCGCCATCAAGCGGGCGCGGGCGTGGAGGACGTGGGCGGGCGGTGGTCTGGCGAGCTTCCAGGGGCAGCAGGTGGCCAACAAAGTCGATGACGTGTACATGCAGATTGCGTTCCCCGAGTGAGCACTGTTGCGCCGGGCCGCGAGGGGCGGTAACCTCCAAGCAGGGATGGTGTCTGGCCGCGGAAGGTGGCCGGTTATGAAGACTGTTCGTCGTCGCCTGGCCGGTGCGGCTCACAGAGGGGCCGATGTCGCTCAAAAGACTGTCAACTGAATCGGTAAGCGCCAGTGGCGTCTGAAAGCGGGACGCGTATAGCGTCGTGGGTGCTGGCGGTTGATTTTGGGACGTCGTCCACGGCGGCCGCGATCGGGCGCGACGGCGGGGCGCAGTTGGTCGGGCTCGATGGTGGGCTGCCGCGGATGTTGTCGAACGTGTTCTGGCAGGAGTCGACCGGTCGCCTGCTGTTGGGAGATGTGGCCGATAACGCGTCGGCCCTGGCACCGTGGTGTTTCGAGCGCTGTCCCAAGGTGAAGCTGGGGCAGCAGTACATGCTCCTGGGCGAGGAGCGGGTGCGGGTGTCCGATGCGGTGGGAGCCGTGCTGGGCAGGGTGAAGGACGAGGCGGTCCGCGTGCGGGGTGGGGAGCAGCCCGGTGCCGTGCGGTTGACGCATCCGGTGCGCTGGGGTGATGAGAAGCGAGATGCCTTGGTGGAGGCGGCTGGGGTGGCCGGCCTGGAGGAGCCTGAGCTCGTACTGGAGCCGGTGGCGGCGGCGATGCACTACGCGAGCGAGAGGCTTCGCCCCGGGGAGCACGTGGCTGTGTATGACCTGGGCGGCGGAACCCTCGATACGGCGGTGTTGCAGCGGACGGATTCAGGTTTTGAGGTGGTCGGCGTCCCCCGGGGGCGTGACGGGTTTGGCGGGGAGGAGTTCGATCATCGTCTCTACCGCTTCCTGGGCGCGCAGCTGCCCGACGAGGATTGGCTGCGGTTGCGTTCCGAGCCTGACGAGACTGGGGATAACGCGTGGCCGAAGGCCAACCGTCAGTTTCAGCGCAATGTGCGTCGTGCGAAGGAGTTGTTGACGAACAATCCGCAGGTGGACGTGGACGTGCCCTCGCCGGTGAATCGGGCGTTGGTGCTCACGGTGGATGATCTGAACGGGCTGATCAGTTTGGACGTCGAGGATTCGGTGCGTGAGCTGGAGCGGACGATTCAGTCGGCGGGCCTGGAGCCGGGGCAGTTGACCGCGGTGTATCTCACCGGTGGTTCGAGCCAGATCCCATTGGTCGGGCGGCTGATTCACGAGCAGCTGGGGATCCAGCCTGAGCACCTCAACGACCCGAAGGCGGTGATCTGCCTGGGCGCGGCGCTCAAGACAGGTGCCGCCCCGCCGCCGAAGCGGCGGCCAATGTGGACGCGCCCGCCAGAGCTGCGAGGGCAGCCGAGCGTGGGCGAGCGGTTGACCGTGGCAGCCGGTTCGGTCGAGGGCGAGCACACCGGCGAGTTGACCTACCAGTGGCAGCGTTGCGCGCCGGACGCCACCGAGCCGACGAACATTGCCGGAGCCGAGCAGGAGAGCTACCAGCTCGGATCCGACGACGCCGGGTACCGCCTACGCGCCCTGGTCTCCGCCCGCAGCGCAGCGGGCGACATCCCCACGCTCACCCAATGGACAGACGCCGTCACGCTGGTCTCGGGCGGCAAGGAGACCGTCGCGCGCGGCGCAGCGGCGGAGCTCACGCAGGTCGACGTCCCGGACCCAGAGGTTACGCGGGAGTCGCCCGCGGCGGTGGCTCCTCCGACACAGCGAAGCCGGCAGCCCTCCGGGGTGGGTCCTCCCAAGAGAGCCGACATCGCTCGCCGCCGCCGTACGGCCGCGATCGTCGGGGCTCTCGTGGCGGTCATTGCCGTCGTGGGGGTCGGTGCGGTGCTGCTGAGCGGCGGAAAGTCAGGCAGCGCCAAGTCAGGCACTACGACCGCGACCGCCGCGCGCACGGCGATCTCCGGGCCGATCGCGGTCGCCTACGCGCCACCATGGCGCGTCGCCAACGCCGACGTGGCGGGAAACTTCGCCCTCGGAGGAACGCTGGCCACTGCGGGCTCCGCGAGCGCGGCCGGCGCTACCCAGACGACCGAGCTCACGACAGGGCCGGTGACGCTCGCCGCGGGTGTGCTCAAGAACTCTGCTCCGATCCCCGGTGACGCTCCGCCCCGACTGGTTGCCCGCTACGGCCATCCGACGTCCTCAACCGACGCGAGCGTGGCGGGCGCCAAGGCCCGGGCATACACCTGGGCACCGTCCGGCCAACGCGTGCTGGCCTACGTGATACCGACGCCCGACGGCGACCTCGCGATCATCTGCCAGGCACCGTTTGCCGGCGGGGCGAGCTTGCAGTCCTGCACCGATCTTGCCAACCGGGCGAAGCTGTCAGGTGTGCAGCTCCTGGCGCCAGGGCCCGATCTCACCTTCGGTCAAGCGGTCAACCGAGGCCTGACTCCGGTGGTCGGTGTCCGGGGCGGACTCCACGGACTCGGCGATTCGACGCTGTCGGCCCGGGCGCCAAAGGCCACGCGTCTCGCCGCCACGGAGACGAGCGCGGCGGCGGCCATCGCCGCCGTCCAGGCCCCCTCGCGATATCGCTCCGTGGTGGCGAATCTCAATTCCGCGCTCAAGACGGAGGCGCGTCAGCTTCAGCGCATTGGCCAAGGCCGCGCGTGCCGATGACCCAAACGCATACGCGAGGGACCTTCGCGCCGTGACCAGCGCGAGCAGCGCGCTGGCATCGGCGACCCGGGCGTTCGCGGTCAACGGGCTCCGAGTCCATGTGTTGCCCACCCTGCACCTCGCCGCAGCTCCGGCTCCGCCGCGCCGCTCCATCGTCGTCGAGCGGCTCCTCGTCCCCGACCACGACCACGTCTTCGCCGTCGTCCCCGTCGACGTCTTCGCCGTCCCCGTCTCCGTCCCCCGCCCTCGCCGTCCCCGTCCCCGTCTCCGTCTCCGTCCCCGTCTCCGTCCCCCTCGCCCGCCCCGTCGCCCGCCCCGGGTGGCGGGGGCACCCACACAAGTCCGTTCTCCTAGGCGACCCATCTTGCTCAACCACACACACACCTCACGCGGCACCCAGAACGGCTCGGCGATCCGGAGCACCGTGCGGACGATCTCGAGCTCGGTTGTGCTCGCGGCTGCGTTGCTGCTGGCGTTCGCCGGTCTCGCCAGCGGGGCTCAACTGGCGATGATGAGCGGCAGCCACGGTCAGAACCGGTCTGGAGCCCGAAGCAGCGATGCGGTGGTTCACAGCTTCGCCGCTCCCGTGGCGCATGAGGCCAATGCCAACACGGTGGTGCCACCGTTCGGCACCCGGTTCGTCACAGGACCCGTTCCCGGCCAACCCGGGGAGCGCCAACTGCTCCGGGAGGACATTTTTCCGTTTCTTCCCACCGAGGACGAAATTGGCGGGTGCTTCGGCTGTCCCAATCACGGGGGAGGGGGCTTCAAGCCCGGAGTGCGCCACGGCCGAACGGCGTCGTTCTCCACTCGGGGGCCCATCATCCTGACCTCGCGCACGCGGGTTGCCACGGTCGTGTATCAGCCCGGCCAGATCGGCCGGTTCAAGCTCTACCGGGTCAACGTGAACACCGCGAACCTGGTGTTGGTCGCGCAGGGCTGCGTGCCCGCCGACGTGGTACCGAAATTCGAGGAGCTCAAACAGCTCCGGACGGTCCCCAAGGTGGCATGTCAGTCCACGGAGGGTCAGAGGGATCGCCTGAGTTTGTCCTCGCCGCTTGAGCTTTCGGCCACCAGCGGGGTGGCGGGGACAATCTCCGGGTTCACGACCGGGGCTCGCTGGCTGAGCATATTCCAAGTCAACAACGGGTTGTGTGCGGCCGACGCGCAAGCCGAGGCCGCCAGGACGCCGTATCACGTCTTTTGGCAGGTCATCGGGAATTTCAGCGTGACGTTCACGTCGGCATTCGCTACGACCCCCGGCTTTTTCTGCGTCTATCTGGAGACTGGCGGAACCTACAAAGTGCGCACCGGCGGCCGGGTCGTGCCGGTACCCGACGGCCGCTTGACGGTCGTCGGCAAAGCGGCCTTCTCGGCCGGGGACACGGTCACGATCGCAGCTCCGCCGAGTGCGGCAGCCGGCCAGCCGGCTGCCACCACGATCGCCGGCACCTCGTCGCTCGCCGAGCAGCTGTACGTGTTCGCCGCCTACGCTCCGTGCGCCTCGAGCGCCCAGGCGGAGTATCCGCTGGCCGTCGGCTACTTCACCCAAGCGGTGCGCGGCGCTTTCTCGATCCCGCTGAACACCGTGCCGCTGTTGCAGACGGCCGCGGTGTGCGCCTACCTGCAGGTGGGCGCGCCAACCAGCGCCGGCCTGCCGACCGGGCCGACACTGGTGAGCGCCAGTCAGGTGATCCCGGTGGTGGCGCCGCAGGCGCAGAGCGCTCGATCGGGGCCTGCCAAGACGCACACCCCCCCGGGAGCGCACCAGCTCAGCCTTCCCGGCCCGTCGTCCTGACCTAGAGTCGGCCCGCGGGCCACGGTTGGTTCGACGGGCTCGCGGAACCCAAACGCCAAAGTCCGCACATCCCCCTGGGTCGACGGGCCGGATGACGCGAACTTTGGCGTTTGGGGTCCACCCCTCGGACCCCAGGCGCCAAGGTTGGGACATCCCACGGGGTTGACCGGTCGGATGACGCGAACTTTGGCGTCTGGGGTCCACCCCTCGGACCCCAGGCGCCAAGGTTGGGACATCCCACGGGGTTGACCGGCCGGATGATGCGAACTTTGGCGTTTGGGGTCCACCCCTCGGACCCCAGGCGCCAAGGTTGGGACCGCTAGTCCGAAGTTCCCCCTGCGTGTAGTCAAGCCGACCTCGATCGGCCCAGCGGGCGATCCGCTCAACCGTTCGTCCAGAAGCGTGTCCGGGTCTCACCCGGGCGATGCCCCCGCACGATAGGAGGGTTAGGACAACAGCCAAAGCGGTGTGACCAGCCGCAGGAGCAACGCACCTGGTCACTCATTCGCCGCATCCAAACGCCAAGCCGGGGAACGAACACTGATGAGCACCTCACTTGGATCGATACTGCCGGGTTTCCGGCGGTGCGCTTGGTTCGTTGCGATGACCTGCGTAGGAGCGCTCCTCCTCGCCAGCACGAGCCAGGCCGCTGTGGCGCACGACGCGGGCGGTTCCCCCGGCACGCTTTCCCTTGATCAGCCTTCCTACGTCGCCCATGAGAATCAGGGCTACCTGTCGATCACGATCGTGCGCACCGGCGACCTGAGTGGCCAGGAGCATGTCGGTTACGGGGTCAAGCGCCAGGATGCGCAACCGGGCATCGACTTCGACCTCGTGCCCAATAACTACATCATCTTTCAGCCGGGCCAGACCAGCTACACGTTCCGCGTCCACATCATCGACCAGGGCCTGAACGCGACACCGGTGCACGCGCTCGCCTACCTGTACAGCGCTTGGCCGGACAGCCTCGGCGCGAACAACAACGCGATGATCACGATCCTCCACGACGACCCGATCGACGCGCGCGACGTCACCAATCCACTCGGCGTCGCCAACCCGGTGATCGGGAACCCCCTCGCCGGCACGAAGTTCTACATCGATCCCAAAGCATCGGCCGCTCAGGCAGCGCGGAGCTACGTGCACGCACGCCGGGCCGGGGCGAGCGCACTGCAAGTCATCGCCGACGAGCCCTCCGCCCATCGCTTCTACATGTGGAACATGGGCAGTAACGTCGAGGGACAGGTCGCGCATTATCTGGAAAGCACTCAACTTCAGCAGCCGGGAACGACGGTCATGCTGTCGACCTACAGCCTCGTGCACGGTATCTGCGGGACCACCGCGACACCCGCGATGGCGGCGCGCTACGAGAATTTCATCCAGCAGGTGGCCGACGGCATCGGCAACTACCACGTTGTCTTCTTCCTCGAGTTGGACTCGCTCATCACCGCGTCCTGCCTGAACCACAATCAGCTCGCGATCCGCGATGCCGAACTCAAATACGCCATCACCGCCCTGGAGGCCATGCCGCATACCGTCGTCTACCTCGACGGCGGTGCCGCGGACGCCCACCCGGCCGGCAAGCAGGCCAGGTACCTGCGCGGTGCCGGCGTTGCGCAGGCGCAGGGGTTCTTCCTCAACTCCACCCACTTCGACTGGATGACGACTGAGCTTCACTACGGCCAGCAGATCTCCAAGCTGCTCGGCGGCAGCCACTTCGTCATCAACAGCGGCGAGAACGGGCGCGGGCCCCTGCGTCCGGCCAGCCGGGTCCGGAGCGGGAACGAAGTGCTATGCAACCCGCCCGGGCGCGGCCTCGGTCCGCTGACGATCTTCGGCGGCGTCGCCCAGCAGACCGGCTACGCCAGCGCCGACGGCTTCCTGTGGTTCTCCAATCCAGGCGGCAGCGGCGGTCAGTGCGTTCCGGGAGCGCCGCCCACCGGTGTCTACTGGCCCGCCTACGCGGTCATGCTCGCGCACAACTGGGTCCACACCATCAGCGGCCCTCGCTTCCACCTCGTCCGCGCGCCCAAGGTCGTCCCGGTGGCGGCACCCGCTGCACCGGCGCCGCCCGCAGCCTGAGCCTCAGCTGCACTTCGATTTGCTGGCGTCGACGAAGCCCGTGATCGAGCTCGCGACGCCGGCGGCGCTTGAGGCGACTGTGGCAATCTGCGAGGCCGACGGACTCGCCGGAAGCGCTTTCAGGGCGCTCTCGAGCTGGTTGACCGACGTTTTCAGGGCAGTCGTCTCGCTCGGGAAGTCGCTCTTAGCGCTGCTGACCAACGAGGTGGCATCGCTCTGGATCGTCGTGACTTGAGATTGGAGCCCACTCAGGCCACCGCTCACGTTGAGGCCCTTGATGGAGCTCTCCAGGTTGCTCCGGTCTTTGCAGTAGCCCGGCTTGCTGCTGCCGCATCCGGCCAGCGCCACCAGCGCGACAACGGCAACCATCAGCGCCGCTAAGCGCAGCGCCGCGCGACTCCAATTTGGCCGTGCTCTCGGTCGGTTCGCAATCATCGCTGCCGGTCGGAAAGGGTGGGGGCGAGCCGCAACCCGCAGATCATCCCAAATGGGTGAGCCCATGGCAAGTCGCCCGCCGAGAATCGGTTGGTCACCAGTCGGCCTCAGGTTTCCGCGCGCGGCCTGCGACGATCAAGGGGTGAGCGTCGAGAATTCCACTGGGTATTGGATCGCCCTCGACGGGGCGGTGAACGCCCGAGCCGTCGTGCCCGGGGTACTGCTGCGAGCGGACAACCTGCAGTCGCTGAGCGCCCGGGACGTGCACCGGCTTGTCGAGGCTGAAGGCCTCGAGGTGGTGCTCGACCTGCGGACCGACGTCGAGGTCGAGCTCGAGGGCCCAGGACCGATCACGGTCGAGTCCGCCGTGCGCATCGAACACCGCTCGCTCTACCCGGACTCCGGGGGGAACACCGATCTCGAGGCCGGCCCGGTCAAACCGTGGGGGTTGGCTGACGAGGACGAGTCGCCCGAGGAGCGGCCCGTCGTCCGCGCATACATGAGCTATCTACGTCGCCGCCCGGACTCGATCGTCGGCTCGCTGCGCGCGATCGCCCGCGCTGATGGGGCGGTTCTCGTCCATTGCGCAGCCGGCAAGGACCGCACCGGGGTGGTGGTCGCCCTCGCGCTCGACGCGGCCGGGGTGGATCGAGACATCATCATCGGCGACTATCTCGCCAGCCGGGAGCGCATCGCGGCGATCATTGCGCGCCTGCTCAGCTCCGCGACCTATCGCGCCGAGCTGGAGGGGCACGACCCGCGACGGCTTGCGCCGGCCCCCGGAACCATGGAGCGCGTGCTCGAGCTGGTTGACGATCGCTTCGGCGGCTCCGCGGCCTGGCTCTCGGCGCAGGGGCTCCGCGATGCGGATATCGAGCGACTGCGGCGCCGGTTGGCGCCTGCCCGGGCGGCCGCGGGGCGGAGCTGAACCGACCCGCACGGGCGGCGACGGGCCGCCCCCGGGCACCGCGCCCGCCTCTCGCGGCACACCGGACCGTCCGGCCGCCGCTTAGCTGAGGTCGTTCGTCGTGGACGTCAGGACGCCGGATTTGAATACCAGCAGCCACAGGATGGATCCGACGATGCTGAGGCCGATGATCCAGGCCCCGTGCTTCGAGTTCGCCTTGTTCGGGCGGGTGGCTACGACGATCCCCAGGACGAAGCCGATCAGCGGCATCGCGACGGCCGTGATGTAGCCGAGCACCACGAGCCGATAGTCGCGGTCGCTCCGGGCCTTGGCCGTGTGGCCGTTGCTCGACGTGTAGTCGACCGTCCAGTGTTTGCCGTTTGGGCTGGGGGGCGTCGTCGGGCTCATCCGGTGGCCACGCGATCGTAGAGCCAACCGAGAGTGTCCCGCGACACCAGACACGTCGACGTTCGGCAGTCCGATCGAGGCGCCCGGCCGGCTCGGCGTCGCAGTTCACCCGGGCGCACGTAACCAGGGGTCCGCCCGCACCACGAGCCCGTCCTCGGCCAGTCCCGCGGCGGCTTCGCGATCAGCCTGCTCGATCGCGACGACGCCCTCGGCGATGACCTGCCGCAGCAGCCGGCCGCGACGCTGGCGCAGGCTGCCCTCGAACCGCGGCTGCCGACGGGTGGCCGGCTGGTCGGCAGGGTCCCCCGGACCGGCGCATCCTTCGCGCACCGGACACACCTCGCACCTCGGCCTGGCCGAGCAGATCCGCTGGCCGAACTCCATGATCGCCTGACCCGCTCGCCACGGGTCGCCGGAGATGTTCACGCCGCCTGAGAAACGGCGGCGCAGGACCCGCTTGACGTTGACGTCCAGCGGGAGCTCGGGCTCTTCGAGCGCGAAGCAGCGGATCGCCGCCGCGACGTACGCGCCGACGCCGGGGAGTTCTGTGAGGTCCTGAGGCCAGCCGGACTCGGCGACGATCCGGGCCGAGCGGTGCAGATCACGAGCCCGCCGCGGGTAGCCAAGTCCCTGCCATTGCGCCAGCACGTCGGCCAGCGACGCAGCCGCCAGCGCCTCGACCGTCGGCCAGCGCGCCATCCACCCTACCCATGCGTCGGCGCAGCGGCTCAGGGTCGTCTGGGCCGACATCACCTCGGAGACCCAGACCGCGTACACATCGCGGCTGGACCGCCACGGCAGGTCCCGGGCGTTGTCCGTCCACCAGTCGAGCACGGCTGCCACTTCTGGATCAGCCACGCGCCAGGCGGGATCCTGCGTTTGCTCCACAGCGTCTCCTTTACGTGATGATAGGATCGTAAAGCAATGAGCCGGCTGTCGGGCAAGCACCAGATCACGATCCCGGTGCGCATCCTGCGCGAATCGGGTCTGTCTGCCGGTGACGAGGTCGTGATCCGCTCGATCGGCAACGGCCGCATCGAGGTCGAGCGAGCCGACGACCTGGTTCGCCGCTTCGCCGGGAGTCTCCCGCCCGGGACGTACCCGCCGGGCTATCTCGACCAGCTGCGCGGCGAGTGGCGCGAATAGCGCTCGACGCGGACGTCGTGATCGGGTTCCTTGACCCATCCGACGCGCAGCACCGTCGAGCCGTTGAGACCGTCGAGGTCCACCTCGCGCGCGGCGAGGACGTTCTGATCGCGGCGACCGTGTACGCAGAGGTGATCGTGAGGCCGCTGCGACAGGGCACGGACGCCACAGTGGACGAGTTCCTGGCCGCAGTGGGAGCGCGCGTGGTCGCGATCGACCGCGCTCTCGCTCGACGGGCCGCGGAGCTGCGGGCCCGGCACGGCGGGCTGCGACTCCCCGATGCCCTCTCGCTGGCGACCGCGCTGGCCGCCGGCGCGGAGCTGCTCACGCTCGACCGGAGCCTCCAGCGCATCGCCGAGCGGGAGTCCAACGGCTAGCCCGTGGAGCCGCCTCGGCGACCAACGTCGGCCACGCGCAAGACTCAGCGTACGTGCGCAGGATGCGCGAGGACGTGCGCGCGCCGCGGTCAGGCCCCGGCCGGAGCCGGCACAGCGAGGGCGGCGAGTCCGTGGTCGATCGCTTCGGCGATCAACGCGAAGTGCTGCTCGTCGGCGGTGAGCGGCGGCGAGACTGCGACTGCGCTGCCCAGTGGGCGCACGAGCACGCCGTGCTCCCGCGCGCCGAGGCTGAGCTGCGCCACGGCATTCGGCTGACGCTCGAGCACCTCGCTGGTCAGCGCGACCGCCGCCATCGTGCCCACGCCGCCCCGTACCTCCGCCACCGCCTCGTGGGCCGTCAGCGGCGCCAGCGCATCGAGCAGCGGCTGCTCGAGCTCGCGTCCGCGCTCCAGCAGCCCGTCGCGCTCCAGCAGTGCGATGTTCGCCAGCCCCGCGGCGCAGCAGGTCGCGTGCGCCGCGTAGGTCGGGCCGTGGCGCAGCACCGGACCGCCCGGAGCGCGCCAGAACGGCTCGGCCACCCGCTCAGAGGCCACCACGCCCCCCAACGGCAGATAACCGCTGGTGACACCCTTGGCGAACACGATCATGTCCGGCTTCACGCCCCACCGCTCGATCGCGAACCAGGTCCCGAGCCGGCCGAACCCGCAGATCACCGAGTCGATGACCAGCAACACGCCGGTGCGCTCGCACACCGCCGCAAGACCCTCGAGATAGCCCGGCAGCGGCGGGTACACGCCACCGGCACCGATCACCGGCTCGACGAACACCGCGGCCACCCGCTCGACGCCGACGCGTTCAATCTCCATCTCCATGGCCTCAACCGAATCGTGGGGCACCTGGACGGTGTCGACCTGGGGCCCGAAGCCCAGCCGGTTAGCCGGAATGCCGGCCAGCGCGGTACCGAATCCGTGCGTGCCGTGATAGCCGGCGGTGCGGCTGATGAGCACGTTTCGCTCGGGCTCACCGACCTCGAACCAGTAGCGGCGCGCGAGCTTGGCGGCCGTGTCAATCCCGTCACCGCCACCGGACACGAAGATCACGCGGGCCGGCATCGGCGCGAGGTCGGCCAGCATCTCGGCGAGCTCGAGCGCCGGCGGGTTGGCGAGGTCGCCGAACGCGGAATACGTCTCCAGGCGCGCCATCTGCGCGGCGACTGCCTCGGCGATCTCGGGGCGGCCGTGGCCGACATTCGCATACCACAGGCTCGCGGTCGCGTCGAGGTAACGGCGGCCGTCGGTGTCCCACACCCAGACGTCATCGCCGCGCTCGATCACCAGCTCCGATGACCGGACGGAGCCCATATCCGCAAACGGATGCCACAGCCGGGTTCCCACCAGCCGGTGACTCTACATCCGCCGGCGGTAGCCGTGGCGGTCAATTGTGACCCGCGCGACGCTCCAGGCTGGTTTCGCCTGCATC
>CAWIRN010000011.1:0-201665 GCA_963838535.1 uncultured Solirubrobacterales bacterium
AGCCCTCGTGTGAGCGCTCGCGGGTCTGTTCGGTGATCCGCTCGGCGATCGCCTCAGCCGACCAGCTTCCGGATCGCCGCGACGGTGCTCGCGCACGCCCACCGTGCCCTCCTCCGCTTCGCGGTCGCCGACCACGAGCATGTAGGGAATCTTGCGCAGCTCGGCGTCCCTGATCTTGCGCGAGATCGAGCCGGTCGCGGCCGTCCAGCTCGACGCGGATGCCCGCCTCCCACAGGCCATCCCCGACACCCTGTGCGTATGGCACGTGGCGGTCGGAGATCGGGAGCATGATCGCCTGCACCGGAGTCAGCCACACCGGCAGCTCGCCCGCCAGGTGCTCGAGCAGGATGCCGATGAAGCGCTCGTAGGACCCCATCAGCGCCCGGTGGATCATCACCGGCCGGTGCTCGGCGTTGTCGGCCCCGGTGTAGGTGAGCTCGAAGCGCGCGGGGAAGTTGTAGTCGAGCTGCACGGTGCCCAGCTGCCACGAGCGACCGAGCGAATCGGTGATGTGCATGTCGATCTTCGGGCCGTAGAACGCCCCGTCGCCCTCGTTCAGGTCGTACGGGAGCCCATGGTGCGTGAGCGCGCTGATGAGCGCCGCCTCGCTGTGGTCCCAGAGCGCCTCGTCGCCGATCCGCTCATCGGGGCGGGTGGACAGCTCGAGGCGCACGTCAAGGCCGAACACCGCGTACGTCGCGAACGCGAACTCCAGGCATCCCGTGACCTCCTCCTGGATCTGCTCCTCGGTGCAGAAAATGTGCGCATCGTCCTGGACGAAGCTGCGCGTCCGCAGCAGGCCGTGCAATGTCCCGCTCGGCTCGCGGCGGTGTAGCGGGCCCGGTTCGGAATAACGCACGGGAAGATCGCGATAGGAGTGCGGGCGCAGCGAATAGAGCTCGGCGTGGCCGGGGCAGTTCATCGGCTTGAGCGCCATCGCGCGGTCCTCGAACTCGGTGACAAACATGTTCTCGCGGTACTTGTCCCAGTGGCCGGAGGTCTTCCAGAGCGAGCTGTCGTAGAGCTGAGGCGTCTTGACCTCGGTGTAGCCGCGCGGGGCGCCCATCTCCCGGCTGAGCTCGACCAGCGAGTTGAACACCTGGCGTGCCGGCCGGCAGCCAGAACGCCGATCCAGGCGCCGCATCGGAGAACGTGAACAGCCCCAGCTGCGGGCCCAGGCGGCGATGATCGTTGGCGCGGGCCTGCTCGAGACGCTCGAGATAGTCCTCGAGGTCTTGGGTGGAGAAGAACGCGGTTCCGTATACCCGCGTGAGCATCGGCTTGGTGGAGTCACCGCGCCAATAGGCGCCCGCCACCGACTGCAGCTTGAACGACTTGATTCGCTTGAGTGCTCGGGCCATGCGGGCCGCGGCACAGGTCGGTGAAGGGACCGTTGGTATAGAGCGAGACCGTCTGCACGCCCTCATCGCGAACCAGGTCGTCGATCAGCTCGACCTTGTAATCCTGGCCTTCGTCGCGGAAGCGCTGCCGCGCGTCCGCGACGGGTACGTCCACGCGCGCGAACGGCTCGTCAGCGTCGATGTGGGCGCGCATCCGGGCTTCGATGCGCTCGAAGTCGGCGTCGCTGATCGACACCCCATCGGGGAAGTCGAAGTCGTAATAGAAGCCGTTGTCGATCGCCGGGCCGATCGAGATCTTCACCCCCGGATACAAGTCGAGCACCGCGGCCGCGAGCACGTGCGCGGCGTCGTGCCGGATCAACGCCAGCGCATCATCGCCACTGCGGTTGGTCAGAATCTCGAGTTTCGGGGGGTGCTCGCCCTCGGGCAGCGGACGCGCCAGATCGCGAATCTCGCCATCGACCTTGACCGCCAGCGCCGCCCGTGCCAGCCCTGAGCCGATCGCCGCCGCCGCATCGGCGCCGGTCGCGCCGTCGGGCAGCTTCAGTTCCGTTCCGTCGGGAAGCTCATAGTTCATCGGCGCTGATGCTAGTGGCCTCGGTCGACCGTATTTGCTCCGGAGACCACTGGCGCGGCCCGCGGGGCGGCGCGCGACGCTGGTCTACCACAATCCATCGTGAGCGCACACCAACTCCACGGTAGTCTTAGCGCTCCCCGGACGATTAGCTCAGCTGGGAGAGCGCCGTCTCGACAAGGCGGAGGTCGCTGGTTCGAGCCCAGCATCGTCCACTCCGGTACCTGGCCCCCGAGGGGACCAAAACACCTGGTTAACTGCCCAATCGACGGGCTCTGAGGGGCGATTGGGCTGTTTCCCAGCCACCAGCTGGGATCGAGCCCAATGGACTCTGAGAGGCCGTTGAGTGGGGCGTTGTACAGGCGAATCTGTCAGAAATCTGACACGAGAGAGGCCATTCCGAGCATTTGGACACCCTCCGAGCGGCCCCGGCTCAGGCCGCCCGAGCCGCCTCACAGGGCTCCGACCGCTCTGCCGGCCTCTCCGACCCGTCGAACACAAAATCGGTTCATACACAGAACATGAACATCGACCAGGGAAACCGGCAAGGTGACGGGGCGCAGAGCGTGAGAGCGGTGCACAGACACTCGGCCGGCTCGTCCTAGATCTGATTTTTGTTGATTGATTTATATTATCACCCGAAACCCACGCGCACCGTGCCTGCCGGCGGCTCAAAGCCCTGCAAACCGGCACCTACCAGCCCCGGAAGCTCGGCTGAGCTCGTCGCGTTGTGGGGCCACCCGATATGGGCGAGCCGACGCGTCCATCGGAGATCGGGGCCCGCCGATCGTGATCGCGGGCGTTGTCGGGGACGTAGAGTGCCGGAGCGGATGTTCGGGTCCCACTTCACCACGCCACCGAGGAGGTTGTGTCGACGGGCGGGTGCGGTCGCTCGCGCGCCGGCGGTCGCTCGCGCGCGGGCGGCGGTCGCTCGCGCGCAGGGGGTCGTTCGGCCGATGCCTTGGGTCGCCGGATGGCTCGCCGGTGAGGGGTCGGCCGTGACCGACGCGCCGCCGCTCAGCGTGCGGATCGGGATCGCCCCGAACCCGTTCGGGTCCGAGCATATGGCCGGGCCCGGATTCTGGGACACGATCGGGCTGATGGAGGAGCTGGGTTATGACTCGATCTGGCTCAGTGATACCGCTGGGCTCGGTGGGCTGGCCCCGATCCCGGCGCTGGCCGCCATCGCCGCGCGGACGGAGCGGCTGAAGCTGGGCACGAGCGTGCTGGTCCTGCCACCGCGCAATCCGGTCCTGCTGGCCCGTGAGCTGGCGACGATCGACGTCATCTCGGGCGGTCGATTGCTGCCCGCCGGTGGGCTGGGCATTGGCCTCCCCGCTGAGCTCGAGGCGATGGGCGTGGCCGGCGAGGAGCGGGTCGGTCGCCTGGAGGAGTCCGTGGGCCTGATCAAGGCGCTGTGGAGCGGTGAACCGGTCACGCACAGCGGCCGGTTCTGGTCGGTCACCGATCTGCAGCTGACGCCCCGGCCGACCAGGCGCAAGCTCGAGTTCTGGCTCGGCGGTCGGGCGCCGGGGGCGTTGCGGCGCATCGGCCGGATCGCCGATGGTTGGCTGGCATCGTTCGTGGGCCCGGACGAATTCGCGGGGATGGTCGACGTGATCCGCGCCTCGGCGGCCGCGGCGGGCCGCTCGATCGACGCCGATCACTACGGGGCGACCATTTTTGCCGTCCCCCGCGAGAGCGAGCTGCCGGCGGGCGTGCTCGAGCGGCTGGCCCAGCGCGGGGGCTTAGCCCGCGGCGATCATGTGGCGGTCGGGACGGCCGAGCTGTGCGCGTTGGTGCGCCGGTTTCGGGACGCCGGGGCGTCGAAGTTCGTTGTCGTCCCGATCGCGGAGGACTTCAACGGCTGGCTGCGAAAACTGTACGCCGAAGCGGTCGCGCCGATCGAGTCGGGCAGCTAGCCGTCTAGGCTAGTTCGTCGTACTCGCGCGGCTTCCGACTGTCAGCCGCGCCTGTGTCGCTGCGCTGAGGACAGGCCAAAGTGGCTCGCCGACTTTGTCCTTTGTGCCCGTTTGCAGCCTTTTCGTGTCCGCCACTCGCCCTACTCTGCCGCCGATGTCAGCTCACGCACCCACCCGGCTTACGCTGGTTCTACGCCTGGCTGGGTAGGAAGTAAGCCTCACGATGCCGGCGACCACACAACATCGGGCGAGATTGAGCCACCGCGCGGGGCTCGACGGACTGCGCGGTCTGGCCGTCATTGCCGTGCTGCTGTACCACGGTGGCGTGTCGTGGGCGAACGGCGGATTTGTCGGTGTCGAGGTGTTCTTCGTCCTGTCCGGATTCCTGATCACGTCGCTGCTGGTGGTCGAGTGGCGCAAGTCCTCGACGATCGCGCTCGGGCCATTCTGGGCCCGGCGGGCGCGTCGGCTGCTGCCGGCGTTGTTCTGCATGGTGGCGGTGATCGGGGTCTACTACGCGCTCGAGGGCCCGTCGAAGGCGATCCCGGGGCTCAAGCAGGACGGCATCGCGACGCTGCTGTACGTCAGCAACTGGCATCAGATCGCGGCCGGCGCGAGCTACTTCGCGGCCAGCGGGCCCGTGTCGCCGTTCGAGCACACCTGGTCGCTGGCCATCGAGGAGCAGTTCTACATCTTCTGGCCGGTGCTGGTTCTCGTTGCGCTGTGGCTCACGGCCCGGCTGACCAATGCAGGGCGGATCTCCCAGCGCCGATCGCTGCAGACCCTGCTCGCCATCAGCGTCGCCGGCGCCGTCGCCTCGGCGGTCGAGGTGGCGCTCCTGTTCGACGGCGGGCGCGGCCTGAATCGCGTGTACTACGGGACCGACACGCGCGCGGCGGGCCTGCTCGTCGGTGCGTCACTGGCGATCGGATTGAACATCTACCTGCGCCGGCCGGCCCGCTCGCGCCGACCCGCGGCGCCGCCCGGGCGCGGGTTGGCCGTGGTCGCGGCCGTCGCGCTCTTGATCGTGCTGGTGATGATGGACTTTGCCAACGGCAGCTCGGCGTGGCTCTATCCGCTCGGGCTGGTGGGACTCGACCTGGCGGTGGTCGTCGTGATCGCGGCCGTGGTCCTCCAGCCCACGTCGTTCGTCGGCCGGTTCCTCTCGCTGCGGCCACTGTGCTCGATCGGGTTGATCTCCTACGGCCTGTACCTGTGGCATTTCCCGCTCTACCAGTGGCTCGATACCAGTTCAACCGGCGTCAGCGGGACGACGCTGCTGCTGCTGCGCCTCACCGTGACGGTGGCGGTCAGCGTCTGCTCGTTCCAGTTGATCGAACAGCCGATCCGCCAGCGGAGGCTCCCCACCTGGCTGGTCCGGTCGCTCGTGCCGCTGGCCGCCGGCGGAGCACTGGTGACGCTGCTGATCGCCTCGGCGTTGGGGTCGCTGCCGTTGGGCGTGCCGTCGGATTCTGTGCTCCCGAAGGCCCCGGCAAAGCTCGAGGGCAGCGATCCGGCGTGCACGCTGGCGCTGAAGGACAACGGCGTCTATGGAGTCGCTCCGCTGGCGCCCAAGCAGGCGTCCGGCTTTGAGTACTCGTCGCTGGCGAAGCATCGCCTGAAATGGACCCGCTCGAGCAACGTGACCTTCACGACCTGCCCGCCGAAGCGCGTGCTTCTGGTGGGCGACTCACTGGCTTTCACCTTGGGGGTCGGGATGCAGAGCGACGAGCAGCGCTACGGCGTCGAGCTGGCGGACGCCGGAATCCTCGGTTGCGCGTTCACGACGACCGGCCAGCTCGATGTCAACGGCGCCTGGCAGGGCCAATCCGCGGGCTGCCCCAACGCGCTCAAGCAGTGGGCCCAGGCTGAGCGCACCCTGCATGCCCAAGCGGTGGTCGTCGAGCTGGGCTACCGCGACGAGTTCGACTGGCGGATCAATGGCAAGACCGAGCATCTGGGGCAGCCGGCCTTCGACGCCTACGTGCAAAAGCAAATCGATCAGTACGTCAGGGTGCTCGGGCGAGGCGGCGTCCCCGTCGTGTTCCTGTCGGTCCCCTACACCCATCCCCCGGACCTGCCCAACGGCTCCCCGGCCCCCGCCGCATCCCCGGCCCGCCACGCCATCATCAATTCGATGCTCAGGTCGGCGGCTCGGCTTGACCCGACCCACGTACAGGTCCTGGACATCGACAAGACCGTCTCCCCCGGAAACCACTATCAATCCAAGGTCAACGGTCAGCTCTGCCGGTTCGACGGCATCCACTTCAGCATCTTCTGCAGCGAGCTGCTCCAGCCCTCCGTGCTGGGTTCCGCGCGAGAGGCAATCGCCAAATGAGAGCACCTCGGGCGTTCGGCCTCCGGGTGTCGCACGGCGCCTGATTCGCCGTTACCATCGAGACGTGGGCCCACCCACCCGCCGCCGGGTTGGCGATGGCCGGTGGTCGGTGGCCGGACCTCTTGGGTCTAGAGAGGCGACATCGATACCTGCCCGATCAGGCAGGAAGGCAGAAGGATTGATAGGTGAGGTCTTCCCGTCTCGCGCGTGTCCCCCGGTATGTCTGGATACTCGTCGCCGGTGCGCTGCTGCTGGCGGGCAGCGCCCTGGTGCGCTTGGACTCCGTATCGACCGCTTCGGCGCGCCCGGATCACCACCGGACCCGCGCCGACCGCGAGGCGCTGCGGACCTCGTTCCGGGCCACGCACTGGGTTGCCGCCTGGGGGGCCAGCCCACAGCCGGCGACAAACCGCAACGAATCGGCCGACGGCTTTGCCGACCAGACCATCCGCAACATCGTGTTCAGCAGCATCGGTGGGCCGATGGTCAGAGTGGAGCTCACCAACAGCTTTGGCCTCCAGCCGCTGGAGATCGGGCGGGCGGCGATCGGCGTCCAGGCCGCCGGAGCGAGCGTGGTGCCGGGGACAAACCACGCGCTGTCGTTTTCCGGCTCGCCCTCGGTGCTGATCCCACCGGGCGCCGAGGCGCTCAGCGACCCGGTTCGCCTCACCGTGGCCGCCAAGCAGCACCTTGCTGTGAGCGTGTTCGTGCCCCATTTCACCGGCCCGGCGACCCAGCACGCGGACGCTCAGCAGGTCAACTACGTGGCGGGAGGCAATCGCGCACTCGACGCCGGCGCCGGCGCGTTCACGATTCAGACCCACTCCTGGGACTTCGTCGACAGCGTGGACGTGCTGAGCCCGTCGGCCAATCTCGGCGCGCTGGTCGCGCTGGGTGACTCGATCACGGACGGCGTGGGGTCGCCGACCAACGCCAACGCCCGCTGGCCCAACGACCTGGCTCGGCGGCTCGACGCGCACGGGGGCCCGCGGCTGAGCGTGATCGACGAGGGCATCGGCGGAAACCGGGTCCTCAACGACGCGATCTGCTGTGGCATGAACGCCGTGGCCCGCTTCGACTCGGATGTCGTGGCCCAGTCCGACGTCCGCGAGGTGATCCTGCTCGAGGGCATCAATGACATCGGGTTCAGCCAGCACCATGGCCCGTTGAGCGCCCCGCACACGAACGTCTCCGCGGCGCAGATCATCGCCGGGTATGAGCAGATCATCGGTCAGGCTCACGCTGCCGGTCTGAGGATCTTCGGGGGGACCTTGACCCCGTTCAAGGGCGCGGGCTACTGGACACCGGCGGGCGAGGCGAAACGTGAAGCGGTCAACCGGTGGATCCGCACCAGCGGGGCCTTTGACGGCGTGATCAATTTCGCGCGCGCGGTCGCCGATCCCCGGCACCCCGAGATGCTCAGGCCCGCCTACGACAGCGGCGATCATCTGCACCCCAACGCGGCCGGCTACCGGGCCATGGCCAACGCCATCAGCCTGCCCATGCTGCTCAACAACGCCTGAGCCTCGCGCCGCCCCAGCTCAGGCCAGCAGGTCGTTCTCCAGCGCGTAGCCGACGAGCTCCGCGCGCGTGGTGCGGCCCGTCTTCTGCTGGATGTGCGCGCGATGCGATTCGACCGTGCGCACGCTCAGATACAGCGTTGAGGCGATCTCACCGTTGGTGTGGCCCAGCGCAATCAGCTTCAGCACCTCGAGCTCCCGCGGCGAGAGATGGTCAGGCGCTCCGACCGGTCGGAGCGGCTCGGCCAAGAGCCGAGACCTCAGCCGAGGGTTCAGATATGTCTGCCCCTCGGCGGCGGAGCGGACCGCCTGGACGAGCTCGGCGTCAGCGGCATCCTTGAGCACGTAACCCAGCGCGCCGGCGCGCAGCGCCTCGCGCGCGAAGGCCAGCTCGTCCTGCATCGTCAACACCACGACCTGAGTCCCCGGTGACTCCCGGCGCAGACGCGGGATCGCCGACAGGCTCGACTCGCCGGACATGTTGAGGTCGAGGACCAATACGTGTGGCCGGTGGTCGAACACCGTCTGCAGCGCAGCGGTCACGTTGCCCGCTTCGCCCAGCACCTCGAAACCCTCCTCGGACTCGAGCAGCATCCGCAGACCCGAACGCACCACCTGGTGGTCGTCGGCGAGCACGATCGTGATCGAGGCGCGAGCGGCGTCCTCAGCTCCGGTAGCGGGCACGGTTCCGATGGCCGGCAAGGTACCTGGGGCAGCGGCGGGCACGGGTTCGTAGGCCGGCGTCGACATACCGAGCACGCTAGTGACGCCGAGCGGACCGAGCATCGGGAGGCCCTACGCGGGCGGGTCAGTACTGCTTACTGATCTGCCCGCTCACCCCGCTCACGGCGCCGCGGCGGACGGAAGGCCGTCGGTGGCCAGTCGCTGGTTTTTGTAACGGTCGTCGCTGGTCACATCGGGTCCGAACCAGGCCGGCGCGTCAAACGTGTTCGCGTCGGCGGGGGTGGGAAACTCAATCTCAGCCACCACGAGACCCTCGAGGCCGCCGCCATACACGTCGACCTCGATCACCCGGCCCGGCCCGGCGCTGATCTCGTAACGGGTCTTCTCGATCCTCCGGCCCTCGGTGAGCGGCCACAGAGCGTCGAACTGCGCCTCGGTGATCTCGATCTCCGCCTCGTCCCGCACGAGGCCGTGACCCCGCTTGCTGGTCAGATACCGGCGCTCGCCGCGCCGGCGCACCCGTACCTCCGAGCCATCGGGATCGATCGCCAGATAGCCCTGGTGGATTGAGCTGGCGCGATGGCTGTCGAGGTCGGCCGGCACCTCCCAGACGAGGAACTTACGTTCCACCTCCATGGCTTACCTTCGGTGCTCAGCGCGTTGCGCGGCCACCTGCGGGGAGGGAACGATGATCACCGTTCGATCGGCGTGTTGCAGAACCGCGTGCGAGACGCTGCCCAGCCACACGGACTTGATTCCGGTCAACCCCCGGCTGCCGAGGACGATCGCGGCGGCGCCGATCTCCTCCGCCTGCTCCAGGATCGTCTCCCAGATCGTCACGGCACGCTCGGTCACGCGCGGCTGAGCGTTCAGCCCGCCGGCGCGGGCACGGTCCACGCCCTCTTGCGCTCGCGTGGCAGCGGCCTGCGCGCTATCGGCGTCGAGTTGCTCGAAATCCATCGCGGCGGCGCCAAACGCGCCGCCGCTGCGCGCCACAACCTCGGCAAACCCCTCCCATACCGAGAGTACCGTCGCCTCCCCGCCGGGCAACAGCTCGGCGGTGCGATCGACCGCGGACTGTGCATCCGCCGAACCGTCGTAGCAGATCAGGATCACGCTGTCCTGCCTCCTGTGTCGCTTTTCATCAGGACTCGAGCAGACCGTGCTCGCGCGCATAGGCCACCAGGTCGGCGCGCGTCGTCGCACCGGCCTTCTGCTGGATATGCGCACGATGCGACTCGACCGTGCGCACGCTGAGAAACAGCTTCTCGGCGATCTCGGTGTTCGTGTGGCCGAGCGCGACCAGCCGCAGCACCTCGCCCTCGCGCTCGCTGAGGCCATCCGGCAGCACGGTGCTCGCCTCGGGCTCCGCCGCGATCAACGCCCCGAGCTGGGGATTGAGATACCGGACCCCCGCGGCGGCAGCATTGACCGCCTCCACCAGCTCCGTGTCGGCGGCCTCCTTCAGCACGAACCCGAGCGCCCCGGCGCGCATGGCCGCGCGAGCGAACCTCGGCTCGCCCTCCATCGTCAGCACGACGATCGCGGTTCGCGGCGATGCCTCATGGAGTCTGGGGAACGCGGCCAGGCTCGGGCCTCCGGGCATGCTGAGGTCGAGCACGAGCACGTCCGGCTTGTAGGCGCGCACCTTGCGCACCGCCTCCGCGACGTCGCCGGCCTCGGCCACCACCCGCAGGCCGTCCTCGGCCTCGAGCAGCAACCGCAAACCACTGCGCACGATCGTGTGGTCGTCGGCCAGCACGATCGTCATCTCCCCGGTGGCGTCTGGAGTCCGCTCCTGCATGCCAATTACGCTATCGCCCCCAGCGCTCGCACGACAGAACCGTCCCCGGGACGGTCGACCAGCGGTCACCCGCCGCTCGCGACGTTCACACCCCGGTCATGTCTGCAGCGGGGCGATCAAGGTACGCTGGTGATCTGGCCGATGTCTGAGCAGCTGCGACTCATCGACGCCTACTGGCGAGCCGCCAACTACCTGTCGGTGGGCCAGATCTACCTGCTCGACAACCCGCTGCTACGCGAGCCGCTCCGTCCCGAGCACATCAAGCCGCGTCTGCTCGGGCACTGGGGCACCACCCCCGGGCTGAACTTCGTCTACGCCCATCTCAATCGAGTCATCCGCGAGCGCGATCTGAACGTCATCTATGTCACCGGGCCGGGGCACGGCGGGCCGGGGCTGGTGGCCAACACGTACCTCGAGGGCACCTACACCGAGGTGTATCCGACCATCGGTCACGACGAGGAGGGCCTGCGACGGCTGTTTCGCCAGTTCTCGTTCCCCGGCGGGATCCCGAGTCACGTCGCGCCCGAGACCCCGGGCTCGATCAACGAGGGCGGCGAGCTCGGCTACAGCCTGGTGCACGCTTATGGCGCGGCGTTTGACAACCCCGATCTGCTCGTCGCGTGCGTGATCGGCGACGGCGAGGCGGAGACCGGCCCACTCGCCACAAGCTGGCACTCGAACAAGTTCCTCAATCCGGTGCTCGACGGTGCGGTGCTGCCGATCCTCCACCTGAACGGCTACAAGATCGCCAACCCGACCGTGCTCGCGCGCATCCCCCATGACGAGCTGCGCTGCCTGCTCGAGGGATACGGCTATGCGCCTCACTTCGTCGAGGGCTCCGATCCCGAGGCCATGCACGAGCTGATGGCGCACACGCTCGAGCTGGTGATCGATGACATCACAGAGATCCAGCGCCAGGCCCGCGAGGATGGCGAGCTCGAGCGCCCGCGTTGGCCGATGATCGTGCTGCGCACGCCCAAAGGCTGGACCGGCCCCAAGGTCGTGGACGGGCTGCCGGCCGAGGGGTCGTTCCGCTCACACCAGGTGCCGCTGTCCGCGGTGCGCGACAACCCGGCTCACCTGGCCCAGCTGGAGTCGTGGCTGCGTTCATACGAGCCCGAGCAGTTGTTCGACGCCGGCGGCGCCCTGCGCCCCGAGTTGGCCGCGCTGGCGCCGAGCGGCGACCGGCGGATGGGGGCAAACCCACACACCAACGGTGGCCTGCTGCTGCGCGCGCTCGAGCTGCCCGACTTCCGCCGCTACGCGGTCGAGGTCCCCTCCCCCGCGGCCACGCTGAGCGAGGCCACACGCGTGCTCGGAGGCTTCCTCCGCGACGTGATCAGCGCCAACCCCGACCGCTTCCGGATCATGGGCCCCGACGAGACGGCGTCGAACCGGCTGTCGGACGTCTTCGAGGTCACCAACCGCGCCTGGGATGCCGAGCGCTTGGACAGCGACGATCACCTCGCGCCCGACGGCCGGGTGATGGAGG
Source organism: uncultured Solirubrobacterales bacterium (assembly GCA_963838535.1). Classification (GTDB taxonomy): domain Bacteria; phylum Actinomycetota; class Thermoleophilia; order Solirubrobacterales; family Solirubrobacteraceae; genus Palsa-465. Next base: position 11,696 of record CAWIRN010000011.1, read on the forward strand.
TGTTGAGCGAGCACCTCTGCCAGGGCTGGCTCGAGGGCTACCTGCTGACCGGCCGTCACGGGTTGTTCAACTGCTACGAGGCGTTCATCCACATCATCGACGCGATGTTCAACCAGCACGCCAAATGGCTGAAGGTGACGCGCGAGATCCCCTGGCGGCGCCCGATCGCGTCGCTCAATTACCTGCTCTCCTCGCACGTGTGGCGTCAGGACCACAACGGCTTCTCGCATCAGGACCCGGGCTTCATCGACCACGTGGTCAACAAGCGGGCGGAGATCGTCCGCGTGTACCTCCCCCCCGACGCCAACTGCCTGCTGTCGGTCGGGGACCACTGCTTGCGCTCGCGCGATTACGTCAACGTGATCGTGGCCGGAAAGCAGCCGGCGCTCGACTATCTGACCATGGACGAGGCGGTCGCCCACTGCACCCGAGGGATCGGCATCTGGGAGTGGGCATCCAATGACGCGGGCCAGGAGCCCGACGTCGTCCTGGCCTGCGCCGGAGACGTGCCGACGCTCGAGACGGTGGCCGCCGCCTCGATACTGCGCGAACACTTGCCCGAGTTGCGCGTGCGGGTGGTCAACGTCGTCGATCTGATGCGGTTGGAGCCCGACACCGAACACCCCCACGGGCTTTCCGACCGTGATTTCGACGCGCTGTTCACCACCACCCAGCCGGTGATCTTCGCCTACCACGGCTACCCTGGCGTCATTCACCGCTTGACCTATAACCGCAGCAACCACAGCAACATCCACGTGCGCGGGTATAAGGAGGAGGGCACCACCACGACGCCGTTCGACATGGTGATGCTCAACGATCTCGACCGTTTCCACCTGGTGATGGACGTGATCGATCGGGTCCCCACCCTCCGCGAGCGAGCCGCCGGCCTGCGCCAGGAGATCGCCGACCGCCGCCTGCGCGCCCGGGCCTACACGCGCGAGTTCGGCGACGACCCGAGTGAGGTCCGGGACTGGACGTGGCCCGGCGCCCCGCAGACGCCAGCCAGACTCGCGACTGACGTGAGCTAGTGTCGTGAGTCACTAGAGCGGCCAAGGTGCGGATCCTGGTCGTCAACGCCGGATCCAGCAGCGTCAAGTTGAGCCTGCTCGGCCACGACGACGAGACGCTGGCCGAGCGTGAGCTGGTCGCCGACGCCAAGACCGTCAACTGATTTCAAGCCGCATCAGTGCATCTGACCGGGTAGTTCCCCCGCGCGTGCTTGTGGCGGACTGCCGATGGCGCCATGGCCTCTGGACGCGACCATTCATCGCCTGGGGCCCGTCGAGGCCTATCCGACTCGTTAGGGGAGAAACAGCATGTCTCGCAAGGTATTCGATGTTCTTACAAGTGCCGGCGGCCTGGCCCTGGCGGTCGTCCTGGTCGTGGCCGGAGGCCTGCTTCTCTGGGGGCATAGCTACGTCAACTCAAACGTCCGCAACCAGCTCGCCCAGCAGCAGATCTACTTCCCGCCGGCCGCGGCATTTGCGCACGCCAAGGCGGGCACCGGGATCACCCCGGCGATGATTCCGTCAGTGTCGCAGTACGCGGGTCAGCAGCTGCTGAATGGTGCGCAGGCGCAGGCCTATGCTGACCATTTCATCGCGATCCACCTCTCGGAGATGCCGTACGGCGGCGTCTACTCCAAGATCAGCGCGGCTGCGATCGCCAACCCGAAGAACACCAGTCTGACGGCTCTGAAGCAGACGTCGTTCCAGGGCACGACACTCCGCGGTCTCCTGCTGGAGGCCTACGGGTTCTCGAAGATCGGCTCGGTCATGCTCGTCGGCGCGATCGTCTCGTTTGTCCTGGCCGCGATCATGTTCCTGCTCGTCGGATTCGGCTTCGCTCACGCCCGCAGCACCGCAGTCGAAAAGCGGATGCTCGAGCCCAAGCCCACAGGCACCGCGGTGCCCGCCGCGTGACCGTGCGGCTGGCCGGAGTTCGATAGCGCTCGTCACGACGCCCACGTCCGGCTCACGCCGACGTGGGCGTCGCGCGTCGACTATCCCGAGGCACCTGTCCGAGCGCCGAACTCAGGCGCGCGCGGCCCGGCGCGGCAGGACGAGCGAGCGGGCACGAGGCGTGGCGCGCCAAGAAGGTCGAGGTGCTGCCGTTGAACAGGCGCCCGACCGGCCCGTAGCCGCGGGAGCCCACGATCAGCAGGTCGACGTGCTCGCCGAAGCGCAGCAGCTCGTCGCCGGGCTCGCCATAGACGGCGTCGCCGTCGACGCCGTCGAGGCTCTGCAGCCGTCGCCGCTCTTCCTGGATCACCCCCGCGGTGACTCCGGTCCAGTTTGCCGGGGGGTTGGCATCGCCGTTGGGGATGCTCTGCAAGGAGACCACCGATAGGGCGCTGATTGCCGATCCGTGCCGGCCGGCGAGCGCGCGGGCCGCCTGCAGCGCCTGCTCGCTCTCCTCAGAGCCGTCGTCGCCGACGCCCAGCTTGTCGAGCCGGCGCTCGCGCTCCGCATAGCCGGTGGGCGCGATCGCCACCGCGCACGACGCCCCGTTCAGCGACGCGATCGTATGGTCGCCCGTCAGCACCGTTTCCACGATGCCCCGCCGGGCCGAGCCGACGACGAGCAGGTCGATCTGCTTCAGCTCGACCAGCTCGTGCAGGCCGCGCCCGACCGACCGCGAGGGCCAGCTCACCAGGTCTGCCTGAACCGCGGCGGCCGCTGCCTCCCGGCCGAGCAACTCCTCGGAGGAGTCGGCCCCGGCCGCCAGGATCAGCGCGGCCGCCCGCCCGATCAGCCAGGCGCCGCCGTAGACGTGGGTGAGGGTGAGCCGCGGTGGCGGTTCAGCGAGCTGCCGGGCGAGCGCGATCGCATCGCGCCCACCGGGCCGGCCGTCGACTCCGACGAGGACGTTGGTGAACACATGGTCTCCTGACTACGGACACGAGCACAGAAATCGTAGGGCCGCGCCCCACATATCGCGCTCCGACACCACCGTCGCGGCCGGCGCGGCGGTCCGTACTTCCCCGACCTGGGAATCCGGGTTACCTCTGAAGCCGGTGGGTCGGCGGCGCTCTACCGTCCGCACGAGAGCCGATGACATCGATTCGTCTACACATCGCGCAGGATCAGGCTGAGGCACCCATCGGGGGCGATCAGGCCGGCTCGGCCGTTGGGCGGGAGCCGGCCGGCGGGCCGGTTCTGCGGCAGGTCGAGCCGCCGATCCGGGTGGTGCTCGCCGATGACCATGCGCTGATGCGTCGCAGCCTCCGGCTGTTGCTGGAAAGCGAGCAGGATCTCGAGGTGATCGCGGAAGCGGGCGACCTCGACACGGTGACTCGTCACGTGCGCGAGCACCGCCCCCACGTGCTGGTGCTCGATCTGGGCCTGCCGAACGGCTCCAGCGTCCAGGCGATCGGGCGTCTGCGCGCGGAGGTCCCGGGAACCGAGATCGTCGTGCTGACAATGGAGGAGAGTCCCGTTTTCGCCCAGCAGGCGCTTGACGCCGGCGCGATCGGGTTTGTGCTTAAGGAGATGGCCGACGAAGACTTGCCGCAAGCCGTACGGCGCGCCGCGCGCGGCCTGCATTACGTGAGCCCGCGGGTCGCGGCAACCCTGGGCGCCCTGCGACGTTCGATCACCGAGAGCCGGCTCAGCGAACGCGAAACCGAGGTCGTGAGGCTGATCGCGCTCGGCTACACGAGCGCGGAGGTCGCCGACGAGCTTCACCTCTCGCCGCGCACCGTGGAGACTCATCGGGAGCGCATCAACCGAAAGCTCGGCCTGCGCACGCGCCGGGACGTGGTGCGCTACGCGCTCCAGCACGGACTGCTCGCGGCCTGACGAGCCGTGAGCTGCGCTATTCCGGCGCCGCCGGGCGCAGTTCGGAGACGATCGCTCGCAGGCCCTCGATCCCCCGCTCGGTTTCCTGCACCGCTTCCCGGATCGCCGCCTCCGAGCGACTCGGATCAGCTTGCCGCAGGGTGCCCGAGAGCAGGACGCGCAGGCCACCGAGGATCTGCAACGTCTCGTCGTGCAACTTGCGCGCCCAGCGCGCACGCTCGGCCTCCGCAGCGGCGATCGAGCTGCGCAGTCGGTCGGCCTGCACGCTGCGCGCGATCGCCACGGCGTTGGCTGCCGAGGCGGCGAAGGTGTGCAACAGGTGCTCGTCGGCGTCGCTGAAGGCCGCCGCGTCGTCCCCTCGGTCAAACGCGGCCAGCACGCCCACCCCGGCACCCCGATGCAGCATCGGGACCAGCAGCGCGTTACGGGCGTCAGCCACCCCGAGCTCCGACGGGGCGACGAGCAACCGGGCGGCGGCGTCGCCGATCCGCTCCGGGCGACCGCGCAGCAGCACCCGCCCCCAGGTTGAGTCAGCGATCGGCAGACGAGACCCCCGCGCGTCGCTCGCGTACCCGGCGCTCGCGGCCACCACCAGGTCCTGACCGTCGCGGATCATGATCAACACGGCGTGAGCGTCGACCAGCGCCCGCCCCCGTTTGACGATCAGCTCGAGCACCCGTTCCAGCTCGGGCACATCGCCGATGGCGATGGCGATGTCCCGCGTCGCCTCCAGTCCCCGCACCACCCGCTCCAGCTGCTCGCGGCGACGTTCGCTGCTCTCAAACCGGCGCGCGTTGTCGATCGCCGCCCCCGCCCACCCCGCGAGGATCACCGCCGTCTCCTCATCCGCGTCGGTGAACTCGGCTCCGTCCTGCTTGTCCGCCAGGTACAGGTCTGCCCACGCGTGCCCCCGGATCATCACGGGCAACCCGAGGAAGCTGCCCATCGTCGGATGTCCGCGGGGAAACCCGTAGCTGAGCGGATGCTCACCCACGTCGCGCAAGCGCAGCGGCCCCGGCCCGGTACTGAGAACCCCCAGCACCCCACGGCCCCTCGGTAGCTCGCCGATCGCCCGTCGCGTCGCCTCGTCGACGCCGATGGCCAAGAACGGCGCGACGTCCGGCCGCGGCTCGTCGAGCACCCGCAGCGCCGCATACCGCGCTCCGGTGAGCTCCCGCGCAGCCTGAAGCAGCCGATCCTGGACGGTGCGGGCGTCCAGGTCAGCCACCAGTTCGCGCCCCACGTCCAGCAGACGGCGCATCGGGGAATCGTCGGGCGCGCTCATGTTCTCCGGCGGCTCGCCACCTTCGGGAGCCGCGCTCGGCGCCAGCATACTCGCGCTCCGACGCCCGGCCAAGCGGCCTGATATCCGTAAAAAATACCCAAACGTACGGGAAACACCTGATGGCCACACCCCGGTGTTGAGCGAAGCTGGCTGGGCGACCGCTTACGACCGAGACGAGGGAACCGAACATGAGCGCAATCACGGACGTCCACGCCCGCCAGATCCTCGACAGCCGCGGCAACCCGACCGTGGAGGTCGATCTGCGACTCGCGGGCGGCGCGAGCGGACGCGCGGCCGTCCCATCGGGTGCATCGACCGGGACGCGTGAGGCGCTTGAGCTGCGCGACGGCGGCGCAGCGTTCGGCGGAAAGGGCGTCATGAAAGCGGTCGCCCATGTCAACGGCGAGATCGCCGACGCGCTCCGCGGCCGCGAGGCCTCGGACCAGCGCGGGCTCGACGAAACGTTGATTGCGCTGGACGGCACGGACGATAAATCTCGCCTGGGCGCCAATGCCCTGCTGGGCGTGTCGATGGCCGCCGCGCGCGCCGCCGCGGCGGCGGCGGGCGAGCCGTTGTGGCGGTATCTCGGCGGAGATCGAGCCCACCTGCTGCCCGTCCCGGCGATGAACGTGCTCAACGGCGGGATGCATGCGGACAATCCGATTGACTTTCAGGAGTACATGGTCGCCCCGGTGGGAGCCCGATCGTTTGCTGACGCGCTGCAGATCGGCGCCGAGGTCTACCACCAGCTCAAAGTCGAGCTCACGCAGCGCGGGCTGTCCGGAGGTGTCGGTGACGAGGGTGGCTTTGCGCCCGGGTCTGCGCTCGAACGAGGAGCCACTCGAACTGCTGGTCAACGCGATCGAGGCGGCCGGCTATCGCCCCGGTGACGACGTCGCCATCTGCCTTGACCCGGCCACCAGCGAGCTGTATCGCGACGGCCGCTATGAGCTCGCCGGCGAAGGCCGATCATTGTCGAGCGAGGAGATGATCGGGCTGTGGGCGGACATTGCGGATCGCTACCCGTTGCTGTTCCTGGAGGATGGGTTGGCCGAGGGCGATTGGGATGGGTGGAAGCAGCTCACCGAGCGGATCGGTGACCGTCTCCAGCTGGTCGGTGACGACATCTTCGTCACCAACCCCGACATTCTCCGCCGGGGCATCGAGCGCGGGGTCGCGAACAGCGTGTTGATCAAGCTCAACCAGATCGGAACGCTGACCGAGACGCTGGACACGATTGCCATGGCCCGCGACGCCGGCTATCGCTGCGTGATCTCGCACCGCTCGGGGGAAACCGAGGACACGTTCATCGCCGACCTGGCGGTGGCCACCGGCGTCGGTCAGATCAAGACCGGCGCGCCCGCGCGCTCCGAGCGGGTGGCGAAGTACAACCAGCTGCTGCGCATCGAGGAGGAGCTGGGGGATCGGGCTCGCTACGCGGGCCGCGACGTGATGGCGACAACGTGATCGGTCCGGCTCCTACGCCCAGCGATCGGCGCTGCCCGCGGGGAAAGTACGGACGAGGATCGCGCCTTGCTCCGGATTACGGCCGCGGCGTCCGCACGTAGGTTGACGTGAGCGTCGTTTGCTGAGCACTGGACGTGAGCGACGAATCACCAACAAACGAAACAGGGAGCGTTATCTGATGTCCACACGTGTAGCGATCAACGGATTCGGCCGGGTCGGCCGCAGCTTCCTGCACGCCGCCTACGACCAGCACGCAGACATCGAAGTGGTCGCGATCAACGATCTCGTTCCCGCTTCCACGCTGGCGCTCCTGCTCAAGTACGACTCCGTGTTCGGACGGTTTCCCGCCACAGTCGTGGAGGAGTCTGGCGGCATCTCGGTCGACGGCACCCACATCCAGGCGCTGGCCGAGACCGATCCGACCGCGCTTCCGTGGGCCGAGCTGGGCGTCGACGTCGTGATCGAGTCAACCGGACGGTTTCGCACCCGGGCCGCCGCCGCCCAGCACCTGGAGGCCGGCGCGCGCAAGGTGATCATCTCCGCCCCGGCCAAGGGCGAGGAGCCGCCAGACGCGACCGTCGTGATCGGAGTCAACTTCGACCAGGTCTACGACCCCGAGCGCCACCACGTCATCTCCAACGCGTCCTGCACGACCAACTGCCTCGCGCCGGTGGCCAAGGTGCTCCACGACACCGTCGGGATCAAGCACGGCCTGATGACCACGGTGCACGCCTACACCTCTGACCAGAACCTGCTCGACGGGCCGCACTCCGACCTGCGCCGCGCGCGCTCGGCCGCGATCAACCTCATCCCCACCTCGACCGGTGCCGCCAAGGCGCTGGGCCTGGTCATCCCCGAGCTCGCCGGCCGGCTCAACGGCTATGCCGTGCGAGTGCCGATGCCGACCGGATCGCTGGTCGACCTGACCATCGAGACCCAGCGCGAGACCAGCCGAGACGAGATCAACGGCGCCTTCGAGCGACTCGCCGACCACGGCGCGCTCGCCGGCATCCTCGCCTACAACCAGGACCCGATCGTCTCCTCCGACATCGTCAAATCGTCCTACTCCTCGATCTTCGACGCGCCACTGACCAGCGTCATCGACGGCACCCAGGTCAAGGTGGTGGCGTGGTACGACAACGAGTGGGGCTACTCCAGCCGCCTCGTCGACCTCGCCCAACGAGTCCTCGCACCCGTCACCGCACCGGCGTAAGCGCCATCCCTCCGAACGAGAGGCAGAGCATGACCCACCGCCAGCTGGACCAGACAGCAAGGGCGCTCGTTGCCCCGGGGAAGGGATTCCTCGCCGCGGATGAGAGCGGCGGCACGATCAAAAAGCGCTTTGCCCCGATTGGCGTCGAATCGACCGAGGAACATCGGCGTGCCTATCGCGAGATGCTGTTTACGACGCCGGGCGCGGAGGCGTACATCAGCGGGGTCATCCTGTTCGATGAGACGATCCGGCAGTCGGCCACGGATGGGACGCCGTTCCCCGAGCTGCTGGCGGCGAAGGGAATCATGCCGGGCATCAAGGTCGACCTGGGCGCGAAGCCGCTCGCGTCGGCCGACCGGGAAACCATCACCGAAGGCCTCGACGGGCTGCGCGCGCGGCTCGACGAGTACCGCGGGCTGGGCGCACGGTTCGCCAAGTGGCGTGCGACCTACTCGATCACCGACGAGTTGCCGAGCGAGAACTGCATCTGGACCAACGCTCACGCACTGGCACGCTACGCGGCGCTGTGCCAGGAGGCCGGGATCGTTCCGATCGTGGAGCCCGAGGTGCTCCAGGATGGCACGCACACGATCGAGCGCAGCTACCACGTCACCTCGCGCGTGCTCGACGCGCTCTACACGGAGCTCCGCAGACCAGCGCGTCGACCTGTTCGGCACGCTGCTGAAGCCGAACATGGTGCTGTCCGGATACCAGGCGTCCGACCGGGCCGGCCAGCAGGCGGTCGCGGACTGGACCGTCAGATGTTTCTACGGAGCACGTGCCGGCCGCCGTACCGGGCATCGTCTTCCTGTCCGGCGGACAGTCCGACGAAGATGCGACTGCGCACCTGAACGCGATGAACGCGAAGGGCCCGCATCCGTGGGAGCTGTCGTTCTCGTACGGTCGCGCGCTGCAGGCGCCCGCGCTGAAGGCGTGGGGCGGCAAGCCGGAGAACCTCGAGGCCGCCCAGCGGGCGTACTACCACCGCGCGAAGCTGAACTCGTCGGCGCGCTCGGGAACGTACTCACCACGGATGGAGCCGAGCTTCGTCGCAGCAGCTTGACCTCCCGCGGGTGTGAGTGCACGCCGGCGGTGGCGCCCCCGACTCGGCCCGGCCTGGACGACGTCAGCTGCTCGCCGTTTCGCGTGCCGATCGCGCGCGTCGCCGCGGCGCAGGCGGCCTGCAACAAGCCGAGTGAGCGGCAGACTACTGACCGAGGTGACCGAGACCGTAACGGATTACTGCGCCATGGTGCGCTGTACGGTGATCGTATGGGTCCCAAGAGCAGCAGAGAAGCCGCCGTCGGCGCGGCTGAGAAGCGGCAGTTACGGCTGTTTGACGATCTGCGCAAGCGCAATCAGCGTCGCGCCCGTCGCGCGCGCGGCGCTCAGCCGGTCACGGTCCCGGAACTGACACCGCGACGCCCGATCTCACGCCTGACGGGGTCTCCGACCCCAATCCGCCTGGTTAATGACCCAACGGAGCCGTCTGAAATGTCGATCGGGATGTTCCCCAGCTGGGAGCTCGGGAATAGCCAAGCGCCCCTGAGAGCCCGTCGGTTGGGCAGTTAACCAGGTGATTTCCGTTCCTCGGAGCGATCGCATGTTCAAGCACGCCGGGTCTCGCCCCCACTCAGCAGGCACCCTGACCACCGAACCTGTCCCCTGTGGACCCCCGGGCAGTCCAACGTTTGCGTCCGGGTGTATGGTTGGTGTTAGCCCGCTCCACACTTCGGCGGGCGCTTGTGGTCCCGGCTCCAACCCGCGGCCGGTGTGGTTTTGTTGTCCTGGTGGTTTTGCGCGCATTCGCGCGCGGTTGGGAGAAAGAGCGTATGGATCATTTCGTCGGAGCAGCCGATCAGTCTGTCGGGCGCCCAGCCGGGCGCCGGTTCGAATCCCCTGAGGGAGTCGGTTCCAAGCACGCGGTTGCGGTGGCCAAAACCCTGGGTTACGCGGTGGACGCCGCGGCCGGCGGTGACTACCCTGACGCACTCGCGTGGTTGGCCACCGTGGAGGCCATCGGCGACGTCCTGCCCCAGGAGTACGAGACCAAGCGCGCGGTCTGGCGGCTGGCCGCGCGAGCGGGCGCATGAGCGCGCAGGGGCCCGCCGGCCGAGGCCGCTGAGACGATGGCCTGTCTCTCCCCCGTGCCCGTCGGTGCACTCAACTTGGAGCGCTTCGGCTCGGTGCTCCCGCCTGCGGACTACGAGCGCTTGCTGCGCATCGTGCGAGCGAGGCCGCGAGGCGTCCGACGGGCGCGTGGTGTGGAACGTCAACTCGACCGCCCGCGGCGGTGGCGTGGCCGAGATGCTCGTCTCGCTGCTCGCCTACGCGCGCGGGGCCGGCATCGACGCGCGCTGGGTGGTGATGGGGGGCAACGAGGACTTCTTCGTGCTCACCAAACGGATCCACAATTTCTTGCACGGCTCGGCGGGCGACGGCGGAGCCCTCGATGAGGACGCCCGCCGCGTGTTTGACGAGGTGACCGAGCGCAATGCGGCCGAGTTCCGGGAGCTGATCAAGCCCGAGGACGTGGTGATCATCCACGACCCGCAGCCGGCCGGCCTGATCCCGGCGATCGCTGACATCGGCTGTCCGACGGTCTGGCGCTGTCACGTGGGCCTCGACCGGCCTGACCCGCTGGCGCGTCAGGCCTGGGAATTCCTGATCCCCTACGTCCGCGAAGCGGACGCCCACGTGTTCTCGCGGGAGGCCTTTGAGTGGGAGGGGCTGGATAAGGAGAAGGTCACGATCATCCCGCCTTCGATCGACGCCTTCTCGCCCAAGAATCAGGAGCTCGACCGCGAGCGTGTGCTCTCGATCCTCACCGTCGCCGGGCTCAACGAAGGCAGCGCGGCCGCCCGCCCGACCTTCACGCGCTTGGACGGCAGCCCAGGCCGCGTCGACCGCGCCGCTCAGCGCTGGGAGCGGCGCCCGCTGCGCTGCACTGACCGCGTCGTCGTCCAGGTCTCGCGCTGGGACGCGCTCAAGGACCCGATCGGGGTGATCCGCGGCTTCGCCCAGCACGTCGCGCCGCTGGTGCCCGACGCGCACCTCGTGTACGCCGGGCCGGCTGTCGAGTCAGTGACCGACGACCCAGAGGGCGGCCAGGTGCTGGCCCAGGCGATCGCCGAGTACGAGCAGATGCCCGATGAGATCGCCGAGCGCGTGCATCTGGTCGCGCTGCCGATGATCGACGTCGAGGAGAACGCCGCGATCGTCAACGCGCTGCAGCGTCGCGCCGACGTCGTTGTCCAGAAGAGCCTGGCTGAGGGCTTCGGGCTCACCGTGGCCGAGGCGATGTGGAAGGCCCGCCCGGTCGTGGCCAGCCGGATCGGGGGGATCCAGGACCAGATCGCCGACGGCGAGACGGGCATCCTGCTCGAGGATCCGCTCGACCTCGCCGCCTACGGCGCCGCGGTCCGCGCGCTGCTGAACGACCCGGCCCGGCGCCGAGGCCCTGGGGCTCAGCGCGAAGGAGAGCGTGCGCCATCGCTACCTCGGTACGCGCACCCTGATCCAGGCCATCGAGCTCTACGAGCGATACCTCCTCAGCCCGGCCCTCAGCGGCCAGGGATAGTCAGGACGACGTCAGCGCGCCGAGGTTGGCGCGTGCGTCAGCTGTGCGGATGGCGTTCTGGATGTTTGCCTCGTGGCGCATCGCGGCGTCGCCCGTGGGCCCGATGACGCCGCGGAGGGTTGACAGCACGCCCCAGCGGCGGGGGGCGATGATGTGGGCCCGGCGCGTCTCGATGCCGCGCACGATGGCGCGGGCGGCCGTCGACGGGGGGATCTGCTTGCGCAGCGGACGCGGGATCGATTTGTCGAGCTGCTGGGTGATCGGGTCCTCGTAGGCGTCCGCGACCATCTTGGTGTCGACGAAGCCAAAGTAGGCCACGCTGGCGCTCGCGCCATACGGCGTCAGTTCGACGCGCAGCGCGCGGCCCAGCTGTTCCACCCCGGCTTTCGCGGCGGCATAGGGCGAGTGGAGCACGCCGTTGGTGAACGCGTAGATCGACGCGACGAGCACGACGTGTCCCCGCCGCTGCACGATCTGCGGCAGGCAGGCACGCACGGTCTTGATCACGCCGCCCAGATTGACGTCGATCACGCGGTCGAATAGGGCGCTGTCCATGCCCAGCATGGTCGCCGGCGCCGGCGCGATGCCCGCGTTGGCCACGGCGAGATCGAGGCCGCCGAAACGCTCGACGGTCGCCGCCACGGCGTCCCTGAGAGCGTCCTCGTCGCGAACGTCAGCGCCCAGGCCGACGACCCGATCCCCGCCGATCGTCGCCGCCGCCGCCGCGGCGTCCTGCGCGGACAGATCAACCAGCGCGACCGCCACACCGCGTTGATGCAGCGCCCGCGCGGTCTCCAGCCCGATCCCGCGCATCGCCCCGGTGACCAGCGCCACTTTCCCGACCAATGGATACCTCACGCTGGGTGCCGCGCGCAAGCGAGCGTATGTACGGCGGCGACCACCTAGGGCGTCGAGCACGATTCGGGCGGCCACTCGGCCGGCTTCGACGTCGGCGATCGCCTGGTTGACCTGGTCGAGCGGTCGGGTTTCGCGGATCACGGTTGTCTTGCCGGCGGCGTGCAGTGCGAACACCTCGCGGAGATCCTTTCGTGTGCCGACGATCGAGCCGACGATGGTGATCCCGTTGAGCACGGTCTCGAAGATCGGGAGGGTGATCTCGTTATCCGCGGGCAGGGCGACGAACACGAGCGTGCCGCCGCGCCGCAGCGAGCCATAGGCCTGCTCGAACGCGCGGGGCGAGACGGCCAGCGCGATCGCCTGGTTGACCCCGCCGAGTCGCTGAATCGCCTCGACTGGGTCCTCTTTGGCGGCGTTGATGGTGAACTCGGCGCCGAGCTCACGCGCGAGGTCGAGCTTCTCATCGATGATGTCGACCGCGACGACCCGCCCTCCGGCGATCGCCGCGTACTGGATCGCCAGGTGACCCAGACCGCCGACGCCGAACACGGCAACGAAATCCGCGGAGCGGGTGCCGGCGACCTTGACCGCCTTATACGTGGTCACTCCCGCGCAGGTGAGCGGCGCGGCGTCGAACGGGTCAACCCCGTCGGGAACCTTCACGACGTAGCGGGCGTAGGCGACGGCGTACTCCCCGAAGCTGCCGTTGATCGTGTACCCCATCATCTGCTGCTCGTGGCACAGCGTCTCCCAGCCGGACACGCAGTAGTCACAGTAGCCGCACGCGTAGCCGAGCCAGGGCATCGCGACGCGGTCACCGACCGCGACTTCGCTGACGCCCAGCCCGAGCTCGGTGACGATCCCGACGCCCTCGTGGCCGGGGATGAACGGCGGGGAGGGCTTGATCGGCCAGTCGCCGCCCGCGGCGTGAATGTCGGTGTGGCACAGGCCGCACACCTCGACCTTGACCCGCACCTGCCCGGGCTGCAGCTCGGGCATCGGGACCTGCTCGACGCTCAGCGGGCTGCCGAACTCATGCACGACCGCGGCGCGGTAGGACGTGGGTGGAACCTCTGCGCTCTGGGACTGGGTGACGGATGTGGTGGCCATGCGTTTCCTTCTTCTTTCAGGGAATCGGCTTTGTCAGGTCGTGCTGGGTGGATCGGGACGAGGGGAGCTATGTCGCCGCGGGCTGGCATGTCTAGAAGAACCCCATCGGGTTTTGGTCATAGCTGACCAGCAGGCATTTGGTCTGGCTGTAGTGCTCGAGCATCATGCGATGGTTCTCGCGGCCCACGCCCGAGCTCTTGTAGCCGCCGAACGCCGCGTGCGCCGGGTACTGGTGATAACAGTTGGTCCACACGCGACCGGCCTTGATCGCGCGGCCCATCCGGAACGCGCGGCTGCCGTCACGCGTCCACACGCCGGCGCCGAGCCCGTACAGCGTGTCGTTGGCGATCTCCAGCGCCTCCTGCTCGTCGCGGAAGGTCGTCACCGCGAGCACCGGCCCGAAGATCTCCTCCTGGAAGACCCGCATCTTGTTGTGGCCCTTCAGGACGGTGGGCTCGAAGTAGTAGCCGCCGGACAGCTGCTCAGCCACCTCGGGGCGGCTACCGCCGATCAGCACCTCCGCGCCCTCCTCGCGCCCGATCTTGACATAGCTCTCGATCTTCTCCAACTGCGCGATCGACACCTGCGGTCCCATCATCGTCTCGCGGTCCAGCGGATCGCCCTGCCGGATCGCGGCGATCCGCACCAGGCAGCGCTCCATGAACTCCTCATAGATCGACTCGTGAATCAGCGCCCGCGAGGGACACGTGCACACCTCGCCCTTGTTGAACGCGTACAGCACCAGTCCCTCGATCGCCTTATCCAGAAACGCGTCATCCGCCGCCATCACGTCCTCGAAGAAGATGTTCGGCGACTTCCCGCCCAGCTCAGTGGTCGAGGGAATCAGGTTCTGCGCCGCGTAGCTCATGATCAGCCGCCCGGTCACCGTCTCGCCCGTGAACGCCACCTTCGCGATCCGCTTGTTCGACGCCAACGCCTTACCGATCTCCGCCCCGGGACCATTGACAATGTTCAACACCCCCGGCGGGACGACATCGCCAATCACCTCAGCCAGCTTCAACAACGACCACGGCGTCGGACTCGCCGGCTTGATCACCGTGCAATTCCCCGCCGCCAACGCCGGCGCGATCTTCCACGCCGCCATCAAGATCGGAAAATTAAACGGAATGATCTGACCCACCACCCCCAACGGCTCCTGGAAGTGATACGCGTAGGTCAGATCATCAATCTCGGAGATCCGCCCCTCCTCCGCCCGCACCGCCGCCGCGAAATACCGGAAATGATCGGCCGCCAACGGAATATCCGCCGCCAACGTCTCACGCACCGGCTTACCATTCTCATAGCTCTCCGCGACCGCCAGCATCTCCACATTCGCCTCGATCGCATCCGCCACATCATTCAAAACAGCCGCACGCTCAGCCGGCGAACGCGCACCCCACCCATCCTTCGCCGCATGCGCCGCATCCAACGCCAGCTCGATGTCCTGTCGCACCGGAATGCGCGACCTGACAAAACGCCTCACCGGTCGACGGCGTCAAATTCTCCCGATACTCACCCGTCGACGGAGCGACCCACTCACCGCCGATGAAATTCCCATAACGCTCCTGCAGCCCAACCGGACTACCCGACCGGCCCGGCGCCTCAAACATGGTTGCATCAACGATCGCCATCATCGGCTCCCTTGCGGTGTACGACGGTTCCCGGCAACCGAACCACCACCCAGCGCCCGTGCCATCCGCACTAACGCGCACACACACGCGGGAAAACCCCGATGCTGCGTAGTCTCCCCAGAGCCCCAGCCGTAAGCGGGTAGTTCCTACGCATGGTGGCCGTGATGATCCACCGATGGCAGGTCGAGGTCGGGCCCGTAGTGTCGTAGTCGACTCGAGGATCAGCCGCGGTTTGGTTGTGGTTCGCGGTCGATTTGCCACCTAGCGAGGAGGAGTCATGCCTGAAGCGGTCATTGTTGACGCGATCCGGACGCCGATTGGGCGGGCGGTTAAGGGGACGTTGAGGGATGTTCGGGCGGATGACCTGGCCGCGATTCCGTTGCGGGCGCTGGTGGAGCGTAACCCGGGGGTGGATTTCGGGCAGACGGACGACATCATGATGGGCTGTGGTTTTCCCGATCATGAGCAGGGCTACAACGTTGCCCGTAACGCGCAGTTGCTCGCCGGTATCGATCATCATGTTCCCGCGGTCACCGTGAGTCGTTTTTGCGCGTCTTCGTTGCAGACGATTCGGATGGCGTTTCATGCGATCCGGGCGGGTGAGGGCGATCAGTACATCGCGGCGGGGGTGGAGTGCGTCTCGCGCGGCGCGGCGATGACGCTGCCCGCGACCAACCCGCGGATCGATGGTTCCAACGGCGCGGTGTACAACGTGTATATCCCGATGGGGCTCACGGCGGAGAACGTCGCGGAGCGCTGCCAGGTGACCCGCGAGTCTCAGGACGAGTGGGCGGCGCTGTCCCAGCAGCGGGCGTGCGCAGCGCGCGAGCGAGGCCATTTCGATCGCGAGATCGTGGGTGTGGAGATACCCGAGGTGCACGACGCCGGCGGCGATGTCGTGGCGGCGCACACGGTCACGCAGGATGACGGGCCGCGCGAGGGCACGACCGTAGCGACGCTGGGGAAACTCAAGCCCGCGTTCAAGCCCGGCGGCACCGTGACCGCAGGGAACGCGTGCCCGTTGAACGACGGTGCCGCTGCGGTGCTGGTGATGTCCGAGGAGAGAGCCCGTGAGCTGGGACTCACACCGCGGGCGCGGATCGTGGCCTCCGCCGTGGCGGGGCTACGTCCGGAGATCATGGGCCTCGGCCCGATCCCGGCGATCCGGGCGGCGCTCAAGACGGCGGGCCTGACGATCGAGGACATCGACGTGGTCGAGATGAACGAGGCGTTCGCCGCCCAGGTGGTGCCCTGCCGCGATGAGCTCGGGATCGACCCCGAGAAGCTCAACATCAACGGCGGCGCGATCGCGCTGGGGCACCCGTTCGGGATGACCGGCGCGCGGATCATGAGCACCCTGTTGAACAACCTCGACTCGGTGGACGGCCGGTTCGGGATCGAGTCGATGTGCGTCGCGGGCGGGATGGGACAAGCGATGATCGTCGAGCGGCTCAACGGCTCCCACTAGCTAACGAAAAAGGACGGCACAACAATGGCAACCACAGGCTCTCAGACCCAGGGCGCTGCGCGTGACCGCGATCTCACCGGACGCGTCGCGCTGGTCACCGGAGGCACCCGCGGGATCGGCGCGGCGATCTGCCGCGCGCTCGCCGCCGACGGCGCCGTCGTCGCCGCCGGCTACTCCTCAAATCAGGCGCGCGCCGACGAGCTACGACAGTCGGTCGAGGCGGACAAAGGCACGCTGTCGCTGCATCAGGGCAACATCGGCGACGCCGAGGACTGCGTGCGCGTGGTCAAGGACGTGATCGACCAGCACGGCCGGCTCGACATCCTGATCAACAACGCAGGCATCACCGTCGACAAGGCATTCCTGAAGCTGTCCGCCGCCGACTGGGACAAGGTCGTCCAAGTCGACCTATCGGGCGCCTTCTACATGGCCAAGCCAGCACTCGCGCACATGCTCGGGCGAGGCTCTGGACGGATCATCAACATCTCATCGGTCACCGGCGAAATGGGCAACATCGGCCAGGTCAACTACTCAGCCGCGAAAGCAGGCATGTTCGGACTGACCAAGACACTCGCCAAAGAGTCAGCGCTCACACTCCGCCTGGCCGGCAAGCTCGAACACGGAATCGGGGTCACCGTCAACTGCATCGCCGCCGGACTGACCGAAACCGACATGATCGCCACCATCCCACCCTTCATCCTGGCCGACATCGTCGAGAAGATCCCGATGCACCGACCCGGACACCCAGAAGAAATCGCACGCGTCGCGGCCTTCCTCGCCCAAGACGCCTCCGGCTACATCACCGGACAGATCTGGGATGTCGACGGCGGACTCAACATGTAATCACCACGTCTTGGCCCGGTCGGCCCTG
This sequence comes from uncultured Solirubrobacterales bacterium, assembly GCA_963838535.1. Taxonomy (GTDB): domain Bacteria; phylum Actinomycetota; class Thermoleophilia; order Solirubrobacterales; family Solirubrobacteraceae; genus Palsa-465. Next base: position 28,979 of record CAWIRN010000011.1, read on the forward strand.
CGGCGGTGCTCGAGGCGCAATTGCATGTCGAGCACGACGCAGCCGTCGGTCATGCAGCGAACGGAGTTGAGGTCAGCTTCGACCACCTCTGGGGCCTCGCGGAGGAGGAGGGCAAAGCGCAGGATCAGCTCGCGCAGCGCTTGGCGATCGAGCAGAGCGCTGCCGCGGAACCCGTCCAGCTGAGTGGCGATCCCCTCGGCGGAGTCGATCAGCTCGTCGGCTTCCGCGTCGGTTGTCGGCAGCAGGCGGAACGCAGCCCCGCGGCTGAGGCCGGCCTGGCGACCTCCGAGGCCGACCGCGAGCACCGGGCCCAGATCAGGATCGCTGACCGCCCCGACCAGCGCGTCGGCCCCGCCGGGGGCGATCTGGCGCTGGAGGATCGCTCCGGTCCATTCCCGTCCGGCCGCCTGCACCCGTCGTTCGAGCTCGCGCCAACCGGATTGCACCGCCGGCTCGCCCTCTAACCCGAGCAGTACGGCGTCGATGTCGCTCGCGTGCGTCGGAGCGGCAAAGTTCGCCTTCAGCGCGATCGGAGCGCCGATTTCCGCCGCGACGCCAACGGCGCGCTCGATATCGAGGCAGTGATGGGAGGCGGCCACCGGGATCCCGTGCGTGGCCAGCAGGGCTTCCGCCTCGGCGAGCGAGAGCCAGCCGCCCGCGGGCTGTCGATCAAGAAATGAAGCGATGATCATGCGCGCCCCCGGCCCGTCGAGGTCGGGGTAGTGCGGGGGCTCGCCGAGCGGGCGCGATAGCCATTCGCGGCGTTCGGCCGCGCGTGCGAGCACGGCGGGACACGATTCGGGGAACCGGTAGTTCGGCACACCAAGGCCAGTCCGCGCGGGCAACCGGCCGTCGGACCGCAGCACCGAGGCCACCACCGGCTTGGGCTGCCCCTCGCAGACTGCGGAGATCGCTCGCAGCACGGCCTCCGGGTCGCCCTCGTAAAACTCGATGTAGAAGACCATCAGCGCATCGATGCCGGGATCGTCGAGCAGCCCGCGGATGCTGGCAGCGTATTGGTCCGGTCCGGCGCTGATCCCCAGGAGCATGGGATTTCGCCCTTCGCCGGACTCTCTGCGAGCTCAAGTCCGCGCGGCGCGCACGCGTCGGCGGCCAGCGTCGCCACACCCGCAGAGTTGCTCACGATCCCGATCCGCCGTCCGCGCGGCAGCGGCTGGCGCTCGAAGAACTCGGCGGCGTCGAACAGCTGCTCGCCGCCGTGGAACCGCAGCACCCCGGCTTGATGCAAAACCGCATCGATGACCGCGTCGCCGCGCAGCGCCGCCGCCGTGTGCGAGCGCGCTTCGCTGAGCACGCGCTCGGCCCGCCGGCGCCCCTTGACAACGAGGATCGGCTTGCTCCGCGACACGCGCCCAGCGATCCGCGTGAACCGCTCAGGATTGCCGAACGACTCCACATACAGCATCACCGCGGCCGTCCGCTCGTCCTGCTCCCAGGATTCGAGCAGGTCATTGGTCGAGACGTCGGCGCGGTGGCCGAGCGAGACGAACATCGAGACCCCCAGCCGGCGAGCCGCCGCATGACCGAGCAGCGCGATCCCGACCGCGCCTGACGGCGACCCGATCGCCAGAGCCCCGGCGCGCACACTGGCCCCCGTGAACGTGGCGTTCAGGCTGACCTCGGCGGCGGTGTTCCGCACCCCCAAAGAGCCCGGCCCGACCATCCGCAACCCCGCGCCCCGAACGATCTCCAGCAGCCGCTCCTCTCGCACCACAGACGGCTCGCCTTCATGCGCAGAGCCCGGTGGGAGGACGAGCAACGCACGTACTCCCATACTGGCCGCCTCGGCGGCGAACTCGAGCACCTGATCGCCCGCGACGGCCATGATCACGAGCTCCGGAGCGGCCTCCAACTCGGCGAGGCTGCGCGCGGCGCGCATCGAGCACACCACCCCACGGCCCCGGTTGACTGGTGTCACGACGCCCGCAAAGCCGCCCTCGATGATGTTCGCCAGCACCGCCCAACCGACATTGCCCGGCGTGGCCGCAGCGCCGACGACGGCGACCGACGCGGGCGCGAGGATCGGCCGCAACGACGCGATCGAGGCGACATGGTCGCGCTCGTCGATCCGCTCCTGCACTGCCTCCGTCGGTGTGATGTCCAGCGACACCGTCACCTCGCCAGACGAACCCCGACGCCGCACGGCGAAGCCGCCGTGCGCGAACACGCGCATCATCGGCCGATTGCTGGCCATCACCTCCGCATCGAAACGGTGAATCCCACGGCCTGCCGCGATCTCCGCGAGTTGCTCGAGCATCCGCGTCCCAATCCCACGCCCCTGGTCATCATCCATGGAAACGCAAGTACCGGCTCTCCGGCGACAGGCCATCGTAGAACGCTCTGATGTCGTCGTAATCCGCGGGCGTCGGAGACTGCAGCCGCAACGTCAACCCATCACGCAACAGCACGTCCCGAACCAACGGCGTTTGCGCCCGCGCAGCCCGAGCCGGCATCACACGGCTCTGCCGGGCCGGTACGTTTGCCAGGTTTTCGCCCGTTCTCTGTCTCGGTCGCGTGCGATTTCGCTTCTGTCGCTGGAGTGTGTCACGCGCCGTTTAGCCTAGGACCAGGTTCATCATCGACCTCCGCGATGTTCTGAGTTCAGCGGCTAACTACTGACCGCGGTAGCGAGACGTAACGGATTACCGCCCGCAGAGGGCGCTGTACGGTCACTGCATGGATGCCGCGAGTAAGCAAGCAGCGATCGGCATGGTGGGGTGCTCGGCGGATATGGCGACCGCCGACCTCATCTCTTGGCTCGGCAGGACGCTTGTGTTCAGCACACCGCACGACCGATAATGGAAGGGGATGGTGATGTATGGCCGCTGATACTGGCTATAAGGAGGCTCGGGCGATTTCGGAGGCGGCTCGGGAGAAGGATTGGGAGCTGCCGAGCTTCGGTAAGGAGCTGTATCTCGGCCATTTCCGGCCTGAGCTGATTTCTCCGCAGCCGGTTCTGTCGGCTGAGACGGTCGAGAAGGGTGAGCGGTTCTTGGCGGCTGTCGGCGCGTTTCTGCAGGAGGAGGTCGATCCGCAGCTGATCGAGCGCGAGGGCAGGATCCCTGACGCGGTGATTGAGGGCTTTAAGCGGCTGGGCGCGTTTGGCATGAAGGTGCCCGAGCAGTACGGCGGCCTCGGGCTCTCGCAGGTGTATTACAACCGCGCGATGATGCTGACCGGGACCTGGCACTCGAGCCTCTCGACGTTGCTCTCCGCGCACCAGTCGATCGGGCTCGCGCAGCCTTTGTTGCTGTTCGGCTCAGAGGAGCAGAAGCAGGAGTGGCTGCCGAAGGTCGCCACGACGCACCTGTCGGCGTTCGCGCTGACCGAGCCCGGCGTGGGCTCTGACCCGGCCCGGGTGACCACGACCGCGACCCCCACCGAGGACGGCGCGGGCTACCTGCTCAATGGCCGTAAGCTGTGGACGACCAACGGCACCGTGGCCGATGTCCTGGTCGTGCTGGCCAAGGTGCCCCGCAGCGAGGGTCACAAGGGCGGCATCACCGCGTTCATCGTCCCGAGCGCCACCGACGGGGTGGTCGTGGAGCATCGCATCGAGTTCATGGGGCTGCACGGGATCGAGAACTCCCAGACCCGGTACACCGACGCCTACGTGCCGGCCGAGAATGTGATCGGCCGCGAGGGCCTGGGGCTCAAGATCGCCCTGGCCACGCTGAACACCGGCCGCCTGGCGCTGCCGGCGATCTGCGCCGGGGTGGCCAAGTGGGCGACGAAGATCGCCCGCGAGTTCGCCAGCCAGCGCGTCCAGTGGGGCAAGCCGATCGGCGAGCACGACGAGGTGGCGCAACGCATCGCGTTCATCGCCGCGACCGCGTTCGGTCTTGAGGCCATGCTCGACGTGGCCAGCCGGCTGGCGGACGAGAAGCGCAACGACGTGCGGATCGAGGCCGCGATCGCCAAGCTCTACGGCTCGGAGATGGGCTGGCGGGTCATCGACGAGCTGATGCAGGTGTGCGGCGGCCGCGGCTACGAGACCGCCCGGTCCCTCCAGGCCCGCGGGCTGCGGGGCGTGCCGGTCGAGCAGGTCATGCGCGACATGCGCGTGAACCGCATCTTCGAGGGCTCCACCGAGATCATGCACCTGATCATCGCCCGCGAAGCGATGGATCAGCACCTCCACGTGGCCGGGGACCTGATGGAGCCCGACCTCCCGCTCGAGAAGAAAGCCAAGGCGCTGGGCAAGGCCGGCGCGTTCTACGCCACCTGGTATCCCAAGCTGGCCGTCGGCCGCGGCCAAGCCCCCCAGTCCTACGCCAACTACGGCAAGCTGGCCGGGCAGATGCGCTACGTCGAGCGCGCCAGCCGCAAACTCGCCCGCTCCACCTTCTACGGCATGGCCCGCTGGCAGGCCGGCACCGAGGCCCACGGAGCGTTCCTCGGACGGCTCGTGGACATCGGAGCCGAGCTGTTCGCGATGGCCGCGGCCGTCGTCTACGCCCAGACCGCGATCGGCGAGCATCCCGAACGAGCGGCCGAGACCCAAGAGCTCGCCGAGGCATTCTGCAACCAGGCCCAGCTCCGCGCCGAGCGACTGTTCCACGACTTGTGGACCAACGCCGACGAGGCCAACCACCGCCTCGCGCTCAACGTCCTCAACGGCCGGCACACCTGGCTGGAGGCGGGGATCATCGACCCCTCCGCCGGCGAGGGCCCGATGGTCCCCGCGCCCGAAACCGACCGAGGCATCCCGATCACCGCAGCCAGGAACGGCTCCGGTGCGTGAGCGCGACTGCACCGGGCCAGCGGTCATACATGTCTGAGGCAATCGGTTCGATCGGCGTCGTGGGCGGTGGCTTCATGGGCGCCGGCATCGCCGAAGTCGCGGCGGTGGCCGGGATGGACGTCGTCGTCCGGGAGCTGCCGGAGTATCTTGACGGCGCCCGGCAGCGGCTCGAGAGCTCGATGGATCGCGCGGTCCAACGGGGCAAGCTCGACGCCGCCGACCGGGATTCGGCGCTCGCGAGAGTGACCCTGACGAGCGACCTGAGCGACCTGTCCGGTGCTGAGCTGGTGGTCGAGGCGGTACCCGAGGTTGTCGAGCTCAAGATCGAGCTCATGGAAGCGCTCGGAGGCGTCGTCAATGGCGACACCATCATTGCGTCGAACACCTCGTCCATCCCGATCGCCAATTGGCGAGCCGGGTGCCGAACCCCGATCGCGTGGTCGGGTTGCAGTCCGGCCGGGGCTTTCGACTCTGCGGCTGACGTTTAGGGTGAATGGAGGTGGGCGGCGTGCCGGCTACGAGCGGTGAACATTGGATGGCGTTGGAGGGTGGCGCGGACGGCTCGCCCCGCGGTGGGCCTTACACGAGCCGCTTGGTCGGTATCGGCGCCTCGGTTCCGGAGCGTCGCATGACCAGCGAGGAACTGATGGCGAGCACGAAATACGCAACCGGCATTGATCTCGAGCGGCTGACGGGTGTCCACGAGCGTCGGATCGTCGGCGAGGGCGAGGACTCGTACACGCTCGCGCTCGACGCGGCGCGGGACGCTCTGGCCTACGCGAACTGTGCGGCGGAGGACCTCGACATGCTGATTGTGTCGAGCATCAGCCACTACGTAGGTGGTCTGCGCTGGCAGCTCGATCCGCCGGTGAGTGTGTTGGTCAAGGAGGCGCTGGGCGCTCGGCAGGCGATGAGCTTTGACATCTCGAATGCCTGCGCGGGCATGATGACCGGCGTGTTCATTCTCAACGACATGATCCGCCTGGGCCGGATCCGGCGCGGCATGGTCGTCAGCGGCGAGTACATCTCACAACTGGGTGTCAATGCCGCACGTGAAGTCCGCACGATGATGGACGACCAGCTGGCCTCGCTGACGGTCGGCGACGCCGGCGCGGCGGCGATCCTCGAGCGGGCGCCGGAGGGCGCGCTCGGGATCGAGGTGGCTGGTTTCACGACCTTGGCCGAGCATAGCCGTCTGTGTCTGGCGTTCCCGGCGAAGGTCGGGCGCGGAGCCGCGATGTACAGCGACGCCAGGACGCTTCAGGAGGTCGGGATCGAGGACACGGTGCCGATGCTGCGCGAGGCGCTCGATCAGGCCGGGCTCCGGTTCGACGAGATCGACTACTTCATCCCCCATCAGACCTCCGCACGCGCGATCAAGAAAGGCGTGAAGGAGTTCTCCGAGAGCATGGGTGGCGCGCCGAAGCACGTGGTCGTGACCGTCGATGAGTTCGGCAACACATCCTCCACGACACATTTCGTCGCCTTGTGGAAGTACCTCAGGGAGGGCCGCTTCGCCCCGCAAGACCGAGTCCTCTTGCTCTCTATCGCTTCGGGGCTCGAGGTGGGAATCGTGATCTTCAAGGTCGATCAGCTGGTAGAACGCTATGGGCACGATCATTGAGGCGAGCGCGACGGCGACCGCCGCCGCGCACCAGCGGTCGTTGAGCCCCGGCGCACTGGAGCTTGCCGACGCCGCAGCCCGCTCGTGCCTGGAGCGCGCGAACCGGACCGCCGGGGAGCTGGACCTGCTGATCAACGCGGGCGTGTACCACGACAAGATCCTCAGTGAACCGGCGTTCGCGTCGTTGATTCAGGAGGACATCGGCGCGAACCTGGGCCACCCGGCAGTGGCGGGCCACGGAACGTTCTCGTTCGACGTCTACAACGGCGCCTGCGGCCTCTTGACCGGCATCCACCTGGTGGACGGCATGTTGGCATCAGGGACGGTCCAGCTCGGGATGGTGGTCGCGAGCGACATGGATCCGGAACCCGGCATCTCGGAAGGATTTCGTTTTCCCGGCGTCGGCGGCGCAGTCTTGTTGAGCGCGGACGACTCGCGCGCCGGCTTCACAGCGTTCCGGTTCGCCACCTTCCCCGAGTTCGCTGCGCTGTTTCAGAGCACCGTGGACTGGCAGGACGACGTTCGGAGTGGGCTCGCAGGCCGGGGCCGGAACATCCTCACGGTCGAGATCGCCGAGTCCTACGTTGGCCGGACACTCGATTGCGCCGAGTCGACCGTCCGCGCACTGGCGCAAGCGCAGGCGCTCGATCTCGGCGAGATCGACCTGCTTATCGCCACACCGTCCGTCCCGGAGTTCGCCGACGGCTTGGCCGCACGTCTGGGTGTGCCCACCGAGCGAGTCGCGTCGCCTGCCGACGGCCTGGGCGGAGCGCACACGGCCGCTCCCGCCGCGGCGCTCGAGTCGGTGGGACTCGAGGCCGGGAGCACGACACTGTTCGTGTCCGCCGGCGCGGGCATCACAGTGGCGGTCGCGGTCTACCGCGCCTGATCCGAGCGTGAACGACCGACGAAGGAACCCCCAACATGACCGAGCTCAAGCTGACCCAGGCACGTCGGGAGGCCGAGCGTGTCGTAACCGCTCTGCTCACCGAACCGGAGGATGAGCTGTTCGCGGAGCTGGGCATCCGCGCCCTTGCCCTGACCCGACATCCCGCCGCTGCTGGGAGCTTTGACCCCGACGTGAGATACAACGAGGTCTGGATGGGCGACCTCGACGACGTGAATGCGTTCGGGAGGCGCCTCTACGAGCGCTGGGACCGCGCGCTGCACGAAGTGGTCTGCGGCAACGACCCTGACCGCAACGCACAGCGACGGGCCTCCGACGATGCACTCGGCCTTGGCGAACCCGCGTTTGCCGCGTACCTGACGATGCTCGTGATCTCCAACCTGGGTATCGCGCCAGCGCTGGCCTCGGTGGCCGCGGTGATCGTCGTCAAGCGGTTCTTCAACCCGAGCCTGGACCATCTGTGCCAGACCTGGGCGACGAGCCTGGCCTGAGCCCACCCGATCGTAGCTGAGGGTCGCCGAGACTCGCCGGGCTGCCGGAGCACGGGTAGTTCCTACGCATCGTGACGTGATGATCCACCGATGGCAGCCGGCGGTGCGGCGGTTAATGTCGTCGGCGACCCGATGGACCAGCGCGCCGTTTCGGCTCGACTACACACTGAGGAGGAATCATGCCTGAAGCGGTCATTGTTGACGCGATCCGGACGCCGATTGGGCGGGCGGTTAAGGGGACGTTGAGGGATGTTCGGGCGGATGACCTGGCCGCGATTCCGTTGCGGGCGCTGGTGGAGCGTAACCCGGGGGTGGATTTCGGGCAGACGGACGACATCATGATGGGCTGTGGTTTTCCCGATCATGAGCAGGGCTACAACATTGCCCGTAACGCGCAGTTGCTGTCCGGTATCGATCATCATGTTCCCGCGGTCACCGTGAGTCGTTTTTGCGCGTCTTCGTTGCAGACGATTCGGATGGCGTTTCATGCGATCCGGGCGGGTGAGGGCGATCAGTACATCGCGGCGGGAGTGGAGTGCGTCTCGCGGGGCGCGGCGATGACGCTTCCCGCGACCAACCCGCGGATCGATGGTTCCAACGGCGCGGTGTACAACGTGTATATCCCGATGGGGCTCACGGCGGAGAACGTCGCGGAGCGCTGCAAGGTGTCGCGGGAGTCTCAGGACGAGTGGGCGGCGCTGTCCCAGCAGCGGGCGTGCGCAGCGCGTGAGAGAGGCCATTTTGATCGCGAGATCGTGGGTGTGGAGATACCCGACGTGCACGACGCCGGCGGCGATGTCGTGGCGGCGCACACGGTCACGCGCGATGACGGGCCGCGCGAGGGCACGACCGCGGCGACGCTGGGGAAACTCAAGCCCGCGTTCAAGCCCGACGGCACCGTGACCGCAGGGAACGCGTGCCCATTGAACGACGGTGCCGCTGCGGTGCTGGTGATGTCCGAGGAGCGAGCCCGTGAGCTGGGACTCACACCACGGGCGCGGATCGTGGCCTCCGCGGTGGCCGGACTGCGTCCGGAGATCATGGGCCTCGGGCCGATCCCGGCGATCCGGGCGGCGCTCAAGACGGCGGGCTTGACGATCGAGGACATCGACCTGGTCGAGATGAACGAGGCGTTCGCGGCCCAGGTGGTGCCCTGCCGCGATGAGCTCGGGATCGACCCGGAGAAGCTCAACATCAACGGCGGCGCGATCGCGCTGGGGCACCCGTTCGGGATGACCGGCGCGCGGATCATGACCACCCTGTTGAACAACCTCGACTCGGTGGACGGCCGGTTCGGGATCGAGTCGATGTGCGTCGCGGGCGGGATGGGACAAGCGATGATCGTCGAGCGGCTCAACGGCTCCCACTAGCTAACGAAAAAAGGACGGCACAACAATGGCAACCACAGGCTCTCAGACCCAGGGCGCTGCGCGTGACCGCGATCTCACCGGACGCGTCGCGCTGGTCACCGGAGGCACGCGCGGGATCGGCGCGGCGATCTGCCGCGCGCTCGCCGCGGACGGCGCCGTCGTCGCCGCCGGCTACTCCTCAAACCAGGCGCGCGCCGACGAGCTACAACAGTCGATCGAAGCGGAAAAAGGCACGCTGTCGCTACATCAGGGCAACATCGGCGACGCCGAGGACTGCGCGCGCGTTGTCAAGGACGTGATCGACCAGCACGGCCGGCTCGACATCCTGATCAACAACGCGGGCATCACCGTCGACAAGGCATTCCTGAAGTTGTCCGCGGCCGATTGGGACAAGGTAGTCCAGGTCGACCTATCAGGGGCCTTCTACATGGCCAAGCCAGCGCTCGCGCACATGCTCGGGCGAGGCTCTGGACGGATCATCAACATCTCGTCGGTCACCGGCGAGATGGGCAACATCGGCCAGGTCAACTACTCGGCCGCGAAGGCAGGGATGTTCGGACTGACCAAGACGCTCGCCAAAGAGTCAGCGCTCACGCTCCGCCTGGCCGGCAAGCTCGAAAAGGGAATCGCGGTCACGGTCAACTGCATCGCCGCGGGGCTGACCGACACCGACATGATCGCCACCATCCCACCCTTCATCCTGGCCGACATCGTCGAGAAGATCCCGATGCACCGACCAGGACATCCCGAGGAGATCGCACGCGTCGCGGCCTTCCTCGCCCAGGACGCCTCCGGCTACATCACAGGACAGATCTGGGATGTCGACGGCGGACTCAACATGTAACCGCCCCAGGCCTCACCGCTCGGACCCGGAGACTTTTAACCACTGCCGCACGACCGATAACGGAAGGGATGGTGAGGTATGGCCGCTGATACTGGCTATAAAGAAGCTCGAGCGATTTCGGAGGCGGCTCGGGAGAAGGATTGGGAGCTGCCCAGTTTCGGTAAGGAGCTCTATCTTGGCCATTTTCGGCCGGAGCTGATTTCGCCGCAGCCGGATATGCCGGTCGAAGCGGTCCAGAAGGGCGAGCAGTTCCTGGCGGCCTTGGGCGCGTTTCTGCAGGCCAAGGTCGATCCGCAGCTGATCGAGCGCGAGAACCGGATCCCCGACGAGGTGGTCGACGGGTTCAAGGAACTTGGCGCCCTGGGCATGAAGGTGCCCGAACGGTACGGCGGCCTTGGGCTCTCGCAGGTCTACTACAACCGCGCGATGATGCTGATCGGGACCTGGCACTCGAGCCTCTCGACGCTGCTCTCCGCGCACCAGTCGATCGGGCTCGCGCAGCCGCTGCTGCTGTTCGGCTCCGAGGAGCAGAAGCAGGAGTGGCTGCCGAAGGTCGCCACGACGCACGTGTCGGCGTTCGCGCTGACCGAGCCTGGCGTGGGCTCTGACCCCGCCCGGGTGACGACGACCGCGACCCCCACCGCGGACGGCGCGGGCTACCTGCTCAACGGCCGTAAGCTGTGGACGACCAACGGCACTGTGGCCGACGTCCTGGTCGTGCTGGCCAAGGTGCCCCGCAGCGAGGGTCGAAAGGGCGGCATCACCGCCTTCATCGTCCCGAGCGCGACCGACGGGGTGGTCGTCGAGCATCGCATCGAGTTCATGGGGCTGCGCGGGATCGAGAACTCCCAGACCCGGTACACCGACGCCTACGTGCCGGCCGAGAATGTGATCGGGCGCGAGGGCCTGGGGTTGAAGATCGCCCTGGCCACGCTCAACACCGGCCGCCTGGCGCTGCCGGCCATCTGCGCCGGGGTCGCCAAGTGGGCGACCAAGATCGCCCGCGAGTTCGCCAGCCAGCGCGTCCAGTGGGGCAAGCCGATCGGCGAGCACGACGAGGTGGCGCAACGCATCGCGTTCATCGCCGCGACCGCGTTCGGGCTTGAGGCCATGCTCGACGTGGCCAGCCGGCTCGCGGACGAGAAGCGCAACGACGTGCGGATCGAGGCCGCGATCGCCAAGCTCTACGGCTCGGAGATGGGCTGGCGGGTCATCGACGAGCTGATGCAGGTGTGCGGCGGCCGCGGCTACGAGACCGCTCGGTCCCTCCAGGCCCGCGGGCTGCGGGGCGTGCCGGTCGAGCAGGTCATGCGCGACATGCGCGTGAACCGCATCTTCGAGGGCTCCACCGAGATCATGCACCTGATCATCGCCCGTGAGGCGATGGATCAGCACCTCCACGTGGCCGGGGACCTGATGGAGCCCGACCTCCCGCTCGAGAAGAAGGCCAAGGCGCTCGGCCGGGCCGGCGCGTTCTACGCCACCTGGTATCCCAAGCTGGCCGTCGGCCGCGGCCAAGCCCCGCAGTCCTACGGCGACTACGGCAAGCTGGCCGGGCACATGCGCTACGTCGAGCGGGCCAGCCGCAAACTCGCCCGCTCCACCTTCTACGGCATGGCCCGCTGGCAAGCCGGCACCGAGGCCCACGGAGCCTTCCTCGGACGGATCGTGGACATCGGAGCCGAGCTGTTCGCCATATCCGCAGCCGTCGTCTACGCCCAGACGGCGATCCGCGAGCACCCCGAACGGACGGCCGAGACCCAAGAGCTCGCCGACGCGTTCTGCAACCAGGCCCAGCTCCGCGCCGAGCGGCTGTTCCACAACTTGTGGACCAATGCCGACCAGGCCAACCACCGCCTCGCGCTCAACGTCCTCAGCGGCCGGCACACCTGGCTGGAGGCGGGGATCATCGACCCCTCCGCCGGAGAGGGCCCGATGGTCCCCGCGCCCGAAACCGACCGGGGCATCCCGGTCACCGCAGCCAGGAATGGCTCCGGCTCTTGAGTCCAAACGAGCAACCCCGAGCCGCGGCGTTCGTTCGATGATGAGCGCAGGAAAGGAGATGAGATATGTCTGATGAGCCAATCGGTTCGATCGGCGTCGTGGGCGGTGGCTTCATGGGTGCCGGCATCGCCGAAGTCGCAGCGGTGGCCGGGATGGACGTCGTCGTCCGTGAGCTACCGGAGTATCTCGACGGCGCCCGTCAGCGGCTGGAGAGTTCCCTGGATCGCGCGGTCCAACGGGGCAAGCTTGACGCCGCCGACCGGGATTCAGCACTCGCGCGAGTGACCCTGACGAGCGAGGTGAACGACCTTGCCGGTGCTGAGCTGGTGGTCGAGGCGGTGCCCGAGGATGTCGAGCTCAAGACCGCAATTATGAAAGCGCTCGGAGGCATCGTCAATGACGAGGCCATCATCGCGTCGAACACCTCGTCCATCCCGATCGCGCAACTGGCCAGCCGGGTCCCGAACCCCGGTCGTGTCGTCGGGTTGCACTTTTTCTCCCCCGTGCCCGTGATGCGCTTGGTCGAGATCGTCCGCGCGCTCGACACCAGCGATGACACAATCGCCCAGGCGCACAGCTTCGTCGAAGCACTCGGCAAGCAGGCGATCGAGACCAAGGACCGGTCCGGCTTCATCGTCAACATGCTGCTGGTGCCCTATCTGATGGCGGCGGTACGCATGTACGAGGATGATTTCGCCAGCCGGGAGGACATCGACCAAGGAATGAAGCTCGGTGCCGGACACCCCATGGGTCCGCTCACACTGTGCGATTTCATCGGCCTCGACATCCTACATGCGGTGTGCAACTCCCTGTACGAGGAATACAAGCGCGACGAGTACGCTCCCCCACCCCTGATGAAGCGCATGATCGAGGCCGGGCGTCTGGGGAGAAAGTCCGGCCGCGGCTTCTACGACTACCGAGCCGCACGGTCCTAGAGAGGTAAAGCATGAGGCGCACCGAATGGCGCGGAGGAGTACATCAGCGGCGTGATCCTGTGCTCGCCTGGGTATGACAACGAGTGGGGGTACTCGAACCGGCTCGTCGACCCCCCGCCACGGAGTGCATCCGTGAGGGCTGGTTCATCCGAGGTAACGTCCGGGGATCTCGGTGGCCAGGGAGTCTGACTGCTGCTTGCGCACTCTCGCGGCGATCAGGGCGCGGAGTCGCCGATCAGCGGGTCCCTGCCAGCGCAGAAAGCGCAAACCCGTCGAGACATCTGTGCAATGCGCAACCTCGGCGACCCCCGCGAAGCGGAAGTCGAACCCGACCAGCTCAAAGTCGGTCGTCTCGCCGGCGTCGAGATCGCTGGCGGCCACGAGCATTCCGCCCTCGGACAGGTTCAACACGCGGCCGCTGACGCACGTGCGCCTGCCTTGCCGCAAGGTTGCCGACAGGTCCTGCGCGTAGGTGAGACGCGGATGCCGACGCGTAAAGGCCATGTGAAACACCTCTGACCGTCGCGGGGTGAGTGGCTGATATCGGCCCACACCCGATGTTTGGTCCAATGGCGTGCGCTTTATCACGCCGTGCGGACTGACGCTATTACCAGGCAGCAATGCGTCAGCATCACGGCCGAAACCTGCATAACTGCGATAGTGCATAATCCGAGCTTTCGGTCCGTGTACATCGTACCGCGACCGAGGCATCACCGGCGGCGCGATGTGCCGCGCCAGGCCGGCGGTGCCCCAGCGCGCGGTCTCAACTCACATCCCCGCTGCTCGTGAACCCAAGTGCGCGGTTGAGGAAGAAATCGCCCGGAAAAATCCCACGGTGGAGCCGCGAAGGTATACGATATTGCCCGCCGTGAGCGATGTTAGGCAGCCTACACCGCAGACGGGCGCCACTGTCACTGTGCAGCGCAGTGACCTCGATTCGCTGCTTGCGGCGATCGCTGGCCAGGGCTATCAGGTCGTCGGCCCCACGGTGCGCGACGGCGCGATTGTGTATGGCGACGTGCGTTCCAGCGCGGATCTTCCCGTCGGGTGGAGCGACGAGCAGGACGGCGGTACCTATCGCCTGCGACGGCGAGATGATCAAGCGGTGTTCGGCTATGCCGTGGGCCCCCAGTCGTGGAAGCAGTTTCTGCATCCTCCGAAGCTCCGGTTATGGCGGGCGCGGCGTGGAGAGAACGGCGAGGGGCTCGAGATCCTGGAGGAGCCAACCCCTTCGCCTCGCTTTGCGTTCATCGGGGTGCGCTCGTGCGAGCTTCACGCAATCGCGATTCAGGATCAGGTGTTCCTGCCCGGCGCCCATCCGGACCTGAGCTACGCGGCCCGGCGCGAGGACGTCCTGCTCGTGGCGGTCAACTGCGGCGAGCCGGGCGGCACCTGCTTCTGTGTCTCGATGAACACCGGCCCGAAGGCGAGTTCGGGGTACGACCTTGCGCTGACCGAGGTGCTCGACGGCGGCCGTCACCAGTTCGTGGTCGAGATCGGAAGCGATCGGGGCGCGCTCGGTACTTGCCGAGGTGCCGCACCGTGCGGCCGATGACACCGACGTTCGCGCTGCCGCGGAGGTGACCGCGGGCGCGGTCACGCGGATGGGGCGCGAGATGCCGGCGGTCGACCTGCGTGAGCTGCTGTTCGCCAATTACGAGCATCCGCGGTGGGACGAAGTCGCCGAGCGCTGCTTGACGTGCGGGAATTGCACGATGGTGTGCCCGACGTGCTTCTGCACGTCGGTCGAGGACACGGCCGACCTGGCCGGCGAGGAGGCTGAGCGGTGGCGCCGCTGGGACTCGTGCTTCTCGCTTTCGTTCAGCCACGTGGCCGGAGGCGACGTGCGCTCCTCGCCGCGTTCGCGCTACCGCCAGTGGATGACGCACAAGCTGGCGACCTGGGTGGATCAGTTCGGCACGTCCGGATGTGTGGGATGCGGACGCTGCATCACCTGGTGCCCGGTCGGCATCGACATCACCGAGGAAATCTCGGCGATGCTGTCGAGCCCGACCGCGCCGCATCGAAGGGACATAGGCGAGGCACGGCATGCAGGACATAGAGCAGACGCTGGCGGCGACGCCGATGTTCAGGAACTTGACCCCGGAGTCAGTCACAGGCGCTCGCCCGCTTGGGCGAGGAGGCCGAGTTTGCCGACGGCGCGCTATCTCATGATGGAGGGTGAGCCGGCGGACTGCGTTCTTCGTGATCCGCGAGGGTTTCGTGGCCCTGCAGACGGCCGCGCCTGTGGGCCCGATCACGATCGAGACGTTGCACAACGGCGACCCGGTCGGCTGGTCGTGGCTGTTCGAGCCCTATCTGACCCACTTCGACGCGCGCTCGCGCGGCGTCACCCACGCGATCCGCTTCGACGCCGCGGCGCTGCGCCAGCTGTGCGCGGCCGACCACGAGCTGGGCTATGAGCTGATGCGACGGGTCAACGTCGTGATCGTCGAGCGTCTGCAGGCGACCCGGCTCCAGCTACTGGACGTCTATGGCCGCGCCGCTGTCAGCTGAGCGGCATACGCGCCCCCGGCGCGATGACGCCCCGGGCGCATCGGGTCGTCAACCGTGAGCGTGAGACGGCTCGACACCTGGACGCTCTCGCTCGAGCCGCTGCCCGGGCAGGAGCTGCCGGACTTTGCCCCGGGTCAGTTCGGCATGCTCTACGCCTTCGGCGTCGGCGAGGTACCGATCTCCGTCAGTGGCACGTCCACCCCGCTGGACCCGTTGCGCTGCACCGTGCGCGCGGTCGGCGCGGTGACCGACACGCTGTGCGCGACGGCTCCGGGTGACCTGCTCGGCCTGCGCGGACCGTACGGCAGCCGGTGGCCGCTGAGCGAGGCGGTCGGTGCTGACGTGGTGATCGTGGCCGGCGGCCTGGGCCTGGCGCCGCTGCGCCCGGCGATCCACCACGTGCTGGCCCACCGCGACCAGTACGGGCGCGTGATCGTCTGCTACGGCGGCCGGTCGCCGTCGGAGCTGCTGTTCGTCAACGAGCTCGAGCAGTGGCGGGGGCGCTTTGACCTCGACATCGACGTGATCGTCGACACCGCCGAGCCTCGATTGGCACGGCAAGGTGGGCGTGGTGACCAAGCTCGTCGAGGTGGCGCCGTTCGATCCCGAGAGCACGTCACGCTGCTGTGCGGGCCCGAGGTGATGCTGCGTTTCGCGACTCTGACGCTGCTCGGTCGCGGCGTTCCCGCGGAGCGCTGCTACATCTCCATGGAGCGCAACATGCACTGCGCGATCGCGCAGTGCGGCCACTGCCAGTTCGGCCCCATGTTCATCTGCCGCGAGGGGCCGGTGCAGCGCTACGACGAGGTCGAGCCATGGCTGACAGGTGCGCGAGCTATGAACGCGCCCGCCGGCAAGCCCAAGCTGGCGGTGTGGAAGTTCTCCTCCTGCGACGGCTGCCAGCTGAGCCTGCTCAGCTGCGAAGACGAGCTGCTCACGCTGGTCGGCGAGGTCGAGATCGCCTACTTCCTGGAGGCCTCGCGGGCCACGGTCGAGGGTCCCTACGACTTGTCGCTGGTCGAGGGGTCGATCACGACCGAGCACGACGCCGAGCGCATCCACCGCGTGACGACGCGTGTCGCGGCGGCTGGTGACGATCGGAGCGTGCGCCAACGCGGGCGGGATCCAGGGGCTGCGCAACTTCACCGACGTCGAGGATCTCGTCACGGCGGTCTACCCCACGCCCGAATACATCTCCACGCTCGAGCACTCCACGCCGATCAGCGCCCACGTGCCGGTCGATTTCGAGTTGCAGGGCTGCCCGGTCAACAAGTACCAGCTGCTGGAGGTGATCCGGGCCGCGCTCGGCGACCGGCGACCGAACATTCCCGCCTCGAGCGTCTGCCACGAGTGCAAGCGGCGCGGCAACGTCTGCGTCGTGGTCGCCCACGGCACGCCGTGCCTGGGACCGGTGACCCACGCTGGCTGCGGAGCCTTGTGTCCGTCGTACAACCGCGGCTGCTACGGCTGCTACGGGCCGATGGAGTCGCCCAATACGGCGTCGCTGACCGGCTGGCTACGCAAGCTCGACTCGGACGACGTCGACCTGGTTCGGGTGTACCGCACGTTCAACGCCGGCGCACCGTAGTTCCAGCACGAGAGTGAGCGCCATGACGCCTCCGTTTGAGCCCCGTACTCGCAGTCGCCGGATCCGCACCGACGCGCTCGCCCGGGTCGAGGGTGAGGGCGGCATGAGCGTCCGGATCCGCGACGGCGAGGTGCTCGACGTGCAGCTACGCATCTACGAGCCGCCGCGCTTCTTCGAGGCGCTGCTGCGCGGTCGCTCCTACACCGAGGTGCCGGACATCACGGCGCGCATCTGCGGCATCTGCCCGGTCGCTTACCAGACGAGCGGCAACCTGGCGATCGAGCAGGCGTGCGGCGTGACCGTGAACGGTCCGATTCGCGAGCTGCGCCGCCTGATGTACTGCGGGGAGTGGATCGAGAGCCACTCGCTGCACCTGTACATGCTCCACGCGCCCGATTTCCTGGGCTACGACAGCGCGATCCAGATGGCCGCCGACCACCACGGGCTGGTCGAGCGCGCGCTGACCACGCGCAAGGCGGGCAACCGGCTGCTGGAAGTGGTCGGTGGTCGGGCTGAGCACCCGGTCAACCCGCGCACCGGCGGCTTCTACCGCGCGCCGACCCGGGCTGAGCTCGCGCCGCTGGTCGCGCCGCTGCAGCAGGCGCTCGAGGACACGCTCGACACGGTGGCGCTGACGGGCACGCTGACGATGCCCGACTTCGAGCGCGACTACGAGTTCGTGGCGCTGCGCGACGACGACGGCCGCTATCCGATCGACCGCGGTCGGATCGTCTCCAGCAGCGGGCTGGACATTCCGGCGGAGGCGTTCGACGATCACTTCGTCGAGGAGCAGGTGGCCCACTCCAACGCCCTGCACAGTCGCCTGCGCGATGGGGGCTCCTACATGGTCGGGCCGCTGGCGCGCTACAGCCTCGCTTTTGACGCGCTCTCGCCGCTCGCCCAGGAGGCGGCACTCGGAGCCGGACTGCAGCGCTCGTGCCGCAACCCCTTCCAGAGCATCATCGTGCGCGCGGTAGAGCTCGCGTACGCGATCGAAGAGGCACTGGCACTGATCGAGGCCTACGAGCCGCCAGACCCGCCGGCGGTCGCTCTGGCGCCCCGCGACGGCGTGGGCTGCGGAGTCAGCGAGGCTCCGCGGGGAATCCTCTGGCATCGGTATGAGATCGATGCCTCCGGAACGATTTGCGATGCTCGCATCGTGCCGCCCACGTCCCAGAATCAGCGCGCGATCGAGGAGGACCTGCACGGTTTCGTGGCGGGTCATCTGGAGCTGTCCGACGACGAGCTGCAGTGGCAGTGCGAGCAGGCGATCCGCAACTACGACCCGTGCATCTCCTGCGCGACGCACTTTCTCAAGCTCAACGTGGAGCGTGACTGACGCGTCCACGCGCGGTGGCGCGGTCGTCATCGGCGTCGGCAACGAGCTCAGAGGCGACGACGCTGCCGGACTGATCGTCGCCCGGCGCCTGCGTGAGCGGGCCATGACGCATGCGGTCGTGCTGACATGCGAGGACGATCCGGCCGGCCTGCTGGAGGCCTGGGCGGGAGCTGCGCTGGCGATCATCGTCGACACCGTCGTGTCGGGCGCGCAGCCGGGCACCGTCCAACGCTTCGACGTGTCCACCGGACCGCTCCCGGCCAGGCTGGTCGGATCCTCGACCCACGCGCTCGGGGTCCCCGAAGCAATCGAGCTGGCACGCGCGCTGCACCGCCTCCCGCGCCGCACCATCGTCTACGGCATCGAGGGAAGCTCCTTCTCCACCGGCGCGCCACTACACCCAACCGTCGAGCGCGCCGTCGACGAGACGCTGAGGCAGGTCGTGGCCGAGCTGGGGGTCGGTGACGTCGACGACCTGTACGCCGGGCTAGCGTCGCGCGTGCCTCCACCGGGCCGCAAGCGCTACAGAGTGCTGTTCGGTTGAGTCTTGGCCTCCGTCTCAGCGGCGAGGCCGTGTCCGGGGGGCGGGCTCGCGTCCTCGCTCGTCGGTGACGGGGCCGTCAGTCGCGCTCGAGCAGCATGGCGATGCCTTGGCCGCCGCCGATGCAGAGGCTGACGAGCCCGAGCTTGTGGTCTTGGCGTTCCATCTCGGACAGGATCTTGGTCGTGATGATCACGCCGGTGGCGGCGATCGGGTGACCGAGCGCGATCGCGCCGCCGTTCGGGTTGACCTTGGCGAGGTCGAGGTCGAGATCCTGGATGACGGCGAGCGATTGGGCCGCGAACGCCTCGTTGAGCTCGATCACGTCGACGTCGTCGAGGGTCTTGCCAGCTCGCGCCAGCGCCTTGCGCACGGCAGGGACGGGGCCGATGCCCATCGTCTTGGGCTCGACGCCGCAGACCGCGTAGGACAGGATGCGGGCCCGCACTGGCGCACCGAACTGCTCCGCCCGGTCCGCCGACATCACCACGACCGCCGCGGCGGCGTCGTTGACGCCGGACGCGTTGCCGGCGGTGACCGTGCCGTCTTTGTCGAACGCCGGCCTGAGCTTGGCAAACGTCTCCAGTGAGGCATCGAGCCGGACGTGCTCGTCGACCTTGAACTCAACCGTCCCTTTGCGTCCCTTGACTTCGACCGGCACGACCTGCTCGTCGAATCGGCCCGCCTCGAGGGCCGCCTGGGCGCGGCGATGGGACTCCAGCGAGAACTCGTCCTGGGCCTCGCGTGAGATCCCGTGGGACTCCGCCAGGTTCTCGGCCGTCACGCCCATATGGATGTCGTTGAACGGATCGGTGAGCGCTCCGACTACCGTGTCGACGAGCGACGCGTCGCCCATCCTCGCGCCCCAGCGTGCGTTCTGTACCGTATACGCGCCTCGGCTCATCGACTCCGCACCACCCGCGAGCACGATCTGCGCATCGCCGGTCTGAATCGCCTGGGCGGCTGACACGATCGCCTGCACGCCGCTGCCGCACAGGCGGTTGACGGTAAACGCCGGCGCCTCCTTGGGGATGCCCGCCCTGATCCCGACGACCCGGGCCATGTACATGTCCTCCGGAGCGGTATGGATCACATTACCGAACACGACCTGCTCGACTTGGTCCGGCTCCAGGCCCGCGCGCGCCACCGCCGCACGCGCCACGATCGCTCCCAGCTCGGTCGGGGCAACGTCACGGAGACTGCGTCCAAACGAGCCGATGGCGGTTCGGGCCGCCGAAGTGATCACAACGTCGGTCATAACGTGATTCCTTTTCGTTGTTGGGCGTGCTCAGGTTTAGCCCGAGGCATCAAGGCTGCTGCTCAGCTGTTGTGCGCGCGTACCCGACCTCCTGGAGCGCGTCGTCGATCTCGCTGAGGATCGCGGGGTCGTCGATCGTGGCCGGGGTGGTGTACGGCTCGCCGTCGGCGATCTTGCGCATCGTCGCTCGTAGGATCTTCCCGGACCGTGTCTTGGGCAGCCGTTCGACGACGGTGGCGGTCTTGAACGCCGCGACGGGGCCGATCCGGGCGCGGACCATCTGCACGACCTCCGCGACGATCTCCTCGTGCGGACGCTCGACCCCGGCCTTCAGGACCAGGAATCCGACGGGCAGCTGTCCCTTGAGCTGATCCGCGGGCCCGATCACGGCGCACTCGGCAACATCGGGGTGCGCGGCCATCACCTCCTCGATCGCTCCGGTCGACAGGCGATGGCCAGCGACATTGATGATGTCATCAGTGCGGGCCATCACGAACACATAGCCCGCATCATCGATATACCCAGCGTCAGCGGTCTCGTAATAGCCAGGGAACGTCGAGAGGTAGGTGTCCCGGAAGCGCTCGTCGGCGTTCCACAGCGTCGGGGAGGCGCCGGGCGGCATCGGCAGCTTGACCGCCAACGCGCCCGTCTGACCCGCCGGGAGCTCGCGCCCGTCGAGGTCGAGCACTCTGAGATTCCAGCCAGGCACCGGGCGCGTCGGCGAGCCGGCGATCACCTCCAGCGGCTCGATCCCGAGGCAGTTGGCGGCAATCGCCCAGCCGGTCTCGGTCTGCCACCAGTGATCGATCACCGGAACGCCGAGTTGCTTCTGCGCCCAGCCGAGGGTCTCAGGGTCACAGCGCTCACCCGCCAGGAACAGTGTGCGGAACCCCGATAGGTCATAGCGCCGGATGTGGTCGCCCTCCGGGTCCTGCTGCCGGATCGCGCGGAACGCGGTCGGCGCGGTGAACATCGCACTGACCCCGTGCTCGGAGATGACCCGCCAGAACGCCCCGGGGTCGGGCGTCCCGACCGGCTTGCCCTCATACAGCACGGTCGTACAGCCGTGCAGCAGCGGCGCATACACGATGTAGGAGTGACCGACCACCCAGCCCACATCAGACGCCGCCCAATACACCTCCCCCGGCTCAACATCGTAGATGTTCTTCATCGACCACTTCAACGCCACCGCGTGCCCGCCAGTGTCACGCACGACCCCCTTGGCCTGACCGGTCGTGCCCGACGTATACAGGATGTACAACGGATCGGTGGCACCGACGGGCACGCAATCGGCAGGCTCCGCGCCGGCCATGGCCTCAGCCCACGAAATGTCGCGGCGCGGGTCAAGCGCAGCCTCCAGCTCCGGCCGCTGCAGAATGATGCACCACTCGGGCTTGGCCTGCACCAGCCCGATCGCCGCGTCGAGCAGCGGCTTATAGGCGATGAGCCGCCCCGGCTCGATCCCGCACGAGGCGGAAACGACCACCTTCGGCCGCGCGTCCGCGATCCGGCCGGCGAGCTCATTCGCCGCGAAACCCCCGAACACCACCGAGTGGATCGCCCCGATCCGCGCGCAGCCCAACATCGCGATCGCCGCCTCGGGAACCATCGGCATGTAGATCACCACTCGATCGCCGCGACCCACGCCCCGGGCGGCGAGCGCACCGGCGAACTTCGCCACCTCATCGCGCAACTCGCGATAGGTGAACGTCACGACCCTGCCGGTCACCGGAGAGTCATAGATGAGCGCCAGCTGCTCGGCTCGGCCACCCTCGACATGACGGTCAAGCGCGTTGTAGCACGTGTTCAACCTCCCCCCGGCGAACCACCGATAGAACGGCGCCTGAGAATCATCCAGCACCCGCTCCCATGGGTCGATCCAGTCAATCTCAGCGGCCGCCTGCGCCCAGAACTCCCCTGGCGCCTCCAACGAACGACGATACACCTCCTCAAACCGACCACGACTCAAATCAACACCAGTCCCAGAAACAGAAGCAGGCATAACAAAGCTCCTCCACGATCGCAGACCACTCTCTCACACACTCGAAATTGCACACGCCAGCCTGAAGCGTCTAGCCGACACCGTCAAGCGCGAGAAACCACACACCCCACGCGAGGGACTACCGATCACACGCCCCGTCGCTCGCGCACAACCCCACGCCGCTTCCAGGGTCCTAATATCCACGGATGTCGAGCGGACGCCCGCGGTTTAGGTTTGCCGCATGGATCGTCGGACCGACGCTGGGACGACCGACACACGCGCGAGTGAACCGCTTGAGCCGTTCGGGGACTTGCGAAAGCGCAACGAGCGTCGAGCTCGGATCGCGCGATTGCTCGCAGCGCAGCGCGAGCACCGCCGACTGACAATCGAGCGGGTTGTGCAAGCCCAGCGCAAGCATCGGCAGCGCGGCCGCTGAGCGTCCCCACATCTGGATCAGCACTGACGTTGGCCGACGCAGCGTTGCTTGCACGCAGATCGCCACACGGACCTGACTGTGACCGATGCCTTCCGGCTGCTTGTGTCGCCGGATCGCGTCTGACGTTCGCGGCAAGTCGAAGCGAACGTCCCCGCCACCGGCAGGAACACGGGCGCTCTTGGCCGGCTCTTGCGACACGGCACGACGCCGCGCTCGCCAGCTTCGCCGGCCTCTCGCTTGGAAGGAAGGCGATCGCCGCCTGAGGCGGATCAACCCTGGGCTCAACGTGCGCGCCCGGTCATGCTCAGTGATGTCCTGATCGAACGCGTGCGTGTAGGGTCGGGTTGGCGAGAGCTGTAGCCGTGTTCCCGATCGGAGGAAGCAATGAGCACCATCGAGCATGTTCATGCCCAGCAGATCCTCGATAGCCGCGGCAACCCAACGATGGAACGCCCCCGGAGCCGTGGACACTTGATCGCTAGGGTCTGTCCGACCCGGCGAGAAGGATGTGGTGTTCATGCCGAGGACACGTCCGCCGTATGACGAGGAGTTCCGCCGCGAGGCGGTTGGGCTGTTGGCGCGCGGGGAGCGCACGCTGCCGGCGCTGTCGAAGGAGCTGGGCGTCTCGCAGCAGACGCTGCGCACGTGGCGTAAGCAGGCGGGCGTCGAGGCGGGGAAGGTTGAGGGTCTGACCCGTGATGAGCGCGAGGAACTTCGGCGCGTGAAGCACGAGTTGCGGGTCGTGACCGAGGAGCGAGAGATCCTAAAAAAAGCACTCGCCTTCTTTGCCAAGGACGATCGCCGGTAGCAGTGTTCCGGTTTGTCGCGGCGGAGAAGGCCAATCACGCCGTCGCGACGAGCTGCCGGGTGCTGGGGGTGTCGCGTTCGGGGTACTACGCGTGGGCGGCCCGGGGGCCGTCCACGCGAGCGGTCGCGGACGCGGCGATGACCGAGCGGATCCGGGGGATTCACTGTGACAGCGACGGGAGTTACGGGTCGCGGCGGGTGCACGCGCAGTTGCGCCGCGAGGGGGTGGCGGTGAACAAGAAGCGGGTGGAGCGGTTGATGCGCGTGGGTGAGATCGTCGGCGCGCACGTCCCCTCCAGGCGCCGCCACGGCGCCGCTGAGGGGCTGCTGGGCGTGGAGGGCGTGAAGGCGTGGCCTGACCTGGTCGGCCGTGACTTCGCGCCACAAGCGCCGGATGAGTTGTGGTGTGCGGACATGAAGCAGATCCCGACCGCGGAGGGCGTGCTGCACCTCGCCTCGGTGCTTGACTGCTTCAGCCGCCGGGTGGTGGGGTGGCGGATGGCTGGCGTGGCGGACGAGCCGCTGGTCGCCGGCGCGGTCCGCGCGGCGGTGGCGCAGCGTCGCCCGGGCCGGGGACTGGTCCATCACTCTGACCGCGGCTGTCAGTACACGGCGGTGACGTTCGCCAAGGGGCTCACCGCCAGCGGGATCGTGGCGTCGTTCAGCGCGAAGGGAACGCCACATGACAACGCCGCGAAGGAAAGCTTCTTCGCGACCCTCGAGAAAGAGCACCTGCGCACCCGATCGTTCGAGAGTCACGCGCAGGCCCGCAGTTCGATCTTCCGGTACATCGAGGGGTGGTACAACCCGCGCAGGCTGCACTCAACGCTCGGCTACCGCTCCCCCGACGAGGCCGAGCGCGACTACCACGACCAGCGCTCCGCGCCCGCGGTGACCACCATCTCGACCGAGCGGGTCGCCTGACCCACCCCGCCCCGCGGCGCGCCGCGCGGCGGCAGGCGCTGCGCTGCGGCCGCCCTCCGGGCGACCTCCGCTCCGCACCAGCCGCCGCGCGCAAGCCCAGCGCAGTCTCCTGTCCGGAGCGTCACCTAGCTTCCGTCCGGGACGACACCTACAGTCCATCCCGACAAGTCAAACCTTGTCCACGGAACGGGGGGCGGTCCACGATCGAGGTGGATGTTCGGCTTGCGACGGGCGCGCTAGGCCGCGCCGCGGTGCCGTCAGGAGCCTCGACGGGAACGCGCGAGGCGCTCGAGCTGCGAGACGGCGAGGCTCCGTTCGGCGGCAAGGGAGTAACTCGCGCGATCGGGCATGTCAACGATGAGATTGCCGCAGCCGTGCGTCGCCGGGATGTCAGCGATCAGCGCGGCTTGGACGAAGCGCTCGTAGCGCTCGACGGCACCGAGGGCAAATCCCGGCTCAGCGCGAACGCGATCCTCGGCGTCTCGATGGCGGCGGCTCGGGCCGCCGCGGCGGACGCGTCCGAGCCGCTGTGGCGATACCTCGGAGCAGCCGACGCGAGTCTCATGCCGGTGCCGACGATGAACGTGCTCAACGGCGGGGTTCACGCGGATAACCCGGTGGACTTTCAGGAGTTCATGATCGCCCCGGTCGGCGCCCACTCGTTTGCCCAAGCGGTCCGAATCGGCGCCGAGGTCTATCACGAGCTTCAGCGCACGCTCAAGAGCCGAGGGCTCGGCACGGGGGTCGGAGACGAGGGCGGGTTCGCGCCAAGTCTCGACTCCAACGAGGCTCCGCTCGAGCTGCTCGTGTCGTCGATTCAGAGCGCCGGCTACCTTCCGGGCGACGACGTCGCAATCTGCTTAGACCCGGCGGCCAGCGAATTCTTCCGGGACGGTCGTTACGAGCTCGCCGGCGAGGGCCGGTCGCTGTCACCCGAGGAGATGGTGGAGTACTGGGCAGCGATCCCGGGCCGGTACCCAGTGGTCTCCTTGGAAGATGGGATGGCAGAGGGCGACTGGACTGGCTGGCGCAACCTGACTGGGCGGCTCGGCACCAGTGTCCAGCTCGTGGGTGACGACATCTTCGTCACGAATCCGGCGATCCTGCGCGAGGGGATCGAGCGGGGAATCGCGAACTCAATCCTGATCAAGCTCAACCAGATCGGGACGCTCACCGAGACGCTCGACACGATCGCGATGGCTCGCGACGCGGGTACCGGGCCGTGATCTCCCATCGCTCCGGGGAAACCGAGGACACCTTCATCGCTGACCTGGTCGTCGCCACAGGCGTAGGGCAGATCAAGACCGGTGCACCGGCCCGCAGCGAACGCGTGGCGAAGTACAACCAGCTTCTGCGGATCGAGGAGGAGCTCGGCGACCGCGCGCAGTACGCCGGGCGCGAGGCCGTCGCGCTCACCTGAGGACCGGGCAATCGCGATGCCTGATACCGATCGACAAGAACCGTGACCATGGCAACGAGGCGTGGCGGTCGATGCGGATAAACCGCCGTAGCACCGATCCGGCTATCGGTCGCTGCGATCGGGATGGTGAGGCGCTTGAGGAAGCGGTCAATCGCGACCGCGCGAGCCAAACACGCCTGCGCGGGTGACGCTCCCGCGCGGCCGGCCGGATGAGACCTCGCGCTCCTGCGGCGTACCGGTAGGGCGAAATCAGTCCCGCTCCCGAACTCAAGCGGCCCCGCCTTGCTCGGCCTCGTGATTCCCATCCAAGCCTCATGGGCACGCACGCGGGAGTTGCGCCGAGAATCAGGTTGACGGCCTGCATGCAGAAAGCGACGCGACGACCCCCGTTGGGGTCGCGCTACGCGGGACCCCAACGGCAGATCGATGAAACGGCCCGCCCTCCGTTGGGGAAGGAACCGGGGGCGTCGGCGGGGGTTCGATGACGGCTGGCGGGACTCCTATGGCCGCGCTCGTCTAGGGCGCGAGCACGATTCGGGCCGCGACTCGGCCGGCTTCCACATCGGCGATCGCCTCGTTGACTTCTGCCAGCGGTCGTGTTTCGCGGATCACGCGTGTTTTGCCGGCGGCGTGCAGCGCAAACACCTCGCGGAGATCCTTTCGTGTGCCCACGATCGACCCCGCGATCGTGATCCCGTTGAGCACGGTCTCGAAGATCGGGAGCGTGATCTCGTTGTCCGCCGGCAGGGCGACGAACACGAGCGTGCCCCCGCGTCGCAGCGACGCGTAGGCCTGTTCGAACGCGCGGGGTGAGACGGCCAAGGCGATCGCCTGGTTGACCCCGCCGAGCCGCTGGATCGCCTCGACTGGATCTTCCTTGGCGGCGTTGATGGTGAACTCGGCGCCGAGTTCACGCGCGAGTTCGAGCTTCTCATCGATGATGTCGACCGCGACGACCCGCCCTCCGGCGATCGCGGCGTATTGGATCGCGAGGTGACCTAGACCGCCGACGCCGAACACGGCAACGAAGTCAGAGGAGCGGGTCCCGGCGACCTTGACCGCCTTATAGGTGGTCACTCCCGCGCAGGTGAGCGGCGCGGCGTCGAACGGGTCAACGCCGTCGGGGACCTTCACGACGTAGCGGGCGTAGGCGACGGCGTACTCGCCGAAGCTGCCGTTGATCGTGTAGCCCATCATCTCCTGCTCGTGGCACAGCGTCTCCCAGCCGGACACGCAGTAGTCACAGTAGCCGCACGCGTAGCCGAGCCAGGGCATCGCGACGCGGTCACCGACCGCGACTTCGCTCACGCCCAGCCCGAGCTCGGTGACGATCCCGACGCCCTCGTGGCCGGGGATGAACGGCGGGGAGGGCTTGACCGGCCAGTCGCCGCCCGCGGCGTGAATGTCGGTGTGGCACAGGCCGCACACCTCGACCTTGACCCGCACCTGCCCCGGCTGCAGCTCGGGCATCGGGACCTGCTCGACGCTCAGCGGGCTGCCGAACTCATGCACGACGGCGGCGCGGTAGCTGGTGGGATCGGCGTTCGAGGTTCGGGGGTGGGGGGATGTGGTAGCCATATGTCCTGCTCCCTTCGGGGTGGGCGACACCTCAGGTGGGTGCCGGCGGGTGGCACGGCGCGCCGGTCTGGCGCGCCGCTGCAGCGTCACGGGGTGCGGGTGATGAAGTGCACGCCTTCCAGGCCCTCGAGCGAGAACCCGTCGGCGGCGCCGGGCGAGACGTCGATCAGGAATTGGGGTCGGCCCCAGCGCTCGTACTGTCCGGCGTCGATGTAGAACGGCGCGCCGCCGATCTCGCCGAGCTGCAGGTCATGGGGCCCGGGGGGCAGCTCGCCGTCCTTGAAGCACAGCGGGGAGGTGCCGTCACAGCAGCCTCCGGACTGGAAGAACGCCAGCGGCCCGTGGCCGGCCCAGAGGCGCTCGATGATCTCGAGCGCCTCCGGGCTTGCTGTCACGACTGCCGTCATGGTCTAAAAGAACCCCATCGGGTTTTGGTCATAGCTGACCAGCAGGCACTTGGTCTGGCTGTAGTGCTCGAGCATCATGCGATGGTTCTCGCGGCCCACGCCCGAGCTCTTGTAACCGCCGAACGCCGCGTGCGCCGGGTACTGGTGATAACAGTTGGTCCACACGCGACCGGCCTTGATCGCGCGGCCCATCCGGAACGCGCGGCTGCCGTCACGGGTCCACACGCCGGCGCCGAGCCCGTACAGCGTGTCGTTGGCGATCTCCAGCGCCTCCTGCTCGTCGCGGAAGGTCGTCACCGCGAGCACCGGCCCGAAGATCTCCTCCTGGAAGACCCGCATCTTGTTGTGGCCCTTCAGGACCGTGGGCTCGAAGTAGTAGCCGCCGGACAGCTGCTCAGCCACCTCGGGGCGGCTACCACCGATCAGCACCTCCGCGCCCTCCTCGCGCCCGATCTTCACATAGCTCTCGATCTTCTCCAACTGCGCGATCGACACCTGCGGACCCATCATCGTCTCGCGATCCAGCGGATCGCCCTGCCGGATCGCGGCGATCCGCACCAAGCAGCGCTCCATGAACTCCTCATAGATCGACTCGTGAATCAGCGCCCGCGAGGGACACGTGCACACCTCGCCCTTGTTGAACGCGTACAGCACCAGTCCCTCGATCGCCTTATCCAGAAACGCATCATCCGCCGCCAGCACATCCTCAAAGAAGATGTTCGGCGACTTCCCGCCCAGCTCAGTCGTGGAGGGAATCAGATTCTGCGCCGCGTAGCTCATGATCAGCCGCCCGGTCACCGTCTCGCCCGTGAACGCCACCTTCGCGATCCGCTTGTTCGACGCCAACGCCTTACCGATCTCCGCCCCGGGACCATTGACAATGTTCAACACCCCGGGCGGGAGGACATCGCCAATCACCTCAGCCAGCTTCAACAACGACCACGGCGTCGGACTCGCCGGCTTGATCACCGTGCAATTCCCCGCCGCCAACGCCGGCGCGATCTTCCACGCCGCCATCAAGATCGGAAAATTAAACGGAATGATCTGACCCACCACCCCCAACGGCTCCTGGAAGTGATACGCGTACGTCAGATCATCAATCTCGGAGATCCGCCCCTCCTCCGCCCGCACCGCCGCCGCGAAATACCGGAAATGATCGGCCGCCAACGGAATATCCGCCGCCAACGTCTCACGCACCGGCTTACCATTCTCATAGCTCTCCGCGACCGCCAGCATCTCCACATTCGCCTCGATCGCATCCGCCACATCATTCAAAACAGCCGCACGCTCAGCCGGCGAACGCCCACCCCACCCATCCTTCGCCGCATGCGCCGCATCCAGCGCCAGCTCAATATCCGCCGCACCCGAATGCGCGACCGCGCAAAACGGCTCACCCGTGGAAGGAGTCAGATTGTCGCGGTACTCCCCCGTCGACGGAGCGACCCACTCACCCCCAATGAAATTCCCGTAGCGCTCCTGCAGCTCGACCGGACTACTCGAATGGCCCGGCGCCTCGTAGGTAGTTGACTCAACAGTCGCCATGATGTCTCCTCGCGCGGTTAGACGATTTCGCAAACAACTGAACCACGGACCGGCGCCCGTGCCATCCGGATTTCAGCGCGACAACACTCGGGGAAAAACCCGCATCAAGGGATAGGCGAATACCGCAGCGCCCGACGCCTCTTTTCGACACTCACAGTGCGGCGAGTACCGATGAGAGCCAATCGGTGCGGCAGAGCACAGTCTGGGAGATGCTCGCTCTTGGTCACCCTTGCTGTTGGCGCCGCTGGCCAGGGCGAGTGGCACGTGCTGGTGCTACTCGCATGCGCAGCCACACCGTCAGGCGACGCGCGGAGGATGACCAGTTCGGTGTCGCGCCGCGGCGGTTGGCGAAGAGCATCAGCTGCGCCGAGTGCCGCAGCGCACCGTTTCGTGACGGGCATCGCCGACATACGGACGGCCGTCATCCCACAGCAGGATGCGGCAAAGGTGAAGGCGCTCGCTTGACAATGCTCGGCACTTATCTGGTCGTCCCGCCTATTCGGGGGGCGATCCTACGATCCCCGGTCCGGAGCGGCCTGCCATCGGGGCGAGCACGGTTCCGCGTGCGGGAACCCCGCACACCCGCGACGCGGCAGCCTGTCAGCGGTCCGGTTTGGGGAAACAACGTGTCGTTAAAGCAGGTGATGAAAAGCGCGACCCGCACGATGCCAGCTCAGTCCGTTCGGAGGTCCCCCAGCCGCACCACGTCCGTGCCATGCGTTGTTGCTGGCTGAGCATACGCCGATCGCCCCATCACTGCTCGCCCGCCAGCAGTTCCGCGATGTGCACCACACGGGTCCTCAGCCCGCGACGCTTGACCCCCTGCTGGAGCTGCCGGTAGCAGCCCGCGTTGACCACCACGAGCACGTCGAGGTCCGCCGCGGCGATCTCGTCCAGATGCGGGTCGAGCACGCGCGCGCTGTCCTTCGGGCGCACGACCGAATAGGAGCCCGCCGCCCCGCAGCAGGCCGTCGCGCTGGGCAGCTCGACGTATTCGCCGATGCGCGCGATCAGCTCGCGCGGCTCGCGCCACACGCCCAGCCCGTTGCGCAGATGACAGGAGTCCTGCAGCCCGATCCGCAGACGGTGAGCCGCCGGCGCCTGCGCGGGCGACGGCGTGGGCGCCGGCCCCTCGCGCGCGAGCCACCATTGCGAGAACTCCTGCACGCGTTCGGCCCCGAGCACGCCGGCCACCGGTGTGCCCCGCCGGCGTGCAGTACGGCGAACTGCTGGAACACGCCGCGCCGCTCGGGAACACTCTCGGGTGCGGTCAGCGCGATACTCACGAGCCGAGCTTTCCCGGATTGAGGATGCCGTTGGGGTCAAACGCGGTCTTGATTCGTCGCAGCAGCGCCACATGCTCAGCGCCCAGCTGCCGCTCGAGGAAGCGCAACTTGGAGATCCCGATCCCGTGCTCGCCGGTGATCGTGCCGTCGAGCTCGATCGCCCGACCGAAGATCTCAGCGAAGGCGGCATGGGCCCGGTCCACTGCGCCCTCATCGGCCGCGTCGAGCACCGCTGTCGGATGCAGATTGCCGTCGCCGGCGTGGCCGAAGGTGCCGATCTTCAGCTGGTGGCGTTCGGCAACCTCCTGGATGAAATCGACCATTTCGGCGATCCGCGACCGCGGCACCGTGGCGTCCTCGAGCAGGGTGAGCGGTTCCAGGCGCGAGAGCGCGGGCAGCGCGGCGCGGCGGGCCTGAAGGATCTCGTTGGCCGCCTCCGGGGATTCGGCGATCCGCACTGAGGTCGCGCCCTCCGTGCTCGACGCCTGCGCCATCCGCTCCAGATCCCGCGCGATCACAGCGGGGTTCCCGTCCTGACCGAAGATCAGCAGCGCGCCGGCTGACGTGTCCAGGCCGATGTGCGCGTAATCCTCCACCGCGCCGATACACACTCGGTCCAGGAACTCGAGCGTGACCGGCAGAATGCCCGAGGCCAGTACGCGTGATACGGCGCGCGCGGCGTCGGCGAGATCGGGGAAGTAGGCCATCCCATATCCGGACGCCTCTGGCGCGGGCACCAGCCGCAGCGTCAGCTCGGTCATCACCGCCAGGGTCCCCTCGCTGCCGCACAGCAGACGCCGCAAGTCATACCCGGCCACGTCTTTCACCAGCCGCCCGCCGCTGCGGATGATCTCTCCCGTCGGCAGCACCGCCTGCACGCCGAGCACATAGTCGCGGGTGACCCCGTACTTCAGCGCGCGCAGGCCGCCGGCGCACTCCGCCACATTCCCGCCGATCGTGGCGGTCGGACTGGCTCCCCGGGTCGGGCGGGAAGAGCAGGCCGACAGCGGCCGCGGCCTGCGCCAACTCGAGCGTCCGCACGCCCGGCGCACAGACCGCGACGAGCTCCGCGCCGCTGACCTCCTTGATCTGGTTCATGCGGGTTAGCACGAGCACGATGCCGCCAAGCTGGGGCACCGTCCCGGCGCTCAGGTTCGTCCCCGACCCGCGCGGAACGACCGGGACCCGGCGTTCGTTGGCCAGGCGCAGCACCCCGGCGACCTCCTCGGCGCTCGCCGGGAAGACGACCGCATCGGGATGACCACGTTCCAGCGGCGTCGCGTCCGTCGAGAAGGTCAGAAGCGCGCCCACGTCGGTGCGCACGTGCTCGCGCCCGACGACCTCCTCCAACGCCCCCCGCAGCTCGCTTCGACGTCGCCGCGGCAGCAAAACTCACACCCCAACGACCTTCGCGATCGAGCGGCGTCCGACGCGTAACATCTTCCCAGCTACCTCGCGGCGCGCAGTCGATCCACATCAGTCACCGGGAAAGCGGTCTGATTTGGGACGTTGTCACGGCGCCGATATAAGAGTATTCTCACCGCGCAATTGGCATAGGGTCGTGCGCCGAACGAGCCGGTTCAATCCGGCCGCTCCAACGTGAGTGGCTGGTGCCGACCGTCGGGAGGAAGCGGCCCAGGAGAATCGTCGTCTCGTGAGGGCGGGGCGGGGAGGGAGCGGGATGTACAAGCAAGTCCTTGATCCGGTGTCCCATTCGCTGGGGCTCACAGCGATCTTCGCCGTTATCCCACTGTTGTTGCTGTTCGTGTTGCTCGGCGGGTTCCGCATGAAGGCCCAGTGGGCTTCGCTGATCTCCCTGGCCGTGGCGTTTGTAGTTGCGATCGCCGTCACAACATGCCGTTCGGGCAGGCTATGGACGCCGGCGCGAGGGTGCGGCGTTCGGCTTATTCCCGATCATGTGGATCGTGACCAACGCGCTGTGGATCTTCCACATGACGGAGCAGACCGGGGATTTCGCGGTCCTGCGCCGGCGTTCAGCTCCGTGTCCGACGACCAGCGGGTGCTGGTGATCATGATCGCCTTTGCTTCGGTGCGCTGCTCGAGGCGCTCGCCGGCTTCGGCACCCCGATCGCGATCTGCTCGGTGATGCTTGTGGGCGTCGGCTTCAAGCCGATGAAGGCGGTGGCCTTGGCACTGGTGGCCGACACCGCCCCGGTCGCGTTCGGGGGGATCGCGATCCCGATCACCACGCTGGCCCAGGTCACGGGATTGTCCAAGCATGACCTCAGCCAAATGATCGGACGTCAGACGCTCGTCCTGGCATTCGTGGTGCCCTTCGTGCTCCTGTACATGGTCGACGGGCGCCGCGGGCTGCGCGACAGCTGGCTCGCCGCGCTGGTGGCCGGCGGCGTGTTCACCGTCGTCCTCTTCGCGACCTCCAACTTCATCTCCCCGGAGCTGACCAACATCTTCGCTTCGCTCGTCTCTGCGGCCGCGCTGGTCGCCCTGCTGCGCGTCTGGTCGCCCCGTGCGCACGACGACAGCACCGTGACCATGGCGCGGCCCGCGGCCCAGCCATCGCCGGCGCCGCCCAGGCCGACCCCTGGCTTAGAGCGGCGTGTGTCCGCCGACGAAGGACGACCGCTGAGCAAGGGCGCGACGTTCCGCGCTTTCGTGCCCTACATCATCATCATCGTGGTGCTCGGCGTCTGCAGCCTTCACGCAGTCGCCCTGCAGCTCGATAAGGCGACCAACGCCCTGTCCTGGCCGGGCTTACACGTGTTCAACGCCAAGGGCAAGCCGCCCTCGAGCGAGACCTACAAGCTCAACTGGCTGACGGCCGCGGGCAGCCAGCTGTTCGTGTGTGGACTGCTGACGGTCGCGTTCCTGGGCGTCGGTGCCCGGCGGGCGCTGTCAATCTACGCCACGACGGTCAAGCAGTTGCGTTGGGCGATCCTGACCGTTTGCTCAGTGCTTGCGCTGTCCTACGTGATGAACCTCTCAGGGATGACGATCACGCTGGGCCTGTGGATCGCGGGAGCGGGCTCGTTCTTCGCGTTCCTGTCACCGATCGTCGGCTGGTTCGGTACGGCGGTCACCGGCTCGGACACGTCGGCCAACTCGCTGTTCGGGGCTCTGCAGGTGGCGGCGGCCCACCAATCGCATCTGTCTCCGACGCTGCTAGCGGGCGCTAACAGTTCGGGGGGCGTAATGGGCAAGATGATCTCGCCCCAGAACCTGGCGATCGGAGCGGCGGCGGTGGGGCTGGCCGGCCACGAGGGCGACATCTTCCGTAAGGTCATCGGCTGGAGCATCCTGTTCGTCCTGATCACGGCAGTGTTCGTTTGGCTGCAATCCACGAGCGTGCTGTCTTGGATGGTGCCCTAACTGATAACTGGTTGCCGTGGAGAGAAGCTGATAACTCGTAACCGGGGCTGAGCGAACGGGGAAATCCCGAGCCGTGCAATATTGTCGCGCTCCGGAACCAAGCGAAGGAGGATGACGATGGCTGACAGCGTGTATCGCGTAACCGAGTTGGTCGGGGTCAGTAGCGAATCGTGGGAGGCAGCGGCGCGCACCGCGGTGGAGACCGCCGCGAAGACTGTGCGGGACCTGCGGATTGGCGAGGCTCACCGTTTTGACGTTACGATCGAGGACGGCAAGGTGACGAGCTACCGCGTGCGGATGAACGTTTCGTTCAAGTACGAGTCGGGCGCCTGAGCCAAGCTTTACCAGGGCCCGTAGACCCCGGCGTTGGCGGCGCTCAGCGCGTTGACGTACCCCGAGCGCTGATAGTCAGCCGCGTCGGTGTCGGGCGGCACCGCGAGCATGCCGCGCAGCTCGGCGACCGCGGCGAACCCTTTGCGGGTCATCCATTCAGAGAGCCCATCGAGTCAGGACAGTCGCGTGCTCGGGTCCGTGGCGTAGCAATGCCGAGGTGGTCATGACCACGTCCGCGCCCGCGAGCAGGTACTTGGCGACGTCGGCGGCGTCTTGGACGCCGGTCGTGGCCGCGAGCGCGCAGCGCACCCGGCCGCGCAGCAGGGCGATCCACGTCCGCGGGAGCAGCGCGTCGACCGGCCGCGAGAGCGCCAGACCGGGCACCACGGCAAGCGCCTCGGTGTCGATGTCGGGCTGCAGAAAGCGGTTGAACAGCACGAGCGCGTCGGCGCCCGCGTCGTCGAGCCGCAGCGCGATCTCGCCGGTGGAGCTGAAGTACGGGCCGAGCTTGACCGCGACCGGGACGGTGACCGCGTCCTTGACGCGGTCAAGGATGTCGACGTAGCGCTGCTCGACGTCGCGGCCGGCAGTGCTCGGGTCACCCGGCAGGTAGTAGATGTTCAGCTCGATCGCCGCGGCGCCGGCGTCCTGCAGCGCGCGCGCGTAGTCGGTCCAGCCTTCGGGGGTGACGCCGTTCAGGCTCGCGATCACCGGGATGTCGACGGCGGCCGCGGAGCGTTCGAGCAGGCGGAGATAGGGGTGCGGGCCGGCGTCCTGCTCGACTTCGGAGGGGAAATATGACAGCGATTCGGCAAAGCTCTCGGTACCGGCGTCGGCCAGCCGGGCGTTCAGCTCGGCCTCCTCGCGTAGCTGCTCCTCGAACAGTGAGTGCAGCACGACTGCGCCGACGCCGGCGTCCGCGAGCCGCCGGACGCCGTCAACGGTGTGTGACAACGGCGACGCGGAGGCCACGAGCGGGTTGCGCAATTCAAGGCCCATGTAGGTGGTCGAGAGCTGCATCAGTGATCCTTGCGGGCATCGGCCGGGAAGTCGCCGGCGCTGCGGGTGGCCATCTCTTCATAGATCTGCCAGCGTTGGCGGACCGACTGCTGCGCGAGGTCCCCCAGGCGCTCGGCTTCGGCCGGATCTCGATTGGCCAGCGAGCGGAAACGCAGCTCTCCCTTGCGGTAGTCGCTCAGCAACATGCGTGGCCGGGGGGAGTCCAGCAGGAACGGGTTGCCGTTGGCGGCGCGGACCATCGGGTCATAGCGGATCAGCGGCCAGTGGCCGCTGGCGACGGCCTTGTACTGCTGATCGAGCCCCTTGCGCATCTCGATCCCCTGCCCGATGCAGTGGCTGTAGGCGATCAGCAGGGAAGGCCCGTCGTAGGCCTCGGCCTCGCGGAAGGCGCTCAGCGTCTGCTGGGGGTCGGCTCCCATGGCGACCCGGGCGACGTACACGTTGGCGTAGGAGATCGCCTGGAGCGCGAGGTCCTTGGTGGGCATCGTCTTGCCGGCGGAGGCGAACTTGGCCACCGCGCCCAGCGGCGTGGCCTTGGACATCTGCCCGCCGGTGTTGGAGTAGATCTCGGTGTCGAGCACGAGCACGTTGACGTTGTGCCCGCTGGAGAGCACGTGATCGAGGCCGCCGGACCCGATGTCATACGCCCAGCCGTCACCGCCGACGATCCATACGCTGCGCCGGATCAAATGGTCCACGACGCTGCGTAACTCGGCGACGACCGCGTCGTCCAAACGGTCAAGCCGCTGTTCCAGCTCGCCCAACCGTGCCCGCTGGGCTTGCAGCTCGGACTCCCGCAGCTGGGGCGCCTCGAGAATCGCGTCCACCAGCTCCCCTCCGATCTCCTCGCGCAGGTCGGCCAGGCGCCGGCGGGCCAGCGCGGTGTGGCTGTCGGCGGCGAGCCGCAGGCCGAGGCCGAACTCGGCGTTGTCCTCGAACAACGAGTTCGACCAGGCTGGGCCGTGCCCGTCGGCATTCACGGTCCACGGCGTGGTGGGCAGGTTCCCGCCGTAGATCGAGGAGCAGCCGGTCGCGTTGGCGATCGTCAGCCGGTCACCGAACAGCTGGGAGACGAGCTTCAGGTACGGGGTCTCTCCGCACCCCGTGCAGGCACCGGAGAACTCGAACAGCGGCTCCAGGAACTGGGTGCCGCGCACCGTCCCGAAGTCCACGCGCGAGCGGTCGGTGGCCGGCAGTGATTCGAAGAAGGCGATCTTCTCGCGCTCGGCGGGGAGCATCGGCTCGATCGCCTCGAGGTTGATCGCCTTGAGGGCTGCGTCTCCGGGCGCCGAGACCGGGCACGCCTCGACGCACAGCCCGCAGCCCGTGCAGTCCTCGACATAGACCTGCAGCGTGTAGCGCGTGTCGGGGAGCCCCGGAGCGTTCAGCGGAGCCGACCGGAAGCCGTCCGGCGCTCCGTCCAGGTGCGATTGCTCGTAGTGGCGTGAACGGATCACGCTGTGGGGGCAGACGAAGCTGCAGTTGCCGCACTGGATGCACAGCTCGGAATCCCAGGCGGCCACCAATTCGGAGATGTTGCGCTTCTCATATTGCGTCGTGCCGCTCGGGTACGTGCCATCCACCGGCAGCGCGCTGACCGGCAGCTCATCGCCACGGCCGGCCATCATCGCGGCGGTCACGGTGCGCACGAACTCCGGCGCGTGCGCGGGCACCGGCGGCTCCAGCTCGCGCTCGGAGGTCACCTGCTGGGGCAGCTCCACGAGATGCAGCTCACGCAGGGTGTGGTCGACCGCGGTCTGGTTGCGCTTCACGACCTCGGCGCCGCGTTTGCTGTACGTCTTGACGATCGACGCCTTGATCCGCTCGATTGCCTCTTCGCGCTCCAGCACGCCCGAGATCGCGAAGAAGCATGTCTGCAGCACCGTGTTGGTCCTCCCGGCGAGGCCGGCATCGCGCGCGATCTGGCCCGCGTCGATCACGTACAGCTTGAGCGCCTTGGCGAGGATCTGCTCCTGGATCGGACGGGCGAGTGCGTCCCAGACCTGATCCGGCGGATGCCGGCAATTGAGCAGCAGCGTCGCCCCCGGCGCCGCCCGATCGAGCACCTCGGCGCGCTCCAGCAACCCGAAGTGGTGGCAGCCGACGAAGGTGGCCTGCGAGATCAGGTACGGCGCGCTGATCGAGTTCGGCCCGAAGCGCAGGTGCGAAACCGTCTGCGAGCCGGACTTCTTGGAGTCATAGACGAAGTAGCCCTGAGCGTGCAGGCTCTCCTCGGCGCCGAGGATCTTGATCGTGTTCTTGTTGGCGCCCACCGTCCCGTCGGCACCCAAGCCGAAGAACAGGGCGCGGACCGTCTCCGCGGGCTCGATATCGAACGATGCGTCATAGGACAGGCTCGTGCCCGAGACATCGTCGTTGATCCCGATCGTGAATCGGCGCTTGGGGCGCTCGCCCCCCAGCTCCTCAAACACAGCGGCGACCATCGCCGGCGTGAACTCCTTCGAGGACAGGCCATAGCGACCGCCGATCACGCCCGGCATCACCTCACGCTCGCCGTCTTGATGGGCCTCGGTCAGCGCGGCGAGCACGTCAAGGAACAGCGGCTCGCCGAACGAACCCGGCTCCTTGGTCCGGTCAAGCACCGCGACGCGCCGCACGCTCGCGGGAAGCGCCGCAGCCAGCGCGTGGGCCGGGAACGGCCGGTAGAGCCGCAGCTGCGCCACGCCGACTCGTTCACCACGCGCCTGCAGGAAGGCCACGGTCTCACGGACGGTCTCCCCGCCCGATCCCATCACCACCAGCACGCGGTCGGCCTCGGGATGCCCGGTGTAGTCGACGAGCCCGTAGTGGCGACCCGTGCGCTCCCCGACCCTGTCCATCGCCTCCTGCACCACTCCGGGAACGCGGGCGTAGAAGGGGTTCACGGTCTCCCGGGCCTGAAAGTAGACATCCGGGTTCTGCGCGGTGCCGCGGATGAACGGCCGCTCGGGGGTCAGCCCCCGGCCGCGATGCGCCCGGACCAGCTCCTCGGGAACCAGCGCCCGCACGTCGTCATCGGACAGCATCTCCATCGTGTTCAGCTCGTGCGAGGTGCGGAATCCGTCGAAGAAGTGCAGGAACGGCACCCGGGTCCGCATCGTCGCGGCCTGGGCCACCAGCGCAAGATCGTGCGCCTCCTGCACCGAGGCCGAAGCCAGCAGCGCAAAACCGGTCTGGCGCACCGCCATCACATCGGAGTGATCGCCGAAGATCGACAGCCCCTGCGCCGCCAGCGAGCGAGCGGCCACCTGCATCACCATCGAGGTCAGCTCACCGGCGATCTTGTACATATTCGGGATCATCAGCAGCAGGCCTTGGGAGGCGGTGAACGTCGTGGCCAGAGCGCCGCCCTGCAGCGCGCCGTGCAGCGCCCCCGCCGCGCCAGCCTCGCTCTGCATCTCCACCACCGTCGGCACAGTCCCCCACACGTTCGGCCGCCCGTGGCTCGACCACTCGTCGGCCAGTTCGGCCATCGGCGAGGACGGCGTGATCGGGAAGATGCAGCACACCTCGTTGCACCGGTAGGCGATCGACGCCGCCGCCTCGTTACCGTCGACCGTGACGCGCATCAGCCCGACTCCGCGATCCCATCGTGAGGCGCGATGAACGCCTCCGCAGGCAACGGGGCCCCCTCCGGAAACATCTCAATCGAGTGCACGGGGCATTGCTCGTAGCACGCCCCGCAGCCCGTACAGCGGTCATAGTCAAACTCGTACCGATATCCCTGGCCAAGCTTGATCACCGCATCCTCCGGGCACGCCCCGAGGCACCCGTCGCACTCACAGCAGTTCCCGCACGAGAGGCATCTGACGGCCTCGAACGTCGCCTGCGCCGGCGACAGGCCGCCGACCACCTCCGCGAAACCAGCCACCCGCGCAGAGGTCCCGAGCTCAGGCTGCTCGCGGCGCGCGTGATCGCCGAAATACCACAGGTTCAGCATGTCGAAGCTCGCCAGCGGGTGCTTCGCCGGATGCTCGGCCTCCGAGCCCTGCAGCCACGCGTGGATCTCACGGGCGGCTCGCTTGCCGTGCCCCACGCCGATCGTCACGGTGCGCTCGCTCGGCACCATGTCCCCGCCGGCGAACACCCCCGGGCACCCCGTCATCATCGCGGGGGACACCTGCACAGTGCCGTCGCGGTCGAACTCGACCCCCGGCACCGTACGTAGGAAACCGGTGTCGGTTTCCTGGCCGAGGGCGAGGATGACCGTGTCCGCGGCCAGCTTTTCAAACCGGCCGGTTGGCTGCGGAAACCCGGAATCGTCGAGTTCCATCACCTCGACGTTCAGCTCCGGGCCTTCAAAGGTCTTGATCGTCCGCAGCCAGTTGATCCGAACACCCTCCCGCTCGGCGTCCTGCGCCTCCTCCTCGTGTGCGGGCATCTGCTCACGCGTGCGGCGGTACACGATCAGCGTCTCCTCGGCACCCAACCGGCGCGCGGTCCGCGCGGCATCCATCGCCGTGTTGCCGCCGCCGTAGATCGCGACGCGACGCCCGATCACCGGCCGCTCACCCGACGCGACACCGCGCAGGAACGACACCGCATCCACGATCGGCCCGGCATCCATCGCCGGAATCTCCACTCGCTTGGACAGATGCGCGCCGACCGCCACAAACACGGCGTCAAACGCACCCTCGCGGCGCTCCTCGTCAAGATCCACGACCCGATGGTCAGTGGTCATGCGGACGCCGAGCGCCGCGATCCGCTCAAGCTCGCCGCCGAGCACGTCGCGCGGCATCCGGTAGGCCGGGATGCCGTAGCGCATCATCCCGCCGGGCTCGGCGCCGGCGTCGCGAATCTCGACCTCGTGACCCAGCCTGGCCAGGTGATAGGCAGCCGACAGACCACTGGGGCCCGCGCCGATCACCAGCACGCGCTTGCCGGTGAGCGCCGGCGGCGGGTCGAATCGCCACCCCCGCTCGAGCGCCAGGTCGCCGAGGCTCCGCTCAACCGCGTGGATCGAGACCGCACTGTCAAGGTTGGCGCGGTTGCAGACGCTCTCGCACGGGTGGTAACACACCCGTCCGTGAATCGCCGCAAACGGATTGTCAGCCACCAGTGCGCGCCACGCCAACTCGTGCTCGCCCGCCTTCACGTGCGCCAGCCACGCCTGGATGTTCTCACCCGCCGGACAGCCCGCATTGCACGGCGGCAGCAGATCGACGTACACCGGACGGCGCTCGCGGACCGCCCCCGCGCGCGACCGCCCGTGCGACAGGTCCGGCAGCGACGTGATGTCTGGCCGCAGGCTGCTCATCACCACACCCGCCCGGCAAAACCTTCCATCGGTGCCGTCTCCGTCGGACACACGCCCGCCACCCTATCCGTCCCCCCCGCTGGAAGCAACGCCAGGAGGAGACTGCCGGGCGCAACTGGGTCGCTGCGAGATGACCAAGCGCGCTGACGTTACGGCGCTCTGGTCCGACTCTCGTCGCTCCCCCACGCCCGCGTCGCGACTTCGTGGCCGTGTGCTCCATCTACGCTTCGCTCGTAAGCGCATAGAGAGGACGCTATCCCGGAACACCCCGGCCCGCCAAACACGCCCAAGCGAAACTGAAATCACGCTTGGCGCGGCGATCCTCAAGCGAGACTACGCTGACGACGCGGCGTCTATTCGTTCGATGATGGTCTTAAGCAGCACGCGACGTTGAGGGCTCTGCCCGACCTCCAGCATCTTGATCGCGACGAGGAGACCCTCGCGCTCTTCCTGCCGCCTGTCCGCGGATGTGTTGCTGTAGAGCTCGACGGACTGTACGAGATGCGCCTGGGGAGGAGGGGGTGCACGGGCTCCTGCGCCTCGAGCCCGTTCGCTTCGGACCAGACGCACGCGCTCGGCGACCTCGTCAAGCATCGTCTTGTATTCGGCGATCGTCTGGGCGAGCACGTGGCCGCTCCGGATCACCGGCCATCGACTCGACCGCAGGCCCGGCGAATACGAGCTGCGCGTCGGGGCCGGCCGCCGTCGAGTAGATGGGTCATGCCCGGGGCGTGCCTCGGCGTGGGCCGCTAACGCGCGGCGAGTGCCAACCGGGCGCGGGAGCGAGACGGTCGGCCTCGGCCGGGCCCCATGAGCCGGGCTCGTACTCATGGACAGGGGTGGCGTCACCGAGGATCGGATCGACGATCCGCCAGGCCTCCTCGATGGTCTCCTGGCTGGCGAAGAGGTCGTGGTCGCCGCGCAGCGCAGCGCTCAGCAGACGCTGGTAGGGCGGGATATTGTGCGCGGCCTGCCGCATGGCGGTCAGTTCTATGTCTTCGACTTCGAACTGGTCCACCCCCGGCTTGCGGGACTGCACCTCGAGGCCGATTATGATCTCGGGTTCGATCTGGAAGCGCAGGCGGTTGCCGTGCGGATGCTGGGTGGGAAAGAGCTTTTCGGGCGGGCGCTTTAGCTCGACAACGATCTCGGTCGCCTTGATCGGCAGGCATTTGCCCGCCCGCACGACGATGGGCACGTCGGCCCAGCGCCACGTGTCCACATGCAGGCGAATCGCCGCGTAAGTCTCGACGGTCGACGCGGGATCGACGCCGTCGGTACTTCGGTAGCCGCGATATTGTCCGCGCACGACGTCCCTTGCCCTGAGAGTGCGCACGCCCCGCAGGAAGCGGGCCTTCTCGTCGCGCACCGCGCCGTCATGTCGACCGCTGAACGGGTCCATCGCAAGCAGCGTGAGCACCTGGAAGAGATGGTTCTCAATCACATCGCGAATCGCGCCGACGCCCTCGTAAAACGCGCCCCGCGTGGAAACGTCGAAGTCTTCGGCCATCGTGATCTGGATCTGATGCACGTGTTCGCGGTTCCAGATCGGTTCGAGGAACGCGTTCGCGAACCGGAAGAAGAGGATGTCCTCCACCGGTGATTTGCCGAGGTAGTGGTCAATACGGAAACACCGTTCCTCCTGGAACACTCGGTGCAGCGCTTGGTTCAGAGTCCGCGACGACTCGAGGTCGCGCCCAAACGGCTTCTCGACGACCACTCGGCCGCGCTCGGCAAGACCCACGCTGCCGAGTTGGTCGATGACCGTCGGGAACAACTCAGGTGGGATTGCCAGGTAGTAGACCGGGCGCCTGGCCGCGCCTAGCGCGTCACGCAAGGCAACGTACGTGCGCGGATCGTCGTAGGTGCCCCAGACATAGCGCACGAGCGAACAAAGCTTCTCGTGCGCCGCGCGATCAAGCCCGTCCGCGCTGGCCATCAGGCTGTTGCTCATGCGCGCTGCGAGCCTGTCAAGCGTCCAGTGCTCACGCGCGATGCCGACGACTGGCACCGTCAGTTCGTCCGCCTGGACCATGCGCTGCAGCGCCGGGATGATGTGCTTGAACGCTAGGTCTCCAGTGATCCCGAAGACGACAATCGCATCGCCGTGCTCACGCGTTCGGCGCACGCTAGCCACGGACTAGCCGCCAGGCCCGAGCGGCGGAACGCAGGTACGGCAGGGCGATCGCGTCTCGGCGTCGGCACACGGACGCGAGAAGCGCTTCGAGGGAACCGCGCTCACCGAGTCGCGTCGTGACGCTCCGGATTGGTCGATTCCGACGACGACGATGATCATGGCGCCGAGAACCTACCGTGGGGTTCGCCCCCGCCGCCGGCATGGATGATCGGTTCAGGTCGCGCTTCGACCCCAAACCGCAGCCAATGCTGCCTATGTGGCGGTCCAGTGGCCTCAGCGCACACGCTGCGTTTCAACCGAGAGCTCC
Organism: uncultured Solirubrobacterales bacterium; assembly: GCA_963838535.1. Classification (GTDB taxonomy): domain Bacteria; phylum Actinomycetota; class Thermoleophilia; order Solirubrobacterales; family Solirubrobacteraceae; genus Palsa-465. The sequence goes on from CAWIRN010000011.1 coordinate 71,945, forward strand.
TGATCGGACACGGCGTTCAGCCCCGTGCTGTGACCGTCACGAGCCCGCTGTACTTAAGCATCGAGCCGTGCCGTCCCCTCGCCACGTCTGCCTCATCTATGTCAGTCATCGCGATCACCATCCCACACGAGGGTCGTACACATCGACTCGCATCACCTCCACGGTCGGCCCCGCAGCCACGATCACCAGACGCCCCCGGGCGCGGAGAGCCAAGACCCGACGACACGCTCGTGAAAGAACGTGGCTCTCACAGTTGCGCGGGTGCTGTGCGCGGCGCGGAGATGGCCGCTTGGGCGGCTGCTACGCGCGCGATCGGCAGGCGGAACGGCGAGCAGCTGACGTAGTCAAGGCCCGCGTCGTGGAAGAAACGGACCGAGTCGGGATCTCCGCCATGCTCCCCGCAGACGCCCATCTCGAGGTCTGCTCGAGACGACCGGCCCCGCTGCACGGCGATGCGCACGAGCTCCCCAACCCCCGCCTGGTCGATCGTCGCGAACGGCGAGCCGTCGACGATCTTCTCCTCGACGTAGCGCGGGATGATTCGACCCTCGATGTCATCGCGGGAGAAGCCGATCCCGCACTGGGTGAGGTCGTTGGTGCCGAACGAGAAGAAGTCGGCGTGCTGGGCGATGCGATCGGCGATGAAGCAGGCGCGGGGCAGCTCGATCATCGTCCCGACGTTGAAATCGGCGCCGTAGGTGAGGCCCTCCTCTTCGGCCACGGCCAACACGCGGGCGCGTACGACCTCGAACTCGCGCTCGTAGGCGACCAGGGGGATCATGATCTCGAGCCCAGGTGCCCGGCCGGTCTGCTGCTTGACGGCGCGAGCAGCGCGCGCGATCGCGCGGACCTGCATCTCGTAGATCTCCGGATGCATTACGCCGAGACGTACGCCGCGCGTTCCGAGCATCGGGTTGGTTTCCTCAAGCGAGCGCACGCGCTCGAACTGACTCTCCAGCCCCTCCAGGCGAGAGCTGCGGTCGATACGCGCCCGCACGATCTCCTCGTGCAGCTCGAAGCGGTCGGGCAGGAACTCGTGCAGCGGCGGATCGAGCAGGCGAATCGTGACCGGCCACCCCGCCATCGCGTCGAACAACCCCTCGAAGTCGCTCTGCTGCAGCGGAAGCAGCTCCTCCAGCGCAGCTCGGCGGCCGGCCTCGTCCTCGGCCATGATCATCGCCCGCATCTTCGGCTGGCGATCGGCGGCCATGAACATGTGCTCGGTGCGGCACAGACCCGATCCCTTCGGCGCCGAAACGCTGAGCGCGTCTGGCATCATCGGGCGTGTCGGCATTGGCGCGCACGCCGAGCTGGCGCAACTCATCGCACCAACGCAAAACCGTCTCGAAGCGGGCATCGACGCGACCCTCGACGAGCGGCACGTCGTCGGTGGTGATCGCACCGGTCGTCCCGTCGATCGCGATGTGGTCTCCCTCGCGCAGCACGAGGTCGCCCACCCGCACTTCGCCGGCGTGCAGATCGACGTCCAGATCGGCCGCGCCGGTCACCGCGGGGCGGCCCATGCCGCGCGCGACCAGCGCCGCGTGAGAGGCCTTACCACCCTCGGAGGTGAGGATCCCCGCCGCGGCGAAGAACCCCGCGACGTCGTCGGCCTCGGTGAATGGCCGCACGAGGATCACAGCGGTTCCGTCCGCCGCTTGCTCGACCGCCGCCTCGGCCGTGAACACGATCGCGCCCTTCGCGGCGCCGGGCGACGCGGCGACCCCGCGAGTGATCACCGTATAGCGCGCCGTAGGGTCAAACGAGGGGTGAAGCAGCGCGTCGAGCGATCCGGCGTCGATCGTCGCGATCGCCTCGGCCTTCGTCAACAGCCGCTCCTCGAAGGCATCCACCGCAAAGCGTATGGCGGCCTGCGCGGGGCGCTTCGCGTTCCGGGTCTGCAGCATGAACAGCCGCCCCTCCTCGACCGTGAACTCGGTGTCCTGCATGTTCTTGTAGTGGGCCTCGAGTTTGCGCAGGATCTCCATCAGCTGGTCGGCGACCGAAGGCATCCAATCGCGCAGCTCGGAGACGTCGAGCGGCGTGCGCACGCCGGAGACCACGTCCTCGCCCTGCGCAGCCGGCAGGAAGTCGCCCGACGGCTGGGGTCCGCCCGTCACCTCGTCGCGACTGAACGCCACCCCGGAGCACGAGGAATCACCCTTGTTCCCGTACACCATCTGCTGCACGTTGACCGCCGTCCCCCAGTCGTCGGGTAGGCGGTTGATCCGCCGATACTGCACCGCCCGCTCGCCCATCCACGAGTCGAACACGGCGGTGATCGCCTCCGTCAGTTGCTGGCGTGGATCGGTCGGGAAGTCGAAGAACGACTGGAAACTCTCGGTCAGCTCGCGCAGGGCGATGACGTCCAGCTCGGTGTCGAGCGTCACGCCACGCTCGCGCTTGACGCGCGCGATCTCATCCTCGAAGCGTTCGCCGGCGACCCCCCGCACGACATTGCCGAACATCTGCACCAAGCGGCGATAGCAATCCCACGCGAAGCGCTCATCGCCGGTGCGCGCCGCCAGGCCGGCGGCCGACTCGTCGTTCAACCCCAGGTTCAGCACGCTGTCCATCATCCCCGGCATCGACTCGCGCGCCCCCGAGCGAACCGAGACCAGCAGCGGATCCTCGGCGTCGCCCAGCCGCTTGCCGGCCCGATCCTCGAGCGCTGCGAGCGCGGCGGTGATCTGATCCTCAAGGCCCGCGGGCAGCGTCTGACCGCCCTGCATGTAGGCCACGCACGCCTGCGTGGTGATCGTGAACCCAGCCGGCACCAGCTCGGGGCCGAGGATTCGCGTCATCTCGGCGATGCCCGCACCCTTGCCACCCAGCAGCTCGCGCATCCCCCGCGAGCCCTCGGCGAAGCCGTACACCCACTTGGTCGCGGCAGGCGAGGGCCCCGTCGCGTCGTCGGTGGCTACTTGCGTGGTCATCTCATCTTCTCCCGGATCGCTGAATCGCTCGAGCACATCTGCCAATACCGCCCACAAACCAATAGCCTCGCGGCATCGGTCGCGTTGCGCATCCGTGCCAGTTGCCCAATCCACTGCGTAGTCCCCCCCGGCCACGCTGCCGATTCAGACAGAACCCTCCCGCCGTGATCCACGACACGCGACGGTTCGGGTTCGACGCGGCGCTGCAAGCGCGCATCGGTCATCCCGCCACGTTATCGTCCCGGCCCGTTACCGTCCCTGGTTCGCGACCGCTTCGGCCGCCTCGGCGGCGGCCTCCGGGTCCAGGTAGCGCCCACCTGGCATCACTGGGCGGAAGTCCTCGGCAAGCTCGTACACGAGCGGGACGCCGGTTGGGATGTTCAGGGCCGCGATCGCGTCATCGCTGATGCCGTCAAGGTGCTTGACCAGCGCGCGCAAAGAGTTGCCGTGCGCCACGATCAGCGGCGTCAGGCCCGCCAGGAGATCACCGACGATCACGTCATACCAGTACGGCAGGATCCGGGCGACCACGTCCTTGAGGCACTCCGATCTGGGCAGCAGCTCGGGAGGCAGCCCGGCATACCGCGGGTCGCCCGACTGAGAGAGCGGGTCATCGTCGTCGATCGGCGGCGGCGGCACGTCGTAGGAGCGTCGCCAGAGCATGAACTGCTCATCGCCGAACTCCTGCCTGGTCTGCGCCTTGTTCTTGCCCTGCAAGGCTCCGTAGTGGCGTTCGTTCAACCGCCATGACCTGCGCACCGGTAGCCAGAACAGGTCCGCCACCTCCAACGTGATGTTCGCGGTCTGGATCGCGCGCTTCAGCACCGACGTGTGCACCACGTCGGGACTGGAATCCGGCCTCGGCGAGCAGCCGGCCCCCGTTCGCCGCCTCCTTCGCGCCCTTGCCCGACAACCCAACGTCCACCCACCCGGTGAACCGCCCCTCGGAGTTCCACTCGCTCTCGCCATGACGCAGCAGCACAAGGGTTCCCACATCACGAAGCCTACCGTGACAGTGGCGCTCGCGCACGCCACGCATCGGAGGTGCTACCACGTCCGGACGCGTTCGACGGGACGAGGGGTCTCGATGCGCAGTCGCATATCCAGGACGACGCAGCCTTCCGTCATGCACCGCACCGGGTTGAGGTCGGCCTCGACCACCTCTGGGAGCTCTCCGAGCAGGAGCGCGAAACGGAGGATCAGCTCGCGCAGCGCCTGTCGATCGAGCATAGGGCTGCCGCGGAACCCGTCCAACTCGGTGGCCACACCCTCGGCCGAGTCGATCAGCTCGTCGGCCTCTGCGTCGGTGGTCGGCCTCAGGCGGCACGCAGCCGTTCGGCCCAGGCTGGCTTGGCGACCGCCGAGGCCGACCGCGAGCACCTGGCCCAGATCGGGATCGCCGACGGCCCCGACCAGCACGTCCGTCCCTCCGGCCGCGATGACGCGCTGGACGATCGCTCCGTTCCATTCGCGTCCGGCGGCGTGGACCCGTTGTTGGATCTCTCGCCAGCCCGATCGTACGGCGGATTCGTCCTCCAAGCCGAGCAGCACGGCGTCGATGTCGCTTGAGTGCGCCGGAGCGGCAAAGTCCGCCTTCAGGGCGACCGGAGCGCCGATTTCCGCTGCCACCGCTACCGCGCGCTCGACGTCGCGGCAGCGATGGGAGGCGGCAACCGGGATTCGGTGCGTGGCCAGCAAGGCTTCTGCGTCGGCGAGCGACAGCCAGCCGCCCGCCGGCTCTCGATCCAGAAATGACGCGACGACCGTGCGCGCCGCCGGCCCGTCCAGATCGCCATAATGCGGGGGCTCGCCGAGCGGTCGCGAGAGCCATTCGCGGCGTTCGGCCGCGCGCGAGAGCACGGCGGCGCAGGACTCGAGGAAGAGGTAGTTCGGCACGCCCCCACCGCTGCTCGCGGGCAACCGGCCGTCGGAGCGCAGGACGGATGCCACCACCGGCTTGGGCTGCCCCTGGGAGACCGTGGAGATCGTGGCGAGCACGGCCTCCGGGTCGCCCTCGTAGAAGTCGATGTAGAAGACCATCAGCGCATCGATGCCGGGATCGCCGAGTTGCTGGCGGATGCTCGCGGCGTATTCGTCCGCTCCGGCGCTGATGCCCAAGACCAGGGGGTTTGGCCCTTCGCCGGCGTCGCTGACCTCCAGCCCGCGCATCGCGCACGCGTCGGCGGCGAGCGTCGCCACGCCCGCCGAGCTGCTCACGATGCCGATCCGCCGTCCGCGCGGCAGCGGCTGGCGCTCGAAGAACTCGGCGGCGTCGAACAGCTGCTCGCCGCCGCGGAACCGCAGCACCCCAGCTTGATAGAGCAGCGCATCGACCGCGGCGTCGCCGCGTAGTGCCGCCGCCGTGTGCGAACGGGCTTCGCTGAGCACCCGCTCGGCCCGCCGGCGTCCCTTGACCACCAGGATCGGCTTACTCCGCGACACGCGCCCAGCGATCCGCGTGAACCGCTCAGGGCTGCCGAACGACTCCACATACAGGATCACCGCGGTCGTCTGCTCGTCCTGTTCCCAGCACTCGAGCAGATCGTTGGTCGAGACATCAGTCCGGTTGCCGAGTGAGACGAACATCGAGATTCCCAGCTGCCTCGCCGCCGCATGACCGAGCAGCTCGATCCCGATCGCGCCGGACGGCGAGCCGATCGCCAGAGCTCCCTCGCGCACGCTGGCGCCGGTGAACGTCGCGTTCAGACTCACCTCGGCGGCGGTGTTCACCACCCCCAAGGACCTCGGCCCGACCATCCGCAAGCCGCCAACCCGGACGATCTCCAGCAGCCGCTCCTCTCGTGCCTCGGACGCCTCCCCTCCTTCCTGCTCAGCACCGGCGGGGAGAACGAGCAGCGCTCGTGCCCCCTGCGCGGCCGCCTCGGCGGCGAACTCGAGCACCTCATCTCCCGCCGCGGCGATGATCACGAGTTCAGGAGCGACCTCCACCTCACCGAGGCTGCGAACGGCCCGCATCGAGCACACGACACCCCCGGCACGGTTGACCGGTGTCACGACGCCCGCGAAGCCGCCCGCGACGATGTTCGCCAGCACCGCGGCGCCGACATTGCCCGGCGTCGCCGCGGCGCCCACAACGGCGATCGACGAGGGCGCGAGGACAGGCCGCAACGACGCGATCGAGGCGACGTGGTCGCGCTCGCCGATCCGCTCCACCACCGCCTGCGTCGGGCTGATATCCAGCGACACCGTCACCTCGCCGAGCGAACTCCGGCGCCGCACCGCAAAGCCGGCATGCTCGAACACCCCGAGCATCGGCCCATTGTTGGCCATCACCTCCGCGTCAAAGCGGTGGATGCCGCGGTCCGCCGCGATCTCCGCCAGCTGCTCGAGCATCCGCATCCCGATCCCACGGTGCTGATCCCCATCAGCCACCGCAAATGCGACCTCGGCGACGCCGAGCTCGCGTAGGCCGTCATAGCCGGCGGCCGCCACCACTTGGCCGTCGTGCCGCCCGATCAGCGTCAGTCGATCAACGCCACTGGCCTCTGCGTCCGCGCGAGCGACCGCGTCGGTCCGCCCGGCGCCGTGGAAACGGAGGTAGCGGCTGTCCGGCGAGAGGCCGTCATAGAACGCCTTGATGTCGTGAAAATCCGCCCGCGTCGGAGCTTGCAGGCGCAGCGTCGACCCGTCACGCAGCAGCACGTCCCGGACCAACGGCTTATGAGACGGCCGGGGATCTAGGTCCATGAGGTGTCACTGGTCCCGGGGAGCGCGTCTGGGGCGAGGCAACCGAGGTGCCAGAGTCGTGCGCGCTCCTGCCCCTGTCGGATTTCCGGATCGAGATTCAGGAAGGAGGCGGTGCGGATGGTGCCGTCGTCGTGCTCCAGCCAGGCGGGCTCGTAGACTCCGATGCGGTCACCGCAGGTCGTGCAGAGCAGGAATCCTGGGCTGCTCACGTGAGGCCCCGTCCTCGCGGTGGCGGGTTCCGAACGCGTGGACGGATCACCTGTGGGACGCTACGGCGACTGCGGTCATGCCGGCAACCGGGCTGATCCGCCTATTGGTTGCGGCAGATTACGCACGGGCCACAGATCGCGTATGGATCTGCGTCGGGTAACGGGAGGTGGTCAGCCGTGGGAGTGGCGATCGAGAAACGCCAGATCGGAGGTCGGGCGTTGGTCTCCGCGTCGATGCGCAGGGAGGTGGGCGGTGATCGTTGCTCCCTGACCCGGAGCAGACTCGATGCTGAGCGCGCCGTCGAGTAACTCGGCGCGCTCGCGCATGCCGAGCAGTCCAAATCCTGCGGTCTGCCGCGCGGAGTCAAAGCCCGTGCCGTCGTCGCGGATGGTCACGCACACGGTGCTCTGGTCCTCGGTGAGCTCGACCACCGCGCGCCGCGCGTGACCGTGCTTGGTCGCGTTGCTCAGCGCTTCCTGGACGATGCGATATATCGCCGTCTCCAGCTCAGCGGTGAGACGCTCACCGGCGCGGCCGTGCTCGTAGGCGAGATCGAGGCTCACGTCCAACTCAAGACCGGCGCCTCGCAGCCGGTCCGCGAGCGCGGTAATCGCCGCTTCGATGCCCAACTGGTCCAGCGCCGCGGGTCGCAAATCACTGATCAGCGCACGCAGATTCGCGATATCGGACTCCAACTGGCCGATCGCCTCGCGGTTCGCCCCGAACATCGCTTCGGTGTTCCCGGCCCGCTGCGCGGCCGCCAGCACGAGACGGAGATTGGCCAGACCTCTGCAACGTCTCATCGTGAAGTTCACGCGCCCAGCGCGTACGCTCGGCCTCGGCCGCCGCCAAGCGCTGGTGGCGGCGCTCATCGGCGGCCGACTGCGCAGTCGCCACCGCCGTCGCTGCACTCGCCGCAAACGCCTCCAACAGCCGCTGATGCTCGCCGGTGAACTCACCGCCATCGAGAGGATCCACGGCGACCAGCACTCCATAGGCGCGGTTGCGGAAAGTCAACGGAACGACCAGCCCATCGATCGCCTGAAGCCCGAGTTGGCCCAGACCATGCTGCTCAAAGCGCCGGCGATTGAGCGCCTCGGCCAGCCGCTGGGTCTCACCCGCCCGCAAGGCCGCGCTCGCCACCGTATCGGTCAGACTCACCCGCCGGCCGACCAGACCCCCGGGCAGCTCACCGGCCCCAGCCGCGATCACCAACTCATCACCCTCAGTGAGCTCGATCACCAGCGCACGCGCCGACACCAGCGCACGCCCACGCTTGGCCACCAACTCCAAGATCGCCCCAAGATCAGTCTCACCACCCAACGCCCGCGCAATCTGAATCGTCGCATCCAGCGCACCCACCGTGCGCTGCAGCTCAGCCCGCTGGTCCTCGGCCCGCGTGTAGCGCCGCGCATGATCGATCGCCACCCCGGCAAAGTCCGCCAGCAGAACCGTCGCCTCCTCGTCATCCTGATCGAACTCCACCGCGTCCTGCTTATCGGCCAAGTACAGATTTCCAAACGGCTGACCGGCGGCGATAATCGGGACCCCCAAAAACGACCGCATCGCAGGATGACCCACCGGGAACCCATACGAGTGTGGATGCCGGCCCACGTCAGCCAGCCGCAACGGCACCGGATTGAGGATCAGCTCACCCAGCACCCCACGACCCCGCGGCAACGGGCCGATCCGCTGCCGGGTCGCCTCGTCCACGCCGAGCGTGAGAAACCGCGCCAGCCCCGTCCGCGACTCGTCCAGCACCCCCAAGCGCCGCATACCGCGCACCGGTCAACCCACGCGCCGACTCGAGCACCCGTCCAAGCACGATCTCCAGATCCAGGTCCTCCAAGAGGGCGCGCGCGACAGACAAAAGTCCGCGCGTACCGCGGTCCATGTTCGCATCATTGCAGGTTTAACTGCCCTCTCGTGTATCGCCCACGGACCCGCAAATCCGAGTCTTGCGCGGAATGGGCGCGGTAGTGTCGCGGAGGGCCTGGCGCTCCCCGGTCAGCGGTCGCGTGTGTCGTGCATGCGGCGTCCCAGCGCGGCGATGGCGGGATCGGCGCTGTTGAATTGACGTGAGAGCTCGAACAGGTATTGCGCTTCCACGCCGCGCATCGCGCTCAGCGCCCGATGAACGGTGACCCCGCCTGCGGGCTCAGCGTGACTGGCGGGCGGAATGACGCCATGCTCAGCCAGCCAGCGGGGCAGGTACTCACCGGCCACCTTGCCCTGCGGCCACCACAGCGGCGCGCCCTCGGCATCGCCGCGCCCGCGCAGGCGTCGGCTGCGATGGCCAACCAGCAGCCGGCCATGCAGGACCGCCTCGCCCGGGTCCCGAGCGTCCTCCACGCCGGCCAAGCGCGCAATCGCAAACGCGGCGCAGCGAGCCTGATGCGTGGCCAGACCACCGAACTTCACCGGCGAGACGACCCCGTCGCCGGCTGCCCACGTCCGCTCGCAGCCCTCAACCCGGGCATCGTCACCGGCGCGGATGAACCCCTCCTCGTCGCTGGGCACCCCCTCGATGCCCGGGCCGAGAACACGAGGAATCGCGAACACGCGCTGGACGTCGAGTCGCTCGCCGCCCGGCTCCAAGCGCAAGCCGCCGCGGTCAGCGCGCGCCACGACGCCAGTCCTGAGCTCCACACCAGCCCACCGGATTTCCTCAGCCACCGCCGCGCTCGCCTCCTCACCGAACAACCACAACGGCCCACGCTCCGGCGTCACCACGATCACCTGCACGTCGTCGTGGCCCTTCTGTCGAGCCTCGCCGGCGGTCATGAGCGCCAGCTCGTAGGCCGGCAGCGGCCACACCGCGCCCGGCGGCACGACGATCGCCAGCCGCTTGATGGATCCCTCATCGACGTCGCGCAACAGCGCGGCATAGCCGTCCGAGTCGCCGCCAGGCCACCACGTCCTGGCGCCCTCCAGCCCAGCGGCCGGGCGGCCACCCGGCGCGAGCAGCAGCGCGTCGAACCCAAGCGAACGACCGTCGCGCAACCGGACCTCCCCGCCCCCGTCATCGACCTCCACCACGGCGCCGATGACCAGCTCCGCGCCCGTCTCCTCGGCAAACCGTGACAACGGCACGCGGTGCGCGTGCCCCAACGCGAACGGCTCGGCCACCGCCAACGGCCGATAGGAGAAATCAGGATCAGGCGCGACCACGCTGAGACGAACGCTGTCACCTGCCATGGCGTGCAACCCAAGCAGGGCTTCCAGTCCAGCGACGCCACCGCCGACGATGAGGATGTCCATGGATCCAGACGATAGGGCATGACCGCCGGCCTCACCATCCGCCGACAGGGGAAAGGGATTGCTTCTCGCGGCGTCGCGCTATAGAGTCTGTGACCCGCGCTGGCGTGCTCTTCGGGGTGGCCATGGCGTCGCGTTTAGCTGGTGAGTTCGGCTGGGTGGGAAGACCTGGAATGGCTCATCGGACCAGCCTCTACGGGGGAGGCGAGTGGTCGAACAAGCTGGCTCTGCTGACGATGTTGCGCGGTTTGCGTTCTTCAGCCAGGCGGCGCTGGAGTTCATGTTCAGGTCCGGCAAGCGGCCAGAGATCATTCATTGCCACGACTGGGTGGCCGCAGCGCAGCTCACGACACGATTGATGCTATGGGCCGAAACGAGGTGCGACTTCTACCGATCCGACGCGTGGGTGCACCCAGGCCACCAGCGCCTCCCCTCTGCGCCCTTGAGCACTTCGAGCAGGCGCCCGGCCAGCTCGCCTGATTTCCGCAAGCGTTGCATCGACACAGAAAGAAGCACAGCACATGCCCTCAAAGCCCGCGAAGCCAACCTCAAAGCCCGCGAAGCCAACCTCAAAGCCCGCGAAGCCAACCCCCCGCGCACGCAGCGCCACGGCGAAACCTGGTCACGACGCGATTGCCCAGCGCGCCTATGGCATCTCTCAGACCGAGCCCACCGGCGACCCGGTCTCTGACTGGCTTAAGGCCGAACGCGAGCTCACGCCGCAGCCTCGCCCGCGCCGCACCCGAGCCCAGTAATCGCCGCGGCACGGCGACGGGCCTCCCGCTACAACTGCTCAGCTTCGACGATCAGGAAGCGCGACTGCCAGGCCTCGAGGGCGACGTAGAAGCCCTCGTCGGCCATCTCGTCGCCGGAGCGCTGGAAGCAGTCCCCGCTCAGCCTGTCCGTCAGCTTCCAGGCTCGTCCGGCCAGGTCGCCCCAGGGCAGCCGCACGCGGCCCTTGGCTCGGGCAGACGAGAGGTTGGCTACCACCAGATGGCGCGCGTCCGAGCTCGTCCAGCACCAAGCCACGAGCTGGCGGTGAGAGTCGTCGTCGGAGCAGCGCTCGCATTCGCACGAGCGCCAGCGGCCGCGTCGCAGTTGCGCGTTGGCAACCCCGCGCAATAGCCGCTCGTAGAAGGCGCGTAGATCGTTATCCGGCGGCTCGTCCGGCCCGCGCGCAAGCTGCACGGGGAGGCGCGTTCGACGTCCGTCCCACTGGCCGTCGTGATAGAGGCGCGCACCTGGCAGCGTCGACATCACGACCGCGGCGGCGCGCGCCTGTGCCGCACCGAAGGTGGCCGCGGCCCGTGGCTCGTCGTGGTTCTCGATAAACCGGATCAGTCGCTCTTGGTAGGCAACGTCGGCCTGAAGATGGGCGCGCAGCGACTCGGGCGAGTCGTGAACGAGCCGGTCGTAGAGTCGTTTGTCGTAGCAGAAGTCAAAGCCCTGCTGCTGCAGAGTCCACTCCATCTCCCAATACGCCTCGGCGATGAACAGGAGATCCGGATGGGCCTGCTTGCAGCGGCCGATCAGCGCCGGCCAATAGTCGGTGTCGGGAGCGGGGCCGGCCCGATCGCCCCAGGTGCGCGCGAACACCTCGTTGGTCATCAGCATCGCCATGTCGCAGCGAAGCCCGTCGCACTGGCCGCCGATCGCGATCACGGTCTCGGCGGCGGCATCGCGCAGCGCGGGCGAGTATGCGTTGAGCTGCAACACGTCCTGCCAAGGCTCAAAGTACGGGTCGCGCCCCTTTGCGAATACGCCGCCGGCGATCCGCATGAACGCCTCCGGGTGGTGCGCGAGCTCCTCCTCGCTGCCACTGAGCAAGGACTGCGGACGATCCGTGACCCACGGATGATCGGCCGCGACGTGGTTTGGCACGTAGTCGAGGATCAGCGCCAGGCCCCGATCCGAGAGCTGTTCGCGCGCCAGGGCCAACCCCTCCGGCCCGCCGAAGCGCTCGTCCGCGACGTAGTCATGCACGCAGTACGGCGAGCCGATCACATCCTCGTCGCGCAGGTCGGGCAAGCGCCGCGCGGTAGGCGGCCATCAGTGAGGGCTCGGCGAGCGCCATCGCGCGTCCCGCCGGGCTTCGCTGCCAGATCCCCATCAGCCACACCGCGTCGACCCCCAGCGCCGCCAGTAGGTCCCACTCGGAGCCCGGAACCTCGCCCAGGTCCAGCGGGCGACCTCGCCCGCGACCGAGCCGGTGCAGCCACACGGCCGTGTTGATCTCGTACACGGTCGGGGAGGCCGAGACACGCATCAGCGCAGCCGTCAGCGTACGACGCCGGTTTGCCGGCGCGACTGCCGCGTGGGTCGGCTCAGATGCTGGTCGTCGCCGGCGCGTAGATCTGCTGCACGTAGTCGTCAAGCATTCGCCCGGCGCAGAAGGCGGGAGCCAAGCGTGCGCATTGAGGCGCGGATGCGGGCGAGCCAGGAGCGCGGGAGCCCGTCTGCGTCGCGGTCATGGAAGGCTGGCAGTACCTGCTCCTCGAGCAGGTCGTACAGGGCGGCGGCGTCGCGCGCGTCCTGCGCGCCGTGGTCGGGGTCGACCTCGCCGGACAGGGCCCAGCCGTTCGTCCCGTCGTAGGCCTCCGCCCACCAGCCGTCGAGCGTGCTCAGGTTCAGGCCGCCGTTGATGACCGCTTTCATCCCGCTGGTCCCGCTGGCCTCCAGCGGCGGTCGCGGCAGGTTGAGCCACAGATCGCAGCCACGCACCAGCCGGGCGGCCATCCCGAGGTCGTAGTCGTGCAGATAGACGACCTGCTCTGCGACGCGGGGTGCGCCCTTGAAAGCAAACAGGTCCTGGACGACCCGTTTGGCCTCCTCGTCGCTGGGATGGGCCTTGCCGGCCAAGACGAACTGGACGGGGTGGCGTCCGGCCAGCAGCGCGAGCGCGCGGTCGGGGTCGTGGCTGAGCAGCCCGAGCCGCTTATACGTCGCGTTGCGCCGCGCGAACCCGATCGTGAGCACGTCCGGGTCAAACGCGTGGGCGGCCGCCTCGATCCCGGCGCGCGGCTGGCGCTCGGCCAGGCGGTCGATCCCGCTGCGCTCCTGGACGAACTGCGACGAGCTCGGCGCGCTGCTGGCGCCGGGCCTCCCACAGCTCGGCGTCGGGCACCCGGTCGAGGGCCTCCCAGGTCGCGGGCGTGCTCGCCTGGCGCCACCACGCCTCACCGATGTGGCGCTCGAGCAGGCCGCGCATCGGAGCCCCGATCCAGCTCGGCAGATGCACGCCGTTGGTGACATGGGTGATCGGCACCGCCTCGGCAGCCCGCCCCGGCCACAGGCCGCGCCACATCTCGCGGGCGACGGCGCCGTGGCGGCGGCTGACGCCATTGGCCGAACGGCTCATCCGCAAGCTCAATGTCGTCATGCCGAACGGCTCTGCGCCGTCCTCCGGGTGGTAACGGCCCAGGCGTATCAGCACCTCGGGATCGACGCCCAGCTCGGCCGCCACATCGCCGACCGTGTCGATCACATCCTCGCGCCGGTAGGTCTCGTTGCCCGCCGCGACCGGCGTGTGCGTCGTGAACACCGTACGTTGACGAGCGGCCTCGAGCGCCGTCTCGACCGACGCTCCGCGCGCCACCTCGCCGCCCGCCAGCTCCAGCACCGCGAACGCAGCGTGCCCTTCGTTCAAGTGCACGAGCGCCGGCTCGATGCCCAACGCCGTCAGGGCACGCACCCCACCGACCCCGAGCAGCGCGTACTGCGAGAGGCGCGTGATCGGATCTGCGACATAGAGCTGCGAGGTGATCCACCGCTCAAGGCGACCGTTCTGGGGCACATCGGCGTCGAGCAGGAACAGCGGCACGCGACCCACCGCCACACGCCAAATCTGCGCCCACACCTCCCGCCCACGGATCGGGACCGTGATGATCAGCGGGCGCTCATCAGCATCGCGGACCAAGGCGGCGGGAAGCCGCTCAGGGTCGGTGTCAGTCCAGTACTCCTGCTGCCAGCCAGAGACCTCCAGGCGCTGACGGAAATAGCCCTGGCGGTACATCAGGCCGACGGCCACCAGCGGCAGCGCTCGATCCGACGCCTCCTTGAGCAGATCGCCGGCCAAGCCGCCGAGCCCGCCCGAATAGATCGGCAGCGAGCGGTGCACGCCGAACTCGGCGCAGAAGAACGCGATCGGCCGCTCTGGCGCCACCGGCCCCGCCGACGGACGCCCCAGGTCCACCGCGAGCGCGTCCTCCAGCGACGCCACGCGAGCGAGCCAAGCCCCGTCAGCCGCCGCCCGCGCAAGCGCCTCACCCGACGTCTCCTGAAGCAGACGAACCGGGTTCTCGCCGCACAGCTCCCAGCGCTCCTCGTCGATCGAGCGGAACACCTCCTTGCCGCCCGGGTACCAGCGCCACCGATAGTTGTAAGCGATCCGCGCCAACGGCGCGAGCGCGTCCGGGAGTCGCCCGGCGAGGTCAGCGGCCCTACGACCAAGCTCCTCATCACCACGCATGGCCACGATCATCGCAGGTCCCCTCGTCGCCCGAGCCGCGATGCGGGTTTTCCGCGTGTGTGTGCGCGTTAGTGCGGATGGCGTGGGGGCTGGGTGGTGGTTGGGTTGCGGGGAACCAGTCTTTACTGCAAGGGAGCCGATGATGGCGATCGTTGATGCAACCGTGTTTGAGGCGCCGGGCCGGTCGGGTAGTCCGGTTGGGCTGCAGGAGCGTTATGAGAATTTCATCGGCGGTGAGTGGGTCGCTCCGTCGACCGGTGAGTATCGGGAGAATTTGACGCCGTCGACCGGCGAGGCGTTTTGCCAGGTCGCGCATTCCGGTGCACAGGACATCGAGCTGGCGTTGGATGCGGCGCATGCGGCGAAGGATGGGTGGGGTGGGCGTTCGCCGGCTGAGCGTGCGGCTGTTTTGAATGATGTGGCGGATGCGATCGAGGCGAATGTGGAGATGCTGGCGGTCGCGGAGAGCTATGAGAATGGTAAGCCGGTGCGTGAGACGTTGGCGGCGGATATTCCGTTGGCGGCCGATCATTTCCGGTATTTCGCGGCGGCGGTGCGGGCGGAGGAGGGGCGGATCTCCGAGATTGATGATCTGACGTACGCGTATCACTTCCAGGAGCCGTTGGGGGTGGTGGGTCAGATCATTCCGTTTAATTTTCCGATCTTGATGGCGGCGTGGAAGATCGCGCCGGCGTTGGCGGCGGGGAATTGCACGGTGATCAAGCCGGCGAGTCCGACGCCGTGGTCGTTGTTGAAGCTGGCTGAGGTGATTGGCGATGTCCTCCCGCCCGGGGTGTTGAACATTGTCAATGGTCCCGGGGCGGAGATCGGCAAGGCGCTCGCCTCGAACAAGCGGATCGCGAAGGTGGCGTTCACGGGCGAGACGGTGACCGGGCGGCTGATCATGAGCTACGCGGCGCAGAACCTGATTCCCTCCACGACTGAGCTGGGCGGGAAGTCGCCGAACATCTTCTTCGAGGACGTCATGGCGGCGGATGATGCGTTTCTGGATAAGGCGATCGAGGGACTGGTGCTGTACGCGTTCAACAAGGGCGAGGTGTGCACGTGTCCCTCGCGGGCGCTGATTCACGAGTCGATCTATGAGGAGTTCATGGAGCGCTGCTTGGTGCGGATCGCCGCGATCCGGCAGGGCGATCCGCTGGATCGCGAGACGATGATGGGTCCGCAGGTGTCGATCGCGCAGTTGGAGAAGATCGAGAGCTATGTGAAGATCGGGCGCGAGGAGGGCGCGGAGGTGCTGATCGGTGGTAGCCGCCCCGAGGTGGCTGAGCAGCTGTCCGGCGGCTACTACTTCGAGCCCACGGTCCTGAAGGGCCACAACAAGATGCGGGTCTTCCAGGAGGAGATCTTCGGGCCGGTGCTCGCGGTGACGACCTTCCGCGACGAAGCCGAGGCGCTGGAGATCGCCAACGACACGCTGTACGGGCTCGGCGCCGGCGTGTGGACGCGCGACGGCAGCCGCGCGTTCCGGATGGGCCGCGCGATCAAGGCCGGTCGCGTGTGGACCAACTGTTATCACCAGTACCCGGCGCACGCGGCGTTCGGCGGTTACAAGAGCTCGGGCGTGGGCCGCGAGAACCATCGCATGATGCTCGAGCACTACAGCCAGACCAAGTGCCTGCTGGTCAGCTATGACCAAAACCCGATGGGGTTCTTCTAGCCATGCAGACCACGGCGACATAACTCCCCCCGTCCCCATCACCCAGCACGACCTGACAAAGCCGATTCCCTGAAAGAAGAAGGAAACGCCATGGCCACCACATCCGTCCCCCACTCACAGACCGCAGAGGTTCCACCCACGTCCTACCGAGCGGCGGTGGTGCATGAGTTCGGCTCCCCGCTGAGCGTCGAGCAGGTCCCGATGCCCGAGCTGCAGCCGGGGCAGGTGCGGGTCAAGGTCGAGGTGTGCGGCCTGTGCCACACCGACATTCACGCCGCGGGCGGCGACTGGCCGGTCAAGCCCTCCCCGCCGTTCATCCCCGGCCACGAGGGCGTCGGGATCGTCACCGAGCTCGGGCTGGGCGTGAGCGAAGTCGCGGTCGGTGACCGCGTCGCGATGCCCTGGCTCGGCTACGCGTGCGGCTACTGTGACTACTGCGTGTCCGGCTGGGAGACGCTGTGCCACGAGCAGGAGATGATGGGCTACACGATCAACGGCAGCTTCGGCGAGTACGCCGTCGCCTACGCCCGCTACGTCGTGAAGGTCCCCGACGGCGTTGACCCGTTCGACGCCGCGCCGCTCACCTGCGCGGGGGTGACCACCTATAAGGCGGTCAAGGTCGCCGGCACCCGCTCCTCTGACTTCGTTGCCGTGTTCGGCGTCGGCGGCCTGGGTCACCTCGCGATCCAATACGCCGCGATCGCCGGAGGGCGGGTCGTGGCGGTCGACATCATCGATGAGAAGCTCGAACTCGCGCGTGAGCTCGGCGCCGAGTTCACCATCAACGCCGCCAAGGAAGATCCAGTCGAGGCGATCCAGCGGCTCGGCGGGGTCAACCAGGCGATCGCCTTGGCCGTCTCACCCCGCGCGTTCGAACAGGCCTACGCGTCGCTGCGACGCGGCGGCACGCTCGTGTTCGTCGCCCTGCCCGCAGACAACGAGATCACCCTCCCGATCTTCGAGACCGTGCTCAACGGGATCACGATCGCCGGCTCGATCGTCGGCACACGAAAGGACCTCCGCGAGGTGTTCGAACTGCACGCCGCCGGCAAGACAACCGTGATCCGCGAAACGCGACCGCTCGACCAGGTCAACGAGGCGATCGCTGACGTGGAGGCCGGCCGAGTGGCCGCCCGAATCGTGCTCGAACCGTAACCCGACGGCGGCCATCGATTGTCCCCCGAGAGCGCACCGGCGCACATAGGATTGAGTTCGTGAGAATTGGTGTGCTCACGGGGGGCGGCGATTGTCCGGGTCTGAACGCGGTGATCCGCGCCGTGGTGCGCAAGGCGATCGATGCTCATGGGGATCACGTGCTCGGCTTCCGCGATGGCTGGCGTGGAGTGTTGGAGGACTCCTGTGAGGAGCTGACCATCGAGTCAACGCGCGGGATCCTGCCGCGCGGCGGGACGATCCTCGGGAGCTCGCGCACGAACCCGTATAAGCGGGAGGACGGCCCGCAGAAGGTGCGAGAGACGCTGGCGGCCCGCGGGGTCGATGCTCTGATCGCGATCGGGGGCGAGGATACGTTGGGGGTCGCCAACCGGCTGTATGGCGAGGGCGTTCACGTGGTCGGCGTGCCGAAGACGATCGACAATGACCTCGGCGCGACTGACGTTACGTTCGGGTTCGACACCGCGTTGGGCGTCGCGTGCGAGGCGATCGACCGTCTTCATACGACCGCCGAGAGCCACCACCGCATCCTGGTTGTGGAGGTGATGGGCCGCCACGCGGGCTGGATCGCTTTACATGCGGGGCTCGCGGGCGGCGCGGATGTGATCCTGATCCCGGAGATCCCGTTCGACATCGACGAGGCCTGCCGTCATATTCTCCGGCGCCACGCTCGTGGCCGCTATTTCTCGATCGTGGTAGCCGCCGAGGGAGCAATCCCCAAGGCAGGCACGATGACGTTGAGCGCCGGCGAGCTTGACGAGTTTGGCCATGCCCGGCTCGGCGGGATCGGCGTCCGGCTTGAACAGGAGATCGAGCAGCGGACCGGTTTTGAGACTCGGGCCACGGTGCTGGGTCATGTGCAGCGTGGGGGCACGCCGACCGCATTTGACCGCGTGCTGGCGACGCGCTTCGGGTTGGCCGCGATCGACGCCGTGCACGACGGGGCTTGGGGGATGATGGTGGCGTTGCGTTCCACCAACATCGAGTTGGTCGCGCTGTCGGACGCGGTCTCGCAGTTGCGCACCGTGCCGGTCGAGGAGTACGAGCGCTACCGGGTGCTGTTCGGTTGAGGCTCAGCCGCGGCCGGACGACGATAGCCCACGGACCTGTGCGTTTCGCATAACCACCACCGGAGGGAGAGCGCGCTCGGAGACGGGGCGTGTGAGCTTCCCGTTCGGAGCGCTGTGCGGGATCGGCGGGGTTGGGCCGCAAGCCGCTTCGATGAACTGGGCGAGTTCGCTCGGACGCTCGCGCTGGGGGTGGTGGCCCATTTTCTTCCAGACGCTGATTTCCGCTTGTGGGAACGCGGTGATGACACCGGCGCGGTGAGCGAGCGGAACGACGCGGTCGCGATCGCCCCACAGCGCCAGAACCGGCCCGTGGTAGTCAAGCTGGCGGCGGTAAAACGCGCGGGGGGAGAGCCCTGAGGCCGTGATCGCCTCGTTCGCGCACCTCGCGCCGGGCGCCCAGCGGCGCGCGTTCTTACGCAGTCGCGCGACGAGCTCGGGATCGGGCGGATGCCCGTTGCCGACCACCGCCATGTACACACCGTACGCGGTCACGGGGTTGGCCAGCACCAGCGGCAGACCGTGGTGGACCAGTGTGCGGACGCCCGGTAGCTGGAGCACCTCGGCGAGATGATTGCGCCGAAGCCGGTGGGCGCGATCAGGACCAGCGCGGCCACGTCATCTGGCAGCCGTTCTGCCAGCTCGGTCGCGACAGCGCCACCGAGCGAATGGCCGACCAGCGTGAAGTTGTGCACCTCGAGCGCCGCCAGGGCGGCCTGCACGTCGTGCGCGTAGGCCGAGATGCGGTTGCGCGCCGGGCAGTCGGAGTCGCCGAAGCCGGGCAGGTCGACCGCATAGCAGGGACGGTCCATCATCCCTGCCAGGCGCTTCCAGCCCACAGCGCAGTCCAGCAGGCCGTGCAGCAGGACCAGCGGCGTACCCTCCCCGGGCCAGCAATCCACGCTCACACACCGGCCGTCGGGCAGAGCAACCGACGCAGTCCTCGCCGCCCGCTCGGGCGGGCTGGAGGCCGCGTCAGCCGACGGCCTCCGGCTTGCGCGCCGAACGGCTGGGGTAGCCATCACCACATCGCTCCGTGTCGGTGAGATACGGCGCTTAGCTGGCGTGAACTCGGAGCTCCAGCGTCTCGAGTTGCGCGTGCAGCTCGACGGGGAGCTTCTCGCCGAACGCGGCGTAGTGCTCGTGCATCTGCGGCAGCTGCTGCCTCCAGCCGTCGATGTCGATCTCGAGCAGCTTGGCCATCGCCGCGTCGCTGACGTCAAGACCGTCGGTGTCGATGCCGCCCTCGCCGATCGGCGGTACGAGCCCGATCTCGGTGTCGATCGCCTCTGCTTTCCCTTCGCAGCGGCGGAAGATCCACGCCAGCACGCGCGAGTTCTCCCCGTAGCCAGGCCACAGGAACTCGCCGTCCGCGTCCTTGCGGAACCAGTTGACGTAGAAGATTCTGGGCAGCGTCGCGCCCTCGCGGCGACCGACGGAAAGCCAGTGGCTGAAGTAGTCGGCCATGTGGTAGCCGCAGAACGGGAGCATCGCCATCGGGTCCCAGCGGAGCCGGCCGACCTTGCCGGCTGCGGCCGCGGTCGTCTCGGAGGACATGACCGAGCCCATGAACACGCCGTGCACCCAGTCACGTGCTTCGTGAATCAGTGGCACGACCGTCGAGCGGCGACCGCCGAACAGGATCGCGGCGATCGGTACGCCTGTCGGGTCTTCCCACTCGGGAGCGATCGACGGACATTGCGCAGCCGGGGTCGTGAAGCGCGCATTGGGATGCGCCGCGGGCGTCTCTGAGGCGGGGGTCCAGTCGTTCCCACGCCAGTCGATCGCATGCGCCGGCGGCTCCGTCGTGAGCCCTTCCCACCAGACGTCGCCCTCGTCGGTCCTGGCGCAGTTGGTGAAGATCGAGCTGCGCCCGATCGTGTCGATCGCGTTGGGGTTTGTGACTGACCCGGTTCCCGGTGCGACCCCGAAGAATCCGGCCTCCGGATTGACCGCCCACAGGTGCCCGTCGGCGCCGAACTTCATCCACGCGATGTCATCGCCGATCGTCTCCACCCTCCAGCCGGGCAACGTCGGGATCAGCATCGATAGGTTGGTCTTACCGCACGCACTCGGGAAGGCGGCGGCGATGTACTTGGCCTCACCCTCGGGCGAGGTGATCTTCAAGATCAGCATGTGCTCGGCCAGCCAGCCTTCGTCCCGTGCCATCACCGAGGCGATGCGCAGCGCGAAGCACTTCTTGCCCAGCAGCGCGTTGCCCCCGTAGCCCGACCCATAGGACCAGATCTCGCGGGTCTCAGGGAAATGCACGATGTATTTGTTCTCCGCATTGCAGGGCCATGGAACATCCTGGACGCCCTCGCTGAGCGGCATTCCGACCGAGTGCAGGCACGGCACGAAATCACCGTCCTCGCCCAGCTCCTCGAGCGCGGACTGGCCCATCCTGGTCATGATCCGCATCGAGCAGGCAACGTAGGCGGAGTCCGTCAGCTGCACCCCGATGTAGGAAATCGGCGACCCGAGCGGCCCCATCGAGAAAGGAACGACATACATCGTCCGCCCCCGCATCGAGCCCTCGAACAGCTCGCCCAGCGCCCGACGCATCTCAACGGGCTCGCGCCAGTTGTTCGTCGGGCCCCCGTCGTGCTCGTGCTGTGAACAGATGAACGTCTGATCCTCGACGCGCGCGACATCCTCCGGATCGGACAGCGCGAGGTAGCAGTTCGGCCGCTTGGCCTCCGAGAGCCGCTGAAAGGTGCCGGACTCGACCAGCCCCTGCGCGAGCTCGTCATATTCCTCCGTCGACCCGTCACACCAGTGCACATGGCTGGGTCGGGTCAGGGCCGCGACCTCCTGTACCCACGACGCCAGGCGGACATGCGAGGTTGGTGGCGCAACGGACAGAGTGCTGGAGGGCGGGGGCATGCTGTTTCTCCTGGATCTCGGGTGATCAACGTCCGTATCTTAGGAGATCATAAGACAATAAGGATCGGTGGTTACTACTGACCGACGTCCGTAGCCCGTCCCACCAATGATCGATCCTGGCTTCCAGCCCCCCGCTCGGGGGCTTATCGGCGGCGGGTGCGGCTGGACGGCTCCTCGGCCAGGCCGCTGAGCAGCGTGTGTGACTCAGACAGCGCCGAGCTCAGGATCTCCTTCGCGCCGGCCAACAAATGCGTCACTCGCGGATCTCTGATGCGGTAGAGCACGCTCGTCCCGACCTTGCGGCTCGCGAGCACCCCCTGCTGGCGCAGGGCGGCAAGGTGCTGAGAGGTCCCGCTCGAGTCCAGACCGAGCGCGGCTTGGAGCGCTCCGACCGTCCGCTCACCCTCACCGAGAAGCTCCAGAATGCGGATCCGTACAGGGTGGCCAAGCACGCGAAACAACTGAGCCTTCAGCACGTAGACCGGATCCGAGCGCACGTGCGTGGCGCTCCCCTCGGCCGGACCCGAGCGTGTCGTCGTGGATTGATTTGATGGCACGGTCATCGAAGCGTAGACGGTTGCTCTGTTCATCACACAGAACACGTCCAGATATCAATGCTTATAAGATGAGAAGCAATGACTGCCGGGAGATAGTCCGGTGTAGCCCGGGTGACGGCGACGGCAGAGCAAGTCTCATGAAGCTGGCGGCTGAAGAACCGCTCGACGGTCTGCCCCGACATTCCTTAGACTGACCCGTCGTGTCTGGGAGACGGCACCGATGCACAGTGTGGCTGTGCTTGCGGGCGCGGCTGATGAGCAGCCTGCGACCAGACATCACGTCGCTGCCGGACCTGTCGCACGGGCACTCGCGCGCGGGGGCGGTCCGCGAGCGCCGTCCGGTGTACGTCGATCTGCTGCCGCCGTGCAATGCGGGCTGTCCGGCGGGTGAGAACATCCAGGCGTGGCTGGCGCACGTGAAGGCGGGCGAGCACGAGTTGGCGTGGCGCGCACTGGTGGCTGACAATCCGTTTGCGGCGATTCACGGACGGGTGTGTTACCACCCGTGTGAGAGCGTCTGCAACCGCGCCAACCTTGACAGTGCGGTCTCGATCCACGCGGTTGAGCGGAGCCTCGGCGACCTGGCGCTCGAGCGGGGGTGGCGGTTCGACCCGCCGCCGGCGCTCACCGGCAAGCGGGTGCTGGTGATCGGCGCGGGCCCCAGTGGTCTGTCGGCGGCCTATCACCTGGCCCGGCGGGGTCACGAGGTCGAGATTCGCGACGCCGGCGCCGAGCCCGGCGGGATGATGCGCTACGGCATCCCGGCCTACCGGATGCCGCGCGACGTGCTCGGCGGCGAGCTTGAGCGGATCGCGGCGCTCGGCGTCCGCATGACCACCGACCATCGGGTCGTGGATCTTGACGAGGAGCGCCGCGAGGGTGCGTTTGACGCCGTGTTTGTGGCGGTCGGCGCGCATCTGTCCAAGCGGGTGGAGATTCCGGCGATGGATGCCGGGCCGATTGTGGATGCGGTGTCGTTCCTGCGCGGTGTCGCGTCGGGTGAGCGGCCGGTGATCGGGCGTCGCGTCGCGATCTACGGCGGCGGCAACACGGCGATGGATGCCGCGCGGACCGCGCGCCGGTTGGGTGCCGAGGAGACGCTGATCGTCTACCGGCGCACGCGGGAGCAGATGCCCGCACACGAGGAGGAGGCGCAGGACGCCGAGCGGGAGGGTGTTCGGATCAACTGGCTGCGGACGATCAAGACCTTTGAAGGCCCGGAGCTGAACGTCGAGGTGATGGAACTGGACGATTCCGGGTTTCCGCAGCCAACCGGCCGATTTGAAAAGCTGGCCGCGGACACGGTGATCCTCGCGCTCGGCCAGGAGACCGACACCGGTTTCCTGCGCACGGTGCCGGGGGTCGAGTTCGACCCCGACGGCACTGTGCAGGTGTCCCCCGCGATGATGACGGGGTGCCCAGGGGTGTTCGCCGGCGGGGACATGGTGCCGAGCGAGCGCACGGTGACGATCGGCGTGGGGCACGGCAAGCGAGCCGCCCGTGAGATCGACGCTTGGCTGCGAGGGTCGGAGTCCGAGCGCCCGCTCAAGCACCCGCCGGCGAGATTCGACATGCTGAACCTGTGGTACTTCGGCGACGCCGCGCGCCGCCAGCAGCCCGAGCTTGGGACCTCCGAGCGGGTCGCCGGTTTCGAGGAGGTGGTCGGCGGCCTGTCGCCGGCGCAGGCGACGTTCGAGGCGGTCAGATGCCTGTCGTGCGGGAACTGCTGTGAGTGCGATGGGTGCCTCGGGGCGTGCCCGGAGGATGCGGTGATCAAGCTTGGCCAGGGATACCGGTACGAGTTTGACTATGACCGCTGTACGGGCTGCGGGGCGTGCTACGAGCAATGCCCGGTGCATTCGATTGAGATGTTTCCGGAGGGAGCCCCGTTGCCTGCGGAGGCGTTCATCGCGCCTCACGATGGGATCGCGGAGCCGGGCTGATGCGCGTCACGGTCGACGGTAACGAGGCGGCGGCGTCGATCGCCTACCGGTGCAACGAGGTGTGCTGCATCTTCCCGATCACGCCGTCCTCGCCGATGGCCGAGCTGGCCGACGAGTGGTCGAGCCACGGGCGGCCGAACGTGTGGGGGACCGTGCCGACGGTGGTGGAGATGCAGAGCGAGGCTGGCGCGGCGGGTGCGCTGCACGGCGCGCTGCAGGGCGGCGCTCTGGCCACGACGTTCACCGCCTCCCAAGGCCTGCTGCTGATGATCCCGAACATGTACAAGATCGCCGGTGAGCTGACCTCGATGGTGATGCAGGTGGCCGCTCGCTCGCTGGCGGCGCAGGGGCTGTCGATCTTCGGCGATCACTCCGATGTGATGGCGGTGCGCCAGACCGGTTTTGCGCTGCTGGCGTCGGCCTCGGTGCAGGAGGCGCATGATCTTGCGCTGGTGGCCCAGGCCGCGACGATGCGGACCCGGGTGCCGTTCCTGCACTTCTTCGACGGATTCCGCACCTCGCACGAGCTGAACACGATCGAGATGCTGTCCGATGACGACGTGCGGGCGCTGGTTCCCGAGGAGCTGGTCCGGGCGCATCGCGGCCGGGGGCTGACCCCCGAGCGGCCGTTCATCCGCGGGACCGCGCAGAACCCGGATGTCTACTTTCAGGCCCGGGAGACAGTGAACCCCTTCTACGCCCGCGTTCCCGGAGTGGTGCAGGAGGCGATGGACAGGGTCGGGGAGCGCACGGGTCGCCACTACGGGCTCGTCGACTACACCGGGCATCCCGAG
The DNA here is from genome assembly GCA_963838535.1 of uncultured Solirubrobacterales bacterium. Lineage (GTDB taxonomy): Bacteria > Actinomycetota > Thermoleophilia > Solirubrobacterales > Solirubrobacteraceae > Palsa-465. The sequence continues at coordinate 96,626 of CAWIRN010000011.1, forward strand.
GCCGACCGCGTGCTGGTGGTGATGGGATCGGGCGGGGAGACCGTGCGTGAGACCGTGGCCTTCCTGCAGGCGCGTGGTGAACGAGTCGGCGTGGCGCAGCTGCGGCTCTACCGGCCGTTCCCGGCGCACGCGCTGGCTGCGGCGCTCCCCGCGAGCACACGGCGCGTCGCGGTGCTCGACCGGACCAAGGAGCCGGGATCGTTCGGCGAGCCGCTGTTCCTTGACGTGCTCGCCGCGCTCACCGAGCTCATATGCGGACGGAGAACGCGAGCTGATGCCGAGCGTGATCGGCGGTCGCTATGGCCTGTCCTCGAAGGAGTTCACGCCGGCGATGGTCGCCGCTGTGTTCGCGGAGCTGGGGGGCGAGCGCCCCAAGCGCCGGTTCACGATCGGGATCAACGACGATGTCTCGGGCACCAGCCTGTCCTATGACGCATCGTTCGATATCGAGCCCGCGGAGACGGTCCGCGCCCTGTTCTTCGGCTTGGGTGCCGACGGGACGGTGGGCGCGAACAAGAACACGATCAAGATCCTCGGCGCCGAGGAGAGCCTGCACGCTCAGGGCTACTTCGTCTATGACTCCAAGAAGTCCGGCTCGCAGACGGTTTCGCACCTGCGCTTCGGGCCGAACTCGATCAGCGCGCCGTACCTGATCTCGCAGGCCACCTTCGTCGGCTGCCACCACTTCGGGTTGCTGGAGCGCGCCGAGGTGCTCGATCGGGCGGCGCCGGGGGCGACGCTGCTGCTCAATTGCCGGCATCCGCCGGATCAGGTCTGGGACGCGCTCGCCCGTCCGATCCAGGAGCAGATCCTCGCCAAGGCACTCAAGCTGTATGTGATCGACGCGGGCCAGATCGCGCGCGATGCGGGCCTCGCCGGGAGGACCAACACGGTGCTGCAGACATGCTTCTTCGCGATCTCGGGCGTGCTGGAGCGCGAAGAGGCGATCGAGCGGATCAAGGCGTCGATCGTCAAGACGTACAGCAAGCGCGGCGCCGAGGTCGTGAAGCGCAACCAGACCGCGGTCGACCACACCCTGCGGGAGCTGCATCTCGTGGAGCTGCCCGAGCAGGTGACCTCCGAGCGCGAGCTGGAGCCGACCGTGCCCGCGCACGCACCGGAGTTCGTGCGCACCGTGACCGCCGCGATGATGGCCGGCCGCGGCGATGAGCTGCCGGTCAGCGCGCTGCCGGTGGACGGCACCTACCCGAGCGGCACGACGCAGTATGAGAAGCGCAACATCTCCGAATTGGTGGCCGCCTGGGATTCGGAGCTGTGCATCCAGTGCGGCAACTGCAGCTTCGTCTGCCCGCACAGCGTGATCCGGTCGCGCCACTACGAGCAATCGCATCTGGCCGGCGCGCCGGACGGCTTCCGGTCGGCTCCGCTGAACGCTCCCGGGCTTCCGGACACGCGCTACACGCTGCAGGTCTATGTCGAGGACTGCACGGGCTGCGCGCTGTGCGTCGAGGCCTGCCCGGTCTCAGCGCCTGGAGACGCGGCGCGCAAGGCGATTAACCTCGAGGCGATCGAGCCGCTGCTGCCCGCCGAGCGCGAGAAGATCGCCTTCTTCGAGTCGTTGCCGGCGACCGACCGCTCGCGGGTCGACTTCGGGACGGTGCGCGGCACTCAGTTCCTGGAGCCGCTGTTCGAGTTCTCCGGCGCCTGCGAAGGCTGCGGCGAGACCCCGTACCTGAAGCTCGTCTCGCAGCTGTTCGGTGACCGGCTGACGATCGCCAACGCGACCGGCTGCTCCTCGATCTACGGCGGGAACCTGCCCACCACGCCGTGGACCGTGAATGCCGACGGGCACGGCCCGGCCTGGTCGAACTCGTTGTTCGAGGACAACGCCGAGTTCGGGCTCGGCCTGCGGCTCGCTGCCGACAGCCACACCGCGCTGGCCCGCCGGCGCCTGGCCGACCTCCGCGAGGAGATCGGAGGGGAGCTGGTGGACGCGATTCTCGAGGCGCCCCAGCTGCGGGAGTCCGAGCTGCAAGCCCAGCGGGCACGGTTGGGCGAGCTGGAACAGCGGCTTGACGGTTTGGACGACGCGGTCGTCGCCGAGTTGCGCAGCGTGATCGACCATTTGATCCGGCGCAGCGTATGGATCGTCGGCGGCGACGGCTGGGCGTATGACATCGGGTCCGGCGGCCTGGATCACGTGCTCTCCAGCGGGCACAACGTCAACGTGCTCGTGCTCGACACCGAGATCTACTCCAACACCGGCGGGCAGATGTCCAAGGCGACCCCGCTGGGCGCGGTGGCCAAGTTCGCCTCCGCCGGCAAGACGATGCCCACCAAGGACCTCGCGCTCCAGGCGATCTCCTACGCCAACGTGTACGTCGCCCGGGTCGCCATGGGCGCCGACCCCCAGCAGACGCTGAGCGCCTTCCGCGAGGCCGAGGCCTACGACGGGCCCTCCCTGCTGATCGCCTACAGCCACTGCATCGGGCAGGGGATCGAGATGCGCAAGGGGCTCGATCAGCAGTACAAGGCCGTCGCCAGCGGCCACTGGCCGCTGATCCGCTATGACCCGATGGTCCGCGCCGCCAACGGCAACCCGTTCCTGCTGGACTCCCCCCGGCCACGCATGTTGCTGAGCGACTACCGCAAGGGAGAGCTGCGTTTCCGCTCGCTGGCCAATCGAGATCCGGCCGAAGCCGAGCGCCTCGGGGACCTCGCGCAGCAGTCGGTCCGCCAACGCTGGCAGATCTATGAAGAGATGGCCACCCGCAGCGCCGGCGACTTCCCGGCCGATGCCCGCAAGGATCACTGATGCAGCTCTCGACCACCTACATGGGCCTTGAATTGCGCAACCCGCTCGTGGCGTCCGCGTCGCCGTTGTCACACACCGTTGACGGCGTCCGGCGGCTCGCGGACGCCGGCGTCGGCGCGGTCGTGCTGCACTCGCTGTTCGAGGAGCAACTACGCGAGGAGGCCGAGCTGAACGCCCGGCTGGCCGACGCCGGTACCGAGAGCTTCGCCGAATCGCTGTCATATTTCCCCGACACAGCCGAGGAGGACAACGGCCCGCGCCGCCATCTGAGCCTGGTGGAGCGTTCCGCCGCGGCGGTCGACGTACCGGTCATCGCGAGCCTCAACGGCGTCACTCCGGCAGGCTGGACGCAATACGCGCGCGCGCTGCAGGACGCCGGGGCAGCCGCGATCGAGCTGAATATCTACTACCTGCCCGGCGACCCGAGCACTCCGGGCCGCGACGTCGAGCAGCGCCATGTCGACGTGCTTCAGCGCGTCAAGGACGCCGTGACCGTGCCCGTCGCGGTCAAGCTCAGCCCCCACTTCAGCTCCACCGGCGAGATCGCGCTGCGACTGGACGACGCAGGCGCCGACGGCCTGGTCCTGTTCAATCGCTTCATGGCCCCCGACATCGACAGCGAGACGCTCGCCGTGGTCCCCGGGCTGGCGCTGTCGCGCCCGGTCGACGCGCTGCTCCCGCGGACGTGGATCGCGCTGCTCTGCGGCCGGGTGCGCTCTGCGCTCGCGGCCACCACAGGGGTCGAAGACCCCGCCGACGTCGCCAAGTACCTGCTCGCGGGCGCGGACGTGGTCATGACCGCGTCGGCCTTGCTGCGCCACGGACCCGAGTACGCGACGGTGCTGATCGACGGGCTGTCCGATTGGATGGCGCGCAAGGGATTCACGGCGGTCGATCAGCTGCGCGGCATGGTGTCGGTGCCGACCGACACCGACGGGGCCGCCTATCAGCGCGCGGGGTATGTGAACGCGCTGAGGGCAGCCAACGCCGGGTTCTACGGTCCCTGGTGATGCCCGTGAGCCGACGCGCCGCCGGACATCCGTAGGTCGGCGAGAACCATCAGTAGAAGCCCCGATTGACGGTGCCGTTTCGCGCTGACAGGATCGGTGATGCCGATGTCAGCGTCCACCCCACCGAGATCAGCCGTGTCCGCAGTGGCCCGGCAGCAGCGCCCAGCGCAGCCCGAGCGCAACGGCCGAGCGACCCTCGAGCCGCCGGCGGCCGCCACGTCCGGGACCGCCAAGCGCCAATCCGCAGGGGGAATCCAAGGGCTGATCGGCAGGCGCGTTGCCGCTGCTACCGAACATGCGCTCGATGGCCCCAACCAGAGACTGTTGCGCGCGCAGAAGCCGGTCTGGGATGTCCTGTGCAAGTACTACTTCCGGCTTGAGACGTCCGGTTGGGATCGTCTGCCCGAGGAGACCTCGCTGCTGATCGGAAATCATTCCGGAGGATCGCTGACGATGGACGCCTGGACGTTCGTGTTCGACTGGTGGCGGCGATTCGGTACCGAACGGGTGCTGCATCCGACCGCCCACGACGTCCTGATGGCCGCCCCCGGCCTCGGCGACTACTTCCGCCAGTGCGGGGTGATTCCGGCCTCCCGTCAAGGCGTCGGCGCGGCGCTCACCGCGGGCTGCGACGTGATCATCTGGCCGGGGGGCGACGTCGACGCGATGCGCAACTGGCGCAAGCGCGATCAGGCTGTCCTCGGCGGGCGCAAGGGGTTCGTACGGCAGGCGATTCGTTCCGGTGTGCCGATCGTGCCCGTGGCCAGCGTCGGTGGTCATGACACGGCATTCGTCCTCTCCGAGGGTCGCTGGATCGCCAACGGGCTCGACCGCGTCTCAGGGCTGAAGAGCAAGCTTCGCGGCACGCAGATGCCGATCGTGCTCGGCATTCCCTTCGGGCTGACGATCGAGACCATTCCGACGCACCTCCCACTGCCGGCGAAGATCCGCACCGAGCTCCTGCATCCGATTCACGTCGACCATGACCCGGAACGCGTTAACGATGCCCAGTACGTCGACTCGATCTACCGTGAGGTGAAAGGCGCGATTCAGGACGCCATGGATCGGCTGGCCAAGCAGCGGCGCTTCCCGGTCTTTGGCTAGCCGCTAGCGTGTGGGCGTGGCTGCCACGGCGATGTCAACCGGGCTGCGCGAACGTTTGTCGGCGGTGGTCGGCGAGGATCACGTGCGCACGGACGAGGGCGCGCTGCTGACCTTCTCCACCGACGCGACGCCGCTCGAGCGCGGTCGGCCCGATGCGGTGGTTTTCCCGGCGAGCGCCGAGGAGGTCTCCGGGGTGCTGCGGATCGCCAACGAACTGAGGGTTCCGGTCGTTCCGCGCGGGTCGGGGACCAACCTGAGCGCCGGGACGGTGCCCCAGCTGGGCGGCATCGTGCTCGTGTTAACCCGGATGAACCAGATCAAGGAGGTCAGCAGCGCGGAGCTCGTCGCGGTCTGTGAGCCGGGCGTGCGGACGCTCGAGTTGGCGCAGGCCGCGGCCGCTGTCGGCCTGCTCTACCCGCCCGACCCGGGGAGCCAGTCGACCGCCACGATCGGTGGGAACGTGGCGGAGTGCGCCGGCGGCCTGCGCGCGCTGAAGTACGGGGTCACCCGCGACTATGTGCTCGGCGTGCAGGCGGTGCTGCCGACGGGAGAGATCATCCGCAGCGGCGGGCGGCTGGTGAAAGACGTGGCCGGGTATGACTTGCGGCGTCTGCTGTGCGGCAGCGAGGGGACCCTGGCGGTGATGACCGAGCTGACGCTGCGGCTGGTGCCCGCGCCCGAGGCGTCCGGATATGGGATGGCCTACTTCCCCGATCTCGCCGACGCCGCGCGCGCCGTATCACGCGTACTGGCCTCGGGCATTCTGCCGGTCACGCTCGAGTTCCTGGACCGAGTGTGTATCGGCGCGGTGGAGGATTACGCGCACATCGGCCTGGACACGTCAGCCGGTGCGCTGCTGATCTTCGGTCAGGACGGGAACCCCGCTGTGATCGCGCGGGATCTGGAGCGGATGGCGCAGGCGTCGAGCACGGAGGGCGCGACCTCGGTGCGGATCGCCGAATCCCCGGAGGCGGCCAACGAGATCCTTCAGGCCCGCCGCGCCGCGCTGCCCGCGCTCTCGCGCCTGGAACCGCTCACCCTGCTCGAGGACGCCACGGTGCCGCGGTCGCGGATCGCCGAAATGGTCGATTTCATCCAGGAGGTTGCCGAACGCCACCAGCTGAAGATCGGCACCTTCGGCCACGCCGGCGACGGCAATCTGCATCCGACCGCGGTGCTCGACGCGGCCGATGAGGGCGCAGTGGACCGGGCCCATGCCGCCTTCGCTGAGATCTTCGGTCGGGCGATCGAGCTCGACGGCACGATCACCGGCGAGCACGGGATCGGGATCTCCAAGTTGCGCTTCCTCGAGCGGCAGCTGGGCGCTGACCATGTGGCGCTGCTGCGACGGATCAAGACCGCGTTTGACCCCAACGGCATCCTCAATCCGGGAAAGCTCGGCTCGTGAGTATCGCGCTGACTACGTCCGAGAGTGTTCCTGAGCGGCGCGGCGTGTTCACCCCCGAGCTGCTCGATCGCTGCATCTCCTGCGGCTTCTGCCTGCCGGCCTGCCCGACGTACGCGCTGACCGGCGTGGAGACCTCATCGCCGCGCGGGCGGATCAACCTGATGCGCGCGCTGGAGACCGGCGTGTTGCCCGACGACGATCCCACCGTCAACGAGGAGTCGTCCTTCTGCCTGGGCTGCCGCGCGTGTGAGCCGGTGTGCCCCGCCGGCGTGCAGTACGGCGAACTGCTGGAGGAGTGGCGCGATCATCTGTGGAACGGTCGGCGGCGGCCGTGGAACGTGAAACCGTTGCTGTGGGCGGTGAACTCACCGGGCCGCGTGCGCGCGATGGGGATCGTCCGGCGGCACGCGGGCCGCGCCCGCGACACGCCGGGGCCGGTGAACCTCATGCTCGGGTGCTTTGAGCGGGTGCTGTATCCGCGGGTCAGCCGTGACGCGCGGACGCTGGCCCCCGAGCTCGCCGCGCCGTCGGCGCAGGGCTGCTGTGGCGCGTTGCACGCGCACAACGGCGAGCTCGAGCGCGGCCGGGAGCTGGCCCGGGAGCTGGGCGCGGCGCTGCCCGGGACGATCGTGACCACCTCCGGCGGTTGCGGGGCGCACCTGGCCGGCGTGCTGGGGGCCGAACGCGTGCAGGAGTTCTCGCAATGGTGGCTCGCGCGCGAGGGGCCGGCGCCCGCCCCGTCGCAGGCACCCGCGGCCCCACCGGCGGCGGCACCGCAGGCGGCACCCGGGTCCGACGGCGTCGCGGCGCAGGCGCCGGCGGCTCACCGTCTGCGGATCGGGCTGCAGGACTCCTGTCATCTGCGCAACGGGCTGGGCGTGTGGCGCGAGCCGCGCGAGCTGATCGCGCGCATCGGCGAATACGTCGAGCTGCCCAGCGCGACGGCCTGCTGCGGGGCGGCGGGCTCCTATTCGGTCGTGCGCCCGAAGGACAGCGCGCGCGTGCTCGACCCGCATCTGGACGAGATCGCCGCGGCGGACCTCGACGTGCTCGTGGTGGTCAACGCGGGCTGCTACCGGCAGCTCCAGCAGGGGGTCAAGCGTCGCGGGCTGAGGACCCGTGTGGTGCACATCGCGGAGCTGCTGGCCGGCGAGCAGTGATGGGGCGATCGGCGTATGCTCAGCCAGGAACAACGCATGGCACGGACGTGGTGCGGCTGGGGGACCTCCGAACGGACTGAGCTGGCATCGTGCGGGTCGCGCTTTTCATCACCTGCTTCAACGACACGTTGTTTCCCCAGACCGGGCGCGCCGTGGTGACGCTGCTCGAGCGGTTGGGCTGCGAGGTCGACTTTCCCGAGGCACAGACGTGCTGCGGTCAGATGCACGTCAACACCGGCTACCAGGAGCGGGGGCTCGCGCTGACCCGGCGCTTGCAGCGGGTGTTCGCCGACGCCGATACGGTGGTGTCACCATCGGCGTCATGCGTGGCCCATCTGCGGGCGCACGGTGCGGGGCTCGACGGGCGACTGGTGGAGCTGACCGAGTTCCTCGTCGACCGGCTGGGGGTGGAGGACGTGGGCGCCACATTTCCGCACCGGGTCACGCTGCACCCCACCTGTCACTCAGTGCGGATGATGCACATCGGCGACCGTCCGCAGCGGCTGCTGCAACACGTACGCGGTATCGACCTCGTGGAACTGGAGGAAGCGGCCGTGTGTTGCGGGTTCGGTGGCACCTTCTCGGTGAAGAACGCGGACACCTCGATGGCGATGTTGTCCGACAAGCTATCGCACCTGCTGGCCAGCGGCGCCGAGGTCTGCACCTCGGCGGACAACTCGTGCCTGCTGCACATCGGCGGGGCGCTGCGCCATCAGCGCTCCGGGGTGCGGGTCATGCACCTGGCCGAGATCCTGGCGGCGACATGAGCAAGACCGGATTCCCGGCCGCCGCGCGCCTCGCGCTCGGCGACACGCAGATGCGCCGCAACGTGGGCAAGGCCACGGACACGATCCGCGCCCGACGGGCCGCGCGGGTGGCCGAGGTGCCCGATTGGGAGGCCCTGCGGGACGCCGGCGCGGCGATCAAGGCCCGGGCGATGGCCACGCTGCCGGAGCAGCTCGAACGGTTGGAGGCGTCGGTCACGCGCGCCGGCGGGCAGGTGCATTGGGCGGGTGACGCCGCCGAGTGCAACGCGATCGTCGCCGATATCGTCCGCGGGCACGGCGCGCGCGAGGTGATCAAGGTCAAGTCGCTGGCGACCGACGAGATCGGTCTCAACGACGCGCTCGCCGCCCAGGGCATCGAGGCGATCGAGACCGACTTGGCGGAGCTGATCAACCAGCTTGGCCATGACACCTCGACGCACATTCTCGTGCCGGCCATTCATCGCAATCGGGCTGAGATCAAGCTCCTGTTCGAGCGGACGATCGCGCGCGGCCAGGATCTCGGCTGGGAGCCGCAGGCGCTCGCGGAGGCCGCGCGTCGTCATCTGCGCGAGAAGTTCCTCTCGGTGCCGGTGGCGACCTCGGGGGCGAACTTCGCGGTCGCCGAGACCGGCACGATCGGTGTCGTGGAGTCCGAGGGTAATGGGCGGATGTGCCTCACGCTCCCGCAGGTTGTGATCACGGTGATGGGAATCGAGAAGGTGCTGCCGGAGTGGCGCGACCTCGAGGTGTTCGTGCAACTGCTGCCGCGCTCCTCCACCGGCGAGCGGATGAACCCGTACACGTCGCTGTGGACCGGTGTGCGCGCCGGCGACGGGCCGCAGGAGTTTCACCTCGTGCTGCTCGACAACGGCCGCACCGACGTGCTGGCCGACGAGGTGGGCCGCCCGGCGCTGCATTGCATCCGCTGCTCGGCGTGCCTGAACTCGTGTCCGGTCTACTCGCGCGTCGGTGGGCATGCCTATGAGTCGGTCTACCCAGGCCCGATCGGAGCGATCCTGACCCCGCAGCTGCGGGGGCTGGAGAACGCACCGACGCTGCCGTTTGCCTCCTCACTGTGCGGCGCCTGCTATGAGGTGTGCCCGGTCAAGATCGACATTCCGTCCGTACTGCTTCACCTGCGTGGGCGCGTGGTCCGCGAGTACAAGAGCCGGCGTTCGGCCGAGGCGCTGGCGATGGAGACGGTGGGCCGCGTATTCGCGTCGCAGCGCCGCTACGAGCAGGCTCAGAAACTCGCCCGGCTGGGCCATGGCCCAATCGTGGCGGCTGCGCTGCCGGGCTGGTCGGAGATGCGCGGCCTTCCCGAGGTGCCCGAGCAGACCTTCCGGGACTGGTGGCGCTCGCGACCGCCGCGAGGCGCGGGCGACGGGTCGGCACCGTGAGTGGCGGCCGTGAAGCCATGCTGGCGCGCGTGCGCGCCGCTCTGGGCCCGGCGCCGGAGGTCCCCGAGGTCCCGCGGGCCTACCGCCACGCGGGCGCGCTGGGGGCCGGCGGCGATCCGGTGACCGTCGAGTTGTTCTGCGGGCGCGTTGCCGACTACCAGGCGACCGTCAGACGAGTCAGCGACGCCGAGCTGCCCGCCGCGCTGATGGCCGCGTGTCAGCAGCGCCAGGCCCTGCGCATCGCCGTGCCGGCCGACGCGCCGGCGTGGACCGTCGACGGCGTCGAGCTGGTGCGCGACGATCCCCCGCTCTCGCCCCGCCAGCTTGACGAGCTGGACGGCGTCGTCTCGGGCTGCGCGCTGGCGATCGCCGAAACGGGCACGATCGTGCTCGACGGCATGGGCGCCTGCGGGCGCCGCGCGCTCACGCTGGTGCCCGACTACCACCTCTGCGTTGTCAGATCGGCTGACATCGTCCCGTCGGTGCCCGATGCGGTGGCCGCGCTGGCCCAAGTCGCGGCGGAGGGCCGGCCGATCACCTTTATCTCGGGCCCATCGGCCACGGTGGACATCGAGCTCGTTCGCGTCGAGGGGGTCCACGGTCCCCGCACGCTCGACGTATTCGTCGTCGACGCCTGACCCCGCCGCTGACAGGCTGCCGCGTCGCGGGTGTGCGGGGTTCCCGCACGCGGAACCGTGCTCGCCCCGATGGCAGGCCGCTCCGGACCGGGGATCGTAGGGATCGTCCCCCGCATAGGCGGGGACGACCACGAGGAGGGATTTGCACTATGGCAACCATTACTACTCCACGGTCGGCCCCACCGGCCGGCCTCAACGGCGGGCTGAACGAGCCCGACCCTGAGTTTGGCGCGGATCAGCACGTCGCGGCACCGGACGGCTGGGGCAACGCCGGGCCGCTGTCACTCATGGCGTTCGCCGTCGTCACGCTCATGCTGAGCCTGATCAACGCGAACGCGATCACCGCGGTCGTGGCACCGGTGGTGTTCAGCGTCGGGCTGGTGTTCGGCGGCACCACGCAGCTGATCGGGGGACTGATCCAGCTGCGCAACGGCAACACCTTCCAGGGCTCGTTGTTCACCTGCTTCGGCGCCTTCTGGATCTCGCTGGCCGCGATCCTGCAGTGGTATCTGAAAGAGGTACCGGTGGCTCAGGCCGGACACGCACTGGGGCTGCTCCTGTATGGCTTTACTCCGTTGGTCCTCGTGTTGTGGCTCTCGTCGTTCCGCACGAGCCGCGTCGTTGTGGTGGCGCTGGGCACTGTTCTGGTGACATTCCTGCTGCTCGCCGCGGGCAACTACGGGGGTCACACCACCCTGATCCACCTCGGCGGCTACACCGGCATCCTGGCGGCGGCGCTCGCGTTCTACCTGGCTCTGGCCGAGCTCTGCGAGTTCTCCTACGGCCGCACCGTCCTCCCCGTCTGGCCTCTGGCCAAGGTCTGACACAGCCCGGGGGCGCGATAGCGCGGGGGGCGCGTCGGCCACGGCCGGCGCGCCCTCTCCGTCACCGTCGTGCTCCACCACCGATGACCCACCCATGACCCACGACGAACCAACCATGAATCGACCATGAACCGCCAACGCGTGCCAGGCGCCCACGTCGCCAGGCTGCAGGCGTTGCTCCCCTCCGGAGATTCCGGGGCACCGCGCCTCGCTCCGGCCCGGCCGAGCGAGCTACGACCGCTGGCCAGGCTCGTCGCCACGGTCGCGGGACGCGTCACCGGCACCGGCCCGCCGAACATATTCGCGACGCTCGGCCAACACCCGCGGCTGTTCCGCGCCTGGCTGCGCTACTCGGCAGCGCTGATGCCCTTCGGCACGCTGCCGCGCCGCGACACCGAATTGGTCATCCTCCGCGTCGCCTGGCGGTGTGGCTGCGCGTACGAATGGCAGCAGCACGTGCCGATCGCGTTGCGCGTCGGCCTGGCGCCGGAGGAGGTCGCGGGAGTCGCCGAATTTCCGGCCGGCGCCTTCAGCGAACGCCAGCGGACGCTGCTGGCCGCCAGCGATGAGTTGCTGGCCCAGCGCGCACTCTCGGACCCGACGTGGCGCGCCGTTCACGCGATGCTCGGTGACCGCGGGGCGATCGAACTCTGCCTCCTGATCGGTAACTACCAAGGCCTGGCCTCAGCGATCGGCGGGCTCGGAATCCAAATCGAACGTGCGAACGGAGGACCGCCATGCCCACCAGCGACCAGCTGACAGCACTTGACGCGACGTTTCTCGAGCTCGAGCAAGCCGATGACAGCGCCGTCATGCACATCGGTGGAGCGCTTGTGTTCACCCCGCTGCCCGGCGGTGGGACGCCGTCCATCGAGACGGTGCGCGAGCACCTCGAGCAGCGCCTGGACCTCTTGCCGCGCTACCGCCAGAAGCTCGACAAGCCTCGCACCGGCGGGCTTTCCTGGCCCTCGTGGGAACGCGATCAGCACTTCGAGATCGCAGCGCACGTCCGTCACGCGACGCTCCCCGCGCCGGGTGACGAACGCGAGTTCCTGGACTGGATCTCGGACTACTACTCGCACCGCCTGGACCGCAGCCGTCCACTGTGGGAGATGGTGCTGCTTGACGGGCTGGCCGACGGCCGCTGGGCGCTGGTCTGCAAGACCCACCATTGCCTGGTCGACGGCGCCGGCTCGGTCGACGCCTCCAACCTGCTGCTGGACGCAGAGCCCTCGCCCGAGCACTCAGCGCCCCACCCCACGGACGGGGTGGCGGCTCCGGAGGCGTCGCCCCGGAGGCTCCCCCATCCGCCCGCGCCCGTCGGGCTCGTACTCGGCGCCGGACTCGCCGCCGCTCACGCGGGCACGCACGCGCTGATGCATCCGCGTGAGGATTTCCAGCGCTCGCGGGCGGTGATCGACCTGCTCGTCCGAGACGAGCTGATCGCGGCGCCGCAATCGAGCCTGAACGTGCCCATCGGCACGACGCGACGGATCGCCACCGTGCACGTGGAGCTGGAGGAGTTGCAGACGGTCCGTCGCGCGCTGGGCGGCAAGGTCAACGATGTCGTGTTGTGCGCGGCGACCGCCGCGCTGCGCGAGCTGCTGCTCGCCCGCGGGGAGCACCCGCCGCCCCGTGGTCTGCGCGCGATGGTGCCGGTGAACATCCGCGTCGAGGGACACCACGCCGAGCTCGGCAACGAGGTCTCGTCGCTGTTCATCGACCTGCCGGTGTCCGAGACCGATCCGCGGCGCCGCTATGAGCGGGTCAGCGCAGAGGTCGCGCAGCGTAAGGCGGGCGGGCAGGCGCTGGCGGCCAGCACGTTGACCGGGCTGACCGAGCTCGCGCCGCCCCTGCTCCACGCGAGCCTGGCCAGCCAGCTGTTCGCCAAACGGCTGTTCAACGTCACGATCACCAACGTCCCCGGCTCGCCACGGCGCATGTACGCGTTCGGCGCACCGCTGGTCGACGTCGTACCGATCGTGCCGCTGGCGGCGGAGCATGCGCTCGGGATCGCCGTCATCTCCTACGCCGGTGGGATGACGTTCGGGTTATACGCCGACCACGCCACGGTCCCCGACCTGGACGTCGTCCGAGACGGCATCGTCACCTCGCTGCGCGAGCTGGCGACGCTGGCCGGCACCACGTCGACGGCACGGTAGGCCTTCAGGGATGCTTCAGCGTGTCGCGGAGCGCCTCGAGGCTGCTGTAGCGCGGGTGCCAGCCGAGTTCCCGCTTGGCTTTGCTCGCGTCCATGATCGCCGGGTGGGTGATCGCTTCCGTCCAGGCGGCGAATGGGGGGACGAAGGGCAGCGCCGCAACCCCCCGCGCGGCTGTCCGGAGCAGCCGGGCCGGGGCCGGAATAGGCACAAAGCCCAGCTCGCGCAGCAGCTGCGCTCCGTCCAGGACACCGTCGCCGGTGATGTTGTACGTGCCGGCCGGCCCCGCGGCGACGATGCAGAGCAGGAACGCCTGCCCGACGTCAGCTTGGTGGATGAACTGGACCGATACCGGCGGCGTGATCACCGGGATCGGCACCCGCGCCTTGAGATCACCGAATCGGTGGACCAGCGGCGCGAGCCGTGCCGGGACGAGTTCCTTGGCGCCCACCGCATCGGGTCCGAGCACGATGGGTGGGCGCAGGAGATAGACCTCGAGCTCGGGGTGGCCGGCAGCTTCCGCCTCGAGCAGCCGCTCGATTTCCGCCTTCTCCTGCGCGTAGAACAGGTGGGCGGCCGGCCGCGCCGGCCAGTCTTCGGTCATGCCAATCGGGTTATCGCGATGGAAGCCATAGGCGGCGACCGACGAGGCATACACGAATCGCCGCGCGCCCGCCGCGGCCGCGGCCCGGAACGCGTTGAGGGTGCCTTCGATGTTGATCTGCCGGATCGTCTCCCGCGACGCGGCCCCGGTGATCATGAAGGCCAGATGGACGACGACCTCGGCCCCGGCAAACGCCCTCTCCAACGCCGCGAGGTCGCGGACGTCGCCCTGGCGGTAGGTCATCTTGGCCCAGCCGTGCGCGCTGGCATCGAACGGCCGACGGGCGATCCCCACGACCCTGGCGATCCGCTCGTCGGCCTCCAGCAACGGCATCAGCCCGGAGCCGAATGTCCCGGTCGGACCGGTAACCGCTACGGTGAGGTTGGAGTCGGGCATGGGCGCTCATCCTCTCTGAGTCATGCACCAGCGGTCGTACCCGCCTGGAGGGGCCGCGGCGCGCGACCGTCGATGACGATGATGAACCCTCCTTCCCGCGCATGTATTGAGACCCGGGGTCACATGTCGGTTGAACACCTTGACGTGCTGATCGTCGGGGCCGGTCTGTCCGGCATCGGGGCCGGCTACCACATCCAGGTGGATTGCCCTGACAAGACCTACGCGATTCTCGAGGCCCGCGACGCCATTGGCGGGACCTGGGACCTGTTCCGCTATCCGGGCATCCGCTCAGACTCGGACATGTACACCCTGGGTTACGCATTCAGGCCGTGGGCCGAGGCCCAGGCGATCGCCGACGGCTCCTCGATCCTGAGCTACGTTCGCGAGACTGCCGCCGAGTACGGCATCGACCGCCAGATCCGCTTCCACCATCGGGTCCTGCGTGCCGAGTGGTCCACGCCCCATGCGCGGTGGACAGTGGAGGCGATCCGAGACGACACGCAGGAGACGGTGCGCCTGACCTGCGGCTTTCTCTTCATGTGCAGCGGCTATTACCGCTACGACGACGGCTACACGCCCGACTTCCCTGGCCTGGAGCGCTTCAGCGGCCCGATCGTGCATCCCCAGCACTGGACCGGGGATATCGACTACGCCGGCAAACGGGTCGTGGTGATCGGCAGTGGCGCCACCGCAATAACGCTCGCCCCCGCGCTGGCCCGGCGTGCGGCGCACGTGACGCTGCTGCAGCGTTCGCCCACCTACATCGTGTCGCTACCGGCGCAAGACCCGCTCGCCGCTGCTCTGCGCGGCGGCCTGCCGGCGAAAGTCGCCTACTCGATCGTGCGGTGGAAAAGCATCCTGCTCACCATGCTCAGCTTCCAGCTCAGCCGACGCCGGCCGAGCGCCATGAAGGCGCTGATCCGCAAGCAGATCGAGCGCCGGCTCCCGTCCGGATACGACGTCCAGACGCATTTCACACCGCGTTATGACCCGTGGGATCAGCGGCTGTGCGTCGTACCCGACGGCGATTTGTTCGACGCGATTGCGCAGGGCCGCGTGTCGATGGCCACCGATCGGATCAAGACGTTTACCGAGCACGGCCTTGAGCTGACCTCCGGGGCTCAGCTCGACGCCGATCTGATCGTCACCGCGACCGGCCTCAATCTGCTGCCCCTCGGCGGCATGCAGGTCGCGGTGGACGGCCGCGACGTCGAGCTGTCCGAGACGATGAGCTACAAGGGCATGATGATCAGCGGGCGTGCCGAACCTGGCCAGCGCCTTCGGCTACACCAACGCCTCCTGGACGCTCAAGAGCGAACTGACCTGCGCGTACGTCTGTCGGCTGCTCACCTACATGGACGCGCACGGATACCGTCAGTGCACGCCGCGCCACCCCGATCCGTCGATCGCTGAGCAGCCGTTCGTGGACTTCTCCTCCGGCTACGTCGTGCGCTCCATCGACCAGTTCCCCCGACAGGGATCGAAGGCGCCGTGGCGGCTGTACCAGAACTACGCGCTCGACATCCTGGCCCTCAGGTTCGGCGCGATCGAGGACGGCACCATGGAGTTCTCGACGCCGAGCTCGCCGGTCGACGTCGCTGCAACCCGCTGCCGCGTGAGTGTGCCAATGGGAGATTCCCGCACCGTGACAGCTGCGCAGCGCACGAAGGTCATCACGCCGGAGGCGGCCATCCGGCTGGTCTTCGATGGTGACACGCTGGCGGTCGGTGGCTTCGTTGGCATCGCCGTCCCCGAGGAGCTCATCACGGCCCTGGCGGAGCGCTTCCGCGACACCGGCGGCCCACGGGACCTGACGCTCGTGTTCGCCGGTGGTCAGGGCGACGGCGGCGCCCGCGGGCTCAACCGCCTCGCGCTCGAGGGGCTGATCCGCCGCGCGATCGGGGCGCATTGGGGGCTCGTGCCGGCGCTGGGCGCGCTGGCCCGCGACGGGCGGATCGAGGCCTATTGTCTCCCGCTGGGGGTGGTCTCCCATCTGTACCGCGAGACGGCGGCCGGGCGACCGGGCGTCATCACGCGGGTCGGGCTGGGCACCTTCGCCGACCCGCGGATCGAGGGCGGACGCATGAATGCCATCTCGACCGAGGCGCTGGTGAAGCTCATCGAGCTCGAGGGCGAAGAGCTGCTCTTCTATCCGCGACGCCCGATCGACGTGGCGTTCCTGCGCGGTACGACTGCGGACGAGGAGGGCAACGTGACAATGGAGCGCGAGGCGGCCACGCTGGACACGCTCTCGATCGCGCAGGCGACGAAGAACTCGGGCGGGATCGTGATCGTGCAGGTCGAGCGCGTGACGACCCGCCACCGGCTGCCGCCCCGCGAGGTCCGCCTCCCCGGCATCCTCGTCGACGGCGTCGTCGTGGCTAGCCCCGCCGCCCACATGCAGACGTTCGCCGAGCGCTACAACCCCGCGTACGCGGGCGAGGTGCGTGTCGCGACGAGCGCGACGGGCGCGACGGCGCTGGATGCGCGCAAGGTGATCGCCCGCCGCGCCGCGATGCTGCTGAAGATCAACTCGGTCGTGAACCTCGGCATCGGGATACCCGAGGGCATCGCCACGGTGGCCTCCGAGGAGGGGATCCTTGACCTGATCACACTGACCGTCGAGGCGGGGCCCATCGGCGGCGTGCCCGCCGGCGGCCTGAGCTTCGGCGCGGCGGCCGACGCGCAGGCGATCATCGACGAGCCTTACCAATTCGACTTCTACGACGGCGGGGGCTTGGACCAGGCCTTCCTCGGCTTGGCCGAGGCCGACCGCGACGGCAACGTCAACGTCAGCCGGTTCGGCCGGCGGCTGGTCGGCGCCGGCGGCTTCATCAACATCAGTCAGGCCGCCCGCAGCCTGTTCTTCCTCGGGACCTTCAACGCCGGCGCCGACACCGTCGTGGGCGACGGCCGGCTGTCCATTCGCCGTGAGGGCACCGTGTCAAAGTTCGTCGACCGGGTCGGTCATGTCACCTTCAACGGCACACGCGCCCGGGTGGACGGCCAGTCCGTGCTCTACATCACCGAACGCTGCGTGCTGCGCCTCGGCGAGACCGGTCTTGAGCTGATCGAGATCGCGCCCGGCGTGGACCTCGAACGCGACGTGCTGGCCCGCATGGGCTTTCGCCCGCAGATCGCCCCGGACCTGCGCGAGATGGACGCGGCGATCTTCGCCGACGCGCCGCTCGGTCTCGCTCACCGCTCACCGCTCACGCTCGAGGAACGGGTCGACTACCGACCGGACGATGACCTCGTATTCATCAACTTCGAGGGCCTGCACCTCAGCACTCTCCAGGAGGCGGAGGCGCTCGCCGCGTTCCTGGGCCGGAAGCTCCAGGATCTCGGCCGGCGCGTGAACCTGATCGTCAACTACGACAACTTCGAGCTTGGGCGCGCAGCGGCCGGCCGGTTCTTTGACATGGTCCGAGAGCACGATCGCCGCTACTTCCTGTCCTCCACGCGCTACTCGACCGA
This sequence comes from uncultured Solirubrobacterales bacterium, assembly GCA_963838535.1. Classification (GTDB taxonomy): domain Bacteria; phylum Actinomycetota; class Thermoleophilia; order Solirubrobacterales; family Solirubrobacteraceae; genus Palsa-465. Next base: position 114,349 of record CAWIRN010000011.1, read on the forward strand.
TGCGTTCCTGAGACGCAAGCTCGGTCGGGCGTTCGCGGACGCCAGGCTCACCCAGACGATCTATCGCAGCTTTGAAGAGAGCACGCACGCACTCGGGATCGGGAGCTAATTGCGTGCTACAGTCGAAATTGGCCTGTGTCAGAGTCGCCCACAGGCCCTCAGCGGAGCCGCGGGTTCGTATCCGAGCCACGTCGGCGCCCAGCGCCCGGCCGTTCCAGGGTCCACAGCGAGGAGTCCCGCATGATTAGCGTATCCCACGCCCAGTTGACGCCGTTGCGTTTCCTGGAGCGCTCCGCCGAGGTGTACCCCGACAAGGTGGCGATCGTCCACGGTGATCGCCGCATGACCTATCGCGAGTTCGCCGGCGAGGTCACCCGCCTCGCCAGGGCACTCCAGGCGTCGGGGATCGAGCCGGGCGACCGGGTGGCCTACCTGTGCCCGAATATCCCTGAACTGCTGATCGCGCACTTTGCCGTTCCGCTGGCGGGAGCGGTGCTGGTGGCCATCAACTCGCGCCTGGCCGGGCAGGAGGTGCGCTACATCTGCGACCACTCGGGGGCCAAGCTGCTGGTGGTTGACTCCGAGCTGCGCTCGATCGTCGACCCCGTGCAGGACCAGTTCGAGACCATCCGGGAGATCGTCACGGTCAGCGACCCGGTCTCGGGCCTCGAGGTGTCGCACGCGCCCGACGGCCCGCGCTATCCAGATCTGCTCGAGCGTGGATCCGACCAGCCCCTGGACTGGACGGTGTCGGACGAGCTGGCGACGATCACGATTAACTACACCTCGGGGACGACCGGAAAGCCCAAAGGCGTCATGTACACCCACCGGGGCGCCTACCTGAACAGCCTCGGACAGCTACTCCACTCCGAGCACCGGGGCGACACCGTCTACCTCTGGACCTTGCCGATGTTCCACTGCAACGGGTGGTGCACGGCGTGGGGCGTGACGGCAATCGGAGGCCGTCACGTGTGCCTGCGCGCGGTGCGGGGCGACCTGATGTGGCAGCTCATCGTGCAGGAGCAGGTCACCCACCTCAACGGCGCCCCGCCCGTGCTCACCGCGCTGGTCAACGCGGAGGAGGCCCGCCCGCTCGAGCGACCGTTGGTGATCACCACGGCCGGCGCCCCACCGAATCCGAAGACAATCGCGCAGTGTGACCTCATCAACGCGCGCGTCGTACACGTCTACGGGCTGACCGAGACCTACGGTCCATACTCGGTGTGTCAGTGGCAGGAGGGATGGGAGGACCTCCAAGTGAAGGAGCGGGCGGCGCTCCTGTCGCGTCAGGGCGTGGGGATGATCCAGGCCGACCGGCTTCGCGTCGTCGACCAGGAGATGAACGACGTGCCGTCGGACGGCACCACGATGGGCGAGATCGTCATGCGCGGTAACACCGTCATGAAGGGGTATTTCGACGATCAGGACGCGACGGATGAAGCCTTCAAAGGCGGCTGGTTTCACTCCGGTGACCTCGGCGTCATGCAGCCCGATGGCTACGTGCAGCTCCTGGACCGCGCCAAGGACGTCGTGGTATCCGGCGGGGAGAACATCTCCACCATCGAGATCGAGCAGGCGATCCTCACCCACGACGCCGTGCAGGACGTGGCGGTTATCGGGGTGCCCGACGAGAAGTGGGGCGAGCGGCCCAAGGCCTTCGTCGTCCTCAAGCCAGGTCAGGCGGCGAGCGAGAAAGCCATCATCGACCACGTGAAGGCCACCATCGCCCGTTACAAGGCGCCCAGGGCCGTCACCTTCCTGGACGAGCTGCCACTGACCTCGACGGGCAAGGTGCCCAAGTTCGAGCTGCGCGAGCGCGAGTGGGCCGGGCAAGCCTCCCGAATCAAAGGCTGAGGACCGGGGCTGGGCAACATCCCAGTCGACTGTCAGAGCTGGTCGACTGGGACGTTAGCCATGTTCAACCGTGTGTGTGGCGGGCAACACCCACTAGACGCCGGCCCCGCCCACCACGCGACGCGCCCGCCCGAGACGAGACGCCGTTGCGCTCGCTTGACGGGCGGGCACACCCACCTCTAGACGCCGGCGCCGACCACCACTCGCTCGCCCGAGACGCCGCCACGCTCGCTGGTGTTCTCGCTGCCCTCCAGCACGACCTTCAGCGCGCCAGTGTTGGCCGCGTCGGCGAACGTGTCGTATGCGTCCATCGTCTCACCGAGCCCATAGCGGTGTGTCACGAACAGCGTCGGGTCGAGCCGACCGTTGGCGACGAGACTCAGCAGTTGCGGAATCGTGTAGGTGTCGACGAGCCCTGTGGTGATCGTGACGTCGCGAATCCACAGCCGCTCCAGGTGCAATGTCGCCGCTTCGCCATGGACACCGATGTTCGCCACCCGCCCGCCGGGACGGATCAGCTCGGTGGCCAGCTCGAACGTCGCCGGGACACCAACCGCCTCGAACGCGACGTCCGCGCCCAGACCATCGGTCATCTCCATGATCAGCTTGGTGGCATCTTCACGGCCGTTGTTGATCGTCGTGTCCGCGCCGAAGCGCAACGCGCTCTCCAGCCGCGTATCAGCGAGATCGATCGCGACGATCCGACCCGGGGTGTAGAGCTTCGCGGTCATGATCGCGGCCAGGCCGACCGGGCCGGCACCCACAATCGCCACCACGTCGCCCGGGGCCACCATGCCGTTGAGCACGCCGATTTCGAACGCCGTGGGCAGGATGTCGGCGAGGAACAGGACCTGCTCATCGCTGAGCCCGTCCGGAACCTTGTAGACCGAGTTATCGGCGAACGGTACCCGCGCGTACTCCGCCTGCAGCCCATCGATCAGGTGGCCGAAGATCCAGCCGCCGCCGCCCAGGCACTGACCGTAACGGTGCTCCTTGCAGAAGCGGCAGCGCCCGCACGAACTCACGCACGACAGCAGCACCCGATCGCCGGCCACCACCGTGGTGACACCCGCCCCGACCTCCAGCACGGTGCCGACCGCCTCATGGCCCAACACGGTGCCCGGGGTCGTCTCGGGAACGTGCCCTTTGAGGATGTGCAGGTCCGATCCGCAGATCGTCGAGGTGTCAATCCGGACCACGGCGTCCGTCGGATCGACGATCGTCGGATCGTCGACGGTATCCCAGCCGCGTTGGTCGGGGCCGTGATAAACGAGAGCTTTCATCTTGTCCTCCCAGTCGGTGGTCGGTCTGTGACCGTCCTTCACGCGACGGTAGAGCGCCCACGAGCGTCCAGCATCCGTGATTCTCCGCGCCGCATGCAAGGGCAACCACCGATCGGCAGGGCGACGTGCGCTCTACGCGGTCATTGACGGCATCGGCGGGCGGGCGGGGGCCGCCTCGACCCGGACCCGCGCGTGGGCGATCAGCACCCCATCCGGTCGCGCGTTCACCGGATTGCAGTCGAGCTCGACGATCTCCGGATGCGCCTCCACCAGCGCGCCGACGCGCAGCAGCAGATCCTCGACCGCGCCGACGTCGCAGCGCGGCGCCCCCCGGTATCCGTCGAGCAGCGGGAAGGTCTTCAACGAACGCACCATCTCGTGCGCGTCCAGATCGGTCACCGGCGTGATCCGCACCGCGACGTCCTGGATCAGCTCGGCGGTCGGTCCGCCCGCGCCGCAGGCCAGCACGGGACCAAAGCTGGGGTCGTGGACCACGCCGACGGTCAGTTCGACTCCGCTCGTGCACGCCACCGGGCCGCGAGGCTCTGCGGCGCCGTCCACGGCGCGCAGGGGACCTGGAGCCAGCGAGCCGGTGGCCAGCGGCAGGCCGTAGCAGTCCAGCAGCGCAGCCACGCGCGCCGGGGCGAGCCAGCTCGACCCGGCGGCCAGCTCCTGGCTGATGATCGCTGCCGCCTCGACCGGTCGGCACGACGCCGGCTGACAGAGCGTCCCCTCGGGGGCAGCCCGCCAACGGCCATAGCGAGCGGCCAGAGCCACGGCCCGCGCCGCGTCCTCGGGGAAGTCGTATCCCGGCACCTGTACGCGGTCAGAGCTCAACTCTGGCGGCGGCCCCTCACCGGTCATGAACACGGTGGCGATCGTGCAGTGCTCAGAGGTCTCGGCCACCTCCCGGATCGCCGCAGCCACATCCGACGCGCGGGTGATCAGCTCCGGGACGAAGATCGCCAGGATCACATCACACGCGTCGGTGTCGATCAGCGCCCGGAGGGTGCGGCGATAGTCCTCCGCCGAGGCCGACGCGGAGGCGCACCTGGACGCGGCGGCGGAGCCGATCATGTGGATCGGATTGCGCAGCGAAGCTGCGCCTTGCAGGAACCGTCCGAGCTCCTCCTGGGTGGCAAGTGGTAGCTCCGCCACCTCCACCCCGTTCGCCTGGCAGGCGTCAGCGCAGAGAACGCCGGGGCCTCCGGCATTGGTGACGATCGCGATCCGGTCTCCACCGGGGATCGGCTGCCGGGTGAGCAGCGAGACGACGTTGAACAGCTCGTGGAGCGTGTTGGTGCGAATCACCCCGGCCTGGTGAAACAGCGCATCGACCGTGACATCAGAGGCCGACACCAGCGCCCCCACGTGGGAGCCGGTGGCTCGGGGGCCCGCCACTGAGCGGCCGCTCTTGACCGCCACGATCGGGGTCGTGCGCGCGACCCGCCGAGCCACCCGGGCGAACTTTCGCGGATTGCCGAACGACTCCAGGTACAGGGCGGCGACGTCCGTGCCCGGGTCCTGCTCCCAGTATTGGAGCACATCGTTGACTGACAGATCGGCCTTGTTCCCGACCGACACCAACGATGACAGACCAACCCCGGTCCGACTGACTGTCTCCATGATCGCGATGCCCAGACTGCCGCTTTGGGACAGGAAACCGACGTGGCCAGCCGGTGCCCGGTGACGAACAGCCGTGGCATTCAGACTGATCTCCGGCGCGGCATTGAGTACTCCGAGACTGTTTGGTCCGACGAGGCGCATCCCGGCCCCCCGGCATACCTCGACCAGCTCGCGCTGGCGCCGGAGACCCGCGTCGCCCACCTCGGCGAAGCCGGCCGAAATGACGAGCAACGCACGTACGCCGGCGGTTGCGCATTCGCGTGCCACCGCGAGGACCTGCTCCGCAGGCACGACCACCACGGCCAGGTCAAACGGTTTGCCGATGTCGGTGACCGACCGGTAAGCCGGAAGCGACTGCACGATCTCAGCGTGCGCGTTGACCGGATAGACGGCGCCAGTGAACTTCCCCGCGATCAGGTTGTGCAGAAGCTCTCCACCAATCGTGCCGCGCCGCCGCGACGCCCCCACCACAGCGACCGACCGAGGGGCCAGGAATCGACGCACCGCCGCGATCGCCGACGTCCGGTCGCGCTCTTCGAACCGCGCCCGCGCCTCGGGTGAGAACGACGTCGGCAACTCGATCTCGATCGCCTCGCAGGTGGAGCGTAGGTCGACCGGGAACCCGCTGGCCCAGAAGACGTCGATCATCTGGCGATTGATTGGCAGCACCTGCGCCGTCAACATGGTGATGCCATGCTGCTCAGCCACGCACGCGAGATGTGCGAGCAGAATCGTCGAGATCCCCTGGCCCTGCCACGCGTCGGCGACCATGAACGCCGCCTCGGCCCGCTCGTCGTCGATTCGGATGTAGGCCGCGTGGGCAATGACCTTGCGCGGCGTTCCGGTTTCGGCGATCAGCGCGAAGCGGTCGGCATAGTCGACGTCGACCGACCATGCAGTCACCCAATCGAGGTCCGGCACACCAAAGAAGCGAAACCCGAGCGACTGCGGCGAGAGCGCCTCGAGGAATGTCCGCAACGCAGGCTTGTCGGCGGCGCGTACCGGGCGCACGTGAACGGTCGACCCGTCTCGGAGCACGACATCGGTCTCCTGCTCGCGCGGATACGGCGCGACCGCGCGTGCAGCAGCACTCATCGACCAAGTATGTGCCACGACCAGACAGCCGGCATCCGGGGTTCCTACGGACGATCGGCGGGCATAAGCTCCTCGACGCCGCCACCGCACTGAGCGATAACTACGGCTCGTTGCCACGGTGGCGCACCGATGAGGCCGACGAGCACAACCGTTAGCGTCGAGTCGCATGCTCTACGTCCACCATCCCTCCTCGCTGGAGCACGATCCCAGCGCATTCGCGCCCGAGCATCCCGACACTGCGGAGCGCGTCGTGGTGCTCGAGGCGGCGATGGCCGCCGCCGACTGGTTGGGTTGCCAGCGCGTGTCGGCGCCGGCGGCGAGCCGATCCGAGCTCGCACTGGTCCACACCGCAGAGCACATCGACTCCGTCCGTGCGCTGTGCGAGCGCGGCGGCGGTCGCATCGACGCCGACACCTATGTCGGCGAGGCCTCCTACCGCGCCGCCCTCCACGCCGCCGGCGGGTGCTGCGCGCTGGTTCGCGCGTTGGCAGCCGATCAAGCGGCCGCCGGGTTCTGCGCCGTGCGCCCGTCCGGTCATCACGCCGACCGCGACCGCGCGATGGGCTTCTGCCTGTTCAACAACGTCGCGATCGCCGCCGAGTTGGCGATCCGGGAATTGGGCCTGAGCCGCGTGCTGATCTTGGACTGGGATGTCCACCACGGCAATGGCACCGCCGAGATCTTCCGCCGCCGATCCGATGTGCTGTTCGCCAGCATTCACCAAGCCGGCCTGTTCCCGGGCACGGGTGCGCTCAGCGATGCCGGCTCGGGAAACGGCCTGGGCTACACGATCAACATCCCGGTCCCGAAGGGATCAGACGAGGAGGTCTGGGTCTCGGTGCTCGAGCACGTGATCGTGCCGGTCGCGCTGGAATACCGCCCCGAGCTGATCCTCATCTCGGCTGGGTTCGACGCGCACCATGCCGATCCACTCGGAGGCTGCCGGCTCGAGACGGCGTCGTTCGTGCAGATGGCTCGTCACGTGGGTGAGATGGCAGCCGCGCTCGACGCACCGATCGGCGCCGTGCTGGAGGGTGGCTACGATCCCGACGCCCTCGCCGAGTGCGTCCTGGCGACCATCTCCGCTCTCGACCACCTCGAGCCCGCGGAGTCGATCGCGCCCGATCCCATGATCACCTCGCGCGTGGCCGCGCACGTCGGACACTTCTGGACGCTGTAGCGCGGCATCGACCTCGCCGCCCGCGGGGTTGTCCGGTCAGCCATCGGCGCGGCCCGCCGGATCGGCGGGCGCGGCGATGGAGCGTCAGGCGCGCGCGTCGATGTACGGCGCGAGGTACTTCGCCGCGATCTTCGGCGTCTGGGGCTCGTGCGGTCCCTGGACCACCTCGGAGCCAAAGCCGTGGCCACCGGTGAGATGGGCCGAGAAGTAGAGCGGCGCCTCGCCGGTCAGCAGTACCGCCTGGATCACCGGCGCAAACGGCAGCGGCGCCACCGGCGCGCCGGCCAGCGCGGCGATCGCGTGCGCGGCGGTGTCGGCCTGCTGCGCGGCGATGCCGCCGAACTTGATGGCGAAGTCGGTGGCATCCCCGGCGGCGTAGACCCGCTCGGCGCCGCGAACCTGGGCATCCTCGTCGACCGGAATGAAGCCGTCGGCGTCGTGCGGCAGGCCGGTCACACCGGGCCCATACAGCTGAGGCAGCGCGACCACGCGGTCGACCTCGAGCCGGCGGTTCCCGGGCGTGATCTCAATCAACCCAGACCGGGGGATCTCGCAGTAGGCCGAGGTGATCACCTCGATCCGCTGCTCGGCCAGGAGCTGCGCGAGGGCGTGGCTCGCTCCATCCCCGAACACCGCCAGCGGGGCCGCCTCCGGCGTGAGGATCGTGATCGACAGCTCGACGTTCATGTCGTACGCCCGGCGGGCCGTCATCAGGGCGAGCTCGTAGGCCGGCAGCGGCCAGGCCAGGGGTGCCGGAAGCACGAATGCCAACCGTTTCACATAGCCCTCCTCGACATCCTGGATCAGGCCGTGAAGGTGCTCGTCGAGCTGCTCGTCGTCGATCGTCACCGCATGCTCGTAGCGCGTCCTGATCTGGGCCCCGAGGCCCAGCAGCAGCGCGTCGTAGTGAAGCTCTGCGCCAGCCGCCGTGTGCACGACGCGGGCGGCGACATCGACGCTGCTGAGCGCGTCTGGCACCAGCGTCGCACCCACGTCGGCGGCGAGCTCTGCCAGCGGGAATCGCAACGCGCGGGCGAAGGCAAAGGGCTCGCGCACCGTCATCGGCCGGTAGACGAACTCCGACGCGGGTGCCAGCAGCGTGAGGTTGATGCGATCCCCGGCCAGATCTCGCAGCGCCAGCGATGCCTCGAGCCCGGCGACGCCACCACCGGCCACGACGACGTCAAACCGCCCAGTTGCGCTCACACCAGGAGAGTAACCGCCCCGGTCGACCGCCGTTTACCCGCCGATCCGATCGCGGCGTCTCCGCGACCCCGCGACGCGTTCCCTACTGATCGCGGCCCACAAAGCCGCGCAGAGCCTCCTGTCCGCCGCCCACCACGGGGTCGCCGTGCGCCAGCAGCAGCAGGTCGAAATCGAGCTCCAGCAGGCGGCCGTAGGCGTCTCGCAAACCCTGCTTGGTTTTCTCCGGGTCGTCCATCAGCTCGTCGGGCACGAACCCGAGCGGATCACCGCGACGCCACCGGACCACTCCGTCAGCGCAGGCCAGCGCGCCGTGAGCCGGGATGTACAGCGCCGTCTCGTCGGGGCAGATCGCGTCGACCTCGTGCACGACGATCCCGCCCGGCAGCTCGTCGCCGAAGTCAAACGGTGTCGCGGCGCCCCGGCCGTCCAGCTCGTGCAACCCGTTGCGGATGCAGTGAACCTCACAGCCGAACGCTTCGCGCAGTCGCCAGGCCTGGCGGTCGTGGTGGCGATTGGTGAGCAGCACGTGCTCGGGAGCACCGTGTGGCTCGAACCAGCTCAGCCCGCCGGGCGGGATCACGGGGTCGAGCAGAACCCGCTCCTCGAGCAGGTAGTAGGAGCTGACCTCCATCTGGATGTGGTCGTGGAGCGCGGTCCAGTGCCACAGTCCGGGGGCGATCTCCTGCACGGCCTAAGCGTACCCGGGCCGCGCGATCCATCATCGTCCGTTGAGTCGAATCGCCGCGCCGCCGCGAGACGGCTCGCCGGTGTCCGTTGATCCGTCAACTAGACTGGTGGCAATGGATACGATCACGTCCTCGCGCCTTGACGGCGCCGCCCTCGAAGCCTGGCGAAGCTATCTCCAAAGCCACGCGTCGATCGTGCGCGTGCTCGACGCTGAGCTGGTGGCGGACCACGGCATGACCACTCGCGACTACGAGGTCCTGCTGTACCTCGCTCAAGCGCCGGACCGCAAGCTTCCGATGTCGGCGCTGGCCGAGAGCACGATGCTCACCCGGTCGGGCATCACCCGGCTGGTGGATGGGCTCGTGGCGAGTGGACTGATCGAGCGCGTGGCCTGCCCCAAGGACGCACGCGTCTCCTACGCGCAGTTGACCGAGACGGGCTACGAGCAGCTGCGCAGCGCCGGGTGTTCGCACGTGAGGAGCATCCAGCGCCTGTTCCTGGAGCACTTCAGCCCCGAGGAGCTGGAGCAGCTCGCCTCGCTGCTCAGTCGTCTTCCGGGCGCGCATCCCGAGGGCGAGTGCTCAGTGCAGTAGTCGCACCGCGGTTGTCTGGCCGACTCGATACTTGACACCGCAAGCACTTTGCTACTATGGTTGTCCGCTCAACCATTAGCCCCCGAGGAGGCCCAATGTCATGCCTGGTTGAACACCATCGCCAGTTCGCCCGGGCGGCGTAGGCTAGGGGCCGTGGCCACCTCGACTGATACCCCGGCCGGAGTCGGGATCGACCCCGGCACGGCGATCGGAACCGTCCGCCTCACGGTGGCCGACCTCGACCGCTCGCGGTCGTTCTACGAGCATGCCCTCGGCCTGCAGCCGTCCGAGCTCGACGATGGAGGGCTCGCGCTCGGCCGGAGCGGTGAGCACCCACTGATCGAGCTGCGCGGGGACAGCTCCGCCCCTCGGTTGAACCGCCACGCCACCGGGCTCTATCACCTCGCGGTTCTCGTGCCGACACGCCGGGACCTGGCCTTGGCCCTCGCCCGCCTCGCAGAGGCGCGCTGGCCTCTGGACGGCGCCTCGGATCACTTGGTCAGCGAAGCGCTGTATCTCTCCGATCCAGACGGCAACGGGATCGAGATCTATCGGGATCGACCCCGCGATCAGTGGCGCCGGACCAAGGATGGACTCGAGATGGCCACGCTGCCGCTCGACCTCAGGAATCTCCTCGGCGAGCTGACCGGCGCACGCACGCCGCAGCCGACCCTGCCCGCCGGAACCCGGATCGGCCACGTCCATCTCCAGGTCGCCGACCTCGGCGCGGCGGAGGCGTTCTACCACGGACTGCTGGGGTTCGACGTGATGGTGCGGGGCTACCCCGGAGCCTTGTTCGTCTCCGCCGGCGGCTACCACCACCACATCGGCCTGAACACCTGGCACAGCGCCGGCGCGTCATCACCCGCGCCGGGATCGATCGGCCTGCGGTCCATCGAGGTCGAACTGCCCGACGCCAAGAACCGCGACCAGCTGCTGGCCCGGGTCCGGGAGTCCGGTGCGAGCATCGAACCCGCCGCCGGTGGCGCCATCGTCCGCGATCCATCCGGCAACGCCGTGATGCTGCGCTCGCGCTGAGGTCGGGGCACGCCCCGGCGCTACGCTACGGAGCGTCGGCGACGTGGCGGAGTGGCTACGCAGCGGCCTGCAAAGCCGTCTACACCGGTTCGATTCCGGTCGTCGCCTCTGGCACGCTCGACAGGATGAAACCTGCCGACAAAATGCGCGAACTGCAACCTTCATTCAGCGAAGGCGAAGCTGGACCGTGGCGGCGCCGTGGCGTGGAGACAGCTTCACGATCACGCCACCGAACCGGCCCGGGCTCACGATCCACCCCTGGCGGGCACGCCGCAGCGCTGCCACGCCCCGGCGGCGCTGCAGCGGCCTGCCGTCCACGGTCGCGGCCCGTGGCGGGTGCGGGCTGAGGACCAGGATCTGAACGCGCGCCGGCCCTCCGCGGACGCTCAGGCGCACGAGCCCGCCCGCGGTGGAGGCGGTCAGTGTGCCCGGGCCCGAACTGATGGCCCGCGCGGCGCCTCCGACACCGGGCGCATATAGCCAGCCCGCCAGGCCGCGTGCTGAGAGCTCATCGGTGCTCCAGCCGCGCGTCCACACGCCCGGCGTGCGCGCGTTGAAGCCGATCGCCGCACCGGCGCGCACATACAGCGGGAACTCGTTCATCGCCGCGTCATCGACGAGCGTCCGGTCCCCGTCCAGGACGCGACCGGCGAACACGTCCCACCAACGGCCAGGCGGTAGGTACACCCTGACCGGGGTGGATCGACCGACCTCGCCGTCCGCCTCGGCTCGGTCCGCGGTCACCGGCGCGGCCAGCAGATCGGGGCCGATCATGATCTCCAGGTCGCTCTTCCATGCGGCAGCGCCGGCGTGCGGGTACTGATAGCCGACCGCGCGCAGGATCGGCACACCGGTCCGCGCCGCCTGCTGCGCGAGTCCGTACAGATACGGGAACAGCTCATAGTGCAGGATCACGGAGTCGCGGAAGCTCCTCACCGTCGAAGCCGGGTACAGCCACGGCGTGGCGTCGAGACCGTCGCCACCGACCTCGAACACCGGGCTGACCGCGCTGAACTGCGACCAGCGGCTGAACAGTACGGGCGTGGGGCTGTCGGTCGGGTTAGCCGGCGACTCGGGTGCGATGCCGCCGGTGTCTGATCCCCACGCGAAGTTGGCGCCACCCAGCGGCTCGCTGGTGGCGAAGCGCACTTCCGTGCGCAGCCCCGCGAACGTCTGAAAGCTGTCGCTGCCCCAACTGCCGCGGGTGACCGCCGCGGCGCCCGGCGCCCCCGCGCGCGCCAGCGTCTCAAAATCATCGCCGTTCGCGGCCCGCAGCGCCGCGGCGACAGCGGACTCGTACAGCGTCGGGTACTGCAGATACAGGCTGGCTCCGGAGCCTCCGGCGAACGCGGTGGTCTGCAGGTCGTACTCCTCGCCCCGGTCTTCCTTGGCCATGCTGACGCCCATCTTGAACAGGTCGGTGAGCCGCGCGATGTAGTACGCGCGCGCGGCTGGATTGGTGAAGTCGATGTAGGGGGTGCCGGGGATCAGCCAGCCGTGAGCCGCCCACACGTCACTGCCAGTGCCCGCGCACGAGCCGCCTGCCGCCGAGGTCGCCCCCAGGGGACTGACCCACAACCCGAACTTCACCCCTTCGGCCCGAATGGTGTTGATCATCTGCTGCGGATCCGGGAAGAAGTGGGAATCGAACGCGAGGCTGCCTGTGCAGGCAGCGACGATGGATCGGTCGGTGCTGCCGGGCGGCTGCCTCTCCCACGGGTTGTCGATCCAGATTGTCCCGATGGGGATTTTCAGGTGCTTGAACTCGGCCACGTCGGACAGCACCTGCGCCTGGTCGGCGTTGGCGTCGCGCCACTTCATCAGCCCGAACTCGCTGGGCGGAGGCAGCGACGGCAGCCCGGTCCGCTGGAAATAGTCACTGGTCACCTGAGCGGGTGAGCCGTAGAACACGTCGTAACTCAGACGGTCACCCATCACGCAGATCTGGACCCGGTCCGGCCGCGCCGTCGCCGCCACGGGACACGGGTACGGATCTGCCGCACCCGCTGGCGGCTGGGTATCCGCGCAGCTTGGGCCGTCCGTCACCTGTGTCGCGCCGGGAAACGCAAACCGCCCAACGTGGCTCGTTGCGACATAGAGCCCATAGCCGGCGCTGCTCAGGTAGAAGGGCGACGCGCTCTGCTCGAAGTTCTGACAGTACTCATCGGCCAACGCCCCCTCCTTGCCCGGACTCCAGCCGCGAATGTGGCCGCGCAGGTCCACGTAGGCAGCCGAGCTGCCACCGAGGTAGTGCTCGGACCGCCGCGCGCTCAACGCCTCGAACAGCGCCGTCACTCCCGTCGACGGAGCAAACGACCACGCCACGTGAACACCGCCGGGTGTGCGGCTGACCGTGATTGTCGCGCGCCGCCCCGGGTCATCGGTGGCTACGGTGTAGGAGTCACCGCCGCGGACTCGGCGTTGCGAGACCAGGTTGGTCAGCCGGTGCTCGCTCGCGCCGGCATCCGTGGTCACCGAGCCGCCGACCTGAAAGGACAGTCGCGCTCCCGGCCCGTCAGTCGGCCCGCTCACCTCGGCGGTGACGAGCCGGCGCTGACGCAGGAAACGAATGCCGAACGGTCGCGCGCTGACCGTCCATTCCGGCGCATTCGCACTCGTACTCGTACGCGCGCCGGTGGTCGTGCGCGCAGCGCGGGCGAGGCCATCGAGAGCGGAGCCAGAGCCCGGACCGAACAGGAAAGCGAGGGCCACGGTCACGGCGATACCGCCGACCTCCGCGCTCGATCGCTTGATCAGGTGCCTTCCGCCAGGATCTGTCAAGACTACGCTTGCGCGGTCACCCGTGCTGCGCGCCGCGCACGCTCGGGCGCACGAGTGACGCCGTACGCCGCACATCGCGCACAAAGCGCACTCTGACCGCCGAGCTGCCCGGGCGGGTCAGTGCCGTGGAGGCGCGGTGCTGCCGCGGAGCACGAGTTCCGTGGGCACGGTCACAGCGCGATCGACCGCGTCACCGCGGAGGAGACCGATCAGCATCTGGCCGGCGAGGATCCCCTGCTGGCGGACCGGCTGGCGAACCGTTGTGAGGTCGGTCAACTCCGCCAGCGGGTGGTCGTCGATGCCAATCACCGACACATCGCCCGGCACATCCAGCCCCGCTCGGCGCAGCGTCCGAATGGCACCTAACGCGTACTCGTCAGCCCACGCGAAGATCGCCGTCGGCGGGTCGGTCACACTCAGCAGCCGCTCCATCGCCTCGGCGCCATGCCACCCACCCCATTCGACGGTGACTTCCAGGTTCTCGTCGCGCGGGATACCGGCGTCTCTCAGAGCGTCGTGATAGGCCTCCCGACGGCGGACCGTACCCGGCCAGCCGGACTCTTCCGGGTCCACCGTGGCGATCATCCCGATGCGACGGTGCCCGAGCGTCACCAGGTGGTCGACGGCCACTCGGCCGGCGGCGTAGTCATCGATGCACACATACGGGTAGGAGTCCGACCGGCCGCCGGCGGCCACTATCGTCACGCCCATCAACTCGAGGCGTTTGCGCTCATGCTCACGCAGCGGGAAGGCCAGCACGACGACCGCGTCGACCTTCCGCCTGGCCGGCAACCGCTCGAAGAAGTCCCGCCGGTCCGACGCGTGTTTGACCTGGTACAGCAGAACGTCCAGATCCGCATCGCCCAGCACACCGTCCAAGCCCTCGAGCAGCGCCCCGAAGAACCACCGCGAGAGATGCGGGACAACCACCGCGACCCTCCGCGTCGCCCCGCCGGCCAGGCGGGAGGCCTCGGGAGACACCACGTAGGAGAACTCGGCGGCCACCGCCAGCACGCGCTCCCGCGTGGCGGGCGCCACCCCTGCGGAGCCGCTCAGTGCCCGCGACGCAGTCGCCATCGACACGCCGGCCAAGCGCGCCACGTCGGCCATGTTGATCTTCTCCGACTGAGTCGACAGGCGCCTAGGATAGCCCAGATTGGAAGCGCTTCCCACTCCTCGGGGCATCGATCGTTTTCGCTCGCCCAACGCGTCCGGGAATACCTGAGAAATGTACCTTGACACCGACCGCGTCGTGCGTTAGAAATTCACAATCGGAAACGCTTCCAAGTAGTTCCAGGCGCATCTGACCGCAGGGCTTTGACGGCACGAGATTGCGCCAGATCTACCTGGTTGCAATGCCGTGACCGCTGTTGGCACCGTCGATTGGGAGGGGGTTGACGTGAGCGAGCCCACCGGGTTACCGGCCGGGACCGAGGCCGAGCAGGCTGAAGTCGCTGTTCCCGGGCGATTGCGATTGGTATGACTACGACCAACCAGTTGATCGCCGTCGCCGGCGAGGCGCTCGTCGATCTCGTCCTGGAGCTTGACGGCCGAGCAACCTCTCACGCCGGGGGCGGATCGTTCAATACGGCTCGGACGCTCGGCCGGCTGGGTCTCCGTCCGGTCTTCGTCGGACGCATCTCCAGCGACGCGTCCGGGCAGTCGCTGCGGGTTGAGCTGGCTGCATCGGGCGTGCGGCTCGACGGCATCGTGACCACAGACGACCCGACGACATTCGCCCGCGTGGAGATCGACCAACACGGCGGCGCGGGCTACCGCTTCTATGCGGACGGGACCTCGTCTCCCGGCCTGATGCCCGACGAGGCCCGCGCGGCGATGCCGCCCGGAGCGGCTGCGCTGCACGTGGGTGGGCTCGGCCTGGTGTTCGAGCCCCAGGCGGAGGCGATTGCGGCGTTGGTGCGGGAGGCCGGACCCGAGACGCTGGTCTTGCTTGATCCCAACTGCCGTCCGGGCGCCGTGCGTGATCCGATCGCCTACCGCGCACGCCTGCACGAGGTGCTGGCCCGCGCCGATGTGGTCAAGGCGAGCGAGGAGGACCTCCTCTACCTGGAGCCCGATCACGCGCCGCTCCAGACTGCGCACCGCCTGCTCGAGCGGGGGCCGGCGGTGGTACTGCTGACGCACGGCAGCCGGGGCGCCACCGTCGTCGGCGCCGGCCGCGACGCGATGATCTCCCCGCAGCCGGCGCGGGTCATCGACACGATCGGGGCCGGCGACGCGTTCGGGGCGGCATGGCTGGCGGCCTGGATCGGCGAGGGGCTCGGACGACCCGACCTGAAGGACTTCGAGGCGACGGTCCGGGCCGCCGAGTTCGCCGCGGTGGTGGCAGCTCGCACCTGCGAGCGCGCCGGCGCCGATCCGCCGACCGCGGTTGAACTCGACGGAGAGTGGTGTTTCGCCTCATGATGACGATGGATCCACGCTCGCCTGGGGAGCTCGACTGATGCTCGGCACGCTGAAACGCGCCGGTACGGTGCTTGACCTGTTCACGGCCGAAGAGCCCGAGTGGGGCGTGACCGCCACGGCGGTGCGACTGGGGATCGGCAAGTCGCTCGCCCACGACGTCCTGGTCAGTCTTACCGCGATTGGACTCCTGCAGCGTGTGGGCCACGGCCGATATCGGCTGGGCTGGCGCACCGTGTCACTCGCGTCGGTGTTGCTGCGCACCAGCGAGTTGAAGGCGAGCGCGCGTCCGGTGCTGCGCGACCTGGCCGAGCGCGAAGGCGGCCCGGTCGGCCTGATGGCCTGGGACCGCGATCGCATCATCTGCATCGAACGCCACCAAGGCGCCCGACCCACGAGCGCGCCCGGCCCGGCTGCCACGAGCGCTCGGCTGCCTGGCGTGAGCGGCCCGCTCGACGGCTGCGCTGCAGCCAAGGTCCTGCTGGCCAGTCGGTCCAGCGATGAGATCAGGGCGCTGTGGATCGACGGATATGTCGAAACCAGACACGCATCGATCGACGAGCTCGAACAGGATCTCCAGCGGGTGCGTGTGGAGGGCTGGGCGTGCGACGACGCGGATGAGGCCCTCCTGGCCAGCCGCGCTGTCGCGGCACCGATTCGAGATCCCGACGGATCCGTGGTGGCGGCGGTCAGCCTTGACCTGGCCGCTCGCAGAGACGCCAACCTGCACGCGCGGGCCGTCGTGGGCGCCGCCTCGAGAATCTCCGCCGCGATGCGACAGTGCGAGGCCTCGGGACTGTAGCGCCCGGGCTCGCGCCTGTGGGCGCCAGGTCAGCGCGCGAACCAGGCGGTGGTGTCCTTGGGCACTCGACGTTCCCCGGTTAGGGCGCCACTGGAGAGCAGCGGCTCTGTGCCGCGCGGTGCGGACACCGGAGCCGCCGACACGTTGACGATGCACACGAATGCTGGGCCGCGAGCGAAGGCGAGCGCGCCGTCGGGCGTGTCGAGCCACGCGAGCGTGCCGTCGCCCAGCTCGGGCCGCGCCCGCCGGATCCGTAGGGCGCTGCGGTAGAGCTCGAGCATCGAGGCCTCGTCGCCCGACTGCGCCTCGGCGGTCTGCGTCCGCCACGACACCGGCTGGGGCAGCCACGGCGGCGCGCTCGAACCGTCGGGGCTGAACCCGAACGGTGGCGCGAGGCCGGACCACGGGATCGGCACGCGGCAGCCGTCGCGGCCGCGGTTCGTGCGACCGGAATGCGCCCACGTCGGATCCTGCAACGCATCCTCGGGGAGGTCTTCGACCTCGGCCAGGCCGAGCTCCTCCCCTTGGTAGATGTAGGCCCCGCCCGGGAGCGCGAGCATCAACAGCGCGGCGGCCCGGGCGCGTCTGGCGCCGGCGGCGAAGTCGGCCGGCAGGTCGAGCAGGTCGTTGAGAGTGCGCAGCTCCCGCAGGCCCTGCGGGCGCGCGTAGCGCGAGACCTCGCGGACCGTGTCGTGGTTGGAGAGGACCCACGTGGCGGGAGCGCCCACCGCCTCGTGCGTGGTCAGGGCGTCGCCGATCGACGCGCGCAGAGCCGGGGCTTGCCACGGCGCCAGCAGGAAGTCGAAGTTGAACGCCGTGTGCAGCTCGTCACCGCGGATGTACTGCGCCAGACGCTGGGAGTTGTGTACCCACGCCTCCGCCACGAACACCCGCGGGTCGTCATAGGTGTCGGCCAGGGCACGCCACAGCCGGTAGATGTCGTGCACACCGTCACGGTCCCAATGCGGGTGGTCGACCGGGTCTGGGGTGACCGGCGGCCACGTGGTCGAACCGACGTCGGGCAGGCCTTCCGCCTTGACGAGACCGTGAGCCACGTCGATCCGGAATCCGTCGACCCCGAGCCCGAACCAGAAGCGCATCGTCTGCTCGAATTCCGCCCGCACCTCCGGGTTGTTCCAGTTGACATCGGGCTGCTCGGGGGCGAATAGATGCAGGTACCACTGCCCGGGGCGGCCGTTGGCCTCGGTGACGCGGGTCCACGCGGCACCGCCGAACGCGCTGCGCCAGTCGTTGGGTTGTTCGTCGCCGTCGACGCCACGGCCGTCGCGGAAGATGAACCGGGCGCGCTGCGACGAGCCGGGGCCGGCGGCCAGCGCCTCCTGGAACCACGCGTGTCGGTCGGACAGGTGGTTCGGGACGATGTCGAGCAACACCCGCAGTCCGAGGTCGTGGGCTTCGTCGATCATCGCCTCGGCCTGCGCCAGCGTGCCGAATACGGGCTCGATGTCGCGGAAGTCCGAGACGTCGTAGCCGGCGTCTTTCATCGGCGACGGGTACCACGGGTTGATCCACACCGCGTCGACGCCGAGGTCCGCCAGGTAGGGCAGTCGGTTGCGCAGCCCGGCGATGTCACCGATACCGTCGCCGTCACCGTCGGCGAAGCTGCGGATGTACACCTGGTAGATGACCGCGCTGCGCCACCACGGCGTCGCGGAATCGTTCCCCTCAGCGCGTCGGAGCGCTGGTCATCACGGCCGCGAGATTCGTCGTAGTGGGCAAAGAGGCACCTTTCATAGGGTCACACCGGCACGATCGTCAGCTCCGTCGCGACCGGCAGGGCTCGGCCGGAGGCGCCCGCAGCGAGATTGAATGTGCCGGGCTCGATCGCCCAGCCATGCGCGGCCACGTTCCAG
This sequence comes from uncultured Solirubrobacterales bacterium, assembly GCA_963838535.1. Lineage (GTDB taxonomy): Bacteria > Actinomycetota > Thermoleophilia > Solirubrobacterales > Solirubrobacteraceae > Palsa-465. Next base: position 132,792 of record CAWIRN010000011.1, read on the forward strand.
TCTGCGAACGCCCGGCCCGGCACGGGGATGGTGGCGGTGATGTCCTGGCCGGCCTGCGCATCGACAGTGGCGAACCCGACCAACCATCGGACCGGTCGCTGGATGCTGCTGTCCGGACGGCTCGCATACAGCTGGATGACCTGCCGGCCGGGGCGGGTGCCGGTGTTGCGTACCCGAACCGTGACGGGGACCTCGTGGCCCGCCACCACGCGCTCGGGCGCATCGATCGAGTGCAAGCTCCACGTCGTATAACCGAGACCATGACCGAAGGGATAGAGCGGCGTCACACCGTCGCGGTCGTATCGGCGGTAACCGATGAACAGGCCCTCCTCGTAGTCCAGGCTGCCGCTGACCGGCTGAGTGGACGGCAGGCCGTCCTCGCTGCTCGGCCAGGTCATGGGCAGCCGGCCGCCGGGCTCGGAGAGCCCGAGCAGGACGTCAGCCAGCGCGTGGCCGAACTCCTGACCGGGAAACCAGGCCAGCAGAACGGCGGCGACCTCGTCGGCCCAGGGCATGAGCACGGGCGCCCCGGCGTTGACGACGACGACCGTGCGGGGATTCGCCTCGGCGACGCGCCGCACCAGCTCGTCCTGGCGGCCGGGCAGTGAGAGCGACGCACGATCAAAGCCCTCGCTCTCCACCTCGGCGGTCGTCCCGACCACCACCACTGCCACCTCGACCTCGCGCGCCAGCGCCACCGCGCGTTCGATCTCCTCGTCGTCGGTGCCATGCGGGGGCTGGAGGTTGAGCTGAAACCTCACGCTGAGGTCCCCGAGGTCGCTGTGCGACGAGCCGACTTCGTGCGCGAGGACGACCTCGACCTCTGCCCCGGACTCCAGATCCACGTTGTGTGCCGCCTGCGGCGGGATCACCATGCCTTCCACGATGTCCGCCCCCGGCGGGAGTTCCAGGCGGAGGTCCACGACCTCCTCCCCACCGAGCGACAGGTGGTAGCGACCTTCACCCGAAACGGCGATCGTGTACGTGCCGGCATCGGTCGCGCGGACCATCGTCCGCAGCTCGATGCGCGTCACCCCGCGGCCGTGGACCAGGGAGCCCGGCCAGTTGAACGAGCAGCCAGGGCGATGCTCGGTGTCCACCACGGTTCCGTCGCCGGTCAGAAACCGCACCTCGACGCCGGGACCATCGCCGCCGGGCCGATGCAGCCAAGGCGCACCCGCCACCGGGACACGCTGACTGGCCAGGACGCCGAGGCGATGGCTGATCTCGCAGGTCTGCGGCAGGGCCGCTTGCAGCCCCTCCAGCGGTGACACCGTGTAGGGCGGAAACACCGTCGCGCTGCCTCCACCCAGTGTCCGCGCCGCCGCAGCATTCGGGCCGATGACCGCGAGACGCCTGACCGCGGAGCCCTCGAGCGGAAGGACGCCGTCGTTGCGGGCCAGCACAAAGCCCGACGCAGCGACCCGGCGCAAAAGGGCGGCCACCTCCGCGTCGTCGTACTGCGGCACGGGAGTCGGGGCGATGCCCTCCAGCGCCCCGACGCGGGCCGCCAGGCGCAGGATGCGCACCACCTTGTCGTCGATCGTCGCCTCGTCAACCGTGTGCTCTCGTACCGCAGCGACCAGCGCATCACCCCACGGTCCACCCGGCCCCGGCATCACGAGATCGAGCGCCGCCCGGGCAGAGGGCTCGGTGGAACGCGTGGCAAACCAATCTGACATCACCAGTCCATCGAAACCCCACTCGCCGTGGAGCACGTCGCGCAGCAGTGAACTCTCCGTCATCGGCTGGCCGTTGACACCGTTGTACGCCGCCATCACAGCCCACACGCCGCCCTCGACGATGATCGCCTCAAACGGCGCCAGGTACAGCTCGCGAAGGCTGCGCTCGTCGACGTGCACGTCCAACGTCATCCGCTGCGTTTCGGAGTCGTTGGCCACGAAATGCTTGACCGTGGCACCCACGCCGGCCTCCTGCACCCCGCGCACGTAGGCCACCCCGATCCGCGCCGTGAGCAGCGGATCCTCGCTGAAGCACTCGAAGTGCCGGCCCGCGGACGGCGTCCGCTGGAGGTTCACGGTCGGAGCCAGCAGGACGTCAACGCCCTTACGGCGCGCCTCGGACGCCAACAGGCGTCCGAGCTCCTGAGCCAGCGCCTCATCCCACGTCGCTGCCAGTGCCGTCGGCGAGGGCACGTTGGCCGAGGTGTCACGTTCGTCCCAGCGCTCTCCGCGCACGCCGGCCGGGCCGTCCGAGACGACCAGGCGGCGCAGACCGACGGCCGGCTCCGGATGCAGCGACCAGAAATCCGCGCCCGTGAGCAGGCGCACCTTCTGCTCCAGCGACAGCGCGGCCGCCCGCGCGGCCAACTCGCGCTCGGAGACCGGGATCGCCTCAACCGTGTGTCGGGTCACGAGCGCTTTCTATCGCTCGAGGCCCGATGCGCCCAGCGCCGTTCGGGCATGGTGGACGCGGGCGGCGCAGCGGTGGCAAGTCAGGTAGGGAGAGTGCTGAAAAGCCCGCGCCATCCGCGCTTATTCAGCACTGCTCGGCTCACACCCGGGCGCTCCGAGGAGAGCGCTGAAGAACTCGTCACAGTGGGCAAGGTTCAGCACGCCCTGCTCAGTGAGCGGAACGCGCTACGACTTTGCCGAGAATTGCTCGGTGAACGAGGCGAGCGGGCTCGGTTCCTCGGGCGGCGTGATGACGCTCACCGGCAGGCCGAGGCCCTCGACGCGGGTCGGGAGATCCCGCCGCAGCCATTCGGAACGTCGCTTGGGCAGCGTGGATATGAGCACATCGTCGTAGGACCCCTCGTCGATCGCCTGCTTGACCGACTCAAACGGATCCTCCCCGCCGACGAAGCCCTTGACGGGGCCGCCGGCAGCCTTCCCCAGCAACTTCACGGCGGTGTCAAGCGACCAGTCGAATGACTGCTTGCTCGTGAGGTTCGGGACGAGCAACGTGAACTTCGTCGGGCGTTCGCTCGCCCGCCGCTTCACGTCTTGGAGCAGAAACGGCGTCGATGCGGTGAGGTTCGCCACGATCAACGTGCGGTGCGGAGTTGGCGTATCCATGATCTCCTCTCCTAGTTCCCAGATGTTGGGCGCGAGAGTGTGGCACGGCGCACTCAGGGCGGTCAAGCGACGGTGGACTATTCCGAACGACTGGTGTCGTGAGTCGGAATCTTCGACTCACGACACCAGTTCAGGACTGATATTCGCGCAGGCCCTGCCAGTACTGACGGGAACACCATCGCTCCAGCCGCCAGAAGAACAACGCGACGGCCAGCATGAGAACCGCGTAGCCGGCCAGGCCGCCAAACGCGCTGCTCACGACGGGAACCAGCGCCATCAGCCAGCACCACAGCGCGACCCAGGCCAGCGGCCGCCAGGCCAGATGCCACCTCCGCTCCGGTCGCTCGGCCGGGCCCTCCGCGTCCGCAGGCGGCTCCCAACCACGGTCATGCACCAGACCGAAAACGAGCATCTGTTGAAGTGTAGGACCATCGTCGATGGTCGCGGCCAGGCGCCACATCGTCGACCCGTCTTCGCCGATGTCACTCTCCGCCAGGCCCGCGGCCGAAAGCCTGACCAACTCGGCCCGGAACGTCTCGTAGGCCACCAGTCCCATGCGAGTCAGGTTCATATAGCCGACTCGCGCGTAGAGCTCCGACGTACTGGCCGGTTCGTTGGTCAGGGCGGCCAGGAGTGTCGACGCGCGCGACATGGCCGCAGGATAAAGGCATCCCGAGGATGCGGTTCGCGATGCTTATCATCAGCCGAACTGTCCCTCCCACCGAGAATCGCGAGGTCCATGAAGGACACCGGCTTGCCGGCAGCAGGACGCACAATCTGACTTCACGCGCGAGCGCCGACGGCGCGCGTTGTCGAAGATCGGCGCGCGCCTGCATTTCGAGCCAGATGATGTTTCGGCGATCCTGCCCTTCGAGGAAGTGGTGGCGGCATTGGGCCGCCGCAGCGAGCGCGACATCGGTCTGCAGACGATCAGGCTCGACTCGATCGTCGGGACGGTGGCGCGTCAGCACGGCGAGTTCGACCGCAACTTCCGGCCGGCGTCCGCCGGGGTGCGCGGGCGCTGGGAGCAGATCGCCACCGCGCGTCGCCGCGGCGCGACGATGCCGCCGATCGACGTGTACCGCATCGGAGAAATGCACTTCGTGCAGGACGGCCATCACCGGGTATCGGTGGCCCGGGCGCTCGGGGACACCCACATCGAGGCCCACGTCAAGGAGGTGCGCACGGCGCTGCCCGCCGGATCCGAGCTTCAATTGCGTGACTTGCCGCTCAAGCGCCATGAGCGCGTGTTCCGCGAGCGCATACCTTTGCCGGCGGCGCTCCGGGATCGGATCCAGCTCTCCGACGAGTGGCGTTATGCGGAGCTGGCGATGCTGATCGAGGCCTGGGGCCTGCGCGCCAGCTATGCCCGCCAGGAGCTCCTGTCGCGAGCCGAGATCGCCGTGACCTGGTTCCATCAGGAATACGAGCCGGTCGTCGCGGTGCTCTCGGACGCCCAGATCGGCGGCGAGGGTACGGAGACCGAGCGCTACCTGCGAATCGCCACGCTCCGCTACCTGCTCCTCCAGACCCACGACTGGACCGACGAGATCGTCGAGCGGCTGCTCGGCGAGGTGCGCCCGCCCACGGCGAGCGACGACACGATGGTGCATCAGATTCTCAAGGAGATGACCTGACCTGACCTGACCCGCACCCGCGTCCGGCATAGCCGAACGGGGCTGGGCAGGCTGCGCCTCGAGCGATACAACGCTCGCGGTAACCGCTATTTGAGCGGCAGCGGAGGAGAAGATTTACGTGCACCGAGCATGGGCGAAGTCGCCAGGAGTCAGGCATTGCATGTTGGCCGCGCTGGCGGTCGTGTGTGCGGCGGTGGCCGCCGGGTGTGGGTCAAGCAGCGGCAGCGGGACGCCGACACTGCACTACTACTCGCCGCTTGACCCGAACGGGACCAACGTCAAGGCCGCCAAGACGTGCAGTGCACAGTCGCACGGCGCCTACAACATTCAGCTCGTTCCGCTGGCCAACAGCGCCGATGCGTCACGCCAACTGCTCGTGCAGCGCCTGGCCGCACATGACTCAGACATCTCCATGATCAACATGGACACGATCTGGACCGATGAGTTCGCGGCGGCCGGCTGGCTCAAGAAGATCACCGGAAGCCGAACGTCAACAGGCTCTGAACGACGTGCTCCCGATTGCCGCCCAGTCCGCGGAGTGGAAGGGCAACCTCTACGCGGTACCGACGAATACGAACGCGCAGCTGCTGTGGTACCGCAAGGATCTTGTCAAAACCCCACCGACCACGTGGGCGCAGCTGATCGCCGACGCCAAGAAGCTCCCGGCCAGCGACGGCCTGATCGAAGAGCAGGGTGCGCAGTACGAGGGCTACACCGTCTGGTTCAACAGCCTCGTGGCCTCAGCGGGTGGCCTAGTCGTGAACCCGAACGGATCGCCGGCCCTCGGCCCGGCGGCCGTGCAAGCGGCCCAGATCATCAAGGACGTGGCCGATTCCGGTCGCGCGGATCCCTCGCTGTCGACCGACCAGGAGGACCAGGGTCGGCTCACCTTCGAGGCCGGCCACGCCGCCTTCATGCTCAATTGGCCCTACGTCTATGCCGCGGCACGGACCGATGGGCAGACCAGCGCGGTGACCAAGAAGGTGTTCGAGAACATGGGTTGGGCACGCTATCCGGAGGTCATTCCCGGCCACCCGAGTCGCTCGACGGTCGGCGGCGCCAACATCGGCGTCTCGAACTACGGTCCACACCCCGATCTCGCGGTTCAGGCCGCGGTCTGCATGACCAGGGTCTACTGGGAGAACCAGGAGGCGATCAACGAAGGCCTGCCGCCGGTCACCATCTCTTCCTACCACAACCCGGCGGTCATCAAGGCCTACCCGTTCGCCAAGCTCCTGCTCTCGCAGCTCAGTAACGCCACCAACCGTCCGGAGACGCCGTTCTACTCCGACGTGACACTGGCCATCCAGCAGACGCTGCATCCGCCTGCGGCCATCAAACCGGCCTCCGACATCCGCACCATTCGTTCGTGCCTGACCACTCTGACCGGCGGAGGGTTGTGCTGATGACCGACATCGCCACCGCTGTTTCCTCCCCGCCCGCGCGGTCAGCCCCGCCGGTGGTGACGGGCCTAACCGGTCGCGCCCGGGCCGAGCGCAAATTGGGGCTCAAGCTCTGCGCTCCAGCCGTGCTGGTCATGGCGCTGGTGGCCGGTTTCCCGATCGTCTACGCGTTCTGGCTGTCTCTGCATCGCGCCGACCTCCGATTCCCCGAGCCAGAACAAGTTCATCTGGTTCCATAACTATGCCTCCGTCCTGTACGTCGCACACGTGGTGGAGCGACCTCGCCAACACGCTGATCATCACCGTGATCTCCGTGTCGCTCGAGCTCGTGATCGGGATGCTGATCGCGCAGGCGATGTACCGCGCCATCTACGCGCGCACCTGGGTCAGAGTGGCGGTGCTGGTCCCGTACGGCGCTGTCACCGTCGTCTCCGCGTTCGCCTGGAAGCTGGCGTTCGACCCGGCGACTGGCTTCGTTCCCTCCCTCCTGGGACTCTCGACCCCACCGCTCACGACCCGCGCGGGGTCGTTCTTGGTGATCATCGGGGCCGAGGTCTGGAAGACGACTCCATTCATCGCCCTGCTGCTGCTCGGCGCGCTCGCGCTCGTGCCCGAGGACCTCTACAAGGCAGCGAAGGTCGACGGCGCCACGGCGCTACAGCGTTTCTTCAAGATCACGCTGCCGTTGATCAGGCCGGCGCTGATGGTCGCGGTGCTGTTTCGCACGCTCGACGCATTCCGCATCTACGACACGGTCTACATCATCACCAATGGCGCCAACAACACTTCGACGGTGTCACTCCTCGGCTACCAGCAGCTCATCAACCGGCTGAATCTCGGACTGGGCTCGGCAATCTCGGTCCTGATCTTCGTGTGCGTGATGCTGATAGCCATCGGCTTCTTCAGGTTCCTCGGCACCAACCCGCAGCGGAGGTAGCAACCCGTGGACGAGAACACCCCCACTCGGAAGACACTCTGGTCGCTGGCGGTCGTCGGAGTCCTCGTGTACGCGTTGGTCCCGCTGATCTGGATCGTCTCGCTGTCGCTGAAGAATCCGGACTCGATCGGCGACGGCAGCTTCCTCCCCACCCAGTGGACGCTCGGCAACTACTCGACGGTGTTCAAGACGTCGTTCTTCACCTCCGCGCTGCGCAACTCGATCGGCATCGCGTTGATCACCACGCTGGTCGCTCTGATCTTTGCCTCGATGGCGGCCTACGCCATCACCCGACTGGATTTTCCCGGCAAGACCCTGATTCTCGCGGGCGCGCTCGCCGTCACGATGTTCCCCGCGATCTCCATCGTCGGCGGGCTCTACAACGTGTGGATCCACATTGGCCTCTACAACACGTGGCTCGGGCTGATTCTTCCCTACCTGTCATTCTCGCTTCCACTGTCGATTTACATCCTGTCGGCGTTTTTCCGAGAGATCCCCTGGGACCTGGAGAAAGCGGCCCAGATGGATGGGGCAACACCCATGCAGGCGTTCCGGAAGGTGATCCTCCCGCTCGCCGTGCCGGGCGTGTTCACCGCCGGCATCCTCACGTTCATCGCCGCGTGGAACGACTTCCTGTTCGCCAACGTGCTCACGGCCACCAATGCATCCCGTACCGCGCCCGTCGCGCTGTCGTATTTCACGGGAGCATCGCAGTTCACTCAGCCGGCCGGTGCGATCGCGGCCGGCGCGGTCGTCGTCACCGTACCGATTCTCATCATGGTGCTGATCTTCCAGCGACGCATCGTCTCCGGCCTCACCGCCGGAGCGGTCAAGGGGTAAAGGAGCTGCAATGGCAGATATCGTTCTCGACGGCGTAGTCAAGCGTTATCCGGACGGCTTCGAGGCCGTCAAGGATCTCAACCTGGAGATCGCCGACGGAGAGTTCATGATCCTCGTCGGGCCTTCGGGCTGTGGCAAGTCGACAGCGCTGAACATGATCGCCGGCCTCGAGGACATCACCGCGGGCGAGCTGCGCATCGGCGGGAAGGTCGTCAACCGCGTCGCGCCGCGCGAACGTGACATTGCCATGGTGTTCCAGAGCTACGCGCTGTACCCGCACATGACAGTGCGCGAGAACATGGCCTTCGCGCTGAAGCTCAAGAAGACCCCGAAGGCGGAGGTTGACCGCAAGGTCCAGGAGGCGGCCGATATCCTCGATCTCAACGAGCACCTCGCGCGTAAGCCGGCCAACCTGTCCGGCGGCCAGCGCCAGCGCGTGGCCATGGGCCGCGCGATCGTCCGCGACCCCAAGGCGTTCCTGATGGACGAGCCGCTCTCCAACCTGGATGCCAAGCTGCGTGTCCAGATGCGGGCGCAGGTGGCACGGATCCAGCATCAGCTCAACACGACAACCGTCTATGTGACGCACGATCAGACCGAGGCGATGACGCTCGGTGATCGTGTGGCGGTCATGCTCAGCGGGGTTCTGCAACAGGTGGGTTCGCCGATGGAGCTCTACAACAATCCCGCGAACCTGTTCGTCGCGGGGTTCATCGGTTCGCCGGGCATGAACTTCATGCCGGCCACCCTCAACAACGAAACCGTCCACCTCCCCATGGTCGACGTCAAACTCCCCCAGGCTGTGCGTGAGCGGATCGGGCGTCGGTCAGGAAGCACGCTGATCGCCGGCATCCGGCCCGAGGACTTTGAGGATGCCGCCAGAGTCGACAGCGATAGCCGGGACCACGGGGCCATTTTCCAAGCCAAACTCGACCTGGTCGAGGCCATGGGCGCCGAGTACTACGCTCACTTCGGCGTCTCTGCGCCGCAGCTCAACTCCTCGGGGCTTCAGGAGCTTCGGGAGGACGCCGACCTCGAAGAGACGACGGACAACGGCACCGAGCTGGTCGCCCGGCTCAGTCCCCAGAGCACGGCCCGCAGCGGCGAGCAGGCCGACCTGTGGCTCGATGCGACCAAGCTTCACTTCTTCGACCCAGAGTCCGGCCAGGCTCTGACGAATTCGAACTGATCTCGCCGCGCCCCGCGCAGCGAGAGGCGCAACCGAGACCTCCAGTAACTCCTCCGCGGTGCGAATCTGGGACAAATCCCGCCCAACCCCCCCGATCCGCGGGGGTTCGCACCTCAGAGCCCGCTGGGCGACACAAATCCTGAGCACCCCCCCCGAATCAAGCGGCGCGAGTTAACTTTTGTTCGCGCCCGCGGGCACGGGGGAGCCTCGGGCCACGCGACAGATCGCCCCGCGCGCGAACCCCCACGCGGACAGCACCGTGCGACCTGCCCAGCCGGCAGGTGCTGAAGGCTTGCACGACTGCCGAACCGTGCGAGCGTCGAACCCGTGTCGGCCCGCCGCGCCACCGCCCGCCCGCAGCGTTCCTCGGGACAGGCCGTCATGCGGTTGAGACCAGCAAAAGTGGGTAGCTCTCGTTGGTGATCATGGCTATCGGGTCTCGGCCTCGTGACTGCGTCGGAGACGATCGCTGGGACCGACATTTGACACCGCAAACGAAGCAGGGAGCAGACCATGACTGATGTCACACCGCCGGCGAGGACGACCACGGATTCGGGGATCCCGGCCCCGAGCGACGAGTATTCCCTGACCGTCGGGCCCGCGGGCCCGATCGCGTTGCACGACCACTATGTCGTCCAGAAGATGCAGCACTTCAACCGTGAGCGCGTGCCCGAGCGCGTCGTCCATGCCAAGGGCAGCGGCGCGCACGGCTTCTTCGAGGTCACCGAGGACATCACCCAGTTCACCAGGGCGAGCCTGTTCGAGCGGGTCGGCAAGCGGACCCCGATGTTCGCCCGATTCTCCACCGTCGCCGGCGAGCAGGGCTTCGCGGACACGGTGCGTGACCCGCGCGGGTTCGCGCTGAAGTTCTACACCGATGAGGGCAACTACGACCTGGTCGGCAACAACACCCCGGTGTTCTTCGTCCGCGACCCGACCAAGTTCCAGGACTTCATCCACTCCCAGAAGCGGCTGCCCGACACCGGCCTGCGCTCCAACGACATGCAGTGGGACTTCTGGACGCTGTCGCCGGAGAGCGCGCATCAGGTCGCGATCCTGATGTCCGATCGCGGCACGCCCCGCACCTGGCGCAACATGAACGGCTACAGCAGCCACACCTACTCCTGGATCAACGCAGGCTGGCGAGCGGTTCTGGGTCAAGTACCACTTCAAGACCGTCCAGGGCGCCGAGAACTTCAGCGACGACGAGGCCAAGGCGATGACCGCCGAGGACCCGGACTTCCATCGCCGTGATCTGCGCGCCGCGATCGATCGCGGCGACGGCCCCGAATGGCGCCTCGAGATGCAGATCATGCCGTTCGCCGATGCCGCCGACTACCGGTTCAACCCGTTCGATCTGACCAAGGTCTGGCCGCACGAGGACTACCCGCCGATCCAGGTCGGACGGATGGTGCTCGACCGCAACCCCGCCAACTTCTTCGCCGAGGTCGAGCAGTCGAGCTTCTCTCCGGCCAACCTGGTCCCGGGCATCGGCCTGAGCCCGGACAAGATGCTGATGGGCCGGGTCTTCTCCTACCACGACACCCACCTGCATCGGATCGGCCCCAACTACGAGCAACTCCCGATCAACGCCCCGAAGGTCGCGGTCCACTCCTACAACAAGGACGCCGCCATGACCTACCACCACGCCGGGGACCAGCCGGTCTACGCCCCCAACAGCCACGGCGGCCCCCAGGCCGACCCGCGGCAAGGCGCCGACCTCGGCTGGTCGGTGGAGGCGGGCGAGCTCGGACGCTATGCGTACGAGAAGCACGCGCGAGGACGACGACTTCGCCCAGCCCGGCGACGCTGTATCGGAACGTCATGAGCGAGATCGACCGCGAGCACCTGGTGACCAACATCGTCGGTCACGCCAGCGACGAGGTCAGCCACGAAATGCAGCTCCGCGTGATCGCCTACTGGACCAACGTCGACCCCCAACTCGGAGCGCGGGTCGCCGCCGGCCTGGGGCACGGCGACGGCACCACCAACGGTCATGGTCCGGCACAACACGCCGCCGAACTCGTGGCCGGCCGGGCGAACCGCGCCTGACCTCAGCCCGACAGCGGGGCCGTCACCGGACGGCCTCGCCGTCGCCCGACCCCACGGGTCGCCGACTTGCAGGCGCAGCCGGAGCCGCGGCAGTCACTGCGCGGGTAGCTGCCGCGCGCCGCGTGAGCCAGATGCCATGATCTTGATCATGGCGGCGCGTCGCATGGGTGGGCCGGTGACGGCGATAACCGCGCTGGCGATTGGCGCTCTGGCCGGCGGATGCGGCGGCGGCGTCAGCACCTCGGCCACGGCACGCCATCGCCCAGTCGCTGCCCCACGAATCGGACGCGAACTCGGGCGGCCGGGCGCGGGGGTCGTCCCCCGCGCGCTCCCGGCGCCTGGGCCGACCGGCGTGCCTGCGGACCCGGCGGCGGTGAGGGTGATCCGCGCGTGGTCGAGCGCATTGCGTCGCGGCGACCTGCGGGCCGCCGCGCGCTATTTCGGGCTCCCGACCGTGTTCGTCAACGGAGTCGATACCGGCGGCGGGGTGCCGCTGATCGTGATCCATACCGAGCGGGAGGCCGAGGCGATCAACGCGTCACTGCCGTGCGGGGCGGCGTTCATCTCGGCCGACCAGCGCGGCGAGTATGTCAATGCGCTGTTCCGCCTGACCGGCCGACCGGGCCCGGGCGGGGGCTGCGGCGCGGGAGCCGGTGAGACGGCGCGCACGAACTTCGTTGTGGTGGGTGGCCGCATCGTCCAGTGGATTCGCGCGCCCGACGACCCGGGCGACAAGCCGCCGGCCGCGGCGCCGCAGCCGTCGCCCGCGCCCACGCCCACGCCTCCAACGACATCCGGTCCGGTTATCTAACGCGGCCACACACAGAGCACAGTGCGTTCGGCCTGCCGGTGCTGATCGATCAACCACGGGGGGCGTTGTGTCTGGGAAGCTGATTGGTTCGTGTGTGGCGGTCCTCACGACCCTGCTGTTGGTGGTTGCGCAGGCACCGGCCAGACCAGCCAAGGCCCCATCGGCGGCCCAGCTGGTGGGGCTGGATCCCGGCGCCCGCCTCGGCGCCAACACGATTGTCGGCACCGGCGCTGGGGAGCAGCTGCTGGGAGTGCCCCGGGCCAATTTCATCGTCGGCTTGGGCTCACACGAGACGATCGTCGGCGGCGCCGGTAACGACCAGCTCGGCGCCCTCGGGGCCAACGCGAGCATCAGTGGCGGTCGCGGCGACGATCAGATCCACGGCGGCCCCGGCAATGACGTGATCGAGGGAGGCCCCGGTAACGACGTCATCTACGGCGGCAATGGCGACGACACGATCGCCGGGGGCCCCGGCGACGACGAGATCATCGACACGAGCGGAGGGGCGACGGTCGACCCGGGACCGGGAACCAACGTCCACGCACCGCCCACCCAGCCGCTCACGAGCCAGGCCGCCGCCAATCCACCCATTACCGGCGATGGCAGTCAAGACAATCCATTCGTCACCCAATGCGACCACCCGGAGGTTGTCGATTGTCTGGTCTCGGCATTTCCGGCGCGGCGTCTCCAAGGCTTCTGGTCCAACGAGTTCGTGCCCGCCTACCAATGCCCGGCCGACCACCCGTACCTGCTCAACCACGACAACGCGCCGCCGTTTGGCACCGCCATTCCCAACGGCGTCGCCGTCGAGAACCTGGGGCCGGTCGGGGTCTCGATTCCGGTGCGCACCAACTCCGGCAAATATGCATTGGGGACGAGGCTCGGCAGCGCAACGAACTGGACCACTGACCCCCAGTCCTACCGAGTGCTGCTCCAGTGCACCAGCGACATCAAGAACGGGTGGAAGTTCGGGAGTGGTCCGAATCTCTGACGCCTGAGCGCTCAGCGCACCGCGATCTCATTGGTCAGAGCGAACGGCGCCACCAGTTCCAGGTGGTCCCCGCTCCAGAACCGCCCCGGGTCATACCAGCTCGCCGGGCGATGAGCTGGTAACAGTCCCATCTCCTGATAGGTCGCGGCGACGAGCTCTGCGCAGTAGATCGTCTCCAACGACGACGTGCGGCGCAGGCGGCCCTTGACCGATCGTCCGACGAGCCCGAGTGTCGTCGGAAACGCCCGGCCGTCGAAGCGGCTGATGATCTCCATCAGGCGGTCTTCGTGGCGACGCTCGATCGTGCCCTCGAGCTGGCGGACCCAGGCCCGCTGGCTGTAGCGCTCGTTCCAGGTCGTCACGGCCTCGCGCAGGTGGTGCAGCTGAACCCCGCGCTGACGCTTCCCAGTCCACACGTCGGGCAGGGAGCGACCCAGCTCGGCGTGCCACAGCAGCGGTGGCAGGTCGTCGATGGCGACGACCATCCCCACATGATTGACCGGACTGTTAGTAACAGTCCTGATCGCCACGTCGGCGGGCGACCGGCCCCGAAACAGCCAGATGTCACCGGTCGACGCGGTGGCGACGGCTTCGTCGAGCGTCAGGGCGCTCGGGTGCGGCCGGGGTAACCTACGCAGCCGATGCGCCCGCGCTGGAAGCTGATCGGCCTCGCCGGCCTCGCCGGGGTGGCGGCCACCGGCATTGTCGTGGCTCGGCAGCGCCGTGCGCACCGGGACTACGGCCCCGACGAGCTGCGCGAACGCCTGCACCGCCGTCTGGCGGAGTCGACCAACAGCGACGATGCACCGGCGGCGGGCCCGGGCGAGGCGATTGTGGACAGCGGGTGATCGCACGGGTGCCCTGGCTTACAGGAAATGACGCCCGCCGTCCACCACGATCGTCTGGCCGGTGATCATCGCGCTGGCGTCTGAGGCCAGGAAGAGGGCGGCACCCACCATGTCGCCGGGCTGCAGGCCTCGTTTGATGGCGCCCCGGCCGACGCCATAGGTCTCGGCGTCGTCGATCAGTTCGCGGCTGGCCTGGGTGAGCGTGAATCCGGGCGCCAGCGTATTGACGCGCACGCCGTGGTCGCCGAGTTCGCGAGCCATCACCCGCGACAGCGCGATCAACCCCCCCTTAGAGGCGACGTAGTGCGCCCACAACGGCGAGCCGCTCAGCACGGTGGCTGACGCGACATTGACGATTGCCCCACCAGCCTCGCGCAGCGCACGCGCGCACGCCTTCGCGCACAGCCACGGGCCGCGCAGGTTGACCCCCATCACGCGATCCCACTCGGCCACCTCGATCTCGTCGAACGGTCGTCGCTCCAAGCCGGCGTACACAGCGGCATTGTTAACCAGGACGTCGATGGACCCGAACGCGCTCACCGCGCCCGCCGCCATCGCCTGAGTGCTGGACTCGTCGGCGACATCGGCCAGTACCCCCACCGCCGCGCCGCCCGCGTGCACAATCGCGTCGCAGGTGCGCGTCGCCGCTGCGTGGTCAAGGTCAACCGCCACCACGCGGGCACCCGCATCCGCGAAGCCAAGCGCGAAGGCCCGCCCCAGGCCCCCGCCCGCGCCGGTGATGACCGCGCAACGCCCCGCGAGATCGACGCTCATGTCACCGGCAGCTCAGCCAGCGCGGCGCGGCTGCGGGCGATCTCCCGCCGGGCCATGCCTCGGGCGGCCTCGGTGAACAGCCAGCAGTCGATCTCCGACTCGACCCAGTCCATGTAGGCGTCGGTGCTGAGCTCCATCCAGCGATGACAGATGCGGACCGCGGACGCGGTGTAGCGCCACAACTTGTCGGCATCCTTGACCAGCGTGTCCTCGAGGCTCTCCGCCTCGGGGCGGGAGTCGTGGCCGTCGACGATGTCCTGAATCAGCGCCGTGCGCTCCGGGTCCCACCCCACGAGGCCGAGGATCTCCCCGGCGAGCGCCGCGCCCTGGATCTCATGACGGCGTGTGATGTCGGGCTCCCAGCCCTTGACCGCGCCGGCGAGCCCCTTGAGGTGATCGTCTGCCGGCACGACCATGTAGCCCACGTCGTGCAGCAGGATCGCGGGCAGCACGACGTCGGCATCGGCCTGCGGGTAGGCGGCCAGCAGCTCCTGGGCCAAGGCGTAGGAACCCGGGACATGGATCTCGTTGCTCCGGGTCTGCCAATACGGCTCGGCCAGGGCGTAGATGCGGGCGTACCGGTCGCTATCGGCCATCAGGCTCCCGTCAGCCCAGGATCGTCACGGTGCCGGTATTGCCGTCCACCCGCAGGCGCTGACCGGTGTGGATCGACGTCGTCGCCGAGCCGGTCCCGGTCACCGCGGGCAGCCCGTATTCGCGGCAGACGATCGCGGCGTGGCTCATCATGCCGCCGATGTCGGTGACCGCGGCCGCGATGCGCCCGAAGATCGGCCCCCAGCTCGGGGCGGTGATGCGGGTGACCAGGATCTCACCCTCCTGCACGGTCCCGAGATCCTCGGCGCCGCTGACGACCCGGGCCATCCCCTCGACCACCCCCGGCGATGCGGCCATGCCGCTCAGGTGCCCGGCGTCCGCGCCGGCGTGCAGCCAGCTCGAGACCGCCTCGCTGGTGATCCCGTAGAGCATGATCGTGAACGGCTCGGTGACCACCGCCGGGCGGCTCGTTCATCGCCGGCACCGGCGCCTTGAGCTCGAGCGCGGCGATGATCCGCTTGCGGCGGGCGATCTCGGCCGGCCAGTAGTAGGGGCCCATCGGCTCGACGCCGACGCCCCAGCCGTTGCCGTAGTCGAAGATGCACCTGTTGGAGCTCGTCGCGGCGCACGTAGAAGATGTCGTCCGCCTCAGCCCAGAAGCCGGCCTCGGCGAGGACCTCGCCGAGGCGGCGGATCTTGCGCCAGAACACCGACAGCGACCAGTGCTCGATGTAGAAGTTGTGGTCCTCGACATACGGGAACACCAACCGCGACAGCCCGAGCTTCTCGTCGAACACCGCCCGCGTCTCGTCGTCGGGCAGCAGCTCGCGGTACTCGGCCGTGATCCGGTCACGCTCGGCGCGGATCTGCTCGGTCGGGCGCTCGATCTCTTCGCCGGCCCGCAGGCGGCGCGACGTAGTCGCGCACGAAGCCGAGCGGGATCTCGAGGTGGTCGAGCCACACCCGGTCGGTGCTGTACATGCCGTTGCCGGAGGAGAAGTTGAACCACGGGTCCTGGGCGGCGTCCCAGGCGGCGATCCACTCGGCGCCCCGCGGCTGCGTGGCCAACGCCGCAGAGCGCCCGACCAACATCGACATCTCCCTCGGTCAAGGCGTCGGCGACGCCGAGCTCGACGGCCAGACGAGCGAGCTTGCGCAGCTCCTCGTCCGGACGGAACAGGACGACGTCGATGCCCTGCACCATCTTCGCGATGCCGAGGTCGGCGACGCCGGGCAGTGCCTCCTTGCAGAAGGTGAAGAAGTCGAGGTAGGCGACGTAGCCGAGGTTGAGGAACTCGAAGTGGTACTGGAACGCCTCGTAGGCCAGCTCGATCGCCCGGTTGTAGTTCTGGCGTCAGCGCGAACGTGTTGTCCAGGCCGCGGCCCTCCTTGATCCACTCCAACGGCACGACCTCCGGCAGCGGATCGAACTCGAGCGCCTCCAGATCGGCGATCACGCGGCGGATCTTCCGCTCCCAATTCTCCAGCAGTGAGGCCCAGTTGGCGAAGTAGTGACCCGCCCGTTCCAGGAACTGCGGCACGCGCGCGGGGATCTGCTCCTCGGGAACCGGAACCGGGCTCATGTAGACGTAGCCGTTGTGGACCCGGTAGTCGATGCCGTTGGCCGGCGGGATCAGCAGGTGGCGCGTGTTGTACTGCCCCAGGCACTTGATCGCGAACTCGACCGTGATCGTGTCGAACGGCTTGAACACGGTGGGCCAGTGCTGAAGGTCGGCGAACCAGAACCGGCTCTCCTCGAACTCGCGGCGGTCCTCGCGGAAGTGCAGGTAGTAGGGGTAGAGCTCCTCCCACCCCTCCGCGCCCTCCGGGCGCCGGATCGTCATACGGGCTGATGAACCGATTCACCTCAGTGGTTGACATCCGGGGCTCTCCTCGCGGCCAGGGGGTTGATCAGGGTGTTGGCGATGCTCATCAAGCCGGTCGCGGCGGACGGCCGGGCCGGCGGTTGCCGCGTCTTGGCACTCCACACGGTCTCCGGTCGGCTCTGCAGCAACATGACGGCGCCGTCTGGTCGATGGCCCATTCGATGTCCTGGGGGCCACCGTAGTGTCGCTCGGCCCGTTTGGCCAGTGCCGCGACCGCGCGCACCTCCTCGTTGCTCAAGGCCGGGGACAGCTGCCGGTCCGCGCTCGACCGTGCGTTCGCGCACCCGCCCGCCGGCGAGGTCAGGGATGAGCTCGACCTCCTTGCGGCTGATGACCGAGCCCACGACCTCGAGCACCACCTTCTCGACCAGGAAGTGGTCGGGCGTCACCGTTCCACTGACCACCGTCTCCCCCAGGCCGAAGCTGGCTTCGATGGCGATCTTGGTGCGATCCCCGGTAGCGGGATCAAGCGTCATCGCCACCCCGGCCGCGCGCGCGTCCGACCATGCGCTGCACCACCACCGCCATCCGGACGTCGTCCTCGGGAGTCGCGTGGTGGCGGCGGTAGGCGATGGAACGCGCGGAGTACAGGCTCGCCCAGCAGCGCTGAACATGCTCGAGTACCGCGTCCTCCCCCACGATCCACAGGTATGTGTCCTGCTGGCCGGCGAAACTGGCCAGGGCCGAGTCCTCCGCGGTCGCGCTCGAGCGCACCGCCACCGGGACGTCGGCGCCCTCGCCGCACAGGCTCCGATAGCCGGTGCGGATGCTCTCGGCGAGACCCGCCGGAAGCGCAACCTGCTCGAGCATGGCCCGCACGGTCGCTCCGGTCGCCTCCAGCGCCGGGACATCGCCGCTGTCCAGCCTCGCGAGCGCCCGGGCGATCCGGGCCTGCACCCCGTCAACCGCCCGTGCGGCGTCAAACGCGGCGGTCGTGACGACGAATCCCGGCGGCACCGGCAACCCGGCGGCCGACAGGCTGACCAAGCTCGCTCCCTTCCCGCCGAGCCCGTCGATGTCATCCGTCGTGCCCCGCTCGAACGTGACCGTATACGGGGCGACGGTGTCCCATTGCACCAACAGATGCGACGGCCCTCGGAACGACGTGTTGGCGCCATAGTCAAAGCGCTGGCCCGCGACGAGACGCAGCGTCGGCAGCCGCGCGCTGAGCTCCTCGAGCACGACCCGACCCTCCAGACGCGCGAGCGGGGCGCCGAGGCAGAAGTGGATGCCCAGGCCGAATGACAGGTGGCGGCTGGCGTTCTCGCGTTCCAGGTCGATGCGATCGGGATTCTCGAACACGGCGTCGTCGTGGTTGGCCGAGCCGAGCAGCAGTAGCAGCTTGGTCCCCGCGGGCAGGTCGACCCCGCCGACCTGCGCGGGTGCCTTGATGCGCCGCTTCCACGTGAACACCGGCGCGCTGACCCGGAGCAGTTCCTCGACGGCCACCGGGATCAGGTCGCGGTCGCGACAGATTGCCTCCCATGCCTCGGGCTGGCCGAGCAGCTCCTTCAGGCCGCTGGACAGCAGCGCCGTGGTGGTCTCATGCCCGGCGGTCAGCTGGCCGTACACCAGGCCGCGATCTCGTCCGTGGTGATCGTCTGGTCGCCCTGCTGAGGTAGATCCGGACCAGGTCTCCCGGCAGGTCGTCCCGCGGCGTCTCGAATCGGGAACGCACCAGGTCCCGGCAGTAGCGCCAGTAGCGCACGAGGTTCTCGGCGTGGTGCACCTGCTCCTCCACCGGACGGTCGCCGAAGTTCATGTACACGCGGCTCTGCGCCCACTGCTTGACCTGCGGGACGTCCACGTCGGGAATGCCGAGCATGCGGAAGATCACCAGCGCCGGCAGCTCGTGGGCGAGTTCGACGACCAGATCGGCCTGACCGCGGTCGGCGAAGCGCTCGATCATCCGGGTGGCGATGACACGGATCTCGGGCTCCAACGACGCGACGCGCCGCGGCGTGAACGCCTGCTTGATGAAGCCGCGCAGCCGGGTGTGGTCGGGGGGCTGGCTGGCCCGACAGGCCCGATGACCACTGAGAAGCCGCCGTCGTCGAGGATCTGCTGGACCTCGGCCGGACGCGGCTTGAAGGGCGCCTGGGTGTTCTCGGAGGAGAACGTCACCGGGTCGCGGAAGATGTCGCGCATGTCGTCGTAGCGCGTGACCACCCAGTAGTCGATCTCGGGGCTGTAGAAGACGGGCGCCTGCGCGCGAGCCCGCGCGTAGAAGCCGAAGGGCTCGGCCAGGTCGAACGGCTGAAAGTCACGCGCCAGCTCCGCGTGCGGGCAGGCGGGCGCGCGACCCAGTTGTCCGGTTACCACTTCTCTCCTCTGTCAGTTCGGCCGCCAACATCAAAGCCGATGGGGGCTGACGCTACTTGAGCCTCAGCGGAGGCGAATCCAGCCGTTCGCCTCTCGCGAACGCCGCTAGTCTTGTTTCGCGTGGATGACGGCGATGCGCTCCGCGGCACGGGCGACGACTCGCTGCGATCGGTGTCGATCGCACTGTCGATCCTCGACTGCTTCCTCCTCGCTCCCGAGCTGGGTCCGAGCGCGGTCGCCCGGGAGCTGGGCATCGCCAAGAGCACCGCGAGCCGGATGCTCGCCGTGCTGGCATCACGCGGGATGCTCGAGCGCCGGCCCGGGGGCGCTACCGCCTCGGACTGCGGATGTTCGAGTACGGGCAGCTGGCGCTCAGCCGGCTCAGCCTGTTCGAGGTCAGCGTGCCGATCCTCGCCGTGCTGCGCGACCGCGTCCGCGACCTCGTCCAGCTGGGGATTCCGATCGGGGCCGAGATCCTGTTCCTGGACCGCTTTGAAGCCCGAACCTCGACCCTCGCTTTCACGGCCCGGCGTGGCGCCGAGTGCCCGGTCACTCCTCCAGCTCGGGGCGCGCGATCGCCGCTTTCAACCCGGCAGTGCAACGCGCCCTGTTCGAGGCCGGGCTGATCCGCCGGACGCGCTATACCGTGGTCGACCCGCGACAGCTCAGCGAGATTCTCGGCGCAGGTGCGCCGCCGCGGCTATGCTGCCACCGACGAGGAGCTCGAGGAGGGCATCTCGTCGGTGGCTGCCCCCGTATGCGTCACCGATGAACTCGGCACGCGCGCCATCGCTGCCGTGTCAGTGGTCGGGCCCAGTCCACGTTTGCATCGCGACGGAATCGCCACCGTGGCTCGTCACGCCAAGGAGGCGGCAGACCAGATCGGACAGGCGATGTCGGCCCTGGGGCGCGACGAGCCGATCCTGAAATCGATTCCCGATCCGGGTCCCACCGGTCGCTCATCTCGCCGACGGACGTGAGCAAGCGGCCGAGTAACTACTCGGCCCACTGAGTTGGACTGATTTTTCCTCGCAGGTTTCGCATCGCGAAAGGAAGGTTCCGCCCGGCGCGGGCGTCTAACCGTTACACCGGTCTAAATTCATCGCTGAGTGCGGACCGGCTACGTGCGCGCGAATGCGTTCCGAAGTCATCCCGATATCCACGCTCGAGCAGCAGGACCTGGTCGCCTGGCAGCGGCTCAGCGCCATCGCGGTGACCCCCAACCCGTTTGCCGAGCCGGAGTTCGTGTTCCCCGCCGCGCGCGCATGGCGGGTGAATGATCTCTCGCTGCTCGTCGTGCGCGAGGGACCCGGACTGGCTGGCCGCGTTGCCCGTGCGCAACATGCGGTCCTGGCGCAGCGTGCCGGGAACGTGCCTCGCGAACTGGCGCCACGATTACTGTTACCTTGGCGAGCCGCTCGTCGCCGAGGGTGACACACAGGCCATCCTGGCGACGCTGATCAAAGGCGGACTCCAGGCGAGCGGTTGCCTGGCGCTCGACTGGATCGACGTCGACGGGCCGTTGTCGGGAGCGCTGGCATCGGTGTTCGCCGCTGAGTCCCGACTGGTTGTGGTGGACGAGTTCGAACGCCCGGCGCTCTACCGCCAAGACAGCCCGGACTATCTCCAGCAGACCCTGGGCGCGCGACGTCTCGAGGACTATCAGGGCAAACTCCGCCTCCTCGAGCAGGAGGTTGGTCAGCTGACACTGCGCGATGACAGCCACGACCCAGCCGCCTACGAACGCTTCATCAAGCTCGAACGCTCCGGCTGGCGAGGCGAGGTCGGCTCCGCGATGGCCTGTCGTCCTGGACACGCCGTGTTCTTCACCCAGATGTGCCGCGGCTTCGCCCAATCCGGGCGGCTCCTGATGCTCTCACTGGCCAGCGAACAGCGCACGGTGGCTATGAGCTGCGAGCTGCTCGCCAGGGACATGAGCTTCAACTTCAAGTTCGCCTTCGACGAACGGCTTGCCCGCTTCTCACCAGGCGTACAGCTGCACATCGCCAACCTCGACCGCTTCCACACCAGCGCACTCGCCTGGAGCGACTCCGCAGATTCCGACAACGCCACGCTCAACCGACTCTGGTCCGGCCGTCGCCGACTGCGCAGCGTCGTGGCCACTCGGCGAGAACCATCCGGAGCGCTGCCCTACGCAAAGTGGCGGGCGGCCTCCGCAGCGCTGCCCATCCGCCGAAGGCTGGCCAAAGCTGTGGCCGGTGGACCAGAGCCCTGACGAGCGTCCCCAAACGTCATCATGTTCAACCCGCCGGGTCGCCGACGCCCCGGGCGAGGAGCCGTCCAAGGCTATACTCCGCCACCGCGCGGCTGTAGCTCAGTTGGCTAGAGCGTCTGCTTGCCATGCAGAAGGTCGAGGGTTCGAGTCCCTTCAGCCGCTTCCTTTCCTTAGGATTGCGGGCATGGCTCCTTCCGACACGATGCTCGCCGCTCGATATCCCACTGTCGGCTCCGACCAGGGCACGCTCTCGGTCACCGAGATGCCTCGGCCGGCACCAGCGCCTGGGGAGGTGCTGGTCCGGGTGCGTGTCTCCGGCGTGAACCCGACTGACTGGAAGTCCCGGCGATCGGGCGGGAATGCGAGCGTGGCGGAGGAGATCGTGCCCAATCAGGACGGGGCTGGGGAGGTCGTCGCGGTCGGCGATGGCGTCGATCCCGCTCGGGTCGGGGAGCGGGTGTGGTTGTGGGAGGGTCAGTGGCAGCGTGCTCAGGGCACGGCAGCTCAGTGGATCGCCGTGCCCTCACGGCAGGCGGTGGCGCTCCCGCCCGAGATCAGCCTGGAGCTTGGCGCGGGCCTGGGGATTCCGGCGATCACCGCCCATCGCTGCCTGTTCGCCGACGGCCCGCTGGCCGGCGCCAAGATCCTGGTCCATGGCGGAGCCGGCGCAGTGGGGCATGCTGCGATCGAGCTCGGTCGCTGGCACGGCGCGCACGTCGCCACGACGGTCAGCTCGGAGGAGAAGGCCGAGCTCGCCCGGGCCGCCGGCGCGGAGCTCGTGATCAACTACCGCTCTGAGCCTGTCCGCGACCGCGTCCGCGGGTGGGCGCCCAACGGCGTCGCGCGGATCGTCGAGGTCAACCTCCCGGCCAACCTCTCATTGGACACCGACGTCCTGGCCAAGGGCGGCGCCGTCTCGTGTTACACCACGCCGGACCGTGCCGTCGAGCTGTCACGGTCGCTGATGGTGCTCAACGCCCACATCGCGTTCGTTCTCGTCTACACAATCCCGCTGGAGGCGAAGCTCGCGGCGGTGGCCGACATCTCCCACGCGCTACGTGACGGTGCCCTGACGGCGCTTCCTGCGCATGACTTCACGCTGCAACAGATCGCCGCCGCGCATGACGCCGTGGAGCAGGGCGCCATCGGCAAGGTGCTCGTCGAGCTGCCCTGAACCTGAACCCACTGACGCACAGGCCCAGCTGGCAAGCGGCTCTTGAGCCATGGCATCCGTGCGGCGGGCCCTTCGGTTAGGTAGGTGGTCACTGGACCGGTCACTCGACGCCAAAGGTGGTGCGTTCGCCCGGGGTGAGCTGTCGCACGCTCTGCTGGGCGGCGAGCCGGGCCAGGCGGGTCGGGTTTTCGCACACGGCGCACGTGTCCCAGACCCGCACGACGTTGCGCGTGTCCTCGACGGCGAGGCTGCGGCTGTCCGGTGAGAAGACGAGCGTCTGGATCGCGTTGTCGAGTGTGTGGTGACGCACGAGTTGCAGACTGCGGGCGTCGTAGACGTCGACCGTTCCGTCCTGACGGCCGATCGCGTAGAAGTGTCCGTCGGGCGATATGGCGAGTGCTTTGCCTTCGGTCTGCGCCCCGGGACGCTCGACGAGTTTCTCCTGAGGCGAGGTCAATGCGGACGAAGGCTCCGCCGAGCACGGTCACCAGGACGTACCGGCCGTCCGGTGACAGGAGAGCGCCTGAGCCGCTCGCTCGATCGGGCAACACGATTGTCCGCTTCACGCGTCCGGTGCTCAGGTCCCACACGACGAGGTGTATGCAGCCGTCGACGATCGCCATCAGACGGCTGTCCGGCGTGAAGGACGGCGTGGTGGCGGCGCAACCGTCGCTGCTCTGACCGGACGGCAGATCCCGGACGCGGCCGGAGCGCGGATCGATGATCTGAGCGAACAGTCGGTCGCCGTTGACGTACGCGGCGACGATCTGACCGTCCGGGGCGACGCCTTGCGCGTCGAGGCGCGAGACCCGCACGGTGGCGACGGCGGCGGCCGGTGCGACCGTCGATTTCTCGGATCCGCGGACTGGCGGACCTCGGCTCCAGGTAGGTGAGCCAGCGCAGTCCGCGCGATGCCGCGAAGCACGCGGAGTTACAGGTGTTGAAGACGCTCGCGGTCGGGAAGCCGGGGAACCTCCGCACGATCTGACCGGTGCGCAGGTCGACGATCTCGCCGCGATCGCCGACCAGCACCAGATCCCGGCCGTCGGGGGTGAAGTCGACGGCGGGGTCGGCCGGCGCCTGCAGCCGCAGTTGTTCGCTGCCGCGCGTGGCCCAGGTCCGGAACACGCCGTCCAGCGATACGGTCACCAGCGAATGATCACGCGGCGGAAAGGCCAGATCCCCGGCGGCGATGCTGGCGCTGCTGGCGTCGCGCACGACCAGTCGGCCCGTCGCGGCGTCGAGCACGTCCGCTGTGCCCTGGCTGTATCCGACGGCCACCAGTCGTCCGTCCGGCGAGGCCTGAACCGGACTGGCGGTGGCCCCCAGCGGTCCGCGCGCGATCCAGCGCACCTTGCCGCGACCGCGCATCGACCGCCCATGTCGTGGCGATCTGTTCGTTGTTGTTGGCGTTGATGTCAGACCCGGTGATGAACCAGGTCCGGCGGTCGGGGGCGACCCTCAGGAAGTTGACGGCAGCGAGGTGCGGTGCCACCGCCAGAGATACGGTCCGCCGCGTCCCGTGCGCGACATCGAGCACGGTCAGCCCGGGGAACAGATCTCCCCGACCGCGCGTCTGTCCGGTGGAGGCGACGAGCAGGAGAGTCGAGGACGCCCACATCATGCCGTTGATGACGTTGACGCTGGGGTCGCCAAGGGCGATCATCCGCAGGCGACCGCGCTTGAGGTCGACGATCGCGACCCGGTACTTATCGGCGATCGCGAGCGACCCTCCGGGTGGACCGGCCAACTGCTCGATCGCGAACGGGGCGGTGAAGATGCGGCGGACGCGCCCCGAACGCACGTCGACACTCACCAGGTTGCGGCCCGTGGCCACGATCAGCGTCCGCCCGTTCGGGCCCAGGATCATGTCGGTCGAGGTGCGCCCGACGGATACGCGCCTGATGATCCGCTTGCGCAACAGGTCGGCGAACACCACGTCCCCGTCGCAGGTGTTGTCCGCCGCGATCCGTCCGCGGTCGAACAGGAACAGGAAGTTGGACGTCTCGCAGCCCTGGACCCCGAAGGAGGGAAGCTGCGAGCGGACCGTGTTGGCGTCCAGCGCCTCCGAGACGGCGAGCTCCGCCTCGGGCGTCGGGGCGACCCTCAGCGCTGCCCGCGCCAGCAGCAGAGCGCGCTGCGGATCGCGTCCGACCTGGCTCTCGGCCTCGGCGGCGATCGCCTGCGATCGGGCTGATGCCTCCGCCCGGACGGCGTCGTGCCGGCTCAGCAGCGCGAACACCAGCAGCGCGAGAGCCGCGACGAGGAACGCCGCGCTGCCGATCAGTGCACGGCGCAGCCGGCGGTTGGCCTTCAGTTGGCGGCGCTGCGTCCGCGCCGATTCCTCGACGCTGGCGTTCAGGAACTCGCGCTCGGTCTCGTTGAGCAGCGCCGCCGTTCACTCTCGCCCACTCGACCGCGGCATCCAGTCGCGTGCCGCGGTAGAGGTCGGCCGACTCTCGTCCCGCCGCGTCCCAGAGTCGGGCGGCATCGCTGAGCCGCCGATGCAGGCGGATCCCCTCGCGGTCCTCCTCGAGCCAGCGGCGCAGCGTCGGCCAGCGGCGGATCAGCACCTCGTGCGCGACCTCGGCGGTCCCCTCGTCCAGCGTCACCAGGCGCGCCTCCGCGAGCCGCTCGAGCAGCGTCCTCACCGCGTCACCCGAGGCGCCCTGCGGAACCAGCTCCTCGATCGGAACCCGACGTCGGGTGTCCTCGACCTCGTCGCCGATCTCGGTCAGACGCAGGAAGACGTTGCGCAGAAGCGGCCGCTCGGACTGCGGTGTCCCATCGACCACGGCGTCGGCCGTCTGCGCCACCGCCGAGCTGACGCCACCGCTCTCGTGATACGCCTCGACCGTCAGCGTCCTCCCGTCGCGGCGCTCCCAGGTCTCGCGCAGCGCGTGGGACATCAGCGGCAGGGCGCCCGGTTCCCCCGCGACGTCACGCAAGACGAGGTCGATCAGACCGGGCTCGAGCCGCAGTCCGGCGAGCCGAGCCGGTTCGGCGATGGCGCGGCGCAGATCGTCGTCGCGCATCGGCCCGAGCAGCACCTGGTTATGAGCCACCGAGCCGGCGAGCTCGGCGTCCGCGCTCATCTCGCCGTAGAAGTCGGCCCTGACCCCGATCACCACGGGCCGGCTCCGCGCGAGCAGAGCGTCGATGAATCGCGCTCGCGCTCGGCGTCGCGGCACTGCGTGTAGAGCTCCTCGAACTGGTCGACGATCAGCAGCTCCCGCTCGTCAGCCTCGAGATCGAGCGGCGGGTGAGCGCCCGGCGTGATCACACGAGCCGAACGTGCGGACGCCACCTCGCCCGCCTGCACCGCAGCGAGCACGCCGGCTCGCAGCAGCGAGGACTTACCGCTCCCCGACGCGCCGACCACCGCGAGCAGCCGTCCCGGCGCGATCCGCGCGAGCACGTCGCCACCACCGCCTCGCGCCCGAAGAACAGGTGGCGATCCGCCGATTCGAAGGCGAGCAGGCCGCGATACGGGCACTCGGCAGCCGCCGACCCCGTCGTCAGACCGGACCCCGTCAGCGCCTTGATCGCCTCCGGCCGCCGGATCCCCTTCAGGCTGTGCGGGCCGAGATCGACGATCACGTACCCCGCCGGCAGGTCGCCGCTCACCAGCGCTGCCGTCGTCTCCGAGAGCAGAATCTCGCCGCCGCCCGCCTCGCCGCGCACCCGAGCGGCCAGATTCACGGTCGTACCGAAATACACGCCGCCGCGCCTCTGAGCCTCACCCGTGTGCAGCCCAAAGCGAGCCCGGATCGGGGCACCATCAAGCCACGGCTCCTCTGCCAGAGTGAGCGTCGCAGCGATCGCCGCTCTCACCGCCCGGGCCGCCGATTCGAACACCGACACCGTCGAGTCACCCTCGCCCATCGACTTCAAGAACCGCCCGCCGTGCGCTTCCACGACCCCGGCGATCAGCTCGTCGTGGCGGACCAGCGACTCGGCCATCGCCTCGGGCTGGCTCTCCCACAGCCTGGTCGAGCCCTCGATGTCCGACAGACAGAAGGTCATCACTCCAGTCGGGAGCGTCGCGGCCCAGCCCGAGCGCATCCGCTCGACCAGCTCACCCGGCGTGGCCGGCCGGTGCGCGGGATCGGTGGCCAGACCAGCCCAGAGCGCCGATTCCAGCCCCGCGGCCCCCGCGGCACCCAGCCCCTCCAACCTCGCAGGCCCGCCCGCCGGCGGCGCACCCGTGAGCAGCGCACAGGCACTCGCCGCCAGCGCGTACACGTCCCCCGCCCGGGAGGGCGGCGCTCCGGCCTCCAGCTCAGGCGCCCGGAAACCGACAGTGCCTCCCCGCCCACCCCCTGACCCACGTGTGGACGACAGCCCGAGGTCGACCACGCTCACCCGGCCCCCGCGCGTCAGGATCAAATTGGCCGGCTTGATGTCCCCGTGGATGATCGGCGGGTCGCGGGCGTGCAGGAAACTCAGCGCCTCAGCAGCATCGCCGAGGTAGGCCAGAACGCTCGAGAGCGCGAGCCCTGGAGTGCCCTTATCCCGCAGCAGTCTCGCCAGATCAGTGCCCTCAACCCAATCCATCACGACGACGTGCTCGTCGCCTTCAAAGAAGTCCTCTCGCACGCGCGGCAGCGATAGATGAGGCGTCAGGTCGCGCAGAGCCCTGACTTCGCGCTGCAGATCATCACGGTGCCGATCCGGGCCGACCGGCCCCATCTTGAGAGCCACCAGACGCCCGTAGTCGCGATCGAGCGCCTTCACCACTCGCTCCAGGCCACCGGAGCCCACGGTCTCAAACAGCTCGTAGCGACCCCTGAGCAGAGCCACCCGCTTGTCGACCGCGTCAGGCACCAACCAGCAACTTCCCGACGCTTTCACGCATCCCTAAACGCGATTATCCACCTCAACCCGGCCAATCGCAAACCGGATCCACCCCCCGTTGCCAGCCTCAGGCCCTGGCGAGAGAAGGGTCGACTGCCGCACGTGCTACCGCTCGGTCGATGTGGCCGCGTGGGCCGCGGCTCGACGGGCGCGCAACACTCCGACGGCGACCGCGATCACCACGACCGCAATCGTGATGAGCAACGCATAGTGGGAGATCGCCTTGGCGACCTGAACCGCGGGATGACCGACCGCGTAACCGAGGCCGACGATCACGCAGATCCACGAGAGCATCCCGAGAAGATCGAAGACCATAAAGCGACGAAGGCTCATCCCTGTCCAACCCGCGGCAGCGTAGATGAACGACGAGGGAACCGGGAGGAATGGGGCCAACGCGACCGCGAGCCCGCCGAAGCGTTCGAGGTGAGCGCCGGAGCGCTGCGCCCACTTCTCCGCATTCGGGTGGCCACCGCCCAGCGTGGCCGCCGCCTTTGGACCCCACAATCGCCCCGCCCACCAGAAGAACGGCGTGGCGAAGAGCAGGGTTGGAAGCGGAGCCAGGACGGCGAGCACGAGCGATGCCTCGCCCACTCGGGCGAACGCGCCACCCGATGCCATCGCTGACGTCGATCCGCGCAGCGCCTCCAGGAGCACGGGTTCGGTCCCGAGCAGGGAAGGCGTGAGCGGCAACAGCGCGAGGGCGAAGACGGTCTTCACCGCGATGCCCGTCACGCAGGCGATCTCCGCGCGACGCCGCGCGACTCGGCGGCCGCGCGTCACTTCATCATCGGGCGGAACAGTCGTCGACATCTCCCCATTGTCGCCTTACCCATCGCG
Source organism: uncultured Solirubrobacterales bacterium (assembly GCA_963838535.1). Taxonomy (GTDB): domain Bacteria; phylum Actinomycetota; class Thermoleophilia; order Solirubrobacterales; family Solirubrobacteraceae; genus Palsa-465. Next base: position 161,179 of record CAWIRN010000011.1, read on the forward strand.
CGGCGTACCGGTCATCATTGCCGCCGTGGCGAAGGTCTACGGCGGCGTCGAGACGGGCGGGACCTGGTGCGTATGCGCGCTCGGCACGGGCCCGGACGACATACGCGCACTCGAGAAGTTCCTCACTGGCTCGCCTCACGAGACGCTCGAGCGGATCGTGTCGTTCTTCGCCGCCCATCAGGCGCCGGCCGCGATCGGAATCGGCTCCTTCGGGCCGGTCGATGTGGATCGAGGCTCCCCCACGTGGGGGCACGTGACGACCACGCCGAAGCCCGGGTGGCAGAGGACGCCGGTGGCGACGGTCATCCGGGACCGCCTTCAGGTGCCGGTCGCGTTCGACCTCGACGTCACCGCGGCAGCGCTGGGCGAACACCGCTGGGGCGCCGGACGCGGCAGTCCGAGCCTCTGCTACCTGACGGTCGGCACCGGCGTCGGCGCCGGCCTGCTGATCGACGGGCAGCCGCTGCATGGCCTGGTGCACCCCGAGGTTGGTCACCTGCGGATCCCGCACGATCGCCGGCGCGATCCGTTCGACGGCAACTGCCCCGTGCACGGTGACTGTTGGGAGGGGCTCGCATCAGGCCCCGCGATCGCGAAGCGCTGGAACGCCTCGCCACCGGACCTTCCCGAGGACCACCCGGCGTGGCCGCTCGAGGCCGAATACGTCGCGCTCGGGCTCCTCAGCATCGTGCTCGTCGCCTCGCCGCACAGAGTGATCGCGGGTGGCGGGGTGATGGACAGCCCCGTGCTGCTCGCGATGGTGCGCGCGCGGCTGCGCGAGCTCGTGGCCGGCTATCTCGACACCCCGATGCTCGGAGCTGACATCGACAGCTACGTGGTCGCGCCCGCGCTTGGCGACGAAGCCGGCGTGCTCGGAGCAATCGCGCTGGCCGAGCTCAGCGAGTGACGCGACCGGCAACCGCGACATTCGGCAGCTCGTGCTGCGTAGCATGGGCACGCCAGTCAACGACGAGGCTCCGCCGAAGACGCAGTTCACCGACTTCCGCAAGGCGTCGAGGTGGGAACTCGGGTTCCGTCAGCCCCAACGGCAAGCGTCGCAGCGCGTCTGGGGACGTTGTAGCCTCTCGGGGCTAGTTGACGACCACGGTGGTGGGGGACGCTGCGCTCGGAGCGCTCACGCCACTGTCGCCGTCGGGGTTTGGGAACATGGGGGAAATCAGGGCCGGAGACGGGATGCTGTCGGCGTTTAAGACCAAGTGGGGAGTCTGGCCGTCATGACCGGCCCTCGTCGCCTCGGTCTCGTCGACGGTTGCGCGGTGGTGCTGGTCGCGGCACTGTTCTGTGCCATCGCGGCCGTGTCGGTGGCACACGGCAGACGGGCTGTCACCCCAGGTCGACAACCTCGATCTTTGCCGTGCTGGCCGGCGCGTCCGGCTCCTCCAGCAGCGACGGGCAGAGCACGCCAGGGCGCGGCGCGGTCGTCACCGCGAAGCTCAACCTGAACGGTGAGCAGACGATCGCCGTGACGCCTGGTTGTCGGTACGGCCCTGGCTGGGGTTTGGGCGGCCAGCGGGGTGATGCCGGGCACGCCGCGGGGTCCGACGGCGGCAACGGGGGTGGCGGATCGGCGATCATCGACCCTCAGACCGGCGGGGCGTGGCTGGTTGCGGGAGGCGGAGGCGGTGCGGGCGGGGCGTCGCTGATTAACAATCAGAAAGGTGGCAACGGAGGCGACGCCGGACTCGCCTGGTGGTCATCGGGTGCGGGTTCCGGTAGCGCCGGCCAGGGTAACGACTCTCCTGACGGCGGTGAGGGCGGCGCCAACACGGCGAACGGCCAACCCGTCAACTACGGCGACAGCCCGGCCGAGGTTGATTTCCTGGGCGGCGGCGCGGGCGCCGGAGGCGGAGGCGGTCAGGGCGGTGAGGGCGGCGACACATACAATTCCTATGACGGCGGTGGAGGCGGCGGCGCGGGCTCGTCGGTCTACGATTCTTCGCACGCGGTCAATCCCACGGTCGCGGTCTCGAGCGCGGGACTGGCTGACGGCTACGTCGTGATCATCCCGTTGAGTACGGCTTCGAACCCGGGAGCTGAGCCGCCTCCGGGTCCGGCGGTGGGATCGTTGACAGTGACCGCGCGGGTCACCGGTAATGACGCCCGGACGCACCGGCCGGCCAGGTTCTCGATCATGGTTGCGTGCCGGGCGGGCGGGCGCGACATCCGCCTGCCGGCCGGGCAGCCGCCGATCTTCGGCTTGACGGCCGGTCGCTCGCGGAAGATCGAGCAGCTTCCGCTCGGCGCTCGCTGTCGCGTCGTTCAGATCAACTCCGGCGGCGCGACGAAGTCGGCGATCGAGCCCAGCACGGCCACCACGATCACGAAAGTCAGGACCACGATCAGGGTCTCCAACCGATTCGACGTCGGCGCGTTGGCGGTGCGTGTGCGCGTCCCGGCGCGCACCGTGCGTGTGCGCAAGACGGTCCGCGTGTTCGTTCTCTGCGAGGCCATCGGCGCCCCGCGGGAATTGCGCTATCCCCTTCCACACGCCGGCTATGAGACCGTACGGATCGGAAAAGCGCTGGTGCTCGAGAGCGTGCCGGCCGGAGCCGACTGCTCGGTGGCCCCACTCGATCGTCAGCTGGCCGCCACCGCGCGCGTCAGCCGAGCGGCGGTGGTCAGAGCGGGCCGGCGAGCGACGCTGACCATCACCGACCACTCCTTGACACCTCAGTTTTCCCTCAGGGTGGCGGCTGTCGGTGCGCCCGCCGGTCACGGAGTCTTGCTCAAGGTCCGGCCGGATGACCAGGTGACCGTCTCCTCAGGCCCAAGCGGTGGACTGCGCGTGGCTCAGCCGACGATCTCGAGCACGGTGCGGTAGAACTCGGTGGCGACCTCGATGTCGTCCGCGACGACGTTGTTGCTCACAACGTCCCCGGGGGCGCGGCGGACCGGGCGCGCAGGCGGGGCCGCGTCACCACAATCTGAACCATCGCTATGACCAGGACGATGATGGTCAGGATTCGCTCGCTCCGGTGGAGCTCATGGAAGTAGCCGTAGACCTGGATCGTCGCCGCGAGCGCTTGGGCGGCTAACGGAAGGGCGATCGCGGGCCACCCCGCGACCTGTTTCGGCTGGAGCCGGCCGGGACGGGTCTGCCAGGCCGCGAAGGCCACCAGCAGGGCCCCGGCCGCCCAGGCCGCATCGTAGACCCGGCCATCGTCGTAGGTGTGCCCGAGACTCTGCACGGAGTACACCGCATCCGCCACACCCATGAGGACGAGGCCGAACCCGAGGGCCAACCACATCCGACCGGGGCGCCAGAACATGAGCGCGAACACGCCGAGCGTGGCACCGACGATCACGGCGTCACCGAGGGGGTACGCGAACGCGACGGCCGTCGCGAGCGCCGAGGTGTGCGAGTGCGCGGCCACCGGCTCCAGGAACAGGGCCACCCACGGCGTGGCGACAAGCAGCATCACGACCACCCCGTCGATCCAGCGGTGAAGCTCAAACACCGGGACGCGCTCGCGCACCAACAGGACAATTGCTACGACGATCAGGGGATACCAGGCCAGCCAGAAGACATCCGAGATGCTCGTGGCAGGGGCGACCGCGGCGTGACCGAAGCGAATGCTCCAGAGCGTGTCGCCGACCGCCCAGCACACGAGCCCGAGCGCGACAAACAGCCACGGCGCGCGCCCGCGGGTGGCCCGCGCGAGACCGACGACGCAGGCGGCGGCGGCCGCCCACAGCAGGGCAGCGTTGAGCCAGCGATCGAAGAACTCGTTGACTCCTGTCCCACCGAGACCAAGGTCCTGATGAGCCGCATAGGCCGCAACCAAGATCGCGAGCGCTGGCCAGATGATCACGACACCCCGTGGGCGGCGCAATCCTTCTCGGTCTACCGACACACCACTACGCAGGGCTCCTCGCCCGATCAGCCGCCGAGCGGGCCCAGTGGGATCGAGGGGCCGGTGATCGGCTCTCCGAAGCGGTTGAAATGAACCACCACCTGGGGCACCTCACACTCGAAGTAGCCGGGCACGTGATAGCCCGTGGTCGCGAAGTCCAGTCGACCGTCCCCATCGAAGTCCGCCACGGCGATGCGCGCGGCTGACGGCGCTGAGACACGCGTCTTCTCGAACCGGGCCGCACCGGCGTCGATCGGGCGATAGTGGAAGACTCCCTGGTGGGGCATCGGCCCCCGGAGAGCCACGAGAAACTCGTCGTCGCCGTCTCCGTCGAAATCGGCGCACACCACGTGATGGGCCGGGCCCTCTCCCGCCTCGTTTGGCTCGCCGAAGGTTTCCAGCACGGTGCGCCGCCACCGACGCTGCGTGAGGTCGCCATCGCCTTCGGGGGTATAGACGGCGAGCGTGTTGCCGTGGAATGGCTCCACGGCCGCGATGTACGCGTACGGGTCGCCGGCCACGCTGCCCACGGCGTGGTTGCCGCTGCCCCGATAGCCGGTTCGCGCCGCTTGGCCGGGCTCACCGCCGCCGAGCAGGACAGCCTCCCAGCGGCCATCCGGGTTGACCCCGAACCAGCTCAGGCCCTCTTCGCTGGCCAGCAGCGTCGCGGCCAGACCCGCGGCGCCCGGGGCGCCGTACTGGCCAAGCGCGATCGCATGAATCACCCGGAAGCTCTCGTCGTCGGCCACGTCAGCCGGCCAGGAGGATGCGGAAAGTACCTCGTCGGGCCGCCGGTACAGCACGACCCGGATCGGGGTGTGTACGGCCTCCATCCCCGACCTTGGACCGACGACCGGCGCGACGAGCAACTGCAGCTCCTCGGGGTGCGTGAAGTGCCCCAGTCGCAGTCGGTGCGCCGACCCCAGCTGCCCGATCGGGCGTACCTGCCAGGGCTCCTCGCGCTCGCCCGCGTTGCGCAGCCAGGAAACCTGGCCATCCTGTGGAGTGGCCTCGAACATCGTCGGCGCGTAGTCGTGACAGACGACCAGATCGGTACGGCCGTCGCCATCGATATCGGCCTGGTCGAGCGAAATCGGTCGCGAGAAGTTGCCGATGACGCGCTTGCGCCAATCCGGGTTGCGGAACCACGCCACCTCCCCCAGAGCGAGCCCCGAGGTCACCAGGTCCGGCCGGCCGTCGCCGTCGATGTCGATCGGCATCACCCAGTAGCCGTCCTGGATGCCCTCCTGAACGATCTCGGGCTGGAAACGCGGTTCCTTGATGGCGGCGGTAGCTCCTCGACGGCTCGTACGCGCCTGTGCCGAGGCCATTAGAGGCCGAGCACCTCGCCGAGGTAGGCGCGTGCCATCTTGGCGTAGGTCAACGGGTGGGCCTTCGCCGCGTCCTGCTCGGCCTCGACGATCAGCCAGCCCTCGTAGCCGGCGTCGGCCAGGGCGGCAAAGATCGGGACGAAATCGATCACGCCATCGCCGGGAACGGTGAATACGCCCTCCTCAACACCCTCCAGAAACGACCAGCCCCCGGCATCGGCGGCCTTCATCTTGTCGTGCCGGATGTCCTTGAGATGCACATGCGCGATTCGGTCACCGTGGTCTCGGGCCAGCGCCGCCGGATCGTCGCCCGACCAATAAAGGTGCCCCGTGTCCAACAGCAGGTGCACGTGGGCGGCGTCGGTGTCCGCCATCAAGCGGTCGACCTCGTGACGGGTCTGCACGCCCGTGCCCATGTGGTGGTGATAACAGAGGCGCATCCCCTCGTCGGTGGCCAGCTCGCCCAGCCGATTGAGCCCATCGGTCATCCGTCCCCACTGCGCGTCGTCGAACACCGGCTTGTTCGCCTTGAGAGCCACGGGCTGCTGGTGCACCGCATGGCCAAGCTCGGCCAGGCCGATGTCGGTGCCGCCCATCTCCTGGATGAAGGCCAGCTGCCGGCGGAAGCCGTCGAGGTTGTGCTGATCCATTGCCTGCGCCGTGAAGTAGGTGCTGTGCCACGGCTCGGAGACGGACAGGCCCCTCAGGTGCAGAGACGCCTTGAGCTCATCGATGTCGGTCGGGAACTTGTGACCGACGCTGCAGCCCTCGAAGCCGGCCAGCGCGATCTCGCTCACGCACTGCTCGAATCCGATCTGCTCTCCGAGCGCCGGCAGGTCGTCGTTCGTCCACCCCGTGGGGGTGATGCCGAGCCGGATCGACCCGGCCGGAAATACGGCCACGCTCATCGGGACTGCCCCACAGCCACCCGATCGCGGGCGGGGGAGCTTGCCAGGATCGAGCGCGCCGACTTGATCGCCACGGCAACGCTGGTCAGCGTTGGGTTGCTCCCCTGCCCGCGCGGGATCAGGCCGTTGCCACCGACGTACAGGTTCTCGACGCCCCACACCTTCGAGTCGACGTCACACACGCTGGTCGCCGGGTCGTCGCCCATGCGGACGGTTCCGGCGAAATGCAGCGGCACGCCCGGCGCGACGAACTGCGGCTCAGAGCCCGGCAAGAAGCCGCCAAGCGATCCCGCGCAGCGCAGCATGTCCTTCATCATCCGATGCTGGCGCTCGCGGTCCTCGTTCGAGAGGTCGAACTCGAACGTCGCCTGGGGCATCCCGAAGATGTCGAGGTGTCCCCCGGAGAACAGGACGCGGTTGTCGGGCCGCGGGTCGACGATTCCGAACCAACGCAGGTCAACGATCAGTCGACCATCGACGTTCGGCGGGAGGTCCCCGTAATTGAAGGCGTCACGGTGAATCTGGCAATGCCACGGACGACCCTCCGAGACCGGGATCATGCAGTTGGGCTCGGGATCACCGGACGGCAACGGCACGGGATCGGACGGATGGTCGATCCGATGTCTGCGCAGATCCTCGGCGAAGCGATCATCGGCCTCCAGCGCAGTCAGCCGATGCTCTGGCAGCACGATCTGGCAGAACGCGACCGGCTGTTCGGTCAGGTACCGCCCGAGCGGCTCCGGCCGGACACCGGAGGCCCACAGCAGTTGCGGCGTATTGATGGCGTTGCAGGCCACGATGAAGTGCTCGGCCTCGACCCGGAGCATCCGCGAGGTGGTCAGATCCTCGACCTCGGCGTATTCGATCTGGCTGCCGTCAGCACTCAGTGACAGGCGACGGCAGATGTGTTCAGGGCGCAGGTCGAAGCGTCCGTCGTGGTCGTCGTGGGCCAGCGGGCCGAGGACCGTGTCGGTGCCACTCCAATGCACAAAGCGAGGGTTGTCCCGGCGGCGGCGGACCGCCAACGGAAGCGCCTGGGCGTGGTAGGGAGCCTCGAGCTCGCCAAATTCCTCGGTCAGGATGTCGAGCACGAGCTGGTGGCGGATCGAGTGCGAGAAGGCGGTCCGTGTCGTTTCGAACCGGCGCTCGCTCTCGCTATAGAGCTCGTCCCACTCATCCTCGGAGAGGAGATCGCAGCGCTCGATTGTGGGGTGGTGGCGCGGCGTCGCGCAGGTCCAGTGCGTGGCCATGCCGCCCACGATGTAGCTGACCGCAGCCGCGTCGAGGTTGCGATAGGGGCTCTGCTCCGGATTCTGGTTGTTATGGACGAAGCCGGCGTGCGTATCGAAGTCGACCCGGAACGCAGCCGGGTCCAGTGTCACGACCGGGCTGTGGTTCGAGGGGACAGACACGGTCGTCAGGTGTCCGCGGATCACCGAGGCAAACAGGTCGATATTGCGCTGGTAGAGCGCAGAATTCTTGAGGTGCGCTCCCGGGACGTCGGACAGCTTCGCGCCGGCGTCCACCACCATCACGCTCCGGCCGGCCTCGACAAACTCCCGCGCGAAGGTGGCGCCGATCGGACCCGACCCAGCGATGAACGCGTCGACCTTGATCGTCTCGTGGCTGCTCATAGAACTCCCATCTCTGCGTTGCTGTAGGCCGGTGTGCCGCGGGCGACGTCTCGCACAACAGAGGTATCGTGCGATCGGTCGCCCCGCCCCACCGAAGAAGCTCTAGGTGGCCCTAGACGAAGGTCCAGCTGTCGCCTCGGCTGCGCCCGCCGACGTACGCAGGGGCCGCCGATGGGCGGACCCGCGACGATCAGCCCATGGAGTGGATCTTGGTGCGGCTCGATCGGGACGACCTACGCACCGATCATCCCGGCCGAGCCGGCCTGATCTGTGTGGCGCGGGACCCGACGCGCACTGAGCCAGTCGTGAGAGCCCGTCGCCGCGGGTAACCTTCACGTCGCCGCAGCGCATGCTGCGATCGACTTCCGCGACCCGACTGGAGCTTGAAGATGGCAGTCACAACCACTGGGCAGCTGGATCGCGAGCGGATTCGGGAGCTCACCACGCGCGAACGGGCGACGCTCGATGAGCGCACCCAGGCGTCAGGCGCGATGTACCGACGCGCCCGCGAGTCGTTGAGCGGCGGGGTCGCGTCGACCTATCAGGCCGCCGAGCCTTGGCCGATCTACCTGACGACCGGGGAGGGACCCGTCGTCTACGACGTCGACGGCAACCGCATGTGGGACTTTCACAATGGGTTCGGGTCGATGGTCCAGGGACATGCCCACCCGGCCATCGTCAGGGCAGTGAGCGAGCGAGTTTCGCTGGGCACGCACTTTGCCGCCACGACCGAGGATGGCGTCGTCGTGGCCGAGGAGCTCAAGCGGCGCTGGGGCCTCGCGCGATGGCGGTATGTGAACTCGGGCTCCGAGGCGACGATGGACGCGATCCGGATCGCCCGCGGCTACACGGGGCGCGAGACGATCATGAAGATCTTCGGCTCCTACCACGGCCATCACGACGGGGTGATGGTCTCGATCGGCGTCGAGTACGACCGCATCGGCGACCGCGAGAACTACGCTTCGCTGCCGTACGGCGCGGGCATCCCGGAGGCGGTCGTCGAGCTGACGATCGCCGTGCCGTTCAACGACGCCGGCGCGATGGAGCGGCGGATCCAGCGTCTCGAGTCCGAGGGACGCAAGCCGGCCTGCGTGATCATGGAGGCGGCGATGATGAACCTCGGGGTCGTCCTGCCCGAGCGGGGATACCTCGAGGAGGTGCGCGAGATCACGCGCCGGCACGGAATCGTGCTGATCTTCGACGAGGTCAAGACCGGGCTGGCGATCGCCGCCGGCGGGGCGACCGAGCGCTTCGGGGTCAAGCCTGACATGGTGACGCTCGCCAAGACGCTCGGCGGCGGGCTTCCCTGCGGCGCGATCGGAGGCACCGAGGAGGTCATGGGCGTCGTCGAGGACGGCACGGTGTACCAGGTCGGCACCTACAACGGCAACCCACTCTCGATGGCGGCGGCGCGGGCCAGCCTGCTCGAAGTGCTGACCCCCGAGGCCTACCGACACCTCGAGGAGCTGAACGATCGCATCGTCACCGGCTGCCAAGCGGTGGTCGAGCGTTACAGCCTGCCTGGGTATGCGATCGGGGTGGGCGCCAAGGGATGCGTGACCTTCTCCCCCACGCCGGTCGTCGACTACGAGACGTTCAAGGCCAACCAGGACGTCGAGCTGACCGAGCTCGCGTGGCTATACAACATGAACCGGGGCATCTTCATGACGCCCGGCCGGGAAGAGGAGTGGACGCTGTCGGTCACCCACACCAACGATGCCGTCGACGCCTATGTGCACGTGTTCGACGAGCTGGCTCGCGAGCTGACGGGCTCGCACGCGTAGTCGAGCTAACCCCGTGGTCCGCTCGCTGCGCTCAGCTCGGGCTCTGAGAGCAAGTCGTCCAGGTCAAGGTCGTTGAAGATCGGGGCGAGACCACCGCTCTCGCCCTGCGGCCACTGATCAGTCGGCCGGTCCCAGGCCAGTTCGAGATCGTTGCCGTCGGGGTCGGAGAGATAGACCGCCTCGTGGGTGCCGTGGTCTGACAGCTGCCGAAGCGGGATACCGGCTCGCTGCAGACGCCGGACCGCGTCGGCCAGTCCAGCGCGTGTGGGGTAGTTGAGCGCGACGTGGTGCAGTCCGGCGACCCCATCGGGCTGCGGACCACCCCCGGCCGACTTCCACGTGTTGAACCCGAGATGGTGGTGATAGCCGCCGGCGGACACAAACAGGATGTCACCCGTCGTGCCCCATCCCGGCACGTCCCGGGCCTCGGCGATCACGTCGAAGCCCAGCACACCGACATAGAAGTCGCGCACCCGGTCAATGTCGGCGGTCCGCAGGTGCACGTGGCCGATGCGCACGCCGGGATCGATCGGGTTCGGCGCCGCTTGGATTGGGGAGATGTTGCCTTGGGTCATGCACCGAAGGTACCGATCCGACAGCCCCGATCAGGGATCGACCGGATTGCCGCCGCGCCGGCGTCCGATACCCTGGTCAGTGGATCCGGTACTTCGCGCGGGCGCGAACCAGGACTCCCAAAGGGCTGTCGATCGGCTCTGAGGGATTCACGAGATACACACAGGCATGGTCGGGGCCCTTTGTCGGCGTACGCCACCCGTGCGACGTCTTGCTGAACTTGCCCTGGACCGTCCAGTAGACGCCGTTCGCGCGCTGATGCTCCACCGCAGGATTCGCTCCACACGTGTGGTAGTCGATGAACAGGTATAAACGCGCGGACGCGGCCGCATGCCCGCGAATCGTGACCGCGTAGGCCACGCCGGCTTTGGCGCGCTTGGGCACCTTGATGTCGGCATGGTTGGCGCTGGCCAGCGCGGAGCCGACACCCACGACGGCCAGGATCGCGCCGGTCAGCACCGGCGTCCGCAGACGACGGAGGATCCGCTGGATTGTCCCTGTGCTCATCGCGCCCATAACAAAGTCGCCCCCAGACGTGCTCGCCCCTCAATCCTCAGTGATAACGGGCCATTACTTAGCAGCTTCGATACGAGTTTGTCAACCGTCTACCGTACGTTCCGCACCGCAGCACGCCTGCCCCCGTCGGGCGACAGGGGACCGCCGTTTCAGGCGCGCCTAGGGGCGGGCGGCACGGTCGACGGCCACGAAGTCTCGGCGCTCACGGGCCGTTCCGGGTCCGAGCTTTCGCTTCTCGGGCGAGCGGAGCGCGCCACCGAGGCGCCGCAGGCGGACCGAGACCCGTTGACCGACGGACAGCGGTCTCTGCCAGCGCTTCGGGTCGAGGTCGGCGCCGCACAGGGCGCAGCCGGCCGCAAACGGTGTGACTCGCTCGCCGCATTGGGGGCAATAGCCAGGGTGCATGGAGGTGATGATGGCGCCCGCCCATCTACAGCCGCTAAACGGAATGTCAGTTGATTCTAAGAACGATCTGCCGTGGCGACCGGCAACCGCCAACGCCCGTGGCCTGATCGACCTCGCCGGCCACCACGACCTCGAGGACGTAGTTGTGGCGGTGCAGATCGGCGCATTTTCCGAGGCGCGACAGCGCCCGTCGACCAGCACACCGTTGGACAGCGCGACCGCAGACCCCGCGAACGGGCTATGTGTTCGACCTGAAGGAGTTATCGGATGTCATCTGCCGGCGCATCATCGAGGACGTCGACCATCGCAACCTGAATACGGATGTTCCGTGGCTGCAGGGACGAATCCCGACCGCCGAGAATCTGGCTCTGGCGTTCTGGGACCGGATCCGCTCAGAGCTCCCCGAGGGGATGTTGCGGTCGGTCCGTCTGTGGGAGACCGACAAGAACTGGGCTGAGGTCGGTGATCACGTCTGAGATCCCGCCGCTGCGGGCGCGGGATCTGCGCAGGCGCTACTCGAGTGCGGACGTCGGCGTGCTCACCCCGGCGGAGACGGCACGGTTTGCGCCCCGCGGGAGCGCCGACCCGCGCCGCGACATCACCCTGGCCTGGGAACTGCTGTACCGGCTCGAACCCCAGCTCTATGACCGGTTGGTCAGCGCGGAGCGGCTTCATCCGAGCGTGATTGAGTGGCTGCCCCGCGACGTCGACCGGATCGTCGAGGTCGCCGCGGGCACCGGCCGATTGACGCTCGAGCTGATCCGCCGCGCCCGCGAGGTCGTCGCCGTTGAGCCCTCGGCGCCGTTGCGCGAGATCCTGGATCACAAGCTCGTCCGCGCCAAGACAGGGTGCCGGGCCCGGGTGATCCACGGCTTCTTCGACAACCTACCCGTGACCGACGACTGGGCCGACCTGGTGGTCGCGTGCTCAGCCCTCACGCCCGCGCCGGGGCACGGCGGCGAGGCCGGCCTGGCCGAGATGGAGCGGGTCTGCCGGCCAGGTGGACGCGTCGTCATCGTGTGGCCCCACTCGGTCGGCTGGCTGACCGGCCACGGTTACCGGTATGTGAGCTTCGAGGGTGAGATGTTCGTCGAGTTCGCCAGCCCCGAGGAGGCGGTTGAGCTGACCGAGATCTTCTATCCCCAGGGGCTCGGCGAGGTCCGTCGCCACGGCTGGCGACGGGTTCCCTTCGAGACGCTGGGGATCAATCCGCCGCGCGACCTCGCCTTCAAGGAGATCCCGCGATGAAGCTCGCGATCGTCGCCCCGCTCGTCACCGCCATCCGCGAGCCCCAGCGGGGCGGGTCCCAGGCCTTCGTATCTGATCTCGCCCGCGGCCTGGTGGACCGTGGTCACGAGGTTCACGTGTACGCCGCGTCGGGATCGGACATACCGGGGGTTCAGGTGATCGACACGGGGGTCGATCCCCGGGCGTTGGAGGCCACCCTCTACCGAGCCGCCGGCGCGGTCACTCCCGGGGCGGCGGTCACTCTCGGGGCGGCGGTCGCCGAACCGGTGGTTGCCTCGGGCCTGGACGCCCCCGGGCTCGGCCTGGCCGAGCAGGCGTTTTCCGGGGTGTATGCCGCCGTACGCGAGGCCGGATACGACGTCGTCCACAATCACGCGTTCGACGCGCCCGCGGTGACGCTCGCGACCGCGCTGCGTGCGCCGGTCATTCACACGGTTCATCTGCCCCCGGGCGGGGCGGTGGCCGACGCCCTGCGCGGCGTGGCCCACCGCGACCCGCCCCCGACCGTCGCCGTCGTGTCCGCCAGCCAGGCCCGCGCCTGGCGCCGGGTCGTCGCGGTCGGCGCGATCCTGCCCCCGTACGTCCCGACCCGGCTGATCGGCTGGTCGGCGACTGCCGGGGACCGTGCCCTGTTCGCCGGTCGGCTGAGCCCCGAGAAGGGAGCCGCCGAAGCGATCGAGATCGCGCACCGGGCAGGATTCGGCATCGACGTGTACGGCGACCCCTATGACCCCGATTACACGCGCGCCGAGATCGACCCGCGACGCGCCGAGCCGGGAGTGGTCGTGCAGGCCGGCATTCCGCGCACGGCGCTGTGGGAGGTGATGGCCCGCGCGGCCGTCGTTCTCTGCCCGGCCAAGTGGGAGGAGCCGTTCGGGATGGTCGCGGCTGAGGCGCAGGCGTGCGGGACTCCGGTGGTCGCGTTCCGTCGCGGCGCGCTCGGCGAGGTCATCAGCGACGGCGTGACCGGCTTCCTGGTCGCACCCGATGACATCTCGGCCGCGGCCGACGCGCTCACCCGGGCGACCGAGCTCTCGCGCTCCGCCTGCCGCGACCACGCGGAGACCCAGCTCGACCTCGAGCGCAGTCTGGACGCACACGAGCACCTCTACAGCCGAGTCGCCCGCACCGCCGGAGCGGCAGTCGGTGGCTGAGGCGAGGCATTGGCTGGCCGGGCGACTGGCGGTCGTCACCGGCGCCAGCCGCGGGATCGGAGCCGCCACCGCGCAGGCGATCGCCGCCGCCGGCGCCCACGTCGTCCTGGCCGCCCGCGATGGCGAGGCTCTCGACGCCGTCGCCTCACGGATCCGAGACGAGGGCGGCGCGGCGACGGCGGTACCGACCGATGTGAGCCAGATCGGGGAGGTCGACCGACTGTTTGCCACCGTCGAGGCCGCCGGCCCGCTGGGGGCTCTGGTCTGCGCGGCCGGCGTGCTCACCCGCGCGCTGTTTGCCGACACCACCGCGGACACCTGGGACCGGACCCTCGCGGTCAACCTGACCGGACCCCTCGCAGCCTCGGTGGCGACGACTTACGACCGGGGCAGGTTCTCGGTCACACCGAGCAGCCACCGGGTGACGGCCGTCAGCAACGCTGGTGTGTCGATCGGCTTGGGCAGGTAGTCCGACGCGCCCGCCGCGATGCACCGCTCGCGCTCGCCGCGCCCTCCCTTGCCGGTGATGGCGATGATCGGGATCTCGATCGACCGTGGTCGCTTGCGAATCGCGGTCATCGTCTCGTAGCCGTCCATGACCGGCATCATGATGTCCATCAGCACGATGCCAATGTCGATTCTGCTCTGCAGGATGTTCAGTGCGACGGCACCGCTCTCCGCGGTGACGACCGTCATCTTGCCCCGCTCGAGCAGCGCGGTCAGCGCGAACACGTTGCGGTAGTCGTCCTCGACGATCAGCGCCGTCACCCCGGCCGCGGCGCCGGCGTAGAAATGTTGTGGGGATGTCGTGAGAGCAGCTGGCGATCGGCCGCTGTCCCACCCTGCCAGACGCTCAAGTGTGCCCATGCTCAGCCTTCCATTGGTCCCGTCAGCGCGAAACGATCCCGCCAGCACGAAACGACGACACGCCGCGCCGGCTCGAATGGAGGACCGCCCAGCACCCCTATCGGCACCAACCCGGCAAACCTGAACCCCATCCGCGTAAGCGGTTTGCCGCCGAGGATCAGCGCGTGGCTCAGTGGTCTGCGGCGGCGACCACTAAGTCTCCTCGAAGCGCCGGTCGGACTTGACCGAGTGCACCCGGTTGGCGACGCCCTGCAGCCAGCCGGTCCGCTCGGCGGCGACTGAGTCGAACTCCGGCACGTAGGGCTTGATATCGAGCACCGGTGTGAGATCGAGGAGATCGATGCCGGCGATCTCGAGCGTTGCGCCATTGACGCTGAGCAACCGGACCACGGACAGGCCGATCGGGTTCGGGTGGCGGGGGGACCGGGTGGCAAACACGCCGCGCACGGTGTCATCGAGGAACGGAACGACCGCGAGCCCGCCGGGGGCACCGCGATGGAGGTGCGCGACGACATGCAGGTGCGAGAAGCCCGCGAGGTCCCTCAGGCCCGGCGCGAACTCCGGGTAGATCTCGAGCTGCCCCCGAACCTCGCCGGCGGCCACCGACTGCAGCGGCATCCCGCCCAGCTCCGTGAACGGAGACCGCACACGGCCGACCGGCTGATAGCAGATCGCCTGGCCAGGCTCGCTCCGATCCATGCCGCCTGATGCTATCCGGGGCCCACCCGAGAATGACCTCGAGCCCGTTGGGACGCGCCGGGCACGTCAGGCGATGGGCGCCTGATCGTCCGCGACGTCGGCACCGGGCGCGACGAGCGCTAGGATCGGGACTCCTGAGCCGCCGGAACCCTCCGCCTCGCGCCCTGGCGCTGTGTCCACCTGATGCATGTCGTGGGCGGCTGCGTTGACACCGTGGTTTCACCGTAAGAGTGAGGAAGAGCAGGCCGCCGAGCGTGCCTCCGACGAAGCGGCCGCGCAAGCCGAGGTGCGTGCGCAGGAGTCACGCCGGCGAGTGCAGGCGGGAGGACTGCCGCTGGCCGCGGAGGAGCGGCTGCGTCAACTCGCGTCCGTCGACGGCCAGCCCGGGCTATTCACCAGCGACCTGTCGGTGCAGGAGTTCGCGCTGCTGGCCGGGTTCGGTGTTCAGCCGTTGACACAGGTGATGGGCTCCTCGATCTACAACGTCGCCTGGCAGACCGTCTACTACAACGTGCCCACCGAGGTGACCGTGCTCTCCGGTGCCTATAACGAGTGCCGCCGGCTCGCTCTCGGCCGTCTGATCGAGGAGGCGCAACTGGCGGCCGCGGATGCCGTCGTCGGCGTGAAGATCGTTGAGGGTTCCCACGATTGGGCGGCTCGCGCGATCGAGTTCATCGCGGTCGGGACGGCTGTGCGCCTGGCCGAGCATATGCGTCACCCCGACGGTGCAACGGTGCTCACCGACCTCACCGGCCAGCAGTTCGTGCAGCTGTGCAGAGCAGGCGTCCGGCCCGTCGGAATCGCCGCGCATACGAGCGTGCACTATGTTCCCGCCTCATGGCAGACCCAGCAGGCGACCGGCGGCGGCTGGGGCGGCAGTTCATGGGCTAACCAGGAGCTCGTCGATTTCACGCGTGGCGTCTACGCCGCGCGGGAGAAGGCGGTCGGGGCGGTCACCAGTCAGGCGCGCCAGCAGGGCGCCGACGGAATCGTCGGGGTTCAGATCAACGCAGCATTCGCGCACCCATGCGGTCAAGCGCGGCATGGTCGACACCGAGGACCTCGAGGTGACCTTTCACGTCATTGGCACCTCGATCCGCGAGGACTCCGCGCTCGCCGACCAGCAGGCGATGATCAAGCCGCTGAGCATCCTCTCTCTGCGCTGAAGCCCTCCCCTCTGCCTCGCCACCCGAAAGGAATCAGCCATGGCCTACGACCCCACCAGCACCGAGGGCGTGCCCGAGGCGGGCCGCCAGCGGATCGAGCAGAACCGGACCGGTCTGTACACGAGCGACCTGTCCGTGAACGAGTTCCTGCTGGTCCGCCACGCCGGCTTCCAGCCGCTCGGGCTGGTCATGGGCTCGAGCATCTACCACATCGGATTCCAGCAGTCGGCGTGGAAGCAGAGCCAGGAGATGCAGGTGCTCTCCCAGGCGATGTACGAGGCGCGCGAGCTCGCGATGACCCGCATGGAAGAGGAGGCCGAGCAGCTCGGGGCCGACGGCATCGTCGGCGTGCGACTGAACATCGGCCGCTACGACTGGGGCCAGAACATGGCCGAGTTCCTGGCCATGGGGACCGCGGTCAAGCACCGCGAGGGCAAGCTCCACCGGGCCCCCTCGGGCCGCCCATTCACCAGCGACCTCTCCGGGCAGGAGTTCTGGGCGCTCCTGCAGACCGGCCACCGGCCCGTCGGCATGGTGATGGGCTCATGCGTGTTCCACGTCGCCCACCAGAGCTGGCGCCAATCGATCGGGAACACCGGTCGCAACGTCGAGCTGCCCAACTTCACCCAGGCGCTGTACGACGCACGCGAGCTCGCGATGGAGCGAATGCAGGCCGAGGCGCTCGAGGCGAAGGCCGAGGGCATCGTCGGCGTGGACATCCATGAGAACAACCACGGCTGGGGCAGCCACGTGATCGAGTTCTTCGCCATCGGCACCGCGATCATCCCTGACGAGGGTGCCGAGGACCACGTGATCCCCAATCCCACGACGGTGCTCGACCTCGCCTAGCCCGCCCGCGGTGCTGACACTTTACGGAGACACGATCTGCCGGGCCGAGGTCTATTTCGGCTGGGACCTCTGAGTGACCGCAGCTTATTACTGGAACCAGACCTCTATGTCGTAGGGAAACTCGCGCGGACCGTTCAGTGGCGATGCATCGTAGGCCGACACGAAGGCCTCGGTGTTGAAGGTGGCCGGCGAGCTGGGCGGACATCCTTGGGCGAGAGCATGAGGGCCAACCGAGACGAACGTGCGGTTGTTGGTCGCCTGGCCGTAGACGCCCACCGGGCTGGCCACCATGCTGTTGACGGTGAAGCCAAGATCATGGAAACAGACCACGCCCGGGTTCGAGGTCGCGGCGCTGACCTGAGATTGAGAGAGATTCTTGGATTCCTTCACCGTGATCGACCCGCTCGTGACGGTTATTCGGGCGTAGGCCACTGCGGTACCCGGGGCACCCGCCGCGCCTGACGCTCCGCGGGCGCCAGTCTGACCCTGGGGACCCGGGTCACCTTTTGCCCCATGCAGTCCCCTCGGCCCGCTCCGACCCTTCAGTGCCGCCCTGGCCTGCTTGCTCAGGCGGTCAGCCTCGATCGTGCCCTTCTTGATCTGATGTCCATCGAGCAGGTTGACGATCTGCCGGGCATAGCCCAGTCCTCCGAGCGAGAGAAACAGCGCCAGCAGCGCAACCAACATCGCTCCCGATGGACGGTACGAACGCATTTTCCGGAACATCTGCCCTCCTAGGCCCATGGCTTGCTTGTCATCCCATAACCGCTGCGGTGCGCGTTGCCTGCCCGGCGCGCCGGCCCGTGCCTCCCGCCGAAGCCCCTCCTCGTCCCGTCGCCTCGCGCTGCGGCGGCACCTAGCACGTCAGTCCACCCGGCGCCGGGATCAGCGCGACTCCGGGCTTGCCGCCGCTGACCCCTAACGCAACCGGCCCCGCGCGTTAGTTGTGCAACCTACCATACGGCAGGACAGGACCAGCGATCTCGACAGGCGTAGCCCTGAGCCGGCGCCGACTATCGCGCGTCAGCGATGACCCGTTTGGCGAACTTGCGCAGCACGCCGCTCCCCAGGCCACCGAGCGCGAGCACGCTGCCGAACAGAATGACCGCATCGATGCTCTCGCGGCCCTTGGCGTTCCAGTAGTCATCCTCGAGATTGAGCCACAGGGCGAACTCATCGAGCGTCAACGCTGCTCCGACCCCAAACACACATGAGGTGATCCGCGACATCCGTCGGCTCGGGATCTCCGCCGTGCCGACCTGCAGGATCCACAGGTAACCGATCACCAGCCAACCCGGGCCCGGTCCCCAAGTTCTGAAAGGATCGCTTTACATATCCGCACCAGCCTGGCATGATTATGTAAAAGCATTCTTTCAGAACCGGAGGCGCTGATGGCGCGAGCCGAGGATGTACGGACGATCACCGATGTGCGGACGCTCGCCGCCTTGGCGCACCCGGTCCGCTACGCATTGTTGGACCACCTGATGGCGACCGGGCCGGCGACCGCCAGTCAGTGCGCCGAGGCGCTGGGGCAGTCGCCCTCGAACTGCAGCTGGCATCTGCGCCATCTCGCGCGGTTCGGGTTCGTCGAACCCGCCGACTCCCCAGACGGCCGCGAGCGGCCCTGGCACGCCGCGGCGACCGGCTGGCGCTTCGATGCCAGCGGGGCGGGGGACGCCGCCGAGGCGACCACACAAGCGCTCGCCGGGGCCGAGCTCGAGCAGGAGGACCGGCTGGCGCGGACGTTCCTGTCCGCGAAGCCCAGCTTCCCGCCTGAGTGGCGCGACGCCGCGGCCTTCAGTCAGTACGGCCTGCGTGTCACCGCCGGCGAGCTACAGGATCTGACCGCGGCCATTGACGCGCTCGTCCGACCCTACATCGGCTTGACCCGCGAGGACATCCCTGACGACGCCGAGCCAGTGCACGTCAGCCTGCGGGCATTTCCCCGATCACGCCCCGCCGCAGGTGGTGCGCAGCCCGGATGAGTGCCCGAGCAACGCGGCACCCGACCGTGAGACTGCTGCGCCACGCTCCTCTGGCGCGACTGCTGGCCGCCGGGCTGGCCACCGACACCGGCGACTGGTTGTTGCTGATCGCCCTGCCGGTCTACGTGCTCCAACAGACCGGCTCGGCGCTGATCACGTCGACCGTGTTCGTGTTCGAACTGATCCCCAGCCTCCTGTTCGGGCCGCTCGCCGGCGTACTCGTGGACCGCTGGGACCGTCGGCGCGCCCTGTTGACCGCCTACCTCGCCCAGGCGGTGATGGTGCTGCCGCTGCTGGCCGTCTCGCGCGGTCATCACGTCGCGCTGATCTATGTCGTGACCTTCGTCGAGGCGAGCCTGGCGCAGATCACCGAACCCGCGCGGGCGGCCCTCCTGCCTGCTGTCGTCCCCCCGCCGACCTGGCTGCCGCCAACGGCCTGGGCGCCCTCTGCACCAACTCCGCGCGGCTGTTGGGGGGCTCCCTCGGCGGTGTCCTGCTCGTGGCGGCCGGGCTGACGGGGATCGTCGCCGCGGACGCGCTGACCTTCGTGGTAGCCGCGATCCTCGTCCTGCAGATCCCCCCAGGCAGCGGTCGTGCCGGCCTTCGGGAGCCCGGGGCAGCCGCCCATGCTGGGCGGGTGCGCCGGGAGTGGGCGGACGGACTACGACTGATCCGCCGAGACCATCAGCTACGCGCCGGCATGGTCGTCGCCTGCGTGAGCAGCATCGCCCAGGGGATCTTTGTCGTCCTGTTCGTCGTCTTCGTCGTGCGATCCCTGCACGGCACGAGCGCCGAGGTGGGCCTGCTGCGGGGCGTCCAGGCGATCGGCGGCATCGCCGCAGGCATTCTGCTGGCTGCGCCCGGGACGGCGCGCGTCATCTCGCGCGCTGGTCGCCGGAAGCTTGCTCGCGTTCGGGGCGATCGACTTGGCGATCTGGAACCTGCCCGGCCTGAGCACGTCAGAGGGCCTGTATCTCGGCCTGTTCATCGCGGTGGGGGCCCCTGGCGCCGCGTACGTGGCGGGAGCATCGACCCAACTGCAACAGCTCACCGCGGACGGGATGCGTGGCCGCGTGTTCAGCACCTTCGGTTCCGTCCTCAACGTTGGTCAAACCGTGGGAATGATCGCTGCCGGCGTCCTGGCCGACCGCTTGCCCCTGATTGTCATGCTCGACGCCCAGGCGGGCCTATATCTGCTCGCCGGCGCCCTCGCGCTTGCGCTGCTTCGCCGCACCGTCGTGGCCGAGCGACCCCCGTCTGGCTTACGCCTGCGGATCGAGCTCGCCGCCATCACCGCTGACCTCGAGGCGAGAGGGCGTGCAATCGTTCTGCGACTCCTACACCCAGCTGCTCGCCTGCGTGCAGAGCAAAGCCGGCGCGGTGACCAGCGGTGGGGAGCTGAGGCGATTATCCGACCAGCACCTCGCCGCCGCGGTGCGGCGTGATCACCAGCATGCTGCGCCGTGCCCGCTCGGGTTCGGAGCGCACGGGCCGGATCCGCAGGTCCGCCGCGGCCCGGATCACCTCTCGCATCTCCATTTCGGCAAATGGGGCTCCCGCGCAGCGCCGGACGCCGCCGCCGAAGGGAATCCACGACAGCGGGTTCGGCGCCGGGCCCTCGAGCCATCGCTCAGGTGCAAACGCGCCGGCCTGCGGCCACAGGTCCTCGCGGCGCAGCGCGAGCCACAGGCAGGCCGCGACCTGGACGCCCGCGGGCACCGTCCGCCCGGCGATCCGCGCCGGCTCAAGCAATAGGCGCGGGGCGATCGTCAGTACGGGACGGACACGGAGCACCTCCTTGACCACGGCCTCGAGATAGGCGGGGTCGCCCTCGCGCAGGCGCGCCTGCACGGCCGGGTGGCGCGCCAGCCGCTCGAACGCCCAGGCCAGCGAGGCGGCCGAGCTGTCATGGCCGCCCACCAGCAGAGCGACCAGCTCGTCTCGCAACTGCTGGTCGGTGGGCGGATGGCCGTCCTCGTCGCGTTGCTCCAGCAGCAGCGCGAGCACCGAGTCACCCCGCGGCTCGGCCCGGCGGCGCGCCAACAGGTCGAACAACAGCTCGTCGAAGTGCTCGACCGCCAGCCGAAAGCGGCCCCACGGGCTGCGGGGCCCGAGGTCGCGCTGCACGACGGCCATCGCCAGCATCCTCGGCAACGAGCGAACGCTGGCCAGCGTGCCGTCGACGGCGTCGTGGAGTTGACGGGCCTCGGGATCGCCGCGGGTGCCGAACACCACGCGCAGGATGATCTCCAGCGTCAGCTGGCGCATCCGCTCCAGTGAGCTCACCCGACCGTTCCACGTGCTCAACTCCCGCTGGGCCAGCTCGGCGATCATGGGCGCAAACGCCCGCATTCGCGCGCCGTGAAACGGCGTCTGCATCAGTCGCCGCTCGCGCAGATGCTCCTCCCCGTCGAGTAGCAGGATCGAGTGCGGCCCGGCGAACGGGCGCAGGAACTCCCAGCTCTGCCCGGCGGGCGCGATCGCCGGATCCAGTCGGAAGATCTCGCGCACCGCGTCGGGGTGGGAGAACAGCACCATCGGCTCCTCGGTCCAATAGGTCCGGATCGTGACCGGGTCCCCGAAGCCGTTGTGCACGCGGCGCAGGAAGGCCGCCGGGCGCGCCATCCAGGCGACCGTCTGCCAGGCGGCGGGCGCGCGCGGGCCGGGCGGCAGATCCATCGTGCTGATCCTACGCACCACGCGGGCTCGCTCAGCGCCCCTCACCCGTCGAGAATCCACCAGGGCGAGGGAGGGCGCTGCCTCCGGGCGGTCTGGGCCGGCCCGACGAGAATCGCCTGCAGGCGCCGGGCCGCATCGAGATGATCGCCGGTCCAGATCATCCGGGCGGCGGTCGCGCTGGCCCGGCCGTCCTCCCGGCGCAGGTCATGGCTGACCGCATCGATCAGCCGAGCGTCGGCCAGCTCGTCCTGCGGGAGCGGTTCGGGCACCTCGCCCTCACCGGTCAGGCTGGCCGCGAAGCCGTTGTACCAGTCGACCATCAACTTGGTGTTCGCCAGCAGCTCCTCGCGAGCGGCGGCGCGGTCGCCTCCGGCCGCGTCGTCGCGTTGCCACAGATCGAGCACCGCGTCGCCGGCGAGGCGCAGGCCCGCGGCCCCGTTGACCAGGCCGGTCACCTCAGCCAGCGGGGCGTGTTTGGGGCCGCGCTCGGCCAGAAAGCCGCGGAAGGTGTCATCGAGCCGCCGCGACGCGGCGGCGGCCCGGATCGCCTCGTCGGTCGGTGCGGGCCGGGACGGCACGCCGAAGTCACAGCGACCCATGCCGAATTCCACCGCGCTGGCCAGATACCGCACGCTGTCGGAATAGGCCGCTGCCAGCGCGGTGCCCAGTGCGGCCCCTGCCCCGCGCGGCCAGAACAGCAGCCCCACGGCAACGCTGACGGCGCTGCCCAGCGCGATGTCCTCGATCCGCACCAATCCAAGCTGCCATCCCGCGGGCAGCAGGATGTTGTACAAGATCAGCAGCGTCAGCGTGAACGCGGCCTGTCCCGCCGCGAACGAGATCGCCGCCGGGGCCAGGCCGGCGAACAGCACCGCGGGCGGCAGCAGCACCCACAGCACTGTGGTGTTCGTCCCGATCAGCACCACGAGGACGCCGCCGACGATGAACCCGACGACGGTCCCGAGCAACCCGCGCACCACGTTCTGGCCGGTACTCAGCGCATTGGAGCGCAGCACCGAGAGCGCCCCCAACACCACCCAGAACGAGTGCTGGACGCCGGTCAGCTTCGCCACCAGCACGGCCAGAGCGAGGCCAACCGCGCCGCGGACACTGTTATGCAGCCACACCGAATTACGCTCGACATGAGCCCCGGCGCGCTCCTGGGCGGCCGACAGCGGGCCGACGAGGCCCGAGGGCTGGCGACCGAGCAGCCGTTCCAGCCAGCTGCGCCGTTCGGCGGCGGCGGCCAGGTCGATGTTGCGCGCGATCTGGGACACCACGAAACTCAGTTCCTGCGCCCGGAAATCGGGGTCCAGCGACGTGATAAACGCGCCGATCCGATCATCGGCAGCCTCCGTGCTCGTGCTCGTGCTCGCGCGACTGGGCAGCCTCAACTCGTCGCCGCTCTCAAGCTCGGCGAGCGCCTCGCGTAACTCAGTCATCGCGGCACGCAGCGCGTCGGGGCTCCCGCCCCGCGTGTTGAGCAGGTCCGCGCCCCGTTCGAGCACCGAGGCAGCAGCCAACTTGACCGCGCAGGCCCGTCGGCTGACCGGCACATTTTTATTTATAGATTTTTGTTTTGTTTCATCGCTGGGCGGCGGCTGCCGTCCGTTCGATCGCGGCGAGGAGTAGACGATGATCATGTTCAGCCACTTGACCTCGTCGACCAGTCGCACGACCGCCCGCACGGCAGTGCCCAGTCCGGTCGGCCGGTATGGAGTGGCGAAGAAGGCCTGATTCAGGGCGCGAACCGCGCTGTTCGCCGCGGCGACCGCGGCGTCGTGGGCCTCTGGCGAAGGCCGCGACGGGCCGCCCAGCACGTACGCGACATCCGCGCGCAGCCTCGCGCCGAGCGCCCGGCAGACCGCGATCGCCGGACCACGCAACGCCTCGCGTTCCGGCGCCGGCCACAACAGTGAGATGGCCAGCAGCGATGCCCCCGCGGCCATGCCCCAGCCGGCCAGGCGATCGGGGATCGAGGAGATCGGCCCAACCAGTGATACCGACAGGATGAACACGAGCAGTAGCGACGTCGTGGCACCCGCCAACACCGAGCTGACGACTCCGGCGAACAGCACCGCGAACGCCACGAGCCCCATGGCAATCACCGCCACCGGAGTCGAGCGCGACGCGATTGTGCCCAGGCATACGAGCACGCCGCCCAGTACCGCGAGCGCCGCCTGGGCCTGCAGACGGTCGCGCATCGGCCCGCCGAAGTCGACCAGCAGCAGCAGGGAGAACGAGCCGAACGCGGCGAACGTGGCCACCGCCGGATTGGCGATCACCTTGTCGCCCACGGCAAACAGCGCCGGCATGATGATGGCGGCGCGCCCGGCCCGGCGCAGGCCGGCCAGGCCGCGATCGCGTGTCTGCAGCCAATCCAGGAGAGCCGCGGGGGAGGCTCCTGCGGGCCAGCGCTTCACGCTCGGCAGAATAGGGAGTTGTCTACCGCCGCCTGACGAGGGGAATGTGATGCAAAGAAGAAAGCTCGGAAGTCAGGGCCTGGAGGTGTCCGCCCTGGGGTTGGGTTGCATGGGCATGACGCACGCCTACGGCGCCGGGGACGAGACGTCGGGGCTCGACACGATCCACCGAGCGCTTGAGCTCGGCGTGACCTTCCTCGATACCGCAGAGATCTACGGGCCGCATACCAACGAGCGGCTCGTCAGCCGCGCGATCGCCGGGCACCGCGACGAGTTTGAGATCGCGACGAAGTTCGGCTTCTCAGTCGATCCCGAGCACCCAATGGTCCGCAGCGTGGACGGCAGGCCTGAGAACGTCAAGCGGGCCTGTGAAGGCTGCCTCGCGCGGCTCGGGGTCGACCACATCGATCTCTACTACCAGCACCGCGTCGATCCCGGAGTGCCGATCGAGGAGACCGTCGGCGCGATGGCCGAACTGGTGCGAGCCGGCCAGGTGCGCTACATCGGCTTGTCCGAGGCGGCGCCGGAGACGATCCGCCGCGCTCACGCCACGCATCCGCTGACCGCCGTGCAGAGCGAATACTCCCTGTGGACGCGCGACCCGGAAGACGCCGTGATCCCCACGCTGCGCCAGCTCGGCATCAGTCTGGTGGCCTACTCGCCCCTCGGGCGAGGGTTCCTGACCGGGCAGATCCGCTCGATCGACGACCTGGCGGACGGTGACTGGCGACGCAGCAACCCGCGCTTTCAGGGGGAGGCGCTGGCGCAGAACCTGCAGGTGGCGGATCGTGTGGTCGAGCTCGCCGACCAGCTCGCGATCACGCCCGCCCAGCTGGCGCTGGCCTGGGTGATGGCCAAGGGCGTGGACATCGTGCCGATCCCCGGAACCAAGCGCCGCTCCTACCTGGAGGAGAACGTGGCCGCCGCCGCGATCGAGCTGTCCGATCAGGCCATCGCCGCGCTCGACGATGCCGTCGCCCCGGGAGCGGTGCGCGGCGGGCGCTACGCGGACCGGGACATGGAGCTGCTCAACCACTAAGCGGCGGCCGGGCGCATCCCCGCCGGCAGCTTCGCTGTTTCCGTGGGTCGGGGGTTCGTGCGGGGTAGCGCGGTCGGTCGCCGAGCGCGATACGCCAGCTCCGCGAACGACTCAACGCAGCCGCATGAACCAGGAGCGCTCCGGCTCAGGCCGCCCCTGCCGCGTCACGGGCTCTGACCGCCCCGCCGGCCCTCCGACCCGATCACGATACGGCTCACACACCAACATGAACACCGACCTCCAAACCGTCACACCACGCGCGTGTTGCGCTGACCGCCCGCTGACGAGGTGGGAAACGTCCCAACGGAGGCCTCGTTTCCGGCGGTTGGGCCGTTCCCCAGCCACCAGCTGTGAAACGTCCGAACCGATTTTTTTCGACCGTCGAGTGGGTTGTTGTACAGCCGAATCTGTCAGCAATCTGACCTTCACCCCATTCATTGCGTCGGAATCCCCGCGGCCGTCTGGTACGGCGCGCCCTGCGTCCCGACTCGCCCGCTCACCGACCCAACGACTCCGCACCCCACCCACTGCGAAACGTCAGGGGGTTCACGAAACAAGCCGGCTGACCGGAACTGGTTGACTACGGTCCGATGTGCGCGGATGAGATCTTTCACGACGGGGAGCTCGAGATCCAGCGGCGCGCCGGCGTGGCCGCGGTCGCGGCTCGGGTGGGACAGGCCAACGTCGTCGACAGCGTCCCGCCCGGCTTCGCCGACTTTCTCTCGGAGCGCTTCTTCGTCGTGGTCGGCAGTGCCGATCCCGACGGTCACGTGTGGGCGTCCCTGTTGATCGGGCCGCCGGGGTTCATCCGGACCCTCGACAGCCGCCACCTCGCGGTGATGGCCGAACCGGTCAGCGGCGATCCTCTGCAGCGCTCCGTGGACGCCGGACCGGCCGCGGTCGGCCTGCTGGCCATCGACGCCGCCACCCGTAGTCGGATCCGCGTCAACGGCATAGCCAGTCGCCGCCCCGAGGGGGGACTCGTGATCGAGGTCAGCGAGGTCTTTGGCAACTGCCCCAAGTACATCCAGCGCCGGACTCCGGCCAGCCTGATCGGTGAGGGCGAGGTCGGCCACACGCGAATCCGCTCGACCGCTCTCGATGGGCCCCAGCGCAGCCTGGTCAGCGCCGCGGATACGTTCTTCATCGCGAGCCTGCATCCGGACCGCGGCGCCGATGCGTCCCATCGCGGTGGGCGCCCGGGGTTTGTCCGGGTGCAGCCCGACGGGCGTTCGCTGACCTTCCCCGACTACACCGGTAACTCGATGTTCCAGACCCTCGGCAACCTCCAGGTCGATGGCCGCGCCGGGCTCCTGTTCATCGACTGGGAGGGGGGCGACACACTCCAGCTCAGTGGCCGAGCGACGATCGTGTGGGACGAGGAGACGATCGCGATGTGGCCCGGGGCCCAGCGCGTGGTGCAGTTCGCGATCGAGGCCGTCGAACAGCATCAGCGGGCGCTCCCGCTGCGCTGGGAGCTGCTGGAACGCCACCGCCTCAACCCACCGGTACCGAGTGAGGTCGGCGAGGCGGCAGGCGGCTGATGGCGTCGCGAGTGTCAGCCGATCTGTTGCTGGTGGGAAGCCTTCCCGCCGACTCCACCGACACGGCGTTTCGGGCCGGTGCGGAGCTGTTCGGCGACATGGTCTTCGCGCTGCCCGATGGGGAGACCGGCGCGCGCGCGGCGTGGGTGGGATTTGAGCGCGAGCGTCTCGTGCGACCGCACCCGGACGTCGAGACGGTCAACGAGACGGCGTCCCCGACCGGCATACCCCGCCATGCCTATGAGACGCCCGTGTTCAGGATTCGCGACGGGGTCACCGACCTGCGCTGGGAGACGTGGCCGCGCATCGACGAGGCGATCGCGTCCTACGAGCGCTTTCGAGCGCTGCGCCTTGAGGGGGTCATTCCGGCCGGCCTGCGCTTCCAGGTCGGGCTCCCGTTTCCGGCCAGTGCGTTGAACGGGTTCAAAGCCAACTTTGCCGCCGACTACCCGCTGGCCGCGCGCGGGTTCGACGACCTCGTGACGCGCGAGCTCACGCGGCTCACGACCGCGATACCTCCGGCCGATCTGGCGATCCAATGGGACGTCTGCTACGAGGTATTGGACATCGAGGGTGTGATCGCCTGGACCGCTGAGGGCGCCTGGGAGCGGTTCACCGATCCCGTGGCGCGACTGACCCCTCTGATCCCCGACGAGGTGCTGGTCGGCTATCACTTCTGTTACGGGACATTCCCCGAATGGCCCATGTACGAGGCCCGCGATATGAGCGTGATCGTCCGCATGGCCAACCACGCCGTCGCCCATTCCGGTCGACCGGTTGACTGGCTGCACCTGGCCGGTCCCCGGTACCTGCGCAGCGAAGACGACAGCTTCTTCGCCCCGCTGTCCGACCTCGAGCCAGGCGAGGCCCGGGTCTACCTCGGCATCGTGCTCCCGCTCGACGGCATCCCTGGATTGCAGCGACGACACCGGACCGCGTCCCGGTACCTTCCGGACTTCGGCGTGGCGATGTACTGCGGGTTCGGCCGCCAGCCTGGAGCGGACGGCATGGAGACGATGCGCGAGCACCGCCGCGTCGCGCGCCGCCAGATCCGGGCCGCTTGCGCTCAGGGCCGACTACAGATCAGGCCACAACGCCCCGTCGGCAGCCGCGCCGTGTTCGATCTGCTCCAGCGTCTCATCGGTGCGACGGTCAGCCACCATGGCATCCAGCGCCTCGCCGACCGTCGGCGCCCACACACGTCGCATGACTGCCGGGCGACCGCTCTCGTCCTCGAGCTCGGTCCAGTCGAGCGCGACCCGAGCCCGCTCACCGTTCGGGCCCGTGGGCAGCTGCTCTTCGGTCACGCCAAACATCGTGATCTGCGCATGCCAACCGTGTGGACACAGCTCGCTCATCAGCGCCCGGGCCCGCACCTCGGCGTTGGCCGCCGCACGCATCCGCCGCCGTTTGCGCAGCCGCGAGCGTACTTCCCCTCGCGAGCGCGAGACGAACGCGCCGATCACCGGCACCCCGATCGCCCCGACGCATACAACCAGCAGGAGCAGCCCGAGCGGCTCGAGCAAACTGCCCCGACCCGAGTGGGCACGCGCCCCGCCGAATTGCACCATGAACAGCAGCACAGGTTCCAAGGTACACGAGCGTCACGCCCTTGTGTGCCCTTGGCGGGCGGACTATCCTCAGCGCCTTGAGCGAACCTGGGGGTGGGGCGGTGTTAGGGCGTAACGGCCGGTCGCGACGCGGGTCAACGTTGTGTGTGCTGATCGCGATCGGGATCGCGGCGACCACCGCGCCAGCCGCCCAGGCTGCAGCCATCACCGACTTCTCGGCCGGCTTGAGTGCCGCCCCCGGGGCGATCACCCCGGGTCCGGACGGCAACCTCTGGTTCACCGAGCCTCATGCGCTCGGCCGGATCACCACGTCGGGTGCCATCACCGAGTTCGGCACCGCTCACGGTCTGAGCGCCGGCAGCGATCTGTTTGGCGACATCACCGTCGGGTCCGACGGGAACCTGTGGTTCAGCGATGACGGAACCCCCAAGGCGATTGGACGCATCACGCCGTCGGGTGCGATCACCGAGTTCAAGACCGGTCTGAACCCCGGCAGCGTCCCGGAGAACCTTGTGCTGGGATCGGACGGGAACGTCTGGTTCATCGATAACGGGACGCCGAAGGCCATCGGCGAGATCACGCCGTCCGGCGCGATCACCGAGCACAGCATGGGCCTCAATCCGCTGAGTCAGCCCAACGACATCACTCTCGGACCGGACGGGAACGTGTGGTTCACCGACCAGGGAGGCATGGTGCCGGCGATCGGTCGAGTCACCCCCGCGGGGGCGATCACGGAGTTCAATCCGGTCGCCACCGGCCTGGATCCGATGAGCTTTCCCAACGAGATCACGGCGGGCGCGGACGGGAACGTGTGGTTCACCGACGACGGAATGCCGGCCGCGATAGGACGGGTCACACCGACCGGCACCGTGACCGAGTTCACCACCGGCCTGCAGACCGGCACCATGCCGGACTCCCTCACGGCCGGCCCGGACGGCAACGTGTGGTTCGCCGACCAGTACGCGAACCAGCGGGCGATCGGCCGGGTGACGCCGGCCGGGACGATCACCGAGTTCGACAACGGCTTGAGCATGAAGCTTCCGGACGACATCACTGTCGGGGCCGACAACAACCTGTGGGTCACCCAGTCGGATAACTCTCCGGGCAAGGTGGCGGCCGCCCGGATCTCGACCGCCGGCGCGATCACCGAAGTCCCGTCGCCCACCAGCCCCAGCAGCGGCGACGACGGAGATCAGATCGTGACGGGCCCGGACGGGAACCTCTGGTTCACCGACGAGGGAACGCCACCGGCGATCGGCAGGGTGGCGTTGCAGATCGCCCCGACCGCCAGCACGGGGAGGGCGAGCGCCGTCACCAACTCGACCGCGAGCATCACAGCAACGCTCTCCTCGACCGCCCTCCCGAAGTCCCCCGCCGCCAAGCTCCGCTTCGTGAGCGCCGCGTTCTACCTCGACAAGGGCCTGGGGCACCCCCACAAGAAGACCAAACGCCTGCGCAACGGCAAGCACAAGATCGTGACAGTCGTCGTCTACACGGCAAACACGGTTGCGCACCACCTGCCGGCGACGTCCACGCTGGGCCTCGATGGCCTGCATTCCGGCTCGCACACACTGAAGGTCAAAATCTCCTACCACGAGACGACCTCAAGGCACGTCGACTCTGACGGTGACCAAGACGCTGAGCGCGAAGTTCCGCGTCTGTTAGCGATTCGCCGGTCCTTTCCCGTCCTCTGCTCCGGTCGCGCGACCGCCCTTGGTCCTCGGGACACGGGATCCGGGCCGCCACGAGGCGGCGGGCCGAGGCGGCTTCGATCGACGGGACACCCGTGACTGCCCTCACTCGCCCGCCGAGCGTGGCTGCACGCCCGTCCGCCAGGTGGCCGATCGCCGTGAGCAGCGGTCCCTGGCCGCTGAGCCATCTCGTCGCTCGGATCGGGTTCAGGACGACGGCCACGGGCGCCGGGACCTGGATTGCGTGACAAATCGCGTCGGTCGCTGACGATTTTCCCGCTTCGGCAGGTCAGGCATGCATCAGCCGGAAATCGCGTGTGCCCGCGGCCGATTTGTCAGGTCATACAGGTATCGCGCCGGCCGAACCCGGCCCGTGTCACGCCGCCGCGCGGGCTCAAGCCGCACCAGTCGCGACACAGAGCCCTGACCGCTCCGCCGGCCTCTCCGCCAGGACAATCAGGCACAAGCACGCATACACATGCATCAACAACCAAACCGGCAAACCGTACGCGTTGCGCTGCTCGCTGAGGCCATGCTGGGTCTCAGCCCAACGGCGTTTCCACCAGCTCCGTTCGGTGGTCACCGCATCAGACGGAGCGCGGGCCACGGCTGTTTGTCAATCAGATGAATAGATAATTGATGAGCGACCTGAGCGCGTAATCCGCGTGCTCGATGGGCGTGGTCGAGTTCTTGCGCCTCGCACACCGCCAGATCGGCTTAGGCTGTGCTCGCCTGCGTCGGGGACCACCCCCGGGCGCGAGGTCCATCCCCCAGTCTGCGAGGTGATCGGTGGCGACCGGACAGTGTCTGTGCGGGGCAGTGAGATACGAGGTGCGAGGCCCGCTGCGTGACGTGCTGATCTGCCACTGCGAGGAGTGCCGCCGCTGGCACGGCCACGTGTCGGCCAGCACTGCCGCCCGCCGCGACGATCTGGTGCTCCGCGAGCAACGCGGGCTGCGCTGGATCCAGAGCCCACGCAGCGACGCCCGGGCCCGACGCGGGTTCTGCGGCGAATGCGGGTCGAGCCTGTTCTGGGATCCCCCGGAGCGCGCGACGATCAGCATCGCGGCGGGAACGCTCGACGATCCCACCGGCCTACGCATCGCCGGCCATTGGTTCGTCTCGCAAGCCGGCGACTATTACCCACTGCCCGACGACGGGCTGCCCCGCCACCAGCTGAGCGGCGAGGCCGAGCTCCCCTGAGCCCGGGGGCGGGGCCGTTGGCCAATATGCTTGTCGGACATGGTCGAGCCCAGCGCGCCCAACCCAGACCCGCCGGACAGCGGCCCTCAGGGCCGCTGCGTATGCGGCGAGAAGGTCACCATCGCCGACGCCCGAGAGGTCACCCTCCCCAACGGTCGCCCGGGTTGGGAGGGCTACTGCCCCGAGTGCGGCGCCCCGCTGTTCGCCATTCGGCGCCGCCCCGCCGCGGGCCGAGCCGGGAGCTGACGGACCGCCCCACCAAGCGGGCGCCCGCAGGCCCCGCCCCACAGACGTGCCGCCGAGAACTGGCCGGCCGCGAGCCGAGCCGGGAGCTGACGGACCGCCCCCACGAGCGGGCGCCCGCAGCCCCCGCCCCGCGGACGTGACGCCGAGAACTGGCCGGCCGCGGGCCGAGCCGGGAGCTGACGGACCGGCCCACCAAGCGGCGAAGGTCACGCTGCAGCCTGGGGTTCCGGTTCGGCGGCGGGCTGTGTGGTTGGGATCCCGCGGCTGAAGAACAGCGCGATCAACGCGATCACGCCGAGCACCGACATCGACGAGCGCAGCCCATCGAGGCGTGCGGTCGCGTTCTCGGCCACGATCGCGTCGGCTGTCGGCTTCGGCACACCGGCATCATCGAGCGCGGTTTTCAGGTCCGCATCGGAGACGAACGGGACACCGGCCGCCAGCTCGACCTGCGCCTTGGACTTGACCTCGGCCGGCACGGCGGGGTTGTTCTGAATTCCGGTCAGGAACGACGCGCTCAGGGTGGCGATCAGCACTGCGCCGGCCAGCGCGGTGCCGATCGACGCGCCGAGGTTCGTGACCGTGTTCTGGAGCCCGCCGACGTCACCGCTCTGCTCGTCGGGCACCGATGACACCGTGACGCTCCCGAGTTGCGACGCCAAGGCGCCGACACCGAGGCCCGCGAGCAGCATCGGCCAGGTCACGATGTCGGCCCCCGCGCCAGCGTCGAGCGCGCCCACCATGATCACGATGCCCGCGAACAGCGCGAGGAAGCCCACCTGGACGACCCGACGCGGCGACGCGTTGGGAAGCACCTTCGGGATGCCCGCCGCCGCCAGGAGCAGCGTGATTGAGAGCGGGAGCAGTCGGACGCCCGTCTCGATCGCCGAGAGCCCAAGCGCGACCGACAGGAACAGGGGCACCGCGAAGAACAGTCCCGCCTGCAGCAGGTACTGGAAGAAGAACGAGGTGAGGCCGCCGCGGAGCGTCGGATTCTTGAGGATTGCCGGGTTGACGAGCGGCTCGTTCCCGTGCGCGATGCGCCGGTTCTCCCAGCCGATGAACAGCCACACGACCAGCCCGCCGCCCAGCATCAGCCAGATGGACGGCGAGAGGCCGATCCATTCCGGGGCCCCCGGCTTCGGCTGGACAAACCCCCACTCCCCGGCGCGCAGGACCCCGAACACGATCAACGCGAGCCCGGCCGCCGATAGTGCAGTGCCCACCAGATCCAGTTGCACTCGGGCCTCGGGCGTCGCGTCGGCCATGCGGCGGGTCAGGGCGAGAATCCCGAACACGATTACGACCTCGCCCACGAACACCCAGCGCCAGGACAGGTAGGTGGTGAACAGCCCGCCGATGAGCGGGCCCGCCGCAACCGCGATGGCGCCCGCGGAGGCCACCAGCCCATACGCGCGGGGCCTTCCCGCTCGCGGGAAGTTCGACGCCACGAGCGCCACGATCGCGGGCAAGATCAGCGCCGCGCCGATCCCCTCCAGAAACGACCATCCGAAGATCAATACGCCGAGACTCGGTGAGACGGCGGTGATCGCCGACCCGCAGCCGTAGATGACACACCCAATCGCGAATGCACGCTTGCGGCCGACGATCTGACCAATCTTTCCGCCGGTGATCATCAGCGATGCCATCACCAGCGTGTACAGGGTGATCGCGGTCTGGATCCCGGTCACGGTCGTGTCGACGTCCTTGGCGACGGTGGCAATCGACACGTTCATGACCGAACTGTCGAGCGTCATCAGGAACTGGCCCGACGCCAGCGTCAGCAGTACGACCCCAGACGCGCTGGAACCCCGCTCAGCCGTGTCCGCCACGCGGCCAACCTACCAGCCGCAGACAATGGGGTTGCAAACGTCACAACCCGATGGTAGGTTGCCTGGAACGTTCCACGGGGATCTGGAGGGTCAATGGCGACGGCGGCAGAGCGTCCTTCTAGTCGGTCATCCGGTGGGTTGTTCACGCGGCAGGCATCGGGGCTCGTCCGCGAGCTCGGCGTCCCCGCGGCGGTGGGTATCTCGCTCGCCTCCGTGGCCGTCGTCAACACCTTCATCAACTTCAATGCCGGGCTGACTTCGTTCGCCAAGGCGGACTTCTACCTGCCGCTGCTGGTCGCCGCGTTCATCTGGTTCGTGGCGATGTTCGCCTATCGCCATCTGCTCGCCGCCATCCCGCGCGCGGGAGGCGAGTACGTGTTCCTCTCGCGCATCGTGTCACCCGTCGCCGGCTCGGTCGCGGGCCTGGCCATCGCCGTCGTGTTCACCTGGGTGCTGTCGGCCAACGCCCACTTTGCGGCGACGTTCACCCCGTTCATGCTCACCTCGCTGGGCGCAGCATTCCATAGCCAGGCGCTGGTCAACGCCGCCAACCACGTCACCAGCAACGGCGCGATTGCGGCGATCAGCTGTGGCGTGATGGTCATCTGCGCCGTGCTGTCGATCTTCTCGCTCCGGCGCGTGGCGCAGATCATCCTGGCCCTGATCATCGTGCAGCTGGTCGCGTTCCTCCTGCTCGCGCTGCTGCTGGCGGACCACTCGCATAACAACTTCGTTCATGCGTTCGCCGTCAGCAGTGGCCACGTGGGCGCCTATCAGGCCTTGATCGCGGCGGGGTCGAAGACCGGCCTGGCCTACGGCACGGCGTTCGCGGCGATGGTCGGGATCATCCCGTTCATGGTGCTCAACTACAACGGCGTCCTGTATTCGTACTACGTGGGCGGCGAGCTGCGCCGCCCGGGGCGCACCTACCTGCTGGCCTCGACGATCAGCATCGGCGTGCTCGTCGTGGTGTGGGTGGGCGTGTGGGCGCTGCTCCGTCACACCGCGGGTCTTCACTTCATGCAGGCCCAGGCGAACCTGGGTTCCGGCAACCCGACCGTGTACGGCGCAATCACCAGCCTCAATGCACAGGCGGGGGGGCTCGGCTACGGGGTCATGCTGTCGGGAGATCCGATCAGCAAGATCTTCTTCGCGGTGGCGGTCCCGGCCGCCGAGATCGCGGTCAACCTGGCCTTCATCGCGGTGACCACGCGCGTCCTGTTCGCCCAGGCGTTCGACCGGCTGCTCCCGATCAAGATCGCCCAGATCAACGAGCGTAACCACGCGCCGATGAACGCGATCGGGATCGTGCTCATCGTCAGCATCGCCTTCGCGATCCTGCAGGTGTACGTCACGCTGACCAACATCGTCGCGCTGGAGAGCCTGTTCTTCGCGCTGATCCTGCTCTCCGGAGGGGTCGCGGCGACGTTCCTGCCGCTGCGCCGCCCCGACCTCGTCACCAAGGCCGGCGCGACCGACGTCCAGCGGGTGGCCGGCGTCCCCACGATCACCTGGATCGGCCTGGCCACGACGGTGCTGGCGCTGTTCACCGTGATCGAAGTGATCATTCACTCCAACGTCTACGGCAAGTTCAACGCCCAGTCGATTATCACGCTCGTGGTCCTGCTGTTGGCCGGACCGGTCATCTATCTCATCGCCCGGAGCGTGCGCAAGCGCAACGACTCGCTCGACCTCGATATGGCGATGCGTGAACTGCCCCCCGAGTAGTGGGGCTTCGGGCAGGAAATGTCGCGCGGTAGCAAGCGAAAGGGCAAGCGGCAACGCGCGCTGCGAATCTTCTTCGCCACCGACGTTCACGGCTCAGAGCGCTGCTTTCGCAAGTTCCTCGCCGCGGCGAAGGTCTACGAGGCGGACGTCCTGCTGCTCGGGGGCGACGTCGCCGGCAAGGGATTGATCCCGGTGCTCCAGGACAACGGATCGCTCACGCGCCGACGTGCACGGCGAGCGGGTCACGGTGCCCGTGGCCGAGGCTGACCGACTCGAGGCCGACATCAACCGCATGGGCTTTTATCCGGTCCAGATGCCGGCCGACGAGGTCACCCGTCTCCGCGAGGACGCAAACGTGCTCGACCAGCTGTTTCGCCAGGAGATCGTGGCCCAGATCGAACGCTGGTGCGAGCTGGCGGCGGATCGCCTGGCGCCGGAGGTGCGGTGCATCATCACGCCCGGCAACGACGATCCGCTGGAGATCGACGCCGTCCTGCGGGCCGCCCGGCGGGTGGAGTGCCCCGAGCGCGAGCTGTGCGAGGTCGGGCCGGTGCTGCTGGCCAGCCTCGGGGACGTCACGCCGACCCCCTGGAACACCGAACGCGAGTACTCGGAGGATGAGCTCGCGCAGCGCATCGCGGCGATGATGGAGCGGGTCCCCGACGGGCACCCGACGGTGGTCAACTTCCACTGTCCCCCGTACGGCTCGGGACTCGACGAAGCCGCCGAGCTCGATGACACGCTCAAGCCGGTGATCCGCGGCGGGCGCCCCAGCATGGTCCCGGTGGGCAGCAAGGCGGTCCGCGAGGCGATCAAGCGCTATCAGCCGGTTGTCGGTTTGCACGGCCATATCCACGAGTCCCGCGGGGCGCAGGTGATCGGTTCAACACTGTGCCTGAACCCGGGCAGCGATTACTCGGCGGATCTGCTGCGTGGTGCCGTGGTGGACATCGCGGCCGACGGCAGCTACCTTGACTTCCTCCTAACCGCCGGATGATGTCCAGCCCCGCCAGCAACCAGCGATCAAGCAACGACGCCAACGGCGCTGCGCGCCTGTTGGCTGACCCCGTGGCCGAGGCTCGGAGACTGGTCGGTCAGGCCGACCAGGCGGGGCTGGTTGTCCGCGCTCTCGGTGGCACGGCGGTCTGCCTCCAGGCTCCGGGTGGTCGGCCGCTCCTCCCGCGTCCGGTCGGGGACATCGACCTGGTCACGCCCCGCGGTGGCAACCGCGCGATCGCTTCGCTGCTGCAGGCGGAGGGCTATGTGGCCGACGAGATGTTCAACGCCCTGCACGGAGCGCACCGCCAGCTCTATTTCGATCCAGACAACGACCGCAAGCTCGACGTCTTTGTCGGCGATTTCTCGATGTGCCATGTGATTCCGATCTCCGCGCGCCTGGACCGCGACCCCCTGACGATCCCGCTCGCGGAGCTCCTGCTGACCAAGCTCCAGATCGTCCAGCTGACCCAGCGCGACCAGCGCGACATCTACAACCTGTGCTTTCACCACGAGCTGGACGGGGCGGGCGGATCGGGCATTGAGTCGGCGTTCGTGGCCGACCTGTGCGCACGTGACTGGGGCCTGTGGCGAACCTGCAAGGGGACGGTCGAGCGCTGCGACGCCGACCTGGCGGCGAGTGAGCTGCCCGCCGATCACCGCACGACGATCTCTGAGCGCCTCCAGCAACTGTGGGAACGGGTGCAGGCCGCGCCGAAGTCCCAGCGTTGGCGGATCCGCAACCGGGTCGGCGACCGAGTGCGATGGTATGAGGAGCCCGAGGAGGAAAGCGCGGCCGTCTGAGGGGTGACGCCGGCGGCTCTCCACCGAGCGCTTACACCTATTCAAGCCGCCGTTGGGAGATCACGCATGGCTACGACCCAGACCGAACCCACCAGCGCCACGCAGATCCGGACGATCAGGAACTACATCGGTGGGCGCTGGGTGGCGCCCCACACCGATCGCGTCCTCGACGTGGTCAACCCGGCCGATCAGAGCGTCCTGGCCCGTGTGCCCCTGTCGGGGCCCGATGATCTCGAGGAGGCCGTGGCCGCCGCTCGCGCGGCGTTCCCCGCGTGGCGCTCGCACTCGACGATCCAGCGCGCGCGCTGGCTGTTCTCCCTGCGTCAGCGGCTGGTCGAGGAGCGCGACGAACTCGCCCGCCTCGTCGTGACCGAGATGGGCAAGACGTTCGCGGACGCGGGGGCCGAGGTCGACCGGATGATCGAGATGGTCGAGGCCGCGACCGCGGTACCGACGACGATGCAGGGCCGCGTGCTGGAGAACGTGGCCACCAACGTCGACTGCGAGACGATCCGCCAGCCTGTCGGCGTCTGCGCCGCGATCGTGCCGTTCAACTTTCCGGCGATGGTCCCGTTCTGGTTCCTGCCGTTCGCGATCGCCACCGGCAACACGTTCGTGCTCAAGCCCTCCGAGCAGGTGCCGCTGACCCAGAACCGCGTGTTCGAGATCATCGACGGGCTCGACCTCCCTGCCGGCGTGGTCAACCTGGTCAACGGCGATGCCGAGGTGGCCAACGCGATCCTCGAGTCGCCGGGAATCGACGCGGTGTCGTTCGTCGGCTCCGCCCCCGTCGCCAAGCACGTCTACGCCACCGCTGCCGCGCACGGCAAGCGCGTGCAGGCGCTGGGCGGGGCCAAGAACCACATGGTGGTCATGCCCGACGCCGTGATCGACCGGACCGTCGAAGGCATCATCACCAGCGCGTTCGGCGCCGCCGGTCAGCGTTGCATGGCCGGGTCAGTCGTCGTCACGGTGGCGGACGCGGCCCACGCGCTCCTGGAGCCACTGGTCGCCGCGACCGCCGAACTACGGGTCGGCGATGGCCTCGATCCTGATGTCGCCGTCGGGCCGGTGATCTCCTGCCAGGCGCGAGCGCGGATCGAAAACGCCATCGACGCGGCAGTCGCCGAGGGCGCTGAGCTCGCCGTCGACGGGCGGCGCGGCCGCGACGATCCGGGCGCGTTCGTCGGGCCGACCATCCTCACCGGCGTACGCCCAGACATGGCTGTCGTCGAACAGGAGGTGTTCGGTCCCGTGCTCGTGATCATCCAAGCGGCCGACCTCGCCGAGGCGATCGAGATCGTCAACGCCAGCCCTTACGGCAACGGGACATCGATCTTCACCGAGTCCGCGGCCGCGGTCCGCCGCTACCGCCACGACGTCGAGGCCGGCATGGTCGGCGTAAACATCGGCGTCGCCGCCCCGGTCGCGTTCTTCCCCTTCTCCGGCTGGAAGGCCTCATTCTTCGGCGACCTCCACGCCCACGGCACCGACGCCGTGGACTTCTACACGCGCAAGAAGACGATCACCTCACGGTTCTTCTCCGAGCAGACCAACACCAAGCTCTTCGGCGAGCATTAGCACCACCACGCTCCGCCGCGAAGACGCCCCAGCACCCCCACACCCGCGGGAGCACGCGGGAAGGTACGCCGCAACGTTCATCCGCACGCGCCGCCACGAACTTTGGCGTTCTGGTTCCAGCCCCGCGAACCACAACGCCAAAGTTCACCAGGGCGCACCCGCAGACGGCTCCCACTCACGAACCTCGGCGTCTGCGCCGCTCGTTTTGGGCGTGGTCGCGCTGTTGTTCGTGGTGATGGATTGCTCTGACGTTCGAACGTTGAAACGTTCAAAGGGGGGTGGACGGTGAGTGCCGGGAACGGCGGCGATGAGGGCGCCGGGTTCGGGGGCGTGCGTTGTGCGTCGCGCGTTTGTGACCCGCTTCGCTCTCGCTGTGATCGCTCGCCACGTGGGGGGTGGTCGAGGTTGGCGCGGCGTGCTGGCGGGCGAGGGGTTGGTGGGGGGCGAGCGATGCCGACCCACTCGCCGCGTAGCTGGTGGCGGGTCAGGCGCCGGGAGCTGGGGCGGCGGTCCAGAGCTCGGCGGGGCGGCCGGCGGTGAGGACGCGGCTGCTGGTGATCTTGCCGTCGTTGGCGAGCGCGGCGAGCGCGTGGTCGAGCTGGTGGGTGGTGGGGTTGCGGTGCAGCAAGTCGCGCAGCTGGGTGCGGGTCAGTCCGTCGGGGAGCGCGTGGGTCAGCGCGGTGTGAATCTGGTGGGCGAGCGGGTTGCCGGTGGTGCGCTCCAGCGCCCAGACGGCGGAGCGTTGCGCGTAGTCCCAGAGCGCGAGCGCGGCGGTCAGGTGGACGGGCTGGATCTGCCGGTCGTTGTCGAGCAGGGCGTAGAGGAGCGCGAGGCGGATGGTGTGCGCTTCAGCGCGGGCGCTGATCGCGCCGGCGATCCCGGGCCGGGGTTCGGCGAGTTGTTGGTAGGTGTCTGTCCAGGCGTGCCGGGCGGTGGCGAGAGGCGGATTTGTCCGGCGTTGCGGGCGGTGTGGAGCGTCGCTTGGAGCCGGCGGTCCAGGCCGGTGCGGCCCAGCGGGTCGGGGTCGCCGCCTTCGGGCAGCAGCCGCACACGGCGGCAGCCGAGCAGCAGGAAGCGGTTCAGCAGCCCGTTGGCGAGCTCGACGGGGTTGATGTGATGCTGCAGCTCGGTCGCGGTGATGTGACCGATCACCGCGATGTGCGCCGCTCGCGCGCGCGGGCGCGGTCCGGGTCAGGATCGCGAGCGGGCGACCGTCCCACGCTGAGCGCAACGTCGGCGACAAAGTGGAGATCTCGCGGCTGACATTCTTCAAAACGCTGACGAACTCTGGTTCGATCACCAACAATCGCCGGTCGCTGGCGCCTGGGTCTTGGCCGACGGGATCGCGGACTGAGTGGATCAGACCCTCGCCACTGCTCAAACCGGTGAGGATCCGGGCGGTGATCGCGGGGTCAGCGCCGGCGATCAGTCGGTGCACGTGATCCCATGACGATCCCTTCCGGGAGCGAGCTGAGTCCCCGATCAACACGAGAAACTCGTTCGGGTGATGGCGGGTCGCTTCGACCTGGAACCATGCGCCGCGACCGGTCGCGGCACCGAACGCGACCAGTAGCTGGGAGAGGATCGCGACCGGATCGGCTTCCGTGTTCGGCGCGATCGCGCCGACGATCTCGCCCGCAAGCCCGTGATACGCCGCGGGCTGTGGCGGTGCCGGCCAGCCGTCGGGGACCGGCAGCGTCAGCTCGACGCTCCGCTGCCGGTCGCCGGACTGGTCAAGCAGCGACAGCACGCGCTCGGTCATTCGGCGGACATCTCAGCGACCGCGGCGCGGGCGAGCTCTCGTCGACGATCGCCTGCTTGGCAGCGAACGCGGCGACCAACGCGGCGACGGCGAGGTTGTTGATCGAACCTCGGGAGGCCGCGAGAGGTGCTGTGGATCAGGCCGATCGCGTCGTCGGAGAACAGGGTGTCGGAGCGGCCCGCGAGCGCGAGGTGGTGCTGCACGTAGCTGGTCGTCTCCTTCAGGTCCAGGCCGCTGATCGCGTAGCGGACCGCGATCCGCTGATCCAAGGCGGTGAACGTGCCGTTGCGCAGCTTGCGGCGCAACGTCGGCTGGCCGAGCAGCAGCAGGCAGAACGGCGCGGTCTGGTCGATCCCCGATGTCGACAGGCACCGGATCCCCTCCAGTGACTCGG